>DATAZL010000025.1:0-7533 GCA_036272055.1 Polyangiaceae bacterium | reverse complement strand
AGCCCGCGGGGGTAAGACCCCCTCACAAACTAAGAGCCCGCGAAGCGGCGGGGGAGCGGGTCGCGTAGCGAGCCCGCGGGGGTAAGACCCCCTCACAAACTAAGAGCCCGCGAAGCGGCGGGGGAGCGGGTCGCGTAGCGAGCCCGCGGGGGTAAGACCCCCTCACAACCAATCTCACGACGTCATTGCCGTCCTCAGGTCACCGCCGTCGCGACGAAGTCGCCGCTTTTCAGCTGGAAACGGCGTGTCGCAAGCGGGCCAGGGTCTCCGGCAGGGCACGGATCCGGAGTCGCGCGCCCTGGTCGTCGTACTCTTCGGACAGGACGCGGGCCTCTTCGTAGACGTCACCGACCAGGCGCTGCTTGTCGTACGGAATCACGAGCTCCTCGTCGATCATCGCTTGCTCGAAGAAATCGACGATGGTCTGCCGCAGCGCGGCGACGTCCTCCGGGGTTTTCGCGGACAGAAAGACGGCGTCCGGGTGCGCGCTCTCGAGGGAGTCGCGGGTCGCCTCGTCCAGGCGGTCGGACTTGTTGAAGAGCAGCTTACCGGGCACGGCGTCGGCGCCGATCTCGCGGAGCACGGCGCGCGTCACCTCGAGCTGCGCTTCGTGGGTCGGATCGGAGGCGTCCACCACGTAGAGAAGGAGCGACGCGTCGTGCGCCTCGTCGAGGGTCGAGCGGAACGACGCGACGAGGTCGTGCGGCAATTTCTTGATGAAGCCGACCGTGTCGGAGACGAGGATGCGCGGCTTCGTCTCGGGCTGGAGCGCGCGCACCGTCGTGTCGAGCGTCGCGAAGAGCTTGTCCTCGACGAGCACGTCGCTGCTCGTCAGCGCTCGCATGAGGGACGACTTTCCGGCGTTGGTGTAGCCCACGAGCGCGACACGGAGCTGGCCCTGTCGCCCCTTGCGGCGGCTCTCGTCGCGCTTCTGGATCGACGCGAGCTCCTCGCGCAGCTCGGCGATGCGGTCGCGCACTTTACGTCGATCGAGCTCGAGCGCCGATTCGCCTGCACCGCGCCCCGCTCGCCGCTCGCTGTCCGCGGATTCACGCATGCGTGGCGCGACGTACTTCAGCCGAGCGATCTCGACCTGGAGCCGCGCCTCGCGGGTCTTCGCATGCCGGTGGAAGATGTCGACGATGACGCCGGGGCGATCGAGCACCGTCGCGCCCGTCGCCTTCTCGAGATTTCGCGCCTGCGTCGGGGTGAGCTCGTGGTCGACGACGACCATCTTCGGCTGTCCCTCGTCGTTCTCATCGTCGTCGTCGCCACCGTCGTTGCTGGAACGACCGGCTTCGGCCGCCCAGCGGGCGCGCACCTTGGACTTCTTCTCCGGCGCGCTCGAGGGAACGACGCCCTTTCCGCCGGTCAGCTCGGCGAGCTCCTTGAGCTTCCCCTCACCCACGACCGTTCCCGCAGCGAGCGAGTCACGGCGCTGACTGACCGTGCCCACGACCTCGTACCCGAGGGTGCGCGTCAGCCTCCCGAGCTCCGCCAGATCGGCAGCGTGCTCCTCGTCGGAGACACCGGGAAGCTGGACCCCGACGAGAACCGCGGATCCAAGCGAAGAAGACGGCGCAGAAGCGGACATTCGAGGCGTGCTCGATAGCACGACGACGGGGTCTCGCTTCAGAAATGCCCATTGTCGTGGTGCGAGGGATGGCGCTATCGCCATCCTGACACTCTGCGGAGTTCGCCGATCGGGCGCCCGCGAGAAGCGAGGGTCGATTGCGAGAGGGCCCGACGGAAACGTCACCGAGTGAATCCACGGAGGCGGCAGACGCCGCCTTCGAGGCGGAGCTCGGCCCGAAATACGAGCTCGGCCGTCTCCTCGGCAAGGGCGGGATGGGCCGCGTGTTTCAGGCCAGGCACCGCAAGCTCGACGAGATGGTCGCGATCAAGCTCCTGCGCGCGGAGCTCGCGAACCCCGAATTCCTGTCGCGCTTCAAGCGCGAGGCGCGCGCGGCGTTCCGCGTCCGCAGCCCTCACGTGGCAAGGGTCATGGACGTCGGGGAGCTGTCGAGCGGCGTCCCGTACATCGTCATGGAGTACCTCGAGGGCCACGATCTCGCGCAGTGGGTCGCGACGCGCGGACGTCTCGAGCCGCTCCTCTCCGTCCGGCTCCTGCTGCAAGCACTCGACGCCCTCGCCGAGGCGCACGCGGCCGGCATCGTGCATCGCGACGTGAAGCCCGCAAACCTGTTCGTCACCCACGACAGAGACGGGCACGACTTCGTGAAGGTGCTCGACTTCGGTCTCGCGAAGTCCGACGCCGGCATGGACAGCGCGACGTGCGCGATCACGGCGCCGGGCTCCATCGTGGGCTCGCCGTGTTACATGCCGCCCGAACAGCTCCTCGACGCCCAGACGGCGGACCCGCGCTCGGATGTCTGGGCCCTCGGCGCGACCCTCTTCGAGCTCATCACCGGCCAGCCGCCGTTCCAGGCGCCGTCGATGCCGCAGCTCTACACCGCCATCGCGCACGGCCGGATCCCGCGTGCCCGCGAGCTGGCGACGGAGTGTCCGGAGGCGATCGACGCGGTCATCGCGCATTGCCTGGTCCGCGTCCCCGACGGGCGTTACGAGGACGGGCGCGCGCTGCGGCAGGCGCTGATGGACGCGATCCGGAATGTCCCGGAGTCGTTCTCGCCACACGAGACGCTTCCGAGTGAACGGCCCCCTCCGCAGCTCTCGACCAGCTCGCGGCTCTCCGTCGCGCCGGTCATCTCGTCGTGGTCGCCGGACAAGCGACTCGCCCGCTTCGTCCGTCCGCGTCTCCTGTCACGCCGCACGATGACGCCCCTCGTCGTCGCCCTCGTCGTGGCATCGGCGATGTTCATCCGCGTGCACTCGCTCCCGAAGGCAGCGGCGGTGACCGCCGCGAGTGGGCGCGCGCGGCCGGTGAGGTCGCCAGTGCCCGCACCGACCGAACCGGCGAAAACCGGCGAAAAGCCTGGCCCCCGACCAGAAGTGACAGCGCCGGCCCCACCTCTGCCCAGACCGCACAAGGTACGAATCGTCACGGCGAAGCCGCCACACGACGTCCCAGTGAAGGTCGAGGCGCCACCTCTGCGTCCCATCTACGAGAGGTACCCGTGATCCGTCGCAGGGCCTCGAACGCCGTGCTTGCCGTCCTCTCGGTCACCGCGCTCGTCCACGCTCAGCCCTCCGCCACCGCGGATGGTCCCGCGATCGCGCAAGGGAGGCAGCTCTTCGAGGACGGCCGAGCGCTCCTCGAGGCAGAGCGGCCCGCCGAGGCGTGCGTCGCGCTCGCGAAGAGCTACGCCCTGGTTCCGACGATCGCAGCGCTCCTCAACCTCGGCCTCTGCGAGCGGCGTCAGGGCAGGTTCGCGACGGCGCTCTCGTACTTCCGCAGGGCCGAAGAAGCGAGCCGTCACGACGGCGACGACGAACGCGCCGCGCGCGCCTCAGACGACGCGCGGGACATGGAACGTCTCGCCGGCACGCTCACCGTCCAGCTCGCCGCGAGCAACGGCGCCGAGGCGTGGCTCGACGGCGCGCCGCTCCCGCGCCCGGCATGGTCCACGCCGTTCCCGGCGAACTCCGGTGCCCACCAGCTCGAGCTCCGGCGCGCAGGCCGCGTCGTAGTGTCCACCACGGTGGTCGTTTCCGACGGCACGGCCACGTCGTGCGAGCTCCGCGAACCGCCGCTCCCCGTCGCAGCACCGAAAGCACCCGCACTGCCTCCTACGCCGTCTCATGCGACAACGCCGTCGGATGCGACAACGCCGCGGTCGGGCACGGACACGGGCGTGCACATCCCTCTGGCAAGCTACATCGCCGGAGGAGTCGGCCTCGCGTCCCTCGGAGTCGCGCTCGGCTTCGGAGCCGCGTCGTGGGGCAAGTACGAGACGGCCGACGCCGCCTGCCCTCCCCACGTCTGCGCAACACACCAGCCCCTCGACCTCTACGCCGCCGCCGTCCGCGACGCGCGCATCGCGAATGTCTTCGCCGCCATCGGCGGTGCAGCGCTCGCGACGGGAGTCGTCTTCTACTTCGTCCAGCGACACGCCGACACGAAGCGCGAAAGCATCTCCATCGTCGTGGCGCCGTCGAACGGAGGCGTCACCGCAGCGCTCCGCGGAGCCTTCTGACCATGCGCATCGCGAGCCTCTTCGCCGGCGCGCTCCTCCTCGCAAGCTGCCAGAACCTGCTCGGCATGGAGCCCTTCCGACTCTCTGACGGCTCCGACGCGGGCGTCTCGAGCGCGGGCGGGAGCGGAGCGCTGCGTGGCGGGCGAGGCGTAGGCGGCGACGAGTCCAGCCTCAACAACCGAGGCGGCGATGGAGCGAGCTCCGGGACAACGTCCACGGGCGACGTTCCAGGTTTGGGGGGAGCGCTTCGCGACGGAGCCGTCGGCGGAACGGGGAGCACGGCGGGCGCGGACGGGTGCCGGCCGTACTGCGGGGGTGGGGAAAGCTGGCTTGCGGCAGAACGCTGCGACGAGAGCGGCAATCCGCATTGCGTGGCGCCCACCGGGCAGTGCAATCCCGAGAGCGGACGCTGCGTCGCCATCGACGTAGACGCGACCGAAGTGACCATGTCCGATTACCTGGCGTGGGTCGCAACCCGGCCGACCTGGCCGGATCGGCCCGACGCCTGTTCGTGGAAACCCGACGACTTTGCTCCCGACGAAGGCTGCATGAACCCCGCGACGAGCGACGCACCGTGCGTCCTCGACGGAGGAACCTGCGACGCGGAGAGTGGTTGCACCGGTACTGCGATGAAAACTTGTCGAGCATCGAAGCTTCCCGTCGTCTGTGTCGACTGGTGTGACGCCTACGCGTATTGCCAGGCTCACGAGAGACGTCTCTGTGGAAGCGTGAGGGGCGGCGCGAATCCAGAGACGCTCGCTTCGAACGCCGGCGAGAGCCAGTGGATGAACGCGTGCTCTGCGGGCGGACAGTTCCACTATGCGTCCGGGAATTCACCGCCGCCGCTTGGAAGCTGTACCTACGACGACGCTTCGCTGTACGAGGTTGGAACGCGAGCACCTTGTCACTCGCCTTCACCGGGCTACGCGCAATTCGCCGATATGTCCGGCAATGCCGCGGAATGGGAAGATTCCTGCGAGACGGACCCCAGCGCGCCAGGCAAGGATGATCGCTGTCTCGTTCGCGGCGGTTCGTACATCTCTCCGCTGCCATCCGACACTGCATGCGGCGCGGTCGAAACGTCTCTGAGACATCAGGCTCGTCACGACGTCGGATTCCGCTGCTGCGGCCTCTGAGATCCGACAAGGTCTGTAGTCATTTGTCCTTTTTGAAACAACTGCTCATTTTCGTTCGCAGGTGACGTGTTAAGGCACGTGAGGTCGTCGGAGTGGGAGCCATGTGTGGTCTCGCCTCCGCCACGAAGTCACACGCCACTGTGAGCTCAGGGGATTCGGTAATCATGCGACGCATGCTCTTCTTCATCGCTTCCGCGATTGCCGCGTGCTTGTCCGCATGCGGTTCAACCGATTCACCTCCCGTCGCGCCAGACGCAGGCTCCATGACTGAAGTCGCCATGGCCACTCTCGACGCCTCGCCTACGGACGCGACGTCGAGGGATGCAGATACCTCTGCCTGCTCCACCCCGTCGGATTGTACCGTCGCGCAGTCGACCCCCGACGGCTGCGTCGTCACGGATTGCACGAACGGCAAGTGCGTCTATCACACCCAGGACGCCGACGGCGACGGCTCCTACGCCAACGACGGCTGCGTCGTCACGAACGGCGTCCCCCTGATCTCGGGAGACGACTGCGACGATTCCGACCCCAATGTCCATCCAGGCGTCTGGGACGGTCCCGCGGGGAACGGTCCCGGCGGCGTCCAGGAACCGAACAACTGCAACTTGAAGGACGACGACTGCAACGGACTCGGTGACGACGGCAAGACCGACGTCGCCAGCTGCTCGTGCAGCGATGATCAGCACCAGCCCTGCTGGGCGAAGGGCGACGGTACGCCGCTCGCCTACCCAAGGAATCTACACCTCGGCACCTGCACCCCCGGTGCGCAGTATTGCGACCACGAGAAATGGTCCGCCTGCAGCGGCGCGCTCGGACCGGGCCCCGAAGTCTGCGACGGCCTCGACAACGACTGCAACGGCATCACGGATGACAATCCAGTCAACCCGAAGCGTCTGTACTGCGACAATGACAAGGACAACCATCTCGCGAAGAACGCAACGTTCGTCGTCACATGCGAGCAAAACCCAAAAGGATGCCCCAACGGCAACTGGCTTTCCGCGGATTCGACGACCAACGTATTCGACGACTGCGACGACAGCGATTCGAACCGGTACCCCGGTAACGCCGAAGTCTGCGACGACAGAGACAACGACTGCGATGGGCTAGTAGACGAGGTTCGTGAGGGCGACGGCGGACTGCTCGACAAGAAGCACACCTGGTACCGCGACCAGGACGGCGACGGCTTCGGCGACGCCAATCGAGCGAAGCACGTGTGCGACCAGAAGCTCGACGGCTACGTCGTCACCCCAGGCGACTGTGACGACATTTCGCTCACCATCCACCCGACGGCGCCCGAGCTCTGCAACGGCATCGACGACGACTGCGACGGCCTCGTCGACGCGGCCGATCCGGATCTCAGCGGAGCGCCGACGTTCACCGGCACGACCGTGGCCTGCGTGGCCGGTAAGTGGGTCGTGAGCTGCCCCGCCTCGATCCTCGACTGTAACAATGACGCCCAGGACGGCTGCGAAACCGACGGCACGACGCTCACCAACTGCGGCAAGTGTGGCGTCGCTTGCAGCTTCTCGTGCGTCGCGAGCGGATGCGACGAGGTACAGAGCATTAGCGCCGGCGAGTCTCACAGCTGCGTGATAACTACAGAACATGTTGCGTCGTGTTGGGGCTCGAACGTGTTGGGACAGCTCGGCGACGATAGGGTCTCTAACGGCTCGGACATTCCGATTCCGGTGAGCGGGCTTCCCGCAATTGTCGCGACCATCGTCGCTCGCGGCAATGACACCTGCGCAGTTGCTGGCCCTTCGTCGTCGCTGTTCTGCTGGGGAGACAATCAGTATCGGCAAAGTGGCGCGTCAATGGCTCGCGACAAGGACACGATTCTATCTCCAGAACCGGTGGACGGCGCAATAGGAGCCGAAAACACTCTCAACAACGTGACGAGCCTGGCGTTGAGCGGCTCTCATACCTGCGCCGTCTACGCGATGGGACACGTGGCGTGCTGGGGAGCCAACAACTTCAGCGAAGTCCGTGACGAGACGCTCATCGGCGACACGCAGCCGGGGCCGGAGCGCATCCGCCGCTTCGCCGCCAGCGGACTCGGGACAGAGGTCGCAGATGCCGTCGAAGTAACTACTGGAGACGCTCACACTTGCATGCTGAACCAAGCAGAGAAGGTCGAGTGCTGGGGGTTGAACGCGAGCAGCCAGGCGGGAGTCGATGCGTCGACCGAGACCGTTGCCTGGCCCACGGTTGTGGGTGGCCTGGACGCGGTGAAACAGGTCGACGCAGGCGATGCTTTCACTTGCGCTCTCGTCGAATCC
>DATAZL010000024.1:0-14864 GCA_036272055.1 Polyangiaceae bacterium | reverse complement strand
AGCGCAGCGAGCCCGCGAAGCGGCGGGGGGAGCAGTTCGCCGAAGGCGAAGCTGCGGGGGGCCAAGGCCCCCCGTAAGTGAAGGCTGGGCCAAGGCTACTATTCGCGCGTCTCGAGCTCGCTCTTGAACTTCTGCAGCGTCTTCTTCGCGTCGCCGAGGACGACCATGGTGTTCGGCAGGTAGAAGAGCTCGTTGTCGAGGCCGGAGAAGCCCGTGTTCATGCTGCGCTTGAGGACGATGACGGTTTTCGAGTTCTCGACGTTGAAGACGGGCATCCCGTAGATGGGGCTGCCTTTGTTCGTCTTCGCGGCGGGGTTCACGACGTCGTTGGCGCCGACGACGAGGACCACGTCGGTCTGCGCGAAGTCGTCGTTGATGTCCTCGATGTCGAAGAGCTGGTCGTAGGGCACGTCCGCCTCCGCCAGGAGGACGTTCATGTGCCCGGGCATGCGGCCCGCGACGGGATGAATCGCGTAACTGACCTTCGCCCCGCGCTTCTCGAGAATCTGCCCGAGCTCACGAACGGCGTGCTGCGCCTGCGAGACGGCGAGCCCGTAACCCGGCACCACGATGACCGATTGCGCGGCCTCGAGCGTCGACGCCGCGTCCTCGATCGTCCCCTGGTTGTACTGGGGCGCGCGCGTATCGCCGCTCGTGGCTGCCGCCGTGGAATCACCGGTTCCGAACGCGCCGAAGAGCACGTTCGCGAACGAGCGGTTCATCGCCTTGCTCATCATCATCGAGAGGATGAAACCGCTCGTGCCGTCGAGGGCGCCGGCGATGATGAGGACGTTGTTGTGAATCGCGAACCCGGTGGCGCTGGACGAGAGGCCGGCGTACGAGTTCAAGAGCGAGATCACGACGGGCATGTCGGCGCCGCCGATGGGGATGACCGCGGTCACGCCGATGACGATGCCCACTGCGCAGATGCCGTAGAAGATGTTCGCCATCTCGGGGTGCATGACGAACACGATGAGCCCGACGAGGCTGCCGATGAAGGCGGCGATGTTGATCGCGTTCAGGCCCGGGAACGTGATCGGCCGCCCGGAGATGAGCCCCTGGAGCTTGCCGAAGGCCATCAAGCTTCCGGTGAACGTCAAGAAGCCGAAGAACGTCTCGAATCCAAGCGCGGTGATGGTCACCGCGGTGAGCTCGTGCGGGTCGTGACGGACGTACTCCGAGATGCCGACGAGCGCGGCGGCCAGACCGCCGAAGGCGTGCGAGAGCGCGATTCGCTCCGGCATCTTCGTCATCGGGATCCAGGCGGACATCGCGCCGCCGACGAGCGAACCGATGAGGACGCCCGGGATGATCCACTTGAAGACGACGATCTCCGGCTTCATGAGCGTGCCGATGACGGCGACGGTCATGCCGAAGACGCCGATGAGCACGCCGCGGCGCGCGAGCTTCGGCGAGCTCAGGAACTGGAGCGTCAGGATGAAGCAGACCGACGCGACCAGGTACGAGAAGCCGATGAGAGAGTTCTCGCTTTCCATCAGCGGGCCCCCGGCTTCTTCTTCTTGAACATGCGGAGCATGCGGTCGGTGATGAGGAAGCCACCGACCGTGTTGATGGTGGCGCACACCACGGCGATGAAGCCGAGGATCGTCGGCACGTTGCCGAAATCACCGCCGGCTGCGACGAGCGAACCGACCAGCGAGATGCCGGCGATCGCGTTCGTGCCTGCCATCAACGGCGTGTGCAGAAGGTGCGGCACCTTGCTGATCACGTGGTGACCGAGAAAGCCGGCCAGCACGAGGATGTAGAGTGAGAAGAGTAAATCTTGAGCCATCGGCGACTCCTACGAGAGCTCCCGTTCACGGGACGATGAGTCCACATGGACGCTCGCGACGCCCGTCAGCGACGCGTTCGGTTCTTGGGCGATCATGGCGCTTGGGGGCGAGCGGGCGGAGCCTAGTACCACTCACACGCCGGTCTACGGAGGTTTTTTTGGAGCTTCCTGGACAGTAGAAGCCACCCTGTAAACGAAAAGCCGCGGTGCCGCCGCGCGTCGCGGGCGCTCATTCCGCCCGGGGCGAAACGCACCGCAGCGTCGTTCATGAAGCGCAGAGGGCGCGCGTCGCAGCGGAGCCGCCGCGAGCCGTCGGGGGTTCGACGCTCAGGGCGACGTCGGAACGAAGACCAGAGGGTCCGACGGGGAACCGGTGCGCACCGAACCGTCCGACACCCAGTTCACGAAGCGCGGGTCGTAGCAGCCGTCGAGTAGCATGTTGAGCCGGAGGCTCTCACCCGCCGGGACCTTGATGGCCACTCCGTCGGCGTCGGCGTCGGTGGTGAAATCGAGACGCACGCCGCCCTTGTCGAGTCGCGTGATGGTGTCGTCCGACTCGAGGCTTCCGTCGTCGGTGACGGCGAGGGACAGCGTCGGGTCGATGCTCGCCGTGAACGACCAGCGGCAGCTCAGCTTGCTCGTGTCCGTGTCGCACGTCGTGAACAGGTGATACGTGCCGCCCGCGGCATACTCCACGAACACGCCGGCGCCCGGGTCCGCGTCGAGCGTCTGGTCGGTGTCGATGTCCACGCTCTGGGACGCGGTCGGGCGCTGGAGCTGACACAGGTCGCCGTAGTCGCTCACCTTCTCGCCGGAACCGTAGCCGTAGCCGGAGTCGTGATCGCTACCGCAACCGACGGCGAGCCCTCCGCACGCCATCGAGACGACCGAGACGACCGCAAACCCTGCCGTCTTCATGCGCTCACCGATGATGGCCGCCGCCACCACCGCCGAAGTGCGCGCCGCCGCCTCCGCCGAAGTGCGCGCCGCCGCCTCCGTATGACGGATGGGAAGCCGGTGAGTACATGCGGGGCGACGAGGACGGCGAGTACACACGCGGGGAGACCGACGGGGAGTACACGCGGGACGAGGACGGCGAGTATACCCGCGGAGAGGCCGACGGCGCGTACGCGCGCGGCGACGAGTACGACGGCGAGTAGACACGCGGCGACGCGCCGGAAGGCGAGTACGTGCGCGGGGCCGAGTACGCGCGTGGCGACGAATACGACGGCGACGAGTACGTGCGCGGCGACGAGAACGACGAAGCGTATCCGCGCGCCGAATACGACGATGCCACTGCGCGCGGTGGACCGACGACCCGCGGCGACGAGTACGCCCGCGCCGACACTCCGCCAGAGAGCGTGCGCGCGCCGGACGCCGACGAGAAGACGCGCGCGCCTCCCGCGACACGACCCGTGGTGACGCGCGCACCCGCCGCCGCGGAGAACCCGACGCGACCGCCGGCCGCGACACGGCCTCCGGGCACGGAACCCGCAGGAACATGCGCGAGAGAGAGCGGCGGACCACGTCCGATCCGCGCCGACGCGCCGACATAGTTCCGCGTCGTGTAGTAGCCGAGGCCGCGCACGTACGCGGGCCGCGTGACGAGGTAGTGATACGGGTACGGATTGAACAGATACGCGCTCGGGCAGAACACCCAGTAATACGGCGACGGGTACCAGAGCGAGACCGCGACGCCGCTCGACCAGATGAACTCCGGCCCGAGCGGCGCCCAGCCGACGTAGGCGTACGTCGACGACGTCGGAACGCGCCAGTCCACCCACGCGGGGGCGTACTGATTACCGGGGACCCACGACCAGCCGTACGACGTCCACGCCCAGCGGCCGTAATGGAAGACGACGTTGCCGAACGGATAGTCGCTCTCCCAGACGTAGTTGTCGTCGGTGTCGAGAGCCCAGTGACCCGCCGTCACGTACGGGGAGAAGTTCTCCCCGACGACGCCGCGATCGGGAACCCAGACGTGCCCGTACTTCGTGTCGTCTGCCCACGCACCGTACGGATCGAGCTCCGAGTGCCACTGATCGAGCGCGCGCGGGTCGCGATCGTCGATCTGACCGCCGACGGGCGGCGCGCTCTGATCCGTTTCAGGAGGAGGGGGGGGCGCCGATTGCGGCGGTGCCGTCGGCGGTACGCCCATGTTCGGCGCGGGCGCCGACACGACCCTCGGCGCCGGAGCGGCGACGGGCTTCGGCGCCACGGCCTTCGGCGCTGCAGCGGGCGCGGGCGCGCTCGCCGGAGCGGGCGCCGCGGGAGCAGGCGCACTCGCCGGAGCGGGCGCCGCGGGAGGCGCTGCCGGAGCGGGAGGCGCCGCGGGCGCTGGCGGACTCGCCGGCGCAGCCGCGGTCTGAGCGGCCGCGGGTGCGGCCATCATGATGCTCGGACCGAACCCGACGAGCAGGCTCGTCGCGAGCGTCAAGGAGCGGGCAAAGCTCCACACTGGCCGGCGCACCATCATGAATGTGATCATGCGTCCACCTGCGGCGCAAGGCAACTCACGACGTTGTTTCGAAGCACGCCCACGCCCTTTCAACGTCATGAACACGTTTACGCTCCGAATCGTTCCCGCGTCCCTTCCGACTGCACACGCACATCGTCGATGACGCGCGGCAGTAACCGGTACTACAGCGTCTTCCGATGACGTCGAGTGCACGAAAACGAGCCCCCGTCACTGCGAGGGCTCGTTTTCGCGCGCCAATCCCAGCATTCTGGTCGACGCTGCAATTGCCTGGTGTTCCGAGCGACTGAAGTCGCTCTAAAAGGAATCAGCATGCTGAACTTCGACGAGGCCTTCGAGCACGTTCAGCGAGTGGCACCGCGCCTCACGTCGGAGCTCGTCACACTCGAGCAGGCGCACGGCCGCGTGCTCTCTGAGCCACTGCACGCGACGTCGCCACTGCCGGCTTTCGACTACAGCGCAATGGACGGTTACGCGGTCCTTTCTACGGCGTTTTTCGGTGAACCTCCCTTCACGTTCTCGATCGACGGTGAGAGTCGCACCGGGCGGCCGGCGCCCCGACTGGGAGCGGGCTCAGTGTGCCGGATTTTCACGGGCGCCCAGTTACCCGACGGAGCCGACGCCGTCGTGATGCAAGAAGACGTCATCGTGAACGAGCGCACCGCGCGCTTCGACCGGAGACCCGACGTCGGGCAGCACGTGCGACGCGCCGGTGAGGACATCGCGCGGGGCGCGCTCGCCCTCGACGCAGGGACACGACTCGGCGCGTACCAGCTCGGCCTCGTCGCGGCGCTCGATCGCGGCGAGGTGCGCGTCGCGAAGCGACCACGCGTGTCCATCCTGAGCACCGGCGACGAGCTCCGGAAACCGGGCAGCGGCGAGCGTCCGGCGAGTATTCCGGAATCGAACAGCTTCGTCATCGCGGCGCTCGCGCGCGCCGTCGGCGCCACTGTGACGACGCTCGCCGCGACGTCGGACACGCTCGACGACACGCGCGCGAGCATCGCTGCCGCACTCGCGACGAGCGACGTGCTCGTCACCGTGGGCGGCGTCAGCGTGGGCGACTACGACGTCGTGCGCCCGGCGCTCGAGGCGGAAGGCGTCGTGCTCGAGCTCTACAAGGTGGCCATGAAACCCGGGAAGCCGCTCACGCTCGGGCGGCGCGGAGAGACGCTCGTCCTCGGGCTTCCGGGAAATCCGACGTCGGCGCAGGTGACGTTCGCGCTCTTCGGCGTTCCGCTCCTCCGCACCATGCAGGGCGAGCGCACTCTGCGAAGCCCGCGACGATTCCGCCTCGGCGCACCGATCCGTCAGAAGCCCGGGCGCCGCGGCTTCTACACCGCGACCCTCGACGGCGGCGTCGTCATGCCGACGACCGGGCAAGCGTCGGGCTCGACGGTGAACCTGGCGCACGCGCAGGCCCTCGTGATCGTGCCCGAGGATTCGAGCGGGTACGACGCGGGGGAGACCGCTGACGTGCTCCTCTTGTCGGAGCTATGACGGCGCTCCTCGTCGGGCTCTTCGTCGGCGGGAAGGCGACGCGCTTCGGCGGGATCGCCAAGGGAATGCTCCCTGCGCCCGACGGCGGAGAGTCGCTCGCGGCGCGCCTCGTGCGGCTCTGCCGGACCGCATTGCCGGCCGCGGACGTCGTGCTCGTCGGGCGTCACGCGGCGTACGACGCGCTCGCCCTGCCCTCGCTCGACGACGATCCGCCGGGGGTCGGCCCCGCCGGCGGTCTCGCGGCGCTGCTCGACGCCGCGGCGCTTCGCGAGCGTGAAGCGCTCGCCATCGCCGTCGATCTGCCGTATGTGACCACATCACTGGTCGAACGAATCGCCACCCACGCCAAAGGCCGATCCGCCGTCGCGCCGCGGCCGTCCGGGCGATGGCAACCTCTCTTCGCCCGCTACGAGCCACGGCGCTGTCTCCCCCTGCTCCGCGCTGCGCTCGCCGGCGGAAGGACACCGGCGCGCGCCGTGCTCGAGGCGCTCGGCGACGAGGCCGTCGTGCTCCCGCTCGACGACGCCGAGACGGCGTTACTCGACGACTGGGACTCCCCAGCCGACGTCACCCGCGACCGCGACGTCACTCGGCGCTGAACGACGGCGACCCCGCGACACGACTCGGCGCTGAGCGACTCAGCGCTGAGCGACGCGGGCGTCTTGCCAGCCGACCCACTCGACGCCGCCCTCGGCGTGCTCGCGCTTCCAGATCGGCACCCGCGCCTTGATGTCGTCGATGAGCCGGCGGCAAGCACGGAACGCCTCGTCGCGGTGTGGCGCGCTCGCGGCGCACACCACGGCGACGTCTCCCACGGCGAGCCTTCCGATGCGGTGCAACGCGCTCACGCGTATGCCGGGAAACGCCTCGGTGAGCTCGGCGCCGATGCGCGCCATCTCTTTCTCGGCCATGGACGCGTACGCCTCGTACTCGAGCACCGAGACGGACTGTCCACCGCTGTTGTCACGCACGGTGCCGACGAAGACGTCGATGCCGCCCGCGCCGGGGTGACTCACGGCGCGCAGGCACTCCACGACGTCCAGCGGCTCGGAGCTGAGACGGAACGGGGCGCTCACGGCGCTCACGGCGCTCACGGCGCTCACGGCGCGAAGCTCCCGGATCTGCCGCCCGATTTTTCGATGAGCCGGGTCGGCCCGATCACGATGGCGCGATCGACGGACTTCAGCATGTCGTAGATGGTGAGCGCCGCGACGCTCACCGCGACCAGCGACTCCATCTCGACGCCGGTGCGGTCGAGCGCCTCCGCCGTGCCGACGACCCGGACGGCGCGCGCGTCGTCGTCGAGCTCGAAATCGACGGTGAGCTTCGACAGCGCGATCGGGTGACACAGGGGAATGAGATCCGACGTGCGCTTGCCGGCCATGATGCCGGCGACGCGCGCCACGCCGAGCACGTCGCCCTTCGCGACTTCATGTGCGCGAAGTCGGTCGTACGCCTCGGCGTTCATCGTGACCTCGGTGCGGCTCACCGCGCGGCGCAAGGTCGTCGCCTTCTGCCCGACGTCGACCATGCGCGCGCCGCCCTGGGGACCGAGGTGAGTGGACACCGCAGTGCGACCGACGATCTCCTCGTAGGCCGCGGCGAGCCGCTCCGGGCTGCTTCGTCCGGCGACCTTCGCGAGCGCGTAGCGATCGAGCGGAGAGAGCTGGGACCACACTGCAGCGGAGAGCGGCATCCCACCGCCGAACGCTTCGACGAGCTCTCCGGGTGGAACATCGGCGGGCGGATCGTCGACGGGTTCCATCTGTTCTGCCGGCGGGGTCGCGATCGCGGCGGCTTCGCGGACGAGGTCGACGTCCACCACCGCATTGGCGCCCAGGGTGACGAGCTGCTTGCGTAACGGAACCGGCAAGCTGCCCCATCCCTCTCGCGAGAGACGGCAGCCGGCGTGATCCAGCGCGCGTCGCGTCGCGAGCGGCAGTAACTCGAGAGATTCGTCCACCCCATCGAATCGGTACAGCACGACGGCGGATTGTATCACCCTTGCCGGGACGCGACCCCACCGTCCATGCGACGGAAACACGGGCCGGCGGACCGCTCGCGTTTGGCAGCGTTCGGTGGCGTTCCGGCGGCGTTCCGGCGGCCGCAGTGCTAGACGGATGCGTTCTCGCGATGTCCCAGCGAACAGCGCTCCCCGTGCTCGACCGAAGACACCGGCCGCTACGCGACCTCCGCGTCTCGGTGACCGACCGCTGTAACTTCCGCTGCACGTACTGCATGCCGCGGGCGGCGTTCGGCGCCGGCCACGCATTCTTGCCGCGCGAGCAGATCCTCTCCTTCGAGGAGCTCGAACGGACCTGCCGTCTGTTCGCGTCGCTCGGCGTGACGAAGATACGCCTGACGGGCGGCGAACCCTTGCTCCGGGCCGACCTGCCGCGCCTGGTCGAGCGCCTCGCGACGATAGACGGGGTGGAGCTCTCGCTCACGACGAACGGCTCGCTCCTCGAGCGGCTAGCGCAGCCACTGCGCGACGCGGGGCTGTCACGCATCACCGTGAGCCTCGACTCGCTCGACCCCGACGTGTTCCGGACGATGAGCGACTCCGACGTCCCGGTGAGCCAGGTCCTTCGCGGTATCGAGGCGGCAGAGCGCGCCGGCCTCCGTCCGTTGAAGGTCAACACCGTGGTCCGTCGCGGCGTGAACGACGCGGGCATCGTCGACCTCGCGCGCCACTTCAAGGGCAGCGGCGTCGTGCTCCGCTTCATCGAATTCATGGACGTCGGAACGACGAATCGCTGGCAGCAATCGGCCGTCGTTCCCGCCGCACGCATCGTCGAGCGCATCGCCGCCGAGCTGCCGCTCGAACCGGTGCCCGCCGCGAACCCCTCCGACGTCGCGCGCCGCTATCGCTACCTCGACGGCACCGGCGAGATCGGCGTCATCGCGTCGGTGACCGAGCCGTTCTGCGGCGACTGCAGCCGCGCCCGCCTCTCTGCCGACGGCCATCTATACACGTGCCTCTTCGCCACCGAGGGCACCGATCTCCGCCCCCTGCTCCGCGACGGCTCCCCCGACGAGCGTCTCACCGCCCTCATAGAGTCAATCTGGCAAGCCCGCACCGACCGCTACTCCGAGCTCCGCGCCGTAACCCCGCCAAAGCGCCGCATCGAGATGAGCTACATCGGGGGGTGACGTGAAAGGCGCTCACGTATCGATCGTTCACCATGACCGTTGTGCGGGCCGTTCGTCGTCCAGCGTCGGGCCAGTATGGACTTGGCCACCGGACTGGTCACTGGGCCGATTGTGCTCGGACCGACGATTCGTCTTGACGTGATCCCATGTCACGGTCGGCGCGAGCTCGACGAGCTCCGCTAAACCCCGCGCTGTGCCAGAGAAGCCATGAACAAGCTCAAGCAGAGCGGCGCACCTGCTGATGGCGCGCCACGCTCTGGGTGGTCCAGCCGACGAAGGCCGGGCGAGCTACCAGATCGCACTCTCCGTCTGCCCGGAGTGCGGCCGGGGTCACCAGCACGCAAACGGAGCACTCATACCCGTCAACGCAGATGTCGTCTCGATGGCCGAATGCGACGGTCAGCACATCGGGGTGTTCACGCTCCTGTTGCGGGCACAGACCCCGCCAGGAACGAGAGCGCCCACGTGGGCGCGGAGGTCGCCAAGGACGAGAGCGCCCACGTGGGCGTTCGGGCAAAGCAAACCGTCTCACCGGCGACGCGCCGAGCCGTGCGGCGGCGCGATCACGAGCAGTGCGTCGTCCCTGGTTGCCGTAACGCGCGGTTTCTCGATGTCCATCACGTTGAGCTGCGTTCGGAGGGTGGCGGCCACGATGCGGACAATTTGACTACCCTTCGCGGTGCGCACCATCGCGCAGCGCATCGTGGTGAGCTCGTCGTGTCCGGCAGCGTCGCGACGGGGATTCGGTTCCGGCATGCCGACGGCAGCGACTATGGACGCGCGCCGGAACCGGGTGCGGTGGAGATCCAGGCGAAAGCCTTCCGCCGCGCTACGTGGCCTGGGCTTTCGCGAGGGCGAGGTCCGTCGAGCGCTGGCCGACTCCTGCACGCGTGGAGAGCCGGAGATGAACATCGAACGGGTCGTACGAGATGCGCTGGCCAGACTGACCCCGCGGTGCGCCCATGTCTGATACGGGAACGACCCCAATGCAGGTCCGCCGAGCAAGCTCTATTGCCCGCAGACCCCTGCTTCGCCGCCGACGTGCCTCTCCAGCGATATTCCGAAGTGGCCTATAGCCTGGAGGCTATAGGCCAAGAACACATGAAATGAGCAGCTTGGAACTGGCTTCGGGGTCACTCACGGCGACGCGGTCGGACGTAGATACACCCAGACTATGGGGACTCCGTCGTTGGCGCCGATCTTTGCGGGGGAGACGGTTCCGTAGTCTACCCAGAGCTGGTATTCGACTCGGGCCATGTGTTGTTCGTGGTGGTAGAGGGAGACGTCGGTGGAGCTCAGGGTCAGGGAGCCGCTGAGATCGGCTCTGATGCGGCCGTCTTTCTGGAAGCGGTACCAGCTGTCGTAGGCGGTGTCGTGGATGTACACCTGCGCGTTCTTGGGCGCGTGCTCGTTGATGAAGTCCTCGACGGCGCCGGTCGTGTAGCCCCAGAAAGAGCGGTTCAAGCCGAGGCTCGCGCCGCCGGGAGTACCACCGACGAGCGGCATGTACGCGCTGAGTCCCCATGGATGCGCGTGCAGCGTCATCACGGCGGGGCCGACCACGACGGATGCGGCGAGCCCTAGCTCCGGCACGTGGAGATCGCGGAGCTTCGTGGGAGCGAGCTCGGCGATACCGCGGCGCGCCCAGTCGAACCCGATGCCCGCGAAGAGGCACATGAACGGGTACGCGGTGAGCCAGTGCTTCGTGCCGCCGAAGATCGGCGTGAGGGGCGAGAGCCACGGCGCGTAGCTCGTGAGGATGCAGAGCATCCAGAGAGCGCGCGTCGAAAAATCACGTGAGAGCTGTCTTCGTTCCGCCGGTGGCTTGCGACGTGAAGGGCTAACCCATGGAAGATTCTTTGCGGCGTAGACGACTCCGAGCCCCGAGAGCACGAGGGTGATCGTGGGCACCGTCGCGAGCGTCATGACCCACGCGTAGAGACGTGGCATCGGGGGACGGAAGTACGTCACCCCGAGAAATTCCATGTTGTAATACTCGTGGTTCATGTGGAACGCGACGTACTCGGCGAGGCGCCGGCCCGTGTCGAACCAGATCCACGGCCACGTCATGTAGAAGACGATGGGGCCGAGAATCGCCATGAAGACGAGCGCCGCCGGGATGCGTGCGCGCCCGGTGCGCAGGTCGCGAAGGAGCCGCCGGGGGCCGCGCGTCACGAGGAGATGAATGACGAGCGCCGGCGGCAGGAGCCAGGCGTTGTGCTTCGTGTTGAGCTCGAGCCCGTAGAGAAGGCCGGTGAGGATCGCCCATTTGAGGCCGCCGCCGTCGAGGCTCCGCTGGTAGGCGTACGTCGTGACGAGCCACATCGTGAGCACGGCGACGTCGAAGCAAGCGAGGTGCGAGTGATAGAAGATGGCCGGCTGGAGCGCGAGCAAGAGCGCCGCGACGAGGCCGGGCAAGCGCCCGATCGCGCGCCGTCCCCAGAGGTACACGGTGGAGACGCCGAGCGCAGAGAGCACCATGCCGGGGAAGCGGAACGCCGTCCCCGATTCGCGGAAGACGTGGTGATCCTGGTGTAGCCACTTGACCGAGAGCGCGAACAGCGACTTCACGAACGCGGGATGTTCGTGATTGTTACGCCAGTAACGATCGACGGTATCTTGCGTCAGCGCATTCGACGGATCGGTGAACAGGACGTCGAACCACTTCTTGTAGTCGGACGCGGCGTGGAAATAGAACCCCTCGTCGCGGGCGTAGCCGAGGTCTTTCACCGTCGCGAGGAGCAGCGCGACGTAGGCCGCCGCGAGCGCGAACGCGATGAGCGGATCGACGAGCGCCTCGAGGACGCGCCTCCGGGTCATCGAGTGTTCGCCTCGAAGCAGAACTGACGGTCGTGGGAGCGGCGCGAAGAGACGCGGAACTCGACGTCGGCTCGGGTGCCGGAGAACTTCTCGAGCGGCATCTCGAACATCCGCCAGCCCTGACCGTCCCGGTGCTCGTACACGCCGAGCTCCTGGCCGTTCACGAGGACGCGTAGGGTGACGGGCGCGCCGTGGAGCTCACGCTCGAGCCACCACGGCAGGGTCGCGTGACCGCGAAGCGTCTTGCCGAGCGGGACGTCGTGAAAGCGGATCGCGAGCTCCGCGCCGTCGGTGGGCTCTGCCCAGATGCAGCGACGGCCGTGCCATTGCTCGTCCTCGACGACGGTGACGCCCACGAAGTGCGCCTCGGTGCCGCTGCAGGCATGGCGCGCGGCGGGAAACGCCGGATCGCCGTGGAGGCCGCCCGCGGAGCGTCGCGCCGTCGTCGTGTACGGACATGGCGTCTCCGCGCCGGCGGCGCGCACGTCGGCCACGGTGGCGTCCGCGACGGCGTCTACGAAGTCGAACGTGACGTGCGCCGGCGCGGGGTTCGCGAGCACGCGCATCCGGAGCTTCCCGACGTTACGCTCCTCGAGCACCTTCCAGCCGGCCAGCTCGGGCGCCGACGCGCCGATGATGCTCACCTCGATGGCGCGCGCGTATGCCGTCTCGTCCGCCCTGGCGACGTCGCGCACCGGCATGAGCTCGTCCCCGAACGCGTAGCGGGCGTTCGGCTCGGCCCAGTAAGGGGCGATGACGACCAGCTCGTCGTGCCGGCGGAGATCGGCCAGCGTCGTCCTCCCCGTCTTCCATTCTTCGGGCGAGGGGGGGCGCGACGAGAAGTACGCGTGGGCAGCGAGCTCGATGAGCCCTACCGCGGGCACGAGCAGCCAGGCCAGCGCCTTTTTAGCCATGAAGCGCGCCGAGCCTAGGATCAACCGTGCCGTTATTCGAGTCGTTTTGTGGTGTAGTAGACGCCCTCGGGATGGACGACGCGCCTCGCTTCCGCCCCGTCCGCACGAGTGGCGTGCGGAGCACGGGAACGGACCCCGTCCTCGTGCTCGCCGCGCTCGCGGTCGCCGGGTACGTCGTCGTCTTCCCGTTCACCGAGGCGCACTACCCGCCGCTCACCGATCTCCCGTTTCACGCCGCCCAGGCGTCCATCCTCCGTCACTACTTCGATCCGGCGTATCACTTCCGGGAACAGTTCACGCTGCACCCGCTCGAGGCGCCGTACGTCTCCATGTACGTGATCGGCGCGGCGCTCGCGTTCGTCATGCCCATCGCCGCCGCGACGAAGGCGATGTCGATCGCGATGCTCGCGCTGGTCCCGGCGGGGCTCGCCGTCCTCCTTCGCGGCATGAAGAAGAGCCCGCTCTGGGCGGTGCTCGGGCTCGGGCTCGTCTGGTGCACGTGCACGCAGTGGGGCTTCCTGAGCTACATGGGCGCGACGGGGCTCCTCGCGATGAGCACCGGGCTCGCGCTCATGGTCGTCGACGAGCCGACGCGCACGCGGAAAGTGATGCTCGGCGTGACCCTCGTCGCGATCTTCTTCACGCACGTGTATCGCTTTCCGTTCGCGATCGCCGGCGCGCTCGCCGCGGGGGCGTTCGTGTTTCCGGTGACGCGGCGATTCTCGGGGCTGATACGTCCGCTCGTCCCGAGTCTCCTCCTCTTCGTGCTCTGGATCGCGATACGTCCGAGCGCGCTCTCGCCGGGCTTCATGCAGCTCGGGTTTCATCCGGAGCGGTTCGGCTACGTCTTCGAGCATCTCTTCGGCGCTTACCTGCCGCAGGACGGTTTCCCCGCGACGGCGGAAGGCAGCGCCGAGCACGTCGCGGGCGTCCTGTTCTTCACGTTCGCCGCGCTCGCCGCCGTCGTGACGTTCGCGCTTCGCGCGCTCCGGCGCGAGCCACGCACAACGGCGGAAGAAGCTTCGTGGGACCGGCGTGTGAACGCGTTCGCGCTGCTCTACGCGGGCGGGCTCTTCGTGCTCTTCCTGACGTTGCCGCTCGAGGTCGGGCAGTGGTTCTTCGTCTATCCGCGCGAGATCGTCGGCGTGGCGCTGTTCCTCATCGCGGCGCTGCCGGAGCTGCCGCGTGCGCGCGCCGATCGCGCCGCGGTCGTCGCGCTGATGTCCCTCGCCGTCGTGCCGATGACGCACTTCGTGACGAAGCGATTCCGCGAGTTCGACGCGGCGACCGCGGACTTTCGCGCCATCGTCGCCGACACGCCGGCGGCGCCGCGGCTCCTCTATCTCGTGTACACGTTCGCGGGGTCGAACAAGCGCGCCTCGCCGTTCCTGCATCTGCCGGCGTGGGTCCAGGCCGAGAAGGGCGGCGCGCTCGCCTTTCACTTCGCTCAGTGGGGGCTCTACCCCGTTCGCTATCGCGTGATGTCGCCGAACGTCCCGCCTGCGTTCGCGCCGGGCTTCGAGTGGAACCCGCAGTACTTCGACGTGCTCCGCGACGGACCGTGGTTCGACACGTTCCTGGTGCGACACGACCTCGAACCGCACGAGCTCTTCGACCGGGACCCGACGGTCCACCGCGTCGACCACCAGGGGACGTGGTGGCTGTACCGCCGCTCTCGCTGAAATCTCGTTCCGTCTGGTCGAACGAGGGCTCTAGACCTCAAGGCCGACCGGTCTACCCGCTTGGGACGACTCGAGCCTTTCGTGTGCGCCCCGTGCGATTTCAAACTTGCAACCTCACAGGATTCCACGACGGCTAAATCCGCGTATCCGTGCCGAAATAGTATGGAACGAAGCGTGCAATATCCGTGGCTTAGCTAGCGCGACTCAGAGTCTGCGCCGGCGGCCCACTAGTCATAGCGACTCGATACGTCCCCCCCCCTCCGTGCGGGTCGCTATGCATTTCTAGCCATACCGGCTCGATACGTCCCCCCCTCCGTTCGGGTCGGTATGCATTTTTTCCCACGGGGCAGCGGAAGTCCCCCCTCCTTCCCGCTGCCCCGTGATCTTTTCTACGGGGGTCTTGACCCCCGCGGGCTCGCTTCGCGACCCGCTCCCCCGCCGCCCTTCGGGCGGGCTCGCTTTGCTCGCGCTGGCGCTACGGGAGCAGGCGGGCTCGCGCTGGCGCTACGGGAGCAGGCGGGATTAGC
>DATAZL010000023.1:0-56458 GCA_036272055.1 Polyangiaceae bacterium | reverse complement strand
TCGCCGACTCGGTGCGCACGGCCGACGAGCGGTCCGCCGGGCACCGGAGCTACAGCGATATCTCGGTCAGTGGCGTGCCCGGCGAGGTGAGCTCTCTCACGCCGACGTCGGGGGTCATGATGCCCGCGCGCGTGATGGACTTCGGGACGGATCCGCGTGGCGCGCCGGTGACGCCGTACGACGCGATGATGCCCGCGCGCCGTTCGCGCAGCGGCAAGGGCATGCTCGTCGGGCTCGCCCTGACGGTGGCGTTCGGCGGCGGCGCGTACATCGGGCTCGGCAACCTGGGCGTCTTCGACAGCGCGCCCGCGCCTTACGCCGCAGCGCGCCCGTCGGCGAAGCCCGTCGAGCCCGTGCGCGCGCCTGCGCCGGCCGTCACTCCGTCGGCAGAGCCCGTCGTCGAGACCGCGCCGCTCCCGACGTCGAAGCCGGTGCACCACGCGGGCGCATCACACGTCATCGCGCACACGTCATCGACGTCCGCGTCGAACACCGCGACCGTGAGCGCCACGACGACCAGCGTCGCGTCGAAGCCCGTGACCCACGCGACGACCGGCAAGGCCGGCGCGAAGAGCGGCTTCGTCCCGCCGCCGATGAGCGACCCCGGCTTTTAGCTGAACGTCGCTCAACGGCCTTCCCACCGCTCCCATTCGTCGAGGTAGTAACCGACGAGCGCCTGATTATCGAGGCGGTTCACGCTCGCCACGACGTCGTTTCGCAGATCGGCGGGGAGCGCGAAGAGGCCCGCGAGCGCGCCCGGGTTCAGGAAGCGCAGCGGTCCGTCGGGTAACGCCGTCGGGACGGGAAAGGGCTCGGTGCGTGCGAGCGCGAACCCCCAGACGCCGAAGGCCGGTACGAACGCCTGATACGGCCGCACGACGAAACCCGCCGCTTCGAGAGTGCGCACGATGCACGAGAACGTCGCGCGGGAGAGGAACGGCGAGCTCGACTGCACGACGAGCGCGCCGCCCGGTGCGAGCCGGCGTTTCACGCGACGGTACATCTCGAGCGTGTAGAGCTTTCCCACGGCGTAGGTGCCCGGATCTGGGAAGTCCAGAATCGCGACGTCGGTGAGGGGACCTTCGTCGTCGAAGAAGCGCATCGCGTCCTCGTTCACGACGTGGACCCGCGGATCGTCGAGCGCGCCGCCGTTCAGGGCGCGAAGCGGCGGGTAAGTGCGCGCGAGCGCCGTCATCTCGGGGTCGATATCGACCAGGGTCACGTTCTCGACGTCGGGCCAGCGCAGGACCTCGCGGACGGCGAGGCCGTCGCCGCCGCCGCCGATCGTCACCCGCCGGCGTGCGCGCGCCGCGCCCATCGTCGGATGGACGAGCGCCTCGTGATACCGGTACTCGTCGGCGGAAGAGAGCTGCAGATTGCCATTCAGGAAGAGCTCGAACGCGCCGTCGTGCTTCGTGACGACGATCCGCTGATACGGCGTGTCGCGCGCGAGCAGGACGTCGCCGCCCGGATAGATGGACGCCTCGGCGAGCTCCGTCGCGCGGCCGGACAGCGCGAGGAGCACCGCGAGAAAGACCACGACGGCGATCGCGCGCCCGCGCGCTCGAACGAGCGCAGCGGCTTCGTCCGCGTCCTCTGCCGGCAAGAGATACGTGCTGACGAGGCCGACCAGCGCGTTCACCAGGCCGCACGCGGGCGAGGTGTGCGCGAGCCCGAGCTTCGGCACGAGGACGAACGAGAACGCGAGCGAACCGACGAGCGCGCCGGCATAGTCGAACGTCAAGGCGCGCGCGATGAGCTCGCGAAGGCTCGAGCGCCGCTCGAGGATGCGGATGAGCAGCGGGAGCTCGAGGCCGACCAGGACGCCGACCGCGAGCACGACGAGAAAGAGCACGAGCTCGAAGGAATGCGTGAAGGCAAACGCGACGAGCAGGGCGGGGACGCTCATCCCGCCGACGACGGCCGCGGCGAGCTCGATGTCCACGAACACCGTGGAGAGCCGGCCGCCGACGAAGCGCGACAGATACGCGCCGATGCCGAGCGCCGACAGATATGCGCCGATGACGAGCGAAAATTGACGGACCGAATCGCCGAGCAGGTAGCTCGCCATCGCGGCGATGGAGAGCTCGTACACGAGGGCCGTCGTCGCGATGACGAGGACCACCACGAGGAGCGCACGACCACCGGCGTGGCCGGAAGGCGCGGGCCAGGTCGGTGGACGGGAACGCCGGAGCGGCGCGCCGCCCGGGGCTCCCCCCAGCGGCAGCTCGTCAGCCACCGACGGCGGAAGCGATGATGATGCTCAGCCCGAGGATCACCGCGCCGATGAGGATGGCGAGCGCGACGTTCTGGTCTTCCTCGATCTCCTTCCGGAGCGAGAAAGGCGCGATCTTCGCGATCAGGGCGAAGCTGATGGCGAAGACGACGATCCCGAGGAGCGAGTAGGCAAACGTAAGCAAGAGCGCCTCACCGAGGTTCGCGCCGTTGTTACCAGCGCCAGCGAGACCGCGAGCGGAAGCGACGACGCTGCCAATGACGGTGTGACTTGCTGAAATGAGGGTCATGGCTCTTCGGAAGGCGTATGGCGCCCTTTCGGGAAAGACGGTAACATGGCTGGCTTACGTCATGCGGTCACGACGAACTCGCGTGCTCGGGGCTTGCAGGCTACTCCTCCTTGCGGTTGCGCTGCCGGGCGCTGCCGTCGCCGCGTCTCCCGGGACCGCCCAGGCGCAGACCCAGGACGAGCTCGAACGAGCGCGGCAGCAATTCCGGGCTGGATTGAGCCTCGAAGCGGCCGGCGACTGGGCCGCCGCGCTCGCGAAGTTCCAGGACGTGGGCAAGGTGAAGCTCACTCCGCAGGTCCGCTTCCACTCCGCCCGCTGCAACGAGCAGCTCGGCCGCCTGAACGAGGCGCTCGGCGAATATCGTCTCGCCGAGTACGAGGCCGGACAGCAGGGCCTTCGCGAAGCGGCCGAGATCACCCAGGCGCGCCAGGCGCTCGAGTCGCGCGTCCCGAAGCTCATCATCCGGCGCGGCGAGGGCACCGAGGCCGCCAAGATCGAGCTCGACGGCGTCGAGCTCGGTGAGGCTCAGATAGGGCAGCCGGTAGCCGTCGATCCAGGCCCCCACACCGTCATCGCGAAGCTCGGTGGCGACCGTCAGGTGCAGAAGGCCGCATCGGTCAAAGAGAGCGAGACGTCCGAGGTCGTGCTCGACGCGCCCGCCGCGACGCCCGTCGTGAACTCGACCGCCGACACCGGCACCGAAGGCGCTCCGGAGTCCGGGAAATCCCAGAGATCCTTGGTCCCCTGGATCGTCGGGGGCGTCGGCGTGGCGGGTCTGGCCGCCTCCGGTGCGTTCTTCGGTCTGCGTGAAGGCGCGAAGAGCGATCTAGAGAAGGGCTGCGACGGCAACGTCTGCCCGCAATCTCTGAAGAGCAAAGAGGACAACGGCAAGCTCTACAACACGCTCGCCTTCGTCACCCTCGGCGTCGGGGTCGTCGGCGTCGGTGTCGCGACGTATCTCTTCATCGCCGGCTCCGGGAAGCACGACGAAGTGACCGCGTCGCTGCCCATCGACATTGCCGTCCTGCCGCAGGGCGGCTTCGTCACCGTACGCGGACGACTCTGAGTCCAGTCCGCGACTAGTAGCGCACGGCGAACCGCGACCAGTAGCGCGCGACGAACCGCGTAAGTGTGGCGAGGCGCAGGCCCTCGCCGTCACGTCATTGCTGGCAGCACACCGTGATCGGGCTATCGGGCGTCGCTGCGCCGAGGAGGCCGCTCGCGCCCTTGCCGCAGACGGGGCCGCCGTCGTCCCAGCGGATCGACAGCGTGTCGTGCTTCGAGATGCCGCTGCCGGTGGGCGTCGGGTCCTTCGGGATCACCGCGCAGGTGCCGTCGGCCGCGATCGTCGTCGGGTTCTCGCTGCAGTCCAGATCGGTGAAGGCGGTCACGGTGCCGCCGCAGCCGAGGGAGCCGCAGCTGCACGACGAGCATTTTCGTCCCTCGGTCCACGTCTCGTAGTATTGCGGGCTCGGCGGGCTCACGGGGTAGCTCGACGGGCACGACGTGACGCCGGCCTTGAAGATGCAGAGCTTGCCGCCGAACGGCGTCGTGGGCCTCGTCATGCAGGCTCCGACGCTGCAGCCGCCACCGGTCGTCGCGGACTGTGGCGCGCCGCATCCTTCGGCGTCGAGCCCCCACGTCGCGTCGGGGAACTTCGGCGCAACCTGGTTCGGGCCGCAGGTGCCCTGCGCGTACGGTGGCAGAGCGGGTGTGTGACGGTCCGGGGGCGTGAGCTGCGCGCTGTCGATCGAGAGCGAAAGAGGGTTCAGGTTCTTTCCGTAGAGCGACAGATCTTCTTGCACGCACACGCCGTCGGGATCGACCGCGACGTCCCAGGCCGCGCTGGCGGTGCAGTTGTTCGACGTGTCGTACCAGTAATGGAGCGTGTTGCACTTGGCGTCGCCGGACGGCGAGCAGTTGCAATCCGGGCACGTGTACGCGGGTACCTTGAGCTGGTCGTGGGCGAGAAACAGCGCGCTCGGATAGGTCGACGGGCAGGTCGGCGCGGCGTTCGTCGTCCCCGACCAGAGGGCGAACGGGCCCTGCCACCCCGCCGGCACGCTGCCGCAGGTGTACCCCGCGTTGCAGTCGGGATCCGCGCAGTCGATCAGGCCGTCGCGATCGTCGTCGACGCCGTTCAGGCAATTTTCGACGAGCGGCTTGCACACGCTCGCGCTGCAGCCCTGCTTCGCTGGGCAGGGTTTCCCGCAGCCCCCGCAGTTCGTGTCGTCCTTCGTCGTGTCGACGCAGGTGTTTCCGCACGCGACGAACGGCGTGGTGCAGCTCGGCTTGCAGACCGAGCCCGAGCAGACCTGGCTGATGCTCTTGCAGTTCGTGTTGCAGTCGCCGCAGTGCGTGTCGTCGGTGGTCGTGTCGATGCACTGGGCGCCGCACCGGACGAGCGTGCCGCAATCGACGAGGCACGTGCTGCCGTCACACACCGTGCCGCTCGGGCAGGCCTTGCCACACGCGCCGCAGTTGTTCTCGTCGAGCGTCGTGTCGACGCACACCTTGACGTTGCCGGTGGACGTGCAGGCGCTGAGCCCAGGGCCGCAGGGCGGTGCACAGGTTCCACCCGTACAGACGTCGGTGCCCGTGCACACGGTGGTACACGTTCCGCAGTGCGCGTTGTCGGCGAGTTCATCGACGCAGGTGTCGCCGCACAGGGTGAGCCCGGGGGCGCAGCCGGGACCGGAATCGGTGACGACCGGGCCGCCGTCGGTCGCCTGAGTGCCGCCGGTGCCGGGTGCTCCGCCGTCTCCACCGGAACGGCTGCCATCGGGGATCACGGCGATCCCGGCTTCGGGGCCCTGGCCCACGCGCGAACCCCCGTTGCCGGGCCGCGTGCCGCCCGTGCCCGCGCCCGACGTGCCGCCGCTGCCGGGGATCCCGCCCGCCGCCGTCATCATCGAGGCGTCGACGAAGGGTGCGCCTCCACCGTCGGGGCCTGTCTTGCCCCGGTTCCGGAACTCTTCGTCGGGGATGAACTGATGATCGGGGAACCCGCAGCTCTCGGCCGCCACGACGCTCACGAGCGCGAGCGCCACCGCGGCGATTCCTCTCCCCACGAGCCTGAAGCGAACAGCGGACAAAGTATCGTCAGTATATGCCCAGGCGATCGCAAAAGAAAATCTCTCCCGAGGTCAGACCCTTACGAAGTATGGGTTCGCTCTCCTCTCAATGAAGTCCGTGATCGGCCCGTCTGCCTCGTCTGCCTCGTCGTCTTCCTCGCGCTCCGTTCGCGTTGGCCGGCGCGAGATGCTCGGGCTGCTGCTCGGGGCGCCGCTTGCGGCGGAGGCGTGCCGCTATCTGCCGCGGAGGACGATCGACGGCGAGATACGTGGAGCGTCGATGTCGGTGGGGCACCGCCTACGCGACGCGTTCGTCGAGACGACCGCGGCGGAGCCAGCGACGCACGTGTCCGTCGCGATCATCGGCGCGGGGCCGAGCGGGCTCTCGGCGGCGTGGCGTCTCGAGCGACGTGGTGAGCGCGATTACGTCGTCTTCGAGCTGGAATCCGTCGCGGGCGGTAGCTCGACGTACGGCACCGACGGTGTCGTGCCGTATCCGTGCGGCGCACACTACGTCCCCATGCCGGGGTCCGACGACACGCCGCTCGTCGCCCTCCTCGACGAGATGGGACAGCTCGAGCCGCGCGCCGCTGGCTCGACGGACGAGCTCCGCGCCATCGAGACCGCGCTGATCCGCGAGCCTGAAGAACGACTCTTCTTCGACGGAGCGTGGCGGCCTGGGCTCTATCCCTCCGACGGCGCGAGCCCGGCCGATCTCGCCGAGCTCACGCGATTCACGCAAGAGATGGACGGCTGGGCGCGACGCCGCGACGCGAGCGGCAAGCGCGCGTTCACCGTGCCGTCGAGTCGCTGCTCGACCGACGCGGAGTTCCTGGAGCTCGATCGGATCTCCGCGTCGGCGTACCTCGCACGGCGCGGATACCGGAGCGCGCGTCTCGGGTGGTACGTCGACTACGCCTGTCGCGACGACTACGGCATGTCGTGCGAGACGACGAGCGCCTGGGCGATGATCTTTTACTTCGCGGCGCGCATTCCCGACGCGGGCGGCGAGTCCGCGCCGTTCCTGACGTGGCCGGAGGGCAATGGACGGCTCGTGCGACACCTGTCGCGCTCCGCCGGGCAGCGTCTCGTGACGGGCCGCCTCGTCACCGACGTCGTGCCGCGCGACGACGGCGTGGAGCTCGCCGTGTTCGACGTGAAGACGTCGCGACTCGTACGCTACGTCGCCGATCACGTCATCGTCGCCACGCCGAAGTTCGTCCTGCCGCATCTCGTGCGCCCGTTTCGCGAGCGACCCCCGGAGCATCTGTCGCACTTCACGTACGGCTCGTGGATGGTCGCGAACGTGCATCTGCGCGGCAGACCGCGGAGCCCTGGGTTCCCCTTCGCGTGGGACAACGTGCTCCACGACAGCCCGTCGCTCGGCTATGTGGTGGCGACGCACCAGACGCTCGTCGACACCGGACCCACGGTATGGACGTATTACCAGCCGTTCATCGACGCGGATCCACGCGCCGCGCGCGAACGCCTCGCGGCCGCCGATCACGCCGGCTTCTGCGACGCGATCCTCGCGGATCTCGGGCGCGCGCACGAGCGACTCGAGAGCTTCGTGGAGCGTATCGACGTCTGGCGATGGGGTCACGCGATGATCCGCCCGGTCCCCGGCTTCTTCTCTTCCGTCGAGCGGCGTCGAGCGGCCGAGCCGTACGGCAGGGTGCACTTCGCGCACTCGGATCTTTCCGGTCTCGCGCTGTTCGAGGAGGCCCTCGATCACGGCGTCCGGGCCGCCGACGAGATTCTGTCATTGCGTGGGGGGCCTTAGCCCCCCGCAGCTTCGCCTTCGGCGAACTGCTCCCCCCGCCGCTTCGCGGGCTCGCTGCGCTCGCAGCTTCGCCTTCGGCGAACTGCTCCCCCCGCCGCTTCGCGGGCTCGCTGCGCTCGCAGCTTCGCCTTCGGCGAACTGCTCCCTCCGCCGCTTCGCGGGCTCGCTGCGCTCGCGCAGTTCCGCATCTTGATGCCGCCCCCCGCCGCCTTCGGCGGGCTCGCTTCGCTCGCGTGGTTCCGCATCTTGATGCCGCCCCCCGCCGCCTTCGGCGGGCTCGCTTCGCTCGCGTGGTTCCGATGCGGAACTACTGAGCCGCGGCCCGGAGCTCGGGCGACTACGCGGTCACCATGTCGGATACCTTTCGCGGTCTCGGTGCCGTCTTGCTCGTCGTCGTGACCGCGTTCGCGGCGCTTTCGGGGTGTTCGTCCAGTTCGAGCGATGCGCCGTCGGGATCCGGCGGTCAGGGCACGACACAGGGCGGCGCGGCAGGTTCCGGCGCGTCGAGCTCCGGCACCGGCGCGTCGAGCTCCAGCACCGGCGCATCGACGGGGACGGGCGCGTCACCGGGCACCTCGGGGGGCGGTTCGTCGGGAGCCGGCGTGATTTCGGGTAGCGGCGCGGTCAGCGCCAGCAGCGGCGGGACGCTCTCCGGCGGCGGCACGTCACCGGGCTCGGCGGGCACCACGACGGGCAGCGGCGGCACTCCCGTCGCGACCGGCCCCGTCGCGGTCGACACCACCGCCGGCCGCTGGCGTACGGCGAAGGACGCCACGACGGGCCGCTTCGGCTTCATCACGCCGGATGGCGCTCCCGCGGTGCTGAAGGGCATCTCGATGACCGGGCTCGAGACGGGCACCCGCGAGACGGCCGCCGGCGCGGGCTTCTGGCTTTACCTCTCCGGCATGTCGCCGGAAGCGACGAACACGCCGACCGTCCTCGGCAACGTCATCAAGACGCTGGTCGGCGACTGGAAGACCACCGTCGTGCGCATCCCGATCTGCGGCTCGGCCTGGGCGCAGAACTACGTCGTGCACGACTGGGGCAACGCGAAGATCGCAAACTACCGCGACTGGGTCGACCTGGCCGTGAAGCAGGCTCGTCAGAGTGGCGCGGTCGTCATCATCGACAATCATCTCTGGGCGATCGCCAAGATGGGCAACGGCGGCGGCGTCGACCGCGGCACGTTCACGAGCAACGGTGTGACCCACAAGTACTCCGAGTACGAGGACGGCTGCACCGGCGTGAACAAGGTCTCCGGCACCGATAGCTGCGCGCCGTCGGACTGGTACGCCGCCGACGCGAACACCTGGGAGTGCGCGATCGCGAACGCGGACGGCGTCACCATCCACAACGCGTACAAGAACAAGGACAACATCAGCTCGATGTGGGCGGACATCGCGGGTCGCTACAAGAGCGACAGCGGCGTGTGGTTCGAGCTCTACAACGAGCCGTACTCGCGCAAGGCCGCGACGCCGTTCCCGAGCGCCGGCGTGAACGAGGACGAGAAGGACTACCCCTGGGATCTGTGGAGCGACTACATGCTCACCCAGATCACGAGCATCCGGGACAAGGCCCAGGCGCCGAACATCGTGCTCGTGAACGGCCTCGACTGGGGCTACGACTTCGGCCCCGAGTACGGGCCCATCGCGCACCCCGACCAGTATCTTCCCTGGAAGAGCAAGTACGCGAACGTCGCTTACTCGTTCCACCCGTACCAGCACGGCGCGTGCTGCGGCGCCATCGGCGCGTCGGGTACCGACGCGAGCGCGACCGATCCGTACGAGTCCGGCTTCTGCTCGTATTACTCCGATGGCACTCAGTGGGGTAAGGCGAGCGGCGCTGCGCTCCCTGCGCCGGGCAAGAGCTGCACGAACAACGGCTACGCCGCGACGCAGGACAAGAAGATGCCGCCCTGCACGTGGGTCGCGACCGCGTGGAACCCGAACACGAAGGCCAACGGCCTCTGCGCCGGCGATCGCGCGATCTGCAATCCGATGAGCGAGGCCGACTGCGAGAAGCTCGACTGGGGTTCGCCCGCGGCCGGCGGGTGGTCGAAGTACTCGCTGCCGATGACGCAGTATGGGCCGCTCATCGCCACGGAGTTCGGCTCCTTCGACTGCAGCTCCGCCTACGTGAAGACGCTGCTCAAATACATGAAGCAGTTCGGCATCTCGTACACGTCGTGGGCCCTCTGGCCTCAGAACAGCGGCGGTCCCGACGGGCTCGGCTCGTGCGGCTACCCGGCCGTCATGACGCCTGCCGCCGATCCCGGCGACTTCCATCAGTGCTTCGACGCGGCCACGTGTTCGTCTCTGATGAAGCCGATGCCGTGGGCCGGTGCCGCGACCTTCGCCGATCTGACCAGCCACTAGACGGAAGGGGCGTCGTGCCCCGGCGCGTCTACTGCGCCCGATTTTTGCGGGTTGCGCCGTGTTCCGATGACGGGCCCGATCGTTGCAAAGTCATTCGGACCTCGGAGGATACCAATGACGACAAAGGCAGTGTTCGACCCACGTCCGCATCACGTCGGTAACGTCCATTCGCATACCGCGGCGGCCTATCTCGTGCCGCTCGGACGCTTATTCTTCGTAACCATTTTTCTCATGTCCGCGCCGATGCATTTCAAGCCGGAGATGATCGAGCACGCGCGCCAGGCCGGCGTGCCGCTGGCAAACATCGCCGTTCCGCTCTCGGGCGTGATCGCCGGGCTCGGCGGGCTCAGCATCCTGCTCGGCTACAAGGCGCGTATCGGCGCCTGGCTGCTGGTCCTGTTCCTCGTGCCCGTCACCCTCATGATGCACAAGTTCTGGGGCATCGCCGATCCTCAAATGGCGATGATGCAGCGGGTGATGTTCATGAAGAACGTCTCCATGTTCGGCGCCGCGCTCATGCTCACGTTCATGGGCTCGGGCCCCTTCAGCATCGATTCTCGGCGCTGATCTCGGCGCCGTTCTCTCGGCCCGAGCTCGCGCCGTCGCGCGTCCGGAGGGCCTGGGATAGTCTCTTCCGTCAGTGAAGGTCGCTCCCTGGCTCTTCGGCGCTCGCACGGATCTCGCTGCCTTCACCGGCAGTGCCCTGCTCGCCCTGGGGCTCGTGCTTCTCCGCCGCTCACTCGGGTGGGCGCCGGAACTCCCTGAATGGGGCTGGTTCGCCTTCGTCCTGGGCGTGGACGTCGCTCACGTCTACGCGACGCTCTTCCGCACTTACCTCGACGGCGCGGAGCTCGCGCGCCATCGCCTGCGCTACGTCGGGGTCCCACTCGTCGTGTACGCCGCTTCGGTCGCGTTACATCTCGTGAGCGGCGCGACGTTCTTTCGCGTCCTGGCGTACCTTGCCGTCCTCCACTTCGTGCGGCAGCAGGTCGGCTGGGTAGCTCTCTATCGTTCCAGAGATGATGGCACGCGGATCGACAAGGTCGTCGACGACTCGGCGGTGTACGCCGCGACGGGGTACCCGCTGCTTTACTGGCATGCGCACCTCGGCGCGAAGTCGTTCTCGTGGCTCATGCCCGGTGACTTCGTGGACATCCAGAGCGCCGCCGCGCGCTGGCTCGGGCCCGCACGCGTCCTCTGGGCCGCCGCGCTCGCGCTGTTCTTCGTGCGGCAGCTCGCGGTCGCCGTCACCGAGAAGCGTCTGACGCTCGGCAAGAGCGCCGTCGTCGCGACGACGGCGCTGACCTGGTACGTCGGCATCGTCGGTTCGTCGGGGGACTTCGACTTCACCGTGACGAACGTGCTCACGCACGGGATCCCGTACATGGTCCTGCTCTTCACTTACGGCAGAGCCGCCGGCAGAGGCGAGGGGACGACGACGTCGACGCTCGGAAGCGCGCTCGCCGCCCGTGGCGCGCTCGCCTTCGTCGGCGTCCTCGTTGGGTTCGCGCTCTTCGAGGAAGCGGGCTGGGACCGGCTCGTGTTCCACGACCATGAGTGGCTCTTCGGCGCGACGAACGTGACTCTCGCACGCGGCGTCGCGGCATTCGTGGTGCCCTTGCTCGCGCTGCCACAGGCCGTTCACTACGTCCTCGACGGCGTGCTCTGGCGAAGAAAGGAGCCCGCGCTCCGTGATCTGCCCAGTTTCCTGCCGCGGCCGGGCTCGCCGGCACCTGCGCCCGCTCGCGTCGAGTGGGAGCCGCTATAGTGTGGGGACGACCATGACGGCAGTGGAAGAGGGACGGCTTCTCTGGGAGCCCAGCGAGGAGCGCAAGTCGAAGAGCCGTCTCTCGGCGTACCTGCGCTTTCTGGAGGAGACGCGGAAGTTCAGGTTCCCCAGCTACGCCGAGCTCTGGCGCTGGTCGGTCTCCGAGGTGGAGGCGTTCTGGGAGTCCATCTGGCAGTACTTCGAGGTGCGGTCGGCGATGCCGTACCGGTCCGTGCTGTCGCAGCACGAGATGCCCGGCGCGCGCTGGTTCGCCGGCGCTCTCGTCAACTATGCCGAGCACGCGCTCCGGCGCTCGGGCTCCGGCGTCGCGGTGATCTTCCGTCGCGAGGACGGCTCCCGCGGTGAGCTCAGCTGGGACGAGCTCCGCGAGCGGGTCGCGCGCGCGAGAGCCGGCCTGGTACGCGCGGGGGTGAAGACCGGCGACCGCGTCGCGGTCCTCCTCCCGAATTCGCCGGAAGCGACGATCGCGTTTCTCGCGACGGCGAGTCTCGGCGCGGTCTTCTCGAGCTGTTCGCCGGAGTTCGGCGTCGAGAGCGTGCTCGACCGGTTCGGGCAGATCGAGCCCAAGGTCTTCATCGGGGTGGACGGCTACACCTACGGCGGCCGCGCCTTCTCGCGCGCGGCCGAGCTCGAGAAGCTTGCCGCCGCGCTTTCGAGCGTGACCACAAGGGTGGTCGTATCGCGGCTCGGCGCCGCGACCCCCGAGTCGTTCGTGACGTGGGACGATTTTCTCTCCGGGCACGAGCCGCTCGCCTTCGAGTTCGTGCCCTTCGACCACCCGCTCTGGATCCTCTATTCGTCGGGCACGACCGGGCTGCCGAAGCCCATCGTCCAGGGCCAGGGCGGCATTCTCCTGGAGCACCTGAAGGTGCTCGCGCTCCATTCGGATCTGGGGCCAGAAGACCGCTTCTTCTGGTTCACGACGACGGGCTGGATGATGTGGAACTTCCTCATCGGCGGCTTGCTCGTCGGCTCGACCATCGTGCTCTTCGAGGGGAACCCCGGGCATCCGGATCTGACGGCGCTCTTCCGGCTCGCCGACGAGGAGCGCGTCACGTATTTCGGGACGAGCGCGCCGTACCTGCTCGCGTGCCGCAAGGCGGGCATCGTCCCGAGGGACGTCGTCGGGCTCGAGTCAGTGCGCACCATCGGCTCGACCGGGGCGCCGCTTCCCGTCGAGGGCTTCGAGTGGGTGTACGACGCGGTGAAGGGCGACGTCCTCCTCGCGTCGGTGGCCGGCGGCACCGACGTCTGCACGGCGTTCCTCGTCTCGTGTCCGCTCCTGCCGGTGCGCGCCGCGGAGCTCCAGTGCCGCGCCCTCGGCGCGAAGGTGGAGGCGTTCGACGCGGATGGAAAGTCGGTGATCGGCAGCGTCGGTGAGCTCGTCATCACCGAGCCGATGCCGTCGATGCCGCTCCATTTCATCGGAGATCCGGACGGGAAGCGACTCGCGGAGAGCTACTTCGCGGACTTCCCCGGAGTCTGGCGTCACGGGGACTGGATCCGGATCGGCGAGGGCGGCGAGAGCACCATCTACGGTCGCTCGGACGCGACGCTGAACCGCGGCGGCGTGCGGATGGGAACCGCGGAGCTCTACCGCGTCGTCGAGGCGCTTCCCGACGTCGCCGACAGCCTCGTCGTCGACACCGGTTCGCTCGAGACCGAGGGCAAGCTCTGGCTCTTCGTCGTGCCGCGTCCGGGGACGGAGCTCGACCAGGACGCGAAGAACCGGATCCGCGCCGCCCTCCGTACGACGGTCTCGCCGCGGCACGTCCCCGACGTGATCGTCGACGTCCTCGAAATTCCACGCACGCTCAACGGCAAGAAGCTCGAGATCCCCGTGAAACGCATCCTGATGGGCACCCCCATCGAGCGCGCGGTGGCGACGGGTACCGTGGCGAATCCCGCGGCGATCGACGACATCGTGAAGAAGACGCGCCCGGCTTCCTGACTTTGCGTACATGTGCGACGTGCGCGGATGTCGTGAAACGGCGCGCGCGGTGCGTCGCTATCGGTCGAACGCCTCTCGCGCAAAGTTATCGATCGCGACGTGAGACGGTGGCGGGCGTGTACTAACATCAGGTTTCCGAGTCGAGTCACGACACGTGCGCGAACTGGACCAAGAAGAGGACGTGGAGCGCCGCGCCGCGGGAGCGGTGGGGACGGTGCTCGACCGCAAGTGGCGGCTCGATCGACTGCTCGGTTGCGGCGGAATGGGTGCGGTCTACGCGAGCACTCATCGCAACGGCACGCGTGCAGCGGTCAAGATTCTTCACCCCGAAGCGGCGCTCTCACCGTCGCTCCGGCGGCGCTTCCTGCGCGAGGGCTACGTCGCGAACAAGGTGGAGCACCCGGGAGCGGTGTCCATCGTCGACGACGACATCGATCCGAGCGGCAACGCGTATCTCGTCATGGAGCTTCTCCACGGTGAGACGCTCGAGAGCCGGCTCGCCCGTGAGGGTGGCAAGCTCGACGCGGCGGAGGTGATCCAGATCGTGTGTCAGGTGCTCGACTGCCTCGAGGCGGCGCACGCCCAGGGCATCGTCCACCGTGACATCAAGCCGGGGAATCTCTTTCTCACGACCGACGGCGCGGTGAAGGTCCTCGACTTCGGCATCGCCCGACTCACCGAGAACCGCGGCAAGCGCGGGGACACGACCGGCGTGCAAGCGCTCGGCACACCGGATTTCATGCCGCCCGAGCAGGCACGCGGGCACTGGGACGACGTCGACGCCCGGAGCGATCTCTTCGCGGTCGGCGCGGTGATGCTCTTCGCTCTCTCCGGAAGGCCGCTCCGGGAAGCGCCGACGACGAACGAACAGCTCCTCAGGGCCATGACGGAGCCGCTGCCCGAGCTGTCGTCGCTCGTGCCCACGGTGAACGAGCTCGTCGCGAAGCTCGTCGATCGCGCCGCCGCGTTCCGCAAGGAGGATCGCTTCCCGGACGCCGGAGCGTTCCGTCAGGCTGCGCGCGCCGCGTACGGTTCGGTGGCGTCGCAGCCGCTCGAGCGCGCGCCGCTCTTGCCGGTCCGCCCGGTGCCGAACGGCCCCGTCTCCGGAGAGCCGGTGGCGATCGCCGAGCAGCTCGCGTCGGCAGAGGACGCACTCCTGTCGATGCCTGCGGCGTCGCTCTCCGCGCGGTCGCTGTCACCGACGAAGATCATCGGCACGCCGCGGCGGTCGCCGGTCCTGCGTATCGCGGCGGTCGTCGTCACCGTCGCCGGCGCTCTCTTCGCGATGACGTTTCGCGGGACGCGCGGCGCTCCCGCGGTCGAACCCGTCGTGAGCCGGGTCTCCGTCGCGAGCATGACGGCCGCGCCGGTGTTCGCGGCGCCGCATGGCGAAATCTCGGCCGTCACCGAGCCATCCGCGGAGGTCCCGTCCGCGGCACCCTCACGGAACGACGACACGGCGGCGAAACCAGCCCCGGCCGCGGTTCCTGTACACAGGATCGCACACCCTTCCCACGCCGTACTCGCGGGCGCTTCCCTCGAAACCGCGCCGGAGCAGCCGAGCCCCGAGCCGCCGCCTGCGGCCGCCCCTAAAGAACTGAGTCACTCGGTCGATCTCTTCAGTCGGCGGAAGTGAATCGAAGAGCGTGCAAGCCGAGTTCGACAGCGTGCTGACCTCGAGGACCGGCGCGCGTGTGCCGTTGCGTAAAATGGGGCGACCCGGGTTCGCGCTGGGAGCGCTGCTCCTTTCGTCCACCTGCCTTGCCCAGACACGCGATCCGGCAGCGGCCGAGGAGCTCTTCGTCGAGGGTCGAGCAGCGATGGACCGCGCCGACTTCACGACGGCGTGCAGTCGCTTCCAGGAGTCGCAGCGTCTCGATCCGGCCGCGGGAACGTTGATCAACTGGGCCGAGTGTCTGAACCGGCTGGGCAAGCTGGCCTCGTCGCGGATCAAGTGGCGGGAGGCGCTCGACGCGCTCCCCGTGGACGACGAACGCCGTGCAGCGGCCGCCGAGCGCATCGCGATACTCGAGACCAGCGTGCCGCGTCTCGAGCTCCGCCTGGCCCCGCAAGCTCCGCCGGGAACCGTCGTGAAGCGTGACGGCATCGCAGTCGATCCGGTCGCGCTCGGCCTCGCCATTCCCGTCGATCCGGGGGTGCACGAGCTCGCCGTGCTCGCGCCGGGGCGAGTCGAGAGCGACGTGACCGCCAAGCTCTCGGCCGGCGAACACCGCGTGCTCGTCCTCGAGCCGGGACCTCCGATGGCCGTTCCTTTGCCGGTCCCCCTGGCGACGCCGTCGCCGCACGAGCACGCCGCGCCGCTCGCAGCGTGGATCGTCTCGGGTATCGGCGCCGCGAGCCTCATCACCGGGGCGACCTTCGGGATCCTAGCGATCGTCGAGAAGGGACGGATGGACGACGATTGCGCGCGCACGTCCGGTGCTCGGGTCTGCGGAGAGAGCGGTCTCGGCGCCGCCCGCAACGGGCAGACGTTCGCGACGATCGCCAACGTCACGGTGCCCATCGGGATCGCCGGGCTTGGGGTCGGCGGCTTCCTGTTCTGGTCGAGCGCGCGTGACTCGGACGGCGCGCCCGCCAGCCACACCGCGCAGCTCAGCGTGGCGAGAGCCTTCTGAGGATTCCGTGAGAAGACTCGCCTCGAACTCTCTCGGAACTCTGTCATCGCTCGCGCTGTTCGGCTGTCAGTCCATCATCGGCGCCGACTTCGGCTCCGTTCAGGCTGCGAAGGTCTGTGTGCCGCTTCACGCGCCGACGCGGCCCGCCGATCTTCCGATGGCGACCGACACCGTCGACTTCACGGTGGTGCTCGACGAGCTCGCGTTCGGCGACGATGGACCCGACGCCGGCGCGTCGAGGTCGGTCGGTTACGATCAGGACGGCGTCTGCACGGTTCCGGGAGGGCCGCCGTCGTGCAAGGCGTATCCCTGGCTCGACGCCAAGCCATTGCTCGACGGCGACGACGGTCGCGACGACGCCGTCGGCGGGCTCTTCGCCGCCCAGAAGGCCGTCTTCGGCGGCGCGCTCATCGGCAGCGACGAAGAGAACGCGGGCGTCATGGCCGGCACGTCCGCGCCGCCCGGCGTGCTCCGTGTACGCGGCTTCTCGGGTCTCGCGACGGACGACCACGTCGTCGTGGAGCTCTTCCAGGCCGCCGCCCTCGATTTCGGCGACAGCGCCGAGCTCGCGGACGGCGGCATGCGGCGTCCCGCTCTCGACGCGACCGATCACTGGCCGATCGTCCGCGCGACGCTGACGGAGGACGACGCGGGAACGGACGTCGCATCGTCTCAGCGCGACGACGACGCCTTCGTCGTCGACAGCACGCTCGTCGCGCACTTCGATCACCTGCTCTTGCCGATGCACAACATCTACGTCGAGGTCTCGAAGGCGGTCCTCAGCGGGCACCTCGCGTACGATGCATCGACCGGATGGGTCTTGCGCGACGGCACGCTCGCCGCCCGTATCCTCACCGACTTCCTGCTCGGCTTCGTGCCGCTCGCGACGCGCTCCACGGTCAACGTCTCGCTCTGCACCGACGACGTCGCGAACTACCAGGTCGTCAAGAAGGTCCTCTGCGGAGCCGCAGATCTGCCCGCGAAGGACGACGACCCGGACAGCAGCTGCGAGTTCACGTCGCTCGGTCTCGGGTTCCAGAGCAGCCCGGCCTCGCTCGGACCAGTGGTCGACATCGTGCCTCCGCCGAGCCCGTGCTCGCCGGACACCGATCCCGGACGCGACACATGTGCAACGCGCGAGTGACGGACCGACGTTCGTAACGTCACTCGTCCGTAACCATCACTCGTTGTCGTATGCGTTTCTGCACGGCTTCGTTAACGCGATTTTTCGGCAAATGGCGTGGTTGTGACGTATTGGCTCACGTGCACGGTGTGTGGCAGCGCTCGTCACGCACAGCCGTTCGTTCGACAAGCGCTCGAAACCATGCGGGTCCGAGTGACCGGACGGACATTCGGCTCGATCTACTTGTCATCCGGTCGAAGTGAGGGCAAACGTTTCGTGAGTGAGCAACGCTTTCGTGGAAGGCGTCGAGACGCTCGTGTGTTCATCGGATCATGCGCGACGAACGGCCCGCGATGGATCGCACTTCACGTACAACGCGTTCGCCAATCGCGCGCGACGTGAGCTTCTTCGTGCGCGCCGATCGTCTGATCGACGAGAGAGAAGCTCGAAGCGCGTGTGAGACGAGATTCCCCTACGACTGCAAAGAGGCACGAGACGTGCATGGTGACGCGAGGGAAGGTTAGTAGATTCAGTCAGTACTCATGGATGGTTCTTGCGATGGATGGTTCTTCACCTGACGGTTACGGCTCGACGACACGCGATGAATGGCTCGTCGTTCTGTGTCGCTTCTTCGAATCGTGGGGGCTGACTGACGGTTTGCTCGCACGCAGCGCAGCCGAGCGCGTGCTGCGCGTCGCAGATGCGCAGATGCCGCGAGCGAGCGCATCGCCCCTCGACCCGACGCGGATCGCCGCGCGGTGGATCCGTGCGATGGCCGACGACGGCGTCGAGCGTTCGGACTGGTTCTTCCGCGCGCCCGCGCTTCTCGGCCGGTTCCCCGCCGCCTTCCTCGAGACTGAGATCCCGGACGTGATCGGCGAAGACTTCGTCGAGCTCCTGCCCGAGCTAGCTCCGAGGTCGATGCCCGAGCAAGAAGTCATCGGGCCGATCACGCACGCCGTACGCGTCGCCGCAGAGGCGATGGAAGGGGTGGCCGCGCAGGCTGCTCAGCGTAGCTCGACCGACAACCGCCTGATGCGCGAGCTCCGATGAGCCGGGAAAAGTTCCGTTCGATCTTCGTCGTCACGCTTCCGGTCGTCCTCGCGACGGCCTTCGCGTCCGGTCTGCTCGGCGTGACGCTGTCGCGCGGAGGCTGGTCGCCGCCGGAGATCTTGCTGCAGGGAACCTTCACGATCCTCTTCACGTGGATCGCGTTCTGGCTCTGGGTCGCGCTCATTGGCGCCTATCGCCTCGCTGCGACGCGCAAGACACGCCGCGCCCTGGCCGAGCTCGAGGCGAGCCGGCCCCCGCTGGAGACTCTCCGGACGGCGATCGTCGTCCCGATCCACAACGAGGATCCCGACGCGGTGTTCGCGCGCGTCCGTTCCATGCTCGAGTCGCTCGCGGCCGTCGGCGCCAGCGCGGCGTTCGAGATGTTCGTGCTCAGCGACACGACCGATCCCGATATCTGGCTCCGCGAAGAGCTAGCCTGGGCCGAGATCCGGAAGCTGCCCGGCCTGTCGCGCATCTTCTACAGGCGCAGGCTGCACAAGTTCCGCAAGAAGAGCGGCAACATCGCCGACTTCTGCAAGCGCTGGGGAGCGCGCTACGAGCACATGATCGTGCTCGACGCCGACAGCATCATGGACGGCGCCGTCATGGTCGAGATGGTGCGGCGCATGGAGGCCGCGCCGGGGCTCGGCATCCTCCAGGCGCCGTCGATGCTCACGCTGCGTGACACGCTGTTCGCGCGCGCGGAGCAGTTCGCCGCCGCGACGTACGGTCCCGCGGTGTTTGCCGGCATCGCGTACTGCTTCGGCAGCGCCGGCAATTACTGGGGCCACAACGCCATCGTGCGGGTGAAGCCCTTCGCCGAGCAGTGCGGCTTGCCAGGTCTCCCGGGACGCCCGCCCTTCGGCGGCCCGATCCTGAGTCACGATTTCGTCGAGGCCGCGCTGATGCGCCGCGCGGGCTTCGAGGTGCGGCTCGCGTGGGACCTGACGGTCGGCAGCTACGAGCAAGGCCCGGCGTCGCTCGACATCGCGCGCGAGCGCGACGTGCGCTGGTGCCGCGGCAACCTGCAGCATCTCCGTCTCGTCTTCGCTCCGGCCTTCTCGGCGGGTTCACGCGCCCACTTCGCGATCGGCGCGCTCTTCTACGGGATCTCGGGGCTCTGGGCCGCGTACATTCTCTTCGTCGCCGCCCGCTACGCGATGGACGGTGAGAGCGGTGTCACCACCGGCTTCGAGCACTACGCGCCGCTCGTGCTGTCGGGGTGCGTCGCGTTCGTGCTGCTCGGCGGCAAGGTGCTCGCCGCCGTCCTCGCGAAGCTCGAGGCGCCCCTTCGCGCCAAGAGCGCGAAGCTCGTGCGCAGCACGGCGCTCGAGATCCTCCTCAGCACGCTCATCGCGCCGATCCGGATGGTCTCGCAGCTGACCTGCGTGATCGCCGCCGTGAGCGACACCAGCATGGACTGGGCGGCGGCCCGCCGTGACGAGCAGCAATGGACGCTGCGCGGCGCGATCCGCTCGCAGGGCCTCGAGACGGCGGTGGGCATCGTCCTCGCCGTCACGCTGTTCAGCATCGGCCCGGGCCTCGCGCTGTGGCTCTCACCGGTGTGGCTCGGCCTCCTCGCGGCGATCCCCGTCGATGCGTTGCTCTCCAGCCGTCGTCTCGGTCGTGCCCTACGCGCGCGCGGGCTATTCGTCACGCCGGCAGAGGCGGCGCCGCCCGAGGTCATCCGTCGTGCACTCGAGCTCGAGCGAGAGCACGCGCTGGCTCCCTCGACGTTCGCGGCTCGGTTCGAGTCGTTCGTCACGGACGCCTGGCTGAACACGCTGCACGTCGGGCTTCTTCGTGCGGCCGGGAGCCGTGAGCTCTCGCCGACCGTCGTCGAGCCGCTCGTCGCACGCATCCTCGCCGACGGCATCGAGCACCTGTCGAAGCGCGAGTCGATCGTCGTGCTTTCGGACGCGACGGTGATGGAGCGCCTGCACCGGCTCCGCTGCCTCGAACGGGCCGAGAGCTCGGCGGCGTAGTCGTCACTCGGCGTCGCGGGCGCGCCCCTCGGCGGTCTGGACCGCCGTCGCGAGGCGGCCTCTGGCCACGCCGCACGCGAGCGGGCTCTGATCGATCCCGACGCCAACCCGGCCCGCGGCGCGCGCGGCGACGACCGTCGTGCCGGAGCCGCACATCGGATCGAGCACGCGGTCACCCTCTCTGCTCGCGAGACGGACGATGCGGTCGAGGAGCTTGAGCGGCTTCTGCGTGGGATAGCCGGTGGTCTCGCGCGTGAGCGGCGTGTTCGCGGTCATCGCGGGGCAGTCGCTCCACACGCTCCCGAGCTTCCGGCCCTCGTCGGCGAAGTAGCGGTACGCCTTGCCGCCGATGACGCGTTCGCGGTAGCGCCGTCCGCTCGGGTCGACGTGCCGGAAGTGCATCGCGAGGCTCGTCTCGGCGTATTGCTCGCGGAGCGCAGGTCCTTCGCTGTTCCAGGTCATCTCCGGGCCGCGGGCGTACACGAGGATCGTCTGATGGGTGACGCTCGGGCCGCTCACACGCCGCGCGCCGTTGCCCGGCACCCAGACGATCTCGCCGCGAAACGCGGGCCGCCCGAAGACGCGGTCGGCGAGCACCTTGGCCTCGTGCACCGCGCGCCAGTCGAGGTGAAGGAAGAGACTTCCGTTCGTCGACATCGCGTCGCGCATCGCGGCGAGCCGCGGCTCGAGCACGCCGAGGAAGGCGTCTATGCCGCCCCAGGCGTCGGCGTACGCGGTGCGCCCGTGAGCGCGCGCGCCGCGTCCCTCGCGCGCGCCGCGCGTGCCGCCCGCGTTGAACGGCGGATCGACGTACACGAGGTCGAAGGGTCCGGCGAGCGTCGTGGCCTCGGCGATGCGCTCGAGACAGTCGCCCTCGAGGATCACGCCGCTTCCGGACGCGAGAGGGGCGGTGGTCGCCGTCCTCGCGCTCTTGTCTCGCGGTTCAACCCGGCGGGGCATTCTGCGGCTCCTCCAGGGTGACGCGGAGTGGATCCTCCTCGGCGGCCTCGTAGATCGCCTCGTCGGTCGCCTCGAGCGACGGGGCGGGCGGGAGCCACTCCCAGCGTGGCCCACCGCCCTCGCACCCGAAGACCATCTCGTCGGGAGTGCACGCGATCCTCATGTGGATGTGATCGTCGTGCACCAGGCTGTCGCCGGGCTGCATCAGCACCGTCTCGGCGTGCCAGACGATGTCCGGAGGCTCGCCGAGAGCGCGCGCGTAGTCGATGATGAGCGCCTCGACGTCGAGTGAGCAGAACATCCACTGCACGTCGATCTCCTTCGACGTGATGAGCGCGCGAACGAGACGCCATTCGCGAGGCACGTCGAGCCGCACGTAGCCGCCCATCACCTCGAGCCTGGCCAGGCCGTCGGGGCCGACCGGGACGAAGCCGGGGTTCTGCAGGGGGACGCCGCCCGGCGTCGTCACGAACCACGGGAGATCGATGTCGCGGCCCGTGCGGTGCGACTGGTGATGCGGGATCTTCCCGCCGTCTGGGCCCGAGAGATCGCCGATGATCATCGGCGCGCCGCCGGGCATCTCGTCGTGGACGGTCTTTGCCGCAGCCATCACGGCGTGCACGAGCCGTGGATTGCCCCAGTGATGCGTGCCGTTCACCCGGTACCGCACGAAGCCGGGACCCGCCGTCGGGAGCTCGATCGCGTCGGTCAGGACGCCGTGATGCGGGGCGCCGACGGAGCCCGTGACGGCGGGGGCGAGGGGAGTCGGAGTGCCGAAGCAACCGGTCGAGAATACCGCCGCGCCGAGCGCCGCTGCGCTGCGCGGGAACCGTCTCATTCGGGGACCTCACGGTCGACGTAGGAGAGAACGAGCAGCTCCGCCGACTTCACGGCGTCGGGAGTCGCGATGACGAGCTCGAGCTTCCCGCCGTCGGAGCGGAGGATCCCCTGGTCGGTGAACGACGCGAAGGCGTTCTTCAGCGTGGGCTGGCTCACGGCCTCGGGGCGCTCCACCTCACCGGTGAAGAACATCCGCTTGCCGGTCTGGAGCGTCTTCTTGATGAGCTCCTTCTCGGGGAGCGGGCCCTTCAGAAGCGCGCCGAGACCGCGCGCCGCGATGCGATACGACTCGAGGAAGTTCCTGAGGAACGCCGCGTAGGTGAGGAGCCACTCGCGCCCGCTCCACCCGAGGCGACCGGGGCCGGCGTCGATACGCCCCTCTGCGTCGACGGTGAGCTCCGACGCGAGCTGCATGCTCGCGAGCGTATCCTCGAAGATCTCGGCGAAGGGCGCGTCGGCGCGGAACCGGAATTCATGCTTGAAGAGCCGGGAGAGCCGCTGCACGCGATCGCGGACCACGTCTTTCGGGAGTGGCGCAGCCGGCGTCGCGAGGAGCGCCGCCGATACGAGGCTTCGCTCGACGAAGAAGTGTAAAATCATGTTCTTCGACGTGTCGAGCTCGAGCCGCTTCGAGTCGGGGATCGTGTAGATCGTCTCGGGGCCGATCACGCCGGGGCCCTGCGCTTCGCCGTCCGGCTCCGCGGGCGCGTGCGCCTCGATCAGATCCGCGTCGGTGAAGAGCTGTGCCGCCTCCCGGATCGCCTCGGGGCGGAGCTCGCCCTGCGGCGTGGTCGTGCTCGGCGTGGTTCGCGCGCCCGACTCGCGCAGCACGGTGAGGAGCCGTGAGCAGCGCTCCACGAGCTCGTCGTGGGGCAAGCCGCGGTAGCCGTGGGAAAGGAGCGCGATCGCCGTCAGGGAGCCGGGGGTGACCGCCGTCACCCGGTTGATCTCGTCCATGACGCGATTGCCGAGACGGGTGACGAGTGAACGCCGCTGCGGCGGCGACAGGTCCGAGCCGTGCCGGAGCCGGAGGTCGTCGCGGATGTCGTCGAGCGTCAGGGTCGCTCCGAATTGAAGGCTGATACGTCCGTAGCGATGGCGTAGCACCTCGCGCGTCCGGAGCAGCCCGGCCGCGTCTTCTTTGACCTTCTCGCCGCCGGAGAGCTCGCGCTCGTAGGCGCCGGTCTCGACGATGCGCTCGTAGCCGATGCTCACCGGCACGAAGTACGCGACGCGCTGGGGGACCGTTAGCGCGCTCTCGACGATCATGCCGAGGAGCCCGAACTTCGGCGGCAGGAGCTTGCCGGTGCGGCTTCGCGCGCCCTCGACGAAGAGCTCGAGCGGATACCCGTCGCGGATGAGCCGCCGCACGTAGGTGTGGACGACCGACGAGTAGAGCCGATCGCCCTTGAACGAGCGGCGAATGAAGAACGCGCCGGCGCGCCGGAAGATCGGGCCGAGGGGGAAGAACGACAGATTGTCGCCCGCGGCGATGAGCGGAAGCTGGATGTTCTCGTCGTTGAAGACGTAGCTGAGGACGAGGTAATCGATGTGGCTCTTGTGGCTCGGCAAGAGGACGACGCAGCCCTCCTTGGTCGCCTCACGCACTCGCTCGAGCCCTTCGCGGTCGACGTCGATGCCGGCGTAGATCTTGTGAAAGACGCGGTCGAGGAACACAGCGAGAGCGCCGATGGTCGCGACGTCGGGCGCGGCCTGGAGCTTCTTCAGCATGCTCGCGGCTTTCTCCGTGATCTCGCGGAGGTCCTCGTGCTTCGTCGTGGAGAGCGTGCGCATCGTGCCCTGGAGCTTCGGGCTCCGGAGCAGCTCTTCACGGACGCGATCGGGCGGCTTCTCGGCGGGGCCGGTCACGCTGCGACGTTCGCGCTCGAGCCGCCGCAGGATCGCGTACACGACGCGCCGCACGTTCGTCTCGTCCGACGAGTTGCCGGCGGACTCGAGGTACGCGCGCAGATCGAGCGGCTCGCCCGCCTTGAGCTGAACGTGGCGGTAGTTTCCGAGGAGCTGCCACATCGTGCGCAACGAGCTCGGCCATTCACGGGGACCGACCAGGAAGTCGAACGCGCGTGTGCCGCGCGTGTCGGGGCGCTTGGTCCACACGAACACCTGCGGCACGAGCAGGATGGGACGGCTCGTGTCTTTGCGCTGCACCTCGAGCAGGGTGCGGATGAGCTCGTCACCCTCCTTGAGACCGCGCCCGCCGGTCGCGCCCGCGGCGAGATCGAGCACTCCGGGTGGGCGCTTAAGGAAGAGCGCCGCCGACCCGCCGTCCTCGACGGCGCTCCGGAGCTCCTCGGCCGGTGACTGGCTCGCGCCCGGCGTGAGAGCCTGGATGAGGCCGTCCCCGAGTGGGTTCAAGATCCAGAGACCGAGATCGTTCGCGAAGCGGACCTGGGGCAGACCGAAGCGCTTCGTCAGATGATCGAGGGCGAGGAAATCGACGAAGTTGAGGTTACGGAGGACGTAGACCACCGTCCCCTTCGCGGCCATGTCGCGCACCGAGCGGATCCACGACGGGTCGACCGCGATGGAGTCGAAAAACTTACGGTAAACTGCCCTCAGAGCGACGTTGGGCTGATACGTCTTGACGGTCGAACGCTCGTGCATGCGGTGCGGCAGGCGTACACTATCAGAGCTCCCTCGCGTGGTGGAAAAGCGGGGAGCTTCGCCGCACTTGACGGGCGCGGCTCATTCCGGCGACACACGGTCTCCGAGCCACGCGCCACTCTGGCGCCGGCAGGCCCGGAGGCCATGAATCCAGTCTCGATCCGGTCACAGGGTCCGCGCCGGTCGGTGAAATTCCGGGGTTCGTCGAAGGGGCTCGGCGCGATGTCGACGGCTCTCGCCGCCCTCGCAGTGTGCTCCGGCTGTAAGCGGCATCCGCCCGCCCCGTCGCCCATCGCGAGTACGTCGGCGGCGGTCAGCCCGAGCGCCTCCGCAAGTGCTGCGCCCTCGCCCTCGATCGCGCGCTGTCGACCTGCCTCCGGGAACGGTGCACATTTCTTGCTCGGCCCAGGTTCGTCCCCGGCGACAGAGGATGACGAAGTAGTGGATCTGCCCTTCGCGCCGGAGATCGGCGGCGCGACGGCGTTCGACGAGGCGTTCGCGGTCGGCGTGCTCGAGCCGCGCGGCAAGACGACCAGCGCGGCGCTGCTCGTCGTCGGCGGAGCGCTCTCCACCGGCAAGAAGGTCGACCTCGGTGCCGTGCATGGGGACGTCCTCGCGCCGCGCGCGGTGACGAGCGGGAGCGCGCTCATCGTCGCCGTTCCCGACGGCGCGCCGCACGGCACTCTGCTCAGGATGGCGCGCGTCGACGACGTGCTCGGCGCTGCACGCGTCACGTGGGGCGCGGAGCTCCTGGAAGGCAACGACGACTCGGACACCTTCGCCGTCGAGGCGGGTCAGAAATCGACGCTCGTCGCCTGGGACGACTGGGACGCGAAGGCGGGGCACGGCGTCGTCCACGCCGCGGTGCTCGCGGCGGGAGACGTCGCGAAGCCGTCGCCGGTGTTCGTCCTCTCCGGCGAGCACGACGACGCCGAGTCGCCTGCGCTCGCCGCACGCGCGGGCGGCTTCTGGGTCGCGTGGATCGCGAACGCGAAGCGCGCGCCGGATCGCAAGGAACGGCACGAGCCCAAGGACCCCGCCGATACGACGGAGCTCGAGATGGGCCCGCGCTACGTCGTCGTCGCGCCCGTCGACGACGCGGGCAAGCCGGCCGGCGCGCCCGCCGTCGCGACGCCGAAGGAGGGGCACGTCATGGGCTTCGACCTGGCCGCCGCGAAGGACGGCGGGGCGCTCCTCACGTGGCGTGACGACCCCGCGTCGCCGGGAACGGCCGGCGGCATCGTGCGGCTCGCGCTGATACGTCCCGACGGCTCCATCGAACCGCGCGTCGTCACCGACGACGACGTCGGGCCCGGCGCGCCGTCCCTCGTCGTCGACGTCGCGCCGCCGTCGGGCACCCACGGCTTTCTCACCGTCGCCGACGACGCGGACGCCGTCCGTCTCGTGTCGCTCGACGCTGACGGTCGCGCGGAGGACGAGCTCGCCGTCGAGCCGAGCCTCGCCCTCTCCACGGCGCTCGCCGCGCGCGCGGGCAAGGTGCTCGTGTCCCGTCCCGCCGGCAAGGGGCTCGAGGTCGAGGTGCTCGCGTGCGAGAAGGGGCACGCGAAGGACGTCGCGCCGCCCTGATCACTCGCCCGCGTCGACGATCGCGACGTCACCCGGAGCAGCAGGTGGCGTCACGCCGAGCGCGAGCGCGACGGCGATTGCCTGCTTGTTACCGAGGAGCTCAACGACGAGGCGGAGCGCGCCGTCGACCGCGCCACTCGGTGTGGCAGCCGTCAGGAGCCGTCCCTCTTTGCGGAAGCGCGCCTTGGTGTCGGGTCGCGCCGCCGGCGCGATCTCGCCGAGGAGCTCGGCCACGTCGCTCGTGACGGACACCTCGGCGTCGCCGAGCAGGCCGGCCTTGCCGAGCAAGAGGGTGCCGTTGCCCACGCCGAAGAGATGCGTCGCCGACGCGCCAGCGCGAGCGATGTAAGCGACGAGCGCGTCGTCGGAGAGCGCGCGCCGCGCGCCGTATCCGCCCGGCACGAGCAGGAGCTCCGGCGAAGGGAGCTCGTCGAAGGTCGTCCTCGCGTCGATCTCGAGCTGGCTGCGTGTCGTGACCCGGCTGGCCTTCGCCGCGACGGTGTGCACCTTGAAGAGCCGGAAGTTCCAGGTCCGACCGGCGGTCGTCAGCACCTCGAGCGGGCCCGTCACGTCGAGGAGGGCAACCTCGTCGAACAGGACGACGGCGAGTGAACGGGAGCTTGTACGCATGGGTCGCCGATCCGCCGAGCATAGCGCGGGGGCGCACAAAAGCACCACGCCGCCCGGGAGTATCCCGGACGGCGTGGGCTTACACTTGGTTCAGGCTCGGCGCCGTTCCGTGGAACGGGGCGGCGAGAGCCAGGAGGCACGAGGTCCCCTCCTCGGAGCCCCGCTCGCGTCGTGAGACGCGCCGGGGCGGCCTTCTCCCGGCGGCGATCCCTTTAGTTGAAGGGCGCCGCCTTGACGGGTGCGATGCGCTGCCGCTGGAGCAGCCGATCGATGTACCCGCTCATCGCGACGGTGCCGCCGGCGGTGGTGGTGACCTGTACCGACGAGGTGCCGGTCATGTTCCACCGCTCGGCGAAGCTGTCGAACTTGTAGGTCGAAAACGGCACGAGGTTCACGTTCGTGAGATCCGTCTTGCCGATGTTGGCAAACTGGACGTTGAACGCGAAGTCGCTCTGGTTCGTGACCACGAGCACCATGCGGAGGGTGCCGCTCAGGTACGGCACGCGGTACGAGCCGCCCTGGAAGGTGTTCCCTCCGGCGGAGAAGATGGCGCCCCCGTACTCCACGTAGGTCTGGAAGACGGCGAGCGGGTCACTTCCGATGGCGTTCAGGAAGATCGAGCCGTACCCGCCGTTGAACGCCGCGTTTGCGAGGTTCACGTTGTGGGTCTTTGTCTGGTCGGTGTTCAGGCTGATCGTGTCGACGAGGACGGGAGCGGCGGCGGTGCGGCCGGTGTCGGTGGTCTTGTCCGCCGAGTAGAAGATCTGGACGGTGATCGCCTCGCCGTCGGCGGTGAGCGATAGCGTGGTGGCGAGCGGGTCGACGAGGTTGAGCAGCGTCGCGTCGGCGAACTGCGACCTCTCCTTCACCTCACCGGTGGCCTTCGGAAGCTCGTCGGCGGTCCCAGCGCCGACCCCTCCCGGCGGCCATTCCCCGCTGCTCGAGCAACCAGCAAGCAACAGAAGCCCTGCACACAAGCTGTACGACCTCATGAATGTTCCTCCTTCTCGACCGAGCGTGTGACTCGGCCAACATCAACAATCCACGAAGAAGAATTAATGCGAAAGCACAATCGTGAGAGCGGCTTCTGTTCGCTCAGCACGGTAACGAGTGCATGCGTAAGCGATCGTATCGCGATCGTGATTCCAGCATGAATCATGCTGGAATATCACTCTCACATGCGCGTGATCTCGGACACTATCCGACACGTGGTGCGGACGTTTCCTGGCGTAGCTTTTCTGTTGTGAAATGTGCGCGTCAGTAAGACGCGCAAGAATCACACATGCGGATTGAAGCACGCGACGCGATGCCCGCTGCGCGGAACGAGCTCGCGGAGCTCGGGCACGGTGGCGTCGCAGGTGCCGGGGATCGCACGCGGGCAGCGTGGATGAAAAGAGCAGCCGCTCGGCGGCGCGAGGGGGCTCGCGGGCTCTCCCTCGAGGACCACGCGAAGACGTCGTCGTCCGGGATCCGGCACCGGTACCGCGCTGACGAGCGCGCGCGTGTACGGGTGCATCCGTCGCTCGAAGAGCGACGCGGTGGGCGCGACCTCGACGATGCGGCCGAGGTACATCACCATCACTCGCTGGCTCACGTACTCGACGACCTTGAGATCGTGTGAGACGAACAGATACGAGAGTCGGTACGTCTCCTGAAGCTCGAGGAGCAAATTGATGATCTGCGCCTGGATGGAGACGTCGAGCGCGCTCACCGGCTCGTCGCAAACGATGAACCTCGGCTCGGTGGCGAGAGCGCGCGCGATGCCGACGCGCTGGCGCTGTCCGCCGGAGAGCTCGTGCGGCATCCGGTTCGCGAAGTCGGGACGGAGGCCCACTCGCTCGAGGAGGTCGGCCACCTTGGCGCCGATCGCCGACTTGCCCTGCACGATGCGCTGGATGATGAGCGGCTCCGCCAGCGTGTCGCCGATCGTCATCCGTGGATCGAGCGACGCGTAGGGGTCCTGGAAGACGATCTGCATCTTCTTCCGGAGTGGACGGAGGGCACGCTCGCTCAGGTGCGTGATCTCGACGCCGTCGAAGACGATCCTGCCGACGGTCGGCTCGACGAGGCGGAGCATGGTGCGACCGAGGGTCGTCTTTCCGGAGCCGCTCTCTCCGACGAGGCCCACCGTCTCGCCCTCGCGCACGTACAGCGAGACGTCGTCGACGGCGCGGAGGAGCGGGCTCGGCGCGAGGAACGAGCCGCGGGCGCGGTACACCTTGGAGAGTCGCTCCACCCGCACGAGGGGCGCCGCGCGCTCGCCCTCGAGGGTCGGACGCGGGTCGAGCGTCGTACGGCCGTCGGCGCCGAGGCTCGTCCGTCGCGGAAGCTCGCCCCGCGGATCCGTCACGCGGTCCCCTCGCCGTAGTAACAGCGGACGCGACGGCCGTCGGCGAGCGTCGCGAGCGGAGGTTCGTCGGTCGTGCAGCGCTCGTGGCCCGGCGGCTTGCTCCGGAGGAGCGCACACCGCTCCGCGAAGCGACACCCCGGCGGGAGGGCGGCGAGATCCGGCACGATGCCCTCTATGGCGTCGAGCCGGGCTGGACGATCGGCGCGGCGCGACGAATCGAGTGGAGGCGCGCTCGCGAGGAGCGCACGCGTGTACGGATGACGGGGATCGGCGAAGAGCAGCGTCACCTTCGCGGACTCGACGACCCTGCCGGCGTAGAGCACGACGACCTCGTCGGCGATCTCGGCGACCACGCCGAGGTCGTGCGTGATGAACAGCATGCTCATCCCGGTCGCCTCCTTGCGGCGCGCGAGCAGCTCGAGGATCTGCGCCTGCACCGAGACGTCGAGCGCCGTCGTCGGCTCGTCGGCGATGAGGAGCTTCGGCTTGCACGCGAGCGCCATCGCGATGAGCACGCGCTGGCGCATGCCGCCGGAGAGCTCGTGCGGATAAGCGTCGGCGCGCTCTTCCGGAGATGGGATGCCGACCAGGCCGAGCAGCTCGACGGAGCGCTTCCGCGCCTCCTTGCGGCTCGCCTTCTCGTGGAGCCGGATCACCTCGCCGATCTGCGCGCCCACCGTGTAGACGGGGTTCAGGGCGGTCATCGGCTCCTGGAAGACGATGGAGAGGCGCGCTCCGCGGACGGCGCGCATCTCCGGCTCGGGGAGCGTCAACAGATCCCGTCCCTCGAAGAGCACCTTGCCGTGCTCTATCGAGCCGGGGGGGGACGCGATGAGTCGCAGGATGGCGAGCGCGGTGACGCTCTTGCCGGAGCCGCTCTCGCCGACGAGGGCGACGGTCGTTCCCTCGGGGACGTCGAACGAGACGTCGTCGACGGCGCGGAGCGTGCCGCGCTCCGCGTCGAAGCGAACCACGAGCTCCTGGACGCTGAGCAGGGGCTCCGGAGGCATACCGGGCGGCACGTTACCACGCTGCCTGCGCACGACGTGGGCGCGCGAGATAGACCTCGAGGCGAGGCGCGCCGGCGGCGGCCGTGACGAGCGTGACGGCGGTGCCGCTCGCGCCGCTGGCCACGACGCCGAGCCCGTCGTCACCCGGGGTGCGCGCGAGCTCCCGCACGAGGTGCGTGACGTCGACGCGGACGGGGAGCGCAGGGCTCGTCCGTGCGATGCCGTGAGCGACCGGCCTCGAAAAGCCGGGTAGCGAGCCGCGCGCGACGGAGTCCGCCGACCAGCTCTGGCCGACCGTCCACACATCGAGCGGGACGTCCTCGGCGACGGGCGCGGTGCCGGGCGTGATCGTCAGGAGCAGGAAGGCTGCGGCGATCTCGGAGCCGTCCTTGTAGCTCGAGCCGAACCGCGCGAGGACGAAGGAGTCGCGGCGCGTCGAGCTCGCGAGCGTCACCTCCGGCGCGGACGACCGACCGGACGTCACGAGCTCGATCGGCGACAGCACGATGCGCTCCGAGTCACGTGGGACGGGCACGCCGCCCGCCACCGCGCAGCGATTGGCGAGACACTCGTAGCCCGCGCCGCAGGTCGGCCCCGCGCAGGCGGCTCCGCCGGGCGAGCATCCCGGGGCCGCGACGCCGAGGGCGAGCCAGATCGACACGAGCCGCGGTGACGCCATCCGAGCAGGCTTTTGCCCCGCCGGAGCCCCGACGACAAGGGTTCAGCCGTCGCAGGGCAGCACGCGTACGATCTTGATCTTCGTGGAGCTCGAACCGGGCGCGGGGTAGGCGACGCTCCCATCCGGGTAATCCCTGAAATCCTGGAACTGATTGCTCGGCACCGCGATCGGGACGGCAGCGCCGATGGCGGCGCCGGTGCCCGAGTCGAGGACCTGACCGACCATGTTGCCGCCGGACGAGGGAACCCAAGCGCCGAACAGGTGGCTCCCGTATTTGACGAGGTGAGGTTTGTCGCCCATCCCGAGATTGACGTCGGCGGCGACGCCGCCTGCCGACGTGAACCGGAAGAGATGCGCGGTCCCGAGGTTGCTCGCGAGCACCCAGTACGAGCTCGCCATCGACGACAGGACGAGGTTACTCATCGACGACATCGACGCATCGATCGCGCTGACGAGGTTCTTTGCGTTCACGTTCAGGCCTTCGTGCGGGAAGCCGTCCGAGCGACACACCATCGCGAAGTGACCGGCGGTCTGGTCCCACACGATCTTCTCGAAGCCGCTGTGACTGCAGCCCCAGATGAAGCTGTCGTGCCCGGTGAGCATCGTGCCGGTCGGGCCGACGACGCGCATCTCGTCACCCTGGTGAATGTTGATCGCGGTGTTGCCGCCGGTCGTGCACATCTGCGAGACGCTCGTCGCGGAGCCGTAGTAGGCGGCGAAGTTGGTGCCGTCCGAGGCGAGCCGGCCGTGATGCGCGTACCACCAGATGAAATACGTCTGGGCCCCGGTCGGCCCGGTCGAGTACGGCGGGAGCGTCGCGCTGGCCGTGGTGAGCTTCGTCGCCCACGTCTCGGTCTTGCCGTCGAAGCGCACCATGTACATGTCGTAACAGGCGATGGCCGGGCTCGGCGGAGTGCCGCACAGGTTCGCAGGCGTCCCGCAGTTCAGCGTGCCGCCACCCTCGGCGTCGCGCGTGAGGAGCAGCACGCCGCCCTTGTCGTCGGCGTACACGTCCTCGTAGTCCTTGCCCGGTAGCGTGAAGCCGTCGACGACGTGATCGTCGCAGTCGAGGTTCGTGACGTGGACGTTCGCGTCGTTGCTCATCCACGCGACGCGCGAGCCGCCGGACGGGATCGGCGCGATCGACAGCGGCTTCAACGCCGCGTCGTCTTCGTTGACGGCGACCGGGGCGCCGACGTCGATCTCCGTGATCCGGACCTGGGGCGATGTGCACGCCGACCGCTGGGCCGGCGCGCAGCCACCCGCCGGCGTGGTACCTCCGCCCCCGGCGCCCGCTCCGCCCGACGTCCCGGCCGAGCCGGGCGCGCCGCCGGATCCGGCTACTCCACTGGTCGCGCCGGCCCCACCGGCAGAGCCGACCGCGCCGCCCGTTCCCGTGACGACGCTCGCACCAGTGCCGGAACTCGACATACCGCCCGCGGCACCGGCGCTGGTCACGGTGCCGCCAGTACCCGTCGTGGCGCCTCCGTTCGACGAGACGGACCCTGCCGCACCTCCGGTCGACGTGGATGAATTGCTCGAGGACGAGCCACACGCGGTCGCGAACACACAACCCGACGCGAAAAGTACGAACGAAACGGACGACTTGCTCTGTGACATGGCTGCCTCTTTCGAGTGTCGTTGTCGTCCGGTGATGCGGTTCTCAGGCAATCGAATGCGTCAACGACTCGACACTACCCCGCGTGTCGCTTCCGTATCGTGATAGCGCCGGATTTCCGCGGCTCGAGTAGCCGTGAGGGACAGTCGCTGCCCCTCGCGACCAGTCGTCGTGCCGCATGAAGATTGACGGCAGAAGAGCATTTGATTTTCCGTGTGACGTGCGAAAGGACGGATGGAGGTTTCGCGATGACGACGATCGGTCGGAGCAAGGGCGTGTATTGGTTTCTGGCGAGCGCTTCTCTCGCGGCGTTCGGCTGCGGCGGCGACCACGCGTCGCAGACCGGCACCCCGGTGACGGGTCTGCCGGGGACGAGCCCCACCGCGCCGGGACAGATGGTTCCCACCGCACCGGGCGCGGTACCGATGTCTCCCGGAGGTGCGGCCACGACACCGACCACGACGCCCACGGCGCCGGTCGGGACGGGCACCACACCGCCGTCCACCGTGCCGACGACGCCGACCGGATCGCCGGGTCCAGTCGCGATGCCGACGACGTCACCCACCGGCGCGCCGACGACCGCTCCCACGACGGCGCCGACCACCGTCCCCACGACCCCAGCGGTCGTGTGTGGCAACACCCATGGTCAGTACCAGGGCGACGAGTTGTGCATCGCGCCGCCGCCGGCAGGGCAGGGCTTCCAGCTCCACTACGGTCCGAGCGACTACGATGACCCGACGGAGCTCGCGAAGTACATCATCATGCCCGGGGGAGAGGACAACATGTTCCTCCCCGAGACGTCCGGCAACACGACCGACGTCGATTACTACAAGCGTCAGTACCGCATGCGCCCCGGCTCTCATCACCTCATCGTCTCCGAGGGCGGAGGGGCGAACCCATTCGCTGCAGGCCGAAGGCTCGGTGGCAGCCAGAACGAGTCGCGCGACAACCCCCAGGGCACGCCGCCTCCCGAGAATCAGGGCATCGGCATTCCCCTCAAGGCGAACGACCCCATCACCCTGAATCTTCATCACTTCAACGCCGGCGATCAGCCCGCCCTGGAAGAGGCGTGGGTGAACTTCTGGTACGTCGATCCGGCGACCGTCACCCAGACGGCGAACGAGCTCTATCTCTTCGCTCCCGGCACCAGCGTCCCCCCCGGCGGCCACACCATCTTCTCGGGAAAGAAGTCGGTCACCACTGCCGGCCGCATCCTCTCGATGTACGGTCATAGGCACGCGAGCACGGTGCGCTTCAGCGCATACCGCACCCGCGCAGGGAACAAGCAGCTCGTCTACCAGGACTTCGACTGGGAGGAGCCGTCGGTGTTCGAGTTCAACAGCACCACGACGAACCCCGCGCCGGATCCGAGCACCAAGGTCGCCGGCGCCTTCAGCGGCGATCTCGATCTCGCTCCGGGTGACGTGCTCGAGTGGGAGTGCGAGGTCCAGAACACGCAGAGCGTCACCATCAGCTACGGCGCGAACGAGGCGCTCGACAGCGAGATGTGCATCCTCATCGGCGACCTCATCGGTCCGGCGCTCATCGGCTACTTCACGACGAGCTGAGTCTCAGCGACGACGCCGGCGACGCGACAGGAGTATCTCCGCCGTCGTCGCCGGCTCCGGCTCCTTTTCCGGTTCGACTACAGGCGACGTCTCCACCGACGTCGCCTGTATCGTTTCTTCCGTCGTCTCGCGGTCGGCGGCCTTTACCGGAACGCGGACGACGGGGGCCGCTTCGACGGACGGCGTCGTGACGGTCGTGGGGATGCCTGGCCGTGCGAGCGACGGCAGCCGGCGAGCGGCGGCGCCGAGCAGCATGGCCAGCGCTGCGAATGCGGCGAGCCACGTAGCGAGGGGGCGGAAATTTTCTCGGAACCGGGGGCGGTCGTCGAACACGCCGTCGAGCGTCGTGCGTACCTTGCCGCCGGTGAGCGCCGCGATGCGGGCGAGCAGGGCGCGATCCGTTCCGGTCGGTTCGAGCTCGTCGCCGGTCGACAGCTCGACGCCGGTGGTGCCGGCGCTCGCGTTCGTCGCGGCGTCACGCACGTCGGCGACGTAGGTTCCGGCGTGCCCAAGCGGCACGAGGGCCTCGTAGGTGCCGGGACTGGTCGGCTCGAGCCGCGCGGGGCGCACGAAGCCGTCGGGGCCGACGACCGTCGTGGTGAAGCTCCGGCTCGCGTCGAGGGCGCCGTCGGCGTCGAGCACGGTGGCCACGATCCTGAGCGCGCCCGCCGTCGTGCTCGCGTCGAGGGTGACCGACGCGTCGTCGCCCGTGCGAGCGAGACCGCGGGCGAGCTGCGCGAAGAGTCGTGCGGCGTCGGGCCACGCGCGCCATGCGGTTCCCCACGGTTCGGCATAGTCGCTCGTGAACGCGCCGGCGTTTCCCGTCCCCGCCGCCCAGACGGCCAGCACCGGGTCGTCGTCGGTGCCGAGGAGCGCGACCTCGGCGCGTGGCTTCGCCGTCGTGACGTCGTAGCCGCCGAGGGCCGGCGCGCGCGTGAAGTCGATGCCGCGGGTCGCCGCGATGCCGACCCCCGGGCGCGCGCGGAACGGCTCCTCGTGGAACGCGCTCCCGGCGGCGATCGTCGTCTCCTCCGCGAAGACCGCGGGCAAGCGGTTCGCGTCCTCGATGAGGTAGAACCGCCCCTCGCCGTCGCGTGACAGCTGCTCGAGCCCGCCGATGTCCTGTCCCCGTCCGAGCGCGACGACGCTCGTCGTTATGTTCTTCCGGCGCGCGGCGCGCGCGAGTGACGGCGCTCGTTCTCGCTGCTCCGCGTCGTCCCCGTCGGCGAAGAGGAGCACGTGCTTCTGCTCGACCTGCTCGCGGTCGAGCGCGGCGTAGGCCTCCTCGAGCGCGCGATCGACATAAATGCCGCCGCCGCCGGGACCGACCGCGCGCACCCGGCGACCGAGCTCCGCCTTGTCGCCGAGGGGACCGAGCGGAATGGTGAACGTCGCGGCAGTATCGACGTGGAGCACGCCGAGACGATCGAGCGGACCGAGGAGCTCGGCCGAGCGCACCGCCGCCTCGTTCGCGAGCTCGAGCTTCGTGTGGCTCCCGGCGGAGGCGGCCATCGAGCCCGAGTAGTCGATGGCGATCACCTCGGCGAGGCGCGCGCGTCGTCGCTCGTTCCGGAGCTCGAACGACACGGGGCTCACGCGCTCGAGCGGTGTTCCGGCGTATCCACCGGGGCCCATCGCGCTCTTGCCGCCGAGGAGAAGCAGGCCGCCACCGAGATGCTCGACGTAGGCCGCCATCTGCTCGAGCTGATCCGGCGAGAGATCGCGCGCGGGCACGTCGCCGAGCACGACGAGGTCGGTGCGGAGAAGCTCGCTGGCCGTAGCGGGGGCGACGGTCGCCGTCGCGACCTCGACGTCGAACGCGGCGGACTCGAGCGCCGCTCTGAGCGGAGCAGCGCGCTCGGCATTCGCCTCGATGACGAGCGCCCGCGCGCGGCCCGCGACGCGCACGAACGCCGCCTGGGAATCGTCCTCGACGACGCTGTCGGCCGAGGGCTCCGCGGGAACGAGCCGCGCCTCGTACCGGTGCAGTCCCGGCGTGTTCGCCGCGACGCGGACGAAGAGCGCGTCCTCTCCGGCGTGGACCGTCACCTGGCCGCGACTCAGTTCCTTGCCGTCGGCGCTCACGACGAGCTCGCCTGCGGTGTCCGCCGTGGAACGCACGACGACGCGAAGATCCATCGTCTCTCCGACGGTCGCGCGGGCGGGCGCGCGGACGGCCTCGACGCGGACGTTGGGGCGCGCCGCCTGGGTGAGCGGGAGCACGTCGACCGGTACCGAGCCGAGCGCCGCGGCCGCGGCCGCGGACAGCGTGTCGCCGCGGGTGGCGACGCCGTCACTGACGAGCACGATGCGCGCCGCGGACCCCGGCGGTGTTTCCCCGAGGGCCCGGCGGATCGCTGCGGCGAGATCGGTGGCGTCGCGCAGGAGCTCGACGTGCTGCGGCGAGCGCGGCTCGGAGAGCGCGTGGAGCGGTTCCTCGAGCGCCGCGTTCGACGCGAACCCGACCACCGCGATGGAGTCGTGCCGCTTCATGCCGCGCGTCGCGGCAGCGAGCGCGTCGTCGACGCGGCGGCTCGCGTCCGGAACGAGGTCGATGCTGCGGCTCCGATCGACGGCGACGATGACGGCGAGTCGATCGGCGCCCCAGCGCACCGACGGCCCCGCCGCCGCGAGGCCCGCGAGGAGGCCGGCAACACCGAGAGCCGCATCCACCAGGCGCCGCTCCACGTGCCTGTCGCGCAAGAGGTACAGCGCGACGGCGAGCGCGGCGACGCCGGCGAGGAGCCACGCGGGTCGATCGAACGACAGCGCGCTCGACGCGAGCCTCGGCGCGACGGCGAGCGCGAACAGCGCGGCAGTGAAGGCGAGCAGGAGACACACCGCGAGCGCGACCGGCCGGCGTCGCGGTACCGCTCCGGTGCGGCGCGAGCGCGTCGAGAGCCACCACGCTTCCGCGACGACGGCAAGGAGCGCGAGCGTCGTGAGCCACGGAGACAGCGTAGTGAGGGCAGGGGACGGCGCGCGCGCCGCAGGCGCTTCGGTGTTCGCCTCGCCGACGCCGGGTACCTTACGCAGATCGCTCTCGCCGGCCTCGTTCATGTTCACGGCGACGGTGCCGACGGCCTTGCCCTGCGAGAGCACGTCGAAGAAGCCGGGGCTCGACGGCGCCTCCGCGAGGACCACGCCGCCCACGACACGCGCGGGTATCTCGCCGCCAGGGCCGCGCACGACGGGGCGCGTGCCGTCGAGGGGGGCCGTCATGCGCAGCGGTTCGCCGGTGCGCCCGGTGCCGGCGAGAGCGCGGGCGCGATCGGCGCGCGCGAGCTCGGTGACATTCCGGACGAAGAGCACGAACGACGCCCGGAGCGGCCATTCGGTCTTCGTCCAGTCGAAGCCGACGACGGTGCCCGTTCGCCCGAGCAACGCCGCGTCAGCCATCACCGTCGCGTCGCCGGCCTGCACGAGCCGTCCGGCGTGCGGGACGTCGAGCCGTCGCGGCGCGAGCAGATGCACGTCGTCGAGCGAGACGAAGCGCAGCCGCGCGTCGCGATCCGACCACGACGTGACGACCTCGGTCGCGCTCACGTCACCGACGTGGACGCCGAGGCAATCGCCGGGCGGCGGCGCGACGACCAGGACGTCGCCGCCGCTCGGCGAGTCGGCACAGGCGCCTGCGACGGCGAGGAGCGCGCCCTTCGGGACCGCGCCGGCGGGCAACGGCAGCGGCGCGCTCCGGAGGTCGACGTCGGGGTCCGCGCCGAGCGCCCGCGCGAGCCACGGATCGGCGTTCTCGGGCGCGAGCACGACCGTCAATCGCGGTCCGGGCGGCACGAGCGCGAACGCGCGGTCGTCGACGGCGAGCGCGTCGCCGGGTGTGAGCTCGGCGACGACGCCGGTGCCGGTGTCCGCGTCGGTCGCGTCGAACGAGAGCGTCACCGTCGTACGCGCGTGGGGCCCGAGCGCCACCCGCCGGGACGCGATCGCGGCCGGGGTTGCCCGGCGTGAGAGCGACACGAAGCGCTCCACCGGCGCGTCCCCGAAGCTCTCGACGACGATGAGCGCCTCGACGCGGTCGCGCGCGCCCGGCGACGAGGTCCTGCGGACCTCGAAGCGAGTGACGGCCGCGTTGTCGGTGAGCTCACCGACGCGCACGACCTCCAGCGGGAGCCGGCTCTCCTTCGGGACGACGCCGTTCGGATCGGTGACGACCACCACGCGGTGGGTGCCGGGCAGCGGCGCGAGCCGCTCCTCGGCGAGCAGGATCGCCGCGGCCACGTCGCCGGTCTCCGCCCGCGGCGCGAGCGCCTCGACGCTCCGCACGAGTCGCTCCGGGTCGCGCTCCACACCGGTCGCGGCGTGCGGCTCCCGTCCCGCCTCGACGATGAGCGCGCTCCGTCCGCCGAGGCCGCGGAGCATGGTGCCGACCGTCTCCTTCGCGTGGTCGAGCCGGGTGCGTGCGCCGTCGCTCGCGCCCATCGACGCGCTCGTGTCGACGACCACGGCGACCACGTCGGCCGTCGCGAGCGAGCCCTTGCCCGCCGGCCCCGCCGCGGCGAGGCCGAGGGCGAGCACGGCGAGGCCCTCTATGAAGAGGGGCACGGAGGGCATCAGGCGCCGGAACCGCCGCGCGGCGTGCTGATCACGCTTCGCTTCACGCCATAGCCACACCGACGACACGACCCGCCGCTGCCGCTTCGCACGCAGGACATAAAGCGCGACGAGCGGCCCGAGGAGCGCCAGCACGAGGAGCCCGACGGGATTGGTGAAGGTCACGGCCCCGGGCACGCTCGCCATTATGGCAAAAGCCAGCTCGAGGCGTGCGCGGCAGCCGAAGGTGGCATTTCTGGCCAGAAACCCGGGTCCCGCGCTAAGAGTCGCGCGTGCGTCCCGGGCGACGGTCGAAGTCGGTGGTGCGTGGCTGCGCGATCCTCGCGCTCTCGGCGCTCTCCGTGCTGCACGCGAGGCGAGCGCTCGCCGACGCGACGGTGGAGATCAAGCCGGTCCAGTCGCCGCCCGCGAAGGTGCGACCCGAGTACGGCTACTGGAGCGAGAGCAAGCCGCGCTGGTTCATCTCGTCGAAGAGCGATCTCGGTACCGCCTACGGGAAGCCCTACTTCTCGGGCGGCTACGGCCTGCCACACTGGATCTGGGCGGGCGTCGATCTGAACGCCCTCTCGACGCTCGAGTTCGGCCAGGTCTACGGAGGGGTGCGCGCGTCGGCGCCGCTCGTCGATCTCGCCTTCGGGTTCCGCGACACGTTCGCGTATCAGAAGCCGTTCCTCGTCCCCCGCCGGTCGTACCGCGACGAGGACGTGCTGACCGGCCCCGGTCCCAAGGCACGCTACTGGGCGTGGGAAGCGGAGGCGGTCGGCATCTTGCCGCTCCCGTATTCGGCGATCCTCGTCGACTACATCGCGGTGAAGACGCTCGACGCGCCCGGGAACCGGTACCTCTACGACGAGTCGTACCGCGCCGTCATCGGTAAGCCCTTCTTCCAGGTCGTGCGCGTCGCGGCGGTGGCGCGCTTTCTCCGTGAGAGCGCGCTCAAGGTCGGCGTGCTGAGCGAGATGCTCTTCTCGACGGGTCGTGACCGTCCCGTCTTCCGGCTCGGCCCGGCCGCGGCTCTGCAGCTCACCGATCACCTCGAGGCGCTGGCGACGCTCAGTGTCGCGGTCTCGAGCCCCGATTCCCTCGGTCTCGCGCTGGGCGCCTACGGCCTCGCCGGCGTGCGCTACCGGTGGGCAACGGGGGAGCCGGCGCCGAAGCTACCGTGGCAAGGTCCGTGGATTCCGTGAGCCGTACGCCGCGTCGCGATCCTCGAAGATGGACGCGAAGCGCTGCTCGACCACGTCGACGCCAATTCGTCCGAGCGTACGGTGATTGCTGCGCGCGATCCGCTCGCGGAGCGGCAGCGTCTCTTCTCGCGTTAGATCCAGCGTCATCAGCGCCTTCGCGTCGATGAACTGCGTGCCCTCGTTGAACCCCTCGCGCACCCGCTCGAGCACGTCGTAGCGGACGAGCTGGATCGTCGGATCCGGCGTCCTTCGCAGGAATGGGATCGTCCGCTCGGGGTCGCTCAGATCCGCCCGCGCGTCGGGGTGGAAGGCCGCGAGCGCGAACGGCGCGGTGCCGAGCTCGCGCCGCTCGGAGTCCTTCGTGACGAGGCTCGACACGAACCGCTCGAAGTCTTCGAACGCGATACGGAGTTTCGGAAAGATCAGCAGCCCGATCTCGACCGACGGGTCATCGGCGAGGGTCGCTATCGCGTCGAGCGGCGGCTCGGCGTCGCGCGTCGTCGTGAAGAGCACGTGCTCGCGCACCCGTCCGTCGAGTCGCGCGCGCTCCGCCCATGGGCACAGCTTTAGCGCCTCGACGATCTCCGTCTCGTAGCGCCGGTAGAGGCGGATGGCTTCCCCGCGAAGGGCCTCGTCGTCCATTACGGGCGGGACGATAAGCGAGAACCGACGTGGACGAACAGAATCCGTCGGCGTCAGTGGACGCCGTTGCGGCGGTTTTGCGGTTCATCCGGCGGCGAGGGTTCGCCTGACGACGCCGAGGAGGGGCTCGTCGGTGGCCGCCGGGACGTAGCGCGCGCCGCTCCGTCGCGCGAACGCCGCGAGCGCGTCGCGGAGCGCGGAGAGCCGCTTTTCGTATGCGGCGACGGTCGCAGCGTCGAGGGTGACGTCGAGCGCTTCGCCGGTCTCCGAATCGACGAGTGAGACATCCCCGTCGAGCGACGGGCGGAGCTCCTCGGGCGACAGGACCTGGACGAGGACGAGCTCGTGCCCGGCGTGCCGCGCGCGTCCGAGGGCGCCGACGACGTCTCCCTCGTCGAAGAAATCGCTGAGGACGAGGAGCATGCCGGGGCGCGTCGCGCCCACCAGGACGTGCTCCACGGCGCCTTCGAGGCGCGTCTTCCCGGACGGAACCACCGCGGCGAGCTCGTGCAGAATGGCGCCGAGCGCGGGGCGGCCACGGTGTACCGGCAAGACCCGCGCCCTCCCGTCGGTCGCGACCGCGAGCTGGACGCGCTGACCCGCGGCGAGCGACAGGTACGCCATGGATGCGGCAATGCGTGTTGCCACTTCGTGCTTCGTGGGCGTGCCGGAGCCGAGCGACGCCGAACCGTCGAGGAGCACTCTGAGGATCGTATCCTCGTCGGCGCGGTGTTCCTTGGCCACGGGCTGTCCGGTACGGGCAAAGGCGAGCCAGTCGAGGCGCGCGATGTCGTCTCCCGGGGCGTAGGGGCGGTGCTCCTCGAACTCCGAGCCGCGCCCGCGCCGTCGCGATGTCCGTGCGCCGGAACCGCCCGAGCGCACGCGCGCGCCGAGGAGTCGCCGGAGCGCCTCGAGCTCGCGGACGAACTCCGGATCGAGGAGCTCGGTGGTCAAGGTCCGTGCTCGACGAAGGCCGGGTTCTCGAGCTGCCACGCTCCCACGTCGATCCAGTCTCCGAACTTCTTCCCGACTCGGGGGTAATGGGCCACCTTCACGAAGCCGAGTGACTCGTGCACGTGGACGCTTCCGTCGTTCGGCAGCGAGATGACGCCGATCGCCTGCCGGTACCCGAGCTCGAAGACCCGGTCCACGATGGCCCGGTAGAGCGGCGCTCCGAGTCCGCGGCCACAGTGCGCCTCGTCGAGGTAGACGGTCGTCTCGGTCGTGTAGCGGTAAGCGACGCGCTCGCGAAATCGAGCGCCGTAGGCGTAGCCGAGGATCACGTCTTCCCGGCAGAGGACGAGCCAGTCGTGCGTCGAGAGAACGTTCTCGATGCGGCTCGCCATCTCGTCGTCCGTCACCCGTTCTTCCTCGAACGTGATGATGGTGTGGTCGACGTAGTGGTTGTAAATCCCTGCGATCCGGGGTGCGTCGGCGAGCGTCGCGCGGCGAATCCGTTCGGCCACGACGCCATTCTACAGCAAGCGCCGCGCACGGGGCGCGCGGCGAGCACGACCCGCACGGCAAGCGTCAAACGGCGGTCGGAACCTCGGACACCCGCGCGGCGTCGTCAGGAACCTCGGACACCCGCGCGGCGTCCTCGGCGCGGAGGCGGGCGTCGAGGAGGGACCAGGCGTCTTGTTCCGCGCGCCGTCCCTTCTCGAGGCGGCGATAGCCCGTGAGCGCGAGGAACAGCCCGAAGAAGGCCCACGCCCCCATCGCAACGAGCCCTGCGGCGAGGACCGGCTGCGCCGTGCTCAGACCGCCGATGTCCTCGATGATGGCGAAGACGTAGAGCGGCGACGCGGCGGCGATGAAGTACGACGTTTCCGCGAACGACGTCGTGAGCCCGGCGATCGCGAGCAGGAACAGGGGCCCGGCGACGGCGCCGAACATCGCGAGCGACAGCACCGCGCGGGGCGGCAGACGCCCGGTCGGCATCGAACGCGAGAACGTCGCGAAGCCCGCGAGGAACCCGAAGAAACACGTCGTGTACGCGCCGAAGAGCGCGTTGGCGATCCGGTGATGCCCGGTGAGCGACGAGCCGGTGCCCGCCGCCATGCCCACGACGGTGAGGACGAGCTGGCTCGCAGCCGTCACCGTGACGAGAAGCACCGCGGTGCGCGCGAGGCCGGGCCCGAAGAAACGGCGAACGGCGCTCACACGGTTCCGCTCCCAGCCGGAGAGGACTCGACGCGACGGCCCCGCCGGATCGGAGCAGAGGACGAGGAGCATGAAGGTCGACAGGAGCGTATCGGCGCCCTGCGCCAGCATCGCGACGAGCCAGGCGTCGCCGCGGAGGAGCCACGGCGGCAGGGAGCCGAGGACGGTGACGATCGCCGTCGCCATGCAGAACCAGCGCTTGAGCCCGGTCGAACGATCGTCGTTCGCGTCGGAGAGGTTCGCGATCGTCACCTCGCGGAAGAAGCCGGCCAGGATGACGGCCACGCCGAGCGGCAAGAGGACGAGATAGACGACGTACGCGGCGTTGATGTCGGCGCGGGCATACGCGGTCGGCAGCCACACCGGCCACCCCTGCGGCACCGACGACCAGACCTCGTGGGCGAGCATCGAGCCGCCGGAGCCGAGGCCGAAGTAGGTCATCATCGAGCCCGACACCGCGAGCGGTAGCGTCACGAGGAGCGCCATCGCCGGTGTCGCCGCGCCGGAGCTCACCGCCAGGCCGAACCCGACGGCGATGACCGAGAACACGCCGAGGAGCGCGAAGCCGAACAGCACTTCCGTTGCAGTGACGCCGCCGAACAGGAACGGGAGCGCGCCGACCGGCGCGAGCGCCGCGAGGTAGAGCCCGACGTAGGAGAGCGCCGCGAGGAGCTTGCCGTGCGCGACGACGCGGGGCGAGAGCCCGGTGAGCACCAGCGGTTCCCAGGTGCGTCCGGCGCGCTCGCCGACGATGGTGAGCGCCGCCACGCCGGGGCCGATCCACGCGACGACCGCGAACGCGAGCGAGAAGAACGCCTGAAAGAGGATGGTGCCGACCTCCGCCGGAGGCGCCTCGGTGCTGGCAGCGCCGCCGATCGCGCACACGAGGAGCCCCGCGATCACCGTGACGATCGCGAGGATCACCGGAGTCCGGCTGAGGCGCGCGGCCTGTCGCATCTCGCGGACGAGCACGGGGTTGTCGAGGCTCGGCATCACTCCGTCCGTCCCTTGGTGACCTGCATGAAGAGGCGCTCGAGCTCGACGCGCTCCGGTTCGACGGCCACGACGTCGGCGCCGGACTGGACGAGCATGCGAACGAGGCCCGCGATGAATCGCTCGTCGCCGCCGTGCTCGACGGCGAGCCAGCCGCCCGCGCTCGCCTCCGCGGAGACGACCCCCGGCGCTTCGCGAAGCACGGCGAGCCGGTCTGCGGCCTCACCGAGCACACGGATGCGCACCCGCGCGCGCGGCACGGGCATGACCGGCGTCGAGGTGGCGCTCATGCCGGCCGTGGTCGCGCCGTCACGCGCCACGGTGGACAGCACCGACGCGCCGATCGTCGCGAGCGGACCTGAGATGAGGAGACGACCGCGCTCGAGGATGCCGACCGACGTACAGATGTCCTCGAGCTCGGAGAGGATGTGACTCGACAGGAAGATCGTCTTGCCGAGCGTGGAAAGCTCGATGAGAAGGTCGCGCATCTCGATGCGCGCGCGCGGGTCGAGATCGCTCGCCGGCTCGTCGAGGACGAGCACCCGCGGCTCGTGGAGGAGCACCCGGGCGAGCCCGAGTCGCTGCCGCATCCCCTTGCTCAGCGTGGCGACGAGCTGGTTCTCGAGGGCGCCGAGGTTCGTCAGCTCCACCGCGGCGTCGATCGGTCCGCGGCCGCGCACGCCGGCCGACACCGCGAAGAACTCCAGGTACTCGCGGACCGTGATGCGCTCGTACACCCCGGAGTGATCCGGCATGTAGCCGAGCGCGCGCCGCACACCGACCGGATCTTCGATGGCATCGACGCCGTCTATCTCGACCTTGCCGGCGGTGGGCTCGAGGAGCGTCGCCATGATGCGGATGGTGGTCGTCTTGCCGGCGCCGTTCGGCCCGATGAAGCCGAAGATCTCGCCCGCCGGCACGTCGAGCGACAGATCGTCGACCGCCACGCTGCCGCCGAAGCGATGCGTCACGTGGCGGAGCCGGATCGCGGGGCGCGGCATGCTCATCGGGGCACCCCGACGACGCGCACGAGCACCCGGTCGTAGTCCACGGCGAGGGCGGAATCCTGGGTCACGCCGTCGCCGCCCGCGAGCTCGCCGATGAGCGTCGGTCGATCGTCGGGCCAGAAATCGGTCGCGTCGCGGCTGACAATTTCGATCGCCGACCACGCCGCGGACGTGCCCTTGACGTCGGCGTCCGACAGCGCCGCGAAGCGATACGGATCGAGGCGATGCGGCGACGGCACCGCCGGCGCGAGCGGCGCCGGGATGACGCTCGGCGGGAGGGGGAGCGCCTTGCCCGCGTCGAGCCGGACGCGCTCGCCGGCGCGGAGGCGCGGGAAATAGCGGAGGTCACCGGTCGCGCCCGGTGCGCGCGCGACGACGGCGAGGAGATCCCGCGAGAGGCCGTTCTCGACGGCGAGCTCGGCGCCGCTTCCCGTGAACCGGATCGCGCCGGGCAGCTCGGTGAGGCCGTCCTCGCGGATCAGGATCGTCTCCCAGGGGCGGCCGTGCAGGTCGACGAGCTCCGCGGTGCCGCGGCCGAGGACGAGCGAGCGCGTCACTCCGGCGGCGACGCCCGCGACGTCGAGGAGGCTCGACGGATCGGACGCCGTGACGTGGAGCGAATCGGACGACGACGCGAAGAGAGCGCGGAATCGCACCGACGCCGCGCGCTTCTCGCTCTCGCCGCACTCGACGAACGACAGACGCCGCGCGCGCGAGCGGCCGCCCTTCGCGAACGCCCCAACGAGCACGATGAGCGCCGCGGCACCGAACGACCAGATCGGCAGCTCGACGAACGCGCGGAGCGGCTTTCCGCGCCGGGCGGCGCGCCGGAAGCTGAGCGGGCCGGCGAGGAGCGCATACACGACGAGCACCGCGGCCGAGAACCAGATCGACCACCGGCTGCCCTCGTTCGGGTCGAGGAGCTTGCGTACGGCGTCGGTCCGCGGCTCGTCGAACGCCGCGTCGCCCGCGAGCGCGATCGACGAATGACGATCCCAGCCGTCGCGGACGAGGTCCACCACGGAGCGACGGACCCAGGGATCGTCGATGAACGCCGGCGACGTCGGATCGAAGGCGAGCGCGTGTATCACACCGAGGCCGGCGTCGCGGCTCGACCCCCAGCGCGTCGGCGTGAGCGCGACACCGGTGACGCGCGCGAGCCCGGCCGTGACGCCGTCGGCCGGCGCGGCCTTTCGCATCGTGTACGCCGCCGGTAGCGCGGGGTTCGACTCGCCCTCGGCGACCTCGAAATCCGCGTGCGTCGCGAGCTCCAGGGCCGGCTCGAGCGACGTCGCGCCACCGAAGAGCGCTGCGAGGCGGGGGTTCGCGAGCGCGGCGCGATCCGGCACCGTGACGGCGAGCGAGCCGCCCGTGTACACCCAGTCGAGGAGCGCCGCGGCTTTCTTCTCGGGGAGCGCCACGAAGACGTCGCTCGAGACGAGCACGACGGTCGCGCTGCCGTAGCCGAGCCCGCGGTCCGGAAGGACGAGCTCGCCGGAACCGGGATCGACGGAAGGGTGCGTCACCGTGAGATCGAGGCCCGTCGTCGGGGCCCACGAGCGCGCGTAGCGATGAACCGCGACGCGCTCGCCGCGGAGCGCGGCTTCGAGGCGCGCGGTCCGGCCGAGATCGACGAGCAGCGGCGCCTCGCTCCTGAGGGTCGGCACCGGAATACGTGTCAGGACGTTGCCGCTCGCGTCCTTCGCGACGACCTCGAGCGGACGCCCGAAGTCGTCGTGTGCGTAGAGCTCCAGGTCGACCTGTTCACCGGGCGCGACCGCGAACGGCGCGCGCGTCGAGACGTCCGAGCCGTCGACCAGCGCGACGGTACCGGCCTCCTTCGTGGCGCCGCTCCGGAGACGCACCGCGAACGGCTGCCAGCCGTGCTCGGCGGGGGCCTCCGCGCCGAGGAGCGACGAGACGGTGAGCTGGACCGACGCCTGCGCGTCACCCGCGCTCACCGTGAGGGCGAGTGCGAGCGCGAGACGGACGACGCCTGTGTCACGCATCGATCGCGTCGTCACTGGCTCCGCGCCGCCTTCTCGACGGCTTCGGGCCGCGACGGCACGGCGGCGAGGACGCTCGCGACGATCGCGTCGGCGCTGATCCCCGCTGCCTCGCCCTCGAAGCTCCGGATGATGCGGTGACGGAGCGACGGCAGAGCGACCTTCGCGATGTCGGCGAGCGCGACGTGCGCGCGCCCGTCGAAGAGCGCGACGGCCTTGGCGGTCAGGGTCACCGCCTGCGCGCCGCGGACGCTGGCGCCGTAGCGCACGGCGCGCTTCACCGCATCGGGCGCCGTCGGGTGCGACGGATCGGTCGCCGCGACGAGGCGCGCCACGTAGCGCATCACCGGTTCGGCCACGACGACCTTCCGGCAGAGCGCGCGCAGGGCGAGCACGTCGGCACCGCGGAGCACCGGCTCCGGCGAGTGCTCGGCGAGCGTCGTCGTGCGTTCCAGGATCCGCACCAGGTCGTCCTCCGAGGGGGTGGGCACGACGACCTTCACGAGAAAGCGATCGAGCTGGGCCTCGGGGAGAGGATACGTTCCCTCCATCTCGATCGGGTTCTCGGTGGCGAGCACCATGAACGGCTCGTCGAGGATCTGACGGCTCCCGGCGATCGTCACCGCGTGCTCCTGCATGGCCTCGAGGAGCGCGCTCTGCGTCTTCGGCGGCGCGCGGTTGATCTCGTCGGCGAGGACGAGCTGCCCGAAGATCGGACCACGGTGGAGCTCGAAGCGGCCACTCGAGCGGCCGCTCGCGTCGAGCACGAGGACGCTCGCGCCGAGCACGTCGCTCGGCATCAGGTCGGGCGTGAACTGGATGCGCGAGAACTTCAGATCGAGGCACGCGGCGAGGGTCCGGACGATGAGCGTCTTGCCGAGCCCTGGAGCGCCCTCGAGGAGCACGTGCCCGCCTGCGACGAGCGCCCACAGCACTTCTTCGAGCACGGCGTCTTGCCCGACCACGACGCGCCCGAGAGCCTCACGGAGCCGCTCCTTCGCCCCGACCGCGTCCGCAAGCTCCTTCTCGACGTCTGCCACGTCGTCGAAGGTTAGTGCTTCGAATCGAGGCACGTCACGAGAATCGGCGCTCGGCCTCACGGGGCGAAGTAACGCCCTACCTGGTCGCGGTACTCCCGGGGTACGTTCGAGTGCTCCACCGCGCCGAGCTCGCGCGAGCGGGCCGCACCGAGGATCTCGCTGCGAGCCGCGACCGCGGCGGCCGCCACGGCCGGAGACGAACCGGGGACGATACCGATGGGAATGCCGCCGGTCGGCGTTCCCTCGGCCTTTGCGATGAACGACGAACCGTCCACGACGGGGGTCGTCCCGGCGTGGTGACCCTGACCGCCGCCATGGCCGTTGCCATCGCCCGTGCCGTTGCCGTCGCCCTTACCGTTGCCATCGCCCGTGCCGTGACCGTTGCCATCGCCCTTACCGTCCCCGTCGCCCGTACCGTCGGGGCCGCGGTTGCCGTCGCCGCTGATCCGGCCCGCGGCCAGTCCGATGGCCACTTCCGCGGCGGCGAGAGCGCGTTCGCGTGCGCTCTCTTCCGACGCGTTGCCGCTGGCCATCTCCTTCAGGGCGCGAGCGAGGGCGTCACGCGCGTCCTTCGACGCGAGGGCGCGGCCGAGTTTCTCGAGCTCGGCCTTCGTCAGCGCGTTCTCGGGTTGCGCGCCCGCTGCCTGGGCGGCGAATGCCTTTGCGAGCTTCTGTCGCTCGTCCGGCGTCAGGCTCTCTGCAGCGCTGGCCAGCGCCTCCGCGAGGCCTTCCATGGACCCACTCTCGCGATCGAGCCGAGCGAGCTCGCGCCGGGCGTCCTTCGGGAGCGCGTCACCGAGGAGATGCGACAGCTCGCGTAGCGCTGCGGAATCCGCGGCGCGTTGCTTGAGGAGACGCCGTTGCTCGTCGAGGGCGCCGGCCAGCGCCGCGTCGCCATGAGCCATGGCCGCCTCCCGCGCCTCGTCGAGAGCCGCGGCCGCGGTCTTCCGTGCTTCGGTCTCGAGCGACCGCGCTACACGGGCCATCTCCGCGTCGAACGCGACGACGTCGGCGCGCCGGAGAGCGTCGGCGGCAGAGGCCGTCTCGGCGTGCCGCGCGAGCGCCTGCGCCGCGGCCTGGCGTCCGGCAGCCGTGGTGCGATTCTCGGCGCGCTCGGCGTTCACTCCATCGCGGAGCTTGCCGAGCCCGTCGAGGGCGTCCCTTGCGTCGATACCCTTCTCTGCCTGAGCAGCGAGCTCGCGGGCTCGCGCTGCGAGCGCTTGCTGGCGCGCACGCTCCTCGTCGGTGCGCGCGGCAACGGCGGCGAGCGCCTCGACCCGGCGGAGCTCGTCGAGCTTCACCTTGACCTGCGCGGGCGGATGCGCGCTTGCCGCGATCGCGACGGGGCGCGCCGGCACCAGGCGCGGCGCAAGCACGACGACGAGGGCCGCGGCGGGAATCAACGCGTGCAACGGGAAGAAGAGCCGGGGCGCGAGCTTCCGCCGCGGCGCGCCGGCGAGGACGTCACCCGCGCGCGCAGCGACGCGTTCGTGGAATGCGTCGTCGCCTCCTCGCGCGAGCGCGGAGGTGACGACCTCGTCGGTGCCGAGGCGCGCGTCGAGAAAGAGCGCGACGTCGGCGTCGGACCAGCGCCGGCGCGCGGCGACGAGCACGCCGTACGCCGCGCCGGCAGCAATCGCAGCGAACGCCCACCACACCGGTTTGCCGGACGCCGCGAGTGCCACCGCGACGAGCGCCGACGCAATGGCGCCGCCAAGGGCTCCATCCAGCAAAGCCCGTCCGAGGAGTGCGCGGCGGACGCGTCGCGCAATCGCGTCGAACCGCTCACGAAAGCCGGGAGGCACGGGAAGAGTGTACGGCGCGGCGGCCCGACGCACAGCCGCGCCCCGGATTGACTCGCGGAAACGTGCGTTTCAGGGTCCGAACGCGGCCTTGTAAGCGGCGCCCGCGTTCGGGTACTGCCCGCTCGAGAGCTGCCCGGTGAACGAGACGTTGGAGTTCCAGTACGTCTGATAGACGACGTCGTGCGACCCGAACCACGCCTTCGCCGACTGGATGTAGGGGCCCGCCTCGTCGCTCATGATGCCCCACTCGGAGTACGCGGTCGGCTTGTGATGCGTCGTCGCGAAGTCCTGATGCCACTGCAAACCGTACTTCTGCGTGAGCTTCGAGTTCCACGCCATCGCCGGATCGGCGTTGTCGTATTGAAGGTTCCAGTAGAAATCCATGCCGATGATGTCGACAGACGCATCGCCGGGGTAGGCGTCTTCCGGATTCATACCGCTGTCGCCGAGGTTCACGTTCCACTCGAACCTGAAGCGCGTCGACACCGAGCGGAAGGCCGTGACGAAGTGCTGGAACGCGCCCGCGAAGGCCTTGGCCTTGCCGCCCTGCGCGGTCCACGGGAACCAGTCGCCGTTGAACTCCCATCCCGTCCGCACGTAGAGCACGCTCTCTTGCGGGCGATACTTGGCGAGGGTCTGCGCGGCTTTCTTGTAGTGATCGTCGTACATGCCCGCCGCGGCGTCGGTGAGGTTCGCGCCGGTGGGAATGAGCGGCACCGACCAGAGCACGCGTCGATCGAGCGCGCCCCAGAGGCCCGCGGCCCATCCGACCGAGCCGTCGAAGTCGTCCCACGACGCGTTGCCCGTGTAGCCGAGGATGCCGCCGGTGTGCTTGCCGAACCATCCCTCGAATTGCGTGATCGCGTCCGTCGAGTTGCCGCAATAGACGCCCTGGATCTCGTGGTCGAGCTCACCCGTCGCGCCGCCACTGCTCGTCGCCCCGCCGCTGCTCGTCGTGCCGCCGCTGCCCGTCGCGCCGCCGCTGCTCGTCGTGCCACCGCTGCTCGTCGCGCCGCCGCTGTTCGTCGTGCCGCCGCTGTTCGTCGTGCCGCCGGCGCTACTTGTCGCACCGCCAGCGCTGTTCGACGTTCCGCCGTTGCCCGTCGCGCCGCCGGCGCTGTTCGACGTTCCGCCGCTGCTCGACGTTCCGCCGTTGCTCGACGTTCCGCCGTTTCCAGTGAGGGAGCCGCCGCTCGCGGCGAGGGCGCCCGCGGTATTACCTGAGCCGCCGCTTCCGCCGCTCGACGCGCTGCCCACCGCCCCGGAGTCGCCGCCGCACGCCGCCGTCAGGGCGGCGCAGAGAACCGCGCCCATGCCGTGAGGGATGCGAAAGCCGCGGAGGGACGGTCCCATGCTCCGGTTATTGAACGCCATCTACGGCTAGGCGCCAGGGGGGTGCGCTCTGGCTCAGGAAAATGCCGTCGTGCAAGAGTGTGCGATTGTTGCCGTCGTGGCGTAACCTCACGAATTGCATGCCGTCGATCAAGGTCACCGTCCCCGCGATCCGTGAGCGTAAGCAGCGCGGCCCGAAGCTCACCGCCGTCACGGCCTACGACGCCACCATCGCCCGCCTCCTCGACGACGGCGGCGCCGACATCCTCCTGGTTGGTGACTCACTCGGAATGGTCGTCCAGGGTCAGCCGAGCACCCTCGCCGTGACCGTCGAGGAGATGGCGTATCACGCGCGCGCCGTCGCTCGCGGTACCGAGCGCGCCCACATCGTGGTCGACATGCCGTTCATGAGCTTCCAGGTGTCGAGCGAGAAGGCGCTCGAGGCCGCCGGCAGGCTCGTCAAGGAAGGCAACGCGGAGGCCGTGAAGCTCGAGGGCGGCGTGGACATCGCCGAGACCGTGAAGCGCATCGTCGCCGCCGGCATCCCGGTCATGGGCCACGTCGGTCTCACGCCGCAGTCGGTGCACGCCTTCGGCGGTTTCCGCGTCCAGGGCAAGACGGAAGACGCCGCCGCGCGCGTGCTTCAGGACGCGAAGGCGCTCGAGCAAGCGGGCGCGTACGCCGTCGTGCTCGAGGCGATGCCCGCCGATCTCGCGCGCCGCATCACCGAGACCCTCGACGTGCCGACGATCGGTATCGGCGCGGGCCCTCACTGCGACGGGCAGGTGCTCGTCTGTTACGACCTACTCGGCATGTATCGCGAGATAAAGCCGAAGTTCGTGAAGCAGTACGCCGAGCTCGGAGACGCCGTCGTGAACGCGATGAAGACCTACGTGAGCGAGGTGCAGTCGGGGAGCTTCCCCGAGGCGCGCCACAGCTTCGGCATGGCGCAGCCGAAGAGCCTCGGCGAGCCGACCGGCGCAAAAGCCGTCGTGAGCGGCAACGTGCCGCAGTACGGACCGGCAGACGAGAAGTAGCGCGCGTCGCTAGGCGCGCGCGGCGAGGAGCGCGGTCACTGCCGGCGAACGGTAGAACGGCTCCAGGTGCGCACGGACGCGTTCCTCGAGAAAGCCGGTCGAGAGGGCGTGCTCGAGGATCGGCGGCAAGAACGCCCCGAGCTCGTGCGCGATCATGTCGGCGGTGACGCCCATGTCGGAGATGACCGCGCGAACGCTCTCGTCCTCGTACTTGTCGAAGAGCCGGTTCACGACCGCCGTCGACACCGCCTTGAAGTATCGCGTCTTCCGGAACTCGAGCCAGAACTCGTACCCGAGCACGACGAAGTCCTCGAGATCCTGCGGGGTGAAGACGAGCGAAGCGTCACCGACCGCCTTCGGCGCGAGCTCGTCCCAGATCTCGTCGGCCATCTGACGTACCCACGCCGGATCGAGCACCTCGAAGAGATGACGGCCGCCGTCGCGTGTGAGCCGCTCGGCGTTCGACTCGACCCAGTGAGTGAGGGCCGCGCCGACGCGCTGCTCGAGCCCGGGCAGGAGCTTTTCCCCGAGCGAGCTGGCGAGCACGCTCCACTGATTCTCAGGATCCTGGACGCGGCGAAAGACGAGGTCGGCGACCATCCGCACGATGAGGCGTGCCGCGAGGGTACGGAATGCCGAGCTGTGCGCGACGTGAAGGAAGAGCTGGCGCTGGACGGCCTCGAGGGCGGCGATCTTGTCGGCGAACTGCCCGTACGCGCCGGGCGACACGACCTCGTCGATGCGCGTCGTGGCGGTCGCCTCCGACGAGAAGACGAGGTTCGACATCTCGCCGGCGAGCTCGGTAATCCCGCCGCTCACCTTGAGCTCGATGACGTAGCTCTGGATGACCGACACGATCCGTTCGCGGGTCGCCACGTCCCCGAGTCGCACCTGCTCGAGCCAGCGAAAGAGCTCGGGCACGGTGTCGCGAATGCCGTCGGTGAGGGACGTCCCCGAGAGTCGCTCGAGCTCGTGGTGCACGTGCGCGTCGAGGAGCGCGTCGGCGAGGTCGCTCATGACGCGCTCTCCGTTCCCGGTCGCCCGAGGAGGAGCCGCGCCTGACGAACGACGCGCGCGCTGAGCCGCGGAAAGCTCTCCGGACCCCGATCGAGGAGCTCGCCACAGGCGTCGAGAAGAAGCGTCACCGCGGCGTCGCTGCCTTCTCGCGCCGCAGCGGCGTCGCCCGCGTGGTGCGCGACGAGGAGCGCCGTCGAGAGGAGCGCGAGCTTGCCGCCGAGCGCGGCGCGAAAGGACGACACCGAGCCGACTCGCTCCGCGACGACGAAGCGGAACAGCTCTGCGTCCTCGACGGCGGCAGCGAGGGTCCGGTTCACGAGCGACTCCACGGGATCTTGCGGCGAGGCGCCCTCGACGGACGACAGTGCGAGGACGAGGGGACCGAAGAGCGTCTCGATGAGCGCGAGGCCGAGCTCTTCCATGTCGGCGAAGTGCCGGTAGAACGACGTCGGCGCGATGCCCGCCGTCCGCGACACCTCGCGGAGTCCGAGGCTCCCGAAGCCGTGCGCCGCGGCGAGGGTGAGCGTCGCACGGAGGAGCGAATGCGCGACGCGCTCGCGCTCTTCCTTCTTTTCGGGGTTGATCCGCAAGAGCCGCCTCGGCGCCGCACGATAGCCTAAACCGCGATGGCGAGGGTTTCTTGGGCGCGCGGCGGCGTGAGGTCGTGGACGGTTCCGCCACGCCGGCCCTCGTCGCTCGGCGCGTTCGGCACCGAATAGCGCACGAGCGAGGCGAAGACGCTGCCGAACTGCTCGCGGAAGCTCGCGACGTCGTAGCGGAGGCCGTGCTTCTCGCAGATTCGAGTGACCTCGACGCTCATCTCGGGGTAGCGCCAGGCGGGGATGTCCGGGAAGAGATGATGCTCGATCTGGTGGCTCAGATGGCCAGTCAACACGCCGAGCACCGGGCCCGCCGCGATGTTGCTCGAGCCGAGGATCTGCCGGAGATAGTAGCCGCCCCGCGTCTCCCCCACGAGGTCGGCCTCGGTGAAGGTGTTCGTCTTGCCCGTCAGGTGGCCGCACTGGATGACCGCGTACGTCCACACGTTGCGCATCATGCCGGCGAGCGCGTTGCCGGCGGCGACCTTCGGCGCGAACGGCCCGGCGAGCGCCGGGTAGAACACGAACTCCTTCGCGTACTGAGCGACGGACTTCTTCGCGAGGCCGAACCAGTCCGCGAACATCGTGCGGCGCTGCTTCTTCCGCTCCGGCGTGCCCTCCGGCGCGGTCAGATATTCGGATGGCCGCGCGTGATAGTACGAGACGGCGTGATCGAAGAAGAGCCCGCTCAGCGGGTTCACGAGGGCCTGGAAGACGTGCGACGGCTTCCACGCCACATCGCTCGACAGGCGGAAGAAGAGATATCCGAAGTCGTCGTCCTTGCCGAGCACGTTGGTATACGTGTGGTGAGTCACGTTGTGTCCGTGCTTCCAGGTCTTCGCCGTGCCGACGAGATCCCACTCGTAGGTGCGGGAGTCGAAATCGGGGTCCTCGAGGAAATCATACTGCCCGTGCATCACGTTGTGCCCGAGCTCCATGTTCTCGACGATCTTGTAGAGGCCGAGCCCGAGCACGCCGAGGCCGAACGTGAACGGGTCCAGGCTGAAGTGGATGAGCAGGCGGCCCGACGCCTCGAGGCCGCGCGCGATGTTCCGGACGCGCTCGATGTGCGCGCGATCCTCGGCGCCGAGCTTCGCCAGGGTGCGAGCTCGGAGATCGTCGAGGTCGGTCTGGAGCGCCTTCAGGTCGAGCTTCGGGGAGTGCGTGGAATGCGTCATTGCGTGCCTTTCGCTGAAAACGGTGCCGTTCGTCACAGGTCGACCTCGACCAGCCCGCGCGCGATGGACACGCAGGGCCGGATCATCTCTTCGCCGTCGCCGGACTCGCGCCCGGTCGAGGTATCGAACACCACGCCGCGGCGCTTCTTGCACTGGCAGGTGCCGCATGTGCCGCTGCGGCAGCCGGTCTCGACGCGGACGCCGCGCGCCTCCGCCTCTTGCAGCACGGTGAGGGGGCGGTTCGACAGCGCGTCCACCTTCGAGCGCAGGAAGCGCACGGTCTGGGTGTGCTCGAGGAAGAGCGAGGCGTCGAAGTCCGTCGTGAAGCGCTCGAAACGGAGCTTCGAAAGATCCGCGTCAGCGCCCTCGAGGAGCTCGAGGACCGCGCGCATGAACGCTGGTGGACCGCACAGGTACGTCTCCGCGCTCCGGAAATCCGGCGCCACCGACTCGACGAGCGCGCGGGACACGCGTCCCGTCGGTCCGCCCCACGAAGCGCCGGGCTGCTCGACGGCGAGCACGAGCCGCAGGCCCGGAAGCCGCGCCGCGAGCGCCTCGAGCTCGTCACGGAAGATCAGATCCGCGGGCGTCCGCGCGAAGTGGACGAAGGTGACGCCGTTTGCCGAACCGGTCGCGACGAGATGACGGAGCATCGACATCACCGGCGTGATGCCGCTCCCGGCGGAGAGCATCAGTCGCGCGGGGCGCTCGCTCGCGACGGGCTCGCGGAGCACGAATTGACCCTGCGGCGCGCTGAGCTCCACGACATTCCCCGGCGCGAGTGTGTCGGCGAGGTGGTTCGACACGACGCCGCCCGGAACGCGCTTCACGGTGATCGCGATCCGTCCCTGTCCGCCGGGTGCAGAAGACAGGCTGTACGAGCGCGACAGCGCGCGGCCGCCGACATCGACGTGCAGCGTGACGTAGGAGCCCGGCGTGAAGGTACCGAAGCGCGCGTTCGGCTCGAGGACGTACGTCTTCACGTCGTGCGTCTCGTCCCGGACCTCGACGACCCGGGCGAGGACGCGCCGGAGCGACAGGGTCGGATCGAGCCGGGACAGGGCCGCCTCGAGCAACGGGACGTCGGCATTCACACGGGAGCTCGCGACGTCGAGCCACGGCCTGAGCCGTCGCGCGACCCTGCGAGGCCACCTGCTACGACTCCGGACTACGGGGGCGAAAGTGACGAAATCGCTACTGAATAGAGCCTCGGAGAGGGACATCGTGGCGCTTTCTGGGTAGGACGGAACAGTCGTGAAACGCGCGTTTGAACAACTGCGCGTACAACTGTACCGCCTCCTGGCCCTCCGTCAATCACCGGCCAGCAAGAAAGACGGAATCCACTCTCATTAGACGCCTTCGTCGTCACTGAGGGATCAAAGAGCCGAACGACCCGAGCGAACCGACCCCGCGAAGCGGCAGGGGGAGCAGTTCGCCGAAGGCAAAGCTGCAGGGGGCCAAGGCTGCCAAGGCCCCCCGTTACAAGAAGCAGTTCGCCGAAGAAGGCGAAGCCGCGAGCGCAGCGAGCCCGCGAAGCGGCGGGGGGAGCAGTTTGCCGAAGGCGAAGCTGCGGGGGGCCAAGGCCCCCCGCACAAACCAATCCCACGCCGCCAATTCCGTCATCCCGTCACGGCTAAATCTCTCGCGAGCCAAGCGAGCCCGCGAAGCGGCGGGGGGAGCAGCGAGCCAAGCGAGCCCGCGAAGCGGCGGGGGGAGCAGTTC
>DATAZL010000022.1:0-73572 GCA_036272055.1 Polyangiaceae bacterium | reverse complement strand
CCGAACCCACGAAGCCGCCACACGCTCCATCGCCGACTACGTCGAGACCTTCTACAACATCGAGAGACGGCACTCGTTCCTCGACTACCTCAACCCCATCGAGTTCGAATTGCGATCCGCGACGGCGCGGGTTGCGGCATAGTCACGATGTCCACGGGATCGGGGGAGCTTCAATCCTGTTACCACCTGCTCCGCGGTGACTGGCCCATTCACCGCGAGGTCCATTCGCTCGTCGTCGCCGCACTTGTCGGCGTCTTTTGTGGCTCCGCTGTTTGCCTCGTTGGGCGCCGCCTGCACCCTGCAAGTGATGTGTCAGTGCAGGCGGAAGTGGCGCTCGCAAACGGGCGCGTCGTTCGAGCTTCTTCGACTGCTCCGAGACGAGAGGTTCGAGATAGCCGTGTCCGTACCGCTGGTCGTGGAATACGAGTCCGCGCTGCTTCGTCACTTGTCCCGAGGACAGCGCCGTTCGGACGTCACGGCGGTCATCGACTTCCTGTGCCTCATCGCGCACAAGCAGGACATCTTCTTCCTGTGGCGCCCGTTGCTCCGTGACCCGAACGACGACATGGTCGCGGAAGCCGCGGTCGCGAGCCAGTCGAGCGCGATCGTGACGCACAATGGTGCCGACTTCGCCGACGTCGAGCGCCTCGGCGTTCGTGTCCTTGCACCAGCAGACTTCCTGCTCCACCTTGTTCGGAGGTAGTTCGATGACAACGCTGAGTCTCCGCCTTCCAGAATCGCTACATCGCAAGCTCGCCGAGCTGGCAGAAACCGAGGGCGTCTCTTTGAATCAGCTCATCAGCTCTGCGGCGGCCGAGAAAGTCGCAGCGCTAATGACCGAGGAGTACCTCGCGCGCCGTGCCCAGCGAGCCTCTCGTGGGAAGTTCGATGCGGCACTGCGACGTGTACCCAAAGCACCTCCGTTACCCGGGGACGAACTCCCAACGGGATACGTACGACCTCGTCGCAAGAAGGCTGGCTAACTAGGCGTCGAACCTGCCGGGCGCTACGTGCGACCTGCAACGCCTCGCGGGGGTTCCCCTTCGGGTCCCCCGCTCGCGATACCGCGCCCGCATCGTCGTCCTCCGCGGTTGCCTTTGCGCCCACAGGTTAGCGCCGGTACGTTGGGCAGACCGAAATCTGGTGCGGCGTGTCGAGCAAGTTCCTCACTCTCTCTGACGCGACGGCAGTTGTGGCGACGGTACTTGGTGGCGCCGCATGTTCGCCGGCCGTGACCTCGCGCGCCGCACGGCCTCCCCCAATTTCCTCGACGTCGCATTGTCCGAGCCCTGCTTCCGCCGAGGGGCGTCCGACCCTTCATGTTTCGATCGGAGAACACTGGGTCGATGTGCTCGAGAGCGATCTTGCGGGCGACGTGATGTCGGACGGCAAAGCTATCTTGCACCGAGACCTGCAGGGAGACGCTCCACCGTGGGCGTGGCTCGCTTCCGGCCGTCGCGTTCGGCATATCGCGCTGAGCGTCCGGCGCTGTAGGCTCGACGCATGATCAAAGTATCCATCATGTACCCGAACGCACCCGGCTTTCGTTTCGATCACGACTACTACCGCGACAAGCACATGCCGCTCGTGAAGGAGCGAATGGGTGCACACTGCAAGTTCTACACGATCGACAAGGGCCTCGCGGGCGGCGCTCCGGGCTCCCCGCCGACCTACGTCGCCATGTGCCACATCTTCTGCGAGTCCGTCGAAGCGTTCGACGCGGGCATGGGCCCGCACCGCAAAGAGATCAGGGCGGACGTCGCGAATTACACCGACGCGCAGCCGGTCATCCAGATCAGCGAAGTCGTCGTCGGTAGTCAGTGATCGAAATAAGTCCCCTTTTCGAGGTCGGCGACACATCTCACTTTCATTCCGACCTCGGAGTACGCTGCGCTCCTCGCTGACGGACGGCGGCGCTTCGGCAGCCCAGATCGGCAGCTCCGGTACTAACGAACCTCCCTTGACCACCCTCTTCGAAAAACTCGACCGAGCCCTCACCGGGATCCGTCTCTACGGCATCGCGCCGCCGAAGCGATCTTCGGAGCCCGAGCGGCTGCGAGAGATCGCTGCGCAACAGGTGACGCGCGTTCATGAGCTCGCGCCGGACGGGCTGGTCGTCTACGACATCCAAGACGAACCGGGGCGCGACGGCGAAGCACGGCCGTTCCCGTTCTTACCCACCGTCGACCCGGAGAGCTACGCGTGCGACGCGCTTGCGGAGCTCGCGATCCCCAAGATCGTGTATCGGTGCGTGGACGCGCAGCCGCGAGACGCGTTCGCGAGCTGGCTCGATACGGTGCGCGCGGCAGCAGAAAGGCGCGTCGGCGTGTTCGTCGGTGCACCACGCGGTCGGTCGCGCAGCACGGGCTTACCGTTGACCGAGGCGTATGCGCTCGCACGCGCCGCCCCCAACCTGGTCCTCGGCGGGATCGCCATCGCCGAGCGTCACGTCGCGAAGATGGATGAGCACCAGCGCATGCTCGCCAAGCAGGACGTTGGGTGCCGCTTCTTCATCACGCAATCCGTCTACGATGGCGCCGCCACCAAGTCGTTGCTCTCCGACTACGCGCTGTCGCTCGGGGCGAGCGGCCGTTCGCCCGCTCCGCTCGTGCTCACGTTCTCCCCGTGCGGCTCGGTGCGGACGCTCGAGTTCATGAAATGGCTCGGCATCTCGTTCCCGCGCTGGCTGGAGAACGAGCTGCGCCACTCCGCGGACACGCTCGGACGCTCCATCGATCTGTGCGAGAGCGTATTCACCGACGTGCTGGACTACGCGCGTGAAAAACAGCTGCCGCTCGGCATCAACGTCGAGAGCGTCTCCATCCGCAAGGCGGAGATCGACGCGTCGGTGGAGCTCTTTCGGCGATTGAGCGCGCGTCTCGGCGCGTGACCGCTATGGTGGTCGGGCGCACATCGCGCCGGAACGTTCAATCCGCGTGTCCGGCGATGTTGAAGACGACACCGTGGGGATCTTTGACGAAGAATCGTCGCAGGCCCCAGGGCTCCGTCGTGAGCGGATGGACGATCTCGTAGCCGCGGCGCTGTGCTTCTGCGTACGCTGCGTCCACGTCTGCAACTTGCACGGTGAGTGACGATTGCTCCGGCGCGGTCGCGTCACCAGAGACGAGCGTCACCTGGACACTCGGATTCGTCGTCGACCGGAAGCTCGCCACCCAGCCCATGTCGAACTCCTTTTTCAGACCGAGAAACTCCTCGTAGAACTCGTGCCCGGTCGTCGCGTCGTCGACGTTCAGGTTCGGTATGATGCGTCGGAGAATCATCGAGGCGCTCCTTTGATTACGACGTTTTCAATCTAGCGCCGCGCCCGTTCTCGGGCACGGCGTCATCCGACTCTCTCCGCGCCGCTCGTCCGAGCGCCCAGGCGGACGTCAGCCAGACGGCGAAGAGTGGCGCGAGGCTTCGCGGGCCGCGGCTTCCGAAGGCCATTCCGACGTTGAAGGCGTCGTAGCGCGCGCCGCGCAGGAACGGTTCGTGCGGCACATGACCGACCCGGCCGATGACGGGGCACACGTCGTTTGCGGCGATCACGCCGCGGCCGAAGGCCGGCAGTAGGCCTGCCCAGAAGGGATTTTGCAGGCGATCGTTCACCTTGGGCTGCACGCTGGTGACGACGAGCATCACCGCGATCGACGGCACCAGGAACACGAGCCCGAGCACCGGGCGACGGCTCGCGACGAGCGCGATGGGCGTCGCGAAGAAGGGGAGCATCGGGATGAGGTGACGCGAACCGAAGCTCGAGCCGCCCTGCCACCACGTGTAGCTCGATACGAACAGAAGGAAGTACGCAGAGACGCCGAGCGCGACCTTCGCTGCGCGCCGTCGCTCGTTGCGCACGGGTTCCGGCGCGCCGTCGGTCGTCACCTCGCGGCTGAGCGCGACGAGAAAGCCGGGGATCGCGAGGAGCAGCACCGGCGAGTACGGCAAGAGCCCGCGGAAGCGCCCCATGAGGAGCTCCGCGAGCACGCCGATGTGCGGGTACGTCAGACCGAACACGCCGTGGGTGTGCATCTCGTCGCGTGATGCGGGGTCGGCGAGCACGTCGTAGCCGACGCGGAGCGGGCTATCGAACGCCGCGAGGAGATAGAGCGCGAGCCCGACCACGGGCAGGGCCGCGAGCGCGGCGATGAGCAGCGAGCGACGCGTCGGTTTGAAGCCGAGATGATAGAGGAGGAGGCCCATCGCGGCAGGTGCCGTCGGCATCTCGACGAGGACCGCCGCTCCGAGCACCAGCGGCACACAGATGGACTTCCAGCGGACGGGGGCTTCCTTCACGTCCCACGCGAGCACGAACCCGACGAAGAGCAGGAACGCGGCGAGCTGATGCCCGAAGAGCATCGTCGAGAAGGGGAACGCGATGGTGCCGAGGCCGTAACCCACCGACGCGATGACGGCGCCGGCCGGCGTGGCTCCGAGCTTCCTGCCCGCGCGATACACGAGCGCCCCCGCTCCCGCTCCGGCAACCCCAACGGTCAGGACCGTGGTGATGTACGAGGCGAGGACGACGAAGTCGTGCTCGTTCCCGATGAGCCCGCGGAAGAGCCGCAGCACGACGAAGATCGGCACCGCGAGGAGCGAGAGACCAGGCGCCTTGTCGGAGTAGAAGTGCCCGCCGTAGCTCGCCTTGTCGCCCGTGTTCTCATGGTAACGGTCGATCGCGATGGTGTGGTCGTCGACGATGGATTGCACCAGATCGAAGCGCGAGTTCTCGTTCCATCCGCCGCCTTGATAGAAATAGGCGAACGAGAACAGGAGCAGGGCGAACACACCCCACGACAGGCGAACGTCGCGGCTCGTCATCATCGATCCTTTGCGCGGGGCCGACGATACGACGGGCGGCGCAGGCCTTGCTCGATTGCTTTACGGGCTCCCTCGGGGAGGATCTGCCGGAGCCGTAGATCTCGGTAAAAATCGCTCTTTTTGAGGCGGTCGAACAGCGCCTCGAGGCGCGACGGACGCCGGCTCCCGGCCCGCGCAACGCCCTTCGCGTACGTCGCGAGCGACTCCTCGCGACTCTGGCCGCTGCTGGGCGAGTCGGCCGGCCGCGGCGCGAGCGCGCCGAGCTCCGTCCAGAGCGTGGCGTGATCGCGGGCCATGTCGCGCTCGTCGCGGAGCGGGAGGGTGGCCACGTGGACCGCGACGCGCTCCAGCTCTGCGCGGTTCGCGACGAGGCGCGACACGGCGTCTGCGAAGCTTGCCGGCGTGAACGGATCGAAGAGCCATCCGAGCGCGCCGTCGCGGACGCGTTCCCCGAGCGCGCCGAGGTCCGACGCGAGCACCGGGAAGCCGGCCGCCGTGACCTCGCCGAGTGCGAGCGAGAACGTCTCGGCGCCGATGCTCGGCAGTGCGACGACGTGGCAGCCGGCATGGACGAGTCGCGTCGCGAGCAGCGGGCGGCGATAGGCGCCGTGCACGACGATACGCGCGCCGCTCCGCCGCACGCCGGCGAGCGACGCACCCTCCGTCGCGCCGAAGAGATGCCACTCGACGTCGAGGTGACGGCACGCCTCGAGCAGAGCCGGCAGCACTTCCGTGCCCTTCACCCTGGCCCACACGCCGACGATGGCGACGCGCAGCGGTCCCGTCTCCGGCATTCGCCCGCGCCGCGCGAGCGGCAAGGGTACGCCCCACGGCAAGTGCCGCACGCGCGACGCAAGCGCCGGGTGCACCCGTGCCGCGAGCTCGGCGACCGAGCGGGACGGCGCGACGAACACGTCGGCAGCGTCGACCAATCTCGCAGCGGTCGCGCGATAGACGCCGAGCGAGCCAGCGGGACGTGCGCGTGTCACGGCGAGGCAGCGATCGCAGCGCGCTAGGTCCGTCGGGATGCCGCAGTAACGTCGTCCACCCTCGAGCAGCTCGTAGTTCTCGCAGACCAGGGCGTGCTCGTGCATCGCGACGACCAGGCGCACGCCGGCTCTCTTCACCGCCGTGACGATCGCGTCGGGCCCGAACTGCGGCGAATGCACGTGAAGCACGCCGGCATTCGTGCCCGCGAGCGCGGCGTCCAGTGCGCGTGCGGTGAGGGGCAGCGCAGCGACGAGTCGTCGCGGCTTCCAGGCTTCGACGAGGAGCTCGTCACCCGACGGATACGCCGTGAGCGTCGTCACGCTCGCCGGCGCGTGTTCCGCGAGCGCCGCGACGTGAACGGTCACGCCGCCGAGCGCGTCGGCGTCGGGACGCGCCGGGCTCAGCTGAAGGACGCGCGTCGCCGTCGCCATGGGGGCGACAACATAGCGCGTCCCGCGCGGCTCAGTTCTCGAGAGGTGGCGGCGTGATCACTTCGAAGGCAGAAGCCGGGATGGTCTTCAGCGGCTCGACGTCGTCGTCCGCCCAGCCCGCGTTGTCCTCGCCCTGGAAGTAGAAGTCGGATCCATTGTCGGCGAGGATCATTCCGTAGGTCTGCATGGCCTTCGCCACGACCTGGGCGGACGCCGAGAGCTTCGAGATGTCGAACTTCGTCTTGTTCAGCCGGACGCGGAGGCCCATCGGCGGCGAGTTCGGGTTACTCGGGTCGCAGGCGTGCGGCACGGCATCGTGGGTCGCGGGCGCGACGTAGTTCGGGCGCGAGCAGTCCATCGTGAAGCGGATCGCGTGCGTGATCGCCCCCGAGCGCACCTCGTCGACGCGCACCAGGCCGGGCATCACGGCGAGGCCGGCTGCGTCGGCGCTGGTCCAGCCCTTCGGGCGCTGGCCGTAACTGTTCTTCTTCAGATCCCACTTTGCGCCGTTCGCGCAGTGCCAGCCGCCGTCGTAGTGACAGGCGTAGCCTTCGTAGAGCACGCAGGTGCCGCTCTGCACGGTGAGGAAGTGACAATCCCCGTCGCACGACATCGGTGTGCCGCCCTCGACGCGCGCGCTGCCGGGATCGGGGAACGGATACGGCCCGGGGTCGCTCTCGTCCGCGTAGTCGTCGAACGTGACCGGCACTGCAGGCTGGCTCGCAGGCACGACGTTGATCGGAATGCCGTAGTGCTCGGAGCCGGAGTTTCCGTAGTCGGGATGAAGCTTCAGTCCGGTCGACGTCACGGTCTGGATGCGCGTCGTCCACGTCGCGTCGACGCTGGCGCCGGAGATATCCTTGTTCCAGTCGTCGTCCGGCGTGAACACACTGCAACCGCCGACGGTGCCCGGCTTGCCCGGCGTGGAACCGCCTGCGCCGCTGCCACCGTTGCTCGCGCCGCCGCTGCTCGACGTGCCGCCGGTTCCGCCGGTCGTGCCACCGCTACCCGATGCGGTGCCGCCGCGACCGCCGCTTCGGCCGCCGGTGCCCGACGTCGCGCCGGTGCTCGAGGTCGAACCGCTTCCGACGCTGCCCGAACCGGTGCCGCCGCTGCCGGTCCGTCCGCCGACCGTGCTCGGTGCGCTGCCGAGGCTCGTCGTGGAACCGCTGCCGATGTCCGGCAAGCCGCCCTGTCCACCGAGCTCGCCGCTCGAGCCGCTCGAGTCATTGCCGGAGCAAGCCAGCAACGACGCTGCGGACAGGAACACGAATCCACCGGCACACGCTCGCAATGCCTTCATCCACACTCCAGAGGGCCGTCACGCACCGCGCGTGATCGAGACGTCAGCGTACGACACGAAGCGCGCTTGCGGTAATCCCGCAGCGTGATTCGGCTCTCACGTTGTAGGCGAATAAATCCGGCGAGCTCACAGTGTGCGCGCCGAAAGCACGATTTTTGAGCCGATTTCCGGCGCGCCCATACACATGTTCACGACGCGCCGCGGCTTCACGGACACGATGTCAGCGAAGCGAACGCCGCTACTTCACAGGTGCTGCGCCGTACACCGGACCCGGCGAGCCATACAGCGTCGTGAAGCCACCCAGCCCGTGAAGCCCGCCCGCGCCCGTCACTCCGCCGATGGACACCGTGCCGCCAGTTCCGCCGGTGTTCGTCGTACCGCCCGTGCTCGTCGCGCCGCCTGCGCCAGTGACGCCGCCGCTGCCCATCGTGCCGCCGCTGCCCGTCGTGCCGCCGCTGCTCGTCGTGCCGCCGCTGCCCGTCGTGCCGCCGCTGCCCGTCGTGCCGCCTGCGCTGGTGACGCCGCCGCTACCCGTCGTGCCGCCCACGGTCGTCACTCCGCCCGTGCTCGTCGTGCCGCCTGCGCCAGTGACGCCGCCGCTGCCCGTCGTGCCGCCTGCGTTCGCGTGGCCGCCCGCGCTCGTTGCGCCTCCGGACGCTGCTCCGCCGCCGGCTCCGCCACTGGAGATCGGTGGACCCCCGTACATCGCCGCGAACCCGCCGCCCATGCCGGTGATCGGCGGACCGCCGTAGAGCGCGGCCACACCGCCGCCCATGCCGTTCACCGCCGCCCCGCCGTTGCCCGCCGTCGTGTTGCCAGCGCCGCCCGAGCCGGCGTTCGCCCCGCTATGACCACCGGAGTTGTCACTTGTCGTGTCGCCGCCCGTCGAAACCTTGCCGCCGTCGTTCCCCGCCGAGGAAAAGTCGCCCCCGCTACAAGCCGTCATTCCCGCGGCCGCGGCGGCGAACGCCATCAACGCCGTCCGTCCCATCCGGATCCCGGGTACTGCGCGCAGAGGCGCTCCCGAAACGTCGCCTTCGACGGGCACGCCGCAAAACGGACACAGAGCTTCGCTCCGCCGGATATGTCGTGCGCAGCTTCCGCAATTCACAAGACTCGTCATCGCTCGTCTCCGTCCACTCGTAACCCGCCGCCCGCGAACCCTACCACGCCGACGCTGGTCGGATAGTGGGGGGCGCTCCACCGCAAGAGTGGGCCGCCGCCGCCTCCGAGCTTCGAAACATCACGGTTCGCCACGCCGAGATCCCGACGCCAGAAGGTGTGGGCTCCCTGCCGTCGAGCCTTGCGGTTCACGCAACCGGTGGATTTCGATGCAGCGTGGTCGGCGACCATGCTCGGCGATCAGACAGGCACGCCGATCGGCGCCTGCGCGCAGATGAACGGTGCGTGCGTCCAGAGCGGCCACATCACGACCCAGGACATCGAGCTCCGCTTGCCGGCCGGCGAAGGCGGAAACGTGCAGCGCTTCTTCCCCGGCGTGCTCGGCATGTCCCTCGGTGGTCCCGCGCTCGCTCCCGGTTCCACCCCCGCGCAGCTTCTCCCCGACGGCTCCGTGTCCCTCACGTTCCAGCTCTGCCCGCAACGCGATTCGCAATGCGCGTACTTCTGAACATTGCGCGACTCAGCGCGTACGTCGTTGCCGTCACGGCGATCACCGCCTGCTCCAGCGATGCCACGAACAAGCCGCGCTGCACCGTGGACCGGGACTGTCAGGCGTTCGGGACATACGCGAGCTGCGTGCAGGGCACGTGCATCAGCATGGCGCTGAGATGTACGGCCCTTGCCGGCGTCGACGGCGCTCGACCGGAGTCCGACGGCGGTGAAACGATCGCGGCCAAGTACGATCAGATGCTCGCCGCCGAGGGTGCCATGATCCAGATGGCGTGCGATCCGAGCTGTGACCCGGGAGCAGCCTGCGCCGAAACCGCGCCCGCAGAGTGCCCGGACCCGATACGAGCGTCGCGCCGGCATGACTTGGCCACTGGACTGGTCACTGGTTCGATTGTGTCCGGGCCGACGATTCGCCTTGACGTGATCCCGTGAGACGGTAGGCGCGAGATCGACGTGTTCCGCTAAACCGGGAGATGCGCCCTCTTCCGCGGGCAAGCCTGATGTGCGGCGCCACGTTCTTCGCTTCGAAGTTGCACCCGAAACGCTAGCGCTCTTCCGGGAGGCCATGAACAAGCTGAAGCGCAGCGGCACTCCGCTCGACGACGACTCCGCGCTCATGCTGATGGCTCATCGGGGTGATCACGCCTCCCGTTGCGGGCGCAGATCCGGCCAGGGACGAGAGCGCCCATGTGGGCGCAGAGCCCGCTAAGAACGAGAGCGCCCACGTGGGCGCAGCGCGAGTCCGCGCAATCGGCGGCGTTCGGGCGAAGCAAACCGTCTCACCGGCGACGCGCCGAGCCGTGCGGCGCCGCGATCACGAGCAGTGCGCCGTCCCGGGTTGTCGCAACACGCAGTTTCTCGACGTTCATCACGTTGCGCTGCGTTCGGAGGTGGCGGACACGATGCTGACAATTTGACTACCCAGCGGCGCGCACCATCGCGCAGCACATCGCGGTGAGCTCGTCGTCTCCGGCAGCGTCTCGGCGGGAATCCGATTCCGGCGTGCCGACGGCAGCGACCACGGACCCGCGCCGGAACCGCGTGCGGTGGAGATGCATGCCAAAGCCTTCGCCGCCCTACGTGGCCTGGGCTTTCGAGAAGCCTCGGCGCTCTCACTCGACGGTGGAAATCGAGTCGACCCGGTCCGGGTAGAAGGCGAGGTAGTCCTTGATCTCGCCAACGGCAGCGTGAGGGTTCTCATACGTCCAGACGGCGTTGACGGAGCGCTCGCCTCCGACGGGAATGCTGTAGTACGAGGCGTCGCCCTTGTACGGGCAGTACGTCGAGTGTGTCGAACGTTCGAGCAGATCCATCGCCGCGTCTTCACGCGGGACGTAGACCACGGCTGGATACGAGCCCTCCTTGAGTACGAGCGCTTGCCGCGTATCGACGATCGTCTTTCCGGCGACGAGCACCGTGACTCGCTGCGACGAGGGAGCGATGGTGATCGGGTGACCCGGTCCAGGTTCCAGCACGCGCTTCGCGGTGGTCATCACGTCGCCGGCCGATCTTCCAGCACGATCTCGAACTTGCCATTGTCGAACGGCGCGCCGGGAGCTTGTTGCACCTGGATGAGGCGTTCGCGTTTGCCTTCTTTGGCTAGCTCGAGGACCCGGTGGTGGCAGAAGGGGTTGTTGCCGGGTTTGCCGAAGAGGACGTCGGAGGTCCAGGTGCAGCCGGCTCGGCATTCGTCGGCGTAGTAGCAGGTGCGGCAGAAGCCCCAGAGATCGTCGACGGTGCGGTCGCGCGTGTAGCGGAGTGGCTTGGCGCGCTCCCAGATGTCTTGCAGCGAGTTCTCGCGGACGTTGCCGCCTGCCCAGCCGTGCGTGGTGAGCGACGGGCAACCCTTGATGGTGCCGTCGGCTTCGATGCCGAGCGTCGCGCGACCGGCGCCGCACGACGCCATGTGCCCGAGTGGGAGCTGACCGCGCAGGATGGACTCGTACGGCCCGAAGTAACCGATGTTGTTCCCGGGCCAGAGTCGCACGCCGCCCTCGTCGCAGCGCTGCTTCAGACGGACGAGGAGCGGGAAGACGGTCTCGAGATCGTACGGCTCGAGGAGGACGGCGGGTTCGTCTGCGCCGCGGCCCATCGCGACGGTGAGCTGGATCTGCCAGCTGTGTCCGCCGGCTGCGATGATCGTCTCGAGGACGTGGGGTAGATCGGGGACGCTGAGCCGGTTGATCTGCGTGTTGACGGAGACGGGGATGCCCGCCGCAGCGAGATTCGCGAGCGCGGCCATCGCGGAGTCGTACGAGCCCTGTACGCCGCGCAGGCGGTCATGGGTCTCGCGGTTGCCGTCGACGGAGACGCTCGCACTCATCAACCCCGCCGCCGCGGCGGCGCGGGCGCGCTCGGGCGTCATGCCGCGACCGCCGGTAGTCATGGTCGACTGCATGCCGAACTTGCGCACTTCACGGATGATGTCCGTCCAGTCTTCGCGCAGGTACGCCTCGCCGCCGATGACCGTCACTTCTTTCACGCCGAGCTCGGCCATCTGCCGGACCAGGTCGAGCGCCTCTGCGGTGGAGAGCTCGTCGGGGCGCGCCTGACCGGCGCGTGAGCCGCAGTGACGGCACGCCAGATCGCACTTCAGCGTGATCTCCCACACTGCATAGATGGGGCGGGTGCGGCGGTCGATGTCGCGTGCCCCGTCGGCGAGCGGCAGGCGCTTGCGGAAGGGCTCGGCGTGGGGGGCGATCGGCAGATCGCGCTTGGGACGCGGCGCACGCATGAGTGCAGCGCGCGCGTCCTCCGAAATCACTCCCGTCCTCGTGCTCTCGTTGTCCACCGCTCGAACCTTAACACGGGCACGGCAGGGCGCCCGTTGCTGTAGGCTCCGACCCGTGTCCAACAGGCCCGAGAGCCCGCCGCGCGTCATTCGCGACACGTCGTTCGTCATCGAAAGAGGCCCGTTCGCGCTCGATCGCGCGCTGCGTGACGCCCACCCCGGCTCGAGCTGGAACGACGTACGGCGCATCGTCCGTACAGGCAAGGTGACCGTCGACGGCGCGATCGTCGTCGATCCGACGGCGATGGTCGGCACCGGTTCGTCGATCGCCGTGCGCATGGCGGCGCCGCGGCGGGCCGCCCCCGGCCAGGTCACGAAGGACGTCCTCGTACACGTGGACTCGCACATCGTGGTCGTCGACAAACCCGCAGGCATCGCGACGGTGCCGCACGACGACGAACGCGACACGCTCGATCGGCTCGTGCAATCGCTCCTCAGAAAGACGGCACGTCCCGGCACCACCGTCCCGCCGCTCGGCGTCGTGCAGCGCCTCGACAAGGAGACATCGGGACTCCTCGTCTTCTCGCGCACGACCACGGCGAAGCGCGAGCTCCAGCAGCAGCTCCGGAGTCACAGCATGCACCGGCGTTACGTCGCGCTCGCAAACGGCAAGGTGCGTGCCGGCACCATCCGCTCGCGTCTCGTGCAAGATCGCGGAGACGGCCGTCGTGGCTCGACGGGGCGCGACGATCTCGGGCGTGAGTCGGTGACGCACGTGCGCGTCGTCGAGCAGTTCGCGCGCGCGGCGCTCATCGAGTGCCGGCTCGAGACGGGGCGCACGCATCAGATCCGGATCCATCTCTCCGAGGCGCGGAACCCCCTCGTCGGCGAGCGCGTGTACTCGCGCGGCTTCGACGATCTGCTCGCCGCGCCGCGCATCCTTCTGCACGCGGCGGAGCTCGGGTTCGTGCATCCGATCACCAGGGAGGAGCTCCGGTTTTCGCGCCCGGTTCCCGACGACATGGTGGCCGTCATCGAGCGTGAGCGCGCCGTTCGAGCGCTCTGAACGGGCGTTTCTTTGCCGCTCTGCGTCGTGAAAATAATACCTCCCTTACGGCGTTGAAAAGAACGCGACGTTTTCAGGACATCTGCGAGAAACATTGTTGCCGGTAGATGTCGGCCTATGAGGACGTTCATCAGCCAGAAACATGGGATGGGGGGCTCGCGCCGCATCCTCGCCAGGGTGCTCGCGGTGCTGTGTTTGGTCGCCGCGTTCGCGATCTCGCCGCGGAGCTACGCGGACGAATCACCGGCGCCTGCCGTCGCGGCGGCACCCGCCGGCGCGGCTGCTCAGGCCGCCACCAACGCCGAGCTCGAGAAGCGCGTCGCGGATCTCGAGGCGTACATGAACAACGCTTCACGCGTCGACGCCGGGACGACCAAGATCCCAGGTCCCGGCCCCGGTCACAACGGCTGGATGATGATCAGCGCCGCGCTCGTCCTCTTCATGACGCTGCCCGGTCTCGCGCTCTTCTACGGCGGCCTCGTGCGCACCAAGAACGTGCTCTCGGTGATGGCGCAGTGTCTCGGGCTCTCCGGCATCGTGACGCTCCTCTGGTGGGCGTTCGGGTACAGCCTGGCGTTCGCGCCCGGCACGCCCTTCCTCGGTGGCCTGAAGTTCGCGCTTCTTCGCGGCGTCGACTCGATGCCTAACGGCGACTACGCCGCGTGGGTCTCGCACAACGTGTTCGCGATGTACCAGCTCATGTTCGCGATCATCACGCCCGCGCTGATCGTCGGCGCGATCGCAGAGCGCATGAAGTTTTCCGCGCTGGTCGTCTTCATGGTCGCGTGGATGTGCGTCGTATACTTCCCGCTCGCGCACATGGTGTGGGGCGTCGACGGCTTCATGAACGGCGTGTGGAACGCGAAGGCGGGAATCAAGGCGATCGACTTCGCGGGCGGCACCGTCGTGCACATGTCCTCGGGCTGGTCGGCCATCGTGCTCGCGCTCATCGTCGGCAAGCGGAAGGGCTTCGGCGAGGCGAACTTCGCGCCGCACAGCCTGGTGCTCACCATGGTCGGCACCGGCATGCTCTGGGTCGGCTGGTACGGCTTCAACGCCGGTAGCGCCTGCGCGGCGGACGGCATCGCGGCGAATGCCTTCACGACCACGACGCTGGCCGCAGCCATCGCCGGCCTCGCCTGGGCGGCGGTCGAGTGGGTTTCGCGCGGCAAGCCCACCGTCCTCGGCTTCTGCTCCGGCATCGTCGGCGGCCTCGTCGTGATCACGCCCGCGGCGGGCTTCGTCAGCGCGTCGTCGGCGGTCGTCATCGGCGTCATCGCCGGCATCGTGCCGTTCTTCGCAGTGACGCAGCTCAAGGCGCGCCTCGGCTACGACGACGCTCTCGACACCTTCGGCGTTCATGCCGTGGGCGGCACCATCGGCGCGTTCGTCACCGGCATCTTCGCGACGGCCGACGTCAACGCGAACCTCTCGACCAACTTGAAGGACATCGTCGGCAAGACGCTGTGGCTCGAGCAGCTCAAGGCCATCGGGGTGACGCTCTCGCTGTCGATCGCGTCCACGGTCGTCATCGCCTACGTCGTCAAGGCCGCCATCGGCCTGCGCCCCACCGAGGAAGACGAAGAGACGGGCCTCGATCTCAGCGACCACGGCGAGAAGGGCTACCACCTCGCCGACACGTGAAGCGACTCGGCGCGGCGTTCAGCGCGCTTGACGAAGCGCCGCTAGCGCCGCGCCCGCGGCTTGCAGGCACGTGTCGACGACGTCCTGCGCGGGCAGGGTGATGCCGAGCTCGTCACGGAGCGCACCGACGCGCTCGGCGAGCGCCGCCGTATCGCCGGTCTTGCCGATCTCGAGGATCGCGCCTGCCGCGCGTCGCGCAAAGCCGGTTACCCGCTCGCGAGTGCCGGCTTCCGGAGCCGTGGAATCGGCCTCGATCGCGCGCGCGACCGACTCCGGCAATCCGTTACGCCGCAGGAGACGGCCACCGATCTCTCGGCTCGTCGCCTCGTAACGCGCGCGCTCGAGCTCTTCACGCTTCTGGTAATCGCTCGCTTGCTGCCAGACGCGCGCGTACTCCGTCGCGTCGACGACCGCGCACGCCATCGCGCCGATCTCCGACAGGAGGCCGCACACGAACATCTCGCTCCGGTCGGCGATGCCGACCTTCTCGGCAAGGCTCCGCGCGATGCTCCCGGCGACCACGGCGCGGTCGTGAAAATTGAACGACAGCTCCGCCTTGGTCCGGAACGCAGCGAGCATGCCCATCGCGAGCGCCATGTCGTGGATCTGCGCCGCGCCGATGAGGAGCACCGCTTGCTCGAGCTCCGCGATCTGCCGCGAGCGTCCGAAGGCCGCGCTGTTGGCGATTCGCATGACCTCAGCGGTGAGCGCCGGATCGGTCGCCAGGATCGCCGCGATCTGATCGATGCGCGTCTTCGGGTCGCCCGCGAGCTGAGCGACGCGCTGTGCGGTCGCCGGCAGAGGGCACACCTCCTGGATGCGGTCGAGCAGAGCGGGAACCTTCACCCCACCATGATGGCACGACTATGGTTCTCCGGTCTTCACGGCCACGACGCGCGTATTGCCGAAGGTCGGGGCACCGCCTACCGTGGCCCACCATGCTGAAGCACAACACGTATTTCGACGGAAGGGTTCAGAGCATCGGCTTCGAGCGACTGGGGCGTAAGGCCACGGTCGGCGTCATCGAACCGGGCGAGTATCACTTCGGCACCGACTCTCCCGAGCGCATGATCGTCGTGAGCGGCGAGCTCGAGGCCAAGGTGGGCGACGCATGGAAGACCTATCCCGCCGGCACGCTGTTCGAGGTGCCGGGCAAGAGCGGCTTCGACGTGCGCGCGAAGGAACCCGCCGCGTACGTGTGCGAGTTTCTCTGAGACTCGTCGCCGATCGGTTAGGCTGAGCGCGCGGTGCACCCAGCGGAACCAGCTCGACCGACCGACGTCGCGGGTCCCGGTTCGCGCTTCTGCGCGGCCGCGATCGACAGCGTGCTCGCAGCGGTGTCGCTCCTGATCGTCGGGGGAACCGTCGCGCCGCGCGCGCTCGTCGCACTCGGAGAATCCGACGCGCCCGCCGTGTCGTCGAGTGTGCCCGCGATGCCGGTGCTCGCCGTCGCCGTAGCCGCGTTCCTGTACCAGGGAGTCTCCGAGACGTTCGTCAACGGACGAACGCTGGGGAAGAGGATCATGGGGCTCCGTGCCGTCTCGGCCGGCGGCGGGTCGATCTCGAAGACCCAGGCCGTCATCCGGAACCTGCTACGTCCCATCGACTTCTTGCCGCTCGGCTACGGCGTGGGCGGCTTGCTCGCCGTCCTCGGCCCCTCGTCACAGCGCCTCGGCGATCTCGTCGCGAAGACCATCGTCGTCAAAGAATCGCGCCGCATCGCCGCACGTCTCGAACAGGGCGGCTGGTCCGTCGCGCCCGCCGCGCCGCAATCCATGTTCCCCCTCGCCGAGACGTCCTTCGAACTCACCGCCAACGAACAAGCCCTCGTCACCGGCTTCCTAGAGCGTCGCGGCGCCCTCACGCCCGCCGCACGAGCCCGGGTCGGCGAGCAGATCGCGCAGCGTCTCTTTCACCGCCACGGAGGCGCGTGGATCGCGCCCGAGTCGTACCTGGAGCGGCTCGCGGTGGGGCGTCACCGGGGGTAGTCGCGCAGGCGGCAGCTGCACTTTCTCTGTACGCGTACAGCACCTTCTACGGAATGGTTTGCGATTGCGGGCTACATGGACTCCGCAGTTCATGGGACGACCAGCCAACATGGCGTCCGGAGACCGGCTGGAAGCGACCTGGTCGCATAGTTTCCGTCATGTTAACGGATAGTTGGAGCCCAGTCGGAGCCTACGGAGACGCGCTCACGCCACATCGAAAGCGTCAAGCCCACGAAACGGCGGCAAAGGCTTTGGTTCGCCTAGTAGCTCGCCCCTGAGAGCCCAGTTCTCCGGTCGAAGACCAAGTCAGATCGGCAACAGGATCGGCAGAATAGGATCGTGAGAGTAGATATTCTCAGTATTTGCAGTATCTTGCACGGCAAGAGGATCGGCAGAATCTGGTCCCGAGAGGCGTTCTTCGTTGGCCGAGGAAAACCCGTCCCGTATCGAGCCGTGCTTGCTCGAGAGCTGTCCGACGGCCCTCGTAGACATCATCGCCGATCTTTCCAGCAAGTCGACGAAGCTGGGAGCGCCCCTCCACCCGGACAGCGCAGCGAGCCTTTCGGAGCTCGTTCGCGTGATGAATTGCTACTACTCGAATCTGATCGAGGGTCACAACACCCGTCCGCTCGACATCGAACGTGCGCTTGCGGACGTTCTGGATGTCGAGGACGACGAGCGCCGCGACTTGCAGCGCGAGGCCCTCGCGCACATTCGGGTGCAGCGCACTGTCGATAGGGAGAGCGCCAACGGTACATTCGGAGAGCCGGCCTCGCGTGATCGCATTCTTTGGCTCCATCGTCATTTCTACGACGATGCCTCGTTTCGAATGCTCCGCGTGGACCACCCGCGGGGTGCCTATCAGATGACCCCCGGAGCATTCCGAAGCGAACCTTTTCACGACGTGACGGTTGGCAGACTCGTCCCTCCTTCGAGTCCCGTTGTCATGCGATTCATGGAGTACTTTGAATCGCGATATCGCTTCCAGGGGCTCGGAACGTCGGCTCGCATCATAGCGATGGCTGCATCACATCATCGCTTCAACTTCATTCACCCATTTCCGGATGGGAACGGTCGCGTGAGTCGACTCGTGTCACATGCCATGGGGTGGCAGGCAGGCATAGCGGCACACGGTCTTTGGTCGATTTCGCGCGGGCTCGCACGTGGGCTGACCGATGTTGGTGAATACAAGCGCATGATGGACGCGGCGGACGCTCCGCGACAGGGAGACCTCGATGGGCGGGGAAATCTGTCTCAACGTGCTCTCGTCGAGTTCGTGACGTGGTTCTGCCGAGTCGCACTCGACCAGGTCTCCTTCATGGCTGATCTGTTCGATCTCGAGAACCTGCAGGTACGTCTGACCAGATACGTCCGAGAGTCACTACGCCTCCCAGACTACGCCGCAGCCATACCGATCGAGGTCTTACGTCGAGGCGAGCTGCCCCGTGGTGAGGCTGCACGCGTGACGGGCCGCCCTGAACGCACGGCCCGCGCAGCAATGAGCCAGCTGCTCAGCGCCGGACTGCTCGTGTCGGACAGCCCGAAATCGCCGGTGCGGCTTCGCTTCGGTTCGGACAGCGCGGACGCTCTCTTCCCGAGATTGTTCAGTGCAGAGACGACAACGAGCCGAGCGCCTAACGTTCATGATGCTCAGGAACTCTGGGCTCAAGTGCGACAAGCAGCGGGAGCCTGGGTTTCACGTTCTCTGGTGTGTCTCGCTCAGCAGCGCGCATCCGAGCGAGTGAACGCACTGGCGACCGGCACGGCCATTCGAACACCTGGTGGACGAGTCGTGATTTTGACCGCGTGGCACAATGTCAGCGACCTGCAAGAAAATCCGTGGTCGCTGATTCAGGACTCGTGGCCATCCGCGGTGCAGCGCGGCGTGACGCACGCAATCGAGGGACCGGCCGACTGTGACGTTGCGATTGCGATTCCAAGCCCACAGGCGCACGAGGTGCTCGTTCGTGCGCGGTGCACGGTCGACAGCGCGTCGATAGCAACCTCGAACGATGACGTGGTTGATTCTACGCACTGGCTCGTCATGGGTGGGTACCTCGGCGCATTGACGTCGGAAGCTGTCGACCACAGTCGGAAGACGGTAACTCAGAGCTTTGGCAGTGTGACGTACGCCTTCCCATTCGCCCCCCGCGACGCCCTTCGGAGGCGCTACCGCATTCCGTGGATCGAGAACGCCGTGGTGAGCTCCTTGAACCCGATCGATGCGCGCGCGGCGAGCGTACGCGTAGGCGACTCGGAGCCGTTGCCGCAACCCCATGGTGTCAGTGGAGGGCCTGTGTGGCGCGTGCAAACAGGTACCCCGCCGAACGACCTCTGGACCCCAGAGAAGAGATTGAAACTGGTCGGCGTCGCTACTTCCTATCTCGAGCCGGAGCGGATCGAGTTCGCCGAGTCCGTGGCGAGCTGGGGGAATTGGTTCCACGAGACGATTGCTGCAATCGATCGGACGCCGTAGGGCGCCTGCGTTTCGCTGTGAGGCCCGAAAAAGCCGCGTAAATACCGCCGCACGCCCGGCCCAGGGCGCCAACCCCGGGCCTTCTGGATTCTCCTGTCGAGGGAGGCCGTGACGATCACCACGGCTCGCGCTCCATGTCCAGAAAATGGCCGCATGGAGCTTCTCGTCAAAGGCCCCAACGGCCTGACGTCACTGGCACGTCGAAGCCGCAGAACGTCGAGCTGCGGGGAGCGCACCGCGGACGACCGCCGCTAGACCGGCGGCGGAGGCGCGCCTCTGAATTCGACCATGCTGCTTGCCAGATGTTGCAGATCGAAGGCCTCTTTGCGGATTCTCAGGTCGTAATAGAAGAGCACGGTCGTCGCGATCGACAGCGGCATCATCAGGACCTGGAGCAGGAAGTACGAGAGGAAATCCCCGATGATGGGGTAGGGCCACGGTACGACGTGGATGGCGGCGGTGATCGCGGCGCCGATCACGAGCCCTAGAAGCCACACCACCGACGTCAGCATGGCGACCTTGCCGAGGTAGTCGGCCATCAGCGTGCGCGAGCGCTTGATTGCGGGCCACGCCTTCAGATCCTCCAGCAGGACGACCTGTGGCACGACGACGAGCTGTAGCGAGAGGATCAGCCCCGGAATGATGCACAGCACGAAACCGAGCATCACGAGGATCGTCGTCCAGGCTTGCGCCATGAGCAGACGCCACAGCTTCTTGAACGCGCGCAGGTACGACTCTCCCGCACCGATGTTTTCTCCGAGGTAGCTCGTGGAGATGTTCACGACGAGGGCGCCGGTGCAGAGCGGATACGCGACGCTGAAGACGAAGAACCCGGCGAGGACGATCATCATCACCGACGCGGCGAGCGCGAGGAGCGAGCCCCCGAGGTTCTGCAGGTTCGGAATCTGGGGGAGGCTCTGGAACGCCGTGAACGCGCGCACGAAGGATCGCGGCGAGAGCGGAGACGACAGGACGACGTTGAGCAGGCCGTCGTCGTCGTCCGGCTGTTGCAATGGCGCAAACGCCCGCATCGCGCCCATGAGGACCGCAGCGACGATGGACGACGGGACGCACACGACGGTCGCGATCCCGATGAACGTGAGAAAGCGCTTCCGGAAGAGCCGGAACGCGGTGTCGAGGATGTCGCCGACTCCCATCGGCACGAGCTTCGTCATCGTGGGTCGCCTTCGCCGTCCGGTCGCACGATGGGGAAAAGCCCGACGCGCGCGCGGGTCGTGATGCGCCCGTCACCCTTGACGAGCAGGAAGTCGATGGTGCCCGGTGCGGCGGTCGACGGATAGGTGTACGCGCGAAACGGGTCCCCGACGCGCGCTTCTTCGTCGTAAGAAAGGGTGAGCGAGCGGGCGGGTACCTCGAAGTCACCGGAGCTTGCGCCGTAGCCGCCGGCGCGCGCACACAAGAGGCGCGTGTCCTCGACGAAATCGGCGTAGCGGGCGTGGTTGACGTGGCCCTGCATGTCCTCGTCGCTCGGACGGACGACGATGGGGTGCTCGAAGGCTCCCGCGGGCGCCGCTCCGTCGAGTCGCTCGATGACGGTGCCCGGACGCGCGAGGACGTAGTTCTGAGCCGACGGTTCGATCGCCGCGGGCCGCCGGTTCGAGTCGAGGGTGACGACCGTCGCGGAGCTTCGCGCGATGAGCGCGCCGTCCGAGACGCGGAGCACCTCGTGGGAGAAATCGAGGCTCGTCTTTCCGATGCGCGAGAGCCACATCGTGATCTCCAGCTCGACGTCGAAGCTCACGTCCTCGAAGACGTCGAGCTTCTGTGCGCGGATGACCCCGATGCGCATGAACTCCCGCGCCGGGATCTTGTCGGAGTGCGCGATGGTGCGCCACCGGATGTGCTCGACGTACCGGAGGAACTGGGCGGGCGCGATGAATCCCCGCGGGGACACCTCGTACCCACGCGTGGTGATGCGAATGCGTTCGATGCGGTCTTCCATCATTCTCCGGGCGACGGCGCGACGCCGCTTCGCGCGCTCGGCCCTGCCGGTGGACGCTCCCTCACGAGGAGCACGGCGGGCAGCACGAGAAGGGCGGCAGAGAGGCAGCAGACCTCGCCGAGGACGGCGAGCTGTCCGAGGCTCGCGACGGCGCGGTTCATCGAACCGAGGAGCGCGAGATATCCGAGGGTCGTCGTCAGGCTCGACAGGATGACGGCTCCGCCGGTGCTTCGCAGCGTGCCGAGCACGTCGTGGTTCTCGGCGTGGCGCTCGACGAAGTTCACCGCGTAGTCGACCCCGATGCCGAAGGTGACCGGCACCGCGACGAAGTTCAAGAAATTGAGACGGAGCCCGAGGAGCTGCATGAGCCCGCCGAGCCACGCGAGCCCGACGCCCCACGCTAGGAGCACGCGGAGCGAGTGGAAGTCCCGCCGGAACGCGAGGAGCACGACGCTCGTCGCCAGGAACGAGATGAGGAGCGCGCGCGGCATGTCGACGACGACGGCCCGGATCAGATCGGCGAACACGACGGCGCGTCCCGAGCCGCCGATGACGTCCCCATTGGGAAGCCGCGTGCTCCGGAAAGCGTCGGCGAAGCGGATCAAGTAGCGCGCGTCGGAGTCGCTCTTGCCGCTGGTGGGCTCGATGAAGAGGAGCTTGCCGCGCGTGCCGTCGCGCTCGGAGAAGGGACGGGCGAGCGCCTCGGGGAGGTCACCGATGCCGAACGGTTTCACGTCGTCCGGCGGGAGCAGCGGCGCGATGTCCGCGAAGTCCTTGTCGGAGATGCCGTTCCGTGCGCGCGCGCGGAGCACGCGCTTCTTCACCTGGAGCGCTATGGGGAGCTTCTCGACCTGCCCTTCGGGGACGAAGTCCTGGAGCGTGTACACGGTCTCGAAGGGGCGATCGGCGTGCGGCACCGAATCGCGCTTCGCCTCGAGCGCGTGCTTGAGCGGCAGCACCTGAGCGAGCCTGTCGCAGAGCACGGCCATGGCGCTCTCGGTCTTCGTCCCGACGACGCCGGCGGCGAGGGCCGAGAGACGGTACTGATCCTTGCTCTCAGGGACGTCGTTGCCGATGCGCTTCAGGTCGTACTCGAGCGGATCGCTCTGGACGTAGCGCACGATGGCTACCGCGCCGAACGCCGCGAGCGCGAGCCCGATGACGGTGAGCTGTCTCGGCGCGTGTCGCACCAGGAAGACGAAGGGTGCGTCGAAGCGCGCCGTCGCGTTCGTGCGCTTCCGCGACATCGGCCAGATGCGCTCCGACGCGACGAGGAACGCCGGCAGGACGCCGTAGGCCGCGATCCAGTAGAGGAGCATTCCCGACGAGCCGACCAGGGCCAGGTGCTTGAAGCCGCGGAAGTTCGTGAACGCGAGCGAGCCGTACGCTGCCGCCGCGGCAAGGGCCGCCGAGAGAGTCGCGGTCCAGGTCTGTGAATGTGCGACGGCGAGCGCGTCCTTCGGCTCGGTACCCCTGTGGCGCTCTTCCAGGTAGCGCGACAGATAGATGATGCCCGAGTTGATGCCGTTCCCGGCGACGACGCTGAAGAAGAAACCGGTCGCGATGTTCAGGTGCCCGATGACGAGCTTCGTCACGCCGAAGGTCCACGCGCTACCCGAGAGCACGACCGCGCCGAGCAGGAAGAGCACCCGGAGCCGCCGGAAGTACACCAGGATGATCGCGAGGATCGACAGGACCCCGACGATGCCGACGCGCGAGAGATCCCGCTCGACGGCGCCGTACTCGAAGAGCCCGGTCACGACGTCTCCGGCGTAGCCGACGCGCAGCGCGGTGAGCCCGAGCGCCTGACGGTGACGCTCGACGATGGTCTTCACGCGGTCGATGAGCACGCTGCTGTTGTCGGGATCGCCGCCCTCGACGGGCGAACGCAGCGCGACGACCAGCGCGGTGCGCTCCGGATTCTCGAAATAGCCGTCGGGGAAGCGATCGAGCTCTGCGACGCCGGGGCCGAGCTTGTCTTCGATGGACTTCGAGTCGAAGGGCAGGGGTTTGTCGTCCTCGTCCTCGAGGTCCATGTCGAGCTCGTGCGAGACGGCCCTGCCGAACCGCTCGTCGAGATCGTCCTTGAGCTTCTCCAGATCGGGCTCTGAGAGAAAGAGCATCGCACGCGGACGTAGAAAGGCACGCGCCGCCTGTACGCCGTCCTCCGCGCTGCCGACCCAGCGTGGGCCGAGCGCGCGCAGGTCGGCGAGCACGTCGTCCCCGAGCTTCCGTCGCGCGGCGACGTCGCCGCCTTCGACGACGATGAACAGGTTCGACACGCCGGACGTACGGCTCCGCAGGCGCTCGAGCTCCCGGACGCTCGGCTGGCCCTCGGGCAGGAGCTGCGAGAGCTGAGGGCGGAGCTCGAGGTGCATCGCGAGGAACGCGCCCGCGGCGGTGAGCGCGAGCGACAGCGCGATGAGCCGGAGCGGGTAGCGTGCCTGCGCGCCGGCAAGGCGCGTCAGCATCGTCTTCACCCACGGCTCGAGTGACGTCATCGGCGCCCCCCGCGTATAGCTGAACGCCCCACCGACGGGCACCCCATAGCGGCCCCGGAGCCCGGAATTACCGGGGAATCATGCCGGAGTCGGAGCGAGGAGGTGCTTGCCGTACCGCGCCCTGAGATCGAGCTTCTTGAACTTGCCGGTCGAGGTCCGCGGGATCTGCTCGATGAAGAGGTAGTCATCGGGAAGCCACCACTTGGCGAACCTGCCTTCGAGGTGTGCGGCGAGCTCGGCCTTCGTCGCGGCCTTGCCTTCCTTGAGCACGACGGCCGCGACGGGTCGCTCGCCCCACTTCTCGTGCTCCGCCGCGAAGACGGCCGCCTCGAGCACGCTCGGGTGCGCCATGAGCGCGTTCTCGAGCGCCTGTGTGCTGATCCACTCGCCGCCGCTCTTGATGACGTCCTTGGCGCGATCGGTGATGGAGACGTACCCGTGTGGGTCGATGGTGACGACGTCTCCGGTCCGGAACCAGCCGTCTTCGGTGAACTTGTCGGCGCCCTCGGGGCTCTCGTAGTACGAGCTCGCGACCCACGGTCCGCGCACCTGGAGCTCGCCCATCTGAGTTCCGTCCCAGGGCAGCACCGTTCCGGTGTCGTCGACGTGGCGCTGCTCGACGAACGGCACCGCGAAGCCCTGTGTCGCACGGCGCGCGATCGCCTCGGGCCCGCTCGCCGGCAGATCGTGCCGTAGCCGCGATACCGTCGCGAGCGGGTTCGTCTCGGTCATGCCCCAGGTGTGACGGATGTGAATGCCGTGTCGTGACTCGAAGCCGTCGATCATCGCGGGCGGCGCGGCGGCGCCACCGACGGAGACCATACGGAGCGCGGACAGATCCCAGCGCCCGGGGTTCTCGTCGAGAAGCGACAACACACCTAGCCACACGGTCGGGACGGCCGCGGCGAACGTGACCCGCTCGGCGGCCATCAGGTTCACGACGGCGAGCGGCGACAGATCCGGACCCGGGAACACCAGCTTCGCGCCCACCCCGACGGCGGCGTGCGCCATGCCCCAGGCGTTCGCGTGGAACATCGGGACCACGGGCATCACCGTGTCCGATTCGCAGATGCCCTTGGTGTCGACCATGCACAGCATCATGGTGTGCAGCACCGTCGACCGGTGCGAGTAGAGGACGCCCTTCGGCGCGCCCGTCGTGCCGGACGTGTAACACATGAGCGCGCCCGCCCGCTCGTCGAGCACCGGCCAGTCGAACCCGGGAGACTCCGCGTCTAGCAGCGTCTCGTAGTCGAGATCACCGCTGTCGACGGCGCCGTCGTCGGGCATCACGACGACGTGCTTCAGCGCGGGTAGCTCCGCGCGGAAGCGTGACAGGAGCGGCAGGAGCGACCGATCGACGAGGATCACCGAGTCCCCGGCGTGCCGCGCGATGTACGAGAGCTCGTCGTGATGGAGACGCAGGTTCAGCGTGTGGAGGACTGCGCCGATCCCGGGGACCGCGTAGTACGCCTCGAGGTGCCGATAGCCATTCCACGCCAGTGTCGCGACGCGGTCACCCGGCTGTACGCCTAGCCGGAGGAGCGCCTTCGCGAGCTTCTCGGTGCGAACGTAGTAATCGGCGTACGCATAACGATGGAGTGTGCCGTTCGGCGGCCGGCTCACGACCTCCCGCGCAGCGAAGAACGTCCTCGCGCGCAACAGGAAATGGGTCATCGTGAGCGGGTAGTCCATCATCAAGCCAGGAAGCATCGCGTCACCTCTCTCGCGGGCCCATTTCGAGGCCCGGGTTGACGCGAAGAGTATAGGAATCGAGGCCGCCGTCGAGTGAGTGCGAGCGAGGTTGAAAGAGGCGGAGGCGCGGGGAATGGGCTAGGCTGACGAATCCATGGGTCGTGAGGAACAAGGGATGAACGTCATCCATCGTGGGCGTCGGGAGTTTCTCCTCGCGAGCGCGAGTGTCGTGGGCGAGACGCTGCTTTCGCGGGGTGCGGAAGCCAGCGTCGCCCGTGCACTGTCGCTCGGAGAGCTCCTTTACGAGAGCCGTCACGTGCTGGTGGGCACGGCGATCGACTCGTATGCAAACTGGGAGGAGATCGGTAAGCGTCGCGCCATCGTGACGTACAGTCTCTTCCGGGTGGAGGAGGCGCTCGACGGCCGCGGTGCGCCCGCGCCGGAGATCACCATCCGTACACTCGGCGGTTCGGTGGGCGACATCGGGCAAACGTTCCACGGTGAAGCCGTGGTTGCTCTGAACGAACGGGCGACGGTGTTCGTTCACGATGCGGCCCCGAACCTCTACGTCGTCACCGCGATGGCGCAGGGGCACTATCCGCTAATTCCCGACGCGCGCGGCGTGCACCGCCTCCACGCCGGCTTCACGTCGGTGGCGATCCCCGATTTGCCCGACGCGGCAATGCGCCGTCTCGACGGCCGCACCACGCCCGAGGCAGCCGAGCTCATCGCGCGAGAAGTCGACGTTGGCAGCCGCTGAAAGGTTCGCGATGGCGGCGCTCGCGGGCGCGCTGTCGTGCCTCGTCGCCCGCGATTCCCTGGCGTTCTGTCGCGCCACGACCTGCGATCCGAAGCACGAGACGTGCAAACAAGAGAACGGCTGCGTCGTGGACGGTGCATACCTCCACTGGGACAGCCGCTGCCTGTCGTTCGGCGTGCAGAGGGGCGGCTCGCCGCTCCGGCACATCAGCTTTCAGGTGGCCGACTCGATCATCCAGGGCGCCTTCGAGCAATGGATGCACGCCGACTGTGGCAACGGCACGCACCCGTCCTTCGACATGTGGGATCTCGGCGCGCCCTTCGGCGGTATCATCTGCAACGAGCCCGAGTTCAACTCCACGAAACCGAACGCCAACGTGTGGATCTTCCGCGACCAGGACTGGCCGTACGAGGGGCAGAACTCGACGCTCGCGTTGACGAGCACCATCTTCGAAAAGTCGACCGGCGCGCTCCTCGACGCCGACGTCGAGATCAACTCGTACAACAACGTTCTCACCACCACGAGCGTCAGCTCCGAGGTGAACAAGGATCTCGCCTCGATCGTCACCCACGAGGCGGGGCACTTCCTCGGGATGGGCCACTCCCAGGTGAAGCAGGCCACGATGTACGCGCAGTACTCTGCCGGCGACCTGAATTACCGCTCGCTCGACCCCGACGACGAGGGCGGTATCTGCGCGATCTACCCGCCGGGCCGCGACGCGGCGAAGTGCACCGAGCCGAGCCCCGCCCACGGCTTCTCGCTCTACTGCGGCGGCGGAGCGGACGACGGAACGGCGTCCGTCAGCGGCTGTTCGTTCTCGCTCCGCGACGGAGCCGGCGCCCCGGTGAGTGGCGGCCTCGTCGTCCTCGCGGGCCTCGGCGTCGCGCGCTATCGGCGACGCCGGGCTCGCGCACGTCTCAGCGCTTCGCCTTGACGTTCAGCTCGGCGATGCCGCCGGTGGTGTGATTCTGCTCGAGGCCGGTGAACGCGAGGCGCACGCGCCGCCCCACCACGCCACCGGTGTCGACCACGAGGTTCGGATCGGGTGAGCCGGTCATCGAGATCGTCTTGGTGAACACCGACGTCCCGTCCGTGGCGAGCACGTCGACGACGACGGACTCGTAACCCCAGTTCATCCGGTTCGCCACGGCGGCGGTGTTCGTAGTGTTCACCTGCGTGATGCAGTCGTCGGCATCGTCGGTCCATGTGAAGGTGGCGTTGGCGCGGTTGTCGCCGCCGAACCACGCGGTCGTCGCCATGCCGTCCACGGCCTTGCTCGCGACGTAGCGATTGTTCAGCCCGAGCGACGTGCTCGACGCGGTGACGGTCCCCGATTTGGTCACGTCCACCGTCGTGGCGCCGCTGCAGTTGACCGCGGCGTCGGGCGCCGCGGCGTCACCGCCGTCATTGGCCGCGCCGGAGTCGCTGGCGTCGATGCTCGCGTCCGCACTGGCGTCGGTGCCCGCGTCGGTCGATGCGCCGGCGCTGCCTGCTGCGCCGCTTGCACCCGCCGCGCCTGCTGCGCCCGCGGCACCGGCAGTGCCGCCAGCGCCTGCCGCGCCACTCGCGCCCGCTGCTCCGCCACCGGGCATGCCACCGCTGCCAGAGCCGCCGATCACGCCGCCGGAGCCGTTGACCGTGCCGCCGGAGCCGAACGGCGTACCGCCGCTACCGGGCGTGCCGCCGCTGCCGACCGTGGTGCTGCCGCCGCTGCCGACAGTGGCACTGCCGCCGCTGCCGATCGAGCCGCCACTACCACCGCCGAACCCGCTGGCGCCGGCGGTACCACCGGCGCCGTCGCCGTCCGAGTTCGAGTCACTTCCGCATGCAGGAAAGGCGGCGAGTGACAGAGCGAATGCACAAACAGACAAGCGAAGCGTCATGTGTAATCTCCTCCCGAGCAAGTTCCCCCGACCGCCGGGACGGTATCACAACGGCATCGTGGAGCCGCTTCGCGAAAACGTGATACGGTCCGCGTCGTGGAAAACGTGTCCCCGATTTCGCTCCGGCTCCGACGCCGATCAGCGCGATTTCCGGGCGGCACGGTGATGCCACTCGGGTAAGGCGCGAAAGCGTCTAACCCCCGAGCCGCCCTTCGAGACAGGGCGGCGTCCGGCATTTCCATCGCTGCCCTCCATCCATCCGTGAACAGGAGAATACCGATGCATTCCGAACCCACTGCCCATCTCATGAACCTCGTGGCGAAGCCCGATGCCGTCATGGTGCGCGGAAAAGGCGTCTATATCTGGGACGATAGCGGCAAGCGCTACCTCGACTTCGTGCAGGGCTGGGCCGTCAACGCGCTCGGTCATTGTCCGCCCGAGCTATCCATCGCGCTCGCGCGTCAAGCGACGGAGCTGGTGTCCGCGAGCCCCGCCTACCACAACGCCACGGCGCTCGCGCTCGGGCAGCGCCTCGCCGAGGTCAGCGGCCTTCCGAAGGTGTTCCTCGCGAGCACCGGCGCGGAGGCGAACGAGGGCGCGATCAAGCTCGCCCGCAAGTGGGGGAAGGTCCACCGCGGCGGCGCCTTCGAGATCATCACGACGCTGAACGCCTTTCACGGCCGCACGCTCGCGACGATGGCGGCGACGGGGAAGCCCGGGTGGGACGCGATGTTCCCACCGGCGATGCCCGGCTTCGTGAAAGTACCGTACGGCGACGTCGCCGCCGTGGAGGCCGCGATCGGCGCGAACACGGCCGCCGTCCTGGTCGAGCCCATCCAGGGCGAGGCCGGCGTGGTGGTGCCGTCAGACGGCTATCTCCGCGCGCTGCGTGAGCTCGCGGACGCGCACGCCATCCTGCTCATGGTCGACGAGGTGCAGACGGGCGTGGGACGCACCGGGACGCTCTTCGCGCACCAGCACGACGGCGTCGTGCCCGACGTGATGACGCTCGGAAAGGGGCTCGGCGGAGGCGTGCCGCTCGCGGCGCTCCTCGCCGCCGAGCGCGCGTCGTGCTTCGAGAAGGGAGAGCAGGGCGGCACCTTCGTCGGGAACGCCTTCACCGCCGCTGCCGGCCTCGCCGTGCTCGACGCGGTGACGGCACCGGGGTTCCTCGACGCGGTCGTCGCCCGCGGCGCCCAGCTCGTCGCGGGCCTGCGCGCGCTCGACGCGAGCATCGTCGAGGTGCGGGGCCGTGGGCTTCTCGTCGCGGCGCGCCTCGACGCCGCGCGGGCGGAGCGGGTGCGCGACGCGGCGTTCGGGCTCGGGCTCCTCGTGAACGCGGTGCGCCCCGATACCCTGCGCTTCATGCCGCCCCTCAACGTCACCGGCGCGGAGCTCGACGAGATGCTCGCGCTCCTCGCGAAGGCGCTCGCCGCGGCGTGATCAGGCCTTCAAGCGATAGCCGGTCTTGAACATCCAGTTGATGACGCCGAGACAGAGGAGACAGAACACGAGCGTCATCAACAGGCTCATCTCGACCGACACGTCCGAGGCATCGTAGAAGCTCCAGCGAAAGCCGCTCACGAGATAGACGACCGGGTTACAGAGCGTGATCTTCTGCCAGAGCGGCGGCAGCATCCGGATCGAATAAAAGCTGCCCCCGAGGAACGTGAGCGGCGTCACGATCAGCATCGGGACGAGCTGGAGCTTCTCGAACCCGTCGGCCCACATGCCGACGATGAATCCGAAGAGACTGAACGTGACCGACGTGAGGACGAGAAAGGCGAGCATCCAGAGCGGATGCGCGATGTGATAGGTCACGAAGAGACGCGCGGTGATCAAGATGACCCCTCCGAGGAGGATCGACTTGGTCGCCGCCGCGCCCACGTAACCGCTCAGGATCTCGAAGGCGGAGATGGGCGCCGACAGCACCTCGTAGATGGTGCCCGAGAAGCGCGGCATGTAGATGCCGAACGAGGCGTTCGAGATGCTCTCGTTCAGGAGCGACAGCATAGTGAGGCCGGGGATGATGAAGGCCGCATAGCTCACGCCGTCGATCGTCTTCATCCGGGAGCCGATGGCGGAGCCGAACACGACGAAGTAGAGCGACGTCGAGATGACGGGCGAGAGGATGCTCTGCATGAGCGTCCGGAACGTGCGCGCCATCTCGAAGCCGTAGATCGCGCGGATCGCGTGGCGGTTCACGATTTGTCCCTCACCAGGTGCACGAAGATGTCCTCGAGGGAGCTCTCGCGGCTGTGCAGATCCTTGAAGCCGATGCCCGCCTTGGCGAGGTCGTGAAGGAGCGGGGCGATGTTCGGCTTCCCGCCGGCGGCGTCGAACGTGTAGACGAGGTCGTTCCCGTCGCGCGCGAGGGAGAGCTTGTAGCTCGAGAGAGACTCCGGGACGCTCTGCAAGGGCTGCTCGAGCGAGAGGATGAGCTCTCGCTTGCCGAGCTTGGCCATCAGCGCGGCCTTCTCTTCGACCAGGATGATCTCGCCGTTGCGGATGACGCCGATGCGGTCGGCCATCTGCTCGGCCTCTTCAATGTAGTGCGTCGTGAGGACGATGGTGACGCCCGTCTCCCGGAGCGCCCGCACCATGTTCCACATGTCGTGACGGAGCTCGACGTCCACGCCGGCGGTCGGCTCGTCGAGGAACAGGATCGACGGCTCGTGCGACAGGGCCTTCGCGATGAGGACACGGCGCTTCATGCCGCCCGACAAGGTCATTATCTTGCTGTCCTTCTTGTCCCAGAGCGACAGCTCGCGGAGCACCTTCTCGACGTGGGCCGGGTTCTTCGGCTTGCCGAACAAGCCGCGGCTGAACGTCACCGTCGCCCACACCGTCTCGAAGACGTCGGTGGAGAGCTCCTGGGGCACGAGGCCGATCTTCTCGCGCGCGGCGCGGTAGTCCTTGATGACGTCGTGCCCGTCAGCGACGACCGTGCCGCTCGTCGGGTTCACGATGCCGCAGATGACGCTGATGAGCGTCGTCTTGCCCGCGCCGTTCGGACCGAGGAGCGCGAAGATCTCTCCTTGCCGCAGGTCCAGATTGACGTTCTTCAACGCCTGGAAACCCGAGGCGTAGGTCTTCGTCAGATTCTGAACGGAGATGATCGTCTGCACGCGTCTATGGCTTTGCCTTCGCTGATGAAGGCTTGAGTGCGCCCTTCTGTGCCGAACCGGCCGGCGCGGGCGGTGCCGCCGACCCCATTGCAGGTGCCGATGCCGACGCGGACGGCACGGCGGATGCGGCCTCCGGCACGGCGCTCGTCGCGGGCGGCGGATTCTGCGCGGCGAGCTGCTTCAACCGTGCGTACAGCACGAGCATCGAGCTCGACACGTCGGGCGCCGACGCCAGGGCCTCGCGCGCCAGGATCGCATCGAAGAGCGGGGGCCACGCACGCGTCAGCGACGTGGGCGTCGCCTTGAAGTCGTCGCGACACGCCTCGAAGGCGAACGCGGTGAGGGATGGACAGTACGCCTTGCGGCACGCCTCCGCGATCTGCGGGATCTGATCGGACTCCGGGAGCTTTGCCGCACCGGACCAGGCGTCACGACAGGCCGCCTGCGAGAACAGCGCGCTGCACTCTGCGTAGTAGATGCTCGTCGCTTCGCTGGCGGTGGGCGCCTTCACGGCGCGCTCGATGCCGCTCTTGCACTTCGTTGCGCCAGGCGGCGAAATGGCCGCGGCCGATTGATCCGCGTCTTCTTTGCAGCCGGAAAAGAGGAGCGACACACCGAGAACGGTGGCAATAAAAGCACGTCCCATCGGGACCGGGACAGTACAGAAAGACGCCCTTCGCGGCCAGGAATTCCCCCTGTTCGCCACCGCGTTGCGCAGGTTTGCCAGCACGTTTACGGTCGTGTCGCCGCCACCGGCTGCCGCTAGCCGGCGGCGATCTCGATGAACGTCTCTAGGGCTCCGCCGGGTGGGAGACGGAGCAGGTGCTCCCCGGTGTTCAGGGCGTTCCCGGGAGCGCTCCAGGGTTCGACGCAGACGAAGGGTTTGCCTTCCAGGGTCCAGACGACCCAGCGCGTGAACTCGGCCGAGCCGCGCACGTCGATGTGCCCGCCGTCTCCGAGGTGCAGCGTCGTGGCCGTGCTCCCGTGATCGAGGAGATGCATGTCGACCTCCTTCGCCGTGAAGTCGAACCCGGCGAACGGCACGTTCTGCTTCTTCACGTTGTCGAACGCCTGGGTCGCGCGCGTGTCGACCCGCGCGTGCGCCTTGTCGTCGACCTTGAAGTAGGGGTGATACCCGATCCCGAAGCGCATCTCGCTCCCGGAGTCGTTCCACACCTTGCTCGTGATACGGAGCTTCGGCCCCGACAGCGTGAACGTCAGGCTCGTGTGGAAGGCCCACGGATATTCCGCGAGCGTCACCCCGTTCGACGCGAGCCCGAGCGTGACGCTCGCGGCGCCCTCGCTGCTCCATCCGAGCACGCTCCACGGCATCGTCCGCGCGAAGCCGTGTTGCTTCATGGTGAAGGCGCGGTCACCGTCACGCCACTCGTCGTCCACGAGCTTCCCCGGCGAAGGGAAGAGCACCGGGATCCCACCGCGGACGCTCTTGGACGGATCTTTCAGGGTCGCCTCGTCGAGGTAGAGCACGTCGCGATCCCCGACCCGCATCGCGGTGACGAGCGCGCCACGCTTCGGCGCGAGCTCGACGCGACTCCGCGCGGTCTCGTCCTCGAGCACGAAGACCTCGCCGACCGTGGAGTTCCCCGAATCGCGGCTGGTGACGCCCGGCATTCCCCGAGCATAGAGCCTTGCCCGGTCGACGGTCAGCGGCGAGTCGCGAAATAGCGTTCGATGGCCGCGACGATGCGCGGCGACGCGCTCCCGTCGCCGAACGGGCTCACTGCGCGGCTCCGGCGGGCATGCATTTCGGCGTCGTTCACGAGCTCACGACACGTGCGCACGATGGCGCTTGCATCGGCGCCGACGACGACGGCGTTCCCCGACGTGACGGCCTCCGGACGATCCGTCTCGTTCCGGAGCACCACGACGGGCACGCCGAGCGCCGGCGCTTCTTCTTGCACGCCTCCGGAGTCGGTCAGGATGACGCGCGCGCGCCGCATCAAGGATACGAATGCGGCGTACGACTGCGGCGGGAGCACGCGCACACCCGCCGGCGCACCGAGCGCGGCGAGCGCGGCCTCCGACGTCGGGTTCGGATGTCCGATCCACGTGACGTCCACGTCATGAGCGAGCTCCGCGACGGCGCGCGCGATCGCCGGTGCCGTCTCCGCGCCTTCACGGCGATGCAGGGTGACCAAAACCATGGGCCGGCTCTCGACCGCGGAGAGGTCCGCTTCTCCACCGAACTGCGCGAGCGCGTCGATGACGGTGTTGCCCGTCACGACGATGTCGGCGTCGGCCACGCCCTCGGCGAGCAGGTTACGTCGCGCGCTCTCCGTTGGTGCGAAATGAAGCGCCGCGAGCCGCGTCACGAGGCGCCGGTTCGTCTCTTCCGGGAACGGACGGAGCCTGTCCGACGTCCGGAGCCCGGCCTCGACGTGGAAGCACGGCACGCCGTGATGGAACGCCGCGAGTGCTCCGGCAAGTGCAGTGGTCGTATCACCCTGGACGAGCACGCCGCGCGGCGCCACGGACCCGATCGCCGCCGAGAGGCGCTCGAGCAGCGACGAAAGGCTCGCCGACAGCGGGGACGCGCCCGGCTGGGCGACTCCGCCGTCGTGCTGGATCGCGACGTCGGAGCGCAGCCCTATCTCGTGCGCGATGTCGCGCGCGAGCGCGCCGTGCTGCCCCGACAGGCAGACCTTGACGTCGAAGCGGTCGCCCGCGGCGTCTAGCGCGCGCACGACCGGCGCGAGCTTCAGCACTTCCGGGCGCGTACCGGCGATGACGAGGAGCGAGACTGTCTCAGACAGTCGGTTGCTCCTCCTCCTCGTCTTCGAGCGCGGCGCCGTGGCACTTCTTGAACTTCTTGCCGGAGCCGCACGGGCAGAGATCGTTCCTGCCGATCTTCGGTGCGCTGGCGGCCGGCGACGCGCGTGGCGGCACGCTCTGCGCGCTCTCTCGCATGCGCGACAGCTGCGTCGCGGGGTCGATGGTCGACTCGTCCTCGTCACCGGGGTGACGGGCGACGGCGGCCTCGAGCTCGTGCTGATGACGGGCCTCCGCCTCCGCTTCCATCGCGGCGATGTCCTCGGAGCGCTGCGCTTGGACCTCGAACGCCTTCACGAGCACGTTCGACGACACGTTGGCCATCATGTTCAAGAAGAGGTTGTATCCTTCCTTCTTGTACTCGTTCTTCGGGTCGCGCTGACCGTACCCGCGGAGGCCGATGCCGTCGCGGAGGTGCTCCATGTTCGTCAGGTGGTCGACCCACTCACGGTCGATCTCCTCCAGGTAGAAGTGACGGAAGAGACGGAGCATGTGCTCGACGCCGACCTCCTTCTCCTTCTCGAGGAACGCGGCTTCGGCGCGCTCGAAGACGGTGCGCACGAGGCGCTCGAGCTCACCGAGGTCGTCGACGTCCTTGCCCAGCGGCTTCTTGACGTGCTCCTTGAAACCGTCGTGGATGCCCTGCCAGTCCCAGTCCTCGGGCTGGCGGTTCCGCGGGCACGACTCCTCGACCATCGCGGATATCACGCGGTCGATCAGGTCGAGCACGCGCTCGCGCTGCTCGCTGAGCCCGCGCGCGACGAGCTCTTCGAGGGCGTCGAACACCTCGCCGGGCTTCTTCTCGCGCGCGCCGGCGACATCGAACTTCACGCCCCAGAGGCCGTAGACCTCGCGCTCGAGCGTCTCGAGCTCGACGAGGTTCGTGATGCCCTTGAGCTCGTCCTTGGTCGGCGGACGCGGGCGTCCGGCCTCGTCACGCGGCGTGACCGGCTGCTCGGCGAACATGCCGAAGAGCTGCGCGACCAGCGGCGCGACGTTCGCGCGGATCCCGCTGTCGATCGCGATCTCGCGCACGCGGCCGGTCGCCTTGCCGAGCTCGTCGGTATCTTCGGGCGAGTAACGGCCCTCGAGGAGCTGCTGGCGTAGCGCGTACACGGTCTTGCGCTGCGCGTTCATCACGTCGTCGTACTCGAGCAGATTCTTGCGGATGTCGAAGTTGCGTTCCTCGACCTTGTGCTGAGCGTTCTCGACGCTGCGGGTGACCCACGGATGCTCGATGGGCTCGTCGTCGGGCATGCCCATGCGCTCCATCAGGTTCTTCACCCGGTCGCCGGCGAAGATGCGCATCAGATCGTCTTCGAGCGACAGGTAGAACCGACTCGAACCAGGGTCGCCCTGACGGCCCGCGCGGCCGCGGAGCTGGTTGTCGATGCGGCGCGACTCGTGACGCTCGGTGCCCACGATGTGTAGGCCGCCGATCTCGATCACCTGGTCGTGCTCGATCTTGCAGGACGCCTCGTACTTCTTCACGAGCTCGGCGAACGCTTCGGGCTCCGCCGTCGGGAGCCGGTTGTTCTCCTTGAACTCGAGGCGCGCGAGCATCTCCGGGTTACCGCCGAGGATGATGTCCGTACCGCGGCCGGCCATGTTGGTGGACACGGTGATCGCGCCCTTCCGGCCTGCCTGCGCGACGACGTACGCCTCGTTCTCGTGGTGCTTCGCGTTCAGCACCGCGTGGGGCACCTTCTTCTTGTTGAGGATGCGGCTGATCGCGCTGCTCTTCTCGACGCTCGTCGTGCCGACGAGGACCGGGCGACCCGCGTCACGCTTCTCGAGGATGTCCTTGATGACGGCGGTGAACTTCTCCCGCTCCGTCTTGTAGACGAGGTCCTCACCGTCCTGCCGGACCATGTTGCGGTTCGTCGGGATGGCGGTGACGTCGAGCTTGTACGTCGCGTGGAACTCGAGCGCCTCGGTCTCCGCGGTGCCGGTCATGCCGGCGAGCTTCTTGTAGATGCGGAAGAGATTCTGGAACGTGATCGTCGCCATCGTGCGGCTCTCCTCCTGGATCCGCACGTTCTCTTTCGCTTCTACGGCCTGGTGGAGGCCGTCGCTCCAGCGGCGCCCTGGGAGCACGCGGCCGGTGAACTCGTCGATGATGAGCACCTTGCCGTCCGCCGACACCATGTAGTGCACGTCGCGCTTGTAGAGCGCGTGCGCACGGAGGAGCTGATTCAGGATGTGCAGCGTCTGGATGTTCGTCGGGTCGTAGAGGTTCGTGATCCCGACGAGCTTCTGGATGAGCTCGACGCCGTCGTCGGTCATCGTGACGCTGAACTGCTTCTCGTCGACGTTGTAGTGCTCGTCCTTGCGGAGCTTCGGCACGATCTCGTTGATCGTGCGGTACTTCTCGCTCGCCGCCTCGGCGGGGCCGCTGATGATCAGAGGCGTGCGCGCCTCGTCGATGAGGATGCTGTCGACCTCGTCGACGATCGCGAAGTTCAGCGGGCGCTGGGCGTATTCCAGCGCGGAGAACTTCATGTTGTCGCGCAGGTAGTCGAACCCGAACTCGTTATTTTGCCCGTAACAGATGTCCGACTGGTAGCTCTTCCGCTTCTCGGCGTCGGTCTGGTTGTGGACGATGGTGCCGATGGAGAGACCGAGCCAGCGATAGAGACGTCCCATCCACTCCGCGTCGCGGGTGGCGAGATAGTCGTTCACCGTGATCAGGTGGACGCCCTTGCCTTCGAGCGCGTTCAGGTAGATGGGCAGCGTTGCGACGAGGGTCTTGCCTTCGCCGGTCTTCATCTCTGCGATGGAGCCGGAATGGAGCACCTGCCCGCCGAGGAGCTGCACGTCGTAATGACGCATGCCGAGGACACGGCGGCTCGCCTCGCGGCAGACCGCGAAGCCCTCGACGAGGATGTCGTCCAGCGTCGCGCCGTTGGCGAGCTTCTGCTTGAGCTCGGGTGTCTTCGCCTGAAGCTCCGCGTCGGAGAGCTTCTTCATCTTCTCCTCGAGGGCGCTGATCGAGACGACGCGCGGCTGCATACGGCGAACGGCCCGCTCATTGGCGGTACCAAAGATTTTTTTCGCTACCCAGGTCAGCATGAAAGGTCTCGGGGGTCCAAGGTTTGACGCCGGAAATTCAGCAAGCCCGATGACGGGTGCCCTTCTCCGAAGGAGCGCAAACTAGTGCGCCTTCGGTGCTTCGGCCAGCAGGAGAGAGCGCGGCCGAGCACCTGGACGTATTTTCAGCGTAAAATCTCCGCCGCTGCTGTCGATCGCGGGGCTGGTCGTTCGTCGGCCTTTCATGACCACACGGCAAATTCTCGTAGAAACCCCCTCCACCACGCATCGCTCCAGCCTCCTCGGAAAGCTGGGCTACGGACTCGGCGCCTTGCCCTGCGCGCTCCTCTTCACGGCCGGCCTGACGAAGCTCATGCCGCACCCGTCGGAGGCGATGCTCCAGGGGATGCAACACATGGGAGTCGCGCCGTCGCTCCTCCGCATCGTCGGCGTCATCGAGCTCGCGGTCGTCGCCCTCTGCCTCGTCCCCCGGACCGCATTCCTGGGCGCGATCCTCTTCACCGGCTGGGCCGGCGGCGCGATCATGACTCACCTCCGTGTCGGTGAGCCCGCCGTCGTGCAAGCGCTCCTCGCCGTCGTGGTGTGGACCGGCCTCGCACTCCGTCGTCCCACCGAGTTCAAGGCGCTCCTCGGACTACGCGCCGAATAACGTCCGGCGCGCCGCCAGCTCGTTAGCGACTACCCCCAGGCCCGCCCACTCGACGCGCGCGGTTCCGGAATTCGTACGAACGCGGGTTGCGTCGCGGTCCCGAGATAGTCGCGCATCGAGCGCACCTGCCCGCCGCGCACGCGCCACACCTGGATATCCGGGAGCCGATAATCCGTCGCGCCAGCGCGCGACTCGCCCAGAGCCTCGAACTCGACGACCAGTACCTCGGGATCCGTCGTCTCGTGAACGACGAGATTCTCGAAGCGGCGTAGGCGCGTACCAGCTCTGCTGAATTTCTCTCCGAGCGCGGTCGCCACCTTCTCGATCGACGGCCGGCCCTCGACGCGCGTGGGCACGGCGGGTTCGGCCGAGAACGGAAACTCGAGCACGGCATCTTCCGCAAAGAATCCGGCGAAACCGGCAAAGTCACCGGCCAGCAAGGCGCGCTGGGTCGCCGCAACCACGGCGCGCGGAGAATCGTGCGATTCGCTCATGAAACTCCTTTCCGGCAGGGCCCGACGGGTGCCCTATCAAGCGGAGTAGCAGCTCCGGTTATCTATATACGGAGTCAGGACTCCGGTTGTCAACGGTGCTATGACCTGGAACGTGAAGAAGGAAGCCGCGCCAGCCGCAACGGAGCGGACATCGCCGGAAGACCAGCTTCGCGCCGACGCGCGTCGAAATCGCTGCCGGATCCTGGAGGCGGCCGAGGCCGTCTTTGCGGGCAAGAACTTCGGCGCTTCGACGGAAGAAGTGGCCGCAGCGGCCGGCGTCGGCATCGGCACCGTCTTCCGTCACTTTCCGACCAAGAACGCGCTCCTCGAGGCGCTCCTCATCTCGAAGCTGAAACATCTGGTGTGCGAGGCAGAGTCGCTCTCGTCGTCGGAGGATCCTCGCGCGGCACTCTTCACGTTCTTCACGCACATGCTCGAGCAGTCGTCGGCGAAGAAGGCATTCTGGGAGGCGCTCGCCGCCGCCGGTGTCGACGTCCGCGGCGCGACCCTCGAGACGAAGCGTGAGCTCGGCGAGGCCGTCAGCAAGCTTCTCGCGAACGCGCAGCGAGCGGGAACCGTTCGCAAGGACGTGCAGACGCCGGAGCTCATGGCGCTCATGGCCGGCGCGTCTCACGCCGCCGAGCACGCGACCAACAGCCGTGACGTCGCGACACGCGCGCTCGCGATCATCTTCGACGGCCTGCGACCCGAAGGCGCTGCGCGCCCGCGTGTCCGTCGTTTGACGGACAGCTCGAAGCGTTCGTGATCGTGCGCGCCCGCGCGTAAGGGCGCAGAAAATCTGGCGCGAACGCGTGTCACACCGTCGCGACGAAAACGCGTCGCAGGGGTGACCTGATCGGCTCTTCGTCATGCGGTATCATCCGCGCGCGCATGACGCCCGAATTCGAGCCGATCCGCGAAAAGCTGACAGAAATCCTCCTCACCACTCCGGAAGAGGAGATGTACGCCGACGTCCTCGACCTCCTGCTCGGCACGTTCGAGAGCGAGTTCGGTTACTTCGGCTACATCAACGAAGCGGGCGATCTCGTGTGCCCGTCGATGACGAGGAACATCTTCCCCCAGTGCATGGTGGAGGACAAAACCAATGTGTTCCCGAAGGCGATCTGGGGCGGCCTCTGGGGGCGCATCCTTCGTGAAGAGCGCTCGCTCATCAAGAACGAGGGTCACCGTGTCCCGGCAGGTCATTTGCCGATCGAGCGCTCCTTCGGTAGCCCGATCTCGTACCGCGGCAAGCTCATTGGTCAGTTTCACTTCGCGAACCGCGGCCGCGACTACGGAGAGAGCGACGTTCAGCTCCTCGAGCGCATCGCGGGTTTCGTCGCGCCGGTCTTGAACGCCCGGCTCCGTCGCGACGAAGAAGAGCGCGGCCGTCGAAAGGCGGAAGAAGAGCTCCTGCGCGCCAACGTCGATCTCAAGGACAAGCTCCGCGAGCTCGAGCGACTCAACGACGCACTCATCGACCGCGAGGAGCGGATGATCGAGCTCAAGGCCGAAATCGAGCGGCTGCGCGGCGCATGACGATGGAAGCGGGCGCGACCGGCGCTCCGGAAATTCGTCCCCCGTATCTCGAGCTCTCGGCCATCGCCGCGCGCGGTGACGAGCTCTATCGTCCGGGTGGTCCGCCGCGCACCGTGCAGGACGTCGCGCGCAATTTCGTGGAGTTCGTCTACGAGGGGATGCAGCGCGAAGGAGCGCGCCGTCACATGCTCTCGCGCGCGTACGTGACCTGCGCGCTCGGCACGCTCTCCGAGAGCCTTCAGCGCGGCGCGCGCACCGGCGCTTCGAGTCGTGAGCTCGGCAGCGACTCACCTGTTTCGAGCTCGTGGCGAGTCGCGGCGCGGAGACGGAGTGGAGCGCCGAAGGCACGCCGGTACGCCCCGCCGCCGTCGTCGCCTTGCCGGACGTCGAGAGCGTCGCGTCGTTTCCGTTTCTCGACGCGCTCCTCGGCGCGCTCGGCGTTCCAGCGGCGAGCGTCGTTTCGCCCGTGCCACGCCCCGGCGCGGAAGCGTGGTCCACGTTCCACACCTTCCACGTGAAGGAGCTCGCCGGCGGTCCGCTCGAACCGGGCAAGGGGTTCGTTCACGGATTCGAGATCGCGTGCGCGTTCGGCTTCGGCGGGTTCATGCCGTCGGGCCATCTCTTCTCGCTCATCATATTTTCCAACGTCGAGCTCGACGCTACGGCAGCGCGGTTTCTCTCGATCCTCCAGGCTTACGCGAAGCTCGCCCTCGCCGATTCGGTGGAGGCGCGCGCGGTCGCCGGCGACGCCTCCGCGGCAGAGCGAGAGGCGCTCCTCTTCGCGCTGCTTCGCGCCGTCGAGGCCGAGGCGGGTGCCACCGAGACGTCACTCGCGTCTGCCGTCGGAGTGGCGAGCGCCGTCGCGGAGCAAGCCGCAAGACGACGACAGCAGGATCTCGAAGAGCAGAACGTCAAGCTGACGCGGACCCAGCGCGCAATGCTCAACGTGATCGAAGATCTCCGCGACGCGCGGGCGAGCCTCGAGCGTCGCGTGGTTCTCCGCACCGAAGAGCTCGCGGCCGTCAACAGGTCCCTCGCGACGCGCAATCAGGAGCTCGAGGACTTCGTCTACATCGCGTCCCACGATCTCCAGGAGCCGCTGCGCACCGTCTCCGGCTATCTCCAGATCATCGACCGCCGCTACCGCGGACAGCTCGGCACCGACGCCGACGAGTTCATCACCTTCGCGATCGACGGCGCTCAGCGGATGCAGGCGCTCATCGAGAGCCTCCTCATGTACTCACGGGTTTCGACGAGGACGCACGAGCTCGAGCCCTTGATGCTCGACGAAGCGCTCGACGCGGCTCTCGACAATCTCGCCTTCAGCATCGACGACACCAAGGCCGTCATCAGACGAGCGCCTTTGCCGCGGGTGCCGGCCGATCGCATTCAGATGGTCCAGCTCTTCCAGAATCTCCTCTCGAACGCGATCAAGTTCCGCGGCGATGGGCCGCCGAAGATCTTCGTCGACGCGGAGAAGCAGGGGAATGAGTGGGCGATCCGCGTCAGGGATCAGGGCATGGGCTTCAATCCGAAGTTCACCGACAGGATCTTCAAGATGTTCCGCCGCCTCCAGCGCTCCCATCCCGGCACCGGCGTCGGCCTGGCGATCTGCAAGAAAATAGTCGACCGCCATGGTGGTCGGATCACCGCGGACGCGGTCATCGGCGGCGGCGCGACCTTCGTCTTCACCCTTCCGGAAGCTTGAAATATGAATACCACGAGACCCATTTCGATCTTGCTCGTCGAGGACTCGCCCGCCGACGTGCGCCTCACGATGGAGGCTCTTCGAGAGGCAAAGCTCCACAACCAGATCGACGTCGTCGAGGACGGCGAGTCGGCGATGGAATACCTGCGGAGACCCGGGCAGAAACGCCCGGATCTCGTGCTCCTCGACCTCAACCTGCCGGGCATGGACGGCAGGGAAGTGCTGCAGGAGATCAAGACCGACCCGGACCTCTCCATCATCCCCGTCGTCGTGCTCACCACGTCGAGCGCCGACGAGGACGTGCTCCGCGCGTACCGTCTGCACACGAACTGTTACATCACGAAGCCCGTGAACCTCGATCAGTTCATCCGCGTCGTGCAGAGCATCCAGGATTTCTGGCTCGCCGTGGTCCGGCTCCCGCCGACGGGCAACGAAGGCTGAGGCGCGGCCCGTGACGCCAGTCAAAGTGTTGCTGGTCGAGGACGAACCCGGCTACGCCCGGCTCGTCTCCGAGATCCTCACCGAGAGCGGCGAGCACCGCGTGACGTGGGTCATGTCGCTCGCGGAGGCGTTGCCGCTCCTCGACACCGACGTGACCGACGTCGTTCTTCTCGATCTGGGTTTGCCGGACGCAGTGGGAATGGAAGCCGTGGTGCAGGTACGCGCCGCGGCGACCGCGGTGCCGATCGTCGTACTGAGCTCCCAGGGCAGCCTGGACATCGCGCTCGAGAGCATGCGCGAAGGCGCCCAGGAGTATCTCGTCAAGGGCCAGGCCGAGCACCATCTGCTAGCGCGCACCGTTCGGTACGCCGTCGAGCGCAAGCGCTCGCAGGATTTCGAGCAGCTCCTCATCGGCGTCGTGGGCCACGATCTCCGGAACCCGCTCCAGACCATCGTCCTCGCGAGCCAGCCGCTCCTTTACGATGCGGCGCTCCCGGCCGAGCACCGCGATCGCGTCACCCGCATCGCGTCCGCCGCGTCGCGCGCGTCGTCCCTGGTGCACGATCTCCTCGATCTGACGCGCATACGATTTCTCGGAAAAGCGCTGCCGATCGAGCGAAAAGCGGTCGACGTCACCGCCATCGTCCGTCAGGCCGTCGGAGACGCGCGGCTCGCGAACGGCGACGGCCGTATCGTCTTCGACGGCGACGCGCCCGTGTTCGCCCAGGTGGACCCCGGTCGCATCGCCCAGGTCGTCACGAACCTGGTCGTCAATGCGCTCAATCACGGCGATGCTCGCACCCCCGTCACGGTCCGTCTCGGCAAGCAAGAAGACGCGCTCGTCCTCGAGGTGCACAACGACGGCCCGCGCATTCCGCTCGAGGTGCAGCGCAAGGTCTTCGAGCCTCTTCGGCGTGCCACGCCCCAGAATCGCGCCGAGCAACGCCCATCCGAACACGCCGCGACCGGCCTCGGCCTCGGCCTCTACATCGTGCGCGAAATCGTGACCGCCCACGGTGGCCTCATCGAAGTGTCGTCTGCTGACGGCGACGGCACGACGTTCCGCGTCGTCATTCCGCCGCCGTGAGCCGGCTCAGGGCTTCGTGACGGATGAAGCGTCCAGCGCGGATGCGTCCATCACGGTGGACGTATGTTGCGTCCAGCGCGTCACTCGGGCGAGGATCGCCATGACCACGTCGGTTTTTGCAGTCGCGTAAGCGTCCATGCTCGGCCAATCGCGCGCCGCGAGCTCACGCTTCGTCAGCTCGTAGAGCGCGCGATCTTCGGCGTCCTGACGGAGATGGTCACGAAAGTCGAGACACCGCCTCACCTCGACGCAATCGCGTGAATACACATGGACGTGAACGTCACGCGCCGGCGTGCCCAGCATCCGGTGTTCGTGAAACCCGGGTTCGCGAACACGCAACTCGTAACCCGCCGCCTCGAGCGCCGGCAGATACGCGGCTTCATCGGCCGAGTCCGCAACGACGACGACAACGTCGATGATCGGCTTCGCCGCAAGCCCCGGCACCGACGTCGAGCCGATGTGCTCGACGCTCAGCGCCGCGCTCCCCAGCGCCGCGCAAAGGCTCGCCGCATGCTCCTCGAACCGCGCCACCCACCGCCCATCGTATTCCGACATCCGGATCACGACGTGTTCCACGCCGCCGATCAGCGTCATATCATCGGGTGCATCGGGCCTCGTCACTGGCTTGCGCTTAGCCTCGTCCATCTCGGCGTGCAAATAACCTGATGTTGTGGGTGGTCGTCCAGCAAGCGTGACATGCAGGGAATCCGCTGTTCCGGCGAGAAGAGTGAATGGTGCGAACGCACGAAGCGCTGTCGTTCCTGGCCGGCGAGCGCGCGGCGGCGGATGCGGCAGAAGGGCGGTGGTTTCTCGCGGCGTTGCGCTCGGCAGAGCCCGCAAAAGAACGAGAGCGCCCACGTGGGCGCAGAGCCCGCAAGGCGGGCATGATGCTGACGAGTTGACTACCCTTTGCGGCGCACGACTACGGACAGGCGCCCGCGCCGACCGCGGTGGAGATGCAGGCGAAAGTAAAGTCCCCGCCAACACCTGACTCCGCGTTGCACCGGGCGCCCCTCCCGCCTACGCTCGCGGCTCGCTGGAAGCGCACATGGAAGAGAAGTTCGAGGTCAACGCAGAAGACGTGGAGCTGGCATCGGCCACGTTCAAGGAATCGGTGAGGCGCAGCCAGCTTCTCTGGGCGGACATTCCGCGCAATCCGGCGAAGTATCGCGTCCTCACCGGCGATCGGCCCACCGGTGCGCTCCATATCGGCCACCTGTTTGGCACCGTGGCCAATCGCGTACACATCCAGAACCTGGGTGCGACCACGTTCATCGTCATCGCGGACTACCAGGTGCTCACAGATCGAGACACCGCCGACTCCGTGGGCGCCAACGTACGCGAGCTACTCCTCGACTATCTCGCGTCGGGCCTCGATCCGGAGAACGGGCGCACGTTCTTCTTCAGCCATAGCCACATCCCGGAGCTTAACCAGCTGCTCTTGCCGTTCATGTCGCTCGTGACCACCGCGGAGCTCGATCGCAATCCCACTGTGAAGGAAGAGATCGCGGCAGCGGGGCTTCGTCAGGTGAATGCGCTGATGTACACGTATCCGATTCACCAGGCCGCAGACATCCTGTTCTGCAAGGGTAACCTCGTGCCCGTCGGTCGCGATCAGCTTCCGCATCTCGAGCTCACTCGCAAGATCGCCCGGCGCTTCAACGAGCGCTTCTCGCCGGACGCGCCCATCTTCCCGGTGCCCGACGCTTTGCTCAGCGATCTCCCGGTCGTGCTCGGCACCGACGGCGGGAAGATGAGCAAGAGCCGCGGCAACACCATCATGCTCAAGATGACGGCCGAAGAGACAGCCAAGGCCATCAAGGGCGCGAAGACCGACACCGATCGCAACATCGCTTACGACCCACAGAACCGACCCGAGGTTGCGAACCTCCTTCGGCTCATCGCCATCTGCACCGGCGAGTCGCCCGAGTCCGTCGCGGAGCGCATCGGCGACGGCGGCGGCGGCAAGCTGAAGGCTCTGCTCACGGAGGCGCTCAACGCCAAGCTCGCCCCCATCCGCGAGCGTCGCGTACGCTACGCCACCGACCCCGCCTACGTGCAAGACGTACTACGTCGAGGCATCGAGCGAGCGCGCGCCGAGGGCATCACGACCCTCGACCAGGTACGCAAGGCCATGAACATGGACCACGGGCTTCACTGACCGTGAACTGGCTGACGAGCGCCCCGAACGCTGATCGCTCCGCTCCTGAGCGCGCTCACGGTCCGCCGGAAACGGGCCAGCCCTGTGCGTCGAGGACGAGCTCGGCGATGCGCAGTTTCGGGTTCGCGTGGTTGGCGTCGAGTGCGTGGTACACGTTGTACGCGCCCTTCGACGTCACGAGGACGGCGTTGTGGCCTGGTGCCGTCACGGTCGCATTGCCTTGCACGATCTGCAGGCCGCCGCCCTTCAACATGTCGGTGCCGGCCTTGTCGAGGTACGGGCCGCTCACGCTCTTCGATCGGCCCACGCGGACGTTGTAGTCGTAGGGGCTGCCGCAGCAGGCACCGAACGATACGAACAGGTAGTAGTAGTCGCACTGGTGAATGATGAACGGGCCCTCGATGGAGCTGTGACTCGCGATGTTTCGCACCGAGGTGCCCACGCGATTGCCGTCAGCATCCAGTTGAATGAGCTGGATGCCGCTCCAGAAGCTGCCGAAGTCGAGCCACGGCGTTCCCGCTTCGTCGACGATGACGTTGGGATCGATCGCGTTCCAGTCGTCCGTCGTGCCGACGTTTGAGCAGAGGACGGCGCCGTGATCCGCCCACGCACCGGCGCTCAAGCTGTCGCGCGTGGCGTGTCCGATGCACGACTTGTTGCTGCCGAACGTCGAGACCGCATAGTAGAGGTGATACTTGCCGCCGAAGTACGAGATGTCCGGCGCCCACACGTTCGTGACGCCGCTGAGCTTGCCGGCGACCCACGACGGGATGCTCGAGAAGACGTCGGGCGTGCCCTTCCAGTCGAGTAACGTCGTGCTCGTCTTCGTCGCGATGCCGTTGCCGGTGGCGAACAGATAGTAGACGCCGTCCGCGAAGATCACCGACGGGTCGTGCGTGCCCAGGTTGCCCGTCAACGTGAGCACCGCGGGCGCCTTCCCCGGATCGAGCGCCGGAATACCGCAGCTCGACGTCGCGCCAGCCGCGCCGCCGGAATTCGACGCGCCGCCGGAATTCGACGTGCCGCCGGAATTCGACGTGCCGCCGGGATTCGACGTACCGCCGGAGTTCGACGTACCGCCGGAGTTCGACGTACCGCCCGAGGATGCTCCGCCACTCATCGTCGTGCTTCCGCCCGTCAACGTCGCGAAGCCGCCGCTCCCACCGACGCCACCTCCGCTCGAGGTGCCCCCCATCCCTCCCATGCCTGCTGAGCTCGATTCGTCGTTCGAACCCGAGCATGAAAGCAACACGGCGGCAGTGAGGACGAATAAAAGTCTCAAGAGCTGTTCCTTCCGAGGAATGCTGATAGTCGCTTCACGCGCATCTGACCGGTCACTTTTCGACATGGCTGGCAAACCCAGGCACAGGCGGACCTCGTAAAATGTCTGGTCGCACGCGGCACGGACCCTGCTAGCTGTCGAGCTCGATGCTGATGGGATCATCGCGGCGGGCCAGTGTGAAGTGGGCGGGGCTCGTATGCTGGTTGCCGGTATCAGTCGCGTGTTCGTCCAGGGTCGACACCGCCACGGGCGTGGAAGACCGCGCGGATGCCGGGCACCCTGATGCCAGCGCCGACTCTGGCGTGGAGGACCGCGCCGATGCCGGGCATCCTGATGCCAGCGTCGACTCTGGTGTGCAGAACCGCGCCGATGCCGGACGCCCAGGTTCCGGCGCCGACGCAGGGCGATCGCCGGCATGCCCCGAGAGCCCTCCCCATGACGGAGCTCCGTGCGCCGCGCCAGCGTCGTGCGAGTGGGCCGGCCCAGGCGGCTCCGGCTGCAGCACCGTTGCCACCTGTTCGAGCAGGGGAAGTACGTGGTCGCTCGAGCAACCGAGCCCCGGCTGCGGAACGGCGCCGCTGCCCTGTCCGGCAGCCTTCGACACGTTGCCGTCCGGTTCGCCTTGCCCGAGCGCGATCGCCTCGGCATGTGACTACCCGGATGGTCGTTGCGGATGCGTGAGCTGTGGCGCGCCGGGCGGAGATGGCGGCGACCTGCTGCCTCGCGATGTCTGGGCTTGCAGGCAATGGGATCGCGTCGAGGCCCAGCCGAGCCCGGCGTCGCCGGGTGCCCATCGCGCCGTCCGCTTGCAGGCGACGCGTGCACGACGCCTGACGCCCTCTGCGACTACGAGGAGTATTGCACGGGCTCCGTCGGCGTCGGCCCACGCCTCGTCTGCGACAACGGGTACTGGGAGAAGAGCATCCCGCTCTTCTACTGTGGCGACCTCACGTGCAGCCAGATCTGGTAAATCTTCCGTGAAATGCTCGATGCCAGGTGAAAGACGGACTACGGCGCTCTCGCGGAAAGATATGCGGCACATCGGCGCGCGCATCCCGGAGTGCTTCGCGCGCTCGCATCGAAGGTGACTCCTCGCGCGCGCTTGCTCGAGGTCGGTTGCGGAACCGACAACTGTGTGAAGGCCATTTGCGAGCTCACTGGATGCGAATGTGTCGGCGTCGACCCGTCGCCCGAGATGCTCGCGCGCCTTCGTGAACGCGTCGCGTCGGTCCGCAGTCTTCAGGGCCGCGCCGAAGAATTGCCGCTCGGCGCGCGGGAGTTCGACCTCGTGTACTCCGTCGACGTCATCCATCACGTCGAAGATCGTGACGCCGCTTACCTTGAGGCGTTTCGCGTGCTGCCACCCGAGGGCATCGTTTGCACGGTGACCGACTCCGAGTGGATCATCCGCAATCGCGCACCGCAATCCGTGTACTTCCCCGAGACGATAGACGTCGAGCTCGCGCGCTATCCTCGCATCGACGTGCTCCGCGCCGAGATGACCCGCGCCGGGTTCGTCGGGCTGACGGAAGAGACCGTGGAACACTCGTACGAGTTGACCGATGCCGCGCCCTACCGCGATAAGGTCTTCTCGTCCCTGCTCTACATCAGTGACGACGCATTCCAGCGCGGACTGGCAAAGCTAGAAGCCGATCTCCGGCGCGGTCCCGTGCCATGCACATCACGCTATTTGCTACTCTCCGGTGAGAAGCCATGAGTCGGGAAGAGGGCAATCAGCGGTTGAACCCGCGTGGCGTGAAGCGATGACACCGGAGATCCGTAGTGCGACGCCGGACGACGTTCCGGCGATCGACGAGCTCCTCGACGGCCTCGATGAGACGCATCGCATCGGAGCGCCGTGGCTGTTCGTCGAGCCGGCGAGCCCTCCACGTCCGTCCGGCTACTTCGAAGAATATTTGCTCGGAGACACTCACGCGGCGCTCGTGGCCGTCGCGGGTTCCGACGGCGTGGTCGGCGTGTCACTCGGGCTGCTGCGCTCGACGCCGGAGTTTTCGGTGTTCCGTCGCGAGCGATTCGGCGTCCTCGACGGCCTCGCCGTTGCGTCGAGCTTTCGACGGCGCGGGATCGGCGCCCACCTCGTCCGCGCGACGGAAGAATGGGCGCGTTCGAAGGGCGCGGCGTGGCTCGAGCTCGGTGTTCATGAGTTCAACGAAGACGCGCGCCGGTTCTACGAGGCGCTCGGATTTGACACGTACTTCCGCAAACTCCGGAAGCCGTTCACGTCAGACTGAGATTCACCGCGAGGAGGGCTTTGACTCTCCGCGGGCACGAGCACAGAATGCAAATGTGTGGAGTGAATGGTGGGCGCGAAAGCCCTGGTTCGCTGTTGCTGCGTTGAGCCTCGGTTGCTCGAGTCAGTCCGAACACGCCGTTTCACGCACGACGAAGGACGCGGCGAACGCCGCGTCGAGTGACGCCGGCGGGGCCAACAGCGTCGACGGACCGACGCTGACGACTGCGCCCATCTCGCTCGAACCGGGCGGCGAGCGCTTGCTCGTCTGTCAGTCGTTCGTTCTGAACAACGAGGACTGGCTGTACTTCAGCGGCGTCCATTTTGCGTCCGTCGGTGTTCACCATTCGAACTGGTTCGTCATGCCGGAGGGCGCGTATCCGGGGCCGTCCGGCAGCGCCGATTGTCAGTCTTTCGGGTTCGGCGTGCTGTCGGACGCGGCGCCCGTTCAGTCCGGGTTGCTCTTCTCGCAATCCACCGAGGTCGCGGACGAAACCGAGACGTTCGGAGACGGCGCGGCTTACGCGGTGCCACCGCACTCACAGGTGTTCCTCTCGTATCACGTCCTCAACACGAGCTCCGACACGCTCGACGTCGGCGTGACCGCAACGACGGAGATGCTCCGCGAAGAGGACGTGAAGGTCCGGCTCACGGCCGGCGGTGCGCTGCTCGGCTTGCTCGCGATCCCGCCGGACAGCCGTGCGCGGTTCTCCGCGAATTGCAGCTTCGCGAGCGCCCCCGATTTCAAGGGGTACTACGCGCTGCCGCACTATCACAACTACGGCGTCGGCATGCAGGTCCAGCTCATCGGCGGCCCTCGCGACGGCGAGACGGTGTGGCAAGCAGCGGGCCCGATCGGTGAAGCAGTGGGAACGAAGTTCGAGCAGCCGGTCGACTTCTCTGGTGCGACCGGATTTCGCTTCAGCTGCGACTATGTGAACACGACGTCGAACACGATCCTCGGCGGCTCCTACGCCAGCGACGAGATGTGCGGCTTCGCCATGGGCACCGACGCCGCCCAGCAATTCTACGGCGTCGCAACACCCGGTTTCGGCACGCCGACCCTCGTCGACGACGGCACCGACGCCAGCGGCCAGCACCAGTTCCACATCGACGGCTGCGCCATGTTGCAATGACGGCGCGGCCCTAAGCATTTTCTTCGACGTTTTTTCGGGGCGGCCGCCACTATGCATTCGTCGTGATCCGTCGATTGCTCGGGCAGAAGACCGGCGCCGCCGTCCTCGGCTTTGCCGTGGTTCTGGTGGGGTGCAATGACGGCACTTATGTCATCGGGCGATTCCTCGACGACGGGTGTGCGTCGCACCAGGACGCCATCTTCTGTTCGGGGTTCGAGCGGCCGGATCTCTCCGACTGGTCGCGGGTCATCGTCGTGAACGACGCGCATGTGGAACAGACCGAGACGCGCTCGTTTGAGGGTAGGGGCGCCCTTCACGCCGCGAGCGAAGATCAACAGAGCACTGCCGTCGTCGCGAAGGAGTTCGACCCGGTGACGAGCGGCGAGCTCTACCTGCGAACGCATCTCTATGTTCCCGGCGGCCTCCCGACGCGGACGATGAACATATTCTTCCTCGGCGACTTCGCGACGCCGGATCCGTTCGAGGGCGTCGACTTCAACCTGGAGGACGGCGCGCTGTCGACTTACGTCCCACACGACTCGCCCGATCGCTTCACGAGCACCACGCTGACCATCCCGCGCGACCGGTGGTTCTGCATGCAGGTACATATGACCGTCGCCGACGGAGACGGCGCTCTGACGATCGACGTCGACGGCCAGACCGGGCTCGACGAAAAAGGGATGCACACGCTTCCGCCCGGCGGAATTCACCTGCTCCGCGCCGGCATCGACTGGTCGTCACTCCAGACGGATCCGTTCGACTACTACATCGACGATCTCGTTCTCTCGCGCACCGCAGTCGACTGTGACGACCCGTCACCGTGAGAGCTCAACGCACGCCGCCGAACAGGATCGTCGCGCCGAGACTCGGGGATACCCGTGGAACGTGGTGCGCGTCGCCGAGGCCCTCGACGACGAAATGTGGCTCGTTGAACGCGACGTGAAGCGCCGCATCGAGCCGGAGCGCGACGAGGCCGCGGGCCGGCCAGTGCCAGTCAGCAGAGACAACGCCACTCACGAGTGGCGCGACGGCCTCGTCGCTCTCGCTTGCTCCCGACGACTGCCCGCGGAGGGCGAGAGTGTCGACGCCCGCGCAGGCGTCGAACGCACGCGCGAATGCGGGCGCCGTGGCGGTGAATGGTGCACCGCACGCCGACAGGCCGCCGCCGAAGCCACTGTACTCGGCATGGACGCTTCGTTCGAGCGACTGCGCGACGCCCGGAATCCAGACGAACCGCGGTTCCAGCCACAGCCGCGGCAAGCCGAGCTGTGCACCAGCGACGACGTACCCCGCCGGCGCCGGCAAAGCGCCGAACAGCACGCCCCCGCCGGCAAACCCCGCGACGCGCGCCCGCCCGCCGCCCTCGGCGCGCTGCGACGATGGGGGTGCGGCGCGATATTCCGATTTGGGATATACCGATCTGGCATATGCCGGATCGGCATATCGCTGAGAGGGTGATGACGCGCCGGGCGACGCCGGTTGCGGCGCGGACGCGGCTTGCGACGCATCCGCGAATGGCACAGGCGATGCGCCAGCGGACGAGGCTTGTGGCGACGCATTCGCCGGCGCTGCCTGGGACGACGGCGCGTCCACGAGCTCGACCCCTTCGCCGAACGCGAGCGCGAGTACGAGCGTCACCTCGCGTTCGAGCGAGCGGCACTCCGTCGCGACCAGCGTGCGCTCGCCCTCGACGCCCTCTTGCGACGTATGAAGGCTCAGCCTGTATTCTGTGCCGGCGTGCACGATGCGTCCGGTTGCAGAGAGGCGTGCGACGGTTCGTCCGGGGCGCACGCGCGCGATGCGGCCGAGCTCGGCGCGGAGCGCGTCGGCGTCCGCGCAGTCGGGCGGCGCGCTCCACGTCAGCTCGAGGGGCAGCCCGTCGTCGGCGAAGCTCGTCGCTGGGGCGAGCACCGCCGCCGTGAGAACGAGCAGAAGACGACGCACCTCGCGAGACTAGCGAATCTCGCGCCCGCCGGCGCGCGCCCCGGTCACTTCCCCCCGCAGCTCTCCTCGACCGACGCGCGGAGCGGCGAATGACGAGCATTGCGCAGGAACCGCGCGGCGATCTTGTGCGCCTCGGCGGCGCGCCCCGTCGCGCAGAGACTCAGCACGGTGAGCGCGTCGCGCTCCGGCGCAAGCTCGGACCGCGGATAACGCTGGCGATGCTCGCCGAGGAGCGCCAGCGCGGCGCCCGCATTCCCAGCGCGCCACTTGGCCTGCGCCGCGTGCAGAAGGTCCAGCTCTTCTGGCAAGGTGGCCCGGACACCGGCCCTCGCGGCGGTAACGACAGCACGCGTCGGTGATTCCACGACGTCCGGCACGTCGTTCGCGGCCGTCGCGGAAGTGACGGCGGTCGGCGCGGAGGTGACGCCGTCCACCGGCGCGTCGTTCGCTGGCGTCGCGGCAGTGACGGCGGTGGGCGCGGGAGTCGCGGCAGTGACGGTTGCGTGCGCGGCCGTGGCGCGTGACGCACCCCATGCGTGCCACCCGGCGTACGCCGCGGCGCCAGAGACGGCGAGCGCGATGACGGCGAGCCACTTCGTCGCGAACGCTGTTCCGACCATCTTGCTGGTCGCAGAACCGCCAGCGGCGTGGGCCGTCGTCGAGCCGAGGACGAGCGCGCCGGCGAGGAGCCGCTCGACGCGGGCCTTGTCGGCGTCGGTGGGCGTCCGCGCTTGCCGCGTCAGCTCCAGGATGCGCCTCGCGTCGTGGTCGAGCTTGCTCATGGCGGTCTCCGCTCGGTGCCGGCCCGGTACCGTTCGAGGCCGCGCTGGAACGTCTTTCGGGCGGCCTTGAGGCGGGTTTGCACGGTGTTCTCGTTCGTCTTCGTGAGCTCGGCGATCTCGCGCGTGGTGAGCTGCTCGAGCTCGTACAGGACGAATACGTCGCGGTGCGCGTCGCTCATCTTCTCGAGCAGGGCCTCGACGAGCTCCACGGCGGCGCGCCGCTCGAGGTCTTCTGCGGGGTCGTCGGCGGCCTCGACGGCGTGGTCGTCGAGGGTTTCCTGCGCCGTCGCCTGGTTGCCGCGTTTCTTCACGTGATCGGCGACGACGCGGCGCACGATGCCGGAGAGCCAGGTGCGCAGGGTCGAGCGTCCCTCGAACCCCGCGAGCTTGCGGTGCACGACGAGGAACACCTCCTGCACGACGTCGTCCATCGCGGCGTCGGGGACGCCGCGGTTCGCCGCCGCGCGCCATACGAACGCGAAGTACGTGTCGTACACCTGACGGAATGTGAGCCGCGCCGTCGCGGCCTCGTGCAGCGCCTCGGAGAGATCCGGGCTCGACAGCATCGAACCGTGTTCGGTCATCGTCTGCCGTGTCTCGTCACGCCGCCGGAACGTACCATTCGCGGAGCACGTGCGCCCCTAGCGCGTGTACACGCGCACGTAGTCCACCGTCATCGTTTGCGGAAATGTCGTCGTGCCGTCGGGGTTTCCGGGCCATTGCCCGCCGACCGCGACGTTGAGCAGGATGTAGAAGGGGTGGTCGTAGACCCACTTCGCGCCGGAGGGGACGTCGGCCGGCGTGCGCGTCTCGTAGAGGTGATCGTCGACGTAGAAGCGAACGACGTTCATCTCCCACTCGATGGCGAATACGTGGAAGTCGTCGGCGAACTTGGCGTTGTTCGGGAGCGAGTACGGCGCGCCGAGCGGGTTGCCCCCGGAGTAACCCGGTCCGTGCATGCTCCCGTGGACGGTGGTCGGCTCCTTGCCGATGTTCTCCATGATGTCGACCTCGCCGCACGTGGGCCAGCCGGCGCTGCCGATGTTGTTCCCGAGGAGCCAGAACGCGGGCCAGAGCCCCTGTCCCTTCGGCACCTTGAGGCGCGACTCGAAGCGACCGTAGAGGTGCTCGAACTTGCCACTGCTCTCGAGCCGCGCCGATGTGTAGTCGCGGCCCATGTACGACTCTTTCTTGGCCGTGATGACGAGGTTACCGGTGCCGTCCATCGCGGCGTTGTCGGTGCGATTCGTGTAGAACTCGAGCTCGCTATTACCGAAGCCGTCGCCCTTGTTGATCATGTTCCACTTGGACGTGTCGACGCCGGTGCCCTTCGCGTCGTTGAACTCGTCGCTCCACACGAGGTTCCACCCGGCGATGCTCGACCCGCCCCCGGTGTTGCTCGCGCCGCCCTTGCCGCCGCTGCTCGCGCCGCCGCTCGACGTGGAACCGCCGCTGTTCGATGTACGGCCGTTTGCCGTAGAGCCGCCACTTGCAGCGGAGCCGCCGTTGCTCGACGTGTGAGAACCGCCGCTCGCCGTAGAGCCGCCGCTCGCCGTGGAGCCGCCGCTCGCCGTAGAGTCGCCGCTAGAGCCGCCGTTGCTCGACGTGTGAGAACCGCCGCCAGAGCCGCCGTTGCTCGACGTGTGAGACCCGCCGCCCGAGCCGCCGTTGCTCGTCGTGTGAGAACCGCCGCTCGCCGTAGAGCCGCCCGTCGCCGTCGCGCCGCCGTTTGCCGTGACGCCTCCGTCGTTGTTCGCCGTACCGTCGTTGCTCGAGCCGCAGTGCAGCGCGAACACCGACGCGAGCATCGCGGCGGCGGAGAGACGTAGAGGGCTTCGGGTCTTCATCGGGGTTCCTTCGTTCGAGCGGCGGGGCGAGGGGGCGTCCGGGACGCTGGGTTCCCGTCCCGCCGACGGACGCGACGCGGAGGGAGCCCAGGCCAGGCTGATTTCGGTCCTTCGCCGTCGCACGAAGCCGGAAAAACGGCTTCAGCGTCGGTAGTGGCGGGGCGCGCGCGGATTCGTTGCCGAAAGTGCGCTTCCGGCGTGGGCGGCGCTCAGGCGCGATCTTTCCAGTAAGGCGCGTGGAGCTCGCGCTATAGGATCTTGCCGATCGCGTTCTTCGGCAATTCGTCGCGGAGCTCGAACCGCTCGGTTCATTCAGACGAAGCGATAGTGAACGCCGATGGCGTCGTATGTCCGTCGCGCGCGCTGATCGCACGTGGCAAGCGTCGCCCCTGCACGAGCGGCGGCGGCTGCGACGAGGGCGTCGTACGTCGCGCCCCCGGAGATCCCTGCCCGCGCGAGGCGAGAAACCAGTGTGGCGCAAGCTCTGAACGGGAGGGAGAGCCATCCGTCCGGGAATCGATTTTCGAGGAACGCGGCCACGACGTCGCTCGGCGCGCGGTGAGGGGCCGGCAATCGCGTCAGCACGGAATAGCTCTCCAAGCCGCAGTGGGCAACGAGGCGGGCGCCGTCGTCGACGATCGCGCGTGCTGCGATGTGACGTTCGTGCCAGGTCGCGAAGGCAGCGACGACGATACTCGTATCGACCGCGATCAACGTCGCACCGACTCGAGCGCCGCGCGCACCGTCTCCGCGGTCAGCTCCGGTAGCTCGCGGTCCGAGACCGCGGAGAGCCCCTTACCGCGCCGCATGAGGCGCATCGGGGTCGGGGCCGGCTCCACCTCCAGACGGCCATCGACGGCGCGGATCTCCAGTTCCTGGTTCTCTTCGAACCCGAGCGCGCTGCGGAGCGCTTTGGGAACGACGATCCGGCCCGCCCCGTCGATGGTTGTTCTCATGGCAGAAAAATGCCACATCCAATGGTACGGAGCAAACCAAGACGATGGCCGAGAAACCCCTTCCGGCTCAGGCGCGCTCTTTCCAGTAAGGCGCGCGGAGCTCGCGCTTGAGGATCTTGCCGATGGCGTTCTTCGGCAATTCGTCGCGGAGCTCGACGGCGGCGAGGCGCTGGATCTTGCCGACGCGCTCGTTGCAGAAGGCGAGGAGCTCGTCGGACGTGGCTCGTGCGCCTGCACGAAGCACGACGAGCGCGAGCGGTGTCTCGCCCCAGCGCTTGCTCGGGATGCCGATGACCGTCACTTCCGACACGTCTTCGTGACGGACGAGCACGGCTTCGAGATCCGTCGCGTAGACGTTGAAGCCGCCGGTGATGATGACGTCCTTCTTGCGGTCGAGGAGATAGAGAAAGCCGTCCTCGTCGAAGCGGCCGAGATCCCCCGTCTTGAAGAAGAGCGCGCCGTCGGTGCGGAAGAGCATTGCGTCGGTGTCCTCGGCGCGGTTCAGGTATCCGTCCATCATGTTGGACGAACGGCCGATCACCTCGCCGGCCTGGCCCGCCGGCACGCGCTGCCCGGCTTCGTCGACGACGCGGACGTCGACGCCGGGCGACGGCTTGCCGACGCTCGCGAGCTTGTCGGGGTGCTTCCTCGCATCGAGTACGGTGACCGGGCCGCCCTCGGTGAGGCCGTAGATCTCGATGAGCTCTGCCTTCGTGCGGTCGAGCACCTGGCGCTTCGTCTCGGCGCGGAGGGGCGCGCTCGTCGAGAAGAGGAACTTGAGCGACGACACGTCGGTCCGCGCGAACCGCTCGGACTCGAGGATCCGGTCGTATTGCACGGGGACGAGCATGGCGTGGGTGGCGTGATGCTTCTCGACCGCGCCGAGGAACGCGTCGGGTGAGAACTTGCCGACGATGAGGTTCGTGCCGCCGGTCGCCGTCGCGATGAACCAGGTGACGCACGTCGTGTTCGAGTAGAACGGCGTGGCAATGACGTTGACGTCGCTCGTGCCGAAAAAGCTGGCGCGCGAGCCGCCGTAGCTCGCCTTGCGCGCGGCGTGACTGTGGACGATGCCCTTCGGCACTCCCGTCGTGCCGGAGCTGTAGATGATGTCGAAGGCGTCGTCGCCGGAGATCGTCGCGGCGTTCGCGGGAGCGGCCTCGACGAAGCGCTGGTAGCTCGTGAACGCGTCGCTCTCGAAGTCGAATCCGACGCCGTCCACCTTGCGACCCTTGACGAGCCCCTCGGCCACGTTGCGGTACGCGGACGATGCGAAGAGCACGGTCGCGCCGCAGTCGTCGAGCATCAGCGCGAGCGTCTCTGCCGACGCGAGGGTCGGGAGCGGCACCGCGCAGAGCCCGGCGTGGAGCGCGCCGAAGAACGCCTCGACGTACTCGACGGAGTTCGCGGCGAGCATCGCGACGCGCTCGCCGCGCGCCCGCGGTTTCTGCAAGAGCGCACCGGCGACGCGGGCCACGCCGCGCGCGAGGTCCGCCCACGTCACGCTTCGCTCGCCCTCGACGAGCGCCACGCCGTCGGGGCGGTCCTGGGCGTGGCGCGCGATGATCGTCGGCAGATCGTCGCCCGGCGCGAACGGCATCTTCGGGGTGTCGAGTGGCGTGAGGTTCATGACGCCGCAAACGATACCCCGGGACGTCAGCCGTCGCCCCACACTTCGCGCGCCGTCTCGACGACGAGCCGGAGCTTCGCGCGCTGGGCCTCGACGGCGATGTCGTTGCCGTGGACGGTGCTCGAGAAGCCGCACTGGGGGCTCAGCGCGAGCTGTTCGAGGGGCGCGTAGCGGGCTGCCTCTTCGATGCGACGCTTGAGCTGGTCCTTGCTCTCGAGCGCGCCGAGCTTCGTGGTGACGAGGCCGAGCACGACGGTCTTGCCCTTCGGCAAGAAGCGGAGCGGCTTGAAATCACCGCTGCGCGCGTCGTCGTATTCGAGGAAGTACGCGTCGACGTTCATCTCGGTGAGGAGCGCTTCGGCGACGGGCTCGTAGCTGCCCTGCGCGGCCCACGTCGATTTGAAATTGCCGCGGCAGAGATGGACGGCGAGCGTCATCCCTTCCGGCTTCTGTGCGACGACGCGGTTGATGAACGCCGCGTAACGATGCGGCAGCTCGTCCGGGTCGTCCCCGCGGGCACGCGCGCCCTCGCGCATCTTGTCGTCGCAGAGGTAGGCGAGGTTCGTGTCGTCCATCTGGACGTAGGTCGCGCCGGCGCGCGCGAGCGAACGGAGCTCGTCGCCGTAGGCCTTCGCGACGTCGTCGTAGAACGCGGGCTCGAGCTCCGGATAATCGGCTGCGCTGATGCCGGCGCGACCGCCGCGAAAGTGCAGCATCGTCGGCGAGGGGATGCTCACCTTGGGCGTCTTCGACGTCGTCTTCTTCAGGTACTCGAAATCGGCGAGCTGGATGTCGCGCGCGTGCCGCACCTTGCCGGTGACGCGGATGACGGGCGGCAAGAGCTCTTCCGTCCCGTCGGGCTTCGTCACGGTGACGGGCGCGTCGGCGGAGACGCCGTCGAGTTGCTCGAGGAAATCGATGTGAAAGTACGTCCGGCGAAACTCGCCGTCGGTGACGCTCTTCAGGCCGACGTCTTCCTGGAAGCGCACGATGCCGTCGATCGCTCGATCTTCGACGGCGCGGAGCTCGGCGGCGGTGAGCTCGTTCTTCGCGCGCTTTGCTCGCGCCTCGAGCAAAAAGGCGGGCCTGAGAAAGCTACCGACGTGATCGGCACGGAAGGGGGGCGGTGGGACGTGGGTTCGGGTCATGGGCGTACACCTCTTTCAATCGGTCGAAGCGACGGTCACCTCGCGCTTGCGAGTGTCGAAGTCCGGCTGCAGCGCCTCGACGCAGCCGGCGAGCACGCGACGAAGCTCGTTCACCTGAGCCGGCGCGAGTCCCGAGAGCATCAATGCCTCGATCGGCGCCGTCGCGCGATCGCACGCGGCGAGCGCCTTGCGCCCAGCGGCGGTGAGGCTCGCGCGCTGGATACGGTTGTGCTCCGGGTCGGCCTTTCGGACGATGAGGCCGCGCCGTTCCATCGCGATCACGAGCTGATTCATGGCCTGCGCCGTCACCAGGGTCCGGCGCGCGAGCTGGGCCGAGGAGAGGCCCTCGCGCAACGCGAGCACGCTGAGCGCCGTATATTCCTGTGTCGAGACGCGGTGCGCCGCGAGCGCCGCGTCGAGCCGGACGCGAAGCCCGCGCTCGACCCACTTGACGAGATAGCTCACGCGCGGCGCGTCGCCCGCGTCATCCAGCATGATTGACAGCGTTACCAGCTCGCGAGACACTGTATCAAGTGAATTGATACAGAGTGATCCCGGACAACCCGCGCCGCCGTTTCGCAAGGCCGCGTTCGGGGCGGTCGACGTCGAGCAACATACGGAGCGCGACGGTTCGGTCGTGCTCCGTTCGCGCGTCGCGCTCGGCGCGTATCCGCGCACCCTCACCGAGCGACTCGTCCACTGGGCGGAGCGAACTCCGGAGGCGCCGTTCCTCGCGCGGCGCGATGGTGGCGGACCGTTTCGCGTCCTCACGTACGCGGAGACGTGGCGTCGCGTGCAGCGTCTCGCACAGGCGCTCCTCGATCGTGGAGTGTCGGCGTCGCGACCGCTCGCCATCGTCAGCGAGAACGGGCTCGAGCACGCTCTCCTCGGCCTCGCGGCGCTTCACATCGGCGTTCCGTACTCGCCCGTCACGCCGTCGTATGCGCTCCTCTCGACGGATTTCGGCAAGCTCCGTCACGTCATGGGTGTCCTTCAGCCCGGCCTCGTCGTCATCGGTGACGGACCTCTGTTCGAGCGCGCCGTCGACGCGACCGTCCCTGCGTCCACCGAGCTCGTGGTCCTCGGGAGACCGCTCGAGCGACGCGCCTCCACGCCGTTCACGGCGCTCGAGCGAGATCCGACCAGCTCCGTGGTCGAAGCTCATCGCGCCGTCGAGCCCGAGACCGTTGCGAAGATCCTCTTCACCTCCGGCTCGACCGGCCTGCCGAAGGGCGTCGTCAACACGCATCGGATGCTGTGCGCGAACCTCCGTCAGATCCTGCAATGCTTCCCCTGCATGGAAGAGGAGCCGCTCACCCTCGTCGACTGGCTCCCCTGGAATCACACCTTCGGCGGGAACCACAACTTCGGCCTCGTCCTCGAGACGGGGGGCACGCTCTATCTCGACGACGGCAAGCCGACGCCGCAGGGCATCGCCACGACGGTCGCGAACCTTCGTGAGATCGCGACGAACGTGTACTTCAACGTGCCGCGCGGCTTCGTGGAGCTCCTGCCGTATCTCGAGAACGACGCGGAGCTTCGACGGACGTTTTTCTCGCGGCTACGCCTCTTATTTTATGCCGGTGCGGGTTTGTCCCAACCGGTTTGGGACGGCCTTCAGCGTCTCGCCGTCCAGGAGACGGGCTCGCGCATCGTGATCACGTCGGGCCTCGGCTGCACCGAGTCGAGCCCTTCCGCATTGTTCGCGCACTGGCAGGGCTCGTATTCTGGCCTCCTCGGCGTTCCCGTCCCCGGCCTCGCGCTGAAGCTCGCTCCCGTCGGGGACAAGCTCGAGGCGCGGTATCGCGGCCCGAACATCACGCCCGGCTATTTCCGTCAGCCCGACGCGACCGCCGCCGCCTTCGACGAGGACGGCTTCTACCGCACCGGCGACGCGCTCCGGTTCGTCGACCCTGCCGATCCGAATGCCGGCATGCTCTTCGACGGCCGCATCGCGGAGGATTTCAAGCTGAGCAGCGGAACCTGGGTGAGCTTCGGGACGCTGCGCGCCGCGGTGCTCGACGCCTGCGCGCCGTTCGTCGCGGATGCGGTGCTGACCGGGCTCGACCGCGACTACGTCGGCGCGATTCTCTTCCCGTCGCTCCCCGCGTGCGCGTCTCTCGCCGGCCTTCCTGCCGATGCGCGCGCCGAAGACGTCGTCGCGCATCCAGTCGTGCGGCGACGCATCGAAGCCGGGCTCGCCGCGCTCGCGGCGCGAAACCCGGGAAGCGCGAGTCGCGTCGCGCGCGCCGTCGTGACCACGACGCCCCCGTCGCTCGACGCCGGCGAGATCACGGAAAAGGGCTCCCTGAACCAGCGCGCCGTCCTCGATCGACGCGCCGCGCTGGTCGAGACGATCCACGCGAGCGTCCCCGACGCCTCGGTGATCCTCGTCGCCGAGGGCCTCTCCCCCGACACCACACGAAGTCCCTGAGAATCCGATGAATCCCATGAATTTCGACGAGCTCGTCGCTTTCGACGTCCACACCCACGCGGAGGTATCGTGCCGCGAGCCGACCGACGAGTACGGCAAGGAATTCGACGAGGCCGCGTCGAAGTACTTCAAGGCCGGCAAGCGCCCGACCATCGCCGAGACCGTCACTTACTACCGCGAGCGCAAGATCGGGTTCGTCATGTTCGCGGTCGACGCCGAGTTCGAGATGGGACGCCGTCGCATCCCGAACGAAGAGGTCGCCGAGGCCGCCGCCGAGAACCCCGACGTGATGATCCCGTTCGCGAGCATCGATCCGCACAAGGGCCGCCTCGGCGCGCGCGACGCGAAGCGACTCATCGCGGACTTCGGCGTGCGCGGTTTCAAGTTTCATCCGACGGTGCAGGGCTTCTTCCCGAACGACCGCATGGCGTACCGTCTCTACGAGGCGATCGCCGAGGCGGGTCTGCCCGCGATCTTTCACAGCGGCCACTCCGGCATCGGGACCGGCATGCGCGGCGGCGGCGGGCTCCGTCTGAAGTACTCGAACCCGATCCACCTCGACGACGTCGCGGCGGATTTCCCCGACATGCCGATCATCATCGCGCACCCGTCGTGGCCCTGGCAGTCGGAGGCGCTGTCGGTATGCCTCCACAAGCCGAACGTGTACATCGATCTCTCCGGCTGGTCGCCCAAGTACTTCTCGCCGGAGCTCATCCAGTACGGAAGCACCCAGCTCAAGAAGAAGATGCTCTTCGGCTCTGATTTTCCGCTCATCACGCCCGATCGCTGGATCGACGATTTCAAGAACGCCGGCTTTCGTCCCGAAGCGCAGCCGCTCATCCTCAAAGAGAACGCGCGCGCCCTCCTCGGAGCGAAGCCGAAGGCCGAGACCGTCGCGTGAACCGCTGCACGCAGGTCGTGATCCTCGGAGCGGGGCCGTCGGGCCTTCTCCTGTCACACCTGCTCGCCCTGCGCGGCGTCGAGAGCGTCGTGCTCGAGCTCCGGACGCGTGACTATGTTGCTTCGCGCATCCGCGCCGGCGTGCTCGAGCACGGAACCGTCGAGCTGCTGCATGAAGCGGGGCTCGGCGCGCGCGCTTTGCGCGAGGGGTTCGTCCACGAAGGCGTGGAGCTCGCGGGCAGCGACGGAAGCTTCCGCGTCGATTTTCGCGCGCGCACGGGGAAGGCGGTGACGATCTACGGGCAGACCGAGCTGCAAAAAGATCTGTTCCGCGCGCGGGACGAGGCGAACGGCGTCGTGATCGACGAAGTGTCCGACGTGCGCATCCACGACGCGGACACGCGCGCGCCCTCCGTCACGTGCACGAAGGACGGCGAGAGCTTCACCGTGCGCGCCGACTTCGTCGCGGGCTGCGACGGCCATCACGGCGTGTCGCGCGCGGCGATCCCCGCGCCCGTGCTTCACACCTACGAGCGGGTGTACCCCTTCGGCTGGCTCGGAATTCTCTCGGAGACGCCGCCCGTCAGTGACGAGCTCATCTATTCGGGGCACGAGCGCGGGTTCGCCCTCTGCTCGATGCGGAACCCCGCGCTCTCGCGCTACTACGTGCAGTGTGCGCTCGGGGAATCGCCCGACGCCTGGTCCGATGCGCGATTCTGGGACGAGCTTCGCGCGCGCCTCCCACGTGAAGCCGCGGAGCGGCTCGTGACCGGGCCGTCGATCGAGAAATCGGTGACGCCGCTCCGGAGCTTCATCGCCGAGCCCATGCGGTTCGGCAGCCTGTTCCTCGCCGGGGACGCGGCGCACATCGTCCCGCCGACCGGCGCGAAGGGCCTGAACCTCGCGGTGCGCGACGTCGCGCTCCTCGCTGCCGCGCTCACGGCATTCTACGGCGAACGCACCGAGACGCTGCTCGACGCGTATTCGAACGACGCCCTGGCCGGCGTCTGGAAGGCCGTACGCTTCTCGTGGTGGATGACGAATCTGCTCCATCGCTACGACGCGGACGACGACTTTGCGCGCCGGCTGAAGCGCGCCGAGCTCGCCTATCTGCGGGGCTCACTGGCGGCGCAGACCGTGTTCGCGGAAAACTACGTCGGCCTCGCCCGCTGACGGCCCACCCGGAGAAGATATGTCCGATCGATACGACACAGGCATGCGCATCCGTCGTGAGGTTCTCGGCGACGAGCACGTGGACCGCGCCGTGGCGAAGACCACGCCGCTCGACGAAGACTTCCAGCGCCACATCACCGAGTCGGTGTGGGGCGAGCTCTGGGCGAACCCTGCGCTCGATCGACGCACCCGGAGCCTCGTCACCATCGCGATCTTGGCCGCCCTTCGCTCCGAGGAGCTCGAGCTACATCTCAAGGCGTCGCTGAACACCGGCGTGACGAACGCGGAGCTCGCCCAGGTCATCGGTCACATCGCGGCCTACGCGGGAGTGCCCGCCGCGAACAGCGCGATGGCGAAGGCGAAAGTCATCCGCGGAGGGAAACCGTGAGCCGCGCGGCGGACCACCCGCCGTACGCGTTCCCGGCGTACCGCTCGACGGTGAAGCGCTCGCCATCGGAGACGCCGCTCGTCGTGCCGTACACTCTCTCCGAGCTCACCGGCCCGGGCCCGGTGTTCTCTGCGCTGACGCCCGACGACGCCGATCTGACGACGAACGCCGGGACGGGCCACGGCGCGATCGGCCAGCGCTCCATCGTCGTCGGTCGCGTGCTCGACGAGAACGGCGCGCCGGTACCGGACACCCTGATAGAGATCTGGCAAGCGGACGCGACGGGTCGCTACGCGCACGAGCGCGAGAAAGACTTCCCGGCGCCGCGCGATCCCAACTTCGTTGGTCGCGGTGCGTGCAAGACGGACGCCGAGGGGCGCTACTCGTTCACGACGATCAAGCCGGGGCCGTACCCGTGGGGCAATCATCCGAACGCCTGGCGGCCTGCGCACATCCACTTCTCGCTTCTCGGTCCGTCGCTGGGCTCGCGCCTCGTCACCCAGATGTACTTCCCCGACGACCCGCTACTCGCGCTGGACCCGATCCTGCACGCGGTGCCCGAAGCCGCGCGGCCGCGGCTCGTCTCGCGCTACGATCACGCCGTCACGCGCGAAAATTGGGCGCTCGGTTATCGCTTCGATATCGTGCTCGCGGGTCCGTACGAGACGCCGCGCGAGGAGCCCGGCTCGTGACGCTGAAGCACACGCCGTCGCAGACCGTCGGCCCCTACTTCTCGATGTGCCTCGCCGGGTCGGGGCGGAACTGCCTCGTGCCGGCCGCGCACCTCGAACGTATCCGCATCGTTGGCTCCGTTTACGATTCAGATCGCGCGCCGATCGACGACGTCCTGGTCGAGCTCTGGCAGGCCAACGCCTCGGGCCGGTACAGGCACCCGATGGATACTCGCGCGACTCTGCCGCTGACGCAGGGGTTCAGCGGTTTCGGGCGCGCCACCGTCGACCCCGTCTCGCACGAGTACGCCTTCGACACCGTGAAGCCGGGCCCGGTGCCTGCCCCCGACGGAAGCTTGCAAGCGCCGCACATCGGTATCATCGTGCAGGGTCGAGGGATGCTACGACCACTCTTCACGCGCCTCTACTTCCCCGAAGAGACGTCTGCCAACGACGCGGACTTCGTCCTCGCGCACGTGCCCGGAGCGCGTCGCGGCACGCTCGTCGCGGCGCGGGTGCAGGGCGCCGGAGTGCCCACGTATCGGTTCGACGTGCGGCTGCAGGGTGCGGACGAGACGGTGTTCTTCGAGCTCTGAGCGCCCACGGCGCCCGTAACCCGATGTCCACGTTGCCCGACTTCGATCCGGGGTTTTCGACGCCCGCGATGGGCGAGCTCTGGTCGAGCGGGACGCGGATCCGTCGCTGGTGTGACGCGGAGGCGGCCCTGGCGCGCGCCACGGCGAGCGCCGGGCTCATCCCGCGTCAATCGGCGGCGCTCATCGAGCGGGCGTGCGCGTCGCTCGAGGTCGACGCTGCGGCGCTCCTCGCTGCCGGATGGACGGCGGGGACGCCCATCGTCACGCTCCTCGAGCAGCTCCGTCCGTCACTGCCCGAAGCGGCACGAGCGCACCTGCATTTCGGCGCGACGTCGCAGGACATCGTCGACACCGGGACCGCGCTCCAGCTCCGTGACGCTTTCGGCGAGCTCACGCGCCTGCTCGCGTCGACGGCGGACGGCCTCGCGGCGCTCATCGAGAAGCATCCGCGGGACGTCGTCGTTGGACGTACCTTGATGCAGCCGGCAGTGCCGATGCGCTTCGCGTGGCGTGTCGCGTGCTGGCTCGATCCGCTACTCGACGTGCTGGACGCCATTGCCGCGACCGTCGCGCGGGTGCCGGTGCAGCTCGGTGGCCCGGTGGGCGATCTCACCGCGTTCGGCGACGCTGCGCCGCGGGTCGTCGAAGCGTTCGCGAGCGACCTCGGGCTCGCCGTGCCCGCCGTCACCTGGCACACGAGCCGCGGTCCCATCGTCGAAAGCACCACGCTCGCGGTCCGCGTCGCTGGCGTCGCGGAGAAGATAGCGTCGGATCTCGTCCTTCTGTCCCAGCGCGAAATCGCGGAGATCGCGCTACCCTCCGGCGGTTCATCGAGCATGCCGCACAAGAAGAACGCCTTCGTCGCGATCCGGGCCGTCGCCGCGGCACGAGCTTGCCGCGGCGTCGCGAGCACCGTCGTGTTTGCGTCGCCCCACGAGCTCGAGCGCGCCGCGGGGAGCTTTCAAGCGGAGTGGTTCGCCGTGCCGCTCGCGTTTCAGACGGCAGGCGCCGCCGCCGAGGCGACGCGCCACGCGGTGACGCACCTGACGTTCGACGCAAAGCGGGCGCTCGAGAACCTCGAGGGCGCGACGTTGCTCGAGCCGACGGGGGCCGATCGCCTCGTCGCGCGCGTCGTCGAGCGTCACCGCCGTTCGCGCGAGGCTCGCCGATGAGCGCCGGCGTCGATCTGGCGTGGGAAGCGACGGGGGACGCGCGCGCTCCCGGCGTCGTGCTCGTTCACTCGCTCGGCACCGATCGCTCGATCTGGGATTCTCTGACGGACGCGCTCCGCGGCGCGTACCGCGTGCTTCGCGTCGATCTGCGCGGCCACGGCGCTTCCACGGCGCCTGCGGGGCCGTACTCGCTCGAGCAGCTTGCGGGCGACGTGCTGCGCGCCGCCGACGCCGCGTGCATCCCGCGCTTCCACTACTGCGGCATCTCGCTGGGCGGCATGGTCGGGCTCCATCTCGCGAGCGCCCACCCGCACCGCGTCCACGGCCTGGTCGCCGCCAACACCGCGGCGAAGATCGGCACCGCCCAGGGCTGGGAAGACCGCTGCACGGCTGCGCGCGCGACGGGCTTCGCGCCCATGGCCGATGGCGTGCTCGCGCGATGGTTCGCTCCGGGGTTCGCCGAACGCGAGCCCACGCGGTTCGAGAACGCGCGCCGCGTGCTCCTCGCGACGAGCGTCGAGGGCTACGTCGGCTGCTGCCAGGCGCTGGCCCAGGCGGATCTGACGGCCGCGCTCGGCCAGATCACGGCGCCCGCGCTCGTCATCGGCGGCGACCTGGACGTGTCCACTCCGGTGGTCGATTCCGAGGCGCTCCACGCCGGGATCGGCGGGAGCCGTCTCCTCGTGTTGCCCGGCGCGGCCCATCTGTCGAACCTCGACGCCAGCGAACCGTTCGACGCTGCCGTCACGTCGTTCCTCGGCGACTGCGACGCGAGCGCACGAAACTAGCGGCGAGAAGCGTCGTCGCGACGCACGACGCCGGAGCCGCTATCATTCGCCTCGAGGCACGTACCGCATTCACGCGGCCGTGACCCGAGGTGAAACATGTATCGTTCAATCACGCAGCAGGCAGGGGAAGCGAAGCGCAAGGTCACGGTTCTCGAGCTCCGCGAGCGCAAGGCAGCGGGTCCGATGATCACGATGACCACTGCCTACGACTTCACGATGGCCGCGCTCTTCGACGAGGCGGGCATCGACGTGATCCTCGTCGGGGACTCGCTCGGGATGGTCGTCCAGGGCCACCCGAACACGCTCCAGGTGTCGCTCGACGAGATCTGTTACCACGGGCGCGCCGTGTCGCGGGCGCTCGGGCACGCGCACCTCGTGGGCGATCTGCCGTTCATGAGCTTCCAGACGTCTCCGCGCCAGGCAATGCGCAACGCGGGTAAGCTCCTCAAGCAAGGCGGCTTCGAGAGCGTGAAGCTCGAGGGCGGCCGGCACTTCGCCGAGCACGTGCACCGCATCGTCACTGCGGGTATTCCGGTGATGGGTCACGTCGGGCTAACGCCGCAGTCGATCCACGCGCTCGGCGGCTTCCGTGTTCAGGGCAAGACCCTCGACGCCGCCGAGCAGATCGTCGAGGACGCGCGCGCCCTCGAGCAAGCCGGTGCGTACGCGATCCTCATCGAGGCGATGCCGCCCGACATGGCCGCGCTCGTGACGAGCGCGGTGAGCGTGCCGACGATCGGTATCGGCGCGGGGCGCGAGTGCGACGGCCAGGTGCTAGTCTCGACGGACCTGCTCGGGCTGTCGCGCGGACACATGCCGAAGTTCTCGAAGCGCTTCGCGGAGCTCGGCGACCAGGCCGTGGACGCCGCCCGTCGCTACATCGACGACGTGCGCGCGCGAACGTTTCCGGACGCTGCACACGAGTACGCACGCGTCACGCCGTAGACCGTCGCTCCTGGGTCGCCGCGCGCACCGACGCAAAGCGGCCCGGGAGCCCTAATTGGCCATTACGAAAGGGCTTTTTCGGGTCTCTTGACCGCCCCCGCCGTCTCTTCTACGAATTCTGGACGTACGGCCAGATTACCGAAGGAGACTCGCATGTCCGACATCAACATCAGCACGCCCAAGGAACTCGGAAACCTCATCAACGGAAAGAGCGACGCGGAGATCAACTCCACCGTCGAAGGCATGGGCGCGGAATCGGCGCTGGAGAAGGTGTTCGACGGCATGACGAAGGCCTTCCTCGCCGACAAGGCGAAGGGGCAGACCGCGGTCATCCAGTGGGATATCAAGACGCCGAGCAGCGCGTTCACGTATCAGGTCAACGTCGCCGACGGTAAGTGCACCTTCACGAAGGGCTCGCCCGACAAGGCCCGCGTGACGCTGTCGGCAGCGCTCCCCGACTTCCTGCGCGTCATCACCGGGCAGATCGCCGGCCAGCAGGCGTTCTTCAGCGGCAAGCTCAAGCTCGCGGGCGACATGATGTTCGCGATGACCCAGGAGAACTGGTTCGACAAGCAGAAGGGCTGAGCCTCGCTGAGGCGTCCTGTCTCGCTGCGCGACCTCTCGCGCTGCTCAAAAGGCGATGTCGGTGTTCCTCGCTCACCGGGAACACCGACGCCTCGTACACGGACGCCGGACATTTCCCGAACCACGGGACGGTGGCGCGGACCTTGCTCTGTCCCGTTGCATGGTCTTCCGCAATCGTTCGTTCCTGGGCGCTCTCGCGCTGGTTTGCTCGCTGACCAGCGTCGTTTCCGCAGCGCCGACGAACGCGCCGCATGGAGCACCGGGCGCGGCCGACGCGCCGTCCACAGTGAATTCCAGTGCGATTCACGTCGATTCCGTCTCCGTTCCCGCCACCGTGAGCAGCCGCACGCGTGTGGCATTGCGCGACGCCATCGCACGCCACCTGTCGGAGACCCAGCTCGGCGCGACGTCGAGCCCGTACTCCGTTTCTGTCTCGTTGCAGCAGATGCGCCGCTATGTCGGCCCCGACGACCAGGAGACGAAGACGATCTGTATCGTCGATGTGGCGCTGCACGACGCGCGCGGTGCGCTCGTCGGAAGCCTGCGCGGGCGAGCCTCCGGCGCGTCGACGACCGGAAATGACGTCCTCGACGCTGCGGCTCGCTCCGCGGTGACGCGCCTTCCGGAAGCGCTGCGGATGGCCGAGCAAGTGGCTCACGGTCAGAGCGCGAGCGCGTCGCAAACCTACGCGCGCCGCTGAACGTCGAGGATGAACTGATGCGTACATCGTCGCTCGGCGCCGAGGTCGCCACGAAGAACGAGGGAACGTCGCATCGGACGATCCGCTTCGAGATCGCGCCGAAGACGATCGCCCTGGTGCTCGTGGCGATGGCCTCGGTATGGCTCTTCGTGCGGCTCGTGCCGGTGTTGCTCGTGCTCGTCGTCGCGCTCTTCCTGGTCGGTACCCTGAACCCGATCGTCGAGGCTCTCGAGAAGCGCGGCTTCAAGCGACGCACCGGCATTGCCATTGTCTTTGTGTCGGTGCTCGTGGCCTTCGGGGTGCTCGTCGCGGTCACCCTGCCGTCGCTCGCTGCGCAGGCGACGAACATGGTCGAGCACTTCCCGGCGATGCGCGACAAGGTGGCGGGGTTCCTTGCGCGCTCTCGTATCAGTGCGCCGCTCGCGAACTCGCTCCGCAACGTCCACGGGCTCTCCATCGGCGATCCGGCGGTCGCGCTCGAGTTCTCGTACCGTGCGGCCTCCATCATCGGCTACGGTGTGAGCTCCATCTTTCTGTCGCTCTACCTGATGCTCGACAGGGATCGCGTGCGGGGTGCGATGTTCGCGGTGGTGCCGCGGCGGCATCACATCCGTCTCTCGCGCATCCTCATCAAGCTCGAGACCATCGTCGGCGGGTACATCCGCGGTCAGGCCATCACCTCGGCGCTCATGACCCTCTTCACGTTCGTTCTTCTCGCGAGTGCCGGCGTCGACGGCGCGATTGCGCTCGCCGTCTTCGCCGGCCTGGCCGACGTCCTGCCATACATCGGCGTGTTTCTCTCGGTGGGACCGGCGGTCATCGCCACGCTCTCGCACGGCGCGGTGTGGACCCTGGTCGTGCTCAGCGCGATGCTCGTCTACGAGGAGCTCGAGAGCCGGATTCTCGTCCCGAGGATCTACGGCCGCGCGCTCCGCCTGCCTTCGTCGATGGTCATCCTCGCGCTGCTCGCCGGCGGAACAATCGGTGGAATTCTCGGCGCGCTCCTCGCGCTGCCGGTCGCCGCCGTCATCCGCATGCTCATGAAGGAGATGTCGCCGGACATGCCCGGCGAGGTGGACGCGGACGAAGATACGAATCGCGAGTTCGATGAGCGCGCACAGAGCGAGTACGAGCTCCGGTCCGACGGGATGGACGCCAGGCAGGCCGCCGCCGTGGCGCTCGAGATCACGACGCGCGGCGCAAGATCCTGGGGCTCGGTCGCGCCCATGTGAACGGGCACGCGGCGTGCTTCGAGTAGCGACATGGAAGCGATAGAGAACGCCCCCTCCGTCAGATTCCTCGACCTCGAGCGCCGCCGACGGGGTGAGCGGCGGAACGAAACGTCGATCGTCGCGCGCAACGCCGCATTTTGGCTCGCCGGCGCCGCGGTCGTCCCCGGCGCCGCCCTGCTCCTCAGAAGGTCGCCGCGGGCCGCGGTTCTCGCCGGCTTCGGTATCGCGGCGTGCGGGGCGTTTTTCCGCTACCAGTTCCAGCGCTGGTTCACAGAGGAGCCCGCGTACGCCGTCGAGGGACGTCTCGGTGAGGTCGAGATCCGCCGATACGATCCGGTGGTCGTCGCGCGAACCGAGGTCGCCGCTCCGACCTGGCGTGAGGCGCTCGAGGATGGGTTCGATCGGCTCGCCTGGTACATCTTCGGCGGCAATCGCACCGGCGAGCGCATCGCGATGACGGCGCCCGTGACGCATTCACGCGAGAGCGTCCGGCGAACGTCGCTCGTCACCAGCGCAGAAGACGGGGCTGGGCGTTGGGTGATGACGTTCACGATGCCGAGGGGACGCGCGCTGACGTCGCTGCCGTGGCCGCACGACGCGCGGGTGACGCTCCGCGCGCGCCCCGCACGTCGGGTCGCGGTGCTGCGCTATAGCGGTGCCTTCTCCGGTGATCTCGCAGAACGAAAGCAACGCGAGCTCGTCGAAATGGTCGAGGCGGCCGGTCTCGTCCCTCGCGGCATGCCGCTCTTCGCCGGCTACGACCCGCCCGGGGTGTTGCCGTTCTTCCGTCGCAACGAAGCGTGGGTCGAGACCGAGACGCTCGAGGAGCAGCTCGAGTAGCGCGCTCGCGCGCCGCTCACGCGCCCCTCACATTGGCGACGCCGCGAGGACCTTCTTCACGGCGTCGATGTGCTTCTGTGCGGACAGCTCGTGGTGGTACACGCCGCGGATCTTCTTGTCGCGTCCGATGACGTAGGTGACGCGCTTGGCGAGAAGGCCGAGTAGCTGCCGCGCCTCGTACGCTCTCTGGATGCTCTTGTCCGGGTCGGAGAGGAGCGGATACGGGACGCGATGCGTCTCGGCGAACTTGGTGTGGGAGCTCTGGTTATCTCCACTCACACCGATCACCTGCACGCCTGCGTTCCTGAGCTCGGCGCTCGAATCCCGGAAGAGACACGCCTGTGCGGTGCACACCGGTGTGAAGTCCTTCGGATAAAAATAGAGGACCACCGCGGACTTCGCGAGGAGCTCGTCGAGCTTCACCCGCTGCCCGTTCTGATCCGTTCCCTCGAAGTCCGGTGCGGTATCGCCAACTGAAAGCACGAGAGCGGCAATGCGGCCGCACCCTGCCGGCGTCAAGCGGAGAGCCGGGCACACCGCGTGCTGAATGGTCCCTCGCCGCGGAACGATCACGGCAAAACCACGATAAAATGAGCGGTGCCGTGAAGCGCCGTTCACGACGGGAGTGTGAACCAATGAAAAAGCTCGGAATCGCCACCATCGTCCCCCTGGTCCTCGTTTCCATGTCCGCATGCCGCCCGCAGGAGGGGCTCACGAGCTCCGAGGCGGCCACCGCGTCGGAGGAGCTCAAGGTGGAGAGCCAGTCACAGGCCCTGACGTCCAACACCGTCGAGCTCGGCACGAACTTCACCATCGGCGGCGCCGTCGAGGACGCCGCGAACGAGCTCCGTTCGTTCATCCAATCGCAGCTCTCCTGCGCGGCGGTGACGGTCTCCGGGCACACGCTCACCGTCGTTTACGGCGAAGTCACGGGTTGCACCTTCCATGGGCAGAGCATCACCGGCCAGCAAGAGATCACGATCTCCAAGAACGACGACTCGGATGTCGTCGTCGATCACGTCTGGACGGAGCTCTCGAACGGCAACGTGAAGGTCAGCGGAACCGCGGAGGTGACGTGGAGCAAGTCCGACGTGAGCCGTCACGTGGTCCACGACTTGAAGTGGACGCGCCTGTCCGACGGCCGGGAAGGTGAGGGGAAAGGTGATCGGACCCAGCGTCCTCTGCCCGACTCCGCGGGCGGACTCGCGACAGGGTTCACGGAGACCGGTACGCGTTCCTGGGACGGCAAGGCGGGGCACTGGTCGCTCGACATCGCTCAGCTCGACATGCGCTGGATCGATCCGCTCCCGGAGAGCGGCGATCTCACGCTCGATACGCCGTTCGACAAGACGGTCAGTGCGTCCTTCATGCGCCCCAACGCGACGACGATCCGAGTCACTTTGGAGGGCAACCGCGGTTCGATCAGCTTGAACACCGTGACCCCTCCCTGAGCCGGCTTGCATGGCGCGGTGCATCGCGGCCCCTCGGTCCGGGCCGGGCGTCTCTGGCCAGAATTCGTCCTCACGACGTTGACACTAATGACTGTGACGGTTATAGCTGTACCTGTCGGTAATGGTTCGGTCGCTGATGGCTGAATCAACCCGAACAGACTGGAGCCGTCATCATGGCAAACTCATCGAACGTGAATACTTTCAACGACTTCTGGCCGCGTTACCTCCGGGCTCACCGGAGCCGGGCCTCCCGCGCCTTCCACCTGGGCGGGGTGGTGCTGAGCGTCGCGCTCGCCGCCGCTCTCGTCTCTTGCGGCATGATCTTCTTCCTCGTGCTGGCCATCGTCCCCGCGCAGCTCGGAGCGGCCATCGGTCACAAGCTCAGCCCCCGCAAGGACCGGGTGCTCGAAGACCACCCGGACTGGGCAGCGGTCGCCGACGTCCGCATGTGCAGCTTGATGGTCACCGGTCGTCTCGGTCGCGAGATCGCGGCGCTCGCCGAGCTGCCCTCCGTCCCGTCGACGTCGAACCTCGCAGCCTGAAGATCGTCGTCGACGGCAGCGGTGCGAAGCAACGAACGCGCATCAGCTGCTCGCGACTGGTCAAACCAAATTAGCGATCGAGCGCACGAGACGAATACGAGACTGATCGTGACGAACGTGACTGGTCAAACCATCGAAGAATCCGCGATCTGAATTCGCGAAGTGGGTTCCGCCTCGCTATAAGAGACTCATGGCGAGATCCACCATTCTTGGAGTCGGTAGCTACGTCCCGAGCCGCGTCGTCACCAACGACGACCTCGCGAAGCTCATGACGACCAGTGACGAATGGATCTTTCAGCGCAGCGGCATCAAGGAGCGCCGCTTCATCGAGCACACCGGCATCGGCTCGGCCGATCTCGCGGTGCCCGCGTGCAAGGCGGCGCTCGAACACGCGAAGCTTCGCGTCGACGACATCGACGCCATCATCTTCGCGACGCTGAGCTCGGACTACACGTTTCCCGGCTCCGGCTGCCTCCTCAACGACAAGCTCGGGATGAACGGCAAGCCCGCTCTCGACGTCAGAAATCAGTGCAGCGGCTTTCTCTATTCGCTCGCGGTGGCCGACGGCTGGGTGCAGACCGGGCTCTTCAAGAACATCCTCGTCGTCGGCTCCGAGGTGCACTCCACGGCCCTCGAGTTCAACGACCGCGGGCGTGACGTCGCGGTGCTCTTCGGGGACGGGGCAGGCGCTGCAGTGGTCGGTCCGGCGAAGAAAGACTCGCAGGGGCTCCTCAGCATGTGCCTCCACTCCGACGGCTCCGGCGCGAAGCATCTCTGGTGCGAGGCGCCCGCGTCCGCCTACGACCCGCGCATCACCCATGAGATGATAGACGACGGCCGTCATTATCCGAAGATGGTCGGCAAGCACGTCTTCCGCTGGGCAATCGAGAAGATGCCGGAGGTCGCCGTCGAGGCGGTGCGCAAGGCGGGCATGTCGATGAACGACATCGATCTCTTCATTCCCCACCAGGCGAACATGCGCATCAACCAGATGGTCGCCGCCCGGCTAGAGCTACCGGACGAGAAAGTCGTCCACAACATCGAGAAGTACGGCAACACCACCGCCGCAACGATCCCGATGGCCCTCGACAGAGCGTTCAAAGACGGCCGCGTGAAGGAAAACGCGAACCTCCTCTTCGCCGCCTTCGGAGCCGGCTTCACCTGGGCCGGCGCCGTTCTTCAACTCTAGGGGGGCCTTGGCCCCCCGCAGCTTCGCCTTCGGCGAACTGCTCCCCCCGCCGCTTCGCGGGCTC
>DATAZL010000021.1:0-4027 GCA_036272055.1 Polyangiaceae bacterium | reverse complement strand
CGCCGCGGCGCCGCTGTCGGAGCTGAACGGGGTCGTCGCCGTCGCCGCGCACCGCAGCTTCCGCCGCGCCGCCGTCGAGCTCGGGGTCTCGCCTTCGGCCCTGAGCCACGCCGTCGCCAGCCTCGAGCAGCGGATCGGCGTGAAGATCTTCCACCGCACGACGCGGAGCGTGTCCCTCTCCGAGGCCGGAGAGCACTTCCTCGAGCGCGTCCGCCCGGCCCTGCGCGAGATCGAGGACGCCATCGATACGGTCAACGACTTCCGCGAGACGCCCCGCGGCGTCCTTCGCATCAACACCGCGGCCTCGGCTGCGCAGCGCCTCCTCGATCCGGTGGTGCTGCCGTTTCTCGCGCGCTACCCGGAGATGAGCGTCGAGATCGTCACCGACGGGCGCCTGGTCGACATCGTCGCCGGCGGCTACGACGCGGGCATCCGCCTCGCGGCCACCGTTCCGCGCGACATGGTCGCCGTCCCCTGCAGCGCGCCCATGCGCTTGATCGTGGTCGGGGCGCCGGCGTACTTCGCCAAGCGCCCGCGCCCTCGCGTGCCGGCCGATCTCCACGAGCACGAGTGCATCCGCCGCCGCATGCCGAGCGGCGCGCGTTTGCCGTGGGAGTTCGAGAAGGGCCGCGAGGTCGTGAACATCGAGGTGCAGGGACGCCTCCGCCTCGACGCGGAGGAGCTCGTCGTCCACGCGGTGCTCCGGGGCGTCGGGCTCGCGTGGATCAACCAGTGGAGGGTCGCGGAAGAGATCGCCGCCGGCCGCCTCGAGAGCGTGCTCGACGACTGGTGCGCGCCGTTTCCCGGGCTCTGCCTCTACTATCCGCCGCACCGACATGTATCGGTCGGGCTGCGCGCATTCATCGCGATGATCCGCGAGAGCAACCTCGTTCAGCCCGCCCGATCGGCCAGCTCCCGCAAGACGCGTTCACCGAAGCGCGCATGACGCCGGTTGCTACGGCGGCCCGATGCCTCCATAAGATCGAGGTGCGGGGGGGAACGAATGTCGCAATGGCGGCCTCATCGGAGGAGGCGTTCCTCGTTTGCGAGTCGGACCATGACCACGCGGTCGCGACGGCCTCCAACATGGTCTTTGCGATCTGGCGTCGAAAGACGCAGCCGGACGCGTGCCGCCGCGTCATCGGCTTCGTGCGCGAGATCGCTCGCAGGCACCCGGAGGGCGTCGGCCTCACGCAGATCATCGACGTCGAGGCCGAGCCGCCGGACGGCGAGACACGCAAGGCCATCGTCGAGATGATGAAGCAGCCGGCCCTGAAATACTTCTCGGCCGTCCACGACGAGGAGGGCTTCAAGTAAGCGCTGCACGAAGAGGCGTCCTGGCGAGGCGGCGCAGCGCGGCGCATGCTCCGGTGCGTGGACAGCGGTCGTTCAGTCCGACGCGGGCTGCTCTTTCGTGGGCGTCGCGGGCACGGTGATGGGGCCGAGCGGCAGCTCGAGTTCTTTGGGGAGGAGTCGTGCCCGCGTGTCGCGCCAGTACTTGGGAGCGAGCTCGAGATACCGATCGCGAGGCCAGTACGGAACGATGCGGATGATCTCGGCGAGGTACAGTTCGGGGTCGAGGTCGTGCAGCTTGCACGAGGCGACGAGGGAGAGGATGTTGCCTGCGGCGCCGGCGTGATCGTCCGAGCCGTAAAACATCCAGGCGCGACGGCCGACGGCGATGGCTCTGAGTTCACGCTCTGCCGCGTTGTTCTCCATGCGGAGGCGACCGTCATCGAGGAACCTGCGAAGGGCTTGGTCCTGACGGACGGAGTAGCCGAGGGCGGTGGCGACGAGCCCGCGTCCTTCGAGCTTGCCGTACTCGCCGCGCGCCCAGAAGAAGAAGGCGTCGACGAGAGGCCGCACCGTCTGGTCGCGTCGATCCTTGCGTTGCGCGGGGGCGAGCTTCGCCAGGCCGCGGTCGGCGTCGAAGATCGCGTCGATGCGGCGCACGCCTTCGAGGCCGAGCGGATGCCGGCAGATGGCGGCCTCCCAGTATTTCCTCCGGGCATGCGAAAAGCATCCGACTTCGGTCGGCGGAGGTCCGCATTCGCCGGGGATCTCCTCGGCGCCCTGCGGCGGGAGACCCTTGAAGAGCGCGTCATAGATGACGTGGGCATCGGCCTGCACGTAGCCGGAGAAGCCCTTGAACATGTTCCAGACCGTCAGGCTGGTGTGCTTCGCCTGGAAGTCGAGGAACACGTGATCCTTGTCCGCGAGGGTGACGAAAAAGTGTCCCTTGCGGCACGGTTGTCGCTTGCCGTCCTCGAGGCGGGTCGGCTGGATCGCCACGCCCGTCGCGTCGGTCGACAAGCAGAACGCCGTCGCGATGGCTTCCTTGCGTGCGGCCTCGACGATGCAGCCGAGCGTCGCGCCGACGTGCTCGGCGTACCGGCACATCGTGCCCCGATCGAGCGAGAAGCCCTCGCGGGCACACTGCTGCTCGTAGCGGTGGAACGGGACGCCGAGGACGTACTTCATCGCCAGCAGGTGCGCGATCATCGACGGGGCAAGCATGCCCCGCTTGAGGATCTCCTTCGGCGCAGGTGCGGTCACAATGTGAAAGGAGGGATTCGGCGCAGCCGCGGTCCCCCCTTCGGTCTTGGCGGATTGCTCCGGCGCGTCCTGCTTGTACACGATGCGGGCGACGACCAGACGCCGGTACCCACCGCGCTCGTAGGCGACGCGTGAGGTCTCGTCGACGCCGATGCGCTCGGCCTTGCCCTCGAGAAGGGGATCTGGAAGCTCGACGCGCACCAGGGGCAAGTCGCTCTCATCGAGCTTGCGCCGACCGGTCGGTGGCGGGCCGGTCCGACGTCGCCGCTCGTCCTTCGGCTTCGCGGTCGCGTCGTCCTCCTTGCCGTTGTCGTCGTCTTCGGCGCCGCCGGCCGCGTCGAGCACCTTCTCGATCGCCTGCGTCTCGGCCAGGAGCTTGTCGAACGCGAGCTGCGCCGCGGCCACGTCGTCGAGCCGCTCGGCCTTCGCGACCGCGAGGCGGCGCTTGATCAGGTGCAGCTCTTCGAGGAGCTGGTGGTAACGAACGCGAAGATTCGCGAGCGCGCCCTGAGCACGCGCGAGCTCCCCGCGGAGCGACGCGACCTCGGCGGAAAGGGCGACGACGCGCGCATCGCCATCGGCTACTTCGGTGCTCGTCGCGTCGACGTCCACGAGCGACTCTGTATGCAGCGACGAGATCGCTGTCCAGACCTAATGCGAGGTTTCTCGCGCGCGAGGTCAATGAACGCGCGGACGACGCGATCGGCGTGGGAGCGGTGACTCCGACGCCGGCGCGAGCGCGAGGCCGTCGAGGAGCGCATCGAGCGTCCCCTCGTCAATCTCCACATACGAGGCGCCCGCCGCAGGCGCGGGGGGCAGCGAGAACAATCCGGTGTCGAGGCGCTTCGTGAAGACGCAGGTGCCCGTCGCATCCGCGAACACAATCTTCGCGAGCTGACGTCGTCGGCCCACGAACACGAAGAGCGCGCCGCTCCGCGGCTCGTAGCCCATGCGCTCTCGAACCATGCCGCTGAGACGCTCGAACCCGAAGCGCATGTCGACGGGCTCGAGCGCGACGAAGACCTGGACGCCCGCCGGGATCATCGAACGCCCTCCTGGAGCATACGAACGACGTCGCCGAGGAGCGCGAGGTCCACGCCTCGGGTCACGCGGATCCGCGCGCCCCCCACCTCGACGACCATGGCGGCGCCGAACGGCTCGACGCCTCGCACGCGGACCGGAACGAACCGCGGCGCGAGAGGCGCCGGTGCAGCCGATCTCTCCGCCGCGCGTCGCCTTCGCGGAGTCTTCGGAGGCGCAGGCGTCAGCTCCGCCGCCTTCTCGGCGACGACCTGCGAGACGGCCCATCGAAGACTCGCGGCGGCGTAGTCCTTCCCCGCCGTGAAGTCCTCGACCGATAGCCCGCTCTCACGCCACTCCAGGATTCGCTTCACCCATTTCGCCCGCGTCTGCTCGGTCATGCGCCGTAGCGTGCAACCTCCGAGAGCGACGCGGAAGGCCGCCTGCTCGT
>DATAZL010000020.1:0-4724 GCA_036272055.1 Polyangiaceae bacterium | reverse complement strand
GGTCGCGCAAGCGAGCCGCGGGGGCAAGGCCCCCGTGACTAGGTGTGCGGGTGTCAGTGCGACAGTCGCGCGAGGCGGTCGAGGACGGCGTCGTGGATATGGCCGTTCGTCGCGACGAGACCATTCACGTTGGTGAGGTTCTCGGTGCGGTAGTCGTAAGGACGGCCGTCCTGGTCACTGAAGCGACCGCCCGCGGCGGTGACGAGCGCGTCGACCGCGCAAGCGTCCCACCGTTTGCCGACTCTTCCCGGCGCGACGTAACCCTCGGCGACGCCCGACGCCACTTCCGCGCCCTTCAGTCCGGCGCTGCCGACGTTGCGCATTTCCCGCCCGCCGAGCAGCGTGAGGGCGCGCTCGAGCGCCGGGCTGCGGTGGGAACGCGACGCCACGAACGCCGCGTCACCGAGCTCGGTGACGTTGCTCACCTGGATTTTTCCGCGCACGCCATTCTGGTCGACGCTGTACGCCGCGCCGCCGACCTCGCCGGCCCATGCGATATTTTGAGACGGGGCGGTGACGACGCCCACCGTCGCTCGCTGATCTTCGACGATGCCGATCATGACGACGAACTGGCCGTTCCTGGCCACGAACTCCGTCGTGCCGTCCAGAGGGTCCACGAAGAAGACGCGCTCCGCCGTGCGATACGCACTGAAGCGCTCGGGCGCGCTCTCTTCGGCGACGACGGGGATGCCGGGATAAAGCTCCCCGAGCCGTTTACAGATAAGTTCGTTCGCGCGGAGGTCGGCGGACGTGACGGGGTCGTTCGTGCCCTTGAGATCGACGGTGAACGGCGTCGCGTAGACCTCGTTGATGAGCGCTGCGGCCTCGAACGAGATCGCGACGAGATTGTCGAGCAGCTCGCTCACCAGGTAGCCCCCGCCTGCTCGAGTCGCGCGGAGAGTGCACGGAGCTGGTCGTTCGAGAGATACGGCGGCTCCGCGTTCCCCTCGCGCATCAGCTGATCGAGCTGGAGCGCGCTGCGCGGGCCGAGGACCACGGAGGACACGTCGGGGCACGCGAGCGCAAAGCGGAGCGCCGCGGCGCGCATCGACCAGACGCCGGCGCCGACCAGTGGGCGCACTGCGACGAGCTGCTGCACCCGACGGCGGAGCTCATCGGGCGTCCATCGCTCGTTCCTGTGATCTTCCGGTGCGAACTCCTTGTGCAGCGACCAGAACCCGGAGAGCAAGCCGTGCGAGAGCACGCTGTGCGCGAGCACACAGACGCCCTTCGCCTGGAGCTCGTCGTGGAGCGTGCGCACGTCGTTCGACGAGAACACGTGGTACGTCAGCGACAGCACCTCGGCGCCCTGTGCAAGGGCGGCGCGCGCAACGTCGACCGAGCCGGCGCTGACGCCCCAGGCCGTGATGGCGCCGCTCGCCTTCAGGTCCTTCAGCACGGCGGTCGCTTCACCGGTCTCGACCGTCTTCGCAACGGGGTTGTGCAGGAGCACGATGTCCACCACGTCGCGCTGCAGGCGCTCGCGGCTCTTCTCGAAGCTTTCACGCAGGTACGCTTCCGTGAAGCGCTTCTGCGGCGGCTTCGAGTTACGGTCGGTGCCGAGTTTCGTCGCGACGAGCACGTTCTTCGGGAGCCGCTCCCCGAGGCGTTTCTCCATCGCGCCGTCGCCGTAGGCGTCCGCCGTCTCGAAGAGGGTGACACCGAGCGCGACCGCGCGCTCGAGCACCTTGTCCTGCTCGGCCTCGGTGACCGGACCATACCCATCTCCGGAGAGACCCCAGGTGCCGAGCGAGAGCTCCGAGACGTTTGGGAGGCCCTTGCCGAGCGCGCGCAGCCGCATGGCGAGAGCCTATACCAGCTATCGATAGGACCAGTAGTGGAGCGACGCGAACTCGTCACTCAGGGCATCGACGCGGACCGCATGCGGCCCAGCCGACACGTCTGCCGGAACGTCGATGGCGACCTCCTGCCAGTGGCCGGCCAGCAGAAACGGCTCGGCCACGGTCCTGTCGTCCACGGAAACGCGGAGGTGCGCTTCCCGCTCGGTGTCCCAGCGCGCGACGAGCGTGCCGCCCGGCGCGAGCACCATGCGAAACTCGTCGCGGCGCCGGTGAAGACGCGCGCCGTCCGCGTGGCGCGGCGATGCGAGCACCACGCACGTCTCCCGGGTCGCGTCGAAGAGCGCGTAGGCGTGCGTGCTCTCGTCGTCGATGTCGGCGACGTCGAGGGTGTCGAGCGGCGCCGAAGCGCGCGGCTGGGAATCCGTCGGGCGCTGGCCGGAGCCGAGCAGCTCGTAGGTCGCGCGATAGGCGGCCATCGTGTAGCCGCCGAGGATGGTGTGGCTGACGGAGCGCGACGTGAGCTCTTCACCGAGCAACACGTCGACGCCGAACCACTCCGGATAGACGACGAAGTGCGTCGGGAGCCGTTCCCGCGGCAGGCGCTCGTAGTGCTCGAAACGCGCGCCGGGCCCTGCCGTCCAGTAGCGGGCCTCGCCGCGCGTCGTCAGGCCCACGACGTCGAACGTCGTGTGGTCGGAGAAGTACGCCATCGCGCCGGTGTCGTTCACGCCGACACGTGCGTCGGCAGGGAGCGCGGCCTTCGCCCACCGTCCGAGCGACACTTGCTGCAGCGTGACGGCCTCGGCGCTGGTCGACAGATCGTCGATGCTCGGCCGGAGGAGCGACGCGAGGACGCCCACTGCCGTGCCGCCGAGAAGCAACGAAACCCCGCTCGCCGTCATGCCGAGCCGGCCGAGCCCGCGCTCGACCGTGCCGCCCGCGAGCTCGCACAGCGCCGCCAGGCCGACGAACCACGCCCATGCAAAGGGCCAGATATACCTGACCCTGTTCACCAGGAACGTCTCGTACGACGCAGGGACGAGCATCGCGACCGCGACGGCGAGGACGACGAACGCGCGCGGTCGTCGGTCGGCGCGGACACCCATCACCGGGATGGCGACGAGCGCGAGGATCGCGACGAGATGGCCGCCGTTAGGCAAGAAGAGGCTCGTCCAGAGCCGTCCGTCGAGCAGCGTGCCGAAGAACAGCGCCACGTTGCTGGTCACCGTGGCGATGAGCTTCGCGCCGCCGTAATACGGATTCAGGGGAAGCCACTTCGCGACGGCGGTCGACGCCATCGCCTGCCCGGTGAAGACGAACGACACCAGCGACGGCGCGAGCGGACCGAGCAGCGCCGGGAGCGCATACCTGCGGTCAGCGGCGTATGGACGGTACGCGAGCGCGGCGGCGATGAAGAGCGACGCGATGGCGCCTTCAGGGCGCATCAGCGGCGTGAGCACCGCGAGCGCGACGAGCTCACGGTAGCGCCGGCGCGCCACGTCTGTCGTATCGGGCTCCGTCGTTTCCATCCACGACGCGGCTTGCCGTGCGCTCCGCGCGAGCAGATACGCGAACGGCAGCACTTCCATGCCGCTCCCGGCGAACCAGGAATAGCCGCTGAACGCGAGCACCATGGCGCCGGCGGCGACGGCGAGCTTCGTGTCAACGAGCCCGTCGGCGACGCGCTTCGTCTCGACGGCGAGGAGCGCGAGCGCGCCGAAGCCCATGAGCCACGCCGGCCAGAGCAGCGCTTCGCCACGGAACCCGACGGCGTAAAACGGCGCCAGGAGCAGCGGCCAGAGGAGGCTCGTCGCACCCGGTGTCGGCGCCGCGCCCGGGGTGTACCGAAACGGATGGAGCTCCGCGATCGAGCGCGCGTACTGGAAATGAATGTACGTGTCGTCGAGCGGCGCGCCGGGTCCGCCGACCCGCTCGAGCACCGTGCGCACCGTCAGGTAGCCGAGCGCGGCCGCGACGGCTCCTGCCGGCGCGTAAGGCAGCGCCCGTCGCAAGGTGCGGCCGGCAAGATCCGGGGCTGCCATCTGGCCCGCTTTCTCCTACGCGAGCGGACGCCCTGCAACTCGCTCGTGCGCTTCGGCCCGACTCGGGCTATTCGCGACCGCCCGTGCCCTTCGTGAACCCTTACGCCAACGCTCCGATGCTCCCCGACGGGGACGAGATCGACCCGCGCGACCTGTTCGAGGAGCGAACGCGCCCCGTCGAGATCGAGATAGGTCCGGGCCGGGGCACGTTCATCCTCGAGCGCCTCGCGGCGGCGCCCGAGGTCCGGATGCTCGGCCTCGAGATCCGGCGCAAGTGGGCCCAGATCGTCGACGAGCGGATCCGCGCGCGCGGCATGGGCGGTCGCGGGCGGGTGCTCGCCGAGGACGCACGCCACGCATTGCCCCGGTTCAAGACGGCGACGGCGAGCGCGGCGTTCATCCATTTCCCCGATCCGTGGTGGAAGAAGCGACACGAGAAACGCCTCGTCGCTTCCGTCTCGACCATCGAACAGGTCGCACGGGTGCTCGTCCCCGGCGGCGAGCTCTTCTTTCAGAGCGACGTCGAGGAGCGCGCCGAGCAGTTCGCGCGCTGGGTCGAAGAGGTGCCGCTGTTCGTCCCCGTCGCCGACGGCCCGCGCGTCGCGGACAATCCATACGGCGCGATGAGCACGCGCGAGCGCCGCGCCGTGGCGGACGGCCTGCCCATCATCCGTCTGCGCTACACGCGTCGGTAGTTCCGCATGGACGCCTTCGTCGTCCCGGAAGCATGTAGGAGCGAGGAACTACGCGAGCGGAGCGAGCACGCGAAGGCGGCGGGGGAGCGGTCGCGACAGCGAGCCGCGGGGGCAAGGCCCCCTTGTCTACTCGCGAGCACGCGAAGGCGGCGGGGGAGCGGTCGCGACAGCGAGCCGCGGGGGCA
>DATAZL010000019.1:0-44447 GCA_036272055.1 Polyangiaceae bacterium | reverse complement strand
TTCGCCCGCGAGCGAAGCGAGCCCGCGAAGCGGCGGGGGGAGCAGTTCGCCGAAGGCGAAGCTGCGGGGGGCCAAGGCCCCCCTTGCAAACTGTGGAAGAGAAGCGGCGCCTCGTCGACGACGAGGAACTGGTTGAAGGTGAACCCTCCCGGCATGGCCGTCGGCGGGACGGGGGTGCTGATCCTGAAGATCCCGCTGGCGATTTCTTCGACGTTGGTCCCGGACGCGGAATTCGTGATGGTCATTCTTCGAGCCTCCGAGACGACGTGCCGGGAGGGACCCGATCGTTACGAAAAAAGTGAGTGGCAGACGGGGGCCGGTCTTTTGCTAGGTTCCGCCCGCTCATGCTCACCGTGTCCAAGCTCGGAAAGTCCTTTGGCGGGCGTACGCTCTTCGAAGGCGTGTCGATTCAGCTGAACGCCGGCTCACGGTACGGCCTCGTCGGCGCGAACGGCTCCGGCAAGACGACGTTCATGAAGGTCCTCTCCGGAGACGAGCCGGCGTCGGACGGCCACGTGACGGTCGGCGCGCGGACGCGGATGGGCGTCCTCCGCCAGGACCAGTTCATGGACGATGCGCGCCCGATCCTCGACGTCGCGATGATGGGCGACCACACGGCGTGGGACGCGCTCGAGCAGCGGAGCCAGATCATCGACGGCCACGGGGACCCCGGGAAGCTCGCGGAGCTCGAGGACACCCTGTCGCTCACCAACGGCTACACGCTCGAGGCGCGGTCCGCCGCGATCCTCGAGGGGCTCGGGATCCCGGTCGCGTCGCACCGGCAGATGCTCGGTACGCTCTCCGGCGGCTTCAAGCTCCGCGTGCTGCTCGCCCAGGTGCTCGTCGGCGGTCCCGACGTGCTGCTCCTCGACGAGCCCACGAACCATCTCGACATTCTCTCAATCCGCTGGCTCGAGAAGTTCCTCGCCGGTTACCGCGGCGCCGCGCTCGTCATCTCTCACGACCAGCGCTTTCTCGACAACACCGCGACCCACGTCCTCGACGTCGATTACGGCACCATCACCGAGTACACCGGGAACTACACCGCGTTCGTCGCCGAGAAGCTCGCCATGCGCACGCGCAAGGAGGCGGAGGTCGCCCGCGCCGAGAAGATCATCGCCGAGAAGCGCGCCTTCGTGGAGCGGTTCGGTGCCAAGGCGACCAAGGCCAAGCAAGCCCAGAGCCGTCTCAAGCAGATAGAGAAGATAGAGGTCGAGGAGCTCGAGGACACGTCGCGTCGCTCGCCGCTCTTCCGGTTCGTGCCCGAGCGACCGAGCGGGCGCGACGTGCTCGAGGTCGCGAAGGTCTCCAAGTCCTACGGCGAGAAGCGCGTGCTCCGCGACGTCTCCCTGACGGTGCGTCGCGGCGAGCGCGTCGCCGTGATCGGTCCGAACGGGCTCGGCAAGTCCACGCTGCTCAAGATCGTGCTCGGGCTCACTCCGGCCGACGGCGGGACGTCACGCTTCGGGCACGAGGTGCGGCCCGGTTACTTCGCGCAGGATCATCACGAGCTTCTGCGCAACGAGGCGACGACGCCGATCGACTACGTCTGGGAGGCGTGCCCGGCAGAGGGCACGGCGACCGTCCGCGGCGCGCTCGGTCGCGTGCTCTTCTCGGGCGGCGACGTCACGAAGCGCGTCGGCTCGCTCTCCGGTGGAGAAGCGGCGCGCCTCATCTTCTGCCGCATCATCGTCGAGAAACCGAATTTCCTCATTCTCGACGAGCCGACGAACCATCTCGACCTCGAGTCGATCGCCGCGCTCGTGGAGGGGCTCTCCGCGTTCACGGGGACGGTGCTGTTCGTCTCCCACGACAGATCGTTCGTCGCAGCGCTCGCGACGCGGGTGCTCGAGGTGACGAAGGACGGCTTCCGCGACTTCCCGGGGACCTACGCCGAGTATCTCGCCCAGTGCGGGGACGACCACCTCGACGCCGACGCGGTGGTGCTCAAGGCGAAGACCGAAAAGGGTCGCGAGGCGCTGGTCGCCGACGCAAACGGGCCGTCCTGGGAGGAGCAAAAAAGAAGACGGAACCGGCAACGGACCTTGCCGGTACGTCGCGATGCCGTGCTCGCGTCCATAGAGGTCGAGGAAGCGAAGAAGAGCGCCATCACCACGCGCTACGCCGAGCCCGGCTTCTTCGAACGGACGACCAAGGACGAGCTCGCGGCGCTCTCACGGCAAGAGAAGGAGCTCGCGGGGAAGATCGACACACTCATGAAAGAATGGGAATCGATCGAGGCCGAGCTGGCGCTCATCGGCGAGGGCTGAACTACTCGCACCGACATGTGGGAGATTCGGCCGGCGCGACATCGTCGGTCCGCGTGAGTGCACACCGTGCCGGGGGTCGCGAAGCCGGATATGCTCAGAAGCTCAGAGCAAGCTCCCCGTGGCACTGATTCGCCTTCGTTCATTGTCCTGGATGCTCGCGCTCGGCGCGATCCTCGTCGTGGGCCTGCTGTCGTACGTGACGGCGCGGAGCTACCTCGAGCGGCAAGCGGCGGTGCGCGAGACGCTGGCGTCGCGTGAAGCGATGGTCGAGACGCTCTCGCTCCTCAAGGACGCCGAGACGGGTGGCCGCGGCTTCCTTCTGACGGGCGACGAAGCGTTCCTCGAGCCCTACGAGAATGCGCGCCCGAAGATCCTCGCCGATCTCGAGGTCGTACGCCGGTTCGCCGAATCCGATCCCGAGCAGCACGACCGCGCAGAGCGCGTGAACCGGCTCGCCCGGGAGAAGCTCGCGATCATCGCTCACTACGTCGAGCTGAAGCGAAACGGGCAGAAATCGGCCGACGAGGTCGTGCCGACGCTGCGTCACGGCAAGGTCATCATGGACGCCATCCGCGTCGACGTCGCCCAGATGCTGACGCGCGCCGGCCAGCACCTCGAGCAGCGTGAAGAGGAGACGGGTGACGCGACGCTCCGGCACCAGCTCGTGCTCGGTGCGCTGCTCGTCGGGAGCATCACGCTGGCGCTCGCGGGTCTCACGAGCGCGCGGCGCGATGCGGAGCAGGTGCGCGTCACGAACGAGCAACTCGAGCGCGATGTGGCGGCGAGAAAAGCCGCCGAAGCGAAGCTCCGCGAGCAATCGGCGCTCCTCGAATCGGTGCTCGAGAACATCGGCGACGCGGTGCTCGTCCTCGACTCGACGCGAACGGTCCTCGTGGCGAACCCGGCGGCGCAGCTGATCGGGCCGTACCGGGTCGGGCAGCACCTGACGGCGGCCTGGTCGTCGGAGATAGAGACCTACACTGGTGACGGCAAGACGCCGTTCGCCCCCGAGCAGGGGCCGCTCACCCGGGCCCTCCTGGGGCACGCCTCCGACGGCGTTGAGATGGTGATGCGGGTCACGTCGAAGGAGCTCCGGAGCTTCACCGTCACCACCCGTCCCATCGTCGAGGACGGGGGCGCGGTCGCGGCGGTCGCCGTCTTCCACGACACGACGGCGATGAAGGTCGCCAGCGCCGCGATCCTCGAGAACGAGCAGCGTTACCGTATTCTCTCCGAGGCGAGCTTCGAAGGCGTGGCGATCAGCGACGAGGGCGTCATCAAGGATACCAACGGGAACTTCGCCCACTGGCTCGGTTACGAACCCGCGGAGCTCGTCGGCGTCGTGGGGGTCTCGCTCTTCCCGCCCGAGGAGCAGGAGCGGGTTCGCAAGGCGTCGGAGACCGCCGAGGTCAGCTACGAATCCCGGGTCATGCGGCGCGACGGCACCACCATGCCGGTCGAGGTGCGCGGGCGTTACGCGCATTTCAGGAACCGGCTCGTACGCATCGCGGTCATCCGCGACATCACCGAGAGAAAGCAACGTGAAGCGGAGCTCCTCGAGAAATCCGAGCAGCTCCGCGCGCTGTCGCTCCGGGACGAGCTCACCGGGCTCCTCAACCGCCGTGGTTTCATCGAGGCGGCCGAGCACCAGCTCAAATCCGCGTCGCGGGCAGGGGAGTCGTGCGCGGTGTTCTTCGCCGACCTCAACGGAATGAAGATCATCAACGACCAGCTCGGCCACGACGCGGGCGACGACGCGCTCCGCGCGGCTGCGAAGGTGCTCGGGTCGGTCTTCCGTTCGTCCGACGTCGTCGCGCGGCTCGGCGGTGACGAGTTCGCAGTCTTCGCCGGCGAGTGCACCGAAGAGAACGTTCCCGTCGTCCATGACCGCGTCGAGCAGGCCGTGAAGGCGCTGAACGCGGTCTCCGGCGCCGGCTATGCGCTCTCGATCAGTGCCGGTGCGGCGGTCTTCACCCCCGGCGCGCCGCGTGATCTCGTGTCCCTGATGCAGGAGGCGGACGCGACGATGTACGAGGCCAAGCGAGCGCGCCACAAGCGCCCGTCGCTCCGCGTGCGCTCGGCGTGAGGCGGCGAGGGCGACGAAGCGTCGCGCTCAGCCGATCTGGCCGCCGGGCGTCAGCGTCGTGCGGGCAACGCTGATCGCTTGCGTGAGGGCGTTGTTCAGGCGCGTGAGATCGGAGTACGTCTGGTACGGATCGGCCTGACCGACGGCGATGGTGCGCGTACCGAGGGTCGTCTGAGCCTGCGACAGGGCGGCGTCCGTCGTGTCGAGACGGTCGGTGAGGAGGCCCGACTGCGCGCGCGCGTCGGTGATCTGGGAGCGCGCGGCCTCGACGCCGTCGAGCGTCGCGGAGACGGCGCTCGAGCTGTTCGCGCGAAGGCCGGACTCGAGAGCGTCCATCGTCGCGAACACGTCGTTGCCGCCCGCGGCGGTGAAGGCCAGAGCGCCGCTCGGGTTCGCCCGGACGCTCACGCCCTGGGAGACCTCCACGAGGTGCGCGTCGTCGTTGCCGCTGAAGGCGCCGGTGCCGTCGAAGGGCGCCGCATCGGTCTGCGTTCCGCCGAAGAGATAGCCGTTCGACCCCTTGGTGTTCGCGAGCCCGACGAGGTGCGCCTTGATCGTCTTCACCTCGTCGGCGAGGCTGTTGCGCTCGTCGGCCGACATCGTGTCGTTGGCGCCCTGGAGCGCGATCTCGCGGAGGCGCGCGAACGAGTCGCCCGCTTCACCGAGGACGCCTTCGGCGATCTGCGCGTCGCCGCGGACGGAGGAGCTCGCCTTCTGGTACTGCGTGGTGTGCGCTTGCGCGGCCGAGAGACGCGTGAGCTCCGCCGCGGCGACCGGGTCGTCCGAGGGGTTCGCGACGCGCTGCCCGCTGCTCGCCTGCTGCGCGACCTCTGCCTGACGGGTCGAAAGATCGGCGAGCGATCTGCCGACCATGTCGTAACGCATTCCTTCGCTGATTCTCATGGACGTAGGCTCGACATCAGGTCACCGAGCATCTGATCTGCCGTGGTGAGGACCTTGGAAGCCGCCTCGTAGGCGCGCTGGAACTTCGTCAGGGAGACCATCTCTTCATCGAGGTTCACGCCGCTCGCGCTCTCTCGCATCTGCGAGACCTGCGCCTTCATCGCGTCGCGGGTCTTCGAGTCGGAGTCGGCGGATTGCTTGCGGAGCCCGACGTCGCCGACGATGTCCGAGTAGGCCTCGATGGCCGTGCGATTTCCGCCGCCGGCGATGTGCGCGTCACCGAGGGCAGCGAGCGCATTCGCGTTGGTCGAATCTCCCGCGCCGCCGGCCACCGTCCCGGAGGCGGCGAGGAACTGGGGATTGCCGACCATGTCCGGGTCGAGCGCGAGAGACCGCGCAGCGCCGTCGACGCCGGTGGTGACGCTGAAGAGGTTACGCCCGCTCGTGCCGTCCTGGCCGTAGCCGGCGGCGTGCTGCGTGTTGACGGCGGTACCGATGTCGTAAGCGAGCTGATCGAGCTGGCCCATGACGGCCTTCGCGTCGACGTCACGCGCGTCGCGGATGCCGCCGAGCTTGCCGCCGGTGAGGCCCTTGGTGACGTCGGTGGCCGGACCGCCCTGGCTCGACGCGAGGACGGTCATCGTGCCGTCGGTGTCGGTGCCGATGGAGAGCTGCCGGGACGTCCCGCCCTCGACCAGCGTCGTGCCCGACGACTGGATGACGAGCTGGCCCTGTCCGTCGGTGAAGGCGTGCACGTCGACGAGATCGGAGAGCCCGGTGACGAGCTGCGTCCGCTGATCGATGAGGTCCGCCGCGTCCTGACCCTGTGCCTGCGCGGCCGTGATGCGCGTGCTGAGGTCGGCGATGCCGGACGCCTTGGTGTTGATCTCCGCCGCGACGCCCTTCGCCTTGTTGAGCTCCTCGGTCTGGAACGACGCGAGGCTGTCGGCGGTGCTCGAGACCTTCTGGGCGAAGGCGTCGGCCTTGTTGAGCGCGGTGGAGCGCGCCGTGACGTCGGTCGGGTTCGAGGCGAGGGCGGAGAACGAATCGAACATCGCCTGCAGCGAGTCGGAGATGCCCTGGTTCTGCCCGTCATTGAAGAGCGCCTCGACGCTCGCGAGATCGGTGTTCCGCTGGTCGGCGCCGGAGGCTTGCGCGCTCGTCGCGTAGAGCCGGTGCTCGGTGAACTGGTCGATGACCTGGCGCGTCCCGTCGACCTTGACGGTGCCGCCGTTCGGGCCGAGCACCTGCGTCGAGAGGAGCGCCTCGCGGCGGGCGTAGCCCGGCGTGCTGACGTTCGCGACGTTCTGGCCCGCGACGCCGAGTCCGTATTGCTGAGCTGCGAGTGCGTCCCGGGCGGTGGAGAGGATGTCGCTCAGACCCACGTCTACACCCTCACACTCAGTCGAAGGGGCGACATCGGCGCTCGCCTCTGCGACGTCGCCGTGTAGGTCGGGGGAACGTCACCGGTGACCATGCCGATGATGCTCGTGAGGCACGCGCGGGCGTGCACTATGAGTAGCTGGTTATCGAGCGCCATGCGCCTGATGCGCTTGAGCTTCGGGATGTCCGCTTCGGTCTTGTTCCCGTCGGCGGCGCGGAGCCGCGCGTCGAGCGCGAGCTTCTGCGCGGAGGCGCGTTCGATCCCGTCGTGGTCGAGCTCGCGGAGTGCGCGGTGCTCGTCGATGAGCACCTTCTCGAGCTCTGCCAGGACGACGGATACGGTTTCGCGACTTTCCACGGACCCACCTTGTACGGACGAGTGCCCCCCACCGCGGGCCTTGTAGACTGCGAGCCGATCAGCCCAGCGTGTCTAGCAAGCGCGACGCGACGAGATGCGAGTTGACCTTGAACGAGCCATCGGAGATTTTCGCCTTGAGGGAGTCGACCTTCTGCGAGCTCACGTTGGCGTCTCCCTTGGATGCGAGCTCTCGAGCTTCCGTCGAGATGCTGACCTTGGCGGCCTCTGCGGGCTGACGCTCGGCAGGGGCTGCGGCTTGAGGCTCCGCGGCTTTCGTCGCGGAGTTCACCGGGGAGAGAGCTACCCTCCGATAGGCTTCGAGCGCCGAGTTTCCGGTGATTCCTTTCATGAGTTCCTCCAGGCAGCTTTCTTCGAAGGGGCAAATCCGACGTACAGTCTCGAACTTACCTCGTGAAGAGAGAACGGCACGTCGCGACCCGACTTGAGCGTCAATTTATCGCCGAGCGAAAGACGGGCGCGAGGTGGGAGCTGTAGGCCTTTCATAGGTGTCCGAATTACTTCGTTGTTTTCTGCCCCGCAGCGCCCTTGGTGAGCGCCTCGAGGACGAGATGGGAGAGACCGATTCCGCCGCCCTGGCTCGCTGAATCGGCGAGCGCGCCGACCATCATCGAACCATACACACCCGAGCCCGACGACACCGAGCCCTGCTTCCCCATCGAGCCGGCCTCTTCGAGCGGCTTCAAGAGATTCCTGAGGAAGATGGACTCGAACTCTTGCGCGACCTTCTCGAGCTTGGGATCGGCTTTTGGTTTGGGGGCACCGTCGGCGGCAGAAGCGTCCTTCGGGGTTGCCGTTTTCGGCGTGCCCGCCTTGAGCGTCGGATGCTGGCCGCTGATCGCGAGCTTCGGCTTCGCCTCCATGACGAGCTTCGGCGTCGGGTCCTTCGTGATGGTGAGCTTCGGCGCGTCGTCGAGCGGATCGAGACGGCGCGCCTCGAACTTGCCGTTCGTGGAGAGCTGGAAGCCGGTGGCCGCGATCGGGTTCACTGGACGATGACCTCTGCACGAAGCGCGCCGGCCGAGCGGAGCGCCTGGAGCACGCTCGCGAGCTCGCGCGGCGAGACGCCGAAGGTCGACAGGGCCTGCGCGACGTCGGCGAGCGACGCGGCGCCGTCCACGTACGTGAGGCCGACCTTGGGTTCGACCGGCTCGATCTCGGTCTGCTTCACGACGGCGGTGGTGCCGTTCGAGAACGCACCCGGCTGCGACACCGTGGGCGTCTCCCGGACCGAGATGGTGATACCGCCCTGCGCGATCGCGACCGGCATCAGCCTCACGTCGCCGCCGGCGACGATGGTGCCAGTGCGCTCGTTCACGACGACGCGGGCGACCGCTGCGGGATCGACCTTCACCTCGCTGATCTTCGCGAGGAGCGCGACCGGCTGATCGCGCATGTCCGCCGGCACCTTCACCTTGATGGCGCCGCCGTCGACGGCCATCGCGCTGCCCTTGCCGAGCACTCCCTCGAGCGCGAGCACGATCTTGTTCGCGGTGACGAAGCTCTCGCTCTTCAGCGCGAGGAGGAGCTCGCCGTCCTTCGAGTACGAGGTCGGGATCTCGCGCTCGACGAGGGAGCCGCCGGGGATCCGCGCCGTCGTGGTCACGCCGTCGGTGACGCTCGAGCCCGACGCGCCGCTCGCGCTGAATCCACCGACGAGAAGCGCGCCCTGGCCGACGGCATAGACGCGGCGGTCCGCGCCGCGGAGCGGGGTCTGAACGAGCACGCCGCCCCGCAGCGACTTTGCGTTGCCGATCGACGAGACGGTGATGTCCATGCGCGCGCCGGAGCGCGCGAAGGGCGGCAAATTGGCCGTCACGAGGACGGCCGCCACGTTGCGGAGCCGCAGCTGGCCCGGGGAGATCTGCACGCCGAGCCGGCGCAAGAGGGCGCGCAGCGATTGGGCGGCGAAGGGTGCGGCGATGACGTCGTCGCCCGTGCCGTTGAGGCCGGTGACGACGCCGTAACCGACGAGCTGGTTCTCGCGCACGCCGACCACGTCGCAGAGGTCGAGCAGCCCGTCCGCCTTCACGGACGACGAGAGGCAGCACCCGATGACGACGAGGGTGCTGGCGAGGACGTGCTTGAAGGCGTGTTTCATCGTCAGAAAGGGTTGATGGCGTCGAGGATCTTCTTGAACCAGCCGCGGTCGACGGCGTCGGCGACGTCGCCTCGGCCGGTGAACTCGACCTGGGCGTCGGCCATCGCGGACGACGCGACGGAGTTCGTCTCGTCGATGTCGGCGGGGCGCACGACGCCGGAGACGTAGAGATGATACTCCTCGTGATTGATCATGACGACCTTCGTGCCCTCGATGAAGAGATCGCCGTTCGGCAGATCTTTCTTCACGCGCACGGCGATCGAGCCGGAGAGCTGACCGGCGCGGGCCGTCTCGCCGTCTCCCTTGAAGTCGGACGCGGACGCGAGCGCGATGAGATGCGCCGGGTCGATGTTCGGGTGCGCCTTCTGGATGGCGGGGACGAGGCCGAGGAGATTCGTGATGCCGGTCGTGTCGGTGGTGTTCTTGGAGAGCGCGGTACTTGCGTTGCCCTTGGCGTCGGCCTTCTCGTCGATGACGATGTGTACGACGTCGCCGGTGCGGACCGCGCGCGTGTCCTCGAGATAGCCGGCGACCGCCTCGGAGTAGATCGAGCCCTCTGCCGGCTTCGCGCTCGCCTCGCGGGTTGCGTAGGCGCCCTCCTGGTACTTGCGGTTACGCGGCGTGAACGGGGCGATATGCGGGGGGCCGCACGCCACGAGCTCGAGCGCGACGAGCAGTGTCAGAGGGAGCGCCTTCACGGAGACACCACACTTGCAAGATCCGGTGCGTCGAGTCGTGCCTTCACGACGCGGCCCGTCTTGTCGACACGGAACTCACCCACGTCGCCGATGTCGCTGTCGTTCAACGCCACTCCGGCGGCGCCGATCCGCGCAGAACGGCGGTCGATGACGAGCGTGACGCGGCCGCCGCGCGCGACGTCCGGGCGCGCCGCGGCGTCCGAGATTTCCAGCGTCGCGCTCAACGTCACACGGCTGACGACCGCACCGTCAGCGATGACGGGGACGACGACGCTCGTGCGGAACACGCCGGCGCGCTTGGGGAGCTTCGGCACCTCGGCGTGGCCGATGACGGCATCGGGGGCCGCCACGAGCGGCATCCGCGCCTCGAGGTGCGAGAGAGTGACGCCGCCGGGCAGCGCCGCCTCGACGGAGGCGCGCGCGAACGCGGTGAGCTCGAGCGGCGACCAGCGCTTCGACGCGCCGACCACGCGGAGGAGCTTCGGCAGCGCGACGCTCTTCGGATCGACGCCCGCGGCCCGGAGCTGGGCGAGCACGCGGTCGCGGTCGAGCAGCATCGTGCCACCGGGCGGCGGAGCCTGACCGACGTCGACGTTGCGGATCGCGTCGGGAACGCTGGGGACGAGCTCGACGAGCTCCACCCGCCCGCCGCTGACGATGACCGGCGCGTCCGCGTGGACGGTGCCGGCGAGCACCAGCGCGAAGACGGAAACGAGGGCAGGGAGCGTGCGCGCGCTCATCGGAGCTGCGTCGCGGATTGCAGCATCTCGTCCGCTGCCGAGATGACCTTGGAGTTGATCTCGTACCCGCGCTGCGCGCTGATGAGGCCGACCATCTCCTCGACCACGTCGACGTTCGACTGCTCGAGCGAGCCCTGGAGGATCGAGCCGCGGCTGTCGGTGCCGGCCACGCCGACGTTCGGGTTGCCGCTGGCGGCCGACTCCTTGTAGAGATTGTGTCCGAGCGACGTGAGGCCGGAGGGGTTCACGAACGTCGCCGTTGTGATCTGACCGACCTGCGACGGCGCGGTCTGGCTCGCGAGGGTGACGTTGACGCTGCCGTCGGCGCCGATCGACACGCTGCTCGCGTCGGGCGGGATGGTGATCGCCGGGTCGAGCGGGTAGCCCTCCGCCGTCACGATCTGGCCCTGTGCGTTGGTCTGGAAGTTCCCGGCGCGGGTGTAGGCCGGCGTGCCGTCCGCCTGCTGCACGACGAAGAACCCGTTGCCCTCGATGGAGACGTCGAGGGGGTTGTTCGTGATCGACGTCGAGCCCTGCGAGAAGCTCCGCGACATCCCCACGATGCGGACGCCGTTGCCGACCTGGAGCCCGCCCGGCGTGGTCGCCGTTGCGGACGTCTGGGTGCCGGCGGCGCGGATCGTCTGGTAGAGCAGGTCCTGGAAGTCGGCGCGCTGCTTCTTGTACCCGACGGTGCTGCCGTTCGCGATGTTGTTCGAGATGGCGTCGAGATTGGTCTCTTGCGCCGCCATACCGGTAGCCGCGATGTGCAACGAGCGAAACATGGTGACCTCCGCTCCGGGTGTTGCAACGCGGATGCCAGCGCCGTCCGGCGCTAGAACGTCGATTGATCGAGCGAGGCGTCCGCCGACGTCGGCAGCGTCGTTCCCGCGTCGATCGTAGAAGAAGGCACTCCAGTCGCGGCCGGCGGCGCCGTACTGGTAGTCGTCGCGGTCGCGGTGGGCGTCGTCGTCGATGACGGTGTCGCCGTCATGGCGTCGACGGTGGAGCCGTCACCGACGGTCACGACGATGCAGGTGCCCGAGATGCACCTCTCGTCGCTGCTGCAATCCGTGTGTCGGATGCAGGCCGACGTACAGGCCTCCGTCTGGGCCGCGACAGCGGCAACGAGCGCGAGGAGCACGAGCGCACGCGATGACTTTCTCATAGACCGAACCTCAGGCCCGCATTGAGCAGGGCCCAGATGACGACGGAACCCGACGGCACGTCGCTCCCGAGCGGGAGCGCGGCGAGAGACGGCTCGAGGAAGATGCCGAGCGTCTTTCCGAGCGGGAAAACAATGGTGCTCCCCGCCTCGACGCCGACGAGCGTCTCGGGGGCGATCACGCCGGTGAACCCTCCGAAAAGCCCCACCTTCTTCGAGAGAGCGAACGTGTAGTGGAGGCTCGCGCCGACCGTCGTGGCGTGCTCGAGCTCGACGAACCCACGGAAGCCGAACGCCTGGTACCCGTCCTCGTCGACGGCGAGATCGAGACCGACCATCGCTCGCGTGCGTGCGCGGTGCCAGGAGACGCTGCCGTCGCGCGGGCTACCGCCTTCGAGCCCCGACCCGAGGCCGACCTCGCCATCCATCTTCCAGCTCTGCGCCCGTGAGGGGCGCGCGAAGAGGACCAGTGCGAGGGCGCCGAGTGCGAAAAGAATCCTTCGAAGGGAGCGAGAGAGGCGTGAGTTCTTCAAGGGACGCGGGACATGATCCAATAACCATGCCCGCACGAACCGGCGCTCACGCCGCCTTCTCGGCCTTGTTCAGACGCTTGCGCTTCAGCATCTCGACGAGCGTCGTGCGGTTCAGGCCGAGCAGGTTCGCTGCCTGGTTCTTGTTCCACCCGGTGCGGTCGAGCGCCTGACGGATGAGATCGTTCTCGAAGCTCTCGACGGCGGCGCGCAGATCGATGCCCGCGTCGGGGAGCTTTGCGACGACGCGCCGCTCGCTGCCGAGACCGCGAACGCGAGTCGGCAGGTCGCTCGGCTGGATACGGTCGCTCGGGCAGAGGAGCATGGCGCGCTCGATCGTGTTCTCGAGCTCGCGGACGTTGCCCGGCCAGTCGTAGGTCGTGAGGAGCTCGGCGGCGGCGCGCGACACCTCGTTCACCGGGCGGCCCGTCTTGGCGCGCGCCTTGGCCATGAAGTGATGAACGAGGAGCGGGATGTCCTCGCGACGCTCGCGGAGCGCCGGCACCGTGAGGTGAATGACGTTGAGGCGGTAGTAGAGGTCCTCGCGGAACGCGCCGGACGCGACCGCGTGCTCGAGGTCGATGTTCGTCGCGGCGACGATGCGGACGTCCGCCTTCATCGTGCGGGTATCGCCGACCGGCGAGTACTCGTGCGTCTGCAGGATGCGGAGCAGCTTCACCTGTAGAGAGAGGGGAAGCTCGCCGATCTCGTCGAGGAAGAGGGTGCCGCCCTGGGCGAGCGCGATCCTGCCGGTCTTCGTCGCGTGCGCGCCGGTGAAGGCGCCTCGAGCATGGCCGAAGAGCTCGCTCTCGAGGAGCGCCTCGGGGATCGCGCCGCAGTTGACGGCGACGAAGGGGGCCGCGGCGCGCTTGCTGGCAAAGTGCACCGCGCGAGCGACCAGCTCCTTACCGGTGCCGCTCTCGCCGGTGACGAGCACCGTGCAGTTGGTGTCCGCGACCCGGTCGATGACGCGGTAGACGTCGAGGAACGTCTCCGCGTTGCCGATCACGCCGCGCATGCTGCGGGGGATACCGAGCGACTCCGAGCTCACTGCCACCGGGCCGCCGAGGTTGATCGAGACGACCGTGCTGTTCTCGCCGGCTCCCGACGAACCCTCTCGAATCGTGGTCTCGAACGAGGCCGGCGCCTGGTCGTTGTGGGATTCGATGGCAGTCGCGACAGTGGAAGTATTCATCGGCTTGCTCCTCCCCGGCGGGACGCCTGAATCGGCGCCGTTCGCTGGTCGATGAGGGCTTTTGCAAGCCGCAGTCCATGCGTCGAAACCTTGGCTTTTCAGCGTCGGATCGCTGGCGCTCGTCCGCACGGTCTAGAACCCCGAAGGGTGTCAGGCTACCCATCCCCGCGCGCCAGAAACCTGGCGTCCACACGTGTGATTGCGCGAGCGATATCGTCGATCAGCGCTGGATAGAGTCGCGAGGAGTCAGGGTGACGGGGCACCCTGGGGGGTCGAACACGACCCCTAGGGGAGCTCGCGCCGTCGATCGAGAAGGATCGCCGATCGAGGTCAAACTCCGGATCGGATCGATTCACGAACCCTTGAGAAGAAATCGTCAGAGGGGTGGCACGCGACATGCTCAAGCAGACCCCGTGGTCGACTTGTTCTCGGGAGTCATGCCTCTTCATGCGGCACTCGACTACCACCTCGAGCGCCACAACGTGCTGTCGTCGAACATCGCACATGTGGACACCCCCGGCTACAAGCCGAAGGACCTCGCGCGAGTAGAAGAGGGGACGTTCGACCAGGCCCTCGGCACGGCGATGGAGCGGACCAACGCCGCTCATCTCTCTACTTCTGGTGACGGCGGCGCCGACGACGTCGGTCGCGTCTTCACCGATACGACCGCGGGCGGCAGCGCGGACGGCAACTACGTGTCTCTCGAGCGCGAGGCGGGGAAGCTCGCGACGAACCAGATTCGCTACGACATCGTGTCGGTGCTCGTCTCGAGCGAGCTCAAGGGGCTGCTCTGGGCTGCGAACGACGGCAAAGGCTGACGGAGGAATTTAAATGGGTCTCGGCGTCTTCAGTGCAATGGAAGTCTCGGCATCCGGGCTCTCCGCAGAGCGGACCCGGATGAACACGATCGCGTCGAACCTCGCGAACTCCCACACCACGCGGACCGCGAAGGGCGGGGCTTACAAGCGCATCGACCCCGTCTTCGAGGCGGAGCTCCTCGACCGCACCCACGGCTCCGACGCCGCGTCCGGCGCGGTCTCGACCGTGAAGGTCTCGAAGATCGTCGAGGACAGCCGCCCGGGGCAGCTCGTGTACGAGCCGAGCCACCCCGACGCGAACCCGCAAGGATACGTCGAGTACCCGAACGTCAACGTCGTCGAGGAGATGGTCAACATGCTCCAGGCTTCGCGCGCCTACGAGGCCGGCGTCACGTCGATCGAGAGCATCAAGGGCATGGCGAAGAACGCCCTCGACATCGGTCGCTGATCATGGCCGTCGGTCCCATCGATCCCACGGCGGTCTCGCTCGCGCAGCCGCACCAGGCCTTCGACGGCGTCTCGTCGTTCGAGGGCGTGGGCTCGATCGGCGCGACGACCCCCGACACGGGCGTCAACGGCACAGAGGGCTTCGCGTCGATGTTCGCGGAGGCCATCGGCCACGCCAACGCCGCCGACGCCGTCGCGCACAACGCCGCCCTCGACCTCGCCGCGGGCCGCACCGACGACATTCACGGCACGATGATCGAGAGCCAGAAGGCGAACATCGAGTTCAAGCTCGTCGGCAACATCCGCAACAAGATCACCGACGCTTTCTACGAACTCTGGCGCATGAGCGTCTGATGCTGCTCGTTTCCCACGGATTGATTCGGAGGTCTGTCGGTCGTGGATAAAGTGCGCGCGTTCCTGAAGCAGCTCGCGGAGTTCTGGGGGACCCTCTCCCTCGTGAAGCGCGTGTCGCTCATCGTCGCGATGGCGGCGGTGCTGATCGGCGTGCTCTCCGCCGCCGCCATGAGCGGACATATCGAGTACAGCTACCTCTTCACGGATCTCTCGACCGAGGACGCCGCGGCGATCTCCGAGAAGCTCAAGGCGATGAAGGTGCCGTACCGCATCGAGGCGGGCGGCACCGCGCTCGAGGTGCCGGAAGAGCGCGTCCACCAGCTCCGGCTCGAGCTCGCCTCTGCGGGTCTGCCGCGCGGCGGCGGTGTGGGCTTCGAGATCTTCGACCGATCGAACCTCGGCGAAACCGAGTTCGAGCAGCACATCAATCTACGGCGCGCCCTCGAGGGCGAGCTCTCTCGCACCATCTCGACGATCGACGGCGTGCAGTCGGCGCGCGTCCACCTCGTTCTCCCTGAAAACAGGCTGTTTGCGGCCCGAAAAGAGCAGAGCTCGGCGTCCGTCGTCCTGAAGCTCCGGCCGTCGAAGGAGTTCGGCCGTCGCGAGGTCGCCGGCATCGTTCACCTCGTCGCGGCGGCGGTTCCCGGCCTCTCGCACGACCGCGTCTCCGTCGTCAACACCGAGGGCGTGACCCTGCACCGCCCCATCACCGACGAGGGCGGAAGCTCCGGCGGCGACGGCGAGGACGAGCAGGCGCGCGACATGGCCTCTGCCATGGAAAATCACGTTCGCTCGCTCCTCGAGCGCATGGTGGGCCCCGGCAACACCGACGTGCGCGTGCACCTCGACCTGACGAAGTCGTCTCGCGAGCGCACCGAGGAGCACTACGAGCCGACCAAGACGGCGCTCCGCAGCGAGCACAAGACGGAAGAGTCGACGGGCGCCGAGGGCGCGACCGTCGCCGGTGTTCCCGGCGCGCAGACGAACCTGCCGCACACCGACCCCGCTGCCGCCACCGAGGAGTCGGGGCCTGCGGGCAGCAACGTGTTCCGCAAGACCCAGACCCGTAACTGGGAGGTCGATCGCGTCACCGAGAAGACGGTCATGCCGGCAGGCGGCACCGATCGTCTCTCCGTCGCGGTGCTCGTCGACGGCTCGTACGTCACGAAGAATGGCAAGTCCGTCTTCGTGCCGCGGACGGTGGAGCAGCTCGCGCAGCTCGACGCCCTCGTGAAGAACGCCGTCGGGTTCGACGAGAAGCGTGGCGACTCCGTCCGCGTCGAGGGAACTCAGTTCGCGCGCCTCGACGACGTGGAGCCCGCGCCGGAGCCGAAGGGTCTCGTCGCGTTCGCGAAGAAATCACCGGCCATCGCGGGCGGAATCGCCTTTGGCGTCGCCGCGCTCATCGGGACTGCGCTGCTCCTGTCCGCGAAGCGTCGCAAGGTCGCTGCCAAGGCCCGCGTCGAAGCCGCTGCACTCGCAGCCCACGTCTCCCCGCTCGCCGGCGCCATCGGTCCGGGCGACCTGCCCGTGGGTGCGCTGCCCGAGGGCGAGCGCGAACCGGTACTGACCAGCGCCGAGCTCCGCGCCGAGGCGCTCCAGATCGCGTCCCGCGATCCCGCCACCGCCGCCATCATCTTGAAGAAGTGGCTGAACGCGCCGGCGAGCCCCGCCGCGGCAGCCTGAGGGAGGGAACATGGCCGACAAGTCGACGCAGCTGACCGGGCCGGAAAAGGCGGTATTGCTCCTGCTCTCGCTCGACGAGAGCACCGCGGCGCCGATCATGAGCGAGCTCGAGCCGAACGACGTTCGCAAGCTCCGTGAGGTCGCCGCGATGATGCGCGCGGTGCCCGCGAGCGCGCTCGACCGCGTCTACGCGGAGTTCGTCGACGAGACGCACCACGCCATCGCCGTCCCCCGCGGCGGCATCCGGTACCTGCGCCGCGTCGCGACGCGCGCGCTCGGCGAGGTCCGCACCCAGGAGATCTTCGACGAGGCTCCGGCGACGGCGATGGACCGGATCGCCAGCATGGATCCCGTCGTCCTCGCCGGCGTGCTCGAGACCGAGCACCCCCAGGTCATCGCCGCGATCCTGTCGCAGCTCCCCTCCGACCGCGCCGCGAAGCTCATCGAGGCGCTCCCCGAGGGCGCTCGCGCCGCGGCCCTGACGCGCCTCGGTTCGATGACCGAGGTGCCCGCGGGCCTCCTCGAGGAAGTCGCGACGGCGCTCAGCGAGGATCTTCCGCCGCCCGGCGTCGAAGCGTCGCTCTCGGTCGACGGCGTCGGCCGCTCCGCCCAGCTCGTCAGAAAGCTCAAGAAAGAGACGAGCGAGAGCCTCCTCACGGAGATCGAAGGCCAGGACTCGCAGCTCGTCGCCGCGATCCGGCGCAACATGTACTCGTTCGAGGATCTGTCGGCGATCGACGCCCGCGCGATGCGCGAGCTCCTCAAGGCCGTCCCCGGCGATCGTCTCACCCTGGCGCTGAAGACGGCGAGCGAGGGGCTCAGGAGCCACCTGTTCAGCGGCATGTCGAAGCGCGCCGCCGACCGGGTCCGCGAAGATCTGGATCTGCTCGGCGCGGTTCGCCTGAGCGACGTGGAGGAGGCGCAGAGGGAGATCGTCGAGATCGCGCTCCGGCTCGAGTCGGAGGGTGTCCTCTCACTCGGGAGCGACAACGATGCAATGGTTTGACGACGCGGACGAGCTCGCCCAGGCGGCGCGCTTCCGCGACGTCACGGCTCCGAAGCGCGCCGATCTGTCGTGGGCGCGCTCCGCGACCGAGGCCGACGAAGGCAGCCTGAAACCGCCGCGCGTCCCGGCCGGCTTCGAGGATGCCGCGTCGGACGCGCCCCGCGAGCTCGAGCCGTCGCCGTCGATGCTTCCGCCGCCGCCGGCCGACCTCGAGGGACTGCGCACCCACGACAGCGGACAGCACCGGCTCGATCTCGAGCCCCCGCCGGCCCGGCGCATGGACACGATGATCGACGACATCGTCCCCCGCGCAGAAGAGGAGGCTTTCGTCGCGATCCGCGAGGCCGTCGCTCACGCCGAGGCGGCGCGGGACGCGCAGTTCATCTGCGCCGAGAACCGTCTCGTCGACCTCGCCATGATGGTGGCGCGCCGCGTGATCGCCAGGGAAGTGTCCCTCGACCCCCAGATCGTGGTCGGCCTGGTGCGCGAGGGCATGAGCGCGCTCGGCGAGCGCGACCAGATCGTGGTCCGCGTCGGCACGTTCTTTCGCGACATGCGCGAGGAGCTCCAGCAAAAGCTCGGCGGGTCGAAGCTCCGGTGCGAGGTCGTCATCGATCCCTCGCTCGGCAGATCGGGCTGCGTCGTCGAGACGGATCTGGGGCGCGTGGACGAGTCCGTCGACGCCCGTCTCGAGAACGCGCTCGAGGCCGTCTCCGCCAGCATGAAGCACAAGGGGTCGAGGTAGGCGCCGGTGGTTCACGCACTGGATCGTGCAATCGCGGCGTTCGACCGTGCCCCCGTGCACCGCCCGAGCGGCGTCGTGCTCGACGTCGTCGGGCTCGTCGTGGAGATCGGCGGCCTCCGCGCCGCGGTGGGTGACACCCTCGACGTTCTGTCGGAATCCGGGGAACGCCTCGCGGTGGAGGTCGTCGGATTCCGCTCCGGGCGCGTGCTCGGGACGCCGCTCGGCCCGCTCAAGGGCGTGCGCGCCGGTGCCGTCGTCCAGACGTCGCTCCGCGGCTCGGAGATCCCCGTCGGGGACGAGCTGCTCGGCCGCGTCGTGGATCCGTTCGGCGTTCCCCTCGACGGCCTCCCGCCGATCGAGACCGAGGAACAGGTACCGATCCACGCCGCGCCGCCGCCGCCGTTCGCCCGGAAGCCGGTGAACCAACCTTTCAGCACGGGCGTTCGCGTCATCGACGGGCTCCTCACGCTCGGCATCGGGCAGCGCGTCGGCATCTTCGCCGGAGCCGGTGTGGGCAAGAGCACGCTCCTCGGCATGATCTGCCGCTCGTCGGCGGCCGACGTGAACGTGGTCGGGCTGGTCGGCGAGCGTGGTCGCGAGCTCAACGACTTCATCAGGAACACGCTCGGGCCCGAGGGCCTCAAGCGGTCCGTCGTGGTGGCGGCGACGAGCGATCAGCCGCCGCTGGTGCGCGCACGCGGCGCGGACTCCGCGACGGCGATTGCCGAGCATTTTCGCGACCAGGGCAAGAGCGTGCTGCTCGTCATGGATTCCGTCACCCGGTACGCGATGGCGCTCCGCGAGAGCGCCCTCGCCGCCGGTGAACCGCCTGCCACCAAGGGCTACCCGCCGTCGGTGTTCGCGGCGCTCCCGCGACTGCTCGAGCGCGCAGGCACGGCCGGCGGCGCGGGCGTCATCACCGCGCTCTACACCGTCTTCGTCGAGGGCGACGACCTGAGCGACCCGGTCGCCGACGCCGTCATGGGTATCCTCGACGGCCACATCGTCCTCTCGCGTCAGCTCGCCGGGAAAGGCCATTTTCCTGCCGTCGACGTGCTGCAGAGCGTGTCCCGTCTCGCGGCAGAGGTGGCTCCGCCCGACGTGCTCCAAGCCGCTTCGCGGGTGCGCGACGCGCTCGGCACGTATCGCGACGCCCTCGATCTCATCCAGGTCGGCGCGTACACGCCGGGCACCGATCCTCGCGTCGACCATGCCGTGGGCGCGATGCCGCGCATCGACGCGTTCGTGAAGCAATCCATCGGCGAGCCGACGCGTCCGGAAGAGACGCGCGCGCGCCTGCTCTCGCTCAACGCACCCACATCCATCCACCCCGGACCTAGAAGATGACGCCGCGGCGGCGCCGCATCGAACGCATCCTCGAGCATCGCAAGAAGGAGCTCGACGAGGCAGCCGCGGTTCTCTCCGCGGTGCGCGTCCGAGAAGCGGCCGCAAAGGCCGAGTCGGAAGACGCCGAGCAGCGCGCCAAGGATGCGGCCGAGTCGCGCCGCCGGCTCGCCGACAAGGGTTCCGGCGTCATGGAGTTCATCGAGGCGGAAGAGTGGCTCTACGCGACCTCGCGCCGCGCCGAACGCGCCTACCAGGCGCTCCTTGCCGTCCAGCGCGAGGTCGAAAAAGTTCAGGTGGTCGTCGCCGAGGCGCGCACCAGGATGAAGCAGGCCGAGCAGCTCGCGACCCGCGTGGATCTCCAGGAAAAGAAGGTCGCCGACCGGCGCGAGCGGCGGCGGGATGACGAGGCGGCGGCACGGATCGCGCAGCGCGCGGCCGCCGTGGGAGGTGACCGATGAACGGACGTGCCCTCGGACTTCTCGACGCGGAGAGCATCGAGAGTCGTGAAAAGGAAGCAACCGGACCGCGTGCCGTCGACGACGACGTGCGCAAGGCGTGGGCGGTGGCCCTCGCCGCGTCCATTCCCGCGGCGCCGATCGCGCGCCCCGGCTTCGGCGAAGCGTCCGGGTCGACGGGAGCTTGGCGGCCGAGCGACGTGTCCATGACGGAAATGGACGAGGAGGTCGCGCGCGCCGGTCAACGTCCAGCGGGGGCAGATTCCGAGCCCGCGCTCGCAGTCGCAAGCCGACTCGAGACGGTGGTGAACACTGGCGCGCTCGGACGGGTGTCGTTCGTCGTGGACCGCTCGAATGACGGGCTTTCCATCGTCGTCGAGGTCGCGAGCGACGCCGCTGCGGCCGCAGTCGACGTCGAGCGCATGACACTCCTGCGCACCTTGAGGGTCGCGGGACTCACTGTCCTCTCGTTTAGGGTTCTCGTTCGCGGCGGCTCTGGCACTCCGCTTGCTCAGAAGACCGGAAGCCAGCATGCGAAAGGCGTTTCAACAGGACGAGCTCGGTACGGACGTGAGCCTCTCGAAGAGGACGATCCCGAGAACGTCGACGTCATCGTCTGAAGGAGAAGTCTGATGGCCGTAGGTAGCATTCCCCAGAGCTCGACCAACGCGGTCAGTCAGTCGTCGGACAGCACGTCCCTCACGTCGGCTCTCGGCAACAACCAGGGTCTCGACAAGAACGCCTTCCTGAAGCTCCTCGTCGCGCAGATGAAGAATCAGGATCCGCTGAAGCCGATGGACAACACCGACTTCGTCGCCCAGCTCGCGCAGTTCTCGAACCTCGAGCAGGTGATGGGCATCAACACGCGCCTCGACACGCTGACGGCGCAGGGCCAGGGCCTCCAGAACACGGAGATCTCCGGCCTCGTCGGCAAGACGGTGAGCCTGAACGGCAAGACCGTCACGACGGACGGCTCCGGCGCGGCGGCGAGCTTCTCGTTCCAGCTCGCGACGCCGTCCGACAGTACGACGATCACCATCAGCGACTCGCAGGGCAATGTCGTCCGCACCATCGACGCCGGCCAGGAGAAGGCCGGCCTCGTCAAGGGGACCTGGGACGGCAAGAACGACTCCGGCACGAACCAGGTCGCCGGCAGCTACACGGTGACCGTCGCAGCGAAGTCCTCGAACGGCGCCCCCATCGCCGTCGAGCAGAACTCCACCGGCGTCGTCCAGGCGGTCTCTTTCGACAAGGGCTACCCCGAGCTCCAGCTCGACAACGGCCTCTCCGCACCAGTTTCCGATCTGCTCGAAGTTCAGACAACCCCAACCACACCCAATCCCTAACAAGAAGAGTCAGGAGGACTCACATGGTTCTTTCAGCAATGAATACTGGCGTCTCCGGTCTACAGGCCGAGGACCAAGCCCTCGGCGTAGTCGGTGACAACATCGCCAACGTCGACACCGTCGGCTTCAAGAGTCAGCGCGCGGTCTTCGAGGATGTTCTCGGACACTCGATCCTCGCGGGGACCTCGTCGGGCCTCCCCGGAAGCGGCGTTCGCGTCGGTTCAGTGCAGCAGATGTTCACGCAGGGTTCGATCTCGAACACCGGCGTGTCCACTGACGTCGCACTGAACGGTGACGGCTTCTTCGTCGTCAACGGTACGGTCGACGGCATCACCGGCAACTTCTACACACGCGCCGGCCAGATGAACATCAACCAGGACGGCAACCTCGTGAACTCCACGGGGCTCCAGGTGCAGGGCTACGCCGCTAACGCGGACGGCACGCTGCAAGCCGCCGTCACGTCGCTGAAGGTCCCGACCTCGTCTCTCGCCCCCAAGGCGACGACGAGCGCGACCGTCACGGCGAACCTCGACGCCTCGATGACGGCGGACGACGGCGCGGTCATCACCGCGGCGTGGGATCCGCAGAACCCGTCGAAGACGTCGAACTACTCGACGTCGATGACCGTGTACGACTCGGTCGGTAACTCCCACACGATGGACGTGTATTTCCGCAAGACCGCGGCGAACACCTACGAGTATCACGCGCTCATCAACGGCAACGACGTGAACCCGCCTGCGCCGGGCACCAACGTCGAGGCCGGCACCGGCACCCTGAACTTCACCACCGACGGTGCGCTGAACGACGTGACCACGACGACCCCGATCTCGGTGTCGTTCAACGGCGCGACGGCCGCTCAGGCCATCACGCTGAACTTCGGCAAGTCGATCACCGACGGCGGCACCGGCCAGGACGGCACGACCCAGTACGCTTCGGCGTCCGCGGTCTCGTCGCAGTCCCAGGACGGCTACGCTTCCGGTGACTTCTCGGGCGTCGCGATCGACGGCACCGGCCTCGTCCAGGGCCTCTACACGAACGGGCAGAAGATCGCGATCGGCCAGCTCGCCGTCGCGAAGTTCCGGTCGAACGACGGCCTCGGCCGCGCCGGCCAGAACGTGTGGATCGAGACCCGCGAAAGCGGAACCGCCGCGGTCGGCAAGGCCGGCACCGGTGGTCGCGCGGCGGTCACCTCCGGCGCCCTCGAGGCCTCGAACGTCGACCTCGCGACCGAATTCGTCGGCATGATCCAGCACCAGCGCGCCTTCTCGGCGAACTCGAAGACGATCACGACCGCCGACGAAATGCTCCAAGAGCTCATCAACATCAAGAGATAGCCGTAACTAGGAGCAGGCACGTTCGTCCAGAGAGCGCACCATGGCTGAAGAAGAAGAAAAGTCTGCGGAAACCAAGGAAGCGCCCTCGGGAAAATCGAGCAAAGGATTGGTTGTGGTGGTACTTGTCGCCGCGGTGGTCCTCGGTGGAGGAGCCGCGGCGGCAGGGGCCGTCGTAGCGATGAAGGTCGCCACACCAGTCGCAGCCGCAGCGCCTGCTGCGTCCGAAGAGAAGGTGCTCGGCACGGTCGATTTCTCGACGATCGTCGTCGACATCCACGGGGGGGATGGAGCGTCACATCATCTGAGAGTGTCGCTCGCAGCCGAGGTCCCGCCCGAGGTCGTCAAGGAAGAGGTGCAAAACCTACAGCCGCGCGGACGTGAAGCGGCCATCGGTTACCTCAGGTCGCTCACCTACGAAGAAGCGACGGGTCCCGGAAGCTTCGAGAAGATAAAGGGCGAGCTCGCGAAGCGCATCGTCGAGGCCGTCGGCGAGAAGCGCATCGGAGCCGTCATCCTCACCGACTTCGTCGTCCAATGAGCTCGAGAGGCGCGGCCCGGAAGCAGTCGATGAAACCTGATTCGGGGAAGCGTGAAGCTCCTGTTCGTGCGGTGGACATCACCGGAAATGAGCGCCGACTCGGCGCGCGCACGGCGTCGATGCAGAAGGTCGCAGAGCATTTCGCTCGCGGCGCCCGCCGTTCGCTACCGTTTCTCGTCAAGCGTCGCTGCCGGCTCGTGATCGGCCAGGTAGGCGGGGCGTCGATCGCCCTCGCGGAGCCGAGCGTCGGCCCGTTCTGTCAGATCACGCTGGAATCGCAGGGAAAGCCCGGCTGGGCCGCGATTCGGATCGATACCGGAGCCATCCAGCTCATCGTGGACGGCTCGCTCGGGGGCGCCGCTCCCGAGGAAGGGGAAGAGCCAGAGCCCATCCCCATGACCCAGATCTCGCTCGCTCAGCGAGCGCTCGTCACGCGCGTCGCGCGTGCGCTCGGCAACGATCTCGCCGAATCCATCAAAGAAGAGACGGGGATCCCCGTCTCCGTCACCCGCGCCGAGTGTCTCCGCGGCGGGGAAGAACCGCCGCTGCCGAAGGACGCCGTGGCGGCGGAGTGCGTGTTCGACGGCTTGCCGTCGCGCGCCGTCATCTGGCTCTTCGCGAGCGGCGAGGTACTCGAAGGCGCCCAGCGCGACCGCGCTGCGGCGACCAGTGCCGCCGGCGATCCGCTCATGGTCCAGGCCATGGCCGAGGTGCCGGTCGACGTCGTGGCGGAGCTCGGCAGGGTGAGCATCGGTCTACGCCGGGTTCTCTCGCTTCGCCCCGGGGAAGTGTTGCGTCTCGCCACGGCCACCGACGACCCGATCCAGGTTCGCGTCGGCGGGCTCGCGAAGCTCTTCGGCGTCCCCGTCCTGTCGCGCGGGCAGGTCTCGGTGCAGATCACGGGTCGGCACGACAAGTGAATAGGACGCTCATACCAACATGAGCGACACCAGCACCCGCCCCTCACGACCCCCGCCGGACGGCGTCTCGCCGATGCCCGCCGGTAACGCCGATTCGCCCGGGCCCTCTGCCCTTCGCGGCATCGACTCGCTCGGGTTCGTCATGGACGTGCCCGTCGAGCTGACCGTCGTCATCGGTCGTAAATCGATGAAAATAGGCGAGATTCTTCGCCTCGGACCGGGCTCGGTTCTCGAGCTCGACAAGGCGAGCGGCGAGCCGCTCGACATCTTCGCCAACGGCAGGCTCATCGCGCGCGGTGAAGCCGTCGTCGTCGGTGAACGCTACGGCGTGCGCCTCACCGAGGTGCTCGTCATGGACGAGCTCTCGAACCGGCGCGGAAACTCGTGACAACACGCCGACTCCGCGGCGTCGGATCCTTGACGATCGCGCTCTTCGGCGTCGCGATCGCGACCAGCGCCCTCGCTCAGACGAACGAAGCCACCGCTGCCGAGGCGCCCGCGACCGAGGCACCGGCGACCCAGGTTCCCGCGGAACCTACACCCGTCCCCGCGGCGCAGCTCCCCGACGCCTCCGTCGCGCAGACCCCGACGCTGCGTCCCTGGCTCCGCGCGACGAAGCCGGCGACGGCCGCCATCACCGGCCCGTCGCAAGAGCAGTCCACGTCGCCGTGGCGCGCGCTCAGCGTGCTCGTCGTCCTCGGTGCTCTCGGCGGCGCGGCGCTCGTGATGCGCAAGAAGCGCACGACCCAGGCCGTGCTGCCCGAGTCCGCGACGCGCGTGCGCGTGCTATCGACGGCGCGCATCGGACCGAAGGCGAACGCCGTGGTCGCCGAGGTGGGCGGCCGCGTGCTGCTCCTCGGAGTGACGGACACCAGCGTGGCGCGGCTCGCGTGGCTCGACCGGGACGCGCTTCGCCCCGCGGCGCAACCGGTGACGGCCGCCGAGGCGCGCGTCGAGCGACAGCGCACCATCAGCCGTGATCCGGTGGAGACGGCCGACGCGGACGTCGAGCCGCCGCGCGAGCGCGGCATGGCGTCGCGCTTCGGCGAGGTGCTCGATCGCGCCCTCGGCGTGAAGCCGCCCTCGGCCCGCCACGAGTTCCGCGCGAACCCCGGCGTCGCGGCGCTCCTCGCCGCCGGCGTCGAGGACGTCGTCGAGGCTCGCGGCGTCGAGCCCCGCGGCGGGCAGCGCACGGCGCGCCTCGGTTCGGCCGCGTCCGTCATCGTCGAGGAACAGGTCGCCGGTCTCAAGCGCTCGCGGAGGCGCGCGTGAGCGATACCGCGACCAAGCTGCTCGGTGGTTACCCCGCGTCGGGCTCGCTGAAGATCCTCTTCGTCCTCACGCTGCTCGGGCTCCTGCCCGCGCTCATCCTGACGATGACGTCGTTCGTTCGCACCGTCGTCGTCCTCTCGTTCGTGCGGCACGGCGTCGGTACGCCCCAGACGCCGCCCACGCAGATCATCATCGGGCTCGCGATGTTCCTCACCATGTTCGTCATGGCTCCCGTCATGGACCAGGTGAAGGAGCAGGCCATCGACCCCTACATGGCAGGTCAGCTCGGCGACATGGAAGCGCTCGAGAAGGCCGCCGGCCCGATGCGCGAGTTCATGCTGCGTCAGACGCGCGAGGCGGATCTCAAGCTCTTCTACGACGCGACCGGCTCGGCGCTGCCGAAGACGCCGTCCGACGTTTCGCTCCGCATGACGGTCCCCGCGTTCGTCGTCTCGGAGCTCACGACCGCCTTCCAGATGGGCGTCATCGTGCTCTTGCCGTTCCTCGTGGTGGACCTCGCCGTCGCCTCGCTCCTCATGAGCATGGGCATGATGATGGTGCCGCCGACGACGCTGAGCTTGCCGATCAAGCTCTTGCTCTTCGTCCTCGTGGACGGGTGGAACCTTGTCTGCGGCTCGCTACTCCGGAGTTACGCATGACGTCCGAAGGCGCCATCGAGCTCATCGTCAACGCGCTCCTCTGCTGGGGCAAGATCGCCGGGCCGCTGCTCGTCGCCGCGCTCGTCGTCGGCGTCGTCATCGGCATCCTCCAGGCCGCGACACAGGTGAACGAGGCCAGCGTGAGCTTTCTCACGAAGCTCATCGCGATGGGCCTCACCGTCCTCGCGCTCGGCTCCTGGACCATGCGCACGCTGGTCGAATACACCGGCCGCACGATCGGAAGCATCGCGGACGTAGTGAAGTGACCGAGCTCGACGAGATGTTCCGCAGTGAGGTCGGGTCTCTCGCCCTCGAACTCGCCCGCATCACGGGTCTCGTCGTCGTGTGTCCGCTCCTGTGGATCGACGCGCCGAAGCGCACGCGCGCGGCGATCGTCGTCCTCTTCACGTTCCTCGTGCACGGCCAGGGCAAGGTCGCGCCCGGCATCGTCGGCCGGCCGGACCTCGCCGTCATCGGTATCTTCGGGGAGCTCGCCCTCGGCGCGGCGATGGGCTTCGTGGTGCGCCTGGTCCTCTCGATCGCCGAGGTCACGGCGAACGCGGCCTCGCCGCTCATCGGCTTCGGCATCGCCCAGGTCTTCAATCCCGCCACCGGGGACGAGGACACGGTGCTGAACGCGCTGTTGCAGAAGGTGGCGCTCCTCATCGCGCTCATCACCGGCCTGCATCACGTCGTCATCGGCACCCTCCTCGCGTCGTTCCAGGCGGTGCCGGTGGGCACCATCATCGCGCCCGGCAAGCTCTATCCCCTCTTCCTCGAGGCGAGCTCGAGCGTGCTCAACACCGGTGTTCGGCTCGCGCTGCCGCTCATGGCAGTCGTCTTCATGGTGCAGATCGCGCTCGGCTTCGTGTCCCGCGCCGCACCGGCGATGCAGATCTTCAGCGTGGGCTTCGCGTTCACGCTGGTGACGGGCGGCGTGGTGCTCTCCCTGATGCTCCCTGATTTTGCTCGGGAACTCGCCGGCGAGCTCTCCTTCGTCGGCTCGCGCATGGAAGCGACGCTGGCCCTCGCCCGGGGGCCGTGATGTCCGACGACGATACAGAGAAAACAGAGTCCCCGACCCCAGAACGGCGGCGCAAGGCCCGGGAAGAGGGCCAGTTTCCCCGAGCGAAGGACGCCGGGGCGACCGTCTCGACGGTGGCCGTGCTCGTCTGCCTCGGGGGTATGGCCGGGACCGTGACCGACACTCTTCGCGAGCTCTCGCAGCGCACGTTCGGCGACCCGGGCAGCATCCTGCGCGGCGATCCGAGGGCCCTCGCATCGATCGTCGTGCCCGCTCTGATCACGCTCTGTCTGCCCACCGCGGTGGTCGGAGTCGTGACCGCGCTCGCGATCGGCTTCGCCGAGGCGGGGTTCCAGCCGAACCTCGAGAGCGTGGAGCCGAAGTGGGAGCGGCTCGATCCGTTCAGCAAGCTCGGTCGGATGTTCTCCCCGAAGGAGATGACGACGACGATGACGCTCCTGCTCCTTCGCGTCTCGGTCGTGGGCTGGGTAGCCTACGACACGCTGAAGGACGAGTTTCCGAAGCTGACCAAGCTCGCGCGTGCCGGTCTGCCGACGGCGACACTCGCCGCGGCGAGCTCCGTCTATCGCCTCGGCGTGTGGGCGAGCATGGCGCTCGTCGGCATCGCCGCCGTCGACTACGCCCAGAGCTGGTGGTCGAACGAGAAGCGCCTGATGATGTCGCGCCAGGAGATGAAGGAGGAGAGCAAGCAGAGCGACGGTGACCCCGCCGTGAAGCACAAGCTCCGCGCGCGTGCGAGAGAGAACCTCCGCCGCGGTCTCCGGAAGCAGCTCAAGCGAGCCGACGTGGTCGTCGTGAACCCGACCCACGTCTCGGTCGCGCTCCGCTACCGTGCGCAGGACGGCGCGCCCGTCGTCGTCGCAAAGGGCATCGACGACGTCGCGCTCTTCATCCGGACCATCGCCAAGGAGTACAATGTGCCCCTCGTCGAGAACGTGTCGCTCGCGCGCGCCCTCGAGGCGCGGGTCAAGGTCGGCCGCGCCATCCCCGCCGACCTGTACAAGGCCGTCGCCGAGGTCCTCGCCTTCGTTTATCGCATTAAGGGACGTCGCGCGATTCAGGCCTGATCTGCCTGGATTTCTGGCCCTGGAACGGCTTCGCCATGCGCCGAGAGCGAGAGCGCGAGCACGAGGCCGGCCCCGACGACGAGCGCGTAGCTCGCGAAGGCCGAGCTCACGTCGAGCTCGTCGAGCGAGAGGAGCAGGCCGAGCGACGCCGCGACGACGCCGAGCACCGGCAGGGCGAGCTTTCGCCGTCGTGCCGCTGCGAGCGCGAGCGCCGCAAGCCACGCCGTGTAGTAGCCGGACGTCTCGATGACGAGCGGCACCAGGGCGAGCCCGAGGACGGCGGCGAACCACGGTTCCGGACGTCTCCGGAAGCACCGGTAGAGCCCGAAGAGACCGAGCGCGACGGCGACGAGCTGGAGCGGGCGGAGCGGGCTCAGGTTGTCGTGCCGCGCTTGCCGGACGCGCGCGAACGGATCCGTCGCGTTCTCGTCGAAGAGCACGCTGGCGCGGGTCGACATCCGGAACGACAGCGCCGTCGGCAGGCCGACCAGATTTCCGGAAGGCGTCGAGGCGTGCTTCTCCGTGTTCGCGGCGAAGGCCGTCCAGGCGCCGCTTCTTCCGGCCATCACGGTGGACAGAGGAACGAGCAGCGCGAGGGTCACCGCTGCGGCCGCGAGCACCCGGATGCTCTGCCGGTCGAGTGAGCGGCGCATGGCCGCGTCCACGGCGAGCGAGACGGCGAGCGCGAAGAGGCACGCGCCGGGGAAGAGCTGAAGGAGCGCCGACACCGCGAGGAAGACGCCCGCGACGACGGGCCGTTCCTTCTTGAGAAAGCACAGGCCGACGACGAGGCTCGATACCCAGAGCTCGCGCAGGAAGCCGCCGCCGACCCACGAATATTCGGAAAGCGGATTGCAGGCGAACACGACGACGGCGAGCGCCGCGACCGGAGCGCCGAAGGCCCACGCGACCGCGCCGAGCGCGACGAAGAGAAGTAGCGGATCGAGCGGGCCGATGACGCCGCCGAGGAGCGAGTCCCCGCGTCCGATACTCCACGCGGCGGCGGGGAGTGGCGTGGCGATGAGCTTGCCGAATGCGATCCACGTCGGACTCGCGTTGAAGCCGTGGTCCTTGAGGATGCGATGCCAGTCTTCCACCGTGCGCGACTCGACGAAGTACTGCACGTCACTCGCGAACGCGCCCCATCGCGCGGCGCTGAACCGGCCACGGCATTCGTTGGCGTGCGCGAGCGCCTCGGCGCCGTCGACGAGCCGGTTCGTGCGGAGATCGCGCTGGGCCCTCGCCTCGACGCGCTGGCGGAAACCGGCGTCCGCCTCGGCGACGGCCGCGCATTCGTAGAGCCCGTCGTAGCCGAGCTCCGGGAAGTATTTTGCCCCCACGAAGTAATGGAAGACGTCGTGCTCGTGCAGGAAGTCGGGGTACCGATACGAGCCGAAGTTCGTGTAAGCGAGCGCCGCGACGACGGCGAGCGCGACGAGCGCGGCGTCGAGCGCACGGCTCCGCCGGCGTAGAGAGACGATGATGCCGAGCGCCGTGAAGAGCACGACGGCGAGCTTCACCGCGTCGTCGGCCGTCGGCGAGACGGGGTGCGCGTTCGAGAAGCGTCCCCACACGCTCGTCGCCTCGACAGGCCACTCGTCAGCAACGCGGAACGCGCGCCGCGCGCCGTCCTCGGGGTGGCAATAGAGCCCGAGCTCGCCCAGGGTGATCGGGGAGATGCCGTCGGGCGCCGAGACGCGCACGTGGCGCGCCACGAGGTCCGGCAGATTCATCGAGCGGGACAGCATTCCCGACAGCGTGTCGTGCGGTGGCACGACGAGCCGCGTCCAGCCCTGTCCGTCCTCGGAGAGCTCGACGTGGACCGTCTGATCGGCGTCCGATTGCAGGAAGAGACGCCGGAGCGTCACCGTCCGCGTGAGGTCGAACTCGAGTCGTCCGCGGACGACGGCAACGACGTCGGGCTTCGGCCACGGCGCGCCTTCCCGCGCGAGCACGCCGTCGGTCAGCGGCGCCCACCCCGCGCCGGGCGGCGTCTTCGGCACCAGACTGCCGCGCGGACACTCCGCCGTCGTCGCAGCAACCGCGCGCAGCGGAAATGCGAACAGCGCCGTGACGCACGCGAGCCAGAGCGCGACGTAGGCCGCGTGGCGTCGACGCCGCCGTCGCGTTCGCATGACCCAGGATACCCTTGCCGGCTCCGGCGTTTCCAACGCCTCGTGCTCTTAGCTAAGAGAGGCTCAGGCTCCGTCGCCTTCCGCGCGGAGCGCGCCCGGCGTCGTGCCCGTCCAGCGCTTGAAGGCGCGGCGAAAGCTCCTCACGGTGGTGAAGCCGAGCGTGTTCGCGACCTGGGCGAGCGTCAGCTCCGTCGAACGCACGAGCTCGTCGGCCCGCTGCCGTCGCGACTCGTCGAGGAGCTCCGTGTAGCTCGTCTTCATCGCGCGGAGCGAGCGGCGCAGCGTGCGAGTGCTGGTCTGCAGGGCGCGCGCGAGCTCCCCGAGATCCGGCGTCTTGCCGTTCGGCGCCACGAGCAGCCGGCGCATCTGGCCCACCAGGCCCTCCATTTCGACGGAGGGCATCGCCTGCTTCTCGCAATACTGCTCGGCGAGCGCGAGCGTCGCAGGGTCGGCGCCGATGACCTTCGCGTCGAGCAACGACGCATCGCATTCGATCTCGGTCGTCGCCGCGCCGAAGCTCGGCGTCATCTGGCAGAAGTCGGGGTACATGCCGGCGTAGGGGGGCGCGGGATAGGCAAGCCGGATCGCGCGCAAGGGAAGGGGCCCACCAAAGAGCACGCTGCCCTGTTGAACGAACGCGACGACGATCGCTTCCGTCGCGAGCACTTCGAACGGCTTCAGCGGAATCGCTTCACGTATGGTGATGACGGCCCGGTCGCCCGTCGCCCGGAGCGTCAGCTCCCACCCGGGCATCAGTGAGCGGTAGTAGCGGAGATGCAGCCGGAGCGCCGCTCCGAGCGTCGCGCTGCTCAGCATCGCGAGTCCGAGCACCCCCATCTGCGACAGCCCGATGCCCTGCCCGAGATGCAGCCCGAGGGCGGGGTCGTTCGAGAGGGTCACTGCATTGTTCGCGAGGATGGAAAACTGCGCGTGGGAGAACCGCGCGTCCGGGCTCTCGAACATCCGCGTCGTGATCCCGGTGTCGCGCAGGAGCTCGACGCGGTCTGCGCCTCGCGATGCGGCGGTCTCGTACAGGGCACGCAAGTGGTGTGCGGGCAGGACGAGATCGGCGTGCGTGAAAAATTTCTTCAACCTGGCATCGGTCGGCCGCGTGCCGACTCTAGCGCGTTTTGCTCACCGCGCGATCCCGCCTTTGGCCATGCCCGCCCTGTTGCTCATCGACCGTTCAGGTACGAACCGGTGGCGCGGCCGGAACATCGCGAAGGGTCAATCGAGCCACATGAGAGCATTTCGCTTCGGACATCTGGGATTCGCCACGACGGCCGCCGTACTCGTTACCGGCATCGTCGCCGGGTGCAGCTCCAACGGGAACGGTGGCCCCGTGAGCGACGGTACAGGAGGCACGCCGCCCGGTGCCGGCGGCAACGCTGCAGGCGGCGCCCCGGGTGGAACGGCCACGGGGGGTCGGATCTCATCGCCACCGTGGTGTCACCGGTGCCGGATCTGACGCTCCTCGCGAAGTGCACGGACGGCGTCTCGTACTGCGTCCCCATCGACTACATCGCGACGACCGGCAGCTTCAAGACGAAGACCTGTGCGTCGGTCGACGGCGCCGAGGGCCGCTGCATTTCCATCTGCGTGCCGGCCGTCGCGAAGGACATCGCGTTCCTGCCCCAGGCCGACTGCGGCGTGAACGAACGCTGCGCGCCCTGCTACGAGCCGCGTGACGGCTCAGATACCAAGGCTTGCCGGCAGGGCTGGCGACACCGGTCCGACCGAGCCGCCCGTCGTGTTCGCATCGTGCGCGAGTGGAGTGGGGCAGTGCGTCCCGCAAGCGCTCGTCCCCGACGACCTGAAGTCCGTGGTCCCCGTCGCCGACTGCACGCAGCCCGGCCACGTGTGCGCGCCCATCCCCAAGGTGAAGGACCTGAGCTACCAGTTCCCGACGTGCACGCCGAGCAGCACGATCCTGAATGGCCCCTCCGCGATGAAGGCCCCGAACGGCCAGCTCGGCGCCTGCGTCCCCAAGTACCTCGTCGACAACTTCATGCCCGCGCCCCCCATGGGAATCCTCATGCAGGACACCTGCCAGCCCGGCGAGATCTGCGCTCCCTGCTACAACCCGATCTCACAGCCCGCAAACCAAGCGACGGGGGCGTGTTCGGGATAGCGTAGGAGCCTGGAGCTTCGCTGAGGTCATAAAAAACAGAACCCTTTCCGTTCGCGCGCTCCCGGCACTCATCCGCACGCCGTCCCCGCGACGATTGTCGACTTGATCGTCGAGGCGCGGCGGCAACATCCGAGCTGGGCGCCAAGGAAGCTTCTGGTGATTCTTACGCTGCCCTTTTCTTCGTTGGCTCCTGCTGGGCTGTCGCGTTCGTTTCGTCGCGAACACAATCAAGAGCGACCTCATGAGGCGCTCGGCTACGACACGCCGGCCTCGTGCTACCAGCCCTGATTAATACGGGCGAAAGCCCCAACGCACCGCACTCACGGCCCTATCGCGGACGTCTTTCCCGCCAGCAGATCCGTCTCCCAGCTCGCGATCGTCGTGCCCCCGGAGAGGGGCTGATAGAAGTCGTCGAACTGGGAGTACATGTGTTTGATGCCGTTGACGTAGTAGGACGAGAACTGCGTTCGGTAGGGCATGGCCTGGGTTCGTAGGTCGGTGATCGCCTGGGTGAACTTGCCCGCGGGGTAGTTGCCGGCTGCGGTGCAGTTCATCTCGCCGAAGCCGTAGAAGAAACGCATCACGTCGTCCTCGTTGGCGGAGATGACGCCGAGCTTCACGTTCGGGTATTTCTTCGCGCTGAAGAAGACGAGGTTGAGGATCCCTCCGCCGTCCGCGGGGCGGCAGTTGGTGCAATCGGGCGGCAGGGCGGGGTCGAGGTTCGTGTGGACACGCCGCCAGGGCATCCGGCACACGGCCGAACGCCGTCGCGAGGACCGGTCGGGCCACTCGACGGCCGCAGCCAAGGATTTTTTCAGCGCTTACGGCCGGTTGACCCGTTGAACGGGTAGTTCTTCCTACCGTCGCGCGTGGAACTGTGATGGAACGCGGCCCGCACGTCATGCTCCTCGGCAAAAAAATCGTCGTCGTTCTCCCGGCCTACAACGCGGAAAAAACGCTGCAGGCGACCTACGACGAGATCCCGCGTGACACCGTCGACGAGATAATCCTGGTCGACGACAACAGCAGGGATCACACGGTCGACGTGGCGCGTCGCCTCGACATCAAGCACATCATCCGGCACGACAAGAACCGCGGCTACGGCGGCAATCAGAAGACCTGTTACAGGAAGGCCCTCGAGATCGGCGCCGACGTCGTGGTGATGCTGCACCCCGACTACCAGTACACCCCGAAGCTGATCCGCGCCTTCGCGGCGGTGCTCGCCGAGGGCGTCTACGACATCGTGCTCGGCTCCCGCATCCTCGGCACCGGCGCGCGCAGCGGCGGCATGCCGATGTACAAGTACGTCTCGAACCGGTTCATCACCGCGTTCGAGAACATCGTCATCGGTCAGAAACTCTCCGAGTATCACACCGGGTACCGCGGCTATACGCGCCAGGTCCTCGAGCGCATTCCCTTCGAGAACAACTCGGACGACTTCATCTTCGACAATCAGTTCCTGATCCAGGCCCACTACTACGGGTTTCAGATCGCGGAGCTCACCTGTCCGACGAAGTATTTCGAGGAAGCATCGTCCATCAACTTCAGCCGTAGCTTGAAGTACGGCATTCTGTGCTGTGTGACCGCGTTGCAGTACCGACTGCAGAAGACCGGTGTAGCGGATTTCAAGATCTTCGAGGAGGATCCTGGCGGCTGAGTGAGGAGGCTCGTGGTGGTGGGGACCGGGGTATTTTCGCGTGTGGCTCTCATATCGACGGCGGTGCTCGTCGGCCTCGGCATTTGGTTCCGGACCCGGGGGATGTTCGGGACGCCGATGCCGTTCTGGCTCGACGAGTGCGCGTGGGGCAGCTTGCTCTTCGACAAGCCGCTCAGTGAGCTCCTGATACGGCCGATCGGCTTCATGGCCGTGAGCAAGCTGATCGCCGCTCACGTGAGCGCCTCCGAGCCCTGGCTCCGCGCTCTTCCGTGGATGGCGGGGCTCGGCACGGTCGTGCTCTCGGTGTTCCTCGGAGCGCGACTCTTCAAGGGTTGGGGCGCGCGGCTGTTCCTCGTCGCAGCGCTCGCGCTCAACACGGAAGCCATCGACTACGCGCGTGAGTTCAAGCCGTACGCCTGCGGTCTCTTCCTGCACCTCGCCGTCCTTTTTCTCGCCGTGCGCGCGCACGGTTCGCATGCCCGGCGGGATCTCGTGGCGGTGCTCGTCGTCGCGGTGCTCGCCGTCCTCTTCACGCAGGACATGGTGTTCGCCTATCCGGGTCTTTTCGGCGTGCTCGCCGCGGACGAGCTCCGCGCGAAGCGAAGGACGGAGCTAGCGCTCGTCGTGGGCGCGGCCCTCGCCGCGGCCGGCTTGCTCGTCGTCCAGTACGTCTTCATCTGGAGCCGCCTGGGAAGCACCGAGAGCGAGTACTGGGGGAACCGCTACGACGTCTTCTTCGTCGGGACGGGTTTCGCCGCGCACCTGCGCTGGCACGCCGAGAAGCTATGGGACGTCCTCGCGTTTCCCGGCGTGCACGGCACCTGGAGCTCGACGGAGCTCTCCGATTCCGCGGTCTCTCAGATGAGCACCGTCTACCGCGCCGCGTGGCTCGTGCTCCACCTCGCCGGCGTGACGCTCCTCTTCCGGGCTCGGCGCTTCGCCGTCGCGACGCTGCTGCTCTTGCCGCTAGTCACCGCGTCGCTCTTCAACGTCGCGGGGCTCTGGCCCTGGGGCGCGTTCCGCACGAACACGTTCCTGCTCGCCTACACGTGCTCGATCGCCGCCTTCGCGTTCGAGAGCCGCGCCTGGCAATGGCTCGGCGTCGCGGGCCTCGCGCCCGCCGCGGCGCTGCTCGTCCCCGTCTTCGTGCTCGAGCCGGAGTGGGAGCGCCAGATACACGCGCCGATCCGGAGCCTGCCGATGCGAGACGTCGTTCGCGAGCTCATCGACGCGCAGGGCCCCGACCTACCGGCGGCGCCGGAGACACTGATCGTCGATGCCTATCACTGCGAGCCGTGGCGCTACTACTCCCTCTACAACCCCGTCACGCGCGCGATGCTCGGTGCGGACGCAGAGAAGCGGTTCCGTCCCGTGTGTGCCGAGGACGAGCCTTCCCTCATCGCGATCCTGCGAGGTCTGGAGACGAAGCCGGGACGCGTCTGGCTCCTTCGCGCGAAGGGAAAGCGGCCTCTCGGCGCAGACCGAATCGTGAACAAGCACTTCGTCGCCGAGAGCAAGGGGCGCGTGGGGGCGTCACTGCGCTTCGCGCTCCGGGCGCGCTGAACGACTCAACTCGTCGAGCCGGTATCCCTTGCCGCGGACGTTGGTGACCGTCCACCCTGCTGGTCGGAGCTTTGCCCGCAACGTGGACACGTGCTCGTAGAGCCCGCGCGCTTCGCCGCCCTGGCGGCCCCAGAGCTCGGTGGCGATGGACTCCGTCGAGACGACGTTTCCCGGCGTCGCCCAGAGAGCGAGGAGCAGCCGCTCCTCGAAGCGTGTCAGCTCGCGGACCTCGACGCCGCTCGGGAGCGCCGCCGTTCTCCTGGACGTCTCTGCGTCGTGGGCGACCTGTTCCGCCGCCCGCTGAAGGGCGCGCTGAAGCTTCGCTTCGACGACCACGGCGTCGAGCGACTTCGCGAAATAGTCGTCGGCGCCCGCCTCGTAGGCGAGGACGGCATCGACGGGCACGTCCGCCTCGGCGAGGACGAGGATCGGCGAGAAGCACTCGCCGGCCCGGAGCCGCCGGCAGAGCTCGACGCCGGCCATGTCTGGCAGCGCCTGCTCGACGATGACCGCGCCGAGGCCCTGGGCGGCGGAGGCGAGCACCTCGCTGCCCGAGCCGTACACGCGGACCGTCAGGTGTTTCGTTGCGAAGCGCGCGGCGAGTGAGCGAAGGAACTTCGTATCGGCGCCAGCGAGCACGACCTCTCGGTCAATCGATTCGTACATCGTCGTTGACGATTTTCGTACCTCAAGAAATCGCTCAAAAGAATTCGTAATCGACCGCGCGGAACCTCGCCCCAGCAGATCCCTAGTAGCCGCCTGGACCCCCAAGGAGCACCCAAGGAACCCCCAAGTTCGTTCTGCCGTGGAGCGACGAGCCGCCGACGAGGGACCGACGGCCGGTTGACGCTGTCAAATGTATGCTCGCGCCGGACACGCGCCCGTGTTCCGTGCGCACGTGTTTCGCAGGGTGATCGACGTGGTCCGACGAGCGCGTGAAGTGCGCGTCAGCGCGTTGACGTTGGCATAATTATCGCAGTCCTGCGCCGCCGGTGGCGACCGCTCCCGGCACTCCCGCGCTTCCCGGCAAGGTTCCGCAGAACGGGACCATGGATATGGTCATCCCGCTCGCGATCATCGGCGTGGTGCTGATGATGGTGCTGCCGATGCCGCCGTTCCTGATCGACACGCTGCTCGCGGTGAGCATCGCGATCTCGATCGGCGTCTTCTTGATCGGCCTGTTCATGGAGCAGGCGCTCCAGTTCAGCGCGTTTCCTGCGGTCGTTCTCGTTGCGACGCTCCTCCGGCTCAGCGTCAACGTCGCGACGACCCGGCTCATCCTGCTCCACGGCGCGGAGGGGCAGGGGGCCGCCGGACACGTCATCGAGACGTTCGGCCGGTTCGTCGTCGAGGGCAACGTCGTCGTCGGCCTCGTCGTGTTCTTGATCCTCGTCGTCATCAACTTCGCGGTCATCACGAAGGGCGCCGGGCGCGTCGCAGAAGTCGCCGCGCGCTTCGCCCTCGACGGTATGCCCGGCAAGCAGATGGCCATCGACGCCGACATGAACGCCGGTGTCATCAACGCGGAGCAAGCCCGCGACCGCCGGCGCGTCATCGAGCGAGAAGCCGACTTTTTCGGCGCGATGGACGGCGCGAGCAAGTTCGTCAAGGGCGACGCGGTCGCCGGCCTCCTCATCACGGGCATCAATCTCATCGGCGGGCTCCTCATCGGCGTCGCGTCCGGGCTCTCGCTGAAGGACGCCATCGAGACGTTCTCGATTCTCTCCGTCGGTGACGCGCTGGTCTCCCAGATGCCGGCGCTCCTCATGTCGACGGCAACCGGCGTCGTCGTGACCCGCTCCTCGACCGGCGAACAGCTCGGTCGCGCCCTCCGCGGCCAGGTTCTCGGCAGTCGGCGCGCCGTCGGCATGACCGCCGGCCTGCTGACGGCGATCGCGCTGGTCCCCGGGATGCCGGCGCTGCCGTTCCTCGCGATCGCGGGCGCGCTCGGCTACGGCGCGTATACCGGCAGCAAGAAGGACGACGAAGCGCAGGCAAAGCGCGAAGCGCCGCCGCCGCCCCCCACGAAGGGCGAGGACATCGAGGCGTCATTGCCCCTCGACGTGCTGTCGCTGGAGGTCGGTTACGAGCTCATCCACGCCGTCGACCCGCAGATGGGTGGCACGGTCGTCGATCGTATCGCCGGCCTCCGGAAGCAGATGGCGCTCGAGCTCGGCATCGTCATCCCGCCGGTGCACATCAAGGACAACCTCCAGCTCGAGCCCGGCATTTACCGGTTCATGCTGCTCGGAACCGAGATCGCTCGCGGGAAGACCCGGGCCGGCAAGCTTTTGGCGATGGACGCCACGGGATCGGCGCCTCCCATTGACGGTGAAACGACGGTTGACCCGACTTTCGGCACTCCCGCGCGCTGGATCGCCGGTCGCGATCGCGAGCTCGCCGAGGCGCTCGGGTACACGGTCGTCGAGCACGCAACCATCATCGCGACGCATCTCGCCGAGATTGCACGACGTTACGCGTATCAGGTCCTCGGACGCGCCGAGCTCCAGCAACTGTTCGATGTGTTCTCGCGGACCACACCGAAGCTCGTCGAGGATCTGGTCCCGAACTTGCTCTCATTCGGGGAGGTGCTGAAGGTGATGCGTAACCTCCTCCGTGAAGGCGTCTCGGTCCGGGACCTCCGGACCATCCTCGAGGGACTCATCGAGATGGCCCCGAGCTCGCGCGACACCGAGCAGCTCACCGAGCTCACGCGCCAGCGACTCTCTCGTCAGATCACCGCCGCCTACACCGGCCGTGACGGCGGCATCGCGGCGCTCATCCTCGACCCCGCCGTCGAGGACATGTTCCGCCGTTCGCTCTCCGAGATCGCGCAGGGCATCGGTGGCGCGCTCGACCCGATCAAGGCGCGCGACCTCGGTGACCAGCTCGAGCGCTCCGTCGAGCGCGCCCAGGCCCTCGGCCATCCGCCGTGCCTCGTCACGAGCCCCGACCTCCGCCGCTACGTCCGGGCCTTCGCAGAGCGCCGCTGCCCGGTGCTCGGCGTCCTTTCCTTCCGCGAGATCGAACCGACCACCACGATTCGCCCGATCGAATCGATTTCCTTCAAGGCGGCTGCCAAGTGATCGCACGCGCCACAGACCCAACTGCAAGAGAGCCAGGAGACTTTCGATTGGAGTACCAGACGTTCCGAGGTTCCGATGTGCACGAGGCGCTGACCGCGGTGAGAGACGCGCTCGGCTCTGACGCTCTCATCGGCTCCACCCGCCGCGTCAGTAACGGACGCGCCGGCGCGTTCGGGCACAGCTACATCGAGATCATGGCGGCCCCCGGTCGCAGCGTGATGCCGGACTCGGCGCGCGCCGTCGCCGACCACCCTTCCGCGCGTACGCCGCGCCCGACGCGCGAGCGCTTCGCCCAGCGCGCGGCCGTTCCGCAGCGCGCCGTCCAGGAGAACCTCGAGCAGGAGATCGCGCAGCTCAAGGCCCTCGTCGACGAGCTCTCGCATGGCAGGAGCCCGCGCGAGAAGGCCCAGGCCATGCTCAACGGCGCCGGCATCGAGGGCACGCTCGCCAAGGATCTGGCGCAGGGCTCGACGCGCGCCGCACGCGCCGGTCGCGGCGCGCTCCGCACCTGGCTCAGGAACCGTCTCGCGGATCGCATCATGGTGCAGCCGCGGCTCCTCGAGCGCGATCACCCGCAGCTCATCGCGTGCGTCGGCCCGACCGGCGTCGGCAAGACGACGACTCTCGCCAAGCTCGCGGCGCGCGCCGCCATCGACCTCGGTCGCTCGGTCCACGTCATCAGCCTCGACACGTTTCGCGTCGGCGCCGTCGAGCAGTGGAAGCGCTACGCGGAGCTCATCGGCATCCCGTTCGACGTCGCGCGCGACGCGAACGAGTTCGCCGAGATCATGGCGCGGTCCGACGCCGATCTGTTCCTCGTCGACACCGCCGGACGCACCGCCGAAGACGACGCGCCGACGCGCAAGCTCATGGAATGCCTCGAGCGTGCGCAGGATATCCGACAGGAGATCCTCCTGGTGCTTCCAGCGTGGCTGCGCGCGGTCGACGCCGAGCGCCTCGCAGCCGGCTACGCCGATCCGAAGCCCACGGCACTGGTCGTGACGAAACTCGATGAAACGAACGAGATCGGCGGTGTTCTGCACGCTTCTCTCCCCGGCTCCACGCCGGTCGCTTACCTGTGCAACGGGCCGAGAGTCCCTGAAGATATCAAGGACGCGGCCGTAGGTACCGTGGTGGACGCTGTGCTCCCGAGAGAGGAGTGACTTTGACCCGACGGAAATCCACCGAGCCGACAGGGGACATTGCTCCGATGGAGAATCGCTTGGCCAATGATCGGCAGCAGCGGGAAATATATGAGCGGTATCTGCCCATCGTCAGACGCATCGCGATGCGGACGGTGCGCTCGCTCCCACCGTCGATCACCATCGACGACGTGATCTCCGCCGGGTGGCTCGGCATGGTCGAGTCGCTCGGCCGTCGAACGCCAGAGATGACGGACGATCACTTCGAGGCGTTCGCTTCGTACCGCGTCCGCGGCGCCATCCTCGACTACCTCCGCATGCTCGACCCGATGTCGCGCAAGCTCCGCGGCGCGTCGCGCAAGATCACCGAGGTCGTCTCGGGACTCGTCGGCAGACTGGGCCGAACGCCGGAGCAGGACGAGGTCGCTGCCGAGCTCGGCATCGGCCTCGAGGAGTACCAGGGCCTGCTCGGCGAGATCAGCGAGGCGGGCCTCGCGCGCCTCGAGCTCTCCGACATCTCCGAACCGGGCTCGACGGAAGCGTCGCCCGAGCAGCAGGCCGCTCGCCGCGAGATCGTCGACGCCGTCGCCGGCGCCATCGACGAGCTGCCCGAGCGCCTCAAGCTCGTGGTCGGTCTCTATTACCAGGAAGAGTGCAGCTTCCGCGAGATCGGCGAGGTCCTCGGCGTCACCGAGTCCCGCGTCTGTCAGCTCCACTCCGAGGCGATGCATCTCATCCGCGCGACGCTCGACGGCAAGCCCCAGCGCAAGCCGAAGCGTCGCAGCGATACTCCGCGACTCGGAGACAGAGCATGAGTACCGGCATCTGGTCCGCCGCGTCGGGCGCCACCGCGCAGCTCATGTCTCTCGACGCGACCGCGAACAACCTCGCGAACGCGAATACGCCGGGGTTCAAGGGCGACACCACCGTCTTCCGCGAACACCTGATGAGCGCCGTCAAGGGCGGCCGCTCCGTGAAGGAGATGCGCTTCTCGGCCGTCGACGCCTACGCGCACGACTACGCCGCGGGCCCCATCACTCAGACGGGCCGCCCGCTCGACGCCGCCATCAACGGCGAGGGCTTCTTCACGGTGAAGACCGACGCGGGCGAACGTTACACGCGCGCCGGCTCGTTCAGCCTCACCCAGAAGGGCGAGCTCGTGATGGCCGGCGGCGGTCGCGTCATGAACGAGTCGGGTCAGCCGATCACCGTCCCGCCGGACGCACAGTCGGTGCGCATCACCGCCGACGGCAGCGTCGACGCCGACGGCAGCACCGTCGGTCGCCTGAAGGTCGTCAAGTTCGTGAACCAGGCCGCGCTCGAGAAGGAGGGGAACATCCTCTTCAAGACCACGGAGTCGAGCGGCAAGCCCAAGGTCATCCCCGCACAGCTCGAGACGGAGTCCGTGGAAGGTGCGAACACCTCGGTCGTGCAAGGCATGACCAGCATGGTGACGACGACCCGGACGTTCGACGCTATCGAGCGCGTCATCGACGCGTTCAGCCAGGCCGACAAGCTGGCGGCCTCTCAGGTCGGTAAGGTTTGATGGAGACCAAGATGGAGATCGAGACGTCAAGGTTCGGCAAGGTGACTGCTTCGGAAGACGACATGATCCGGTTCCCCACGGGGATCATCGGGTTTCGCAACGAGCGCGCCTTCGTGCTCATCCCGCACGGCGACTCGACGCTCATCGGCTGGCTCCAGTCCGCGGCGACCCCGGAGCTTGCGTTCCCGGTGGTCTCCGCGCACGGCCTGGTCGACGAGTACCCCGACGTCGGGATCGCGCAGGCGGCCGAGCGGGCCGGCATCGGCGGCCCCGACGACGAGCTCGCAGTGCTCGCAGTCATGACCGCGCCGCTCCAACAGCCTGCGACGGTGAACCTGCTCGCGCCGCTCATCGTCAACGCGACGACCCGGACCGGCGCCCAGGTCTTCCTCGAGGGCTCCCGGTTCTCGACCCAGGAGCTCTTCGCGCTCCCACGAGCGCTCTCTGCCGTTCCGGCCGCCGCGCGATAGGCGGCCGGCTCCGCTCGGTCCAGAGGCGTGCTAACTCGCCATTCGTGCGGTTAGCGTCTCTGTCCGTGCTCACCGGGTGCGCGCTCCTCGTCGCGTGCCGCACCGACGCGACGAAGAGCAGCGCCGTCGCGAGTTCCAGCGCCGCCGCGAGCGAGGACTGCGCGCCGCCCATCCCGGTCGGTGAGGGGACGCGCGGCTCGTTCATCGGGAGTCGCTTCGGGCCGTTGCCGCTCCTCGAGCGTACCCGGGAGGGCGGCGAGACGCCGCTGTCGACCGACGAGCTCCGTCGTCCTTGTGACACGCACGCGCCGCGGCTCCTCGTGGTCCGGCTCGACGCTCCGTGGTGCGCTCCCTGTGCGGCCTCTGCCGACCGCTACGCCGCAGCGCTCGGCCCGCTCGGCGACGAGATGGTGATGGTCGACGTGCTCTTCTCCGGAGCCGACAACGGTCCGACCAGCGCCGACGATCTGTCGGCGTGGTTCCGCGCCCATCCTTCGATGCCGGGTCACGTCGCTCGCGCCGTCGACACCGGCACCGGCGACATGCTCCGCTATCAGCGCGCGTCGCCCGCGGTGTTCCTCGTCGATCTGCGGTCGATGCACGTCGTCGACGTCCTGGCGAACCCGACTTCCGACAAGTTACGTGGTCGAGTCGAGCGCGCGCTGTCGGCGCTCGGTCGCACGGTGCCGGCAGCGGCGAGCGTTCCCGCAACGCTCGTGGACGCGCGCTTTTCGCCGGAAGACTGGGCCGTCCTTTCGGGCATGCGCAGCGGCGCGCCGCCGCCTCCCGATCCGACGAACGCCCACGCCGACGACGCCGCCGCGGCGGCGCTCGGTAAGTCGCTCTTCTTCGACGCTGCGCTCGGCGGGAGCCATCCCATCGCCTGCGCGACGTGTCACTCCCCGGCGCGCGCCTTCTCGGACGGTCTTCCCACTGGCCACGGCGCGGGCGCGTCCGAGGTGAACACGCTCGGGCTCGGGCCGGCCGCGTACAACAGGTGGTGGTTCTGGGACGGCCGCGCCGATTCGCTGTGGTCGCAGGCGACGAGCCCGCTCGAGAACCCGCGTGAGATGGGCGGCACCCGGCTCGGCGTCGCGCATCGTCTGTTCGACGGACATCGCGCTGCCTACGAGCACGTCTTCGGTCCGCTCCCGGAGCTCTCGCAGCGCGAGCGGTTCCCCGCGAGCGGCAAGCCCGGCGATCCGCAGTTCGACGCCATGACAAAGGACGACCAGGTCGCCGTGTCCCGCGTCTTCGTCAACGCGGCGAAGGCCGTCGCTGCCTTCGAGCGCACCCTCCGCCCGATGCCGTCGCGCTTCGAGGCGTACCTCGGCGGCGAGCTCGACGCCCTCACGCCGCGCGAGCGCGACGGAGCCCGGGTCTTCCTCGAGAACGGCTGTGCCGTCTGCCACAACGGCCCGATGCTCACCGACGGCGCGTTCCACGACATCCACATGCCGTCGAGCTCGCTCACAGCGCCCGGTCTCCGCGGGCGCGTGGACGGCGTGCTCACCGTCATCGCCAGTGAGTTCCGCGGTGACGGCCCTTACAGCGACGCGCCGGCGGCCGCGAAGCGTCTCGCCACGCTCGCGCCCGACACCTCGATGCTCGCCCAGATCAAGACGCCGTCACTCCGCGATCTGACGCAGACGGCGCCCTACGGCCACGGCGGGAACTTCAAGACGCTCGAGGGCGTCCTCGCGCACTACGACATGGAAGAGCTCACCGACACCGGGCCGACGCGCATCGGCACCCTCGACCCCGCCGTCGTCTCGATCGCGCCGTCCCCCGCGCAGACCGAGGCGCTCGTCGCGTTCCTACGCGCCGTCGGCGGCAGCGGCGCGAACAAGAGGTAGTTCCGCATCAACGCCACCGTCGTCCCCGAGGCATGAAAGAGCAGCGGAACTACGCGAGCGAAGCGAGCCCGCGAAGCGGCGGGGGGCCAAGGCCCCCTCACAAACCAATCCCACGCCGCCAACGCCGCCGGCACGTCAAAGCCGTCGCGCCGCGCCCGCGAAGCGGCGGGGGGAGCAGTTCGCCGAAGGCGAAGCTGCGGGGGGCCAAGGCCCCCCTCACAAACCAATCCCACGCCGCCAACGCCGCCCGCACGTCAAAGCCGTCGCGCCGCGCGAGCGAAGCGAGCCCGCGAAGCGGCGGGGGGCCAAGGCCCCCTCACAAACCAATCCCACGCCGCCAACGCCGCCGGCACGTCAAAGCCGTCGCGCCGCGCCCGC
>DATAZL010000018.1:0-5968 GCA_036272055.1 Polyangiaceae bacterium | reverse complement strand
TTCGCCGAAGGCGAAGCTGCGAGCGAAGCGAGCCCGCGAAGCGGCGGGGGGAGCAGTTCGCCGAAGGCGAAGCTGCGGGGGGCCAAGGCCCCCCGTTAGTAAGAGCAGTTCGCCGAAGGCGAAGCTGCGGGGGGCCAAGGCCCCCCTCATCAGTGAATCGCGGTGCCCACTGCGGAGCCGAAGAGGATGCACATCTCGCCGGTGTAGAGCTCGTTCTTGAACGTCAGTGTGTTGTCCGTCGTGTTGTTGACGTCACACTCGATGTTGATCTTGTCCCCGGCCGCGACGGGCAAGATGCCGGAGGTGGCGCCGTCGTCCTTCGCAGTGGGGTTCGGCGCGGGGTTGGTCGTGATGCTGTCGTAGTCGTACGTCACCGACTCGTCCCAGTGCCAGGAGTCGTACACGAGCTCGTCGTTCTTCCAGACCGCAAAGCGATCGGTCGCCGCGTGACGGTGGCCGAACATCGTGATGATGCGCCCGGTGCCGGTCGCCGAACCGGTCGCCTTGAGCACCTTCTGAGTGTGCGGCGGGATGCCCTGGAACGGGCCCGCAGTGATCGTCACTGCCTGCGTCTTCTGCGTCACCTCCGACTCATCGACGAACCACACGTTGATCCAGATCTCTCGGAGCTTCGGCTGGTCGGAGTCGAAGTTGTAAGCGTGGTGATTCAGGCAAAGTCGCGTTCCGCCCTGGAGCTCGCTGCCGATGCCGACGTTCTCGGGTGCCTGCACGCCACCAGGCGGCATGTTGCGGATGAGGTTCTGCGAACCGGGGAAGCTGCCCACCGGCGTGCCCGGACACCCGATGCTGTTTGCGACGAACCCGTCGGGCGTCGAGTCGGTTCCGGTGACGAGCGTGTTGATGAGATGGTGAGAGCCCGGGCGCATCCGGATCTGCACGTTGTTGTAGTAGTGGTCGCCGCTCCCGGGGATCGTCGCGAGGCCGTAGGCGTTGAACTCCTCGCCCGCGTTCATGACGTACTTCGCCACCTCGTTCGGATCGGTGTAGCTTTTCGGTCCGAAGTGGATCTGGATGCCCTTCCCGTCGGGGGGCGGCAGCATGCAGTACTCGTCACCCGGGTAGCCGCTGTGGAGATTGCAGGGATCGCCGCTCGGATTGCAGGCGTCCTTGGACGACGCGAGGGCGTTGTCGTCGCAGGCACCCGCCGTGCCGCCGGTCCCGCTCGGCGCCGCGCCGCCGCCCCCGGTCGTGCTTCCGCCGGCGCCGGACGGCATCATCACGACGCCGCCCATGCTGCCTGAGATCATCGAGCCACCTGCGCCGCTCGGTAGCCCGGTTGCTCCACCGGCGCCGCTCGGCGTGGTGGGCACCATGCTCGAGCCGGCGGAGCCGGAGGGCGTGGTTGTCGTCGCGCCGGAGCCGCTCACGCCGGAGGTCGCTCCGCCGAGCCCCATGGCAGTGACGTGGCTATCCGACGAGCCACACGCTGCGACCGCCAGGGTGGTCAGACTCACGAGCGCGAACTTCGTACGACTGGTCATGGAGCGATTCCTTCCCGCGAACGCGGAGCTCAGGGGGACGCACATGGCGCGAAACGGCCCTCTGAATCGGAATCATAACGTCAATTCGTCGCTCTCCCGCGGCCGAATCGTAGGCTTGTGGGCATATCGAGTCGCCTTGTCGCTCATTGTCGTGCGCTCCGAGTGGCCACTTCCAAGGCCGTTGGATTCGAAACCGCGTGGCTGCAAGGCGACGACCGCGCGGAAATATGCGGCCGCGTAGTCTGGACGTTCCGAGGAACCAAGAATGACCCTGACTCCGCACCTCGTTCGCCTCATCGACACGCTCCCCAAGGTCGAGCTGCACCTGCACATCGAGGGCACGCTCGAGCCGGAGATGGTGTTCGCGCTCGCAGCGAAGAATGGCGTGAAGCTTCCGTACCCAGACGTCGCGGCGTTGCGCGCGGCCTACGAGTTTCACGATCTGCAATCGTTCCTGGACCTCTATTACGCCGGCTGCGACGTGCTTCGTACCGAGAGCGACTTTCACGCGATGACCGACGCCTACTTCCGGCGAGTCGCGAGCGACGGCGTCGTGCACGCGGAGCTCTTCTTCGATCCGCAGAGCCACACCGCACGCGGCATTCCCATCGCGACGGTCATCGGTGGCATCGCGCGCGCCCAGGCCGACGCGAAGACCAAGCTCGGGATCTCGTCGTCGCTCATCCTGTGCTTTCTCCGTCACCTGTCCGAGGACGACGCGCTCGCCACGTTAGAGCGAGCCTTGCCGCATCGTGATGCGTTCTCCGGCGTGGGCCTCGACTCGGGAGAGTCCGGCAATCCGCCGGCAAAGTTCGCCCGCGTCTTCGCCCGCGCACGCGACGCCGGTCTCCGGCTGGTCGCGCACGCCGGGGAAGAAGGTCCCGCGTCGTACATCGTGGAGGCACTCGACGTCCTCCGCGCGGAACGAATCGACCACGGCGTGCGTTGCGACGAGGACGACGCGCTCGTCGCCCGGCTGGCGGCTGGGAAGATCCCCCTCACGGTCTGCCCCCTGTCCAACCTGAAGCTCCGCGTCGTGAACGACCTCGCCGAACACAACCTCAAGCGTCTCCTCGATCGCGGCGTGGCCGTCACCGTCAACTCCGACGACCCCGCGTACTTCGGCGGCTACATCTCCGACAACTATCGCGCCGTGTGCGCCGCTCTCCCCCTCGACGCGGGAGACGTGATCATGCTGGCAGCAAACGCCGTGCATGCGTCATTCCTGTCCGACGCAGACAAGGCCGTGCACCTGACGCGAATTGCCGAGATAGCGACGGAGTTCGACGTGGGCGAGACGTCACGCGGTGCGTGAAGGGCGCTCGGGTTCGTCCGCGGCGGGGATGATCGACCCGACCAGGCCTGCAACGGCGACGCGACAACGCGCTCGCCAGGGCCCCGACGCGCTCGTCATCTCGACCACACGCGTTGGACCTGTGACGAGCGGGAGGAGCTGATAGGCGGCGGCGCCGGGTTGCTCGAACACCTGGAAGTAGTCGAGTGAGGTGTTCCCCAGCGCGAGCATCAGACGAGCGCCGTCCTCCACGTCTCCGTCGAAGACCGTCACCGCAGCCGGCAGCGTGAGCGGCACGCCGAGCGTAAGTCCGGGAAAGTCGAGCTGGGTCGACACCAGACGCGGAAGGCTCGCGTTCGGAGCAATCAATGTCACGCCATTTACTGGGGCGGGATAGGTGTCACCCGGTTCCCCGTACGTCACTTCCAGAAGGTCGATCGTGACGTGGCGGGTGGTCCCCGGTGCAGCATGGAGCACGAAGCTCTTCGTTTCGTCAGCATCGTGTGGCGCGACGACCAGCAACGACCGTTCCTTGCCGGGGGTCGTGAACTCCGCCGAGTAGGTTCCGTCCCAGTTGTCAGAGACCGTGATGGGCTCGAGCGGTAGGTTCTGGCCTGGCGCGAAGACCACGTCGAACTCCTCGCTCAGTCCCGGGCCGATGTTCTGGACACTGTCGTCTGGCACCATCGTCTTGAGTACAAATGTGGCAACCCATGTGGTCGTTTCCGAGTCGGCGCTCTTTCGCTCGTACCAGATGAACGAGCCGGCCATGCTCGGGATGGCGGGCGTCAACACGACCACCTCGTCGACTCTCGAGAACACGCTGCCCAAGGCGGTCACCCCGTCAGCGCGGAACGCGAACGCGGTGACGCCCGACGGGACATCGATGGGATCGGCGTAGTAAACGCCGTCCAAGTCCCGGTGTCCGAGAGTCACCAGCGTCGAATCGGGTCGGAATTCCGTGTTCTCCGACGCTTCGGCCGCGTCGAGGAGCGCGCGACGCAACGACGTGGGTGTGTCACCGGCGAGGCTTCGCCTGTCCAGCGTCCGGAGGCGAACCGCATCGGCGATGCCGCCGGCCTGAGCGAACCGCGTGAGCTCGCAACCGAGCGGTGGCCCTTCCCCGTACATGGTCGCCCGGACGTGCGCGCCGTCGATCGGGATACCGCGGAACGTGAGACTCGCCGCGAGCTTCACGTTGAACGTGGCATCGTCGACGGCCGCGTCACAGTGGAAGTCGATGGGAGACTCCAGCAACGCGAAGAGCGGACGTGCCTCTTCGCATCCGTCCGCGTTCCATGCGCCCGGCAAGGCGACGCTGGTGTCCGAGAAAGCGTAGTCGTGGACGCGCCCGGCATGCCTGGGGCGCGAGCGGACGCCGTCGAGCTCGAACACGGCGCAGTCTCCTCGACCGCCGCTCGACCTCGACGCGAAGAAAGCATGGCTGACGTCGTTCTCGACGACCACGTCGCCCTGCGGCGTCGTAGGAACGATCTCGACGGGCAAGAGCTCCTGCAGGATCGACAGCAAGGGCATGACGAGCGACGAGCTCGCCGGCGAGGGTGGCGCCGACGCCGTGTTGAAGTAACGCCCATCGTAGTCCTTCGCGAGCTGCGAGAGCCGGGGATCATGGTTCTCCGCGGCGCGACCGAGTACGATCACGTGAATGTGCACGCCACGTGAGTTGCTCACGGCCGGCGTCACCACGTCCTCGAGCTCCGTCGCGAACGTTTCCGCGTCGCGTGCGTCGAGTCCGCCCGTGACGACCACGATGTGGCGCCGCCGGAAGGGCGACTCCGGAAACGCGAGCGCTGCCTTCCGGATCGCGGCGCCGATACAGGACTCGAACGAGCGCTCTGGTGCCCCGCACTCGAGTGACGATGCATTGGACGCATCCTCGAGCGGACCGATAACGATCGTGTCTTGCTCCTCCGCGAAGGCGGTGGCGAGCGCCAATCGATTTGGGACCGGTAAATCGTCGTCAGCCGTCGCGAGGTCCGGTACCGCGAGTGCGCTCAGCGCCGAGAACAGATTGATGGCGTCACGTGCGGCGTCGAAGTTCGTCCCGCAACAACCCGCGCCGCCGGTGCGCAGCATGCGCGCGCCGCGATCGAGCACGACGATGGTATCGCTACAGACGTGGATATCGATGGGAAGCCCGTCCGCGCCCATGTGATTCACGTCGACGAGCTCGAGCCCCCTGAGGTCTTCCAGCCCGACATTCGTCAGGTCGAACGACAGCGACCTCTGGTCGAGGACCCTCGCGTCCAGTTCGATGCGACGCATTCCGCTCGCCTGAACCGGCGATAGCAGCCGGAACGAGGCTCCATCCCGCGGCCCCTCCGGCGGCGAAAGCGGCAAATTCGGCACCCCGCGATGCTCACGCAGCACCGCCACGACGGGTATTCCCGCTGTTCCATCGCCGGTCGGCGGCGCCGCCGACGATACGCGCGCCGCGCTGGCCTTCTCCGCGACGCTTTGGCTTGCGATGGCGGAAGTAACGACGAGGGCTGAGGAGTTCGGACAAGTAACCGAGATGGTATCGTCCGAAGCGCCTTTGGACACGGTGACGTATAGGGTAATGGACGCGCATGGAATGCTGACCTTGTCTCGCGTCAAGGTTCCCTGCTCCGATGTAGGCGGCGACCTCTTCAGTGTAAAATCGCCACTGTAGCCCGCCGGGCTTGTTCGCGAAATAGGCCAGGTGGAAAGCAAGTCGGACTTGATCGTCGGGTTGCCTCGGTCGACCTTCCCTTGTTCGCCCAGGTGCAGAGTAATTGGTTTGAATGACATGGTATCTCCTACTTCAATGACTATCGAGGGCAGCGATGGGGACGGGGGACGTGTAGACGCTGCTGACTGGCGATGTGATCCCGAGTCGACCCAAATCGCTGGCTCCCCAGCATGTTGCATGATGAGCGGAGTCGATTGCGCAGGTGTGAGCAAAACCGGCGGAAACGGCCACTACGCTAGACAGAGGTACGACGCTCGGTGCAATCGTATCCGCTACGGGGGACACGCCACACTGGCCGTTGATGTTCGAACCCCAGCAGATCAGCGTTCCCATATCCGTCATCGCGCAGGCATGATACCCGCCCGCCGAGATGCGGGTGGCGCCCGATACGCCAGGCACCTTCTGCGGAATTGCCGTTGAAGGTCCATCGCTGCCGAG
>DATAZL010000017.1:0-6781 GCA_036272055.1 Polyangiaceae bacterium | reverse complement strand
CTCCCCCCGCCGCTTCGCGGGCTCGCTGCGCTCGCCGCTTCGCCTTCGGCGAACTGCTCCCCCCGCCGCTTCGCGGGCTCGCTGCGCTCGCCGCTTCGCCTTCGGCGAACTGCTCCCCCCGCCGCTTCGCGGGCTTCGCCTACGGCGAACTGCTCCCCCCGCCGCTTCGCGGGCTCGCTGCGCTCGCGTCGTTCCGCGTTATTGATGCCTCGGGGTCGGTGGTTGGCTGAACGTCCGTTCAGGTGAGGACGGTCCGGGAGGTCTTCCGTTTCGTGTGCTGATCGGGGTATGCCGCGTGCGCTCTGCCATCGGCGTTGACGGCGCGGACTTGCCTCGCGTAGATGACGCACCGCTGGTCGGGCGCCCGTACATTTACCGGGAACGATCCGGGAGGTTTTGTTGGTGATCTACGCGATCTTCGGGTGTGCAGCGCTGGCTCTGATTGCCTCTTTCGTCTACTCGCGCCGCGTTCTGGCCGTCTCCGTCGACGGCTCCGGCGCCTCAGAGGAGACGACCGCCCGCCTGAAAGAGATCTCGGGAGCCATCGGCGAGGGCGCCATGGCGTTCCTGGCGCGCGAGTACACCTATGTCGCGATTTTCGCGGGTGTTTTCGCGGTTCTGATGCTCCTTTCGCTCAACGTCGCGGGCAGCTCGGTGAACCAGGGCCTCTTCAGTGCCCTCGCGTTCCTCGGCGGCGCCGGCACCTCGAGCCTCTGCGCGTTCCTCGGCATGCGCATCGCGACGCTCGGAAACGTTCGCACGACGGTCATGGCTCAGAAGAGCATGAGCGACGCGTTCCGAGTCGCGTTCAACTCCGGCGCGGTGATGGGCTTCGGGCTCGTCGGCCTCGCGCTCGTCGGCCTCACCGGCATCTACCTCATCTACACGATGTTCATCCCCGACCAGCACCTCCTCATGGAGATGCTCGCCGGCTTCGGCCTCGGCGGCTCGACGGTGGCGCTCTTCGGCCGCGTCGGTGGAGGCATCTACACGAAGGCCGCCGACGTCGGGGCCGACCTCGTCGGCAAGATCGAGCAAGGCATCCCCGAGGACGACCCCCGGAATCCGGCCGTCATCGCCGACAACGTCGGTGACAACGTCGGCGACATCGCCGGAATGGGTGCGGATCTCTTCGGCTCCTGCGCCGAGGGCACGTGCGCGGCGCTCCTCATCGGTTCCAACGCGGTGGAGATCACGGCGCAGCAGAGCGCGCTGCTCTATCCGATCCTCGTCACCGCGACCGGCATCCCGGTGTGCCTCCTGACCGCCGCGTTCGCGAACCTCGCCGACGACGCGAAGTCCGCCGAGCCGGCGCTGAAGAAGCAGCTCGTCCTCTCGACGGTGCTCATGACCGTCGCGATCTACTTCGTGACCCAGTGGGCGATGGTCGACTCGTTCACCCTCGGCACGCGGGTCATCACCCGCAACGGCGTGCTCATCTCGGTGCTGGCCGGCCTCTGGTCGGGCCTGCTCATCGGGTACATCACCGAGTACTACACGTCGCACGCCTACAAGCCCGTGCGCGAGGTCGCCGACGCGTCGCGCACCGGTCCCGCGACGAACATCATCTACGGCCTGTCGCTCGGCTATCAGTCGTCGTTCATCCCGGTCGTCGCGCTCGCCATCACCGTCTACGTCGCGAGCGAGCTCGCCGGCATGTACGGCATCGCGATGGCCGCCATCGGCATGATCTCGACGATCGCCATCGGCCTCACCATCGACGCCTACGGCCCGGTCTCGGACAACGCCGGCGGCATCGCCGAGATGGCGCACCTCGGCCCCGAGATCCGGAAGCGGACCGACACCCTCGACGCCGCTGGCAACACGACGGCAGCCATCGGCAAGGGCTTCGCGATCGGCAGCGCAGTCCTCACGGCGCTGGCGCTCTTCGCGGCGTTCCTGACCCGTTCGCACGTCGAGACCCTCGACATTCTCTCGCCGCTCGTCTTCGCCGGCCTCCTCATCGGCGGCGTGCTGCCGTTCCTCTTCACGGCCTACACCATGAAGGCCGTCGGCAAGGCCGCCCTGGGCATGGTCGAGGAAGTGCGCCGTCAGTTCCGCACCATCCCCGGCTTGATGGACGGCACCGGGCGCCCCGACTACGCGAGCTGCGTCTCGATCTCGACGATCGCCGCGCTCAAGGAGATGGTGAAGCCCGCGGTGCTCGTCATCGCGACGCCGATCGTCGTCGGTACCCTCTTCGGCGTCCGCGCGCTCGCCGGTGTCCTCGCCGGTTCGCTCGTCTCCGGTCTCGTGATGGCGCTCGCGTCGTCGAACGCCGGCGGCGCCTGGGACAACGCGAAGAAGTACATCGAGGCCGGCGCTCACGGCGGGAAGGGCTCCGACACGCACAAGGCTGCGGTCGTGGGCGACACCGTCGGCGACCCCTTCAAGGACACGTCGGGTCCCTCGCTGAACATCCTCATGAAGCTCATGGCGATCTTGAGCCTCGTGTTCGCGCCGTTCTTCGAGAGCCACGGCGGCATGCTCCTGAAGCTTCTCGGCATGGAATGAGCGGCGCGCGCGCCGTAACCGTTCCGGAAACAGAAGTCGCGAGTTCGCTTTCGCGCGAAGACGGCTGATTGCGGGTAGCATGGCGGCGTCCGTCGAGACGCCGCCGATGACCAAGAACCCGCTCTTTCTCACGAAATCCGTCGATGACATCCGCGCCGATCTGGCCGGAGATCATCATCAGCTGAAGAAGTCGCTCGGTGGCCTCGACCTCATCATGCTCGGTATCGGCGCCATCATCGGCACCGGTATCTTCGTCCTGACCGGGCACGCCGCAGCGGCGAACTCCGGCCCTGCCGTCGCGCTGTCGTTCATCATCGCGGGCGTCGCGTCGGCGTTCGCCGGGCTCTGCTACGCGGAGATGGCGTCGATGCTGCCCATCGCGGGCAGCGCGTACACCTACGCGTACACGACGATGGGCGAGCTCGTCGCGTGGATCATCGGGTGGGACCTGATCCTCGAATACATGGTGGGCGCCGCGACGGTCAGCGTCGGCTGGTCGGGCTATGTCGTCGCGTTCCTGCACGACGAGCTCGGCGTCGATCTGCCGAGGGCATGGACCCACGCGCCCTTCGCCTGGAACGAGACGGCGCACGCGTTCACCTCGACGGGGGACATCGTGAACCTGCCGGCGGTGCTCATCACGCTGGTCGTCACCGCCATCCTCGTCGTCGGCATCAAGGAGAGCGCGCGCTTCAACACCGTCATCGTGTTCGTGAAGGTCGTCGTGGTGTGCCTCTTCATCGTCTTCGCTGCGCCGTACGTGCGCACCGAGAACTGGCACCCCTTCATCCCGGAGAACACCGGGGAGTTCGGCCATTTCGGGGCGTCGGGCGTGCTCCAGGGCGCGACCAAGGTGTTCTTCGCGTACATCGGCTTCGACGCCGTCAGCACCGCCGCGCAGGAGACGAAGAACCCCCAGCGCGATCTTCCCAGGGGCATCCTCGGCTCGCTCTGCATCTGCACGGTGCTCTACATCGCGGTGTCACTCGTGCTCACCGGCGTCGTCCACTACGACCTCCTCAACGTGCCGCACCCCATCGCGCTCGGCACCGAGGCGACCGGCAAGCAGTGGCTCACCACCGCCGTCGAGATCGGCGCCATCGCCGGTTTGTCGTCGGTGATGCTCGTGCTCCTCCTCGGTCAGCCGCGCATCTTCTATTCGATGGCACACGACGGGCTCTTCCCCGAGGTGGCCGCGCACGTTCACCCGCGCTTCGGCACTCCGCACGTCACGACCATCATCTCTGGTATCTTCTGCGCCGTGGCCGGCGGCGTGCTGCCCCTGGACATCCTCGGCGAGCTCACGAGCATCGGCACTCTCTTCGCCTTCGTGCTCGTCAGCATCGGCGTGATGATTCTCCGGCTCCGCCGGCCGGATCTGCCGCGCTCGTTTCGCGTCCCCGGCGGTCCTTATCTGGTCCCCATCTGCGGCGCGCTCTCGTCCGGTCTCCTCATGTACACCGCGGACACGTACACGATCATCCGGCTCTTCGGGTGGATGGCCATCGGCCTCGTCGTGTACGCCCTGTACGGTCGCAAGCACTCGAAGCTCCGTCTGGCAGCCGCCGCGGCATCGGGCAGCTGAGTACTCCGGGCGGAGTGCCTTCGGGCCGCGGGCCAGCGCGATCGGGCCGTTTCAGGCCGTGAAGCGGCGTGTGCTCACGACGGCGCGAGGGGATACCGGTTCCGCGAGGCGGTGCCCGCCGGGGCGACGGCTGACGTGGCCGGTAGTCCAAGCTATGGTTGTCTGTGACGCTCCGTCGAGCGTCGCCGAAAGCAGGAAAGATGGACGATCGCGCCAGCACGAAATCCGACGGCGGCCCGCAGACGATGAGCATGATCGCGCGCATCGCCGCGATGCAGGATTACGAACGGTATCGTGATCTCGCATGGGAAGGGTCCTTCGAGGAGTACCTCGGGATCATCCGCGAGCGGCCGCAGGTGACGCGTAACGCCTTCCAGCGCGTTTACGACATGGTCATTTCGTACGGCACCGAAGAGTACATCGACAACAAGAAGAAGCTCGTTCGCTATAACTTCTTCCGCGACGAGATCGACGAGGGGAAGGACGGCGTCTTCGGGCTCGACATCCCGCTGATGCGTCTGATGAACGTGCTCAAGGCGGCGTCAGAGGGCTACGGTCCCGAGAAGCGCGTCATCCTGCTCCACGGCCCCGTCGGGTCGAGCAAGTCGACGATCGCGCGCCTCCTCAAGAAGGGCCTCGAGGCGTACTCGCGCACTCCGGAGGGCGGTCTCTACACCTTCAAGTGGGTGAAGCTCGGAGAGACGGGCCTCGCGAGCGGCAGCGCCGACGAGTTCGAATCACCGATGCACGAGGAGCCGCTGCGGCTCATCCCGCTCGACTGGCGCGCGAAGGCGATCGACGAGTTGAAGCTCTCGAACGAGCAGTTCCGCGTGAAGGTGGAGGGCGATCTCGATCCGGCGAGCCGCTTCATCTTCCAGGGGCTCATGGCGCTCTACAAGGGCGACTGGGCCAAGGTCGTCGGCCATCACATCCGCTGCCGCCGTCTTCTCCTCAGCGAGAAGGACCGCATCGGCATCGGCACCTTCCAGCCCAAGGACGAGAAGAACCAGGACTCGACGGAGCTCACCGGCGACATCAATTACCGGAAGATCGCCGAGTACGGCTCGGACTCCGATCCGCGCGCCTTCAACTTCGACGGCGAGTTCAACATCGCCAACCGCGGCATCGTCGAGTTCGTCGAGATGCTGAAGCTCGACGTCGCGTTCCTCTACGATCTGCTCGGCGCGTCGCAAGAGCACAAGATCAAGCCGAAGAAGTTCGCGCAGACCGACATCGACGAGGTGATCATCGGTCACACGAACGAGGCGGAGTACAAGCGCCTCATCAACAACGAGTTCATGGAAGCGCTCCGCGATCGTACGATCAAGATCGACATCCCCTACATCACCAGGATGAAGGACGAGATCCGGATCTACGACAAGGAGTTTCACGCATCGAAGGTCCGCGGCCGTCACATCGCGCCGCACACCTTCGAGGTCGCCGGCATGTGGGCGGTGCTCACGCGCCTCGAGGATCCGAAGAAGCACAACCTGCAGCTTCTCCAGAAGATGAAGCTCTACGACGGCAAGGTGCTGCCCGGCTACACGCAGGACACCGTCAAGGAGCTCCGCAAGGAGGCGAAGCGCGAGGGCATGGAAGGCATCAGCCCGCGCTACGTGCAGGACAAGATCTCGAACGCGCTCGTCAGCGAGCTCGGGGAGGGGACGATCAACCCCTTCATGGTGATGAACGAGCTCGAGAAGGGCCTCAGCCATCACTCGCTGATCTCGGGCGACGATCAGCGGAAGAAGTATCGCGACCTCATCGGCGTCGTGAAGCGCGAGTACGAGGAGATCGTCAAGAACGAGGTCCAGCGCGCGATCAGCGCCGACGAAGAGGCGATCGCGAAGCTCGCGGCGAACTACATCGACAACATCAAGGCCTACACCTTGAAGGAGAAGGTTCGTAACCCGTACACCGGCCAGTACGAGGAGCCCGACGAGCGTCTCATGCGATCCATCGAGGAGAAGATCGACATTCCGGAGAACCGGAAGGACGACTTCCGCCGCGAGATCATGAACTTCATCGGCGCGAAGGCGATCGAGGGAAAGAAGTTCGACTGGCAGTCGAACGACCGGCTGCGACGCGCCCTCGAGCTCAAGCTCTTCGAGGACCAGAAGGACAGCATCAAGCTGAAGACCCTGGTCAGCGCGGTCGTCGACAAGGAGACGCAGGAGAAGATCGACATCATCAAGAGCCGTCTCATCCGCTACTTCGGATACAACGAGGTGAGCGCCACGGACGTCTTGAACTACGTCGCGTCGATCTTCGCGCGCGGGGACGCGAAGGAGTGAGCTTCGCGCTGCGGATGCGGAGCTCGGTGGGGCTCCGCATTCGTGGCCGGTGCCGATAGGGGTCCGAGGAACAAGGTTTGACGGGTAAGCGTCGCAGCCCGGTGCGGGTCGCGAGAGTGCTCTCTGCGCTCCTCGTGATGGCCGTCGTGGCGCCGCCGGTGTTCGCACAGAGCACGGCGGGCTTTCCCGTTCCCTCCGCGTCGCCGCCGCAGCGCCCACCGCCGCCCGCGCCGCAGCCGACTGCGCCGCCGCAACAGCCCGCGCCGCAGCCGCAACCACCGCGCTATCCGCCAGGCTACGTCCCGCCGACGGCACCGCCGCCGAGTGCTCCCCCCAGCCCGAGGCCGCCGCAGTACCCACCGCAACAGCCGCCGGCACAGCCTCCACG
>DATAZL010000016.1:0-59458 GCA_036272055.1 Polyangiaceae bacterium | reverse complement strand
GGCCGTGCGCACCGAGTCGGCGAGCGCCTTTCGGCGCGCCTCCCCGCGCGGGCCGAGCATGTCCTGCATGAACTTCGCGACCTCTTCGGTGCGGGCGCGCGTGACGGCCTTCTGGAAGACGTCCTCGATCGCGGCTTCGAGCTCGGCGCAGCTCTGGTAGCGACGGTCTCGCTTCCGGTCGAGCGCCTTCATGACGACGAGCTCGAGCTCCCGCGGGTAGTTCCGGTCGTGGGTCCGCGGCAGGACGATCGGCTTGTCGGAGACGATGTTCTGGAGCGTGACGAGATCGCTCTCGCCGCGGAACGGGTGCTTGCCGGTCGTGAGCTGGTAAAGAATGATCCCGAGCGCGAAGACGTCGGTGCGCCGATCGACGACCTCGCCGAGCGCTTGCTCGGGGGACATGTAGGGCGGCTTGCCCTTTACCTGGCCGGCGACGGTCTGCCCGGTGGAGCGACCCGCGGCCTTGGCCACGCCGAAGTCGACTATCTTCACCGCGCCGCCGAACGTGATGAGGATATTTTGCGGAGAGATATCGCGATGAACGAGCCCGACCGGGTTCCCGCCGTCGTCCTTCATCTCGTGCGCGGCGTGGAGGCCGGCGCAAGCGTCGGCGACGACGCGGAGAGCGATGTTGCGCGGGATGCCGCCGTGCTTCGCGGCGGCGCGGCGCAGGTTCGACAGCGGCTCGCCGTCCACCCACTCCATGACGAGGAAGAGCACCTCGTCTTGCTCGCCGAGATCCATGATCTCGACGACGTTCGGATGCCGGATGCGCGACGCGATCTGCGCCTCGTCGAGGAACATCTGCTCGAACTGTGGATCGTCGGAGACACTCGGCAGCATCGTCTTCACGGCGACGGTCTTCGAGAAGCCGCGCGAGCCTTTCAGCCGGGCGGCCCATACCGAGGCCATCCCGCCCTCCGCGATCGGGACGAGAAACTCGTAGCGCCCGAGCGTTTGGCCGGGTTGTATCTCCTGCAGCGTCCGCATGTGGGAAGAGGCTTCTGTCTCAAGATTTACAGAGCCTGACCCTACCGACAACATCATAGGCTCAAATTGCCGCTGGTCGTCGAATGTGCGTACGGGTAGGACAGCAAAAGGAGCAAGGAAAACATCGATGGCTCACGCCTCTCGCCTCCGGGCACGGATCCTGATCGCGCTCGCATTACCTTGCGCGCTCGCTGCACCTACATCGTTCGCGGCGCCGGCCGGCTCGACGAGCAACGTCGAGAACCTCTCGCTGTCCGTCCAGCGGGTGACGCTCGAGAACGGGCTACGCGTCGTGATGAACGTCGATCACACGAGCCCGAACATCGCCGTGTGCGTCACGTACGACGTCGGCTCGCGCAACGAGGAGCAAGGCAAGAGCGGCTTCGCGCATCTCTTCGAACACATCATGTTCCAGGGAAGCGCGCACGTCGCGAAGGGTGAGCACTTCAAACTCATCACCGCCCGCGGCGGCACCCTCAACGGGACGACGAGCACCGATCGCACGAACTACTTCGAGATGCTGCCGTCGAGCGAGCTCGCGCTCGCGCTCTTCCTCGAAGGGGACCGCATGAAGAGCCTCGCCGTCAATCCGGCGAACGTCGAGAACCAGCGCGCCGTCGTCGAGGAAGAGTACCGCATGCGTGTGTCGAACCAGGCTTACGCCGAGGGGTTCGTCCGCCTCCGCGCGCTCGCCTACGAGGGCTACTTCCCGTACGAGCACGACACCATCGGCTCGATGGCGGACCTCGACGCCGCGAAGTTCGAGTACGTCGCGGCGTTCCACGACCAGTATTACGGGCCCGACAACGCCGTCCTCACCATCGCGGGAGACTTCGACCCCGACGAGGCGATGCGTCTCGTGCGCGAGAACTTCGGCAATGCCGTTCGCAGAAAGACGGCCCCCGCGTTCGCGCCCTCCGCGGTGCCGGAGCAGAAGACCGAGCGCAAGACAGAGATCACCGACACCAACGCGAAGAACCCCGGCCTGCTCGAGGCGTGGGTCGTCCCGCCGAGCCGTACGCCCGAGCATTACGCGCTCGAGCTCGCGTCCACCATCCTCGGCGGCGGAGAGAGCTCGCGCCTGTATCAGCGGCTCGTGCGCGGCGACGCGCAGGCGCAGAGCGTCAGCATCGGCACCGACGATCAGCGCGGCCCCGACTTCGTTATGCTGAAGGCCGTGCAGAGCGAGCGCGGCAAGCTCGCCACCGTCTCGCAGGTCGTGGACGCCGAGATCGCGAAGCTCGCCGCCCAGGGTCCGACCCCCGCCGAGGTCGACAAGGCGAAATCGCAGGTCATCTCCCAGTTCGTGTTCGGCCTCGAGTCGAACCTGCACCGCGCGACCGAGCTCGGTCAGTTCGAGGTGTTCTGGGGCGACGCGCGGCTCCTGTCGCGCGAGGTGGAGCAGTACAAGCTCGTGACCCCGGCCCAGGTCAAGGACGCGGTCGCGAAGTATCTCGTCAGGAACCGGCGGAGCACCGTGACCGTGCTGCCGCCCCCGAAGACCGCTGCCGCAGCGCCGCAGGGGAAAGCCAAATGATCCGCCGTACGTTCTCGTCTCTCGTCGCACTCTCCTCGGGTCTCGCGCTCGCCGTCGCGTGCGCCGGGTCACCCGCACAACCGCCGGCCGCGCCACCGCCCGCGCCGCCGCTCGCGCCGCTTCCAGCCGCGCTGGTCGCGACCGCGACGGCATCGCCAGCCGATTCCCCTCCCCCGCCCGGGATCGCACCGGACTGGCATTTCCCGAAAATAGCCGATCAGACGGCGCAGAACGGCTTGCTCGTTCGCGTCGTCGAACGTCATGCGCTTCCCGTCGTGCAGCTCGAGCTCGTCATCGACAGCGGGTCCGCCGCCGACGGAGACAAGCCCGGCCTCGCCGCCGTCGCGGGAGAGCTCCTGAAGGCCGGCGGCGCCGGCAAGTGGACGAGCCGCGCGCTCCTCGACGCGGCCGAGTCGCTCGGGTCGAGCCTCGACGTGCTCACCGATCGCGACTCGACACGTATCACGATGTCGGTGACGAAGGATCACCTCGCCGAGGCCCTCGACATCCTCGCCGCGGTGGCCGTCAAGCCGCGCTTCGACGCCGCGGAGTTCCAGAAGCTCAAGCGACGCGAGATCGACCGCGTCTCGAGCCTGACGCGCACCAACGCCGGCTGGGCGGCGAGCATGGTGCTCTACCGCGAGCTCTTCCAGCTCCCCGCCGGCGTGCACCCGTACTCGCGGTTCGACTCGACGCCCAAGCAGCTCGAGTCGCTCACGCTCGCCGACTGCAATACCTGGCACAAGCGCCAGGTCACGCCGAAGAACTCGTTCCTCGTCATCGCCGGCGACGTCGATCAGAAGGGCGCGGGGCAAGAGGTGGAGCGCGCGTTCGGCACGTGGTCGGGCGAACGACCCGAGTCGCCTTCCATCACCGCGCCGGTACCGCCGGGTGCGCTCTCGATCTTCCTCGTCGATCGTCCGTCGAGCCCCCAGGCCGAGGTGTACGTCGCGACGCTCGGCCCCGAGCGTCAGAGCCCGGACTGGCCGGCGATGCGCACCACGAACCAGATCCTCGGCGGCGGCGTCGCGGGCCGGCTCTTCCTCGACGTCCGCGAGAAGCGCTCGCTCGCGTATCGCACGCGCTCGTCCATCGACGCGGTCGCACATGGGCCGTCGCCCATCATCCTCTCCGCCGGTACCCAGACGGCGAAGGCCGGGCTCACCCTCGACGCGCTCCTCCAGCACTACGAGGGCATGGTGAAGAACCCGCCGACCGAGGACGAGACCGGGATCGCGACGCGGTATCTCTCCGACGTGTTCCTCGTCGGCGTCGACACCGTGGGCGCCATCGCGAACATGACGACGGACCTCAGCGTCTTCGGGCTCCCGCCCGACTATTACGACACGTATCGCGCCGCAGTCCGTAACATCACGAAGGACGGCGTCACCGCGATCGCGACGCGATACCTCCAGTCGGGCAAGGCCGTCGTCGTCGTCGCCGGAGACGCCACGCGGCTCGGCAAGCCGCTGAGCCACTTCGGCGCGGTGAAGGTCGTCGATCCGGAAGCCGGCTTCGTCACCAAGACGACGCTCGCTTATGATCCGACGGCCCCCATCGAGCTCGAGCGAATCAACGGCACGTAAACCCGATCAGACACTTTTGTGAGCTGAACCGCCGGGGGCGGGGTACCTCTTTCTTTCATGGTACCCCGTCGTTCCACCGTCCCCGCCCCGCGCCCCGGCGCGTCTCTTCTCGTCGTGATCGGCGCCGGCGCGGTCGTCCTCGGCTGCAGCTCGAGCAACAGCGCTTCGTCGGGCGACGGCGGCAGTGGCGGCGCTGGCGCGGGCGGCAACGCCGCGAACGGCGCGACGAACGGCAACGGCGGCTCCACGGCGAGCAGCGGCGGCAAGAGCGGTGCCGCGGGCGGCGCGACGAACGGCGCTGGCGGCGACGGCGCGGGCGGCAACGGCGGTGCGAGCGCAGGCGGCACGACGTCAAGCGGCGGCGCAACGGCAAGCGGCGGCACGACGGCAACCGGCGGCACCACGGGAACCGGCGGCACCACGGGAACCGGCGGCACGACGGGCAGCGGCGGCGCTTCCACAGGCGGCGCGGGCGGCACCAGCGGCAAGGGCGTGCTCGCGAATCGCGTCACGGATTTCCTCGGCTCCATCGGCGCCTGCACGCACATCGGCCAGGGCGTGGACGACGCCGCGAAGAGCGCGACCGCCCTTGCTTACGCCGGCATCCTCGGCATCCGCGACGACGGCCGCCCGGCGCACGTCCAGGACTGGATCACGGTGCACCAGAACTCCGGCGCGCGCCTCAGCCTGCTGACGGATCAGAACGTCGCCAGCACGATCGCGATGGCCGAGACGCTGAACGCCGCCGGTGCGCTCCTCGCCGTCGAGGGACCGAACGAGCCGAACAATTTCTCGGTCACCTACGAGAACGCGACGTCGAACGGCACCACGTTCGTCCCCGTCGCGCACCTGCAGCGCGATCTCTACGCCGCGGTGAAGGCCGACGCGAAGCTCAAGGGGATCCCCGTGTTCCACGCGAGCGAGGCCGGCGGCTCGGAGCCGGACAACGTCGGGCTCCAGTTCCTGACGATCCCGAGCGGCGCCGGCACGACGATGCCCGAGGGAACGAAGTACGCCGACTACGCGAACACCCACAACTACGTCTCCGGTCACAACTCGACGCTCGACGGCAACACGGCCTGGAACGCCGAAGATCCGACCCTGAACGCCGACTGGGACGGCCTCTTCGTCGAGTACGGCACCACCTGGAACAAGAAGTTCAAGGGCTACTCCAGCGCGGATCTGATGACGCTCCCGCGCGTCACGACCGAGACGGGCTGGCCCACGATGGGCGATCACGCGCTCACCGAGGAGCAGCAGGGCCGTCTCTTTCTGAACCTGTACCTCTCGGCGTACAAGCGCGGCTGGAGCTACACCTTCGTGTACATGCTCAGGGACGACCCGGGGCAAGGTTACTGGGGCTTCTTCGACACGTCGTACGCGGCGAAGAAATCGGGAACGTACCTGCACAACCTGACGACGATCCTCGCCGACAAGGGAACCGCGACGACGTCGCGTCTCGACTACACGGTGCCGAACGAGCCTGCCACGGTGCACGATCTGCTGCTGCAGAAGAGCAACGGCGCGTTCGAGCTCGCGATCTGGAACGATCGCCCGAGCGGCGGTTCCGACGCCGTGACCGTCCGCTTCGCATCGGCGCAGAAGTCCGTGCTCGTGTACGACCCGACGACGGGCACCGCGTCGACCGAGACGCATGCGAACGCGGACAGCGTCGCGCTCACGCTCAGCGACCATCCCGTCGTCGTCGAGGTCACGCCCTGACGCACGTCGGAGCGCTGCGCTGACGCTCAGATGCTCTTGCCGTCGACGTGCTTCACGTCGAGCGACGCGAGGTCCACTCCATCGAGGCACCGCACGTTGACGGCCGCCATCGCCGTGCCGTCCGGTTTTTTCCCCTTCGCGAATGAGCCGATGCCGCACGTGCCGCAGAAGGTGTGCTCGATGACGTGCTTGTTGAACTTGTAGCTCGTGAGCGAGTCAGCACCCGAGAGCAGCTTGAACTGGTCCTCGGGAACGAAGGTGAGCACGGTCGCCTTCTTCGAGCAGATGGAGCAGTTGCAATCCATCACGTAGGCGAGATCGGTCGTGACCTCGTATCGAACCTTTCCGCAGTGACAGCCGCCCGAGTACGTCGCCGTGGTTCCCATGGGACGGTCTTTTATCCCCTCCCTCTGGAAAAGTTGGGGCAAACCAGTCGTCAAAACGTTGAGAGACTGCTGGCTTTCTGTGGGGCTGTCGGGCGTTCAGCTGGCTTCCTGTGGCCAACCCGTGTTCAGCCATCTTTTGTTCAGTTCCTTTCCCTTTTCTGATCGCTAACTTAGCTCGAAGTTTGCGGCTTCTCTGCCCTACTGGTAGTGCTTTTGTGGTTTTCAAGCCCAAGGGATTGGGGTAGAAAGACCGCTCCCCCTGAGACTGCCCTGCTCATCGTCGCAGGGGCCGGCTCGATGCCGGCAGGGGATTCGGGCTGCAGAAACGTTCAGGAGAAGTTCGTAGCGCTCGAGAGGAACCGGGTCGAAGAAGTCGCAGTCAACGAAGAGCAGAATTGGCGTCCGTGGCGGTCGAACAACGGCTGCGTGACCCGATGAATCGGACCTCGGTTCGACGGCCTCGAGTGAGACCCAGTGGTGATGTGTGTGAGCTCACGATGCATTGGGGCATCGTGGGGCGATGGGGAGTCGTGTCCGTTCGAGAACGGTTCGGGAAGCGGAGGCAAGGCGTCAATGGCACAGTCGGAAGTCGTGGGACAGGTCAGGGCGATCAAGGGTGCTGGAGAGCCGGCTACGGCCGCGAACGCGGACAAGGCTCGCAGCAAGAGCAACAAGAAGCGTAAGGGCGTCGCGCTCGACCGTCGCTACACCGTCGCCGGGCAGCCTCCGCTCGACGCCGTCGTGTGGGAGCGCCGCCGCAGCATCATCACGAACCCCGACGGCTCCATCGTCTTCAAGATGGACGGCGCCGAGATCCCGGCCGAGTGGTCCCAGCTCGCGACCGACATCGTCGTCTCGAAATACTTCCGCAAGGCGGGCATCCACGGCGACTCGACCAAGGGCGAAGGCAGCGTCCGCCAGGTCGTGCACCGGATCGCGCACACCATCCGCACTGCGGGTGAGCAGTTCGGCGGCTATTTCGGCACGAAGAAGGACGCCGACACGTTCGAGGACGAGCTCACGTACCTGCTCGTGAACCAGCACGGCGCGTTCAACTCACCGGTGTGGTTCAACTGCGGCCTCTTCCACGAATACGGCATCGAGGGGTCCGGAGGCAACTGGGCGTGGGATCCCGCGACCGATGTGATGACCGAGACGGCGAACGCCTATTCGCGTCCCCAGTGCTCGGCCTGCTTCATTCAAGAGGCGCGAGACGACCTGATGTCGATCTACGACCTCATGAAGGCCGAGGCGCGGCTCTTCAAGTACGGCTCCGGTACGGGCACGAACTTCAGCATCATCCGTGGCCGGCAAGAGAAGCTCTCGGGCGGCGGCACGTCGAGCGGTCTCATGAGCTTCCTCGAGGTGTTCGACCGCGCCGCAGGCTCCACCAAGAGCGGCGGCACGACGCGACGCGCGGCCAAGATGGTCTGCCTCGACATGGACCACCCCGAGATCGCCGACTTCATCACGTGGAAAGCCCGCGAAGAGAAGAAGGCGCAGCTCCTCATCGCCGGCGGGATGGACGCGGACTTCAACGGCGAAGCCTACAAAACGATCAGCGGGCAGAACTCGAACAACTCCGTTCGCGTCACCGACGAGTTCATGAAGGCCGCCCTCGGCGACGGGGACTGGGAGACGCGCGCGCGCACCACGGGCCACGTCGTCGACACCTACAAGGCATCCGCGCTGTGGAACATGGTTGCCGACGCGGCCTGGCGCTGTGCCGACCCCGGCGTGCAGTACGACAGCACGATCAACAAGTGGCACACGTGCCCGAACACGGCGAGGATCAACGCCTCGAACCCGTGCTCCGAGTACATGTTCCTCGACAACTCGGCGTGCAACCTCGCGTCGCTGAACCTGACGAAGTTCCTGGGCGAAGACGGCACCTTCGACGTCGACGGCTATCGTCACGCGGTCGCCGTCTTCTTCCTTGCGCAGGAGATCCTCGTCGATCTCTCCGCCTATCCGACCGCGCCGATCGGGAAAAACTCGCACGACTACCGTCCGCTCGGGCTCGGCTATGCGAACCTCGGCACGCTGCTCATGCTCCTCGGCGTCCCCTACGACTCCGAGAAGGGTCGGGCCATCGCCGCCGCGCTCACCGCGATCCTCTGCGGTCACGCCTACCGGACGAGCGCGCTCATCGCCGCGTCGAAGGGCCCGTTCGAGGGCTACGCGAAGAACCGCGAGCCGATGCTGCGCGTGATGCGCATGCACCGCGAGGCCGCGTACGCCATCCACCGGGACAACTGCCCCGACGCCCTCTGGCGCGCCGCCGTCGAGGACTGGAACGACGTCGTGCACCTGGGCGATGCCCACGGCTTCCGTAACGCGCAGGCCACCGTGCTCGCGCCGACCGGCACCATCGGCCTGCTCATGGACTGCGACACGACGGGCATCGAGCCCGACTTCGCTCTCGTGAAGTTCAAGAAGCTCGCCGGCGGCGGCTACTTCAAGATCGTCAATCAGTCGGTGCCGAACGCGCTCCGCAGGCTCGGCTACTCCGAGGTCGAAACGCAGGAGATCGTCGCCTACGTCTCCGGCACGAACACGCTGCTCGGCGCACCCCACGTCAACCGCTCGAGCCTCAAGGCAGCGGGCCTCGTCGACGACGACCTCGACAAGATCGAGGACGCGCTCCCCGGCGTGTTCGATCTGCACCTCGCGTTCGCACCGTGGGTCATCGGCAAGGAGGCATACGAGCGCCTCGGCATCGACGCCGCCGTGATGTCGAAGCCCGGCTTCTCGCTGCTCCGTCACCTCGGCTTTGCCCAGGCAAAGGTGGACGAGGCGAACGACGTCATCATCGGCCGCATGACGGTGGAAGGCGCGCCCTACCTGCGTGACGAGCACTACCCGGTGTTCGACTGCGCGAACCGCTGCGGTCGCACCGGCAAGCGCTTCCTCGCCCCGATGTCGCACGTGCGCATGATGGCGGCGACGCAGCCGTTCCTGTCCGGCGCCATCAGCAAGACGGTGAATCTGCCGAACGAGTCGACCATCGACGACGTCCGTCAGATCTACGAAGAGGGATGGCGCCTCGGCCTGAAGGCCGTGGCCCTCTACCGCGACGGCTGCAAGGCGTCACAGCCCCTCAGCACGTCGAGCGGCGACAGCATCGCCCCGGAAGAGGACGAGCCGGTGAAGGCGGTGGCGAAGGCCGTGGCGCCCACGTCGGTGCGCCCGATCGGCTCACGCGTGCGCCTGTCCACCAAGCGCCGTGGCTTCACACAAGAGGCGCGGGTCGGAGGGCACAAGGTGTTCCTCCGCACCGGCGAGTACGGCGACGGCACGCTCGGCGAGATCTTCATCGACATGCACAAGGAGGGCGCCGCCTTCCGCTCGCTGATGAACTGCTTCGCCATGGCCGTCTCGATCGGGCTCCAGTACGGCGTGCCGCTCGAGACGTACGTCGAGCAGTACACCTTCACGAAGTTCGAGCCGCACGGCGTGGTCGAAGGGCACCCGAACCTCAAGTTCGCGACGTCGATCGTCGACTACATCTTCCGCGTCCTCGGCGTGGAGTACCTGAAGCGTTACGACTTCGCCCAGGTGCAGCCGACCGAGACGCCCGCCATCGACGATCCCACGACACCGCGCTTCGAGGAGACGGAGGCGGCAGCGCCGTCGCTCCCCGCACCCGCGACCGCGACCGAAGAGCGCACCGCCGCGGCGACCGCGAAGCGGGGCGCCCTCGACGCGCAACTCGAAGAGATGATGGGCGACGCGCCGTTCTGCGACGGTTGCGGTCACATCACCGTCCGCAACGGCGCTTGCTACAAGTGCCTCAACTGCGGCAACTCCATGGGCTGTAGCTGAGTATCCAGCGAGCGCACGCAGGGTTCGCCGTATCGCGGCAGCCCTGCGCGCGTGCGCGATTACTCCAGGGCACGAATCATGAAGCGCTTGCTCTTCGCGGGATGCATCACGCTGGCAATGGTCGGCTGCAAGAAGAAGGACGATGTGCCGAACGCCGCGCCGACGGTGACGGCACCTCCGCCCGCGGTTAGCATCGCGCCGATCAAGGATCCTGAACCCGAGGCCACGGCGTCCGCGGTCGCTGCCGGCGGCGCACCGGCAGAGCCGGCCCCTCCGACGACTCCCGATGCCGTCCCGAAGAAGCCCGTATCGAGCGGAAGCGTGCAATCGTGTTGCACCGCGCTCGAGAAAGCAGCTGACAAGGCGGGCAAGACGGGAAAGACAGCGCAGCGGTACGCCGCCGCGTCGTCCGTCTGTGCCGGCCTCGAGAAGTCGCTGAAGGCCGGCAAGGCGAACCTGGCCGCAACAAAGGTCACCTTGAGAGCGCAGCTCGGCGGAGTCCCCGTTCCGAGCGGGTGCTGAGGGCGATCGACCTTCCCCCTTGTCAAAGGCCCGACGGGTGGGCGAGTCTTGGCCCCGATGTCGCGAAACAAACTCGGGTCGATCGTTCCGGCGCTGCTCCTCCTCTCGGCTCCACTCGTGACGGGCTGCAAGAAGGAAGAGCCGCCGCCGCCCCTGCCGACGGCTGCGCCGGTAGCGACGCAGGCGCCCGCGCCGCTTCAGCTCAAGCCGATCGACGCCGGTCTGCCACCCGCCCCGTCGGCGTCGGCAGCTCCGGTCGCGCACGGCACCGGGTCCGGTGGTGGTGGCCTCAGCAAGTGCTGCACCGCGCTCACCCAGAACGCCGCGAGCGCCCCCGAGCCGACGAAGACGTACATGCTGCAGGCCGCAGCCGTCTGCAAAGCGGCGGTCGCCGGTGGGAACACCGCGGGCATCGCGGGCACGCTCGGGGCGATGCTCCGTGGCGCCGGCATGCCGTCGTCCTGTCAGTGACGCTAGCGAGCGAAGGCGCGATCACCTGCCGTCCGTGATCGCGCCCCTCGCCTCGCCCGCGTGTCGTTTGGTTCAGTCGACGGCGAAGCAGTAGATACGCCCCGCTCCACCGAGCGGCGCGGTGTCGTTGCATCCGCCGTTCGCGTGCGCCGAGTTCCACGACGTGTACGGCGGGTTCGAGTTCATGTTCGGGCCGAGGCCGTCGGTGTGGCCGACCTGCGCCGTCTCGGTGGACGACTCGCTCGTCCAGTCGCCGCATGTCTCGCCCTTGAGCAAGGTGCCGTCGCCGCCCGAGCCGGTGAGGACGTCGTGCGCTACGGGCTCGGGCGAGCCCGCCCATTGACCCGGGATCTTGCCGCCGCTCTCGCTCAGGAAGACGTCCGCGTCACCGGTGCGCGCGTGGAGCGACGCGAGGTCGTCGGCGAGCTTCACGCCGCGCACGTTGTACCAGGGGCCCGCGCCGATACGGTCGCGGGCGTTCAATGGACCGCCGTCGGCGTGCTCGACGCTCAGGTACGCGTGCCAGGTGTGCTTCGGTAGATTCGCTGCCGCGGCGAGGCGCCCGCAGCGTGCGTCAGCGCCGGCGAGGCCACCGAGGTTCGCCGTCTTCGACGTATCACTCGACACGAAGAACGACGTCTTGTCGGAGACGGTACCCGTCGTCGAGCCGTCGGACGACGTCGCGGGCGGCATGGTGCTCGCGTCCGCTGCTGGCTTCACTGATTCGCTCTTGCAACCGGCGACCGCGAGCAGTGCGACCGCCGCTGCGCTGGTGAGTCTCTTCATCTGGAGTTCACCTTACGGGAAGGGCGCGGCGGAGACGCTTTCGTCTTAACTCTCGGCGGCTGACCGCGGCCTCGCGTCGGATCGTCGTTGCGCTGCTCTCCCGGATTCGCCGGCTGACCATACACCTGGTCGGTTCCACCACGACCGCCCGTCCCGCCGCCCTGACCGCGCCCCGCCGACCACCCCGTGGCATTCGATCCCGGTCCCCAATGACTCGGATTCTGTTCCTGTGTCTGGTTACCGCTTTTTTCACTAGCCATCGCATTTCCCTTTCATGAGAACCAACGCCAACGAGTTGCAACATCGGTTCCAAAAAGCCTCCGCCGCGATGCGAAGCGAGCCCGCCCGATTCCGCTCCGCCGCGATGCGAAGCGAGCGCGGCTGCCAAAACACCCCGAAGGTCCGCTTGCGAAGACCGCGGGGTCAGTGAGCTGGGTGAGGCGCGCAGGCGTACACTGGTACGCCGAGCACCGAGAGCAGCTCAATGGCCCCGTGCTCGAAGCAAGCGGACCTTCGTCGCCACGAGAATGCTTCTTGCTAGACAGCCGACATGGAGAGTCGGGCGATGTGGAAGGGTGTCCTGCGCGTCGGGAAGCTGAGCGTCCCGACGACGTTGCACGCTGCCGTCGAGGACGTTGCCGTGCATTTTCATCTTTTGCACGACGAGGACGAGGTGCGTGTCCGTCAGCGACTGGTGAATCCTGCCACGAACGAGGCGCGGAGCGACGGTGAGGTGCACAAGGGCTACGAGTTGAAACCGGGGACGTTCGTGCTTCTCACGGACGACGAGCTCGCGAAGCTCGAGCCTGAAGCGTCGCGCGACATTCAGTTACACTCTTTCGTTCCTCGCGGTGCGGTCGGGCCCGCATGGTACGACCGGCCGTACTATCTCGCGCCCGACGGCGAGGCGGAGTCGTATTTCGCCCTCGTGAAGGCGCTGCGGGACGGCGAGCGGGTCGGTATTGCCCACTGGGTGATGCGGAAGAAGCAGTATCACGGCGCTGTCACCGCTCATGGCGACCACCTGGTCGTGGTGACGCTCCGTACGATCGACGAGGTGCTGAAGGCACCGAAGGTCGAACCCATGTCACGCGCCGCCGACGCACGCGAGCTCAAGATGGCCGAGCAGCTCGTCGAGGCGCTGAGCGGCGAGTTCGATCCGGCCGAGTACAGCGACGGGCATCGCGAGCGGGTTCGCGCGCTCATCGAAGCGAAGTCTCACGGCAAGAAACCGAAAGCCGTGAAGGCGCCACGCCGGCCTCCGCAGAAGTCGCTGTCCGACGCCCTCGCCGCAAGTCTCAAGAACGTGAACAAGGAGCGGAAGAGTGCCTGACGCACCCACGGACGACGCGAAGGACGCAAAGACGGACGGCGAGCGGCGCAATCGGCCGTTCTGGTCGGGGCTGCTCACCTTCGGGCTCGTGAGCATCCCGGTGGATCTATATCCCGCGACGCGAGCAGGGGGCGCGCCGCTCCGACTCCTCGACGAGGACGGGACGCCGCTCCAGCGGCGCTACTACTGTCCGGAAGAAGACGTCGACGTGCCTTCGGAGCAACTGGTGCGCGGTTACGAGCTCGCCGAAGGGAAATACATCGTCGTCACCGACGAGGAGCTCGAGTCGGTGGATCCCAAGAAGAGCCGCGAGATCGATCTCCGGCTCTTCGTCGAGCGCGACGGCATCGACCCGCTCTTCTACGAGCACGGATACTTCCTCGCCCCCGGCGAGGACTCGGGCAAGGCGTATCGCCTGCTCGCGAGCGTCATGGAAAAGTCGAAGCGAGCCGGCATCGCCACCTTCGTCATGCGTGACCAGGAGTACCTGGTGGCGATCCTCGCAGAGGGCGGCCTCCTCAGGGCCGAAACGCTCCGGTTTCACGACGAGGTGCGTTCTCCGAAATCGGTCGGCCTGCCGAAGACGAAGGAGCCGTCCGCGGCCCTCTCGAAGAAGTTCGAGCACGCGATCGCGGAGCTCTCGACGGAACGGTTACCGACGGCGGAGCTCACCGACGAGCACGCCGATCGCATCAAGGAGCTCGCCGAGAAGAAGAGCAAGCACGGCCAGCACGTCACGCGCACGAACGCGAAGACGAAGAACGTCACGGAGTCCGAGGGCGCCGACGTGATCGATCTGATGGAAGCGCTCAAGCGGAGCTTGAATGGACACGGGGGCGGCGCGCATCCAACGAAGCGTGCGACGCACGGCAAGGCGGCACGCACGACGAAGAAAGCGGCCGCGCACGCGCACGCGACGAATGCAAAGAAGACGAGTCACGCACGCCACACTCGTTGAGCGACGGGGCCGCGTGACCGCGGGTCACACGCACACCTGCTCGCACCAGAGAGATCCCCTCCAATGAACGACGCCGTGAGACCCGTTCTCTCGGGATTTTCCATGCGGCGCCCGCTGTCCGAGATACCGCAGGATCGCGCGCTCGACTGGGTGGCCAGCGTCCACGCCGCGTCCGAGGCGACGATGAAGGGCCTCGGCGACGATGAGCGGCAGAGCTTCGAGTCGCGAACACGACGTGCCATCGCGCGCTGCGGATGCGGACCAGGGCGTATCCGCTCGCGCGGTTACTCGGTTCCCGACGTGGGTCGTTCGAATCTCGACGACTCGTCGATCTACGACGTGCGGACGCTCCCGCACGGCCAGGGCTCCGAAGCGCGGACTCATTTCTACGCGGAGCGTGTAACCGAATACTTCGAGTCGGAGTACGCCGACGTCGAAACGCCGCCGAGCGACATCATCCATGTCACCTGTACGGGCTACGCCTCACCGAGCGGCGCGCAGCGGCTCATCGCGACCAAGCGCTGGGGCGATCGGACGCGCGTGACGCACGCCTATCACATGGGCTGCTACGCCTCCCTTCCCGCGACGCGGCTCGCCGCCGGAGCACTCCTGTCGCGGCCGAAGAGCGACGGCGCGGGGGAGCGGCGTCCGGTCGACATCGTGCACACCGAGCTCTGTTCGCTCCACCTCGACCCGACGGATCACTCGCTCGAGCAGCTCCTCGTCCACAGTCTCTTCGGAGACGGCTTCATCCGATACTCACTCCGCGACGACGACGGCCGTCCCGGTCTCCGCCTCGTTGCAGAGCGCGAATACGTCATCCCCGATTCGGCGGAGCTGATGACGTGGATCGCGTCCGACGCCGGCATGAAGATGACGCTCGCGCGCGACGTCCCGGATCGGATCGCCGCGTACCTGATCCCGTTCGTGGAAAGCCTCGCCGCCGACGGGGACCGGACCCTCGACGACCTGCGCGCGAACGCCGTGTTCGCCGTCCATCCCGGCGGCCCCCGCATCGTCGATCGCGTCCGCGACGTCCTCGGACTCGGTGAGCCCAGCGTGGAGCTCAGCCGCGGCGTGCTCCTCGATTACGGCAACATGTCGTCGGCGACGTTGCCGCACGTGTGGATGCGCGTCCTCGCCGACGAGGGAACGCCCGCGGGCACACCGGTGGTGAGCCTTGCGTTCGGACCGGGGCTCACCGTCTGCGGCGCTCTCTTCGAGAAGGTCGGATGACGTCCCTGGTCCTGCTCGTTCCCGCGGCCGTGCAGGCAGCGGCCATGCTGGTGGACGAGGGGTGGTTTCACCAGCGACGGCCCTTGCCCCGCTGGGAGCGCATCGGGCACCCGCTCGACACGCTGACGACCGTCGCCTGTTACGGGTGGCTCGCGGTGGCACGCCCCGGCGCGGTCGCCGATCTGCGCATCTACGTCGCGCTCGCGCTCTTCTCCTGCCTCTTCATCACCAAGGACGAGTTCGTCCACGCGCGTCTCTGTCAGCCGGGAGAGACCTGGCTCCACGCCGTCCTCTTCGTGATGCATCCGGTGGTGTTCCTGGCTTTCGGCGCGCTCTGGTGGTCGGGCGCGAGCCACGTCTTCGTCGCCGCACAGTTCGTTCTGTCCATCTCGTTTGCCATTTATCAGGTCGTGTACTGGAACCTCCCATGGAAGCGAACGTCTCCCTCCGTCCCGTCAACAATGCGATCTATTCCGCCCTCGGCGACCGCTGGTACGACGCCGACGACGATCCGGTAGCGCTGCTGCGCGCCGAGTCGCGGTTCCGTAACCCGTGGATCGGCGGCGAGCTGGCGCGCGCCTTTCCCGGCCGCCCGTGTGCGGTGCTCGACGTCGGGTGCGGCGCCGGCTTTCTGACGAACCATCTCGCGAAGGACGGGCACCGGGTGACCGGCGTGGACATGTCCGAAGAGAGCCTCCACGTCGCGCGCTCACGCGACGACACGGGCAACGTCCAGTACCGGAGGGCCGACGCGCTCGCCCTCCCCTTTGCGCCGGCCACGTTCGACGTCGTGTGCGCCCTCGACGTCCTCGAGCACGTCGAGGACCCGGCGCACCTCGTCGCCGAGGCGGCGCGGGTGCTCTCGCCGGGAGGGCTCTTCTTTTTCCACACCTTCGACAGAAACGCGCTCTCGTGGCTCGTGATCATCAAGGGCGTGGAGTGGTTCGTGAAGAACACGCCGCGGGATCTCCACGTGCTACGGCTCTTCGTGACGCCCGAGGAGCTGACCGCCGCCTGCCGTCGCGAAGGCCTCGCAGTGACGGAGCTCTTCGGCTCCCGCCCGCGCATCGATCGCGCTTTCTTCACCCTGCTCCGGAGCGGCAGGGTTCCGCACGACTTTTCCTTCACGCGGACGCGCTCGACGCGACTCGCCTACACGGGCTTCGCCCGGAAGACGGCGCAGTGACCGCCTACGCCGCTGACGCGATCGACCGTCGCGATCCGGAGCTCATCGCGCGGGTGCTCCCGCTCTTCGAGGCCGTGAGTCAGCACTATTTCCGTTCGACCTGCGAGGGCCTGGAGCACGCCGACGGGCAACCGGCGATGTTCGTCGCGAACCACAACGGCGGCATCATGGGTCCGGATCTCTTCTGCACGCTCGCCGCACTCTGGCGAACGCTCACGCCGTCGAGTCCGCTCTACGCGCTGGCACACGATTTCGCGATGCGACAGCTCACGCCGCTCGGACGGGTGCTCCAGCGCTTCGGCGCGGTGGCCGCGACACGCGCGAACGCGCTACGGGTCTTCTCCGCGGGCGGGCAGATCCTCGTCTACCCGGGGGGCGATCTGGAAGCTTACCGGCACTTCCGTCGGCGCAACGAGATCGTCATCCTGCCGCGCACCGGCTTCGTGGAGGTGGCGCGCGCCGCCGGCGTTCCGATCGTGCCCATCGTGGCGCACGGCGCCCACCGGAGCGCGTACATCTTCCACGAAGGGCGCGAGATCGCCGAGCGCCTCGGCATGCGGAAATGGGCGCGCCTCGAGCGATTCCCACTCGCGCTCGCGCTTCCGTGGATCATCAGCCCGGGTCCCTGGCTCCCGTATCTGCCGCTCCCGGCGCGGGTGCGCCTGCGCGTCCTTCCGCCGGTCACCGTCGCGCCGTCGGAGGACGCGCGCGACGTCGCGCTGCGCGTCCAGTCGAGGATGCAAGCGGCGCTCGAGGAGCTTGCCGCATGACGACCGAGATCCCGCGCTTCGCGAAGGTCCCGGGTGGCGGCAAGCTCGGCTACTCCCTCCTGGGCCCGCCGGATGCTCCGCCCATCCTGCTCAACAGGCCGCTCGGCGGCTCGATGGCGCTGTGGGGTGAGTTCGCTTGCCGGCTCTCCGACGAGCTCCACGTGATCGCGTTCGATCCGCGCGGAGTCGGCGCCTCCACCGACGTGCCCCTCGGTTTCGGAACTCGCGATATGGGTCGCGACGCCGTCGCTTTGCTCGATCACCTCGAGGTCGAGCGCGCGCACGTCTTCGGGCTCTCGCTCGGCGGCATGGTCGCCTCCTGGGTGGCGGCCGACGCACCGCGCCGCGTCCGCTCGCTCGTCATTGGTTCGATGATCACCGGCACGACCGCCGCGCTTCGCCTCGCGGTGAGATGGAGCTTGCCGGTGCTGTCCGCCTTGAGGGAAGAGGGCGGCGAGGCCGAAGCGCGCGTGATCCGCGCCGTGCTATCGCCGGAGTTCCGTCGAGCGCATCCCGAGCGAGAGCGCTCCATCGAGGCCAAGGTCCGCCTCTTTCCAGCCAAGCGGCGAAACTTGCTCGCGCTCGCGGTGGCGGCCGCCCGCCACTCGACGGCGCCCCTGCCGCTCGATTGCACCGCGGACGCGCTGCTTCTCTTCGGGGACCTCGACCCCGCCGCGCAGGGAAAGACCGACGAGGAGCTCCGGAAGAGCGTGCCGCACGCAATCGTGGAGCATGTAACCGATTCGGGACACGACCTTTCGCTCGAGCAACCCGTCGCGACCGCAGAGGCGATTCTCGCGTTCGTCCACTCGCTCGAGGTGCGCCGCGGCGCGACCGGGTGACGAGTTGCTCGGCGGTCTGCCGCGTGCGAAGCTTGCGCGACGATGAGGTACCTTCGACGCGCGGCCGAACTCGGCAGAGGAGCAGCGTTGCTCCTATCTTTTTCGCTCGTCGGCTGCTCGTCGGACACCGGCCCGTCCATCCCCAGCAGCCCGACACCGCTGACGAAGGCCGACGGCGGGCCGCACGACGCCGATCGCCCGCTACCGGTCGTCGACTCCGGTCCTCCTCCGCCGTCGAGCGGCGGCTGCTCCGTCGAGCGGGTCACGAAGTGTCCGACGTCCAAGCCCAGCTACAAGAACGACGTCATCCCGATCCTCGAGGCCCGTTGCTACGCCTGCCACTCGAGCACCGACGGGGGCGGCCCCTGGCCTCTGACCACCCTGGTGGACATTCAGGACTGGAAGACGCAGTTCATCTCGGACGTCCAGAGCTGCGCGATGCCGCCCGTGGACGCGGGAGCGAAGCTCTCTTCCGAAGAGGCGACGACGCTCCTCGGCTGGCTCGTCTGTGGCGCCCCCAACAACTGAGCTTCGCTCAACGTCTCTTCGGGGCCCGGAAATGGTCGAAGCCGGTCGCGGCCAGAGGACGGCGCGCGCCCTTCTCGTCCACGAGCTCCACGCCTTTGCCACGCTCGACCCGTCCGATGCACGCGGCGCCGCGCGGGCGCTTGCCGGACGGCCCGGTCGCGAGCAGCGCGTAGTCCTCGCCGCCCGACAGCGCGAGCGACAGAGGCGTCACCCGGAGCAAGGCGGAGCTCGCGACGAGCTCCGGTCGTAGCGCGCGGCCGAGAGCGGCCTCATCGAGGACGATGCGTACCCGGCTCCGCCGACCCAGGTGCGCCGCGTCGGTGGCGAGGCCGTCGGAGACGTCGATGGCGGCGCGCGCCCGCCCGACGAGACGGAGCCCGTCGGCGATGCGCGCCGCCGGTCGACGCCACGCGCCGACGCACACGTCGAGCGCCGTGCGTAGCTCACCGGGCACACGTCGAGCGCCGCGACGCCGGAGCAAGAGAAGGCCCGCTGCCGCGAGCCCGACGTCACCCAGGAGCCACACCTCGTCACCGGCGCGAGCCCCGGCGCGAGTAAGCGGGCGCTTCGCGGCGCCGAGGACCGTCGTGGTGACGCTCAGCTCGCCGCCGCGCGATAGATTGCCGCCCACTATGGGGCACGCGAGCGTGCGCGCCGCCTCGGCCTGCCCTGACGCGAGCGCGAGGAGCCGTCGCTCGGGGAAGGTGGACGGTACGATCACGCTCGACAGCGCGGCGAGCGGCCGCGCGCCCATGGCCGCGAGATCGCTCACCGCCGCGTGGAACGACCGCGCGCCGATGTCTTCCGGCGAGAGCCAGCGCTGGTCGAAATGAACGCCGTCCACCGACGTGTCGACGGTCCAGACGAGCGGCGCGCGCCGGGAGCGAAGGACGGCCGCGTCGTCACCGATGCCGGCCACCACGTTCCGGCTCGAAGCGCCGCCGAGCAGTCGCTCGAGCCGCTCGATGATCGCCGTCTCCGATACGGACCCGCGCTTCACGCGGCAAGGTTAGACGCCGCGCGAACGCGCGTCCCCTGAATCGTCAATCGACGGGCTCGAAGCCGCGCATCGTGAGCACCTTGTTCACCAGAGCCTTGTCGTAGGTGCCGCGGGCGAGGCCCTTGACGACCTTGCGAAGGAGCTTCTCCCACTCGTCCCGCTCGGCTTGCGTGAGCTTCACGAGCGTCATCTTCTGCGTGATGCGGGTGTACGCTTCCTCGTCGAGTTTGCGGATCCTGCCTTGCTGGCTCTCGCTCGCACGCTTCTCGAGCTCGTCCCACGTGGCCTTCAGGTCGGCGGGGAGAGACTCGAGCACGCCGGCCTTGAAGATGAGGCCGCCGACGGCGCAGACGACGACGTTGTCGTTCACGTGGTCGAGATACGGCGTCCACTGGAGCTGCTCGGCGGCGAGCGCGGGCGCCGCGATCACGTTGACGTTGCCCGACCGCAGCATGGGCAGCATTTCCATCGCGTCGACGGGGACGGGGACGATGTTACCGATGGTCGCGTAGAGCGCGGGCCCCGTCGGCTCGTTACGCCAGACCGCCGGGCGCTTGTTCTTCATGTCGTCGGGGTGGTGGATCTCGAAGCCCTTGGTGAACTGACGCACCAGGCCGACGTCTCCCCAGCCAACGATGTTGAAGCCCGCCGCCTTGATGCCCGCGTCGAGCTGCGGCTGGATCTGCGCCCGCACCTTGTCGAGCTGCTCCCAGGTGGTGAGCACGCCGGGAAGCTGCAGCACGAGCACGTTCTTGTAGAGCATCGACAGGCCGACCGCGGTGATCGCCGCGCCGTCGAGCTGGCCCGTCTTGATCTTGCTCACCATCGCGTCCTCGTTGCCCTGGACGCCGTTGAAGTAGATCTGAAGCTCGAGCTTGCCGTCCGTCTTCTTCTCGATGGCCTTCTGCCAGGCGCCGTAAACCTTGCCCCATGACGACGCCTTGGGCGCGATGGTGGCGATCCGGAGCGTGTGATCGGCGGCCGACGCGGCACCGGCCACCGTGAGGCAGAAGCCGATGGTGAGGGCGGCGGAGAGACGATGAGTGAGCTTCATGGCGACGAGGATGCTGCCTGGTCCATTCGGGGTTGTCGAGCGATATGTGACGCCAGCGTCACCAATTGACCACGCTGGAACCAGCGTCGAAATAGACGATATCGGACACGGTTCGATTCAAACCAGGGCACCACTCGGACGAGTGGCGTTCACCCCGTTCGGCGGTCGGACAAAGCGCAGGCCGTTCGACCGACGCACCGAGTCAGCCGCGGAGCGGCACGGTGAGAACGGGGACCTTTGCGCCCCGCACGACCCGTTCCGCCACGCTGCCGAGGAGCAGATGTTCGATGCCGGTGTGCCCGTGTGTCCCCATCACGATCATGTCGACGCCGAGGTCCGACGCGCAGCGCAAGATCTCGACGTGCGGTACGCCTTCCTTCAGCGTGCCCTCGAGGTCGGCGGAGTACTCTCGCTTCACGCGCGTCATCAGCTCGCCGAACACGCGCTGGCTCTCGTCCCGGAACTGGGCGAAGACCACTGGGCCGGGCATCAAGGGCGGCGCAGCGTACGCCGTCACTGGATAGACATGCACCAAGTGCACTCGCGATCCCAGGCTCTTCGCGAGATCGACGGCGTATGCCAGCGCCATCTCCGAGTGCGGGGAGAAGTCGATCGGCACGAGGATCTTCGACACTTTCGGCATGCGCTTGGTCCAGCAAGCTTCGTGCCCCTGTGAGGCGAGTGGCAAGGGCGTCGCGCCGACTCAGGCCGTCGGCAGATCGGGGAATGCGTCGGCCACGTCGGGGCTCGTGAGCTTGCCGGCACGCAGATTGAGCGACGCTGCGCGCCCTGGATCGAGCGCGAAAAAGGCGTCGGGCCCGAGCTTTGCGAGCTGCCGGACGTACGGCAGGGTCGCGTTGCAGAGCGCCTGCGTGCTCGTACGGCCGACGGCGCCGGGCATGTTGCCGACGCAGTAGTGCACGACGTCGTCGACGAGATAGACCGGATCGCGGTGCGTCGTCGGACGCGACGTCTCCACGCAGCCGCCCTGGTCGATGGACACGTCCACGATCACGGCACCGGCCTTCATGCGACGCACCAGGTCCCTCGTCACGAGCCGCGGCGCGCGCCGCCCGCGGATGAGCACGGCGCCGATGACCAGATCCGCCTGCACGACGTAAGCGTCGACGGAGTGCGGATCGGAATAGATCGTCGTCACGTTCGCGGGCATCGTGTCGGCGAGCTCCCGGAGGCGGTCGAGGTTCGTGTCCATGATGGTGACGTTCGCGCCGAGGCCGGCAGCGACGCGCGCCGCGTTTGCGCCGACGACCCCGCCGCCGAGCACCACGACGTTGGCGGGCTCCACGCCGGGCACGCCGCCGAGCAGGATGCCGCGCCCGCGCATCGGCTTCTCGAGGTGCTTCGCGCCCTCCTGGATCGACATGCGCCCCGCCACCTCGCTCATCGGCGTGAGGAGTGGCAGTCTCCCCGAGGCGTCCGCGAGCGTCTCGTAGGCGATCGCGGTGTAGCCCGCGCGGAGCGAGCGCGACGTGAGCTCGTGCGACGCCGCGAAATGGAAATAGCCGAACACGGTGTGTCTCGGCTCGAGCGCGTCGAGCTCCGGAGCCTGCGGCTCCTTCACCTTCACGATGAGCTCCGACTCCGCGAAGATGGCGGCGGGGCCGTCGACGAGCTTCGCGCCGGCGCGCTCGTACTCCTCGTCGGCGTAGCCGCTCCCCTTCCCGGCGCCGCGCTCGATGAACACCGTGTGTCCGTCGCGAACGAGCAACTCGGCCCCGACCGGACGCAGCGCGACCCGGTACTCGTCGTCCTTGATCTCGTACGGAACACCGACCTTCATGTGAAACGCCTCCGACGTAGATCCTTCCCGGTCCGGGCTCGCTGCGCAAAATATTCCGCGACGTGGCGCTTCGACTCACCTCGATGCCGGTGCGCGGCATGCCGGCGCGCGCCCTTTCACCGGGTGGCGCGCCTCTTGCTGCACTGCGCCGACATGGACCATCAGAAGATCCTCGTGCCGGTCGACTATTCCCCGTCGTCCCGGCTCGCGCTCGAGTGGGCTCTCTCTTTGGCCGACCGACTCGATTCGACGGTGCACGTGCTCCACACCTGGGAGGTCCCCGCCTACCTGCGCCCCGATCTCACGGTCTGGTCCGGCGAGGTCAGCGAGACCCTCGCCGATCACACGCGCGTCGAGGCAGAGAAGGGCATGAGGCTTTTCCTCGCCGATGCGAACGCCGCCGAGCGCCCGAACGTGACCAGTCAGGTCGTCGGTGGAGCGCCGTACTCGACGATCATCGCGATGGCGACGGAGGGAGCCTTCGACATGATCGCGATGGGGACTCACGGAAGGAGCGGCGTGGCGCACCTCGTGATGGGCAGCGTCGCGGAGAAGGTCGTCCGCCATGCGCCCTGCCCGGTCTTGACGATCCGGGCGCCGGCCTGAACCGCGGCCGGCCGCTCCCCCTTCCCGTCACCCTCTCGCCAACGCTCCCCGGGGACTTGCGTCCCCTGGCGTTGTCACTCTGTCTTCTCCGGTCGGGGCGGGGAGATTCGAACTCCCGACCTCACGGACCCGAACCGTGCGCGCTACCAAACTGCGCTACGCCCCGGAGGCCTTGTCGTCGCGTTAGGGCGCGGGAGGATGGGCTTTGCCGCGCCTCGTGTCAAGGGCTGTGGTAGTGGGAGATCGGCCTTTAGATACCGACTCGCACCCAACCATATGGCATGGCCATCGTAACCGACTACCTCGTGCTCGGCAGCGGCGTTGCCGGGCTCTCTTTCGCTCTGACGGCCGCGCGTCACGGCGAGGTCACCATCGTCACGAAGCGCAACCGCGACGACTCGGCCACCGAATGGGCCCAGGGCGGCGTCGCCGCGGTGCTCGCCCCAGACGACTCGTTCGCCGCCCACGCCGCCGACACGCGTGAAGCGGGGGCGGGCCTCTGCCACGACGTCGTCGTCGACCTCTGCGTGCGTGAAGCGCCGGACTCCATCCGCTGGCTCATGGAGCTCGGGGCGGAGTTCTCGCGCGGCGAAGAAGGCGTGCTCGATCTGGCGCGCGAGGGCGGTCACAACGCTCGACGAGTCGTCCATGCCGGCGACATCACGGGGCGCGAGATCCAGCGCGTGCTCGCTGCCGCCGTCGCGAGCCACCCGAACATCCGCGTGCTCGACTGGCACATGGGGGTGGACCTCATCACGCTCAGCAAGTTCGGCGGCCCCGACTACTGCGCGGGTGCCTACGTCCTCGACGAGCGCGACGGCAGCGTGCACACGGTGCTCGCGCGCTCGACGGTGCTCGCCACCGGCGGCGCCGGCAAGGTGTACCTCTACACCACGAACCCCGACGTCGCGACCGGCGACGGCGTCGCGATGGCGTACCGCGCAGGCGCAGAGATCGCGAACATGGAATTTTATCAATTCCATCCGACGTGCCTCTACCACCCGATGGCGAAGAATTTCCTCATCAGCGAGGCGCTTCGCGGTGAGGGCGCGGTGCTCAGGCTGCCGACCGGAGAGGCGTTCATGGCGCGACACCACGCGATGGGTGACCTCGCCCCGCGCGACGTCGTCGCGCGCGCGATGGACTACGAGATGAAGCGCACGGGGTCCGACAACCTCCTGCTCGACATCACCGGCAAGAGCGCGGAGTTCGTGCGCGAGCGCTTCCCGAACATCTACAAGGCGTGTCTCGGCTTCGGGATCGACGTCACTCAGCAGCCGATCCCCGTCGTTCCCGCCGCGCATTACATGTGCGGCGGCGTGACCTCGGATCTTCACGGGCGGACGAGCCTGCCCGGGCTCTGGGTCGCGGGCGAGACGGCGTGCACCGGCCTCCACGGTGCGAACCGCCTCGCGTCGAACTCGCTCCTCGAGGGGCTCGTGTTCGGCCGGCGCGCTGCGCTGAAGCTCGAGCAGGAGCGCACGTCGGAGCCGTGGCCGGTCCCCGAGGTGCCCGACTGGGCCACCGGCTCCGCCGTCCCGAGCGACGAGGCCGTCGTCGTCACCCACAACTGGGACGAGATCCGTCGCCTGATGTGGAACTACGTCGGCATCGTGCGCAGCACCGCGCGCCTCCGCCGTGCAGCGCGTCGCGTCTCCCTCCTCGAGGAAGAGATCCGCGAGTACTACTGGAAGCACCTCGTGAACCGCGATCTGCTCGAGCTCCGGAACATCGCCACCGTCGCGGAGCTCATCATCGCCTCGGCAGCGAACCGCCACGAGAGCCGCGGGCTCCACTTCACGATCGACTACCCAGCGACGAACGAGCGGTGTCTGTCGGACACCGTGGCCAAGCGCGGGGTCCTCCCGCATCTTCGAAAGCCGTGAACAAGCGGGTTCCGATCACCTACCCGCTCGCGTTCGGGTGGACGCTCGGCGCGGCGTCGTTTCTCTTCTGGCTCGTACACCTCAGCGTGACGCTCCGTCCCGCTGCGGCGACCGACGTCGTGCAGCTCGGCGCCATCGAGGCGCTCGTGTTCGTGCTCGGGATCCTCGGCGTCCTCTCCCTGCACGGCCGCGAGGCGCCGCTCCTCGTGTCACTCGGCGTGCGTCCGACACACCCCGCGCTGCCGATCCTCGGGCTCGTGCTCGGCCTCGTCGCGCACTTCCCCGCCGAGGCCATCGACGTCGTGGTGGAGCGCCATCTGCCGGGCTCGGCGGAGGACCTCGCCGCAGAGGCGACGCTGCTCGGCGCGAGCAGCCCGCTCCGGCTCGTCATCGTGCTCTTCGTCATCGCGTGTCTCGGCCCCCTCGTCGAGGAGCTGTTCTTCCGCGGCGCGCTCTTCGGTGCGCTCCGCAGGAGCCACGGGATGCTCGGCGCCGGCACCGTGAGCGGTCTCTGCTTCGTCCTCGACCACCTCGACTACAGGAAATGGCCGGCGCTCGCCGTGGTGGCCCTCGTCATGACCCACCTGCGCGTCGTGAGCGGATCGCTGCTACCGTCGCTGGCCATGCACGTGGCGTTCAACGCGGTGACGGTGCTCGCGTTCTTCACCGGGCAAGTGTCACTCGACAGACCGCCTGAGCTCGACGTCTGGCCGGCGGTCATCGGCACGGTGACGACCGTCGCCGTCATGGCCATCGTCCAGTGGCTCGCGTCACGGTCGGAAGATGCTCGCCGCGGGCGTGCCGAGGACGCGACATGAGCCCGAAGATCGCGCTCTGCCTCCCTGGTGGGGGCGTCACCGGCGGCATGTATCAGATCGGCGCCCTGGCCGCGCTCGAGGACGTCGTCGAAGGCTTCCAGGCGAACGATCTGTCGCTCTACGTCGGCACGTCGAGCGGCGCGAGCGTCGCCGCCGCCCTCGCCGGCGGGATCCCCGTGCAGCGCATGTACCGCGCGCTCCTCGATCCGGCCGACGTCTTCTTCCCGCTCGAGCGGCGCGATCTTTTGCGGATGGATCTCGGCGAGTGGGGGCGCGCGATCGGCACCATCTTCGGCGCCGTGCGGCACGGCGGCGCGTCGGTGCTCACCCGGAAGCCCTCGTCACCACAGGCGCTCTGGGAGGAGCTGGATCGCCTGTACGACTCGCTCCCGACCGGCGTCTTCAAGCTCGACGGCTACGAGCGTTTTCTCGAGGACTTCTTCGCGCGGCGTGGCGTGCCGAACAACTTCAGGGCGATGCCGCACCCGCTCCTCATCATGGCCCACGATCTCGACTCCGGAGAGCCGGTGTTCTTCGGCAGCGAGGGCGCAGACCACGTGCCGGTCTCCCGGGCGTGCATCGCGTCGACGGCGCTTCCGCCGTTCTTCTCGCCGGTGCGGATCCGCGATCGCTTCTACATCGACGCTGCCGCCGCCCAGGTCTCGCACGTGGACGCCGCGGTGAACGCCGGCAGTGACGTGATCATCGTGGTGAACCCCATGGTTCCGGTGCGCGCCGAGCAGGTTCCGACCGGGCACGGTCATCGACCGAGCGTCCGGGACAAGGGCTACCTCTGGGTCGCGAATCAGGCCATCCGCATCGGCATGCACACCATGCTGCGCGAGGCTGTCGCCCGCATCCGCGCCGAGAAGCGCGCCGACGTGATCCTCATCGAGCCCGACCCGACCGACGGCATTCTCTTCATGTTCAGCCCGGCGAGCTTCACCGGTCGCCGCAAGATGCTCGAGTACGCCTACCGCGCGACGCGCGATCGCATGCTCGCCCTTCTAGCGAGCGGTGACGACACCGTGGCGCGCGCGGGGTTTTCCGGCCGTACGACGATCGCCCCATGAAGTGGCTCCTCGCGCCCTCGGTGGCGGCGGCCCTGTGCGTCGCCGCGTGCCATGACGACTACCGCATCGGCGAGTTCGTCTGGGTGGACTGGGACGGCCGCGATTATCCGGCCTACGTCATCGACCGTAAGCACAACGCCAAGTACCGGGTGCACTACGACGGCTACGACACGCGCTGGGACGAGGACGTCACCGTCGACCGCGTCAAGGGACGCATCAAGGGGCCCGCGACCGTCCCGCCGCCGCCGGAGCGCGTCGCCCGCGCCATGGGCATCAGCCCCACGCCGAGCGCGTCGGCGGCCACGGTGTCGAGCACCTTCGCCGTCGGGGACCGCGTCCGCGTGCGCTGGCGCGAGTCGGTGTACACCGCGACGGTGATGGCCCTCGAGGGCCGTTCGAAGATCCGCGTCCACTACGAGGGCTACGGCCCGGAATGGGACGAGGTCGTGAGCGAAGAGCGCATCATCGGGAAACGGTGAGCGCTCCTGCAGCTTACCGTCAGGACAGAGTCGCGCGACGGCAGGGGATCGTGACCACGAACACCGCGCCGGTCGGCTTGTTGTCCTGGATCGTGATGCGACCGTCGTGGCCCTCGACGAGGCGCTTCACGATGGAGAGCCCGAGGCCGGTGCCGCCCACCTGACGCGTCGAGCTGTTGTCGACCTGGTAGAAGGCGTCGAAGACCTTCGTCTTCTCGGGGTCGGGGATGCCGATTCCGGTGTCCGCGACGCGAAGCTCTACCGCGGTCTGCTTGCTGCGCAAAAGGACGATGCCGCCCTCGTCGTCGGGCGGAGAGACGTCGATGCTGACGGCGCGCGCGCTGATGGTGACGGTGGCGCCCGCCGGAGTGAATTTCAATGCGTTGTCGACGAGGTTCAGGAGCACCTGCCGGAGACGCGTCGGATCGGCCCAGAGCTTGGGGAGCGCCGCGTCGACCTCGCTCATGAGATTTGCGCCACGCTTCCGCGCCGTCGGGGACACGGTCTGCACGACGTCGGCGACGAGCGCGTCGACCGCGACCTCGCTGCGACGCATCGCGAGCGTCCCGCTCTCGAGCTTCGACAGATCGAGGAGGCCGCTGATGAGCTCGAGGAGCTGCTCGCCCTTCTCGTGGATGGTGCGGACGAAGTCCTTTTGCTCGGCGGTCATGTCGCCGGCGATCCCCTCGGCGAGCATCTCGCTGTAGCCGATGATGGACGTGAGCGGCGTGCGAAGCTCGTGGGACACCGTCGCGAGGAAGTTGCTCTTCAGCCGATCGAGCTCCTTCAGGCGATCGTAGGCTTCCTGGAGCTTGCCGTTCTTCTCCTGGAGGTCGCGGAAGCTCTCGCGCACGGACGCGAGGTGCATGCTGCTCGTGAGCAGCGCCTTGTGCCCGCTGAAGAGGATGAGATCGAGCGTGCCGCGGAGGTGACGCGCGATCTGGCGCACCGTCTCCTCGCGAGCGCGCGGCATGCGGAGCAAGAGATCCTTGGCGGCTGCGACGTCGACCTCCGGCTCGACGGCGAGGAGCGACTGCGGCACCTCTTTCACCGTGGCGGGCAGGAACGGACCGAGCACGAGGCGGCCGAGCTGGCGCCCGTCGTACTGGATCGCGACGACGTGATAGACCGCGCCGGTGAAGCAGTTGTACGCCGCTTCGCCCTTCGGTCCGGGGTCGACGCGCTTCACCGCGGCCACGACCTCCTGCAGCGCGGCCTTCGCGCGCCGGTGATGCTCGTTCAGGTACTCGTAGATCGCGGGCTGCACGCTCGCGTCGGCGAGGAGCGCTCCCGCGTCGCTGAAGATGCGGAGCGGGACGCCGAAGAGCTGGTGAAAGCTCTTCGCCATCTCGCCGAGGGCGCTGCGCTCGACGAGCTCTTCGAGTGATAGCGACGACCCGAGCGTCAGCTCGTCCAGAGTCCGCTCGTGGACTTCGGGCATCGTCACTGCGTCGCCTCCGGGCGGAGCACTTCGAGCGCACCGCCGACGCAGGCCCCGAGGATCTCGTGGATCGGCCGGGGGCTACCGAGCTTCGACGCCACCTCGGCGAGGAACGCCTTGGAGTCGAACCCGAACTTTCGCCCGAGATCGTGCTCGGCCTCGAGCGCGCTCCAGGTGAGATGCAGGAGACCGACGAAGCTCTCCACGACCCCCTTCCCGGAGGTCGCGACGGCGAGATAGACGGGCTCCCTGCCCTGCGCCGCGAGCTGCGCGATCTCCTCGTCGGTGCGGACGCCGCCGAGGTCGCGCTTGTTGAACTGGATGATGAGCGGCATCTGCTTCAGGCTGAGGCCGTTGGCCTTCAGGTTCTGCTTCAGATCGAGGAAGGCGTCGGCGTTGTGCTGGGTCTCGCTCACCCGGGAGTCGGCGATGAAGGCGACGCCGTCCGCACCTTGCACGACGAGTCGCCGGGTGGAGGCGTGGATCACCTGCCCCGGCACGGTGAACACCTTCACGCGCACCGAGAGATCTCCCTTGCCCTTGAACGTCAGGGGCAGCAGATCGAAAAACAGAGTTCGATCGTCCTTCGTCTCGAGCGTCATCAGGCGACCGGTCGAACCGGGATCGGTCGCGTCGTGAAGGGCCTGCAGGTTCGTCGTCTTCCCGCTGAGCGCGGGCCCGTAGTAGACGAGCTTCACGGTCAGTTCTCGCGCGGCAAAATCAAGCTGCAACGGTCATCTCCGCGCCCCTCTGGGGCTGCCATGGCGGAAGTTGGGGCGACCGCGTCGGGGGCCGCCATGCGAAACCATCACTTTAGCTTACGGCCCGGCCACTCCAAGGCTTACCCTTCATGCAGGGCCTTCCGCGTGTTTGGACCGCGGCGGCCCTTCCGGAAGCGGGTATGAGCGGTGCGTTGATAATGGTGTGGCTCGGTACCGCCGCGAGCCAGAGGGTTCACGAGCCGGACCTCGACGGCTGGGCGCGCTCACGCGAGCGCCAGGTCGCGGCGCCGCGCACGGAGTCGGAGCTCCCCGCTGCTCGCCACGACGACACGGCCGCAGAACGTGTCGAGGCGCTCCTCGCCGAGGCGAGAACCGAGACGTATTCGAGCGACGCTTCCGCCGTCGAGTCGGCTCTGGATTCGGCCGAAGCGCGGCTCCTGGAACACCCCGAGCTCCCCGAGTCGGCCTGGTTGATGGCCGAAATCGTGCGGCAGCGTGCGATCATCGTCGCTCCCCGTGATCCGCAGGCCGCCGCGCTCGACGAGCGGCGAGCGGTCGAGCTCGGTGGCCCGCGTGCGACGCCATTCGTCGCGTCCGCTCCCCGCTCCTCACGAGCAGGCACGCCGGCCGTTGCCGCGCCGACCGGCACGACGGTCGATGACGCTGGGACGCCGACCGCCGGCGCCGTCGCGCTCGACGGACCCTTGCCGACCGACGAGGTCGACGTCGACGGCGCCCGGGTGAGCGCGCCACGCACCATTCACGACGGCTCGCATCATGTACGTGTGCTCCGGCGCGCGCGGCTCGCGTGGAGCGGCTGGGTCACCGTCGCAGGCGCCGACGTTCACCTAGCGGTCGCTGCGCCGCTCGCGTGCAGCACGGCGGACCTGTCGCCCGCGTCGCTCGCGGACGCGTCGCCGGTGCTCTGCGATGACTACGCGAAGGCGAGAGACGCGGGTCCCCGTCGTATCGAGGTCGCAACCTGCAGTCGGGGCGTGTGCGGGCCGTGGCTTCCGTGGAGTCGCAGCTGGGGAGCGGAGTTCGAGGGACCGATGCATTCGCCGCCGAAGCCGCACCCGGTGAGTCTGTGGGTGCCACTGACGCTGGCCGGCGTCGCCGCCGTGATCGTCGGGGGCTTCGTGCTCGCCGAGGAAGGCGTCTTCGAGCGCCACGGCCCGGCGCGCACGACGTTCACGTTCCAGCCGCCGCGCTGAGCGGCGCGCCACGTCTCTAGCGCGTCCAGCGTGCGCGCGCGTCGGCGATGGCCTCGAGCACGCGTACCTTCGCGGGGCCGCCCTTCACCGAGCGACGCTCCACGGCTTGTTTCGGATCGAGGGCGCTCTTCACGTCGTCGTCTCCGAGCGCGGAGTGAGCGGCGACGAGGACGTCCTTCGGGAGCTCACCGAGCTCCACCCCGCGGCGTTCTGCTTCCGCGACGAGACCACCGACGATGTGATGCGCCTCGCGGAACGGCACCCGCCGGAGCACGAGGAAGTCCGCCAGATCGGTCGCGCAGAGATGACCGCGCTCGAGCGCCGCGGTGAGCCGGTCGGCGCGGAACGTCGCGGTCGCGATCGCGCCGGACAGCGCGCGCAGGCTGACGAGCGCCGCCTCGAAGGCGTCGAAGATGGGCCGCTTGTCCTCCTGGAGGTCGCGGCCGTAGCCGAACGGTAAGCTCTTCTCGAGCACGTAGAGCGCGGTGACCGACCCGATGATGCGCGCCGCCTTGCCGCGAACGAGCTCTGCGACGTCGGGGTTCTTCTTCTGCGGCATCATCGACGAGCTGGTCGAGAACTGGTCCGACAGGGCCACGAAGCCGAACTCGGTCGTCGACCAGATGACGAGCTCCTCCCCGATGCGCGACAGGTGCACGCCGATGACGGCGAGCGCGCTCGCCGTCTCCATCAGGAAATCGCGGCTGCCGGTGGCGTCGATGGAATTTCGCATCGCGTGGTCGAACGCGAGGCTCTTCGCGACCGCCTCCCGATCGACGGGGAAGCCCGTCGCGGCGACCGCGCCGGCGCCGAGCGGTGATTCGTTCACACGGACGCGCGCGTCGACGAGACGACCGCGGTCCCGGTAAAGGAGCTCCTGCCACGCCATCACGTGATGGGAGAGCCGGCTCGGCTGTCCGCGCTGCATGTGCGTGTACGCCGGCATGAGGACGTCTATCTCGCGCGCCGCGACGTCGAGAAGGACGGCCGCGAAGGCGTCGAGGGCCGCGAGCGTCTCGTCGATCTTGCGACGCGTCCAGAGCCTCAGATCCGTCGCGACCTGGTCGTTGCGCGACCGCCCGGTATGAAGCTTCCCGCCGACGGGCCCGACGAGCTCCGACAGCCGCGCCTCGACGTTCATGTGCACGTCTTCCCGCGCGGCGTCCCACTGCATGCGGCCCTCGCGGATCTCCGTCGCGACCGACTCGAGCCCGAGCGCCAGCTTCGACGCCTCGTCCGCGCTGATCACACCGGCGGCCTCGAGCCCGCGTACGTGCGCGAGCGAGCCCTCGATGTCCTCTCTCCAGAGCTCGGAGTCGATGTGGACGCTCGTGTTGAGCTCGGTCATCGACGCGCTCATCTCGGGCGACAGGCGCCCGCCTCTAGCGACGGTCATGAGCCGAGTCTTAGCGGATAATGACTCACACGCCGAGAGCCGCGAGGTGCGGCTCCAGCATGCCGTGCTCGAGGGCCTCGAGCCGGCCGAGGAAGCGCCGGTAGTCGCGGAGCGGCGGCTGTCCGGGCGCTGCACGCATGGAAAAATCCGTGATGCGCGTGGTCGCGAAGCGGAGCGCCGCGAGCGCACCCTCGACGAGCAACCCGGCGTGCTCCGACGGCTCGAGGTGGCGAACCGCGTCGTAGCCCCGGAGGAGCGCTCCCACGAGGTCCGGACGGAAGGCGTCGCCGTAACACCAGGCGTGGATCGTCACCATCAGGTCGAACGCGAACGGCCCGTTCGAGGCGCTCTCGAAATCGATGAGCGCCGCGATGCGCTCCCCGCTCCAGAGCACGTTGTCGCGGAAGAGATCACCGTGGATGACACCCGACGGCAACCCGGCGTCGCGACGGCCCGTGTAGTGATGCAGGCGCCGCCGGATATGAAGCGCCGCATCCCGGTGCTCCGGGCTTTCCTTCTCGATGCGGTCGAGGCGCGCGAAGAGGTCCTCGACGCGGAAGCGGCCGCCGGCAAGCGTCGTCACCCGCGGCGTCGCGAGGTGGAGCTCGGCGAGGGCGCGTCCCACGACCGCGCAGTACGCCTCGGTGACACGGGCGTGACACAGGATGTCTCCGTCGATCCACGGATAGAGCGCGAACGGCTTGCCTGCGACCGACGCCGCCACGCCGCCCGAGAACGTGAGCGGACGAGTCGTCGGGACCGACACGCGAGCGAGCTCGGTCAGAAGCCGCAGCTCGCCGGCAGCGCCGTCCTCGCCCTGCTCCTCGTAGATCCTGCCGAAGTAACGGGCGCCGCTCGCGTCCGTCAGGCGAAAGTTCGAGTTCACCGAACCCTCGGGGAGCGACTCCACGCTCGCGACTTCGACGCCGAAGCCGGCGCCGAGCGCACGCGCCTGGTCGAGCGAGAGCTCAGTGAAGCGACCCATGTGCGGGCCGGAGTACACCATCCTGCCTCATGGTGGGAACCTCTGATCTCGCCTTGCGAGGTCCCCTCGGGGTAGCTATCCTTACTGAAGTCAAACCCCCGGAATGCCGGAGATCTACGGAAACGTTTCGGGCCTTGCCCCGCAAGCCCATCGCACGCTGGAGCGTATCTATCGCCGGCGCGTGCCAGCTGACCGCATCACCACGCCCGAGCTCGTGAGGTCGCTGGCAGAAGCGTCGCGCGAGACGAAGCGGCAGGTCGGCGCCCTCGTTCACCGCTCCGGCGCCGTCGAGTACGTCGTCGTCGGCACTGCGACGGGCCTGATGCTCCCCGACATCGGCCGTCTGCGCGCCGCGGAGGGCCGCTTCCGAGCGCTCCGCCTCGTGCACACGCATCTGTACGGGGAAGCGCTGACCCGGGACGACATCACCGATCTCACGCGCCTCCGGCTCGATCTGGTGGCGGCGATCGCCCTCGACGAGGAGGGCGAGCCGCGCTGGCAATCGTGGGCGTACAACGTCCCTGCCGTCGACGGCGCGCTCCCTTATCGCATCACCGGGCCGTCGCCCTACGGGCAGCCCGAGCCTCACTTCGCCGAGCTCATCGCGTCGCTCGAGCAGGAGTTCGCGCGCCGCGGTCGCACGCGGGAGGTCGCGAAGGACGGCCGCGCAATCCTCATCCACGTGGGTAGCCGGAAGACGGCCGGCTCCGCCGAGCGCGCCCGCTCGAGCCTCGGTGAGCTTCAGGCTCTGGCGCGCACCGCCGGCGTGGAGATCGCCGACACCATCGTGCAGCTCCGCGATCAGGTCGATCCCCGTTTCGTCGTGGGTCGCGGAAAGCTCGAAGAAGTGATTCTCCGCGCCATCGACCTCGACGCCGAGACGCTGATCTTCGATCAGGAGCTCAGCCCGTCCCAGGCGAGCGGCATCGCCGCCCACACCGACCTCAAGGTCGTCGATCGCACGCAGCTCATCCTCGACATCTTCGCCCAGCGCGCCGAGAGCGCGGACGGCAAGCTCCAGGTCGAGCTCGCACAGCTCAAGTACGCGCTCCCCCGCCTCGGCACGAAGGACGACTCGCTGAGCCGTCTCACCGGCGGCATCGGCGGAAGAGGCCCCGGCGAGACGAAGCTCGAGATCGGACGCCGTCGCGCGCGCGATCGCGTCACCCGCCTCGAGCGCGAGCTGAAGCAGCTTTCCAAGAAGCGGAGCGAGCAGCGGCGCCGCCGTGTCTCGAGCAACGTCCCGGTCGTCGCCCTCGTCGGCTACACCAACGCCGGCAAGAGCACGCTTCTGAATGCGCTCACCGGCGCCGGCGTGCTCGCCGAAGACAAGCTCTTCGCGACGCTCGACACGCGCGCGCGGCGGCTCCGTCTGCCGACCGGGGAGTTCGTCGTCCTCACCGACACGGTGGGCTTCATCCGCGACATGCCGAAGGACCTCTTCGCAGCGTTCCGCGCCACCTTCGAGGAGATCGCCGACGCCGATCTCCTGCTCGAGGTCGTCGACGGCTCGAACCCCGAGAAGGAAGAGCACGTCGAGACGACCGAGCGTCTTCTCGAAGAGCTCGAGCTCGGCCGCATCCCCCGTCTCAGGGTCTTCAGCAAGGCCGACCTTTTGCCCGAGGACGAGCGTGCTCGCCTCGAGTGCGAGCCACAGTCGACCGCGTTCTCCGCCATGGACAAGGGCTCGGTGAAGGCGCTCCTCGACCGACTCGCCGCGATCCTGCCGGCATCGGCGTCTCGCGCTTACGAGCACGAGCTCGTCGCGACGTAGCCGCGGGCCGGGCGCTGGGGACGCGCTCGAGTACACTCGGGAGCCCATGGACGCCGAACGGGACGATGAACAAGATCCGTCGCTCGCCGAGGGCGTGCCCGGCGCCGAGCCGCCGATCGAGGTGCACCCGGCCGAACGCCGCCGGCGGAACCAGAGCGCGGCGGGGTTCACGTCGATCTACGAGACGGTGCGCCACGGCTTCGCGGAGATGGGCGTCGGACGCACCGTTCACACGCTCCTGCGGGTCAATCAGAAAGGCGGCTTCGATTGCCCGAGCTGCGCTTGGCCGGACCCCGACGGCGACCGGAAGATGGCGGAGTTCTGCGAGAACGGCGCCAAGGCCATCACCAGCGAGGCGATGCGGAAGCGCATCGGGGCCGAGTTCTTCGCGGAGCACGGCGTCTCGTCTCTGCTCGAGCGGAGCGATCTGTGGCTCGAGAAGCAGGGCCGCCTCACCCAGCCGATGTTCCGCGACAGCGGCTCCGACCACTACGTCCCGATCGAGTGGGACGACGCTTTCGCGCTGGTCGGAAGCGAGCTGAACGGCCTCGCATCACCGGACGAGGCGGCGTTCTACACGTCGGGCCGCGCGAGCAACGAGGCCGCGTTCCTCTACGGGCTCTTCGCGCGCCAGCTCGGCACCAACAATCTCCCCGACTGCTCGAACATGTGTCACGAGTCGAGCGGCACCGGCCTGACCGAGTCGATCGGCATCGGCAAGGCGACGGTGAAGATAGAAGACTTCGCTCACGCCGACGCCATCTTCGTCATCGGGCAGAACCCGGGGACCAATCACCCGCGCATGCTCACCGAGCTCCAGAAGGCGGTGCGCAACGGGTGCAAGATCGTCAGCGTGAACCCGCTCCCCGAGACGGGCCTGATGCGCTTCAAGAACCCGCAGGAGCCGCTCTCGCTGCTCGGCCCCGGCACCCAGCTCGCGTGTCTCTTCCTGCCCGTCAAGGTCAACGGCGACGTCGCCCTCCTGAAGGGCCTGATGAAGGAGATGCTCGAGGAAGATCGGAAGAGCGGCGGCAAGGTGCTCGCCCACGACTTCATCGAGCAGCAGACCGAGGGCTTCGACGCCTTCGCGGCAGACCTCGACGCCGAACCCTGGGAGCGGATCGTCGAAAGCAGCGGCGTCTCGCGCGAGCTCATCCGCGAAGGCGCGGAGATCGCGATGCGCGCCGAGCACATGATCTGTTCGTGGGCGATGGGCATTACCCAGCACAAGAACGGCGTCGCGAACGTGCAGAGCATCGCAAACTTCGCGCTGATGCGCGGCCAGATCGGGCGCCGCGGCGCCGGGCTCTGTCCGGTGCGCGGGCACAGCAACGTGCAGGGCGATCGCACGATGGGCATCTGGGAGAAGATGAGCGACGAGTTCCTCGACGCTCTCGGCAAGGAGTTCTCCTTTGCGCCCCCGCGTGAGCACGGCCTCGACGCCGTGAAGACGATCCGCGCGATGCATGCGGGCCAGGTGAAGGTATTCGTCGCGCTCGGCGGCAATTTCCTGAGCGCCACGCCGGACACCCACTTCACGTCCGAGGCGATCCAGCGCTGCGAGCTCACCGTGCAGGTCTCGACGAAGCTGAACCGGGGGCACCTCATCACCGGCAAGCGCGCCCTCATCCTGCCGTGCCTCGGTCGCACCGAGCGCGACGTCCAGAAGGGCGGCGAGCAGTTCGTCACCGTCGAGGACACGACGGGAGTCGTGCACTCGTCGCAAGGCGCCCTGCCGCCAGCGTCGGAACATCTCCGGAGCGAGTGCGCCATCGTCGCCGGCCTGGCCGCAAAGACGCTCGCAGGCCGCACGAAGGTCGACTGGCACGCCCTGGTCGAGGACTACGACCGTGTCCGCGAGCACATCGAGCACGTGGTTCCGGGCTTCGCGCAGTACAACCGCCGCGTCCGCGACCCCGGCGGCTTCTACCTGCCGAACGGCCCTCGCGAGGGGAAGTTCACGACGCCGTCCGGACGCGCCCGCCTCACGGTGCACCCGCTGCCGGAGCACACTCTCGAGTCCGGCGAGCTGATGCTCACGACGATCCGGAGCCACGACCAGTTCAACACGACGATCTACGGGGAGACCGACCGCTACCGCGGAATCAAGCACGGGCGCCGCGTCGTCTTCCTGAATCCCGACGACATCGGCGAGCGCGGTCTCGCCGAGGGAAGCTTCGTCGACCTGGTGAGCCGCTTCGGGAAAGAGCGACGGCGCGCGCCGCGCTTCGAGGTCGTCTCGTATCCGATAGCGCGCGGCTGCGCCGCGGCGTACTTCCCGGAGACGAACGTGCTCGTGCCGGTCGGGAGCGTCGCCGACCGCAGCAACCAGCCCGCGTCGAAGTCGGTCGTGATCCGGCTCGAGCCGTCGGCCCTGCCGGCCCGTCACCCCCGTCCCTGAGTCGCCTCGAGCGAGGTCCTCGAGGGCGCGCTCCCCGTGTCCGCCTGCCGGAGACGCCTCGTCTCCAGGCCGCGCAGCGCGCCTTCTCCCGCGATCTCGACTCAGATCATCTTGAACCAGGACTGCATCGTCTGGGCGAACATCATGTCGCCCGCGAGCTTGAGCTTGCCCTGGAAGAACGCCGTCTGACCATTCAGCTTGCCGGTGACGAGGCGCAGGAAGTCCGGCGCGGAGAGGGTCAGCGTGACCCGCGCGCTCTCGGGCGAGCCCTTCATGAGCGCCGCTTTGCCGTCCGCCACCTTGAGCTGGTACGAGTGCTTTCCGTCCGGCGCGTTCACGTCGTACTGAATCACGGCGCTCTGTCCCGCGGCCTTCGCCGGGATGAACGCGTCGACCATGCCCTGGAAGACCTGATCGAGAGCCGTCGCGGCGCCCGAAGCGGTGAGACCCGCGTTGAGCTCGTCGTCCGACTTTCCGTCGATCAGCGCTCGCAGCTCCTCTGGGGTATTCGCCTGGAAATCAGCCATATATCTATCTCCCTTGTTTCTTCGGTGCCGGCACGGTTGCCAGACGGCCAAGTCGCGAACGAGGACTGGTTGAACCAGCGAGCTTCGAAAGCGAACGAAAACCGCCTTTTCGACGCTGCGCACGAATACGAAGGTCACTCACTGACGTCAAGCTGATCGACGTCGCGCACCCGATCTGCGGAGCCTCGCCATGGGCGATCTTCCCGGCGAGCGCGCTTGTCGGACGCGCGTTCGCAAATGACGCAGTGATCCGAAGTCACAAAATGCCGAGGGCGGCACGCGGCCGCCCTCGGGGTTCGAAGCTCGACTTCGGAGCCTATTTCAGCTGGTCACGGCCGTATCCGAGGATGCGGCGCGCGATGATCAACATGTTGATCTGCTGAGTGCCTTCGAAGATGTCGTTGATCTTCGCGTCGCGCATCCACTTCTCGAGGAGGATGTCGCGGGAGTAGCCGAGCGGACCCATGAGCTCGACTGCCTTCTGCGTCAGCTGGGTAACTGCGAGGCCGGCCTTGGCCTTGCAGATGCTCGCCTCGAGGTTGTTGTGCTTCTTGTTGTCGCTCATCCACGCGGCCTTGAGCGTGAGGAGCCAGGCGGCCTTGAGGTTCGCCTCCATGTCCATCACGTCGCGCTCGCGGGCGGTGAGCTTGTGGGGGTTGATGCCGTAGCGGAGCTTCACGCCGGCCTTGTCGAGCTCTTCCTTGACGAACTCGAGGGCGGCGCGGCCGATGCCGATGGCGCTCGCAGCGACCGCGGGGCGCGTCGCGTCGAACGTCGCCATGACGCCCTTGAAGCCCTTGTTCAGGTCGACCTCGGGGCTACCGAGGAGGTTCTCCTTCGGAACGCGGCAGTTCTCGAAGACGATCTGCGCGGTGTCCGAGCAGCGGATACCGTGCTTCTTCTCGAGCCCGAGGAGCGTCATGCCCGGCGTACCGGCCTCGACGACGAACGACTTGATGCCGGCGCGGCCGGCGCTCTTGTCGACCGTGGCCCAGACGACGACGAAGCCGTTCGAGTCCTTGATGGCGCGCTTGCCGCTGGTGACGAAGATCTTCACGCCGTCGAGCACGTAGTCGTCACCGTCGCGGCGCGCGGTGGCGGTGATGGCGGCCGAGTCCGAGCCACAGCCCGGCTCGGTGATCGCCATCGCGCCCCACTTCGGCTCGCCCTCGCTGAAGCGCTTGAGGAAGCGCTCCTTCTGCTCCTCGGTGCCGGCTGCGGCGACGGCTGCGCCGCCGAGGCCCGCGACCGGGGTCGCGAGATAGATGCCGGCGTCACCCCACGACATCATCTCGATCGAGACGGCGCCGAGGACGTTACCGAAGCCGGGCTTCTTCGGCGCGTTCGGATCTTGATCCTTCTTGCGCGACCCTCCGGTGAACTGCGTCGCGGCGGCTCCGCCGGCTCCGCTCTTCATGACGTCGTACATGAAGTTGATGTACGCGACGGGATCCTCGTGCTCGTGCTCGTCCATCTCGCGAGCTACGGGGCGCATCATGCTGGCAGCCATCTGGCTGATCATCATGGCGGTCTGGGCAACGACTGGGTGATGTTCGAAGTCGATCATTTTCGTTCTCGCTCCTGTTCAGACCAGCGCCATGCCGTCGAACGTGGTGAAGCCGCGCGCGTGGCGCAGCCAGCCTTCGACCGGGTTCTCACGAATGTATCCGTGGCCGCCCATGACCTGGACGGCGTTGTCGGTGACCTTCAGCGCGATCTTGTCGGAGTACATCTTGGTCAGATACGTCTCTTGCGTGCCCTTCTCGCCCTTGTCGAGATGCCAAGCCGCCTCCCACACGAGGACGCGGGTCGCATCCACCTCGAGGGCCATATCGGCGATCATGAACGCCACTGCCTGGCGCTGCCCGATGGCCTCGCCGAACGCGGTGCGCTCCTTGGCGTACGTCACCGAGTGATCGAGCGCCGCGCGCGACACGCCGACCGCGAGGGCCGAGAGCGCGATGCGCGAGAACGACATGATCTTCTCGAAGTCGATGCCCTTGTCGCCGCCGAGCCGTGCGTCGGCCGGGACCTCGACGTCCTCGAGGGTCAGGCGAACGGTGTCGAGCGCCTTGACGCCCATGTTCTTTTCCTTCTCGCCGACCGTGAGGCCCTTCGCGCCGCGGGGCACGATGAACGCCTGCACGTTCTCGAAGCCGGCTCCACCCTCACGGGCGAAGACGAGGAACAGCTCCGCGCTGCTCCCGAGGGGAACGAGACACTTCTTGCCGGAGATGACGTAGCTCGAACCGCGCTTGCGGGCCGTGGTCGTCAGATCGGTCGCGTCGAAGTCCATGCTCGGCTCGACGAGCGCCGCGGTCGCCTTGGGGAACGAGCTACCGGTGAAGAGCGGCAGATACTTCTTCTTCTGCTCCTCGGTGCCGTAGTCGACGATGGGGTACGCGACGAGCGCCGGTACCAGGGTCGCGATGCCCATGGCGACGTCGCCGTAGCCGAGCTCCTCCGCTAGGAGCGCGCCGGTGATCGCGGAGCGCTCGATCCCGCTCCCGCCGTAGGCTTCGGGGATCGCCGCGACGGCGAGGCCGAGATCCCATGACTTCTGCAGAAAGCCTTCCGGAAGGGCGTCCTTCTCGTCGGCTTCCATGCTCTTCGGGCGCATCTCCGTCTTGGCGAAGTCGCGCACCGTATCGATGATCGATTGCTGCTCTTCAGTGGGCTCGAACGAGTACATGCGAACCTTTCCTTTCACGGGCCCGGGTCGGCGTCCGATATGGATCGCCGCCTCAGCCCGGATCACGACCGAGCTTCGCCTTTAGCAGACGATCGGAAGTACGTCTTCCAGATCTTGGCTCGTCGGCCACTTTTACAACGGGGACGAATGGCGCAGCGCGCAAGGTTGAACCACTTGCGCGGTGCTCCATCGTGAAGCGCGCCCACGCGACAGGCTCGTCGCGTCGGGCAGCTATCCCCACCGCTCAATCGTCGTCGTCGTCGTCGTCGTCGTCATCGTCATCGTCGTCGTCCGGCGCGTCCTCGTCCGACGCGTCATCGTCTTCGGGACCGACCGCGTCGTCGGGCTTCTCGCCGTTGCCGGAGTCGGCGTGGTCGTCGCCGTTGGTCGCGTCCGCCTTGTCGGCAGTGGCACTCACCACGTCATCGTCATCGTCGTCGTCGTCGTCGTCGTCGTCGTCGTCGTCATCATCGTCGTCGTCGTCGTCCGAATCGTCGTCATCGTCCAGCTCGTCGTCGGTGCTGTCCGCCGCGGTGTCGTCCTTCGCGCCAGCGACGAAATCGTCGTCTTCGGTAACGTCGACTTCACCGGTTGGGCCGAAGCCTTCGGCCTCGAGCGCCGTGTCCGGCTTGCTCTCCGGCTCGTCCTTGTCGTCGAACGTGCTCGGATCGACGGCAGCGGGCACGTCGGCCTCGAGCCCCGAGAGATCCACCGGGCCATCGGGCGCGTCTTCTCCGAGCTGCTGCTCGAAGCGCTGCCGGGATTCCTCGGAGAGCTCGGTGAACTCCTTGAGGGTCGGCAGGTCCTGCAGCGACTGCATGTTGAAGAGCGTGAGGAACCCGCCCGAGGTGCCGTAGAGCATCGGGCGACCGGGTTCGTCCTTCTTGCCGAGGATCTTCACGAGATCACGCTCGAGGAGGCCCTTGAGCACCGGACCCGAGTCCACTCCGCGGATATCGTCGACCTCGGGGCGAGTGATCGGCTGGCGGTACGCGATGATCGCGAGCGTCTCGAGCTGCGGGCGCGAGAGGCGCACCGGGCGCTGAGCGAGGTGCCCGCGCACGTACTCGGCGTAGCTGGCGCTCGAACGGAAGCAGAACCCGCCCGCCACTTCGTGGATCTGGACGCCGCGAGGCTCGTACTCCGCTCGCAGCTCGTCGAGGAGCTCCGCCGCCCGCTTGCGATCGATCTTCGCGGCGCGGGCGAGCTCCTTGATCGACAGGGGCGCCTCGGCGACGAACAGGATCGCCTCGACGAGGCCCTTCAGGTACGTGCGCGCCTCGTCGCCCTCTAGCCCACCGACGTCGAGAGCGGGTCTCGTCGTCTCCTCGTTGGCGGCGAGGGGGTCGTCCTGATTCGCGTGAGTGCCGGCGAGCCCCGACGCGGAGTCGTCGAGGAGCTCCGATGCGTCCACCTCGGTGGTCTCGTTTCGCGGCGTCGCAGCGCGCTCGGCGGAGTCCGGCGTTGCTTCCTCTGCAGCGGCGGCTCCACGCTTCTTCCTCGGCGCGGCGGGCTTCTTCGCGACGGCCTTCTTCGGCGCGCTCTTCTTCGGCGCGGGCGCGCTCTCGTCGACAGCCGGCGCCTTCTTCGGCGCGCTCTTCTTCGGCGCGCTCTTCTTCGCCGGGACGCTCTCGGCGGCAGGCGGCGCTTTCTTCGGCGCGCTCTTCGTCGCCGGCGCCTTCTTGGCGGCGGTCGTGTCCTTGGACGCTTTCTTCGGCGGCACGCTCTTCTTCGCGGGCGTGCTCTTTTCGGCAGACAGCGGCTTTGCGCCCTTGTCTGCCGGAGGCGCCTTCTTCGCCGCGGGTGCCTTCTTCGTCTTCGCAGCGGCTTCTTTCGCCGGCGGCGCCTGCTTCTGCGACCCCTTGGTCGTCTTCTTGCTCATACCTGTTCACCTTCGGTGGGCGCGGCCGTCGCTTCGGCGTCGTCGCGCACACTGAGCTCGATGTAGATGGGCGCGAACGCGCTCTCCTGCGTGATCCGGGTCATCTTGAGCCGTGTCATCTCGAGGAGCGCGAGGAACGTCACGATGACGTCGGCGCGCGTCTTGTCACTCGAGAAGAGCTCGTCGAACTGCAAGGAGGGACGCTCGCGCAGGATGTCGCTCAGCTGATTGATTCGATCGGTGATGCTGATCCGCTCGAAATCGATCTGATGGCCCTGGTGCTGCTGCACCCGCTTCAAGATCGACTCGAAGGCGTCGATCAGCTTGAAGAGGCTGAGCGACGCGAGCGGTGCGGGCCCCTCGTCGATCGTCTCTGCAGCGCCGCGCACGAACACGTCCCTGCCGAGCACGGAGCGGCCACCGAGCTGCTCGGCCGCGAGCTTGTACTTCTGATACTCGAGGAGGCGCCGCACGAGCTCCGCGCGCGGATCTTCTTGCTCCTCTTCCGCCTCGTCCTGGTCGGCGGGCGGGGTCGGCAGAAGCATCTTCGACTTGATGTGGGCGAGCGTCGCCGCCATCACGAGGTACTCGCTCGCGACGTCGATGTTCACCACCTCCATCATCAGGACGTACTCGAGGTACTTCTCGGTGATGAAGCCGATGGGGATGTCGAGGATGTCGAGCTCGTGCTTCTGGATCAGATGCAGGAGCAGATCGAGCGGCCCCTCGAAGGTCGGGAGTGCGACGCGGTAGCCGCCGGGGTTCTGCTCCGGCACGGGGGGCGAAGGCTCCTTCGGCACGACCTCGGACGCGCGCGTCTTCGCGACGCCCGGCCCGCCACTAGTCTCCCCCTCGCCGTCTCCCGCAGCAGGCTCGGGCGGAAGGTCTTTTCCGTCCCCTTCGCTGGTCAAGCAAGCCCCACGTCGAGCCCGAACATCGCTTGCAGCGCCGCGCCGAGGATCTCGACCGGCCAGATCAGGATCCGACGGAACGCGCTGAAGTTCAGCACGACGAGCATGATGAGAAACGAGTACGGCGCGATCGCCGCCTGAAACCCGTCGAGGCTTCGCGGCAGGAGCCGCGCGCCGTCGAGAGGCGGCAGCGGCAGGAAATTCAGAATGCAGAGCCCGAGGTTCACCTGGACCATGGAGGCGAGCAGGAGGGCCAGGGCTCCTGGAGTACCTCCGCCGTCGGCGACCGCGCCTGTCCGAACGAGGATCGTCAGGAGACCCATCGAGACGATGGCGAGGAGCAGGTTCGAGATAGGTCCGGCCGACGCGACGAGCCGGTGCCCGTTCCGCATGGAGAATCGCCGGGTGTACTTGCCCGGATTGGTCTGGACGGGCTTCGCCCAGCCGAGGAACGGGATCCCCCCGGCAACGATGGCGATCGTCGGGATGATGAACGTGCCCCACACGTCGTAATGAGCGAGCGGCGACAGGGTGAGCCGCCCGTCCCGACGGGGTGTGTCGTCTCCGAGGCGATCGGCCACGAGCGCGTGCGCGAACTCATGGACGGTCAGGGAGAGGAGCATCGTCACCAGGTAAAGGACGAGCTTCCTTCCGATGTCGGAGTAGCTACCGTGCACGGCCCCGAGCCTAGTCCCTCGGCCGGCAAATGCGTACCCCGATGTGGCCCGAGCCCGGGAGAAGCGCGCCCTCGGGCTGACGGGTGCTAGCATGCGCCGGCATGGGCGAAGCGCGCCGAACCTGCCCTACCTGCGGCGAGGCCTACGGCAGTGACGCGCTCTTCTGTCCGAGAGACGGCGCCCCACTCGCGGCGCGCAAACCCGATGCGCTCGGTGACCCGTACCTCGGTCTTCACCTCGGCTCCGACCTGCACTTGCAGCGCCTCGTCGGCATAGGGTCGATGGGACGCGTGTACCGGGCGTCGCAGTCGAGCATCGGGCGTCCCGTCGCCGTGAAGATCCTCCACCGCGAACACATGAAGCGACGCGATCTGGTGGCGCGCTTCCTGCGCGAAGGTCGCGTCGCAGGCGGCCTTTCGCACCCGAACCTCATCACCGTCCACGGCTCCGGAGAGCTCACCCCGAGCCCCGGTGAAACGAGCGCCGAACCCTATATCGTCATGGAGTTCCTCGACGGGATGACGCTACGGTCGGCGCTCGCCGCGACCGAGGGCGTGCTTCCGCCTTCGCGCGCGCTCGGCATCGTGCTGTCGATCAGCGACGCGGTCGGCGAGGCGCACGCGCGCGACATCGTGCATCGCGATCTGAAGCCCGAGAACGTCATGCTCGTCCGCGTCGGCGCGGACCCCGACTTCGTCAAGGTGCTCGACTTCGGCGTGGCCCGCGTCGGTGAGGCGGACAGCTCGATCGCGACTCACGCCGGAGCGATCCTCGGCACCGCACTCTACGCCTGCCCCGAGAGCGCGCGCGGCGAGCGCGTCGGCGCGCCGGGAGACGTGTACTCGCTCGCGACGCTCCTCTTCGAGTGCCTCGCCGGCAAGCCGCCGTTCGTCGGCGCTGGCCCGGTCGACGTGCTGATCCAGCACGCGCAGGCCGCGCCTCCCGACGTCCGTTCGCTCGGCGCCGGGCGCGACGTGCCCGCGCCGCTCGCGCGCTTCATCGAGAAGAACCTCGCCAAGAATCCGAATGACCGCGCGCCCGATGCGCGCACCTTCGGCCAGGGGCTCGCCGAGGCCGCGCGCGCGAGCGGCTTCGACGGCGCGGCGCTCACTCGCCGCGCGACGCTCCTCGGCGGCGCGACGACGCGCGCCGACGCTCCTGCAGGCGGCGCCCTCACGAGCTCCGTGACGCGGAAGACGCTGCGCGATCTCGGCACGAGGGACGCATGACGGCCCGCGTCGTCGCGTGCGCGACGCTCGCCCTCGCGACGGCGTTCGCGCGCCCTTCTGCCGCCGATGAGCCCGATACGCTACGCGCCGATCGCGACGAGTCGAGCGTCACCCACGGAATGGCCGAGTTCGGCATCGGGTACTTCACGCTGCCGGGCGCGCGGGTGTGCATCGAGAGCCAGGCCGGTTGCGGCAAGGGCGACAGCAGCCTCGCCCTGAGCGCGTGGCCCATGTTCCGCCGCGGGAACTTCGCCGCCGGCGCGGGCGCCATGCTCGGCATCACGTCGAGCACCGACGCGCCCAACAACGACCCTCCCGACGTGCCGCGCGATCACTCTCGCCGGTACCTGTCGATCGAGGTGACCGCGCGTTACTTCATCCCCATCCGCGAGCACTTCGAGGCGTTCGTCGGGATCACGACAGGGCTCGGCGTCGTCAACGACATCTTCCAGGTCCAGAAGGGCCTCAGTGAATACGCGATGGTCGGGCCGCGGAGCGCGGTGCTCCTGACCGAGGGCTTCACCATCGGCGGCGCGATCGGCCTGCACTACGAGCTCGGCGAGCACTGGGTCGCGGGCGCCTGGGGACGGTACTCGAACTGGTTTTTGCCGGAGACGCCGCTGCGCGGGCCGTTCGGCGACGAGGCGTCGCTCAGAGGCCGCATCACCGCGATCGATATGAGCCTGACGATGGCATACCGCTCGCGGCTCATCTTCTGAGCGCCGACAGCCGCATTCAGGGCGGCGCCGTCGTGAACGGCACGAGCAGGACGACGGCCTCGAGCATCCGGTCGAGTAACGCGGCGGTGGCGACGAGCACGAAGAGCGTCCTGAGCGGCGCGAAGAGCGCCTCGACGGAGACGAACGACCGCTCGCGTGCGACAATACCGGTGGCCACATCTGCGGCCAGGGCCGCCACGAGCACCGGCGCGCCGACGCTCGCGCCGAGCCCGATCCCCGTCGCGAGCTCGGCCGCGACCCGCGCGAGGTGCGCGCTCTCGAAGGGCGGTTCCGTACCGAGCGCGGCGACGAGGCGCGCGGCGCTCCCGTTCGCGAGGAACACGATGGCCGCGCCGAGCCCGAAGAGCGACGAGAACGGCGTCAGCCGTGAACCTACCGGTCCGTCCCGGAGCGCGAGCCGCGTCGCGCGTCCAGCACTGTCGACGACGCCGCCAGCGACCTGGGCGGCGTAGAGAGCGACCGCGGCGGCGAGGGCGATGGGCACGCCGCGGAGTAGCTCCGCGCCTAGCAGCGCGGGCCACGCCGTCGTCGACGCGAGCGCCGCCGGTGCGAGCGCCGGAGCAATACCGACCGCGAGCGCCAGCGCCATCGCGGCGCGCAGCGACGCCGGCAGGACGCCGAGCCCGAACGCAGGGACGATGAACACCGTCGGCAGGACGCGCGCCCACGCGACGCCCCATCCGACGAGAGCTCCGTGCTCTCCGTCGAGCTCCGTGACGAGCGCGTCCAAGATCCCCGGTGGCACCGTTCGTTCCGCCGAGCCTCACACGGAACGGAGCCGATCGAAAGGGCTCGCCGCCCGCGGCCTCCCGTTGACTCGAGCGTGCGCGCCCGGTAACCGTGGCGCTATATGCCGTTCGATCCGTCCTGCACCGGGCTCGAGTCGTCGCCTCACGAGCTCACCTACCGGACACGTGACGCCATCCTCTACGCGCTCGGCATCGGCGCAAAGGTGGACGAGCTCGACTATCTCTACGAAGGACGCGGACCGAAGGTGTACCCGACGTTCGGCGTCGTGCCGGCCTTCGAGCCCGTGTTCGAGCTCCTCCGGAAGAGCGGCGGCAACATCGCGTCCATGGTCCACGGGGCGCAGACCACGACGGTCGTCAAACCGCTTCCCCCCGAGGGCACGTTCGTGACGACCGCGCGCATCGAAGGCGTCTACGACATGAAGCGGCTCGTGCAGATGCTCTGCAGCACCGAGAGCCGCATCGACGGAGACGTCGTCTGTCGCACCGAGTGGCAGCTCCTCTTCCGTGACGGCGCGGGCTTCGGCGGACCGCACCCGCCGAAGTCGACCACGCCGAAGGTCCCCGACGGCACCGCGCTCGCCTTCGAGCTCGAGGAGACGACGTCGCGCGAGCAGGCGCTCCTCTACCGGCTCTCGGGCGACCTCAATCCGCTGCACGCCGACCCCGAGTTTGCGAAGTCCGTGGGCTTCCCCGACGGCCCCATCCTGCACGGGCTGGCGACCTACGGCTTCATCTCGCGCGCCGTGATCCGTCACGCCTGCGGCGGTGACGGCTCGAAGCTCCGCTCCCTCACCGCGCAGTTCCGGAAGCCCGTCACGCCGGGCGAGACGCTCCGGACGGTGGGCTACGCCGTCGGTGACGACGTCGTGTTCAAGGCGTACGCCGGCGGCAGGAACGACGCCGCCGTCGCCACCGGGCACGCGACGTTCAACCCGCGATGACGTGCCGGGCGATGACCATTCGCTGAACCTGGCTCGTCCCCTCGCCTATCTCGCAGAGCTTCACGTCGCGGAGGTGTCGCTCGACCGCGAACTCCCGCGTGTAGCCGTAGCCTCCGAGGACCTGCAGCGAGCGATTGCACGCCCGCGTCGCGGACTCGCTCGCGTAGAGCTTCGCCATCGATGCCTCGCGCGAGTAGCGGTTCCCGCTGTCGGCGAGGATGGCCGCGCGGTAGACGAGGAGCGCCGCAGCGTCGAGCTCCGCCTCCGAGCGCGCGAGGAGCTCGCGCACGCCGTCGAAGCGACCAATGGGCTTGCCGAATGCCGTCCGCTCGCCGGCGTACTTCGTCGCCATCGCGACCGCGCCGCGTCCGAGCCCGAGCGCCATGGCGGCGATCGACACCCGTCCGCGATCGAGGATGCGCATCGTGTCGTAGAACCCGGCGTCGACCGCGCCGACGCGGGCGTCGTCGGGGACGCGCACGTCGACCAGGGACACCTCTGCGGTGTCGCTCGAACGACAGCCGTATTTCTCGAGCTCGCGGCTCGCCGCGAATCCGGGGGTGCCGTGCTCGACGACGAAGGCGGTGATGCCGCGCTGGGCCGCGACGTCCCGGTTCGTGCGCGCGAGCACGACGCAGAAGCCGCCGACGGAGCCCTGGGTGACGAACATCTTCGTGCCGTTGAGCACCCAGCCGTCGCCGTCGCGCACCGCGGTCGTCTTCACCGCGGCGCTGTCGGAGCCGGAACCCGGTTCGGTGAGCGCCCACGCCGCGAGCCATTCTCCCGTCGCGGCCCGGCTCAGATAGCGACGCTTCTGCTCCTCGGACCCGAACGTCAGGATGTGACTCGTGCCGAGCCCGTTGTGACTCGCGACGGTGAGCGCCAGCGAACCGTCTGCGCGCGCGCACTCCTCGACGACGAGCGCGTACGCGAGGGTGTCCATGCCCGCGCCCCCGTACTCTTCGGGTATGCGGATACCGAGGAGCCCTAGCTCCGCGAGCTTCGGGACGAGCTCACGTGGGAAGCGCTCGGCCTCGTCCCATTCCCGTGCCCGCGGTGTGACCTCCGCCTCGCAGAACTCCCGCACCACCCGCTTCAGCGTCTCGTGCGAGTCGGGCAGCGCGAAATGCATTCCCAGGCAACTTATCACCCGCACCCCGAGCGGCAAGAGCGCGGGAAGCAGTCGCGTCAGCGCCGTCCCCGAGTCATCAAAGCCGCGGACTACGCGAGCGCAGCGAGCCCGCGAAGCGGCGGGGGGAGCAGTTCGCCGTAGGCGAAGCTGCGGGGGGCCGAGGCCCCCCTGCTAAGTAGCCGCGGGGCCAAGGCCCCCTTTCTCGGCAAACCGACCAAGCCCTTCAGCCGGAGACGAGCTTCTTCAGGATCGCGAGCTTTTCGTCGCGCGAAAGCTTCACGTGAGTCTCTTCGTCCTTCGACTTGCCCTCTCCGAGGACGAGCTCCTCGTCGCCGACGCCGAAGACCTTGCTCCCCTTGCGCCCGAACACCCACTCCGTCTTCGCGGCGTCGTCGTGCTGCGCGGACGCGGCGACCGCAGGAAACACGAGGTCCTTGATGACCGTCGCGTGGTGCGCCTTCCTGAGCGTCTCGAGGACGTCGCTCGCGGCGTCCTCGTCGGTGCGCAGGAGAGACACCACGCGCCAGCGCTTGTCGCCGTCGGCGTAGAAGCCGACCGCGCCGGGTCCCACGCCCGAGAGCCGGAGCACGTCATCGGTCACGTACGAGACCCCCATGGGGAGACGATGCTCGGCGGGAAGAAGCTGCACCGCGGCGGGCAGCGTCGTGTCGCCCGGGAGATGCTCGCCTATCGCCTTCGCGATGCCGGGCAAAACGCGCTTGCCGCTCTCGCGCATCTGGTCGGGCGACTCCGCCTCGTTCGTGTAGGCGAGCTCCGCGAGGTAATCGTTACGAAAGACATATGCGACGCCGCTCCCGAGGGACGAGATGCCGCCCGCATCGAGCGCGGTGAGCGTGATCTTCGACGGATCGCCGTCCGCGACGACCCGCTTCGTGTAAAAGCCGAACGAGCCTTCCTTCGTCGCGAAGCGTGAAAGAGTGACGGCGATCGCACCGGGAGTGCCCGCGCCGTCGGCGTACCGGAGGCTGACGAGCCGCTTCAGGCCGTAGGACTTGTAGACGTCGCACTCGCCGTCGAGCTGCTGGATGCACACGTCGTCGAGCGTACCCTTGGCGCCCTCACCGTAGGCGCGCGTATCGCCGTTCGGGTCGATGCAGTAGCCGCCGACGGCGCGCGGAAAGAACGCCGCCGACGCGGTGTCACTGTCGGTCCCACCGCCGTTTGCGCACACGCCGGGTTTCGCGCTCGCGATCGGCGGTGGCGCGACGCCCTTGTCCTCGGAGTCGTCGCGCTTGCAGCCGAGTGAGAGCAGGCACGGGAACGCGACGGCCCAGAGCAGGTGGGGAGCCTTCATGGCTCGCCCGAATAGACCGCCGAAGGGAGTGATCGCAAGAACGGTGCATCCCCGTTCGAAGGCCGGCCCACGACGGTGTCGGCATCGGTAGGTGCACGTCGGCGCGCTCTGCAACGATTGCGGACCGCCGCAATCCTTGCCGTCCGGGGTAGGTCCGGGCATACGGAAATCATAGAGGAATTCGAAAATGTCGAACTCCGCAAAACGGCACGGCACTTGCTGTGCGAGGACCAAGCCCGTGGACTGTCCGAACCCCGTTCTCACGCCTCACCTCGCTCGCACCCGGCGCGACCCGCGTCGCCCGTCCGGGCAGCGAGGGTTCACGCTCATCGAGCTCACCGTCGTGGTGATCCTCATCGGCGTGTTCGCGAGCATGGCGATCCCCCAGGTCACCATCCAGCTCCGCGACCGCCGCGTTCACGAGGCCGCGCAGCGAATCGCGCTCACGTATCAGCAGGCGCGCATCCGGGCGATGGGCCAGGGTGGCGCGATCCTCGTCCGCTACGAGACGACCGGTTCCGGCCATGGCACCTTCAGCACGAAAGAGGGGCTGGTCGGCGGCACGACGAATCAGCCGTGCGCCCTCAACACGGTGTCGAATTGCTCCTTCGTCGACTGGACGACGTCGGGGAGCACGCAGAACCGCACCATAGAGTCCATCGACATCGGCAAGGAGCCCGGCATCGGCGACGTGTACGCGACGCTCACGCCCGAGAGCGGCAACACCGCGACGACCATGGACGTCTGCTTCACGCCGCTCGGTCGTTCGTACGTCCGTTACGCGACCTCCGGAGTCTTCACGACGATGACCGGCATCCCGCAGTTCAGCGTGTTTCGCTCGTCGAACGGCACGCCGTCGACCGACTCGCGCGTGCGCACCGTGCTCGTCCTGCCGACCGGCGTCTCGAGGCTCGCGCTATGAGTCGCTCACCTGTCTCCCGCCGCCTCGCACGGGGCTACACGATCGTCGAGCTCGTCATGTCGCTCGCCGTGCTCGCCATCGGGGCGAGCGGCGTCATCGCGATGCAGAAGGTCGCCGTGTCGTCCAATCGCCACGCGAAGGACCTCTCCATCGCCTCGCGCATCGGTGAAGGGTGGGCCGATCAGCTCGCCCTCGACGGCTCGGTGTGGACGATCACCGCGGCCGGCGCCTCGACGCTCCCGAACACGACCTGGCTCAAGCTCGCCGATCCGGCGCAGACCGTGGAGTGGTTCATCCCCGACTACTCGACGCTCCGTAACTTCGGCCCTGCCTTCGGCGCCCTCGGCGCGCCGCTCGACCCGGCGACGAACGGCCCGCTCATCCGTTACTGCACGCACCTCCGCTTCGCGTACCTCCACGCCGCGACCGGCGGAACCGGCGTCATCCGCGCCCAGATCCGCGTCTTCTGGCCGGCTGACAACTCCGCCTTCGGCATCCCCGCCGCCGCGCGAACGAACCTCTGCGCGGTCGACGGCGCGACCCTCACCGCCAACATCAGCGCCTTCAACGTGATCTATCTGACGACGTCCGTTTCTCAGGCACCGGTGGGTCTCCTATGAGCCGCCTCGCACGAAAGCTCCGCGAAGCGTCGCGGCACCTCACGCTGGGCTTCACCCTGGTCGAGCTCATGGTCGCGCTCACCGGCGGGCTCTTCGTCTCTGTCGCCGTCTTCATGCTCGCGAAGCAGGCGACCGGCCTCTACCAGTCCGAGGCGCGCATGAGCAATGCGACGCTCGGCTCGGTCGTCGGCTTCGAGCGGCTCCGCCTCGACATCGAGCGCGCGGGCTTCCTGACGTCGCCCAATCTGCGCCACGACCCGAAGCGCTGCGGCGTCTCCGACGCGAGCTGGCCGGCGTACCTCTCGAAGCTCGCCGGGATCTACATCGCGGCGACCGACACGACCGCGCTGCCCGTGCAGCAGGGCAATCACATCACGCCGTACGAGATCACCCTCGCCGGCAGCTACGCCTCGGCGGACTCGTTCCCGACGCACTCCATCGTCTCCACCGGGACGAACCACGTGGTGCAGCTCGAGACCACCTTCGGCGGCATGGCGCGCCTCGGCTACCAGAACATGACCACGCCCGAGACGCAGAAGGCGCTCCTCGACACGGTGTTCGGCGCGGGCCGCGCGCTCCGCATCGTCGATCCGGAAGGCAACGAGCAGTACGGCACCATCGCCTCGACGACCGGCGGCCAGTACCCGACGATCCTCCTCCAGCCGACGAGCCCGAACCTCCTTTACCGGGGCACGAACACGACCCTCAAGTGCGGCGTGATCGGCACCGGGCTTCAGCACACGGCGAACGTCGTGAACTTCGTTCACTACTCGATCAGGAACATGACCGGCAACGCCCGCTTCGCGCCGATCTTCTCGGCGGGTACCACCACCGCAGGCGCCGGCGCGCTTCCGACCACCGACGTTGGCAGGACGGAGCTCGTGCGCGAAGAGCTGAACACGAACGGCGACCCCATCGACGGCACCCAGGAGCTCATCGCCGAGTTCGCCGTGGACCTGAGCTTCGGCGTGACCGTGTCGCAGATCGCGACCGGCCAGGCCGGCAATTCCCTCGAGCAGCTCGTGAACTTCGCGCCCGGCGCGCCGACCACTGCGTGGGCCGGCGACACGACGACGATGGACGCGACGCACGGCCCGCAACGCATACGCGGCGTCCGCGCGCGGCTCAGCGTGCGCTCGCGCGAGGCCGACCGTATCGGCGGCATGCCCGACGGCGGCGGCATCATCGGCCCGGGCCTCTTCCGCATCGCGGTCGGCGCCGGCGGCAAGGCTCCCTTCGCCCGCGTGCGCACCGTGCAGGCGGACATCGCCATCCGTAACCAGCGAGGTGTCGCGTGGCTGTGAAACCGAGAGCAGACGAGCGCGGCGCGGCGCTCTTCGTGGTCGTCCTGGTCGTGACGCTCCTGACCGCCATCGGCGTGTTCGCGATGCACGCAACGAGCCTCGCGCAGCTCAGCTCCGGCTACAGCCGTCGCGCGGGCACCGCCTTCTACCTGGCGGAGCTCGCTGCGAACCTTCGCCTCGCGACGATCGCCGACGACGTGAACGGCTACACCCAGAACGTCACGGCCGGGACGAACTGCCTGGCGTCGAAGGCGCTGAACCCGCTCGTCGCGACGAACTCCGCCGACTGGTGCATCGTCATGACCCGCGACGACGCCGTTCGCCTCGCGCAGAAGGACTACCCGGGGCTCGCCGCCGATCCCGAGGGCTTCTTCGGCGCGCTGAACAGGCCGGACAGCCCGCTCGATCAGGCTATCGCCGCGTCCATCCGCGTCGAGAGCACCGATCATCGTCCGCCGAACAAGGCCCTCGCCGGGCAACAGCTCGGCGGCCCCGCGCGCGTGACACTCGACACCCTCACCGTGAACGCGAGTCTGAGCCCGAACGCGCTTCCCGGAAGTGAGTGCACTGCCACCGTCACGCGTGCGTCCGAGACGCAATGGCTCAGAGGTTACGTGAGCTACGTCCAGCTATGAGGAACCTACGACACATCACGCGATGCGCGGCGCTCGGGAGCATTGCTCTCGTCGCCGTAACCGCCCACGCCCAGAGCGAAGGACCCGACGTCGTCGCGCAGGCGCCGAACGTCTTGCTCCTCGTCGATACGTCAGGGTCGATGGAGTGGAAGTCGTCGGGCGACGTGTCGCCGGTCTGCGATCCGACCAACCCGAACACGACGGTCAGCTCCACCAACGAGAAGAGCCGGTGGATCGAGCTCGTCGAGACGCTCTCGGGCACCATCGACAATTACAGCTGCTACGCGCAGAAGCGCGACAACACGACGGGCTTCCAGACCGAGTTTCAGCTGAGCAGCACCGATCCACCCTACGATCTCGGCTATTCCGACTCCTATCACCGGCCGATGAGCAATCAGTGCGTGCCGGGTCCGGGCATCCTACCGTTGGCCAACGCGCCGTACGCCTTTCCCACGAACGCCATCTCATATCGGCCTTTCTTGGGCAACGCGGTCACCCTCGGTGGCTACATTGGTGGCGTCAACATGCCGGTCACGTCGTGTGGCTTCTCGCAGGAGCGCGACGGCCTCCTCGACGCCTTCGACGGTCTCCTCCGCTTCGGCCTGATGACGTTCGACACGCACCCCGACCCCGACACCGGCTTGGTCGGTCAGGCCGCGAATTACCCGAACGGCGAGCGAGGAACCTGGAGCTATTATTTGTCCAGTCCGTCGCGCTGCAAGCGCATCGGCGGATCGACCGAGTGTAATTCCGGCAGCAATGATCCCCCGTCGGGCTGCTGCGTCGGCACGCCGTGGAACTGCAGCGTTCCCTCGGCGTTCGAGGTCGGCGCGCGTAACGCCGCGGCGCCTCCGTGGGAAGGCCGCATGGTCGGCTTCGGTCCCACGACGGAGGACGGCACCCAGCGCTCGGAGTGGATCCAGGAGATTCTCCTCGCGACGCGTCCGTACGGCGCGACGCCGATCGCCGGCATGCTCGACGACGCGCGAAACTTCCTCTGGTACGACGACACACCCGATCCGCTGAACAACGGGCAGTTCTTCGGTCCCTCGAAGGACCCGCTCGTCACCGCCACCTGCAGGCCGAACTACATCATCCTGCTCACGGACGGTGTCCCCAACACCGATCTCCGGCCCGCCTGCGAGAACGGCGTGTCGAGCTCGATGTGCCCGTACGACAAGCCCGAGGTCATCGCGAACGACCTCGTCACGTCCACGGTGAACCCGGCGGTGCGAACCTTCGTCGTCGGCTTCGCCCTCAGCACGGTGAACCCGTCCGCGAGCGGCGGTACTCCCGTCGACTGCGGCACGATGGATCTGTCGCTCTGCACTCCGACGCCGACCGACGCGGCGCTCCAGGCCTGCTGCACGCTGAACAACATCGCGTACAACGGCACACCGATCGCGCTCCGCGGCAAACCGCCCACGGCGGTCGGCCTCCCGCCGGACGACCACGCCGTGTTCCCGAAGAACCCGACGGAGCTCCGCACCGCGCTGTCCCGCGTGTTCCAGACCCTCCTCAAGCAGATCACCGGGCGTACCTCGCCGGTCTCGACTGCCGCGGCGGCGAGCGATCGCACCGGCGCACTCGGCTACGAGTTCACGAGCGGCGCGAAGGTGCTCGCCACCGGCCTCTGGACGGGCGTCCTGAACCGCCAGCGCCTCACCTGCGATTCGAGCCTGAACTCCGTCGTGAACGACGTCGACATCAGCAAGGGCGACGACTTCATCGCGAACGTGAACCACGATCCGACGGCGAGCGACCGGCTCGTCTTCACCGTGCAACCCGACGTGGTGACGAACACCACGAACCGGCAAGCCACCTGGTCGATGCGACCCTGGCTCGAGTCCGGCGTCGACGACGCGCTCGGCCACTACAAGGGCACCCAGACGTCCTTCGAGAACCCAGCGAACCTCGCCAACGACATCGACCCGGCGTCGATGAGCCTCTCCAACACGACCGGCTGCGGCACTCCCGCGGTTCCCGTCCCGGCTGCCCAGTGCCGCACGACGCTGGTCAACTGGGTCGTCGGTTTGCCGTCGGCGAAGCCAGTCAGCCGCTGCCCCCAGGTCGGGGCCGCCGACTGCAACGTCATCGGCGACATCTTCCATTCCCTGCCGCAGTTCCGCGTCGGTCAGCCGAACGAGTTCATCCAGGACGCGGCGTATCAACAGTTCTCCGCGGATCTGTTCCACCGCGACAGCATTCTGTACACGTCGAGCAACGACGGCTTCTTCCACGCCTTCCGCGTCGCCCCCGGCGATCCGACGGACACGTCGCATCAGGTCAATTCGAACAAGAACAACGAGGAATGGTCGTTCCTCGCGCCTGCGGTGCTGCCGCAGATCGCGGGGATGTACCCCGGCGGAACCACGCCGGCGCTGAATCGCGTTCCGGCGCTCGACGGCGTCCCCGTCATCAAGGACGTCGCGGTCACCGCCGGCGGCACGCGGCAGCTCTCCACGGATTTCCCGTACCGATACGAGCGTAAGGCCTCCCCCGACTCGAACGCGAACGAGAAGTTCACCTACCGCACCGTCGTGGTCCAGGGCTACGGCTCGAAGCGCGGCGCGTACTTCGCCCTCGACGTCACGAAGCCCACCGTCGACCAGGCGAACATCACGACGACGGGCCCCAAGTTCCTCTGGCAGCTCTCGACCGACGACCAGGGCAACCAGCTCTTCGGCAAGGGCAGCTCGACGCCCCTCATCACGAACGTGTTCATGGACACGAAGCAGGCGACGGAGCCGGTCCGCATGGTCGCGGTCGCGGTGCTCCCCGGCGGCGCGGGCGACGCTCCGACGTCGACGACGGCGAGCTGCTCGGCGCAGAACGACGTCGCCACCGCGATCCCGGTGAAGAACGGCGCCGCCGCGTTCCGCTCGGCGATCCGCTGCTACGGCGCGAACGGCTCTTCCAAGAACTCGCTCGCTGCCCGCTCGCTCACCATCGTCAAGCTCGACACCGGCGAGATCATCCGGACCTTCCGTCCCACCGGCGTGACCCAGCCCATCGCGTTCCCGACCGGCAGCGCGTCGCGGGTGACGAACTACTCGTTCGACGCCCAGGGAAACCAGCACGACCTCGACATCGCGGCGCCCATCGTCGGGACGCCCGTCGCTTACCCGGCCGGCACCGGGCTCCCCGCCGATCGCATCTTCGTCGGCGACGCCGAAGGCCGGCTGTGGCGTGTCGACGTCTCCCAGCCCGACCCCGCGAAGTGGTCGATGAATCTCTTCTTCGACCCGTACGACGGCACGACGCGCCCGCTCGGGCAGCCCGTCCAGACGCCGCCGGTGCTCAGCGTCGATCAGAACGGCCAGATCACCGTCGACTTCTCGACCGGCGACCAGGACAACCTGACCCCCGATCCGAACCCCACCTCGCCGGTGACGTTCAACTACGTCACGTCGCTCACGGAGGCCGTCTCGACGACGGCCGGCAACACGAACTTCCAGGCTCAGCTCAACTGGAAGACCGAGTACGCGGGCGGCAAGCGAGTGCTCGGGCCGATGTCGCTCTTCAACAAGACGCTCTACTTCTCGACGTTCCTTCAGACCATCACCGCCTCGTGCAACGACATCGGCACGAGCCAGGTCTGGGGCCTCGACTACATCCAGTCGGTGACCCCCGGGACGCCGGCCTCCGGCCCTCTCATCCTGCTGCCGACCATCGATTATCCGAACGTGGTCGTCTCGGGCGTCGGCCTGCGCCAGCGGCCGTCCTGCAGCACCGTCGGGAGCACCACGAACGCCACCTCCACCGACGCGATCCTCGGGTATGGTGCAGTGACCAGCGTGACGGCGAGCAAGACGGGAGCCTTCGAGCTCGTGATCCAGAAGGGCGGCGCGAAAGCGTCGGGAGCGGGGAGCGGCTCCGGCAGCGGGACGACGTCGTCGAGCAACAACACGATCGCAACCGACACCGTTTCTCTGGCGTCGCCGAAGTCGGCGACGCGGCTCGAATCGTGGGCGCCGATCATCGAATAAGCGCCGCCTCCGGGTGCGCGCTCACGGTGCTCGCAGCGCTCGGCGCGCTCCCGCTCTCCGGGTGCCACCGGCGCGCGGCGAGCCAGGCTCCCATCGCGAGCGCGACGGCGAGCGCGCCTCCCGTCGACCGGCTCGCGCCGGGCGAGCTCGCACCGGGCACCGAGGACATGTACGGGCTCCTCTTGCCGCGGGGCATGCGCGTGTCCGCGCGTTTTCCGAGGGTGGCCCACGCGACCGGCCCGATGCACGCCGAGGACGTCGCCAACTACGTGCGCGACCGCGTGGACGTGAAGCGCGTCGAGCTCGGCGCGGTCGGCACGGTGTTCCCCGCGGTGCACGTCGTGGGAGGAGATCCGACCCGGACGTATCGCGTCGAGGTGAACTCCGCGAGCGACGCGACGGAGATCGTCATGCACGACGTGACGCCCATCCCGCCCAAGGTGGCGGATCCCACCGAGTCGGAAGCCGACAAGTGGAAGCGCGCCGGCTACAAGCCGAACGGCATGCCCCTCGACCCGATGAATCAGAGGTAGCCCCGGGCGACGATCCGACGCTAAAACGTCGGGCGATGGAAGAGCTACGCCGTACGCCGCTTCACGCCGAGCACGCGCGCCTCGGGGCACGTCTGGTTCCGTTCGCGGGTTTCGAGATGCCCGTGCAGTACTCCGGCATCTCCGCCGAGCACACCGCGGTGCGCGAGCGCGCGGGGCTCTTCGACGTGTCGCACATGGGCGAGCTCTGGCTCGAGGGCCCGACCGCCGCCGAGGTGGTCGACGGCCTGGTGACGAACCACATCGCGCGCCTCGAAGACGGCAAGGCCGCCTACACGTGCTGCTGCAACGAGGGCGGCACCATCCTCGACGACCTCATCGTCTATCGCTTCGCGAAGGACAGGGTGCTCATCGTCTGCAACGCGTCGAACCACGACAAGATCGCGGGTCACTTCGCCGAGCAGACCCGCGGCAAGACCGGCTTCACCGACGCGACCGACGGGACGGCGCTCCTCGCGCTCCAGGGACCGAAGGCGCTCGCCGTCCTCGAGAAGACCGGCGTCGGCATCGACGTCACGAAGTCGCTCCCGTCGTTCCGCATCACGGAGACGACCGTCGCGGGGCGCAAGGCCATCGTCGCGCGCACCGGCTACACCGGTGAAGACGGCGTCGAGATCTTCTGCAAGAACGAGGACGCGGTGCACGTCTGGACGGCGCTCCTCGCCGCCGGTGAGTCGTTCGGCATCTTGCCGGTCGGCCTCGGGGCTCGGGACACCCTCCGCCTCGAGGCACGCCTCGCCCTCTACGGCAACGACATCGACGAGACGACGAATCCGCTCGAGGCGGGTCTCGGCTGGGTCGTCAAGCTCGACAAGCCGTTCATCGGTCGGGACGCGATCGCACGGGTCAAGGCGGCCGGCCCCTCCCGCGCGCTGGTCGGTTTCGAGATGGTGGGGCGAGGGGTCGCGCGTCACGGTTACCCACTGAAGGGTGCCGCGGGGGAGACGATCGGCGTCTGTACCTCGGGAGGGCCCTCCCCGACGCTCGGCAAGAGCATCGGCCTCGGTTACGTCCCGGTCGCGACCGCCAAGGTCGGAAACGAGATCGTCGTCGACTGCCGCGGGCGCGACACCGCCGCGAAGCTCGTTCCCACCCCCTTTTACAAGCGAGCTCGATAGTAGTTCCGCATCGACTACGCGAGCGAAGCGAGCCCGCGTAGCGGCGGGGGGAGCAGTTCGCCCGCGAGCGAAGCGAGCCCGCGTAGCGGCGGGGGGAGCAGTTCGCCCGCGAGCGAAGCGAGCCCGCGTAGCGGCGGGGGGAGCAGTTCGCCCGCGAGCAAAGCGAGCCCGCGTAGCGGCGGGGGGAGCAGTT
>DATAZL010000015.1:0-51209 GCA_036272055.1 Polyangiaceae bacterium | reverse complement strand
GCTGCGGCGGACGCCAACGCCAAAATGCGCGGCGTCCGCCGGGCGTTCCCAACGGGTTCCTGAGAGCGCACATGCACCGGCGACCATCGCCATTCCCCGCGTCATCCGTCTTGTTGCTGGGAATCTTTCTTGGGTGCGGGGGAGCCGTATCGGATCGAAGGAGCGATGCTGGCGCCGCCGGAGGAAGCTCGGGAGCGGTCTCGAGCGGTGGAGTCGCTGGTGCGAACGACGGCCCCGGGGGTTCGCTTCCCGCCATGGGCGGCTCCGCCACGACGGGTGGAGCGTCCGGGGTGATGGCTGGCGGCAGCGTTCAAGCGAGCGGCGGAACGCTCCCGTCGATCATGACGTCGGTGCCGGCAGCGTGTCAGTTGCCGGTTGATATTGGCAGCGCGTGCAACGTCCCCGGAGGCACGCGGTACTTCTTCGACGCGTCCGCGAACGTCTGCAAGCCGTTCACCTATGGTGGTTGTGGCGGCAACGACAACGACTTTTCGAGCCTCCAAGGGTGCCAGAACTTCTGCCAACTCCGTATCGAGTGCTCCTGTATGTCGGCAGCCGCAAGCTCGATGTGCTCCGTTACACGCGAGTGTCTCGCGTGTCCAAGCTCGATCGTCGTCAAGGACACGAACGGCACCAGTTGCTCACCGGCTGGGCTGAAGTGTCGCGTGGGCGCCCCGTCCTGTACGTGCGTGACGCCGCCGGAGGCGGGCATCGGCGTCTGGCGCTGCGGCACCACCGTGGGACCGTGAGATGCAACGCGTCTCCGCCGGGCTCGAGTGATGCCGCCGGTCGTCGTTTTCGACGGACTGCTATCGCTCATACAGGTCGCGGTAACGATCGTCGCGTTCAGGCTGCTTCCGTTCGCGCTGTACGCCGCGCTCCGGATGGACGGCCTCCCGCGTTCACAGGTCATCGTGCTGATGGGCCTCTTCGTGAGCGCTGCCTCGGCCACCTACCTGGTCAATCCGGGCGGCATGCTGCCGCTGCTCTCGAGCACCATGGCGCTCGGCTACTTTGCGTGTGTCGGAGTCGCATTTCACTACGTCAGGCGTTCACGCCCTGCTGACTTCGGCCGGCAGGCAGCGGTCTTCCTGCTCGCCGTCACGTGTTATTTCGCGGTTCCGGCGCTGGCAATGCCACGCTGGATCGCGCCGCTGATACTGCTCGAGGGATGGGAGCTGATCTTTTCGAGCTACAGCTATGCTGTCGACTCGCCCGAGATCGAGTCGTCGCTCGGCGAGGGACTCTTCTTCCTGCTGGTGAACCCCGTTCTCGTGTTTCCGATGCGAGGCTCCGCGGTGCCGCCAGGGGAGCAGGCAAGGCTCCCGCGCGCTGTCGGCCGCGTGCTCCAGGGCGCCATCGTGATCTGCGCTCAGGGCGCGGTGCTCAGCATCCTCTCGTACTGCTACGCGCGCGGGCTCTTGCTAAAGAATCTGTCGGAAGTCGACGGCGCTGCAACGTACGCTCGCTTCATCGCCTACTACGTGGGTCAGTGTCTCTCTCTCTACGCCGTTCACGCGGGAGTCGCCAGCATCGAGATAGGCTGCATGGCCGTCCTCGGCTACAGAATCCCCGAGCGATACGCGTATCCGTTCGCCGCCGCGACGCCGCTCGAGTTCTGGTCGAGATGGAACACATATCTGGGGGACTGGTTGCGGCGACACGTCTTCTTCCCGGTGGTGATGTCCTTTCGCAGGCGCCGGAGCAAAGCAACGCCTGCGACGGTCATGGGGGTGCTGGCCGTCTTCGCGACAATCGGGATCCTTCACGCAGCGGTACCTCTTGCGTCGCAGGCGCGCGCGGGGAGCGCGTCGTTCGTGGCGTTGACGCTCGTGTTCGTCGTGCACGGGACAGCGTTGCTCGTCTGGGAGGCAATACGCCGCGCGACGCGGGAGAGGTTTGCTCGGGTAGGCATGGATCCGCGGCTCCGGGGGGTGACGTTACTCGGCTCATGGGTGTTGCTTCGTCACCTGAACGCGATCCTCGCCTGGGTGGCGATCCCAGTGATGGCCCGCGGCACACTGCCGCCGGAGCTCAGCCGCATCTGGTGACGGGCGGAACGGGTGTTGGGGAACGAGATGAAACAAAGGCTTTGGTCCACGGTCCTGCTGGTCGTTGTCCTCCTTGGCTGGTTCTTTGCGCGCAGGCGGGGGCCGGCTGAGGTCGAACCCCGGAAGAGCGCGGCATCGACCGTCGTGCAAGCCACGGCCTCGACGCCCCGCGCGCCCGCCAGCGTGGCGGAACCCGAACCTTCGCACCAGGCGGTATCGCGACAACCACTCCCTGCGGGGGACGCCGCGGTCGATCCCGCAATGCAGCCCACGTACGCGAGAGCCTTGCGGATCCGCGACGTGCAGCGCTTGACGGAGGCGTGGCGCAAGGCGAGCTCGGACTTGGAATGGACCAGCAAGACGGAAGTGCGTCTGGTGCAGCAACTCGGCGCCCATGACATCCGCGGTCAGCTCGACGAGGTCGACTGCCGAACGAATCTATGCCGGATCAAGTTCGACTTCGCGAACATCAACGACGCGAGGGCGCTCTACCGGATCGAGCGACTGCCGGGTTACGACATCTACCCCGACACCGTCGTCGAGCACGGTCGAGCCAAGGTCACCGTCTTCGTCGCGCGTCCCGGCGTGAACGTCAGCGAGATCACGTCCCCTCCCGTCCGCTGAGCCACCATGTGTTCCGGGAAGAACGCCTCTCATAACCCTGGCCGCGGTCCGAGGTTGCACTGCCGCACGCTGCAGGAGCTGGCGCTCTCGTACATTGATGACGCGTCAGAATGGCTGATCCTTCCGTACGACCCCACAAGGAGCGACGACGCGAAGCGATTTTCTTACGGCGAGGTGCTCGCGCGGGCTCGGTCCGTGGCGGCGGTGCTCTCCCGCGACCTTGAGCCCGACTCCAGGGTCGCCCTGGTCCTCGAGAACGGCGTCGACTTCTGCGTCGCTCTGCTCGGCGTGTTCCTCTCCGCGAATATTCCGGCGCCGCAGCCCCCTCCCAACATGACGAGCGACCTCGCGGCGTACCAGCGGCGGCTTCGAGGTGCGCTCGGTACCTCCCGATGTACGGCCGTCCTGACCATCTCTTCCATTGCATCCATCATTGTGCCGCCGGAAGGCTGCCGGGTGATTGCGGTGGACCAGGTACCGGAGAGCTACGAAGGGGAGTGGACGCCGACGAGTCGAGTAGAGGCTCGAGCGCCCGCGCTTCTCCAGCAAACGTCGGGTACCACTGGCGCGTCGCGAGGCGTGCTCCTATCACACTCAGCGATCCTGTCGAACCTGGCGTCGATCGGGGCGGCACTCGGCGCCTCGTCCGACGAAATCAACCTGTGCTGGTTGCCGCTGAATCACGACATGGGTCTGATCGGCACCCTGCTCTACACTATGGCGTGGAACATGCGGCTCGTCCTCATGAGTCCAGAGACGCTTGTTCTCTCTCCGGCGTCCTTTCTCTGGGCCATGTCCCGGTACGGCGCCATCGGTTGCGCCGCGCCGAATTTCGCCTACCACCTCTGCACTTCCACGAAGCGCGTTCCACCATCCGCCATCGAGGGCCTCGATCTACGGTCGTGGCGGAAGGCCCTGAACGGCGCAGAAGCCGTCCGCGAACAGACGCTGCAAGCGTTCGAGGCCCGCTTCGGACCCTACGGGTTCTCGGCACGGGCATGGGTGCCCGTCTACGGACTCGCAGAGAACTCTGTCGCCGTCTGCTTTTCCGAGGTCGGGCAGGGCGCTCGCGTCGACCACGTCGATCCCGAGGAGCTAGCCCGAGGTCGAGCGACGGCCGCATCGAACGACGACCACGCGCGGACGTTCGTGAGCGTCGGCAGGCCGCTTCCCGAGAACGAGATCCGCGTCGTCGACGACACGGGGGAAGAGATTGCCGAGCGAGACATCGGCAACCTCCAGGTGAAAGGACCTTCCATGATGATCAGGTACGACGACGCGCGCCTTCAGCCGTTCACGCAAGATGGCTGGCTCGACACGGGGGACCTCGCATACATGGCCGCCGGGGAGCTCCATATCGTCGGTCGGAGAAAGGAGGTCATCAAGGTTGCCGGGAAGGGCTACGTGGCCGGTGACATTCAGGCCGAAGCAGCGCGGCTCACCGAGCTCCGCGGGGGTTCGATCGCTGCGTTCGGCATCTCGAGCCCGGATACCGGGACCGAGGAGCTTGTACTGGTCGCCGAGGTCAGAGACGATGTTCCCCCGGAGCGATATCCCCCGACCTGCAGCGCCGTGGTACACGGGATCGCTCGAGCTTTCGGTCTTTCGCCCGCAGCGGTGGTCCTCTCGCGACGGCGGAGCCTCCCGCGCACCACCAGCGGAAAACTTCGTTCGGAGACGGTGAAGACGATGTTCCTCGAAGGAACGCTGACGCACCTGTTCTTGTGGACCCGCGAGGCGCGCCGTGGCTGACGATGATTTTGCCGAACGCACCTGGCGGGTCATCGTCGACATCGCTGGCATGCGCCATCTCGCATCGACGATAGAGCTCGGTCAGTCCATCTTCGACCTGGGCATCGATTCTCTACGCCTCGTCGACTTGACGCTCGCTCTGGAGGACGAGTTTGCGCTGTCCAAGCTCGACATGCTCGGGTGGGTCGAACGAGAAAAGGTGGCGAACGGAGCCAAATTCACCGTGGGGTCCATGGCAGAAGCGTGTCGGCTGGCCAAACGCCATCGCACCAGCGGCGAGAGCAGCAGGTGACGAACGCCGTCGGCCTCGAGTCGGCCTTTGTGGTAGGCACGGGACGTTGCGGATCGACCCTCCTATCGCGTGCGCTCGCGTCGAGCAGCCGGGTCGCGTCGGTCTCGGAGTGCATTGCCGTGCTCGGAGCGCATCGGGTCCTTTCGAGCGAGATCGTGAGCAGCGAGCGATTCGTTCGCATCATCGGCGAAGTGTCGCCGGATCAGAGGGCTGTACTTGCCCTTCGAGCCAGCATCAAAGAGCTCGCGTCCGTGTCCGAACCGTCCCCCGAGCTCGATCATCCACTGTGTTGGTTGACGCTGCCCGGCCTCAGCTCGACACCCCGCGAGCTGCTCGCGGCGGTCCTGCTCGAGCTCAGTGACGAAACGGAAATGCCGTTCGGTGCCCACATGGACCGATTGTTCGGCGCCATCGCGCGACACACCCGTCGGGAACGGTGGATCGAACGCTCCGGTGGCTCCCTCTCGTACGTCGACCGGTTGCTCGAGTTCTGGCCGCAGGCGAAGCTCGTGCACCTCTTCCGGGACGGAGAGGCCTGCGCGGCTTCCATGAGCCAACACCCCTATTTCCGGATTCTCGTGAGCCGTGCGATGACGCGAGAACCGGAGCGGCCCATCTCGCAATGTCTCGATATGGCCATCCCGCTGTCGCGATTCGGGGCCTACTGGTCGTCGTGCATCCTGCACGGCGTGACGGCGTTGCGGAGCGTCCCCCGCGACCGGGTCCTGCAAGTGAGCTACTCGGCGCTCTGCAGGGCGAAGGAACGGGAGCTCGGACGCATCAGCGAATTCCTCGAGCTGGAGAGCGACTGGGTCGCCCGCGTGGCTCCGCTCGTGCGCGCCAACACCACGGCTCGGCCATGGCCGACGGAGCTCGTCCGTTCGTGCAGACTCGGCCACGAGTGTATCGCGTCCTTCGATGCTCGCTGAAGGTGACCAATGGAGCGTGCAGGAGCCCGTTCGAGCGGCGCAACGGACCGCCAATTCCTCGCCGAGCGGGAGCGCCCCGGGTCGCCTCCGAAAGGCGATAGATTATGCCATCGGGACCAGCGACAACTTCAGTCCCGCCTCCTCGCGATCGGAGGCCGCGTCGTCGGTCACGCAGCGCAGTCGATGAGTATCGCGAGGCACACGGTCACAGTCTAGCACCGACGACGTATCAACGCGGAAAGCGGATGAAGCCGAGAAGCGCCGGACCCGAAGCCCGGCGCTTCTCGGCTGTATGATTACTCTGCGGCTTTTCGAGGAAATGACAGCCTGTACAGCGTCCCCAGCAACCGCTGAATGCGATCTTCCTGGTCGAACGAAAGGACCGCCCAAGTATCGCAAACGCACCGAAAGCTGCAACGCCGTATAGCTCTCCCGCATCTCGCGAAGCGCGATGTTGTAAGAGTTAGTGCGCGACGCCCAAGCGCGTACATGGCTTCCGAAGCACCGAGCGAAGGCGCCGCGCTCGCCCGCGTCGGCGCCGCTCTCGGCATGACGTACTCCACTCGTTCTACTCCCGAGCCTCGTCCGTCTTCGGCGCCATGCCGTCGATGCACTGCGCGTACCCCATGCTCGGCCTGCTCACGGCCTGGCGTCAGGCCACGTGGAAGACGCGCCCGCTACACATCGCATACGTCGTGTGGATGGCGACGTCAGCGCTGTACCTCGATCACCATTGGGTCCTCGACGTCCTCGGCGGCTGGCTGGTCGCCATCGTCGCAGTCATCGCCGCAACGGCAGCCGTCAAAGCGGCGGAGGGACGCAGCGCCGCAACTGCGACTGCGACGACGCGAATGGCTGACGGACGAAACGCGGCGTAGGCAAATCTTTGACCTGATCCTGCCTCTGACCCCACGGTGGTGAGACGCAGCGTCGCTCTGCACCAGTGCGAATTGCAGCGAAGTCGGCGGGCAGCTCGCCGAGGTGACCTCCGAGCTCATGACGGCTGGTCCGAGCGAGCTGGGAGCTGGTCCTTGCCGTGTGCGAGCTTTGCGTTGTATGAGCGGCGGTTGGCCCGAGCGGGTCGCTGGAGGGACGATGTCGAACAAATTCACCTTGCTCGCCTCGGTGGCATCCGCCGCTCTGCTCGGCCTGGTTCTCGACGGCTGTTCGAGCGACTCGAAGCACCCGGAAGGCAGCGAGGACGGCGGCGTCGTGGCGTCGGGAGGTTCCGCTGGAACGACGAGCAGCGGAGGCGGCAGCAACGGCGGTGCGATGTCGAGCAATGGTGCAGCCGGCGCAAACAGCGCTGGCTCGGTAGCCGACGCCGGCCGCTCGTCGAGCGGCGGGCGCAGCAGCGGTGGCGTTTCTGGGCTCGGAACCGCCGGCGGTTCCAGCTCGAGTGGCGGTTCCAGCTCGAGTGGCGGTTCCAGCTCGAGCGGCGGTTCCAGCTCGAGCGGCGGTGCCGGATCGGGAGGTGCAGGAGGAAGCGCGCATACGGGGGCGTGGAAGGTGATGATGCTGGGAGACTCCATCACCGGGTCGACGTGCTACCCAGAGCTCGTCTCGAAGAATCTCATCGCGGGTGGCCACACGAAATTTCAATTCGTCGGCACGCAGACGACTCAGCAGTCATGCAATGCGACCCAGGTTCGCGAGGAAGGTCACGGCGGTTACGGCGTTACTTACCTGCCGCAGAACAGCACGCGCGAGACGTGCCAGAAGCCCGCGTGCGGAAGCTACGCCGAGCTCCAGAACTGGGCCGCCGAGAAACCTGAGATCGTGCTGATGCATTTCGGCACGAACGACGTGTGGGACGGACAGGCTCCGTCGGACATCCTCTCCGCCTACGTGAGCGTGATCACGGAATTTCGCAAACAGAACCCCAGCGTCGTCTTCTTCGTCTCGAAGATCATCAAGTTGAACCCCAGCGGCTGCAGCAGCTGCCTCACGAACGTCGCTGCCCTCGTCGCAGCCGTTACGGAGTCGTGGGCGACCGCGCACTCCTTGCCGAGCTCACCGGTCTTCATCGTCGACGACTACAATTCGGGCTTCGATCCCGACAGCACGAGCGACACGGACGACGGCGTTCACCCCACGCCGACCGGTGCACAGAAGGTGGCCGACGCGACGGCTGCAGCGCTGACCGCGAAGCATTATTTCTGAGTGAGCAGAAAAGCCGTGCGCGCCGGCGGAAGCATCACTTGAGATGCTTTACGAGGGTGTTCATCTGCGGGCTATTTGTCTTGTTGACGATGGTGTACTCGATCGGGTTGTCCGTACCGAACCCCTGGCCGCCGGCCCAGTAGGTCCACCCGATGTAAACGTCGGTGTTGTTCTCGAGGTGGGCGAGCTCATTGTCGATCGCGGTCAAGCAGTTCGCGTTGGCCTGGATATCGGTGCCAGCCGAGAACTCGCCGAGGAAGCCCCGGAACTTGTGCGCACGCGCCCAATCCGTGAAGGGCTGGAGCTGCTTCGGCCCGGAGCTCGTATCCGGACACGTGTCGCCCGACCCATCCTTGTTCGTGTCCGGATACACGTGCACCTCGAAGGCGAAGTTGTTCGCGGGGTCCTGGATGTTCTTGAGCACATCCGAGTTCTGTACCCAGGTCGCCGCATCCTCGAACTCGTTGCCGCCGATCAGGATCAGGTTCGTCGCGCCGGTGCTCCGGATTGCAGCGACCGCCGCGTTTGCGGCGTTGAGCCATTGGTTCGGATCGTCGATCCCGAACGGCTCGTTCATGAGGCCGAAGAGGACATGCGGGTCGCTCTTGTATTGATCCGCCAGGCGCCGCCAGAGGTCACCGAACGCGGCGTTGGGCAGGGCGGCCGAACCGACGGTGTCTGCGAGGGCTCCAGTCGTGATCTCCTGCGCCGTGGCGTAGCGAATGTAGTTGTGAACGTCGAGCAGCACGAACGCGCCGGAGGCCTCCATGTCGCTCACGGTCTGCTTCAGGTCGGCGAACTCGGTCGCGTTGAACGCCGCGTTCACGCTTCGCTGTAGCCGCTCCCACCGGAACGGCAGACGGAAGATGTTCATGCCCTTGCTCCTGAGGAGCGGAAAAGCGTTCTTCCCGTAGCCGCCCGGGTAGTTGTCTTCGTCCACCCAGTCCTTGTCCGGGTAGTAGTAGTCGCCGGGGATCGAGCCGAGCGTGTTGCCGTCGAACGTGCCACCGAGGCTCGCGCCGAACTCTGCGCCGGCGAGCGAGACGCCGCGATAAGGGAGCGTTGCAAACTGCGTTGCGCCGCCGGTGCCCAGCTGGCCGCCGCTCCCGACGGCGCCGCCGGAGCTCGACTTGCCACCGCTTCCGGAGCCAGCACCGCCTGCGCCGGTCGTTCCGCCCGCGCCGGTGGTGGTGCCGCCGGTGCTCTTCGCTCCGCCTGCGCCGGTCGTTCCACCCGCGCCGGTGGTGGTGCCGCCGGTGCTCTTCGCTCCGCCTGCGCCGGTCGTTCCGCCCGCGCCGGTGCTCGCGCCGCCAGTGCCGTGCCTTCTTCTACGCGCATCTGCGCGAGTACTCGCCGCCGTCAAGGGCGAGCTCACGTGAGCCGCGCCGTCGTTGACTGGAGTTGCCGTCTCTTCGCTCCCGCCACACGAGACCATGAACAGAGCCAACCCAGAAACTCGAAGCCACTCATTTTGAACCATCGCGCTCGTCCTCTCTTTCCATCCGGCGGTCGTCGATCTCCGGCAAGATGCCTTCAGCAAGATGCGAGCCGCGTGTAGAGCGACGACAAGGCCGAGTCGTGTCGACTCGCGCAGGCCCGGCCTCGTTATCCAAAATGGCGCACGGGCGTGCGCGCGGTGGAGAGCCAGAGGAGAGAGCGTGAACGAACTGAGAGGCCGGTACACTCGAGACTTGAAGTGGCGCAAGATTCCCAGTGGCCCGACCACTCACCTGGTCAGGACATTCTGACGTCGACCGCCGGTGCCATGGTTAGAATTGTCGCTCTCGCAACCGTCATGACGATGACGCTCTCGCGCATGCATCGAGTGCCGAGCACGCTCGCGCGCAGCACAGCGTTCCCAGCAACCGCTGAAGGCGATCTTCCTCTTCGAAAAAGAACGTCGGCAGATGGCGGGACCGGAACCGGAGCCGGAGCGGGAACCGGGGCTATTTACTGGCGCGGTTGGATGATCGCCTTTGCTGGCAGACTACCCGGAGCGTTGAGCTGACGATTGCAACCGCGAATTTTCCAATCGCCCAGACGTCGGCCCGCGATCAGTGGATCGAGCGCGCTCCGTCACGCATCGCAGCCGATGAGTATCGCGACGCGAGCGCCTGAGGAGCCCTGGAGCTCGACACAGGCGCTGGGACATAGGGCCACGCTCGACGGATCCGTGGCGTCGTCGAAGTACCATCCGTCCACCGCCGAGTCGCACGACGCCGGACCTGGCACGAGGGCGAGCGTAGTCCCGAGCCCACCGTCGCTCGTGTAGAGCTCGAGGTTCACACGTTGCGGATCGAAGGCCCCGCGCATGAAGGGGACTTTCCACTGGCACGGCCCGCTGTCGGGAGGCCGGGAAAGTTCCTTGGCCGGAGGACAGTGATGGCGAGGAACGTCGTTGTAGAACCCTCCATCGACGGCGGCGTGTCCGTCCAGCGCAGAGGCCCCACCTGCACCGACCGCAGCGTGCATGCCCACGTCGACCGCGCCGTCCATTCGGTCGATCACACACTGCGCCCTAGCATTCCCGCTTGTTCCCCGCAGCCCGTAGCAAGGAGCGCGAGAACCACACGTCCTCCGTGGCCCATCTTCGAAGACTGCACCGCCACAGTCTAGCACCCACGATGTATCAATGAGTCGAAAGCCGTATGATCACCGTGCGGCCTTTCGCGGAAACGACAGCCTGTACAGCGTCCCCAGCAACCGCTGAATGCGATCTTTCTGCTCGAACGAAAGCGCCGCCAAGTGCCGCAAGCGCACCGAGAGCTGCAACGCAGTGTAGCTCTCCCGCAGCTCCCTGAGCGCAACGTTGTAGGCGTGAGTCCGCGAACGCCCCAGCGCATACATGGCCTCCGACACGTTCAAAGCAACGGACGCCGCCGACCGCCTAAGCTGCCGAGCCAAATCCGGATCGTGATGAGCAATCCGAGGAATCAACTCCCCACAGTCCGATACAAAGTCGAGAAAGACAGGATAAATGTCGAGCATTGAGGTTCTCAAGGAGCCCCATCCCTCTCCCTCTCCCGTCCAGCGTCTGCGCGCCGACGGTTCCGGTTCCGGTTCCGGCTCTCTCTACCAGCGCACCGTCACCGTCGGTGGTTGGCACTCTGCTTCCGCGTTCGCGAGATCCACGTGCACCTTCAGCGTCGTCGACCCGTGCGTGTCGCTCTTCGGGTCTATGCCGGCTCCGGCGAGGTCTACCTGGGGGACCACCTGATCGGCGCGCAGGCTCGCGACGACCTCGGGCGGTCCGCTCACCGTCACGTCCACCAGCGCGGGGATCGCATGCGCGTGTGACAAGCCCACCACCTCGATCGTGCGATGATCGAACTTCACCTCGGTCTGACGGCGGGCAACGGTGACGCTCACCGTCGCGCTCTTCGAGCCGAGGACGCGCACCCGCGTGGGCGGATCGTCGATCGCGAGCCGTCGCCGATAGATCCCTTCCGTGAGCCCCGTCACGTCGAACGGCGCGAGCCGCGCGAACTGGAGCACCTCGACGAGGCTCGCGGGGCCCTTCATGTCGACCTCCTTCGGCTCCACCTCGAGCGTCCCTTTCACCTCGTAGCCCTTGGCGGGCTGCCCGGCGCGCGATGCCTGGATCGGCACGGTGCGGGTCACCACTTCTTGCCACTCGAGATTGGTGCTCGGCGGATCGACGAAGCGGAGCTCGACGTCGGGCGGGAGCGAGAACATCGACTTGTCGAAGGTGATGCTCTCCGAAGTGCCGTCGCGCAGATCGAGCTCGGCAGGGGGAATGCCGGTCTGGATGAGCCGGTCGATGGCCCGCGTCGTGCCGACGACCGTGACGTCGACGTTCGCGGGCATCGCCGTCATGAGCTCACGGTGCTTCCGGTCGGAGGGCAAACGCAGCACGACGCCGACCGGGATGGTGCGCTGGGTGCGATCGAGCTGACCGCGCGTGTACGCGGCGAGGCTCAGCGCCGCGACGAGGGAGATGGCTTTGAGCCCGATGTTCTCCGTCAGCGCTTCGCGCATCCAGCGGCTCAGCGAGACGAACAGGCGCGTCAGCGCGTTCACGTCTTGCCCCCGTCGTTGGAGTCGGTGCCGCGTCCGTCGTCACTCGTCGGCGCGCCGTAGTTCTCGGCGTTCGTGGTGCGACCGCTCAGCGTGGTCGTCGGACCGCGCATCGGCGTCGTGAGCCGCTGCACACGTGCAGGCCCGGTCATGGTCGGGCGATTGCCGTCGGCGTCGCCCTTCTCCGATGGCTCTGCCTTCTCGTGCTTGCGCCGGAGGGGCGCCGGTGCGTGCTGGCTCGGCGGCGGCGTCTCCTGGTCGACTTCGGCGTTGCGGATGCGCGTGGTCTGGCCGTCGCCGCTTGCGCTGTCCACGGGGATGGATACCAGCGTGGCGTCTTCTACCTCCGCTCCGCCGCGGGAAACGTCTGCTCGCGAGCGCGCTGTCTCGGTCGTGCGAATGACGAGGGACGGGGGCGGCGGCTCGTTGCTGATGCGTTGCGAGACGGGGCCGCCGTCGCGCTTCGGCGCGACCTTGCCGCGACGACGCCGCGGCGAGAACACGCCCTCGAGCGCGCGCCGCAGCCCGGGGCCGTCGAGGTTGCTCACGATGTTGCCGTTGAAGCAGAAGCTGATCGTGCCGCGCTCCTCGCTGACGACCACGACGACGGCGTCCGTCTCTTCGGTGATGCCCAGTGCGGCGCGGTGGCGCGAGCCGAAGCTCGGGTCGAGCACGCGGCTCTCGGGCATGGGGAAGAACACACCGGCCTTCGCGATACGCAGGTTACGGATGATGACCGCGCCGTCATGGAGCTTGTTCACGCCTTCGGGGACGAACACCGACACGAGGAGCTCGCTCGAGACGGCAGCGTCGAGGTCGTGCCCCTTGTTGACGCCGACGAACTCGTCGAGGTTGGCGTCCTGCTCGAAGGCGATGATGGCGCCGATGCGGTGACGCGCGAGCTCGGTAGACGCTTCCACCACCTCGTCGATGGCCTGCGATTCGCGCGCGCGCGCCATGCCGAACCAGGTCTGGCTGCCGATGCGCATGAGGCCGCGCCGGATGTCACCCTGGAACACGACGACGAGGATGAGGATGACGGCGCCCGGCGGGATCAGCGTGCTCAGGATGTTGACGAGGGTGACCAGATGAAGCTGATCCGACGCCGCCTGGAGAACGAAGACGAGGAAGAGGCCGATGCCGATCTGGACCGCGCGCGTGCCGCGGAGCACGACCAGCACGCGATAGATCAGGTAGTAGACGATGGAGACGTCGACCACCTCACGGAGGAGATCGAGCGGGGAGTGCCCCGCGAAGTACTCGCTCACGCTAGAGAGCACGTGCGCTCTCCGGTTGCGGAGCTCTTGCAGAGCGGATCACGGCGAGTGCTTGCCGGACCTCGCGCACGTCGTGCACGCGAAGGACCTGCGCGCCCCGCTGCACTGCGATGATCGATGCCGCGATCGTGCCGCCGAGTCGCTCCGCGGGTGGAGAGGGATCGACGGCGGATATGAAGGATTTACGGCCCGGACCCACGACGAGACGCGCGCCTGCGATGCCGTCACCGAGCTCGTCGAGACGGCCGAGGAGCTCGAGGCTGTGCCGCGCGCTCTTGGAGAAACCGAGGCCCGGATCGCAGAGGACGTACTCGGGGCGCACCCCTCGGGCGACGGCGCGATCCCGCGCCGCGCACCACTCGGCCTGCACGTCTCGGACGACATCGGCGTAGTCGTCCTCTGGCCATCGGGAGAATCCGGCCATCTTCACCATTGGACCCCTCGAGTGAGTCACGATGATGGCTGCCTGGTATCGTGCCGTGACCCCCGCAAGCTCCACGTCTGCGAGGCACGACACGTCGTTCACGACTCTGGCGCCCTGCGCGAGCGCAAAGTCTGCGACCTCGGGGCTCGTCGTGTCGACCGAGACGAGGGCGCCGCGGCTCACCGCGTAATCGACGGCAGGGCCGATTCTCCGGATCTGTTCATCTGCTGCGACGGGGGGAGCGCCGGGCCGCGTGGACTCACCGCCGACGTCGATGATGTGCGCGCCGCCGGCCAGCAGCGCATCGATGTGCGAGCTCACGGCGCCTTGCTCCGCGAGACGGCCACCGTCGAAGAACGAATCGGGCGTGACGTTGACGACGCCCATCAGGGCTGCGCCAAGCGTTCGTACTGCCGACTCGATGGTTGCGCAGAGCTCCGCCAACGTCCGCTCCTCGAGACCCTGGTTCTTGCGGCTTGGGGGCAATCGAGACAACCGGGAGCGCGTCTGAACCGCGCTCGGCTGCCGCGCCCCGAAGCAACTTCGATCGAGGGCCGACTCACCTCTAGCGCTAGCAAGACCCGCGCCCGCACGCAAAGAATCTCTCGCGCTCCCGAGGACTTTTTCGGCTCCGATCACTTCGCCGTCGCGCGCGCTTCGCGGACATCATGAACGTTCTCTGAAAAAGGGCTGACGCGCGGCGTTGCGTGCCACGGCGCGAGCGCGCTACGGTGAGTCTCTTCCGCGACGGCGGACGCTTTCTATCGAGGAGCATGCTTCGCACCCGAGTGAGAGCTGGACCGATCGCGGGCATCGTGCTGAGCCTCGTGGCAGCGATCGTCCTGACGGCGATCCACTCGGGGGATCTCTTCGTCGGCAGCTGGGTGCCGTCCTACGACGAGCGGGTGCATACCGCGCTACGCATCCCGTACGGCCCGCGCCTGGTCCGTGACTGGTCGACTGGTCGCGCCGAGATCCGCTTCGAGAATTTTCGCGTCGTGGTTCCGCCGGGCGCCGTCCTGTCGCGGGCTCGCGAGGATCACCGCGCCGCGTATCTCTACGAGTGGGTCCGGAGGCCACCGACGTCCCAGCGGCTCGGCGGAGTGCTCGTCATCTACTTCACGTTGATGATGGTGCTGACCGCCTATCTGAGAAAGTTCGGGCAATCCCGGCTGCGTCTGATGCGGTCCCAGGTGGGCGTCTTGCTCGCGATCGGCCTGCTGGCCGTCACCGCGAAGCTCCTGCTCCTCTTCACCGCGTTGCCCGAGTACTGGATACCGGCCGCAGCGGTGCCGCTGTGGGTGTCGACGGCGTTCGACCGGCGCACGGGGTTCGTGGTCTCCGTCGTGCTCGCGTTCATCATCGCCTCGTTCCTGAGGCTCGACCTGCTTCTTCTCGTCACGATGATGGCCCAGGGCCTCGCCGCGACCCTGATCCTCCTCGACCGGAAACGCCCGGGTCATCTCATCGGGGCGGGCGTCCTCTCGGGCGTCAGCGTCGCGGCAGTGCTCGTTGCCGTCACGACGGTCATCGAGGGTAAGTTCGATCCGCTGGAGGACGGCTCAGGCCTCCTCGATTCGCGACTCTTTGCCGCGCTCGGCGGCGGCATCGTCGCGGGCCTCGTGGCGGCCGTCCTCCGGGGCAGCGTCCAGCGCATCCTCGGTCACGTGTCGCGCGAGCGGCTCCTCGACCTGACCGATCTCGAGCAGCCCCTGCTCAAGAAGATGGCGAGCGAGGCGCCGGGCTCGTGGGAGCACTCGCGTGCGATGGCGAATCTCGCCGAGGGTGCCGCGAGCGCGATCGGCGCGGACGCGCTCCTCACCCGGGTCGGCGCCTACTATCACGACCTCGGGAAGACGACGCAGGCGAAGTACTTCGTCGAGAACCTCGGTCCCGGTGAGCGCTCGCCGCACGAGGCGCTCGACCCCGACGTGAGCGCCGACGCGATCATGGCCCACGTCGTCATGGGCGCGAAGATCCTCCGTGACGGCGGCGTTCCGGAGCCGGTGGTCGAGTTCTGTTACACGCACCACGGCACGCAGGTCGTCGAGTACTTCTGGAACAAGTGCCTCGAGCAGGGGAACCCGAAGCACCTCCGCGAATCGCACTTCCGCTATCCGGGGATGAAGCCGCAGACGAAAGAGACGGCCATCCTGATGCTCGTCGACTCGATCGAGGCGGCGTCGCGCACCATCGATCCGCCCGAGCGCGACAAGTTCGAGATCATGATCCAGCGCGTCATCTTCACGAAGCTGAAGAGCGGGCAGCTCGACGAATCGGGCCTCACCGTCGAAGATCTACGGACCCTCGTGACGCGCATGACCGAGACGCTGGTGAACATGCATCACCACCGCATCAAGTATCAGTGGCAGGCGCAGCAAGCCGAGGAGTTCGGCGTGTCTGCGCAGGTCGCTCGAGAGACAGCGTCGAGCCCCCTGTCGTCGCCCATGCCGCCGCGGCAACCCGCATCGAGCGCCACCAGCGAGGCGCCGCTTCCGAGTCGTCCGGCGGACGACGGGCCCGCCGTCGCGCCCGACATCCAGGTCAAGGAGAGCATGCTCCCCGTGACTCCGTCCCTGTCGCCTCCCGGTAGCGGCAGTTCCGACAAGTAGAGTGGTCAGCGCGTGGGCGGCGCCGTCCCGTCCGTCGCGGCGGGGGCCGGAGCGGGCACCGGAGGCGAAGTAGCCGGGAACGCTGCCGCAGGGACGCTCCCCGATGGCGCAGCCGCCGGCACCGGTGTTCCGGTCGACATCGTCGGGGGCGGGGGAGGCGGAGCAGAGGGATTGGGTGGGGCACCCGGCGCGCCGAGTGGCGGCCGACTGGGGACCGTGGGAACCGTTCCGTCGGAGCCGAGCGTGAGCTCGAGGGAGTGGAAGGTGGGCTGATTGCACTTGCGGTCGCGGGCGACGCTGATGGTCCCCGTCGCGATCGGAAGCCCGGGCTTCGACGCGGTGACCGTCCAGGTGCCGGAGCCGAGGTACGCCTGGTAGCAGGGGGAGAACGTCGCGACGCTTCCCTTCTCGGATACCGCGGTGACGGTCGCGTCGCACACCGGGTGGGACGACAGGTGATCCCACACCTGTACCGACGCAGGCTCGTCGCATCCCGAGAAGAGGAGCGCCGAGCCGACGCCCACCACGAAGATGCCGCCGCCCACGACCGCCGGGACGCACCCGGTGACGAGGAACAGAGCAGCGGCACCGCACAGCCAGAACGAACCTCTGCTTCGTCTCATTCCGCTACGACCAGTGGTGTCGAGCCGGCGTCAGATCGGCTCATTCCTCGGATACCCGCTTTACCACGAGACTATACTTCTCGCCTCGCCATGTGGCCCGAACCGAGCCCCCGCAGCGCCTTCAATCAGAGGAGACAGCGTCTCGACGCGCTCCTACCCGGACCGAAGCTCTTCCCCGCGGGCCTGCCGCGTCCGAGGAACTTCGCACACAACCCGTACCCGTTCCGCGCAGAGAGTCATTTTCTCTATCTGGTGGGACGCGGGCTCGAGGGCGCCGTGCTCCTCGTCGACGGAGAGCGCACGACGCTGTACGTCGAGCCGCCGCATCCCGATGACGCGCTGTGGTTCGGCCCGAAGCCGACCCTCGACGAGCTGTCGCACTTGCTCGACATCGCGGTGCGTCCCCTCGACGAGCTCGTCGCGCCGGAGGACGCCGCGCTCTTGCCCCCGCAGGACGCCGAGACCGCGTTCGCGCTCGCCGATCTGCTGGGCCGTGACGTCGAGGCGGGCGGCGGGGACGCTCTCGAGGGACGCGACGCGGCGCTCGCGGGCGCGATGATCGAGCTCCGTCTGCGGCACGACGGCGCGGCGATCGCGCAGCTCCGTCAGGCAGCGGCGGTGACCGCCGCCGCGCACCGCGCCGGGCGCGATGCGACACGTGCCGGCCGTCGAGAAGCGGCGGTGCGCGCCGCCATGGAGCACGCGATCGTCGAGCAGGGCATGACGACCGCGTACGGCTCCATCGTGACCGTCCACGGCGAGGTGCTTCACTCGAACGAGCATCACCGCGAGCTTCACGACGGAGATTTGCTCCTCGCCGACGTGGGGGCCGAGACGCCGGAGGGCTTCGCGGGCGACGTCACCCGCGTCTGGCCGGTGAACGGACGCTTCTCGTCGACCCAGCGCACGGCATATGCCGTCGTCCTCTCGTCTCAGCTCGCCGCCATCGACGCGGTGCGCCCCGGCGTGCGCTATCGCGACGTCCATCGCGCTGCGGGTCTCGCCATGACGCGCTCGCTCGTCGACGTCGGGATCTTCGTGGGCGACGCGGAGGATCTCTACGCGCGCGGCGCGGCGTCACTCTTCTTCCCGCACGGCATCGGACACTTGCTCGGGATCGACGTCCACGACATGGAGGACCTCGGCGATCGGGCCGGCTACGCGCCCGGTCGCTCGCGTTCGACGTCCGGTGGAGAGCGGTATCTGCGCCTCGACCGCGACCTCGAGCCCGGCATGTGCGTCACGATCGAGCCGGGTTTCTACCGGATCCCCGCGCTCCTCTCGGACCCCGACATGCTCGGCGATCTGAAACGCTCGCTCAGCATGAAGACCCTGGAGCGATTCGCCGACGTCCGTGGGATCCGCATCGAGGACGACGTGCTCGTCACCGAGGCCGGCTCGGAGATCCTGACGGCCGCGATCCCGAAGCGCGTCGTGGACATCGAGAGGGGCTGACGCGGGCAGCGCGCGGTCCAAGAACAGTCAGCAATGTCTCCCCCCGTCGTGATCGTCGGCGCCGGCTCGAGCGGCTGCGTCCTTGCAAATCGCCTGAGCGAGGGCGGCCAGCGTGAAGTGATTCTTCTCGAGGCGGGCCCCGACTACGCGGGCGCGGCGCTGCCGGCCGATCTCACCGACGGGACGCGTAACTCGATGCACGCCCATGACTGGACCTACCGCCACAAGCCGAGTGCGAGCGCCGTCTGGTCGCCGCTCCCGCGCGGCAAGGTCGTCGGCGGTTCGTCTGCCGTCAACACGTGCATCGCGCTCCGCGGGCAGCCCGAGGACTACGACGAGTGGGCCGCGCTCGGTCTGTCGGAGTGGGACTTCGACGCCTGTCTCCCCGCCTTCAAGAAGCTCGAGCACGATCTCGACTTCAGTGACGATTTTCACGGCACGAGCGGTCCGATCCCCATTCGCCGCCACAAGAAGGACGAGCTCGTTCCGTTCCAGAGCGCGTTCCTCGACGCGTGCTCGGAGCTCGGTTTGCCTCCGTGTGCGGACAGCAACGCGCCGGGCCGCACGGGGTACGGCCCGCACGCGATGAACAAGGTTGGCGGCCGGCGCGTCAGTGCCGCCGAAGCGTATCTGACGCCGGAGGTCCGCGCGCGGCGGAACCTGCGCATCGTCCCGAACACCCTGGTGCGACGCGTGCTCTTCGAGACTCGCCGCACGACGGGGCTCGAGCTCGAAGGGCCGCGCGGCGTGGAGCGCCTCGACGCCGCGGACGTCGTCCTCTCCGCCGGCGCGATCAACACGCCGGGGATCCTGCTTCGCTCCGGGGTCGGCCCCGACGCGGAGGTACGACGGCTCGCGTGCGAACCGGTCCTCGACGCTCCCGCAGTCGGGCGGCGCTTGCTCGACCATCCCGGCACCGGCGTGTTCGTCCTCGCCCGCAGGGGCGTCACGGTCGATCGGCGCGCACCCATCGTGCAGACGGTGTTCCGGTACTCGTCGGGTCTCTGCAACAACCCCGCGGACATGTTCCTGCAGCCCGTGTCGTTCACGATGATCCTCAAGGGCTTCCCGCTGTTCGCTCTCGTCTCCATGGTCGGCAAACCTCGCGGTCACGGCTCGTTGCACTATCCCGACGCGAAGCCGACCACGGTGCCCGTCATCGAGTCGCGTTTCTTCGAAAACGCTCAGGATCGCAAGCTCGCCGCCGACTCACTCGCGCGCTGCCGCGAGCTCCTCGCGACGCGTGCGCTGTCACGGATGGGACGGCCGCTGTACCCGTTTTCGCTGTTCGGCAGCGACCGCGCGCTCCAGCGGGCCGTGCGGATCTTCTGCGACTCGGGCTATCACCCGTGCGGCACCGTACCGATGGGGACGACGCCGGGCGAGCACGCGGCCGTCGACGCGCACGGACGTGTGTTCGGGCTCGAGGGCCTTCACGTCGTCGACGCGAGCGTCATGCCGACGATCCCGTCGAGCAACATTCACTTGCCCACGTTGATGATCGCCGAGCGCATGGCGACGTTTCTCCGCGAACGCCTCTGAGTTTTAGGCGTGCGCGGGGCCGGAGTTGACGAGCACTTCCGCGTCGCGCACGATCTCGGCCCAGAGCGACGGCACCGGCGTGACGAGATCGATGAGTGCGTTCGCGGACGCGCCCGACATGAGCGCCTCCCGCGCGGCGGGTGAGCCGGTGAGCAGATCGAACGCCGGGATCGTCGCCTCGAACTCGTAGGGCGTCGTCCTGAGCGCGAAGTCGTCGGGGGCCTGGGCGCGGGCGAGCGCGAGAAGCGTCAGGTACGTCGTGACGGGACGGAACGTCGCGGGATCCGTCACGTGGAGCATGACGCCGCGGCAGACCTGGCCGGCGAATTTCTCGAAGGTGGGACGGAACGACGCGGGCCGGACCAGCACGCCGGGGAGCGCCGCGGCGCGCATCGAGTCGGCGAGGTCGTCGCTTCGCAGGAACGGCGCGCCCACCATCTGGAACGGAGCCGTCGTGCCGCGTCCCTCCGACAGGTTCGTCCCCTCGACGAGGCACGCGCCGGGGTACACGAGCGCGGTCTCGACGGTGGGCATGTTCGGCGACGGAAGCACGAAGGGACGATCCCACGCTGCGGCAGAGCGCATCCGTTCCCAGCCGAGCACGGTGACGACGGAGAGCGCGCCCTCTTGCCCGAGCGTCTTGCCGTCGCGCTCGAAGAAGTGCGCGAGGATCTCGCCGAGCGTCATCGAGTGACGGATCGGCAAGGGTTCGAGGCCGACGAACGACAGGAACCCCTCGCGTTGCGGCGCACCCTCGATGGCACCGACGTCTCCCGAGATGGGGTTCGGCCGGTCGAGCACGACGGTGTGCACGCCTGCCTCGGCGGCGGCGCGCGCGGTGAGAAGCGCCGTCCAGACGTACGTGTAGTAGCGGCTCCCGACGTCGGCGAGATCGATGACGAGCGTTTGCACGCCCTCGAGCTGCTCTGCCGTCGGTGCGAGCGACTCGCGGGTCGTCCCGTAGAGGCTCACGAAGCGCGCGCGCGTGGAGCCGTCCTGCTCGGTGGCCACGGCTTCTTCCGCCTGGGCGACGGGGTCGAAACCGTGCTCGGGAGTGAAGACGACGCGCGGTTCGATGCCGAGCTCCTCGAGGACGGCGAGGAGGGTGCGGCCACGCCGATCCACCGCGGCAGCGTGGGTCAAAACCGCGACGTCAGCGCCGCGAAGCCGCCGTCGGAGGTTTGCCAGGTGCCCTCCGGAGAGCCGGTCGATTCCCCAAAGCATGTGAGAAAGCCTTTCGTTATCAGCCGGTTATCTAGCCCAGACGACCCCGGACGGCACTATGCAATCTGTTGCAACCAGGGGGGGCATCGGATAGCATTTTTTGCACAGTGCGCCGGATCTTGATCGTCGACGACGAGGAAAACATCCGGCTGGTCCTCCGCACCCTCCTGCGCCGCCACGGTTATGAAGTGGAAGCCGCGGCGAGCGGCGAAGAGGCACTCCCCCTGGTCGACTCGTTCGGTCCGGACGTCGTGCTGGCTGACGTGCGCATGCCGAAGATGGGCGGCCTCGATCTCCTCGCCGCGCTCCGCGCGAAGGGCCACGACGCCACCGTCATCGTGATGAGCGCCTACGGCAACGTCGACCAGGCGATCGACGCGATGAAGGCCGGTGCCTACGACTACATCCAGAAGCCGTTCAAGAACGACGAGGTCGTCCTCGCGCTGAAGAAGGCCGAGGAGCGGGAGACCCTCCGCCGCGAGAACCGCGCGCTCCGCGAGGAGATCCGCAAGGAGAGCCGTTACGAGGACATCCTCGCGAAGAGCCAGAAGATGCAGGACATCTTCCGCACCATCTCGAAGATCGCCGACTACAAGACGACCGTCCTCGTGACGGGAGAGAGCGGCGTCGGCAAGGAGCTCGTCGCTCGCGCGATCCATCGACGCTCCACCCGTCGTGGCGGCCCCTTCGTCGCGGTGAACTGCGGCGCGATTCCCGAGAACCTTCTCGAGAGCGAGCTCTTCGGTCACAAGAAGGGCGCCTTCACCGACGCAATCAACGATCGGCGCGGTCTCTTCGAGGACGCGACCACGGGCACGCTCTTTCTCGACGAGATCGGCGAGCTCCCCCTCGGCCTCCAGGTGAAGCTCCTGCGCGTCCTCGAGGACGAGCTCATCCGGCGGCTCGGTGAGACGCGGGACATCAAGGTGGACGTGCGCATCATCACCGCGACCCACCGCGACCTTCACGCCGAGACCAAGGCCGGGCGTTTTCGCGAAGACCTCTTCTACCGGCTGAACGTGCTCCCCATTCACATCCCGCCGCTCCGGGATCGACGTGAGGACATCCCGCTCCTCATCGAGCACTTCGTGACGCGCAACAACACGCGCCTCCGGAGCAACATCGTCGGCATCGAGTCCGAGGCCCGTCGGTTACTCTTCGAGTACGGCTGGCCCGGCAACGTCAGGGAGCTCGAGAACACCATCGAGCGCGCGATGGTCCTCGCCGAGGGCGACCAGATCGTGGTGACCGACCTGCCCGAGCGCGTGCGCGAGGCGCAGGATCCCGTCCAGATGCAGCTCGCGACCGGCGAGCTCAGCGTGAAGAAGACGACCCGGATCATCGAGGAGATCCTCATCCGGCGCGCCCTCCAGAAGACGAAGGGCAACCGGACGCGAGCGGCGGAGCTCCTCGAGATCAGCCACCGCGCGCTCCTCTACAAGATCAAGGACTACCGGGTCGTCGATCTGTGACCACGCTGGAAGGTTACCGCAGGGTCCCAGGTAGAGGGGGCCTTGCCTGGCCTTGCCCCCTTGAGAGTCAGTCTCGCTGGAAAAGCGTGGGCGAGCGGCGATAGGATGAGCGCCACCATGAAGCGCTTCTGCATCGCGTTCGCCACCCTGCTCTCGGCTTGCGGTCCCTCCTACGGCGGACAGGACGTGAAGACTCCCGACCAGCTCGTCGATGAGCAGGATCAGATCGAGCAAGCCGACGAGAAGAACAAGAAGGCGCGCGGCGTGGACGACGCCAACGTGGGCTCCGAAGAGACCGACGCCGAGAAGAAGCGCGAGTTCGACCGCAAGCAGGTCGACCTCGAGCTGAAGCGTGCGACGCGTTCGGCCGAGAGCTGCCCCGGAGTCGTCGCCGAGCAGGAGACGAAAGACCATCCGCGCGGCGACACCCGCGTGAGCATCACCTTCCAGGAGGACGGCACCGTCCGCCAGGTGTCGATCCCGTCCCCGTTCGACGGCACCGCCATCGGCGATTGCGTCGTGCGCGCCTACAAGGCCGTCATCGTCCCGCCGTACAACGGTGGCGATCAGATCATCGACTGGGACGTCTCGCTCAAGGACGAGGCGAAGGCCGCCGGAGCCAAGACCAAGGGCAAGAGCAAGAAGAAGGCAGCCGCAGCCGCAGCACCCACGCCCGATTCTCAGTAATTCCGCATCGACGCCGTCGTAGTTCCCAAGGCACCAAAGACCGGAACCAGGCTCGCGAAGCGAGCCCGCGAAGCGGCGGGGGAGCGGTCGCGCAGCGAGCCGCGGGGGCAAGGCCCCCGTTAGTTAATGCAGTTCGCCGAAGGCGAAGCTGCGGGGGGCCAAGGCCCCCCGTTAATACAGCCAGGCGACGAGGACGGCGATGATCGCGACGAGGCCGACGACGCCCGTCGCGATGACCTCCCACTTTGCGGGCGTGGGATCCGTCTCGCGCAGCTCGATCGACGCGAAGCTGCTCGCCTGACGCTGCCGTCGTCCCGCGAGTGCGACGTTGGCGGCTTCGAGGGCGGCGTCCACTTCTTGCCGATCCATGAGGTCCCCGGTTCTACGCGCGTTTCAGGTACACACCAAGCGAGAACGGCACTCTCTCGATGTTCAGGTGTGAGGGACAAGTGTGCGTTTTTACCGACCCCGTCTTCCCGCAACGAACTCTCGTCTCTAGTCTGAGGTCAGTGAGCTCGTGGGGACAGTGTCCCGAGGTGGGGAAGACCGATGACTTCATTCCGGATCGTGGCCGTCGTCTCGATGGGGTTTGTCTGGGGAGCGTGTAGCAGCAACGGGAGCAAGCTCGTCGAACGCGACGCCTCGCATGCGACCGACGAGGCCGGTGTCGACGAAGGGGATAGCGGCAAGGCTCGTCCCGTCGCCGACAGCGGCTCGAGCGGCAACACGGGGACAATGAGCGGAGCAGGCGGACGACAGGGAACCGTGGGCGGCGCCGGCGGCATTTCTGTCCACGACGGTGGTCGGAGCGACACCGGCGTGAGCGACGCCGACATCGTCGCCGAGACGGGCACGGGTGGTGTCACCGGCTCCGGTGGCAACGACGCCGGCGGCGGAGCGGGCGGCTCACGAGGCGTGCAGGGCGGCGGCGGAGCGGGCGGCTCAGGAGGCGTGCAGGCAAGCGGCGGTGCGGGCGGCGATTTCGTCCCCGTCGCGCTCTTCATCATGCTCGATCGTTCGAGCAGCATGGTTCAGCTGGCGCAGCGCCAGAGCCAAACGAGCTGGACGAACGCGACGAACGCCATCACGGCATTCGTCAACGATTCGAAGTCGTCCGGCATCGACATCGGCCTCGGGACCTTTCCGTACGGAGCGGACAACACCTACGACTGCACCGCAGGGACCGACTGCGGAGCGCCGGTCGTTCCGATCGCGACCCTTCCTTCCAATGCGCAACCGATGATCGACGCCATGAAGGCCCAGACGCCGACCGGTCTGGCCCTCACACCGACGGAGTGTGCGCTCCGGGGCATGGTCAACGAATGTCTCGTGTACATGTCGAGCTCGCCATCGGGTGAGCGATGCGCTGCGGTTCTCGTGACCGACGGCACGCCCACGCAGTGCAACCTCGACGAGACCATGCTCACCGCGATCATCAGTGACGGTCTCGCCAAGGGCGTCGAGACGTTCGCGCTCGGCCTCCCCGGTGCGGACATCGACGTGCTCGATCAATACGCCACGGCGGGAGGCACCCAGACCGCCGTCGACGTATCGGCCGGTTCGCAAGCCTTCATCGCCGCGCTGAACTCCATTCGCGGCCGCGTCGTCCCGGTCGCGCACTGGCAGGCACGCGAGCGCTCGGATTGATTTCTGGAGGAGCCCTCCACGCCGCGCTCGTCGGCGTGCACCGCTTCGCGTCTACGCGACGCTGCCGGCCGTCATGTGCGTGCATCAAACGTGGGCGCGCGGCGAGGTCAGTCTCGCCAGCGCGTCTCGTACGACGCATTCGATGTTCATCGCTGACTCCCCGAGCTTGCGTGACTCGGCCAGCGCTCGACGGATCTCGCCTTCTCGAAAACCCAGGCCACGTAGCGCGGCGAAGGCTTTGGCACGCATCTCCACCGAACTCGGTCCGCGTCGCAGGTGAAACAGTTTGCCTCGCCAGATTGCGCGAACTAGCGCTGCGCCCACGTGGGCGCTCTCGTCCTTGGCTGGCTCTCTGCCCGCAATGGAGGCGCTGTCACCTCGATGTGCTGACCGTTGCACTCGGCCATCGCGACGACGTCTGCACTGACGGGTATGAGTTCTCCGTTTGCATGCTGGTAACCCTCGCCGCACTCGGCGCGCTCCCCGGCCAGGTGCGGCAGCGCTTCGTGCGCCCGAACCCATTCACCTTTTCGCCGAAATGCCCGTTCGCGTCGACATTGGTCCCCGCCATGAGCAAGCAATACCACGCTGATTTTCGGGTCTCCGTATGCGACGCCGTAGCCGTCATTCCCGCTTCCAGCGGTACCGGTAGTAGCTCAATTGCTTTCCCGGACCAGCTACGCCGGTTGCGTTCGCCCATCGCACCCACTGGTTCGCTTTCTCGAGCGCGACGTCGCAGTCCACCAGTTCGTAGTGACACATCGTCTTCGCTCGTCGCCAGTTCCGGCGCATCGAGTTTCCGACCATGTACCCGGCGCAATCGTTGAGTCGATCCGATGCCTCGGCGACCAGACGGGTACACTCTGCGGCCGAGTTGCAGCCCGTTCTCAGTCTGTCGGGGAAGTCGTCGTGCCCGCACGCGGTCACGATTCCGGACACGGCGATGCATGCCAGCAAGAATGATGCTGCCCTCATCGGATGAAGCGTGATCGAGCGAGCCGTGATCGCTCGACCCGTGATCGAGCGACACGCCGCCACCGATCCACCATCACCCCCCGTTACTTCGGAAACTTCGCCTTGCCCGTCGCTTGCCACCATTCGCGGTAACGGCGCTGGGCCTTGGCGCGCTCGGCCTTCGGCAGATCGTCGTAGTAGCCGAAGTATTCCTTGGTGAGGCTCTTGAGCTCTTCGCCGGCGGCGCGGCGGATCTCGGCGTCGTCGTGGGTCAGGGAATCTACGAGCCACTCTATGCGATGCTGGCCGCCTTTTTCTTTCCACCAGGCGTCCCACGCGGCGGTGTCGCGGCCGAAGCCCTGACGGGTGAGGACGCCGAGCGCCCACTCGGCGGATTGCGACACCTCGTCGTTGTTCGCGAGGAGGCGCACGAGGCGCGGGACGGCACGGCCGTCGCGGAAATGCGCGAGCGCTTCCATTGCCGCGACGCGGGACTCGACCGGCGACGTGCTCTCGGCGATGGAGAGCACCTTGTCGCGCAGCGTGGTGCGCGCGTCGTCGTCGGTCTGGAGGAGCTTGCCGGCCTCGAGCGCGGAACGCCGCACCTCGGCGGTCGCGTCGGTGACGCGCCGGCTGACGGCCGTGGCGGAGTCGATGGAAGGGATCTCGCCGAGCAGCGCGGTCGCCCACGCGCGCACGCTGGGGTCGCGGTCGTTGCTGCGCACCGCGAGGAACGGCGCCGCAGGTAGCCCGATGCGCGCCAGGGCGCGCAGGATGGGTCCCCGGAGCGACGCAGGCTCCGGCGTCCCGAGTCGATCGGCCTCGCGGATCGGGCCCGGAAAGCGCGAGACGAGGTACGACGCGGCGGACGCGCCGAGCACCGCGAGCTTCTCGATGACCTTGTCGTCTCCCTCGAGGAGTCGGCGTACGAGGCCCTCGATGTCCTGATCGACGTTCACGATGATGCTCGGGAGACGGAGCTCCTCCGAGCTGTGGGCCTTCAGCGGGCGCTTGGCGGGCACCACGACCTGCGAGTCCGGCAACATGGGTGGTCGGACCTGGATCGACTGCGCGAGCTCCGGCGAGGGCTCGAGCTCGGCGGTGCCAAACGAGAGCTCGGGGCCGGAGTCGACCGATTCGGCGTAGTCGTCGAGGGAGACGGGCGGACCTTCCTCGATCGACGGCGAGAGCAGGCCGCGGTCGAAGGCCATGCCCGGCGGCTGAGGCGGCGGCACGGAGCCGAGCGCGGGCGTGCCCTGGGCGGGCGTGTACGCACGACGTGGATCGACGGGGCGAGGGGCTTGCACCGAGTTCACTCGCATCGCCGGGATCGCCGGGTTCGTGCTCGGGCGATCGGGCTCGTCCGACTCGTCCGACTCTTCACGCGGTGGAGCGACGGCGGACGCGGCGGTCGTGTCGTTGGCGGCAGGTTCCGGCGCCTTTGACGGTGCGGCGGCGGGCTCGGCGCGGGGTGAGGGGATTCCGGGAAGGGACTCTTGCCGGACGGTGTCGTCGAGCGCGTGGGCCCACTCGTTGCGGATCGCCTCGTCGAGGACGCCGAGCGGCCCCGGGCGCGCAGCGTCGTCGAGCGCGCGGCTCGGCTCGGAACGGGTGCGCACGGAACCGGGCGGCACCGAGCGAGTCCGTGCGGGGACCGGGGGCGGGCGGCTCGTACGGCTCGGCGGACGCGAAGACGCGTGGCGCAGCGTCGTCTCGAGCGCGGCGGCGAGGGCTTCGCGACGTTCGTCGCGCGACGGCAGGAAGACGCGCGGGCGTGGCGCCGGACCGACGCTCGCCGACGGGGGAAGACCCGCTCCCTGACGGAGCGAAGCCTTCTTCTTTCGGATCACGTTCTCGAGCGCGCTCGCGACGAGGGGCGCGAACGCGAGCACGTCCCCGATGAGCGACAGATCGACGTCGTGATCGCCGTCGTCTCCGTAGAAGATGAGCACGCAGCGGCCGCGCACCAGGATCGGCAAGAGGAGCGCCTTCTTGCCCCGCGTCCGCTCGAGGTCCTTCGCGAGCTGCGCGTCGAGCCCGTCCTTCGCGAGAGACTGGATGCTGAAGTGCCCCTCTTTGCGCGCCGTTGCGAGCGCGCCGGGCATGTCGAGCGGCACCCCGATGCCAGTGATCTTCGCGTGGTCCGCGCCGGGGCCGTTCGCGCTTCTGCCCTCTGCGAGGTCGCCGTGGACGGCGAAGAGCGCGGCGTATTCGAAGTACTGACAGGCGAAGTCGAAGAGCGCCGTGAGCACGGTGTCGCGCGAATCGGCGTTCAGCAGATCTTCTTCGGCGGCTGCGGCGGTGTAGGGGCCTCGATGGCGGGTCTTCGAGCGGCGGTCGGCGAGCTTGCTCTCTGCGCCCCACACGCCGAGATCGGCGCGCTGCACGGACATCTTCCCGGGCGGCGAGCTGCGACGCGACGGAGGCGGCACCGAACCGGGCGGCGGGCTCGAGGTCCTCGCGCGGCGGTCGGTCGGGCTCTGCGGCGGGACCGAGCCGGGTGGCAGACTCGAGGTCCGCGTGCGCCGCTCGGTGGAGATCTGCGGCACGGGCGAGTCGGGGATGATGCGGACCGGGGGCAGGGGGAGCGAGCTCGCCTCTGCGCGCAGGGTCGGCGTGGGGGCGAGACCGGTCGGCGCCGCTTCGGGCGGGGCAGGGAACGTGAGCCGCTCGTGGATGGACACGCCTGCGCGGCCGGTGTTCGGCGTCTCGGGATCGGGGTCCCGGATGAGCACCTGGGGCAGGGGACGGAGGGCAGGGATGTTCGCGATGTCGGGGACGAGGTAGCCCGGCGACAGCTCCGTCGGCGCGGGCAAGCCGAGCGGCGGGATCGACGGAGGGCGCGGCAGCGAACCGATGTCGGGGACGCCGGTGAGCGGAGGTGGCGTGAGGCTCGGGCTCGGATCGGGCCTGCCCTCGAGCTTCGCGAGGACACGGTGACTCCGGCGATCGAGCGGCAACCCGTAGTCGCGGCAGATCGCCTCCTTCACCCGCACCAGCGGCGCGACGCGCTGCACGACGGTGACGCCGAGGCTGAAGGCGAGGTCCTGCTCGACGTCGGGCTTCATGGGCTCGCTCACCGCGACGACGAGCTTCCCCCCCGACTTCTCGAGCGGGTACACGCCGTGACGGAGCGCGAGGTCACCCGGGATCAACGCGAGCGCGTCCGACGGGCTCCTCGGCAGCGGACCTGCGGGCGCGGGCGGAAGCCCCTGCGTCTCGGCGAGCAGCGCGGTGAGCGCCCGCTCGTCCATGCCCGGAGCTTGCTCGAGCAGGTTCGTCGCGAGGTCTCCCCCGTACAGCACCTGCCGGGCGAGCGCTTCTTCCACGTCCCTGAGCGTCGCGAGCTTGCGCTGCACGATCGCGGAGCTCAGCTTGGCCATCTCACTACCGTCAGATTTCTCTTCGCGCCCTTGGAAGTCAACTGACTTGCGCGCGAGCCAAAACGTCGGCCAGGATCCAGCGCGCCAGGGCCATGTAAAGCAGGATCCCGAGCGCGTCGATGAGGGTTGCAATGAACGGCGTCGACGTGGTTGCCGGGTCCTGTTTCAGGGAGTGGAGCAGGATGGGGAGCATGGCCCCGATGACACACCCGATGATCACCAGGCCGACGACCGTAGTCGCGATGAGGACCGCGAAGCGGCCGGTGTCCCCGGAGGTCGATGCCCGGACGAAACCGAAGAACGCCAGGGTGAGACCGAGCGTCACACCCTGGAAGAGCTCCCGCGTGAAGACCTTCACCCAGTCGCTCGACCTGATGTCGCCGGTGGCGAGGCCCCGGATGACGAGCGTCGACGACTGAGATCCGGAGTTTCCACCCGCCGACGCGAGCAGGGGAATGTAGAAGCTCAGGTGCCCGATCGCTGCGAGCACCTTGTCGTTCGCGCGCATCGCGGTGCCGCTGAAAAATTCTCCGATGAAGAGCACGATCAGCCAGGGCGCGCGCTTCCGGTACATCATCGTCGATGCCGTGTCGAAGTAGCCCTCCCGGATGGGCTCCATGGCGCTCATCTTCTGGACGTCCTCGGTCTGCTCCTCGGTGAGGACGTCGAGCACGTCGTCCGCCGTGATGACGCCGAGGAGGAGACCGTCGTCGGTGACGACGGGGATGACGTTGAAGTCGTACTTCGCCAGAGTGCGCGCCACCTCTTCCTGGTGGAGGTCGGGCCTCACGCTGATGATGTTCTGGATCATCACGTCCCGGATCCGCTCCTGCGGCTCGGCGATGAGCATCTGCCGCAGCGAGAGGATCCCGAGGAGTCGCGTGTCGGGGCTCACGGCGAAGATGACGTCCACCGTCTCGGCCTCCCCGGCGCGACGCCGGAGCTCGTCGATCGCGTCCTGGATGAGCAGGTTCGGCGAGATCGAGATGAAGTCCGTCGTCATCAGGCCGCCGGCGGACGTGTCCGGCCACTTTGCGAGGGCCTCGACGTTCTCGGCGATCTCGGGCGCGACGCGCTCGACCTCCTGCAAGAGGTCCGCGCCGATCTTGGGCGGCAGCTGACTGAAGAAGTCGGCGCGCTCGTCGGAGTCCATCTCGACCACGAGGCGGGCGGTGCTGTCGACGCCGATCTCGCCGGCGAGCGCCTCTTGCTGGGAGTCCCCGAGGCGGCCGAAGACCTGCGCGGCGTACTCCGTCGGCAGGTGCGTGATGAGCTCGGCGGCTTCTTTGTCGTCGAGCTCGGAGATGACGTCGGCGAGATCTTCGGGATGGATCTCGTTCAGCACCTCCGCCACTTCTTCGGGGTGCTCGGCGAGCAGCGTCTTCAGCTCCGGGATGATCAGACGCGCGAGACGCATAGTCCGCAATTAGAGCAGACTTTGCCGCCCTCCGGAAACGCCGACCGATTCTACGCGCCCGCGAGGTGCACGATTTTTCCGGGCACGCCCCCGCGCTCGAGCAACTCGCTCGCGTCGCGGGCGGCGAGCAGTGGAAGGCGCGCCGCGATGCGCGGGGCAATTTTACGCTCGGCGAGCAGCGAGAAGAGTGTCCGTAGATCCTCCCGGAACGGCCTCGGGTCTTTTCGATAAGAAAGGGTGATGCCGTAGAACGCGCCCCGACGGCCGCGGAGGCGTGCACCGACGAACACCGACATCAGGGTGTGGAGGACCCCGAAGCGCCGGGGGATACCGTTCTGCATCGTTCCCGAGAAGCCGACGCCGACCACGGTGCCGCCCCGCCGGGTCGCGCGCACGCACTCGGTGACGAAGCTGCCCCCGAGGGTGTCGAAGGCGACGTCCACGCCTCCGGGGATGAGCCGGCGTACGCTCTCGTCGAGCGGGCCGCCGCGTCCGTCGATCGGCGTCGCGCCGAGCTCGCGGACGAGGTCATGGTGCTTCAGCGAGGCCGCACCGATCACGCGTAGTCCCGCGAGACCGAGGAGCTCGACGAGCGCCGTTCCGACGCCGCCGCTCGCTCCGGTGACGAGCGCGGTCTGGCCCGCCTTCACGACCGCCGTCCTGTGGATCGCCTGGTACGCAGTGACGTAGTTCAGGACGAGCGCGATCGCTTCGCCGTCGTCGAGGCCGTCGGGGACGGGCACGACGGCGCGGGCAGGGACGACGATCTTCTCCGCGTAGCCGCCGTGGACGACGAGCGCAGCGACCCGCTCGCCGACGCGAACGCCGTCGACGCCTTCGCCGATTGCCTCGACGTCACCGAGCACCTCGTACCCGGGCACGAAGGGGTACGGCGGCGCGAACGCGTATCGCCCGCGGCGCATCGTGACGTCGGTGCCGCCGGCGCCAGTCGCCCGGACCCGGAGGCGCACCTCGCCGGTCCCCGGCGCTTTCACCGGCAGACTCACCCGCTCCAGGACCTCCGGACCGCCCCGCCCCGTCAGCATGATGGCTCGATACGTTTCCATGTCCCGAGCATGCGCCCCGACGCGCAGTCCGGGCAGGTTGCAAAATCGCACACGTCGTGTGCAAAGTTGCCTCATGCCGCTGAAGGCGACGGCCCCGACGTCACCCATCGACTGGGACGACGTGCGCGTCTTCGGCGCCGTCGCGCGCGCCGCGAGCCTCGCGCGGGGAGCGCGTGATGCCGGCGTGGATCGCTCGACGGCGAGCCGTCGCATCGCCGGGCTCGAGCGCGCGCTCGGCGAGCGGCTCTTCCTGCGCACCCGTGACGGGCTCCGGCTGTCGCCCGCGGGCGACCGGCTCTTCGAGCACGCGGAGCGCATGGATACCGCGGCTCGCGGGCTCGAGCGCTCTGCGTCTGCCGGCGACGGAGACGTCCGCGGGCTCGTCCGCATCGCGACCACCGAGGCGCTCGCGGTGATGCTCGTCCGCCGTGGTCTCCTGGAGCTCGGGACGACGCACCCGGGGCTCGAGCTCGAGCTTCTCGGCGCGAACCGCGTCGTGAACCTCGCGCGTGGCGAGGCGGATCTCGCTCTTCGCGTCACGAAGGTCGAGGAACCGAGCCTGCACGTCCGCAAGGTGGCCCGCTTGCCGTTCGTGGTGGTCGCGGGGGAGGCGTACGTGCGCCGGCGCGGGCACCCGCGCACCGAGCGCGAGCTCGCGGGCCACGACGTGCTCCTGCACTCCGGGGAGCTCGCGACGCTGCCCGAGACACGGTGGCTCGCGAGCCGTCCCGGCGTCCGCGTCGTGCTCCGCTCGAACAGCATGATCGCGCTCCTCGCCGCTGCCGCGAACGGCGCGGGCATCGCGGTCATCGCCGGTCAGTCGGCGGAGCGCGAGCTCGGCCTGGTCCGTCTCTTCGAGCTGCCGCACATCCCGCCGCGCCCGCTCTACCTCGTCATGCACCCCGACGGCGCCGCGCGGGCGGCGGTGCGGGTCGTCGCCGACCACGTCGCGGAGATCGTCGCGCGGCCGTTCGTCACGTCCGACGCCGCGCGGCCGTGAGCCGCCCTCAGTGCACCAGGAACCAGGCCGTGTCGGCCTTGATCTCCATGTGGACGTGATCGTGGTGCGCGCGGTTGAAATGCGGCGTCAGGATCGCGTGGAAGATGCGCAGATCGCGCGCCTCGCACACGATGCTCTCGAGCTCACGTCCGCGGCGCGCGGGGAGCTTGCGCGCGCGCGGTCCGCACGTCTTCTCCCCGATGCCCGGCGGCCAGTGCCCGTCCACGGTGAGGAGCGCGCCCGAGCGCTTGCGCAATCCGCCGACGTCGATCGCGAGGCCGCCGGGGTGGCGAGGCCGCACGTCGGGAGTGCCCTCGTGCACGTCGTCGTTCGGGCGGTACATCGTGAAGTGCACGAGCTCGACGACCTCGTGGTTCTGCAAGATCGCGGCGAAGTCGTCGAGCGCGAGCGCGAGGCGCGCGTCGAGGATCTCGAACGCGGTCGTCTTCCGCTGCTCGACGGGGAGGCTCGAGTGGATGTCCACGCCGTGAAGTGGCCCCGCCAGACGGATCGGCGCGACCACGCCGGCGGCCTCGGCGACCTCCTCGAAGGCGATGTTGCGACGGCGGAGCTCGGCCAGCGCCTCTTCACGGGTGAGGCGCGCGTAGCGCGACGCGGGCGCCGCCTCAGCGACGGAACGCGGCGGCAGATCGAGCGGATCCGCCGTCGCCAGGCGCGGCGCGAGCGCGACGGCGGAGAGGAGCGCGACGGCGAGCAGGTTTGCAAGCGAGCTCAGTGCGTCTCCGATCCGGCCGACAGCGTGAAGTCCGCCTCGCCGTCGATGTGCTCTCCCGCGAGGTACCGGCGGAGGAGCGGCGTGAGCTCGTCTTCGTGCACCGGGCCGCCCCAGTAGTAACGCAGCTTGCCGGTCGGGTCGAAGAGGAACGTCGCCGGGAGCATCCCGGGCCACCGCGGATTGATGGCCGCCTTGAACGCCGCGAGCGGCTGGTCCACGACGAAGGTCGGTGGCGTTGCACCGAAGCCCCTGAGCATCTCCGCGGCCTTCGTGAGCCCGCTCTCCTCGTCGACCGAGACGAGCATGAGCTCGATGTCCGACCCGAACGTCTTCGGCAGCGCGACGAGGATCGGAAGATCGCCTTTGCACGAGTCGCACCAGCTCGCCCACATGCTGATGACGACGCCCTTCGCGTGCGTGTGCTTGACACGTTCGAGCAACCCTTCGGAGCCGAGCGCGATGAGACCCTGGGTCGTCGGGTGCTCGAGGTTCCGGACCGGGGGCGCCGACGGTGCCGGCACCGGTAGTCGTGCCGGCGAGGGACGGCTGCGCGACGGCTGGACGAAGGCCGCAATCGCCACCGCACCGATGCCGGCGGCGATCACGATTCGCAAATAGGTAATTTTACGAGACGCCATGACGAGCGGGAGCCTACAGCGAGTTCGCGCCCATGGGGACGTCCGGCGTGCTTGGCGCGCTTGCGTGACGCACCGCGCTCGGCGACGATTGCCGCGCTTTGACCGACTTGATTGCTTTCACGGACGGTGGTTGCCGGGGAAACCCGGGAGTGGGCGCATGGGCATTCGTTCTGATCGACGGAAAGACGAAGACTGCACTCGAGCGTGCCGGCGGCGAACCGGAGACGACGAACAATCGCATGGAGATGTGCGCGGCCATCGGTGCCCTCGAGGCCGTGGTGAAGCCCGGCCAGCGCATGCTCATCCTGAGCGATAGCAAGTATCTCATCGGGTGCTGCACGGAGTGGATGGCCGGGTGGAAGGCCAAGGGATGGAAGCGCAAGGGCGACCCCTTGAAGAACCTCGACCTGCTCCAGAAGCTCGACGCGCTCCTCACGGGGCGACAGGTCGAGTGGCGCTGGGTCGCAGGCCACTCCGGACACTACGGAAACGATCACGTCGATCGGCTCGCGAACGAGGCGATGGATCGCATCGCGATCGGAAAATCTGCCGACCACGAGCGTCGCTTCGAGTGGAAGGGACCACTCCGTTGACGGGATGAGCGCCTACGCCGCACTCCGCGCGCCGAGCGCTCGCAGGACCGGCTCGTCGAGGTGCAGGTCGATCTGACGGTACGGGATGCCGATGTTCTTCTCTTGCAGCGCGTTCCAGATCGCCTCGCGCACGACGGAACCGGTGGGGCGGAGCATCCACGGATCTTCTATCCAGATGGAGACCTCCCAGTTCACGCTCGATTCGCCGAAGGACTCGAGGAGCACGAGCGGTGCTCTGGACTGACTCCGCACGGTGACTGACGCCGCGGCCGCCTCCAGGGTGGACCGCACGACGCGCATGTCGCTCGAGTAGGCGACGCCGACGTTCACCCTGACGCGGCAGAGGCTGTCGAGCAGCGTGTAGCTCCGTACCGTCGACTGGACGAGCGTCGAGTTCGGCACGATGAGCACCTCGTCGTCGCGAGAACGGACGCGGGTCGAGCGGATGCCCATCTCGATGACGCGCACCTGCTTGCCCTCTATCTCGAGCACGTCGTCCGGACGGATCGAGTGCTCGACGAGGAGGATGACGCCGGAGACGAAGTTCTGCGCGACGTTCTGCATGGCAAAGCCGATGCCGACCGCGAAGAGAGCGCCGGCCGCGAAGAGCCCGCGGAGATCGATGCCCGCCGTCTGGAGCGCGATCGAGAAGCCGACCACGACGATGAGATAGTGCGAGATCCTCGTCGCGACGTGGACGGAGTCGTTCTTCGGTCCGAGGGTGCGGACGATGGCGCTCTGGACCAGCCGGGAGACCAGATACGCAGCGATGACGATGGCGATCGCCGTGATGAGCGTCGCGACCGAGAGGTCGTGACCTCCTATCTCGAAGAGCTTCACGTTGATGATGTCGAACGTCCGATGAAAAGCGTCGGATTGCATGCGTGATCTCCGCGGGTGCCGGCCGGCGAAAGCCTGCGCTTTCCACGGTCCGGTGAACCCGTGAGTATCGCAGAGTCCGCCGTCGCCGTCGCCGTTCGGCCCTTCCGCCCGCAGACGGACGTCAGCCGGCGAAGCCGCAGCGGATGAAGCGGATGCCGTAAAGGGCGAGGAAAAACGCCGAGGCGAAGAGCAGGAAACGCTCGAGGTGCGGGTGCTCCTTGCTCTTCTTTCCGAGAAAGTAGAACGCGGGGAAGAGCGCGAGCACGTAGCGGCCCATGCTGGCCAGGACGTAGGTCGAGAGCGGCATCAGGACGCCAGCGAGCACCATCACCGACATCGCGACGGGGTACTTCTCGCGGACCATCGCGACGCCGATCGCGAGAAAGCCGATGGCCGTCAGCGCGTCCACGATCTCTTGCGCGTCGTCGAAGTGCTCTGGCAGGAGCGGCGTGAGCTTCTTCAGCGCGTCGATGAGCGGCACCCACGGTAAGGACCGCACGCGGCCCCAGTTGCTCATCACCTTCATGAACGCGAGCGGATCTCCCACCTCGTGATTCAGGAAGGCCATGAACAGGGCGAGCGCGAGCGGGATGAGGAACAGGCCGAGCATCTGCCAGCGGAACGGCGTGCGCTTCTTGTAGAGGGAGAACGCGAGGTCGGCTGCGAGCGCGAGGAAGAGCACGAGGCCCGACGACCGGGCGAGCATGGAGAGCCCGCCGAGCGCGCCGCTCGTGACGTAGCGCCCGCGATAGAAATAGAACATCGACCCCGCGGCGAAGACGAAGAAGAGCCCCTCGGTGTAGAACGCGGAAAGGAAAAACGACGTCGGGAAGACGAGGAGGAGCACCGCCGCACGCTCCGCGACGGCGAGGTCGAACCTGTCCTGCCCGAGCCGGAGCAGGTAGTAGAGGCCGCCGATGGTCGCGAGGTTCGAGATGACGAGCCCGGCGGCGAAGGGGCTGCCGAGCACCACGCCGAGCCAGCGGGCGAGATACGGGAAGAGCGGATAGAACGCGACGGAGCTCGGGGCCCCGGGACGGTACCGGTAGCCGTTGAGCACGATGTTCCGGTACCAGCCGCCGTCCCAGCGGAAGAAGCCGTTCCAGAACGGGTGCTCGGCGCCGAACGGGTCCCACTGCGGGCGACACACGCCGAGGTCACGCGGCACCAGGTGCATGCCGACGTAATCGAAGACGAAGAGCGCGCCGCGGAAGGCGGCGAACGACGCGACCGCCAGGAGCAGGGTGCGAATAGCCGTGCGTCGGTCGTCCAAGCGCGAAGGTGCCCTCCGTACGCTCTGGACCCTACCGCGAGCCCACGCGCCCGGTAAAGCGCTGCTCTACCGGAACGCGTGAGCTCTCCTCGGCTCAGGCGGCCTTCTTCTTCTCGACGTGGCGGGTGAGCGACGGCAGAGCGGCGCAGGTCTCTGCGAGCACCGCCTTCGCGAGCTCGGGCGAAGCGATGAGCGCGTCGCGCGCCCGGTCACGGCCCTGCGCGAAGCTCTTGCCGCCGAACGCGTAGTGCGCGCCGCTCTTCTGAACGACGCCCGACACTTCGGCCATGTCCAGCAGATCGCCGGGCGCGTCGATGCCGACGCCCCAGCGAATGTCGAACTCCGCCTCGGCGAAGGGGTGCGCGCACTTGTTCTTCACGACCTTGACGCGGGTGCGGTTGCCGATGGTCGTCTCGCCGACGGTCACCTTGCCGATGCGCCGCACGTCGAGCCGGACGCTCGAGAAGAACTTGAGCGCGTTGCCCCCGGTCGTCGTCTCGGGGTTGCCGAACACGACGCCGATCTTCTGCCGTAGCTGGTTGATGAACATGAGCGTCGTTCCCGATTTGTTCGCGCCGCCGGTGAGCTTGCGCAGAGCCTGGCTCATGAGGCGCGCGTGGAGACCCATGTGGGAGTCGCCCATCTCGCCGTCGATCTCCGCCTTCGGCACGAGCGCGGCGACCGAGTCGATGACGACGAGGTCCACCGCCGCGGAGCGCGTCAGGATGTCGGCAATCTCGAGCGCCTGCTCACCGTAGTCCGGCTGGGAGACGAGCAGGTTCGCCGCGTCGACGCCGATGGCGCGCGCGTACTTCACGTCGAAGGCGTGCTCGGCGTCGATGAACGCAGCGACGCCGCCCGCCCGCTGCACGCTGGCGATGGCGTGAAGGGTGAGCGTCGTCTTCCCGCTCGACTCGGGGCCGAAGACCTCGACGACGCGGCCACGTGGGTAGCCGCCGATGCCGAGCGCCTCGTCGAGACCGAGCGAGCCGCTCCGGATCACCTCGAACGCCTCGGTCGGCTTGTCGCCGAGGCGCACGACGGCGCCCTTTCCGAAGCTCTTCTCTATCGCAACCATGGCAGTCTGGAGGCCTTCGCCCCCCGGTCGGTTCTTTTCGGACATGCGTTCCTCTGGTTCCTGTTTTCGCCCGTGGATTGCGGGCGCTACCAGAGCCTCATTGCATCGCGCATGCCTCACGAATCCGGCGGGCGACGAGCCTCCGCGAGCTGGCGCAGCGGTAATTCGCCATGGCGAGCGCCGGTGCTATTCAAGAAGGGGGGCCTCGGCCCCCCGCAGCTTCGCGGGCTCGCTTCGCTCGCGTAGTTCCGTATCTTTGATGCGTCGGGGACGACGGTGGCGTCGATGCGGAACTACTCGCAGAGCATGGAGTGCTTGGTGCGGAACTCGACGTCGCCGTACGCGACGTCGAGTGTCTCGACGTTCGCGGACTTGCCCTTTACGTACACCGAGAGGAGTAGATCTCCGCCCGGACCGTCGACGACATCGGCCGCTCGCGTGAAGGTCGGGAAGTACACCTCGGCGAGCTTGTGGTTCTCGGGGCTCACGAGCAGATACTCGATGCGTCGCGCGAAGCGCGTGTACTGCTGGTACACGTACGCCGCGTTCGGCGCGTCGTTCAGCGCGAACGACGGCCGGAACAGGTACATGTCCATGATCGACGGCTCGAGCCCGAGGCCGCCGTAGGCGTCGGACATGACGGCTCCGCGGCCTCCCCGGGTGCGGATCCACGCTGCGGCCGTCTTGATGCCGTTGTTGCCGGCGTAGGCGCCCTGGAACGACTTCGTCGAGAAGAGGTCGCTGTCGAGCAGGTGGTACGTCGACTTGAGCGCGCCGCCGACCTGCACCACGCCGATGATCGCGAGCAGCACCGGCACGTGCACCGCGCGGAGCTTCGGCGTGAACGCCGCAACGCATGCGGCGATGAGCAGCGCGGAGACGCCGTACATCACGTAGCCGCGCGTCAGGGTGCTCCCCGGCGGGATCGCGACCCAGAACGGCACCGCGTACGCGAGACAGAGCATCAACGGCGCGTTCTTCTGCGAGAGAAGGCGCCGCTCGGCGATGAGCCCGAGGAGCACGACCCCGATGGCCAGGTAGGTCGCCGATTGCCCGATATCGAGCGACGTATCGTCGAGCCACTTCGCGATATAGATGCCGAGCGTGTGCCGCTTGTGAAAAAAGGCGTGATAGAGGTGGCTCTTCCCGAGCACGAACGTGCAGAAGAGAAGGGTCGCGAGCGACGCCGCCGGCAAGAAGAACCAGTACGTCAGGCGGCTCCGCACGAACGGGACGAGCTTCTCTTCGCTCTGCTTCTCGGCGTAGCCGGCGACCAGCACGTAAAGGACGACCGGCACGATGCCGAGCCCCTGATTGCCGACCCAGAAGTAGATCGCGAGCGCGACCGACAGCCCTATCCGGAAGCCGCGACCCGGCCGCCTCAGGTACGCGATGAGCAAAAACAGGATGAGATACTGGAAGCCCTCCTCGTAGGGCCACGGCGCGCCGAGGTGTCGCCCGAGGGAGATCCCGAGCGGCGTGACCGCGAGGAGCGCCGCAGCCGAGAGACCCGCCGCCACCCCGCCGACCTCTCTCGCGAAGAGGAACGCCGCGTAAGTGCTCGCCGCGCTGACGACGATCTGGGACGACTCCCAGGTGAGCTCGGTGACGTGCCAGTGCACCGCGCGCAGCACGGTCATCTGCAAGAACAGCACGAGCGGCTGCACGCCGCCGAGACGATAGAGCGCGAGATCCGACAGATAGTCGAAGCGGAAATGCCTGCGGCACACGTACTGCGAGACGAAATCCGGCAGGTTCGCCGCGTCGGAGCTCTGCCAGGTCGGCGCGCGGTGAAACAGGCGGAGAGCGACCGCGACGAGGGCGATCGCGAGCGCGAAGTGCTCCGCCCTCGGACGTCGCAAGAAACCGGGCAGCGCTACCCTTGCCAGAGCAGCGACCCGACGCGCGCGGCGTAATCCGTGAGCCAGAGAGTCGTGCAGAGCCCGGCGTAGGCGAGCGACGCCACGCGGAGGCGTCGCTCGTACGCGCCGGAACGTACGGCATCGCCGCGTCGCGCGACGACGAACGCCCACCCGAGCGCTAGCGCGAACAGCACGATGCCGAGACACGCCACGGGCGCGACCGGGAAGAGCCGGAGCGCGCGTCCGAGGTCGCCGTGCAGCGTCAGCGCGACGGCGCGAGTGACGCCGCACATCGGGCAAGGAATGCCGGTCCGCGCATGGATGCCGCACACGAGCCCGATGGGGTGACCGAGTAGATACGCGCGCTCGCCGTCCGCGGTGAGCAGCAGACGGAGCAGCACGAGCTCTCCGACGAGAGCGGCGGCGGTCGCCAGGCCCGCCTTGCTCGGCTCTCTGCGCGCGTCGCTCATTTTCGCAGTGGATCGGGAATCACGAACGCACCGGTGGCCTTGTCGTGAAGCGTTTGACGGCGAGGATCCCAGAGCGGCCAGAGCGCATCGAGCAGGCCGGCGGGCGGCACGATCGAGATGCCGAACTGCGCGAGCATGCGAAGCGCCGCGGTGCCGAGCGGCAGGAGCGCGCCGCCCGCGTCGACGACCTTGAGCTTCATGATGCCCTGGCCGACCGAGTAGCCGCGCTTGCTCACCAGGTAGACGCGGTTGTATCCGCCGACCGAGAGCGCCGCGAGCGGGAAGATCGCGAGCATCGCGCAGTACTGCGACATGAACATGCCGAGCATGGCGCCAGAGTCGTCGGGCGTCGGCGCGACGACGGCGCTCGCGCCCGCGATGAGGGTCGACACCAGCGTGAACGCGATCGTGAGCACGACCATCACCGCGACGACGAAGCAGGAGTCGATGAGAAATCCGAGCGCGCGAGCGCCCCAGAGCGCTTCACCGCCCGGCGTGATCGCGATCGTCGCGACGACACCCGGCGCGCCCGGCATTCCGTACTGCCCTGCGGGCGGCTGCCCGTATCCGCCGGTTGCCGGCTGCGACCCATAAGGATTCGCGGCCGGCGGTTGCCCGTAGGTGCCGGGGGAAGGTTGGGAGCCATAAGGGTTCGCGGCCGGCGGCGCGCTGTAAGTGCCCGGCCCGGGCTGAGAGCCGTACGGATTCGCCTGGGGAGGCTGCGCGTATGGGTCCGGTCCGGGTTGCGACCCGTACGGATTCGCCGCGGGCGGCTGAGCGTAGGACTGCTGCGGCTGACCGTACGACGGTTGCGCCTGGGGCGGCTGCCCGTAGGGGCTCGTCGGCGGCTGGCCGTAGGGGTTCGCCTGGACGGCGGGTGCCGCGCCCGGCATTCCGGGCTGCTGCTGCATCACCATCGTGCCGGCGGCCGTCATCTTCTGCGGCAGGAGCGTGAGCGACGTCATCCCGAGGCGTACTGGAAAGTCGGCGAGCATCGTGTACGGCCCGGTCAGGCGCTGCCCCAGGCCGTCGTACGTCCCGTTGGTGGAGCCGAGGTCGGTGATGGTGACGCGCCCGACCTGGACGTCGATCTGGGCGTGCCGCCCCGACGTGTTCGGATCCCGCAGCACGATGTCCCCCGCCTCGCGCCCTGCGATGTACGAGCCCGGCGAGAGAACTCGCTCCTCGGTCCGGCCGTCCGCGTACGTGATTCTGAGCTGGGCGGTCATGTTCCTCCTGATGCGTGCTGCGGGCCGTGGTCGGTGATTCGCCGGCCGAGCCCTCGAACCCGTCACGATAGTCAAAGTCGAGAAGGCAGCGCAACGCGAGTGAAAACCGCGAGATCCGACGCCAAAGAGTGCCAGCCCGGTGACACGAACGGAACGCCCGCCTCGGGATTATCCACGAGTTAACCACAACGTTTCGCTCGCCTTTCGCGGTTGCCACTTGTGTGGGCGACGTTTGAAGCATGGCGAAGCTGGTCGTCGCCCTGCTCGTGATCGGGGCCGCCTCCCTCCTCTTGACGCTGCTGACTCAAGTGTCAGTCCTGGTGGTCAGACGCCGGAGAACGCGTGAACTTCCGCGCTTTTCCCTGTCCGTCCTGAAGCCGCTGAAGGGCGCCGATCCGGAGCTCTTCGAGAACCTGGTATCGTTCGCGCGCCAGGATCACCCGTCCTTCGAGCTGATCCTCGGAGCCGAAGATCCTCTGGATCGGGCTCTCCCCATCGCGCGGCGGCTGATGCGCGAGTTCCCGGAAGTGGCCATCCGGGTGGTCTGTGGTGGCCGGCCGATCGGGCTGAACCCGAAGGTGAACAACCTCGCGCACCTCGCTCGCGTCGCGCGCCACGACCACGTCCTCATCTCGGACGCGGACGTCAGGGTCGCCCCCGACTACCTGCGGGCGATGTCGTCGGAAATGGCGGACCCCCGCGTCGGCCTCGTCTCCAGCGTGATCGCGGCGGCGAGTGGCGGAACCCTCGCAGCGTCGCTCGAGAGCCTGCACGTGAACACGTTCATCGCCCGCTCGGTGTGCGGCGCCGAGGTGCTCTCCGGTCACGCCTGCGTGATCGGCAAATCGATGCTGTTTCGCTGGAGCGACCTGGAGCGCCTGGGCGGCCTCGACGTCGTGAAGGACGTCCTCGCCGAGGACTACGTGCTCGGTCAGGTCTTTCGCGACGGCGGTCATCGCGTCGCGCTGAGCCCGCACGCCGTGCGCACCGTGAATGCGCCGCGTCCACCGCGAGAGCTCGCGGCGCGTCACGTCCGCTGGAGCCAGATGCGACGTCACCTCGCGCCTCGGCTCTACTGGGGCGAGCCGATCATGATGCCCGCGGTGTGGCTCACCATCGTGCTCCTCGCGATGTATCTCGATCCGCTCGCGGGCGGCGGCGCGGCGCGGGTCATCGCGAACTCTGCCGCGGCGGGCCTCGTCGCGCTCGGGCTCGCCGACGCGCTCCTCGTCCGTGAGTTGACGGGGGAGAGCTTCGACGCGAAGTGGGTGTTTCTCGGTCCGCTCAGGGACTTCACGGCGCTCCTCGTCTGGCTCGCCGGCGCGCTCCGGCGCACCGTCGTGTGGCGCGGCAACGCCTTCGCGATCGGTAGAGGCTCCGTCCTCACGCCGCTCGACGCCCCCGAGGCGAGCGCCGAGCTCGGCACCGACGACCGCGACGTCGCTGCGCTCGAGGTCTGACCTCGCCCGGATTCTGACGTCGCTTCGCGCGCACGTCGCTTCGCGCGCACGTCGCAGTGACTACTCGGCGTCGAGGGCGACCCGGGACCGCACCAGGGACACGATGCGGTTCGTCGCGTCCTTGGGCAGCCGCAGGAAGCCGGTCCACGCCGCGGCCGCGAGGGTGCCGTCGTTGAGCCACTCGTCGATCCACTCGGCAGCGTGGCGCGGCGAGTGCTGCTTCAGCGCGACGCCCTGCTCGCGCAGCCAGCGACGGTTGTAACGCTCGTGGCCGCCGACCGGCTTCGCCAGCACCACGCCGAGGCCGAGGCCCGCGTAGAAGCTGAGCTCGCTCGGCTTGGTCCAGAGGATGTCCGTGCGGCGCATCAGCGCGTTGAACTTGCGGTAATAGTCGTCGAAGCTCCACGCGGTGAGGATCTCGACGTTGGTGGCGAGGTCGAAGTGCTCGAGCGCGCGGACGAAGGTGTTCGCGACGTCGCGGCGGATCCCGGCGATGAGCGTCAGCTCGAGCCGGCCGGCGCGGATGGCCTTCCGCAGGCTCGGCAGGAACTGATAGGCCATCTCTGCCTGCGCGCCGGCACCGCCGACCGCGAACACGAGCCGGGGCGGCCTGCCCTCCTCCGACGCGGGAAGACTACCGAGCTCGCGCTCGACGCTGTCGCGGTGGAGCTCGCGGAAGAACCCCGACGGATCGAGACGAACCAGCCGCGCCGCGAGATCGCCCTTCAGGACCGACAGATCGCGACCGCCGACGAGCTCGGGGGGCAGCGGAAAACCGGTCATCGTCACCCGGGAGCGCGGCACGCCGTAGGCGGCGAGCCGACGCACGACGCGGGTGCTCGGCGCGAAGTAGTGGATGCGGCTCTTCTTCCCGTCCATCGGAGCCCAGACGCGATTGATGTCCGCGTCCGTCACCACGCAGTAGCTGTCGCACCCCGCGCGGTCGGCGATGATCGCCGACGCGTAGAACGTCGTCACGAGGGGCACCCCGGTCTCCTTCAAGTGGCGGACGAGACCTCTCCCGAGTCCGCGCCGGATGAGGAAGTCGAGGGCGTGCGCACCGAGATGCGGCTCGTCGAGCCCGCGGGTGTGGAGCGGGGGAATGTTCGTCACCCGGTCCATCAGCCCGAGCGGATTACCGAGGAGACGGCCGAGCTGCATCGGCTTCGACAGCAGCTCCTGGATGCGTCGGACACGCGCCCAGAGCAGAGCCTCCGACTCGTCGGCGAGGGGCGGCTGATCTGCCGACAGGAGCTTCGTGCCGAACGCCTCGACGAGTGGAAGCGCGGCGCGCAGGTGTCCGTATCCCATCTCGGCGCTCACGAGCGCCGGTTTCACCTCGAGCATCGCGCGCCATCTTGCAGCGCGCGCATGACCGGCCCGTGCCGACTGCGTGACGGAGACGGGGCGACAGAAGTTCCGCATCGACGCCACTGCCGTCCCCAAACCATCAAAGCCACCGACGCGAGCAAAGCGAGCCCGCGAAGCGGCGGGGGGAGCAGTTCGCCGAAGGCGAAGCTGCGGGGGGCCAAGGCCCCCCTGCGAGCAAAGCGAGCCCGCGAAGCGGCGGGGGGAGCAGTTCGCCGAAGGCGAAGCTGCGAGGGGCCAAGGCCCCCCTGCGAGCAAGCCTCAGGCCGGCTTTGCTTCGATGCGGGGGCAGTGCAGGAGAATGTCGATGCGCGCGCCCATGACGTTCTCGACGGCGGTGCAGGTGCTCGGGCAGAGGAAGATCTGCGTCGGATTCATCTCGTCGTCGAAGTACCAGGCTTCGCCGCTTGCGGGGCAGGCGGCGGCGCTCGCGACGTGACCGAATTGCGTCGCGGGGCCGTTCATCGGCGTGTACTGCAGATTCACCTTCTCGGGATCCAGCGCGGGGTCGCCCATCTTCTGCGCCGGGATCTTCCACTGGCACTTGAGGGGCGTCTGGATGACGTGCGAGGTGACGACGACGTGCGACTCTGGGTGGGCCACCTTGCCGCGGATCGCCTGGAGGGCCGCGACGAAGGCGTCGGCACCCGCCGAGACGTCGACCGCGGTCATCGTGCCGCCGGCCTGGGCGTACTGGTTCAGGACGTTGATATCCGAGCCGGGGAGGCCGAGCGTGTACGTGTCGACGCCCTTTGCGTGTCCGTCCGTGATGATCTGGGCGAGCATGGTCTCGTCCAGAGTGCACTGGGTGGGCGTGCCGTCGGTCACGAGGACGGCGACACACTTCTCCCCCGTGGGAGACATCGACTGGAACTGCAGACACTCGTTGATCATGCCGCGAAGCGCGCACTCGGTCGGCGTGAACGCGAGCCCTGTGGGCGTCTGCGCCGTCATCGCGTTGATCATCGGCATCGCGTTGTTCGGCAGAGACGCGATGGGAACGACGGGCGTGCCGCAGTCCATTCCGGCGTTGCAGTCGTAGGTGTTGTTCTGCCCGACGGGGAAGCTACCGAGGCCGATGTCTAGCCCCGCCGACTTCGGGTCGTTGACGAACGACGTGACGGCGTCGACCGCCTTCGACCAGCTCGTGGTCGACTGACCGGGGGCGACTTGGACCATGCTGCTCGAGCGGTCGAGCATGATGAAGAGCGCGACAGGCGTGTACGTGTACGTCGTGTCCGTGACCGACGCCTCTTTGTACACGGTGATCTGCTCGGGGACCTCGGCCACGGCGCCGCACGAGCTGTCGTGCGTCCGCACCGTGGTGCCGGAGTCCCTGATGGTGAACATCATGCCGCCGCTGCTACCGGTGCCGCTGGTGACGCCTGCAGCGCCGATCGGCGCACCGCCGTGGCTGCCACTCGCGCCGCCGGTCGGAGGCAAGATCGAGCCGGAGCCACCGCTGTTCGCCAGCATGCCTCCGCCGGTGCCCTGACCCGTGTTCGCAGAACACGCGACGAGGCGCCACGCGCACAACCCCACACAGAGAATCGCACCGTAGTTTTTGTACGTGATCATCCGGCTACACCGCGAGTTGACTCCTATCACGAAAACTCATGCTGTCGATGTGTGCACGCGCACGTTCACGAAGATTAGCCGCGCGGCCATCAAGACGAGCTGTACGGCAAAGACGCCGTTCGATGCACGTCGTAGAGCTCCGCTGGAAGATGGTGATGCCGTCACTCGGGTCTGTCGATGACACTCATGTGGAGTACCGAACGGTGCCTCGACGTTGACTCGTCGCGACATGCCGACAGACGTCGATGCGGCGCGAACGCGCGCACCGTACGCGGTTCGAACGCGTGCGACGCCGGAGCGTCGAGCTACGTCGGGCCGCCGTAGTACGCGAGCTGGAAGCCAGCGACGACCAGCGTCGAGTTCATCGTGTCGCTGAACTGCTCGGTGACCTGAAGGATCGGCCCGGACGAGAAGTGCTTGCCTGCCCGGAAGGTCTCCCAGAGAAATCCGAGCGAGGCGAAAGACATTGCTCCGCCGCTCGCTACCTCGGAAGACGCCCTGTTGATCGTGCGGCCGCCGAGACCGAAGTCCCCGACCAGCGCAAGGTCGTGGAAGACGCCGCCCTGGTAGAAGAGGGGAAACGTCTCGACGTGAAAGACGAACGCGCCGCCGGTCGAGATCGTCCCGCTGCCCGCTACCGTCGAACCCGAGAGCCCGACGCCGAGGACGAGCCAGTCGCGCATCGCAGCGCCGACCCAGAACGTGTTGCTGATGCCGCCGGCCGCTCCGGTGTCGGCGTGATAGCGCCCGATGCCAATCTTGTTGGCGTCGTTCGGATAGCCACCCGCGGTGCCGAATGCCCCACCCGTGCTGATGCCGGCGGCGAAGTCGGAACGCCGGAGCGCCTTGCCGGGATCGTAGTCAGGCCCCGAGTCGCCTCCTTCGGCGCTGGCAGTGGTCGCTGCAAGAAGGAGAGCGGCGGCCGCGGCAGCGGCAGCGGCAGCGGTACAGACAGGCAAGCTCGATCGCATGACGCTTCGCTCAGCGTGTTAAATCAGCGCGCGTCAGAAGGAAAGCGGCACGCGCCCGGACCGAATCCGCGTCGCATTTGTCGTAACCGTTCGAGGCCTCACTGTCCGAGCGAGGACAGGCGAGACTATCGGTGCGATCGGCCTAATGACGCGCCACGCCGCAACGTACACAACTTGCGCAACCCGCGGAGCGACGGGCCCCGACGGCGAGTGCGAGGCCAACCACGAGCAGGTACTTGTGCGCGGCGCGCCTTCCGGGGGAGACTTGCAAGTGCTGCGTCCCACACCGGGGCAAAGCGATTTGGCTTTCGGCTGGCGCGGAAGGTCGAGATTTCGGGTGAAAGCACTCTGGCTGTCGTTTGCGGCGTTCGCAATTCTCTCCTGTAGTTCCCCACAGAAAGGGGGCGATCTCGGAAACACCGGGGGACGTCCCACGAAGGTGACCGAGTCGCCGGACGGCGGCGGTGCGGGCGGCGCATCGACCAAGGCCACGACCTGCGGCGAAACGCGCTGTGACCCGAACGCGAGCTGTTCGGAGTCCGCGGGTTCCCCCAAGTGCTCCTGCAACGCCGGGTACCAGGGCGACGGCACGAAGTGCACCGACATCGACGAGTGCGCTGCCGGCACCGACGATTGCGACAAGGACAACGGCACCTGCACGAATCGCAGCGGCGGCTACGATTGCGGCTGCAAGAGCGAGTTCATCGCCGACGGCAACAAGTGCGTCGCCGCCGTCAAGTGCGGGAGCGACACCGACGTGTGCGACCCGAACGCGACGTGCTCGTCGGGCAAGGCGGGCGTCACCTGCACCTGCAACGACGGCTTCACCGACCCGAAGAGCGACGGCAAGGCGTGCGCCGACGTGAACGAGTGCGCGAGCGCGAAGTCCTTCTCGTGCCCGGCGAACGCCGGCTGCGTGAACACGTTCGGCGGCTACGACTGCGCGTGCAACCCGGGCTTCTCCGGGGACGGCAACAAGGCGTGCACCGCGCTCTGCGACGCCGCCAAGGCCGACACCAGCGTGTGTTCGTCGAATGGCCTCTGCCGGGTCAACGGCGTCGCCGCGACCTGTGACGCTTGCGCGGCCGGCTACACGGGTGACGGCAAGACGTGCACCGCGTCGACCACGTGCGGCGCCGATTGCGACGGAGTCGGCACCGACGCGGCCCATGCCGTGTGCGCATCGGACGGCTCGTGCGCGTGCGCACCCGGCTTCGCCGGCACGCCCGGCAGCTGCGTCGACGTGGACGACTGCGCGACGAACAATGGCGGCTGCGACGCCGCGACGATGCTCTGCACCAACGACACGAGCGGCGGTCACGCCTGCACTTGCAAGCCGGGGTATGCCCTCGACAAGACCGGCAAATGCGCCGACGTCGACGAGTGCAAGCAGACGACTTCGCCGTGTCACCCCGACGCGACGTGCAAGAACCAGGCGCCCGACGCGAAGGGCGTCGGCTACACCTGCACGTGCAAGTCGGGCTTCACCGGTGACGGCACCGTCTGCACCGACGTGGACGAGTGCGCCGCGAAGGACAAGGGCGGCTGCGGCGCGAATGCGACCTGCATCAACACGCGCGGCTCGTCCGAGTGCCAGTGCACCGGCGGCCTCGTCGGCGACCCGAAGACCGGGTGTTATTGTGATCTCTCCGGAGTATGGGCGACGGTCCAGGACGTCGATACGTGCTGGAAGGACACGCCGATCCAGGAGGGCCTCGACGAGATCCTCATCTCGGCCGGAAACGTCGAGTCGTATGTCTACTCGGTGAGCGAGTTCGACTACGACGGCAAGAGCTTGACGACGAAGGTCAAGGGATGCGGCTCGGACAAGACGCCCGAGCTCTCGAGCCCGTACTTCCACGAGACCTACTCGGAGTACGTGCCGACCGCGGCCTTCGACAACGTCGACCTCCAGCCGGCCGCCACGTGGGACGTGCCAGGCATCGTCCCCGGCGCGATCTTCACGAGTCCGAGCGACGCGGCCGTCGTCGGCATCGACCTGGGCGCCGACCCGCTCCACGCCACGTGGCCTGCCGACCATACCGCGGTCACCAAGTGGCTCGACACCGACGGGGACGGCGAGCCGGGCTGGACGCTCTGGCCGCGGGTCCCGAGCCAGACCACGTATTCGGGCTCCGGCAAGTACAGCTACCTGCCGGCAAAGCCGGGCAGCTCCGGGGGCTCCTTCTATATCGACGAGCGCGCCGGCTGCGTGAGCGTCGCCCTCCGGGTGATCACCCACATGGAGGTCACCGTCAACGACTGCAGCCACATGACCGGTAAGGTCATCAACGAGAAGACCGAGGGCCGTGTCCACAGCTGCACGCGGGTCCCGAAAGGCGACTGTCCGGATCCGGTCAACACGAGCTGCCCCGGCTGGAAGAGCGACATCACCTGCTCCGCCGACGACTGGAAGTCCCAGACCCAGTGCGAGGACACCGACGTCGACCGCTTGGACAACGATCAGAACCAGGTCCAGAACAGCGTCGCGACCTTCGACATGAAGAAGATCGGCAAGGTCGGCGACACGTTCTCGTGCGGCGACGTGCAGAGCATGAACATGGGTCCGAAGCGCACCGTCTCGACCATCAATTGCACCACCCCGAAGTGACCCGGTCGATATAGAGTCCGTCGTCGAGACCGCCCGGCATGCGCCACGTCAAAACGACGGCTCTGATCCTCTGCTCTACGTTCCTGTCGGCGCACGCACGCGCCAACGGCAACACGCTGATGCCCGGCGGCACCGCCTCGGTCTCCCGCGGCGGCGCCATCGCGGCCCGTCCAGAAGACGCGACGGCGATGGCGACCGACCCCGCCGGGCTCGCGTTCCTGTCCGGCAACACGGTCGCGTTAGACGTGGCGCTGCCGGTCGCGCACATGTGCGTGAACCAGTACGGCTACTACGGGTGGGGCATCACCCGGCGGCCGGGCACGGACTCGGAGTTCGGCAACAGCGTCGCGCTCGGCGCGAACAACTACGCCGCGACGCCGCTCGGCGGCGTCTGTAACTCCGCCCCGACCACGCCGTTACCGTCCATCGGGTGGACCGGGCACGTCGCGAAGAACCTCGTCCTCGGGTTCGGATTTCTCGAGCCGGTGCTCGTCCCCGGCATGCAGTTCGGCGGGACCGACGGCACCGTGCAGACACCCTACGGCGCGCGCCCCACGCCGACGCGCTACGCGCTCATCAAGCAAGAGGCGCTCTATGCCTCCGCGCCGTCGCTCGCCGTCGCGTATCGCTTCATCCCGGAGCTCGCCGCCGGCCTCACCGTGCAGGTGATCGGCATCGAGGCTCGCCAGACGCAGGTGCAACACCCGACCGGCGGCACGTCGCCCTCGGCCGACGCGCTCGCGACGGTCACGACTCAAGATCTCTTCATTCCCGCGCTCGCCTTCTCGGTGCACGCGCGCCCCATTCCGGCGCTGAACCTCATCGGGACCTTCAAGTGGAGTGACGACTTCCGCGGTACTGGCGACGTGGCCTACGAGACGAACACGTATTTCCACGGCAAGGGTCTCGCGAACATCCCGTTCAAGAACGACCCGATCTCGCTCTCCGACGTCACCGTCCGGCTTCCCTGGGAGCTCATCGCGGGCATCCGTTACGCCGGGCTCCTGAAAGGGAACCAGACGAAAGGCAGCGACCCCATGGCCACCGAGCGCTGGGACGTCGAGGTCGATTTCGACTACTCGTTCACCCAGCGCACGGGGACCGACTCCGTGACTCTCGGAGCCAAGGCGAACTACGTCACGCACACCGCCGCCGGCGGCGTCGGCACCTCGACCGTCGATCCGAACGACATCGGAACGCTCAACGTCGATTCCCATCTCCGGAATACGTACGCGCTCCGTGCCGGCGGGAGCTTCTCGGTACTGCCGCGCAAGTTCGCGGTTCTCGCCGGCATCTTTTACGAGAACCGCGGCGTCGATCTCGCCTACGCCGACGTCACGTCGATGGCCTTCCAGCGCGTCGGGACCAGCGTCGGCATGTTGTTCCGCTTCGGGGACTGGGATCTTCGCCTCGGCGCGACGCACATCGCGTCGGAGACGGTCACGGTGGCTCCCGCTCGCGGCCAGGACGTCATCACCAACGAAGCGGGGACCGGCAAGGTCGCACTGCCCGATCCGTCGGCGCCCTCTCCCGGCCAGGCCGATGCCGTCGCCGCGAAGCATCAATCTGCGAGCAACAGCAGCCCGATCATCAACGCGGGTCGATACACCGCGTCATTCGACGTTCTCTCGGCCGGCTTCGCGTATCATTTCTAGTCGTGGGGGGCCTTAGCCCCCCGCAGCTTCGCCTGCGGCGAACTGCTCCCCCCGCCGCCTTCGCGGGCTCGCTTCGCTCGCGGGCGAACTGCTCCCCCCGCCGCCTTCGCGGGCTCGCTTCGCTCGCGGGCGAACTGCTCCCCCCGCCGCCTTCGCGGGCTCGCTTCGCTCG
>DATAZL010000014.1:0-66858 GCA_036272055.1 Polyangiaceae bacterium | reverse complement strand
CGGGCTCGCTTCGCTCGCGCAGTTCCGCCTCTTTGACGACGGTGAAGTCGACTCGCGCGACTCGCGGATGTGTCGCGTGTGCGGGTGTACGACAGCGCGCTCCAACGTGTGCGGTTGCGCGCGCGTGCGTTCGCGAGTGGCCCGATGGTCAATGATCGGAAGAAGATCCCGCCGTGCTTCCGAGTAGATGCGGAGCGCGTTGAAGTAGTGTTACCTTGGGCTTTGTGTCTGCTCGCGTCGGCGCGCTCGGTTCGGTGCTCGTCCTTCTGGGGTGCGGGACCGTCAACACGGGGCAGGACATCGAGTTCGCCCAGATCACCTACGACGCGAACTTCTTCTATTGCTCGGTCGAGCCGATGCTCTTCGGCGAGCACTGTGGGCCCGGCCAGGGAAGCGATCCGGCGTCGGGCTGTCACTACAACGTGACGACGTTCCGGCTGACGGATCATCCGCCGGTTCCCTGCACGGGCTCGAATCCCGGGGACCTCCAGATCTCGGCCGCGGCGCAGGCCAATTACACGGCGGCCTCGCGCGAGATGTCGCCCGACGGCACCAGCTCCGCCCTCCTGAACCGTCCCACGCAGCAAGCCGCCCACCCGCGGATGATCTTCGCGCTCGACAGCAAGCAAGCCGACCTGATCCGCCAGTGGGCGACGAAGCGCACGAGCCAATGACGCGGATCCGAGCGGCAAAGCGGCGTTCCGGCGCCCGGCGTGCCCTGCGCGCGCTGCTCGGCATGTTCGCCATTGCTGCGTGTCTCGCGTCTCGACCTGCCGCGGCAGAAGACCGGGACTCGTTCGCGAGAGTCGTGGTCGCCGAGACGGCGCTGCGCTCAGGCCCCGGAGTGAGTCATCGCGTCATCTACGTCGCTCACCGCGGCGAGACCTTCGGGATCGAGGGACGGGAAGGGCCGGGGTTCTGGCTCAGGGTCATCCTTCCCGACGGGCGCGTCGCGTACGCCCTGGGCGACACCGTCGAGCCCATCTCCGTCGATTCCGACGCCCCCGACGCGCCGTCGCGACCCGGCTTCTTCGCGCCGCCGGCGCTCCAGGAAGCCCACGGGGGGTTCGCGCTCACCGCCGGGCTGTTCGACAACGGCGGATACACGGAGCTGAAGCCGGCCTGGGTGCTCGCGCCGTCCGTCGCCATCGAGCCTTACGCCGGCATCGTGCTCTCGTCCGAGGGACGCCGGTTCCTCTACGGCGTCGGTGGGACGCTGAACTTCGCGCCCGACTGGGCGATCGCGCCGTACGTCCACCTCGGCGCGGGCGGCCTCACGACGTCACCGAATCAGGACGCCCACGTGCTCCACGGCGGCACCGTCGCGCACGCTCGCGCCGGCGGCGGGCTCCTCATCTCGCTCAGGTGGCGGATCCTCTTGCGGCTCGAAGCCATGAACGTCGTGCTCTTCGACCCGGACTCGAAGCGCAACGTGCAGAGCTACGTGGCGGGTTTCGGAACCTATTTCTAGCGAGGACGAAGCGATGGAACGACGACGCACGGGACGCGAAACGACGAGGGAGCCGGGGCAGAAGCGCGCGCGTCGCCTGCTCGGTTTCGCCGTGATCCCGCTCCTCGCGCTGTCGTCGATCGGCTGCGTCACCGTGCGTCCCGAACAGCGCGCCATCCTCTCTGATCCGAAGATGCGCTTTCAGGGCGATCCGCGCACCGCCGCGGAGATGGACCACGTCCTCGAGAACCGCGAAGGGTCCTTCGGCGGGGGAAGCGTCGAAGGGGGCGGCTGCGGCTGTAACTGATGCGGCTTCGAGGTCCTCTGCCGTCACGCGCACCGACGTTGCCCGGCCTCCGCCGGGTAACGCTCGCGGCCGCCGTGCTCCTCGGCGCGGCGCCCGCGGTCGCGCAGGTCGTCGAGGCCGACGCGCGCACGAGCGTGTTCATCGAGCCGTCGAAGACGAGCCACATGAACGTCATCACGCCCTCGGTGACGGTCAGCGCGACGCCGGTCGACGTGGTCAGCGTGCACGCCGGGTACTCCGCCGACATCGTGTCCGGCGCGAGCGAATCCGTGAAGGCCGGGCCCCAGGTGGCGGACGTCGTCTCCGCGGCGAGCGTCCACGACTTTCGGCAGGTCGCGACCGGGGGCTTCGTGCTCCATCGCGGGCACACCGATCTCGGCGCGTCGTACGCCTACGGGACGGAGCACGACTACCGCTCCAACACGATCAGCGCGACGGCAGGCACCGACTTCTTCCAGCGCAACACGAAGCTCGAGTTTGCCTACGCCCACGGCTTCGACGACGTCTGCGATCTTGCGATAAACTCCGTCCAGGCCGCCACCGCCCGGCTCGCCCTCGATCAGTCGAAGGGCTGCTTCACGGGCGACAAGACGCGGCGGGAGCTCCCGGTATCGACCGACAACTTCCAGGGTGCGTGGACGCAGAGCTGGACACCGGTGTTCGCGACCCAGGTCGTCCTCACCGGCTCGGTGCAGCACGGCTTTCTGTCGAACCCGTATCGCTCCGTCGTCATCGGCTCCGACGGCGAGAGAGCGCAGGAGCACCACCCGGACAACCGCGCGCGCGGCGCGATCGCGCTCCGTCTCAAGTACTTCATCAAGCCGATCGACGCCTCGGTGGGGGCCGGCGTGCGCGCGTACCGCGACACCTGGGACATCATCAGCCAGACCTACGAGCTCGACTTCGACAAGGGGCTCATGCCGTGGCTCCGGATCGGCGTGTCGGGCCGCTACTATCGACAGACCGCGGCCGTGTTCTGGAGCGACGATTACACCGGTGGCGAGCCGCTGAACGGCCCCCGCGGGCAGTATTTCTCGGGCGATCGCGAGGTTTCGCCACTGTCGAACCTCCTCGGTTCCGCACGCGTCACCGCCGCCTTCCACGGCCAGCCCGGCAACCGAGTCGGACACCTCTTCATCGACTTCGAGACGTCGCTAGGCGTCACCTTCCTGAAGACCTACCTCGACAACTTCACCTGGTCCGGAAGATCTCCCGACGACACGTTTGCGATGATCCTCGGGGGTAACGTGACGGGCACGTTCTGAGTCGCGATCCGCTCCGATCATCCAGCTAGCCCCGAAGGTTCGATTGCGAAGACCGCGTGGTCAGATAGCTGGGTGAGGCGCGCAGGCGTACGCTGGTACGCCGAGCACCGAGAGCAGCTAGATGGCCGCGTGCTCGAAGCAAGCGGGCCTTCGTGCTGACAGTCCGCGACAACGCGTCAAGAATTTCCGCGAAGGCCGTGTCTGCGGGCCAGGTCGTAGAGGTACTTTCGGTCCATCTTTGCCTCTCTTGCGGCGGCGCTGATGTTTCCCTCGTGGCGGCCTAGGAGCCATGAGACGTAGCTTCGCTCGAACTCGGTCTCGAAGGTGGCGCGGATCTCGCGGTAGGTTCGCGCGGGGTCGAAGGCGGGGACGGCTCGGGCTGCGCCGGCGGCGACGGGGAGATCGACGATGCGGAGATCTTGCTCGCCGCCGGCGGCGGCGACGTAGAGGGCGCGGTCGAGCACGTTTCGGAGCTCACGCACGTTGCCTGGCCAGTCGTGGGCGGCCAGCGCGCTCCGCGTCTCGGCGCCGATCTTGATGTCGGCGAGGCGCGGGTCGCGCTTTCGCGCGGCGTCGAGGAAGCAATCGACGAGCGCGGGCACGTCTTCGCGCCGGATGCGCAGGGGCGGCATCGTGACCGGCACGACGGCGAGGCGGAAATAGAGATCTTCGCGGAACTTCCCGCGCTCCACCTCTTCACGCAGGTTGCGCTTCGTGGCGGCGACGATGCGCGCTTCGCTCTTGAGCGGACGATTGCCGCCCACGCGACGGAACTCACCGGACTCGAGGACGCGGAGGAGCTTCGGCTGCACGTCGAGGGGGAGCTCTCCCACCTCGTCGAGGAACAGAGTGCCGCGGCCTGCCGTCTCGAAGGCGCCGGACCGCGCGGCGATGGCGCCGGTGAACGCGCCGCGCTCGTGGCCGAAGAGCTCGCTCTCGATGAGGCTGTAGCTGACGGCGCCGCAGTCGACGACGATGAAGGGGCTCGCCTTCCGCGGGCTCTCGCTGTGGATGGCGCGCGCGATGAGGTCCTTGCCGGTGCCGGTCTCGCCCTCGATGAGGACGGTCGCATCGCTCGGCGCGATGCGCTCGAGCACGCCGAAGATCGAGCGCATCGCGATGCTCGCACCGACGACGTCACCGAAGTGCGTCGCGTCGCTCGGCATCACAGTCGTGCGTCGCGCGTCCGCCCGGAGCACGAGCTCGACGTCACCCACCGTGAGCACCGCGCCGGCCTCGAGCGTCGCCTCGGTCACCTTGGAGCGCCCGATGCGCGTCTGGTTCGTCGAGCCGAGATCCTTGACGAGCAGCCCGCGCGGCGTACGCAGGATCTCGCAGTGGTGTCGCGACACGGTGTCATCGGGAAGGACGAGATCGTTGTCGGTCGACTTGCCGATCCGCAGGCGCTCGCCGATGCGCGCATGCTGGCCGCGCGCGCGTCCCGTCACGACGACGAGTACGAGCTCGGATGGTGGTGCATCCGACGGGCTCGCTGCGCGAGTCGAGATGTCGGTGTGGAGGGGCTGGCTCAAGGTGGCGTGTCCTCCAAGAGTACCCTGACCCGAGCCCCGTCGAGCGAGAGTTCGCGCGTGATTTCGACGGGGGCGGGCACGCGACTCGTCGCCGGCGACTTCGCGACCGCCTCGAGGGACACCTCGAGGCGATATTTCCCGTCCGGAGCGGAGATCTCTCGTCGCAGCGAAGCGGGTGCCCCCTCCGGGAACGTCAAGGTGAAACCTCCGAGCGGTTCGGTGTCACCCTCGCGCGTCCACGAGACCTCGACGCGACCTTCCGTTTCGCGAAAGCGCGCGGGAAGCTCCAGCAAGAGAACCTGCGTCTTCGGCGTCTTTCGCGAGAGCGGGATCAACGAGACCAGGAGCCCCGCGATGAGCAGGCCGCGCGCGTGCGCCGGACGAAGCCGTGAGGTGAGCCCGGGCAGACCGTTCATCGAGAACGGACGTCGCCGGCGGTCGGTGACTCGTGCGCTCCGGCGGGCGGCCCCGAGGTATGCGCTTCCTTGGCTGGCGCCGCGGAACCGGCGGGCGCTCCGCTCGGAGCAGGGGCCGACGCGGCGCGTGCGCTCGCCGCCATGCGCGCGAGTCGCTCGCGATCGAAGAGGCGCACGAGGTGCACGAGCCCGTCCACCGTCGCTGTCGGGAGCTGGAACGCGGGCATCTTGCCGCGCCCCTTCGTGATCGACTCGACGATCTGCGTGTCGGGCGTCGCGGCTTGCCACGCCGAATCGGACAGATCGCGCGCACGGACCATCGGCCCTTGCGGTCCGTCGCCGTGCCCGAGCTGGCCGTGGCAGTTCGCACAGGCACGGCGCCACGTCGCGATCGTCACCTCGTCGAGGCCGGGCATGACCGGCTCGGCCGAGCCGGTGACCTGCGGCGCTTGGGCCTCGTTGTCGGATTTGGCTTCCGACTGGTGGCGGTGATCGCTCGGCTTCCACTCGCGCAGATCGCTCGGCGTACGGTCACAGCCGAGCGAGACCGTGCTCGCCACGAGGACGGCGAGCACGGACGAAACCTCTCGGGCACGAAACATCGGCGAGAAGCTCGCACGGACGCCCGAGCTTGTCGACGCCGCTTGGTGTCGATGCCTTGGGCCTACTTGAACTCCTTGCCGCCTCCGAGCGGATCCTTGCCGCCGAGGTAGATCTGGGCCTTGCCCTTCTTGTCGTAGATCTCGGCGACCTTGAACTCGGTGCGGCGGTTCTGTGCGCGGCCCGCGTCCGTCGTGTTGGGGGCGACGGGCTTGTCTTGACCGAAACCGACGGCGATGAGCCGGGTCGCGGCGATGCCGTTCGTGACGAGCCAGTTCTTGATCGTGAGCGCCCGCTGACCGGAGAGCTCGAGGTTGTGGTCGGCGGCGCCCTGGTTGTCGGTGTAGCCCTCGATGCGGATAGCCGCGAGCTTCTTGTCGTTCTCGACCATGAAGTTCTTGAGCTGGCCGAGGACGACGTCGCTACCGGAGTTCGGCGTGAGAGTCGCCTTGTCGGTGTCGAAGACGATGTTGCCCGGCAGCTGGATCGAGCCGCCCTTCTGGACGACCTGACCGGTCGGCGCCGGGGCCGGAGCAGCCGGTGGCTCGTGCGGCACGGTCGACGCCGGCTCGGCGGGCGTCGGCGGGGTCGTCGCGGCGGCTGCCGGAGTCGTCGCCGCGGGGGCGGGGGCAGGCGGCGGGGTTGCTGCCGGCTTGTTTCCCAGTTGAACCGAGCAGGCAGAGGCGGCAAGGGCCACCGCGAGACTTCCGACGAGAGCAGTCCTAAGAATCATGTGCAGAGTCCTCCTGAGGCGAGCGTCCGAGGCAAATCAACAATTCGAGTATCCAAGCCGCGACGGGACTGCAAGCCCGAAGGCGGTACGGCCGGTCGCTTCGATTCCGAGCGCCGCCGTCGTCGGCTTGCACGTCCTAGGACGAGAGAGCATCTTCCTTTCTTCAAACCCGGAATGACGGACGCTCTCGCCCCGCAGAATCACGCGGAATTCACGCCAATCGCCGTGGTTTTACGAGCGCCTCGCGAACCCCTTCCCGTCCTTGCCCGGAAGCGATAACCGCTAGAGGCCCAGTGTCGGAGTTCGTCCACCTCCACGTTCATTCTCAATACTCGTTCTTGGTGAGCACCGTGAAGCTCGCCGAGCTGCCGAAGCGCGTTCGTGAACGAGGGATGAACGCCGTGGCGCTCACGGACCTCGGGAACATGTTCGGCGCCATCAAGCACTGGAAGGAGTGCAAGGCCGCCGGCGTGAAGCCGATCCTCGGCTGCGAGCTCGCCGTTGCGCGCACCCCGGGGGCCCACGCCGACCATCTGCTCGTCCTCGCGTCGAACGACGAGGGTTACAAGAACCTCATCAAGCTGGTGTCGATGGGCTACTCGTCGACCACGCCGCAGACCGTGCCGACGGTGATGCTCTCCGACGTTGCGGAACGCGCGAAGGGGCTAGTCGCGCTGAGCGGGTGTCTCGGCGGCTTCCTGCCGCAGACGATCTGCAACCACGGTGAGGACGCCGGCAGAAAGACGCTCGGGGAGCTCTCGGACATCTTCGACAAGGGCTCACTCTTCGTCGAGCTGCAAGATCACGGGCTCCCCGAGCAGCCCGTCCTGAATGATTTGCTCACCAAGGCGGCGAAGTCCGTCGGCGTTCCGGTGGTGGCGACGAACAACGTTCAGTTCATCGATCACTCGGACGGGGAGGCGCAGCTCTACCTCGAGTGCGTACGGTTGAACCGACGCTACGAGGACGCGAGCAAGTATCACCACGGGCGCTTCGAGATGTACCTGAAGAGCCCGGCCGAGATGGCCGCGACCTTCGGCGAAGGCTCGGACGCGCTGAAGAACTCGCTCCGCATCGCGGAGATGTGCTCGGGGTTCCAGCTCTCCCTCGGCAAGCCGATGTTGCCGCACTTCGTCGTGCCCGAGGGGTACGACGTCGACAGCTATCTGCGTCACGTGTCGCGCGAGGGCCTCGCCAAGAAGCTCCCCGAGATCATGGCTACCGGGCGCAAGGTGGACGTGGACGCGTACAAGCGGCGCCTCGAGACGGAGCTCGACGTCATCGTCGGCATGAAGTTCCCCGGGTACTTCCTCATCGTCTGGGACTTCATCCGGGAGGCGAAGGCGCGAAAGATCCCGGTCGGCCCTGGCCGCGGCTCGGGCGCCGGCTCCATCGTCGCCTACGCACTCGACATCACGACGATCGATCCCATCCCCTACAACCTGCTGTTCGAGCGCTTCCTGAATCCGGAGCGCGTGAGCATGCCGGACTTCGACATCGATTTCTGCATGTCGCGGCGCGACGAGGTGATCCAGTACGTCGGGGAGAAGTACGGCAAGACCAGCGTCGGGCAGATCGCCACGTTCCAGAACTTGAAAGCGCGCAGCGTCATCAAGGACGTGGCGCGCGCGATGGGCATCGCCCCGCCCGAGGCGCAGCGCATCGCGAGCCTGGTCCCCGAGAAGGGGCAGGGCAAGATGTGCACGATCGACGAGGCGCTCGAGATCGAGCCGAAGCTCAGGGAGCGCGCCGCGAGCGACCCGCAGGTGAAGGTGCTCCTCGATCAGGCGCGGAAGCTCGAGGGCCTGACGCGGCACGCGGGCATGCACGCCGCCGGCGTCGTGATCAGCGAGGGCCCGCTCGACACCCACGTGCCGTGCTTCGCGAGCACGACGGACACCATCGTCACTCAGTACGACAAGGACGACGTCGAGGCCGCGGGCCTCGTCAAGTTCGACTTCCTCGGGCTCAAGACGCTCACGGTGATCGACATCGCCGAGAAGCTCGTGAACGCGCGCCCTGATCGCAAGGGCCGGCCCATCGACTTCAACAGGATCCCCCTCGAGGATCGTCCGACGTACGCGCTCATCACGAGCGGTGACACCACCGGTGTGTTCCAGCTCGAGTCGAGCGGCATGCAGCAGCTCCTCCGCGGTCTCAAACCCGACTGCTTCGAGGACATCATCGCCGCGGTCGCGCTCTATCGCCCGGGCCCTCTCGGCACCGGCATGATCGACGACTTCATCGGCGGCAAGCACGGCAAGAAGGCGATCAGAAAGCTCCACGATCTCGTCGATCCGGTGCTCGCGCCGACCTACGGCGTGCCCGTCTACCAGGAGCAGGTGATGCAGATCGCTCAGCGCCTGTCGGGGTTTACGCTCGGCGGCGCAGATCTCCTCCGCCGCGCGATGGGCAAGAAGAAGGCGGAGGAGATGGCCAAGCAGCAGGCCGACTTCGTCTCCGGCGCGGAGCGAAACGGCGTGAGCGGCGAGCAGGCCGCCGCCATCTTCAAGGAGATGGAGGGGTTCGCGTCGTACGGCTTCAACAAGAGCCACTCCGCGGCGTACGCGCTCGTCACGTATCAGACCGCCTACCTCAAGGCGCACTACCCGACCGAGTTTTTCGCCGCGCTCCTCACCGCCGACAAGGACAAGATTGACAAGGTCGTTCGCACGATCGCCGAGGCGCGCGCGTGGGGCGTCAGCGTGCTGCCTCCCGACGTGAACGCGAGCGCGATCGACTTCAGCGTCGTGTACGCCTCGCCGAAGGGCGATGGACCGCCGCGCGGTCCGGGCAAGCTCGCCGATCGACTGCGCCCGCAGATCCGCTTCGGCCTCGGCGCGGTGCGCGGGCTCGGCGAAGCCGCGCTCGAGACGGTGCTCGAGGCGCGCGACGCGGGCGGTCCGTTCGCGGAGCTCTTCGACTTTGCCGGCCGCGTCGACGCGAAGCGGCTGAACAAGGGCGTCCTCGAGGCGCTCGTGCAGTGCGGCGCATTCGACTCGACGCTCGGCCCGATGGGGATCAGCCGGGCCCGCGCCTTCGCGGCCGTCGATCGCGCCCTCGAGCGCTCACGGAGCGCGAGCCGCGATCGCGAGCGCGGCCAGACGTCGCTCTTCGGCCTCTTCGACGCTGCCGCCGCGAGCGACGGCGACGGCGGGAAGCGCCCCGCGAGCGGCCTCGACGAGTACCCGCAAGCGATCGCGTGGGACCGCATCTCGCTTCTCGCCAAGGAGAAGGCGGCCCTCGGCTGTTACGTCTCCGGACACCCGCTCCATCGCTACGGCGACAAGATCGCGCGCCTCGGCACGCCCGCCGTGAAGATAGCGGATCAGGCGGCGTGGACCGTGCAGACCGTCGCCGGCATGGTCGAGAACTACCAGGAGAAGCTCTTCAAGGGTGGCACCGGCGGCAAGGCGGCGTTCTTCGAGATCGAGGACATGTCGGGCCGCGTGAAGGCCAAGGTCCGGAATGACCGTATAGAGACGTACGGCGCGCTCCTGGCGAGCGGCGAGCCCGTCCTCGTCACGGGAAAGGTGAGCTTCCCCATCACCGACGAGCCGGACGCCGACGCCGAGCCGACCCTGCTCGTCGACGAGGTGGTGCCCCTTTCCGACGCCGTGCGGCGCTCGACGAAGGCGGTCACGATTCACCTGGACGCGAACGACACCAAGCCCGAGCAGTTCGAGAGCCTGAAGTCGATCCTCGCCGAGTCCCCGGGCGCGTGCTCCGTCGATCTGGTGCTCGACCTGCCCGAAGGGGCGCGGGCCGTCATGGCTATAGAAGGAGCGCGCGTCGATCCGAGCGACGTCATGCTTTCCGGGCTCGAGCGGCTGTTCGGTGGCTCCGTCGCCGAGCTTCGCTGACGCTCGCTCGGGCGGAGCCGCGCCAAAAACGAGCCGAAAAGCCGATCACGGGCTGCCTTCCTGCTACGATTGAGTGTCGTGAAGGACGCCCGCTCAGAGCTGATTCGCATCGATCCGAGCGGGGTCGCCCATCCCATCGGTAACGTCGCGAGCCAGCGAATGCGGGCGCGCGCGGGCGCTTTCCGGCTCTTGCCGGCGCCGAGCCACGTCGTCTTCATGCGCTACACCGGGGAAGACGGCCGGAGGGACGCCGAAGACGGCGCCGTGGTCCGCCTCGCGGGGGAGATCGCGTCGCCGGGCGCCATGTGCGACATCTTCGCGTTGCTCGGCCAGACCGGGTGGCGCGGCGAGCTGTCCGTCCTCGACGGCGCGAGCGTTCGCTCCGTCTTCTTCGACCAGGGGAACGTCGTCGGTGCCCAGACCAACGTCGAGGCGGAGAGGATCGGCATGGTCCTCTACAAGTTCGGCGTCATCACGAACGAGCAGCACGAGCGCATCATGGAGCGCGTGAACGCCGGGGTCCGCTACGGCGCAGCAGCGGTGGAGCTCGGGCTGGTGACGCAGGAGCGCGTCTTCGAGTACCTCGGCAGGCAGATCGACGAGGTCGTCTACTCGACGCTCACGGTGGCCGACGGCACGTATTTCTTCCTCGAGGGGTTCGAGGAGACTCGGCTCGTCGCGCACCACGCCGTGCGTGCAAACGTGCTCCTCATGGACGCCGTCACCCGGATGGACGAGATGCGGTATTTCCGCGAGCGGGTTCCGTCCGCGGACTACATCCCGTTCCGGCTCACGAGCTCCGAGCCGCCTCCGCCGGAGTTCAACGCGACGTTCGCGGCGATCGACGGCGCGCTCACGGTCGAGAACCTGGGCCGCGCGACGGGCCGCGGCGAGTTCGAGACTACCAAGGACGTATACGCGCTCCTCCGTTCCAAGCACGTCGGCATTCATCCGCCACGCATGGACGGAGGCCTCGCCGCGATCGTCGAGACCGCCAACGAGGCGCTCAGGTACGTGCACCGCGAGGCCGACACGACGAACATCGGCGACGATCTGCGCGGCAGTCTCTCGTCGTTCGCGGCGGGCGCGGGCGTTTACGACATTCTCTTCAGCGGTGCGGGCCCCGACCCGGGCGGCGCGCTCGGCGCAGAGCGTGTCGCGGACAACGCCTCTCTCGTCGCTCGCGGCGACGACCCCGAGCGCATCTTGAAGCAGATGCTCTTCGACTACGTGGGCTTCGCCGTCTTCAGCGTCGGCAGCGTGCTCGGCTCCGAGAAGGAAGCCGAGCTCAGCCGGAATCTCGCGAGCGTCACGTCGCGACTGAAGCCGTGATCACGCTTCGTCGAGCTTCTGGGCGATGAAGTGATCGGCGGAGAGGCGGCCGGGGCCGAGGATCGCGATCATCACGAGCACGACGAGGTAGGTGAACTCCTCCGCGCCGATGAGGTCGAAGAGGCCGTGTATGTCGGGGAGCTTCGCCGTCAGGATCGCGATGATCATGCTCACGATGAGAGGGATCGTCGCGAGCCGGGTGAAGAGGCCCAGGACGAGCGCCGTGCCGCAGATGAGCTCGCTGTAGCCGACGACCACCGCGTTGAGTGCGGGCATCGGGATCCCGAGCGTGACGAAGAAATGCGTCACCTTCTCGAGGTTGTGCACTTTGCCCCATCCGGTGGACATGAAGAGCAGGCCGACCGCGAGCCTGCCGAGCAGGAGCGCCAGGGGGCGAAGGCCCTCGAGAACGGACAGCGCGCGTGCGCGAATCACTTTGACGGACGAGACGGCGGAGCCTGACATTGCATATTCTCCGTGGGAGTCCTTGATGGCGGCGTTCATGTCCCTACTACGCACACGCGATAGGCCGGTTACGGCGCGCGAGGGGATCCCCCCTCTTCTTTTTCTTCTAGCCGGCATTTCTCTCGCTGTCTCGCCCGGTTGCACGCATCCGGCGCCAGTCGTCGCTCGGGCGCCCGCGGGGGTCGTCTGTGACTACTCGGTCGAGGTCGGCGCAGACCTCGACCTTCACGTCACTGCGACGTTCGCGGCACCCATACAGGGTGAGCTCGCCGTCGACGATCCGGCAATGCCGTTTGTCGATACCGTCACCCTCGTGTCGGCAGCGGGACGCACGCCGGTGCCGCAAGGGAAGAGCGGCTTCGCGCTCGCGTGTACGGCGTCGTGCCGCGTCGAGTATCGCTTCCGGCTCCGTGAAGCGGCGACGCACATCGCCGACGTCGACACCGCGATCGCGCTCGGGAACGGCATCGTGGCGCCGCCCTCGACGTGGCTTCTCCGTCCCTGGGATGCGTCCGCGGGGCGCTACCGGTTTCGCGTCCAGACGTCGGCGGGCATCGGGTTCGCGAGCGGTGTCCGGGCTTCGCCCGCGGTTCCCGGCGCGTACGAGGGCGACCTCGCGAACGTCGAGGAATCGGCGTTCTCCGTCTTCGGCGGGCTGAAGGTGCTTCCCGTCGCTTCCGGCGTCGCGGCCGCCGTCGTCGGTGGCGCGAAGGTCGACGACGGTGCCGTAACGACGTGGCTCGGCAGGGAGCTCACGGCCATCGGCGACTACTACGGGCGCGCGCCCGATGATCGGCTCGTCATCATCGTCGCTCCCGGCACCTCCGAGGTGATCCGTGGCAAGACGCTCGGCGGCGGCGGCGCGTCGATGCTCGTGCGCCTGGGCACGGGAACGACACCGAACGGTCTCGCCGATGACTGGGTCGTCGCACACGAGCTCGTGCACGTCGGCTTTCCGTCACTCGGCCACGAGCACGGGTGGTTCGCGGAGGGCCTGGCGACGTACGTCGAACCCGTCGCGCGGGCGCGGCTCGGCCTCGTGCCGGTGGAGCAAATATGGAGCGATCTCGTCGATGGCCTGCCGCAGGGCATACCGGCGAAGAGCGATCAGGGCCTCGAGGGGTCCGAGGAATGGGGCCGCGTCTACTGGGGCGGCGCGCTCTACTTCTTGCTCGCCGATCTGACGATCCGTGACGAAACCAAGGGTCGCGCGTCACTCGACGACGCGATCAGGGCCGTTGCGGCTACCGGTGCGAACGTGGAGACGCGGTGGCCGCTCGAGCAGGTTCTCGCGGTCGGCGATCGCGCGACGGGTACTCACGTGCTGCACGACCTCTACGTGCGTTTCGGGACTGCGCCCGGCACAGCCGATCTCGATGCGCTCTGGTCGCGGCTCGGTGTTCGGAAAAGAGCCGGTGCGAAAAGCGTCGAGCTCGATGATACGGCGCCATGGGCGAGCTTCCGTAAGGCCATCACCGCGGCAAATCCGGCTGGAGGCCCTACCCGTACCAAAAGCGCTGCCGAATGAATTTTAGCTAGGCGTAACCTGCCGGCAGTGAGAGCGTATGCTCCCTTGCGTGCCGCCTGAGTGCGGTGCAAGTGACCCAATAAGGAGAGGACGTCATGAAGGTATCGCATTCTTTGCTCGCGGCGGCTGTCAGTGGAATCGTGCTCGGAGCGGCAGGTTGTGGCGGAAGCCAGCCCGAGCCGGCAACCGAGGCGACTCCGGCGGCAGCGGGCAGTGCCGCCGCCCCGGCGGATTCCGCCGCTGCTCCGGCTGATTCGTCCGCGGCGCCCGCGGGTGAGAAGCACGCTTGCAAGGGCCAGAACGCCTGTAAGGGCCAGGGCAACTGCAAGACCGATTCGCACGCCTGCAAGGGCCAGAACGACTGCAAGGGCCAGGGCGGCTGCAAGGGCTGATAACGACGGACCGAGCCGGGGCGGCGCGCAAGTCGCGCCTCCCTGGTCTCGTGTCGCAGACGAGGGCGACGCCGTGAATCGTTTCTCGCTTCCGAACCTCGGTATCGGGCTCGGCCTCCGGACGGTGCACTACTCGCACATCCTGGAGCACACGCCCGAGGTCGGCTGGTTCGAGATACTGAGTGAGAACTACATGCAGACGGCGGGGCGGCCACTGCATTTTCTCGACCGCATCGCCGAGCGGTATCCGATCGTGATGCACGGCGTATCGCTGTCCATCGGTTCGACCGATCCGCTGGACCTCACGTACCTGAGGGAGCTCCGCGGCCTCCGCGATCGCACGCGAGCCCGATGGGTGTCCGATCATCTGTGCTGGACCGGCGCTGCCGGCAAGAACACGCACGACCTCTTGCCCCTGCCGTACACCGAAGAGTCGCTCCGGCACGTCGCAGCGCGCGTTCGCCAGGTTCAAGACTTTCTCGGGGCGCCGCTCGTCCTCGAGAATCCGTCGACGTATCTCGAGTTCCATGGCTCGACGATGAAGGAGTGGGAGTTCCTGGCCGCCCTCGCGAACGAGGCGGACTGCGCGATCCTGCTCGACGTGAACAACGTCTACGTGTCGTCGAGGAATCACGGCTTCTCGCCGGCCGAGTACCTGGACGCGATGCCCTACGATCGCGTCGTCCAGCTCCACGTCGCCGGGCACACCGACAACGGGACGCACGTCATCGACACGCACATCGGGCCGGTGCTCGACACGGTGTGGAAGCTCGCGGGAGACGCCCACGCGCGCGCCGGCGGCGCGAGTCTCTTGCTCGAGTGGGACGCCCAGATTCCGACCTTCGAGGAGACCTTCGCCGAGGCCCTCCGCGCGCGCGACTTCATCGGAAAAGAGGCGGCGTGACGGATCGCCTGCCCACGCCGGTGGAAGACGCCGCGGGAGAGGCGCCCCTCGTCGAACGCGCGAGCGCCACGACGTCGCGTACGCCCGCGCTCGGAGGCGCGCTCCGTCTCGTGAAGGGCCAGGCCGCGCCGCCCTTCCGCACCCTGCGCGAGCTCGAAGAGAGGATGATCGAGGCGATCACCGGCGGAGAAGCTGCCGCGGACGACGCCGCTCTCCGGATCACCGCCGGGCCGGCGCTCGACGCGCGCGAGCGCCTCGAGATCTACCGCTTCGGCTACAAGGCGCGCCTCATCGAGTGCCTCGACGACGATTATCCGATCCTCGCGCGCACGCTGGGGGAGCAGGCCTTCGAGCGGCTCGCCGCGTCGTACATCGAGCACTATCCGTCGCGTTCACCGAGCCTGAATGCTTTCGGCAAGCGTATGTCCGAGCACCTTCGCGACGCAGAGCTCGACGAGCAAGTGCCGCCACGCAGCTTCCTTGCGGAGCTCGCCGCTCTCGAGTGGGCGCTCGTCGAGATCATCCACGCGAAGGAGCCGCCGCCGTTCGACCTCGCGGCGCTCAAGGCGATCCCCGTCGACCGATGGGGAACGGCCCGCCTCGTGCGCAGCGAGGCGGTGCAGGTGCTCCATTGCGAGTACCCGGTGAATCGCTACTACCAGAAGGCGCGCACCGACGACGCGCTCCCTCCCGTGCCGTCGCCGTCACCGAGCGCCACCGCGGTCTACCGGCGGAGCTGGCGCCTCTGGCGAATGGACCTCACGCCGGCAATGACGCGAGTGCTCGACGCGCTCCTCGCAGGAACGACGATCGAGGAGTCGCTCGGTAGCATCGGTGTCGACGAGAGCGATCCGGCGGCGCTCGCCGAGGCCGAGCGGAGCGTCATGGTGTGGTTCAGCGAGTGGATGCAGGGCGGGTTCTTCGGCGGCATCGAGCTCGCGAAGGACTAGGCTCCGGTCCATGGGCAGCGAGACCGTCGGTCGCATCGTCATCGAGAAGAACGGGGGCCCCGAAGAGCTCCACTGGCAGCAGGTGGAGCTCGGCGAACCCGGACCGAACGAGGTTCGCGTCCGGCACACCGCCGTCGGGATGAACTTCATCGACGTCTATTTCCGGACCGGGCTCTACGCCGGCAGCGGCTTCCCCTTGCCGCTCGGTAGCGAGGCTGCGGGCGTCGTGGAAGCCGTCGGAAGCGGCGTCACCGAGCTCCGCGTCGGTGACCGGGTTGCGTACGGTTCCGGCCCGCTCGGCGCCTACTCCGAGGCACGGCTCATCTCCGCGCATCACGTCGTGCGGGTGCCCGACGGCATCGCCGACGACGTCGCGGCGGCCATCATGCTGAAGGGGATGACGGCGGAGTATCTGCTCCACCGCACCGTCACCGTGCACGCAGGGGACACCGTGCTCGTGCACGCGGCTGCGGGCGGTGTGGGGCTCCTGCTGTGCCAGTGGGCGAAACACCTGGGCGTGCGCGTGCTCGGCACCGTCGGCAACGACGAGAAGGCGGCGCTCGCGCTAGCACACGGCTGCGACGCCTCGATCGTCTACGGACGAGAAGACGTCGCGAAGCACGTCCGGGAGCTCACGTCCGGCAAGGGAGTCCGCGTCGTCTACGACTCGGTCGGCAAGGACACGTTCCAGGCGTCGCTCGACTCGCTCGCGCCGCGCGGCATGCTCGTGCTCTTCGGCCAGTCGTCGGGGAAGGTCGCGCCCTTCGACCCTCAGCTCCTCGCGGCCAAGGGCTCGCTCTTCTTCACGCGCCCGACGCTCGGGCACTACATCGCGACACGGGCGGAGCTCGTCGAGTCCGCGGGTCGCGTCTTCGCGGCGGTCGCAGAGGGCACCCTGAAGATCAACATCGGTCAGCGCTTTGCGCTGAAGGACGCGGCGAAGGCGCACACCGAGCTCGAGGCGCGGCGGACGACCGGCGCCACCGTCCTCAGTCCCTGAACCGTGGTGTGCTCAGGCGCGCTTCCAGCGCGGCGGCGGAATGGTCGTCGCCGCGCTCGGCGGGTTCACCACTTCGGTCTCTTCGGGGTGCTCGTGGCGCAGGCAGCGGTTGAGTCGCGCCGTTTCGCGAAGCAGCGCGGGGTCCTTGACCTCACTCAAGCTTTCGCGCCGGCGCAGGAGGCCGGGGTTCAAGGCTTCGAGGTACGCGCTTCCCATTGCCATTGTTGAACGGACACCCCTCACGGTCGCTTAAGCCCGCGACACGAAACAAATTAACGTCCAGAGTTTGGCGTTCGAAACCTGACGCCGTCAAGTTATCGCCAGAGCCTCCTCGAGCTCCTCGACCTCCTGAGCGCTGATGCCCAGCAAGTAAAGAATCGAGTCCAACCCGCCGGTCGAGATAGAAGTATCGGCCGCCTCACGGAGCTTCTGTTTCGCCCGGAACGCAATTCCGAGGCCTGCCTTCTCGAGCATCGGCAGATCGTTGGCGCCGTCTCCCACGGCGATCACCTGATCGAGCAGCACGCCCTCGGCCTGGGCAATGGTCTCGAGCAGCTCGGCCTTGCGCCGCCCGTTCACGATCGGGCCGATGACGCCGCCGGTGAGCTTGCCGCCCTTCACCTCGAGGGTGTTCGAATAGGCGTAGTCGATGCCGAGACGGGCCTTGAGCGAGTCGGCGGCGATGGAGAAGCCGCCGCTGATGACCGCGGTGCGATAGCCGAGCCGGCGGAGAACCCGGATCAGCCGCTCGGCGCCCTCGGTCAGCGGGAGATTCGCGGCGAGGCGCTCGAGGACCGTGACGTCCATGCCCTTGAGGAGCGAGAGCCGGGTTCTCAGGGATTCGTCGTAGTCCATCTCGCCGGCCATGGCCCGCTCGGTCACGGCGGCGACCTGCTCGACCACGCCGTGGGCGCGCGCGAGCTCGTCGATGACCTCGATGGGGATCAGGGTCGAGTCCATATCCATCACGACGAGGCGCTTGCTGCGCCGGAAGAGGCCCTCGGGCTGGAGCGCGACGTCGAACGAGCTCCTCATGGCGAGGCGGAGCAGCGCCTCCTTCAGGGGCAGCGGGTCCTTGCCGCGTGGCAGCTCGACCTGCACCTCGACCGACCTCAGATCACCCTGCGACAGCCGCGAGATCTTCGAGATGTTGCAGTCGAACTCGGCGAGAGTCCTCGAGAGAGCGTGAAGCTCGGCAGCCCCGAGGGACGGACCGATGGCGGTGATCACGTAACGATGATGAGGTCGCGGCGCGGAAGGGGACGGCACCGTCACGGGTTTAAAGTCGAGGCTCACCCCGAGCTCCTTCGCCGCGAAGAGCAGCTCCTTGAGCACCCCGGGGTCTTCCCTAACACCGACGAGCATCCCGAGCGACAGGTGGCCCTGCACGACGACCTGCTCGATGTCGAGCAGCTGGCTGTTCGTCTCTTCGAGGATGCCGGTCAGCGTTGCCGTGATGCCGGGCCGATCGGGTCCCGACACCGTCACGATGACGTGCGGAGCCGGAGGAAGCTTCGACGGGTTCGCGTTCATGTGCGTGCTCTCTATATGAGTCGAGTTCGGTCCGCCATGGGGGTCAGGGAGCGCGAGCTTCCCTCAGCGGAGAAGAAACTCCATGAGCTTCCGCGCTCGCTCCCCGTAAGGCGGCGCGAGCAGAGCAGCGGCGTTCCACCTGGCCTGATAGAGCACGCTCTTCTTGTGGCTGAAGGTCTCGAACCCTTCCTTGCCGTGATAGGAGCCCATGCCGCTCGGTCCGACGCCGCCGAACGGCATGTCGTCGATCCCGAAGTGGAGCATCGTCTCGTTGATCGCGGCGCCGCCCGACACCGTACGCGCGAGGACGTCCTCGACACGGTGCGCATCGTCGTCGAAGTAGTAGAGGGCGAGGGGCCTCGGCCGGGCGTTGACGTAGGCGACGGCCTCGTCGAGCGAGCGATACGTGACGATGGGAAGGACCGGGCCGAAGATCTCCTCCTGCATGACGACCATCGCGTCGGTCACACCGGTCAGGAGCGTCGGCGCGATCTTGCGCGCCGCCGGGGAGAGGAGCTCGCTCGCGGGATTCACCTCGACCTTGCGCGCGCCCTTCGACACGGCGTCCGCGACGAGCCCGTTGATGCGCTCGTAGTGACGCGCGTTCACCACGGCCGTGTAGTCCGGGTTGGCGGCGAGGGTCGGGTAATAGCGGCTTGCGGCCTGGGCGAGTGACTCCGAGAGCTCGCTCGCACGGCTCTCGTGAACGAGCACGTAGTCCGGCGCGATGCACGTCTGTCCGGCGTTCATCCACTTGCCCCACGCGATCCGCGCTGCGGCCTTCTCCACACCGAACTCGGGATGCACGATCGCCGGCGATTTGCCGCCCAGCTCGAGCGTGACCGGGACGAGGTTCTCGGCCGCCGCCCTCATGACGAGCCGCCCGACGTGAGTCGAACCCGTGTAGAGCAGGTGATCGAACGGCAGGCGCGAGAAAGCCTCTCCGACATCCGGGCCGCCCAGCACGACCCTGACGGTATCGGTGTCGAAGGCGTCCTCGAGGATCCGCCGGAGCGTCTCGGACGACGCGGGGGAGTACTCCGACGGCTTCAGCATGATCCGGTTGCCGGCGGCGATCGCCGCGGTGATCGGCGCGAGCCCGAGCTGAAACGGGTAATTCCACGGCGAGATGACCCCGATCACGCCGAGCGGCTGAAAATGCACCTTCGCGCGCGCCGGCTTGTACGTCATCGCGACGTGGCGCGACTCGGGGCGCATCCACGCACGCAGGTTCTTCTTCACGTACTTGATGCCGTCGAGGAGCGGCAGGACCTCTGCGAGCTTGGTCTCGAACACGGAGCGATTGCCGAAGTCCGCGCGAACCGCCTCGGCCATCTCGTCCTGCCTCCGCCGGATCGCGCCAGCGAGTCGCTCGAGCCCCGCCATGCGCTCCTCGTACGTCGACGCAGGCCGCTCGCGCGTCGTGGCCTTCATGCGCTCGAACGCGCCGCGCAGATCGATGGCGTGTGCGCCGGACCCCGTTCGCTCCGGCGCGTTCTGATTCGCGTAGCCGATCGCCTGGGACATGTCGTGTACCTCTGAGCTTCCGGTCGTTGCGCCCTGCGCTCGACCGCGCACGATACCGCGAAACGGTCGGGCGCATACGCCTCCCGCCCGCGTGCGGTCCGGTGCCTCGAACCGATGCACCTGCGAACATCCAACCTGTCGGAAAGCCTGAGAATCTCGGCGCTATGCGGCGGCCGGACCCGTCGCATCGAAGCCGGCCGGGACGGAGCGATGCCGTCGCGCGCGGACCCGTCTCCGTCGCGCCCACATGAGACCCACATGGAGGCTCATTAAGTGTGTCCCGTGAACGCGGAAAGAGCGCGGACGAGGGCGGATCTGATAGAACGGTTGTCGTGGCGTGGTCCGCCCGGAGAGTCGGGAACACGTCGCATGGGTGTGCGGCGACAAGGGACTTCGAGAGCGCGAGATGGGACTTATAAGAACTTCGACGCGGGCGGCCACACTGGTTGCGCGCGCGGTGGTGTGTGTGGTCGCTCTGAGCGGCGCTACTCATGCGGCGCCGGAGGGGCCGTCGACTCCGGAGAGAGTGCGGGCGCGCTCCCTCTTCGCCCAGGGCGAGAAGGCCTACAAGGCGGGCGATTACGAGGGTGCAGAGCACGCCTTCGAGGACGCCTATCAGACGCTGCCGAACGCGGCCGTGCTCCTGAAGATCGCCGATTGTCAGACGAAGCGTGAAGACTTCCAGGACGCGGCGGCGACGCTCGAGAAGTACCTCTCCGCGAAACCGAACGCCTCCGATCGCACGGCGATCCAGGACCGCGTCGAGGAGATGCGAAAGAAGCCCGGCACCGTCACCGTGAAGAGCTCGCCCGCCGGAGCGGCCATCTGGGTTGACGGAGCCGACAGCGCGCTCGTCACTCCGTCGGACCTCGCGCTCCCGCCGGGGGAACACAAGATCACGCTCAGGCTTCAGCCGTACCAGGACGCGGAACAGAGCGTCGTCGTCGAGTTCGCGTCCAAGTCGGCGGTGGAGCTCACCCTGGCCCCACCGGCACCGGTCGCGCCGCCGCCGGCCGAGGGCCTCCCGAACACCACCGAGGTGCCGGAGCGAGATCAGACGGTCGGCCGCCACCTGACCGCGCCGTTCTGGATCGCCGTCGGCGTGACGGCTGCGGGCGCGGCGGTGACGACCGCCTTCGGCATCGTCGCCCTCAACAAGCACTCCCAGTTCGACAGGACGCCGACGACCAAGCTTGCCGACGACGGCGAGCGGGCGGCAACGGTGTCCGACGTCGCGCTCGGCGTCGCGGCCGCTGGCGCCGTCACGGCGGTCGTCCTCTTCTTCACCGCGCCTCACGGCGAGAAGCCACCTGCGTCGTCCTTCACCATCGCTCCCCTCGTCGGAACGCGCAGCGGAGGCCTGGTCGGCAATGCGAGCTTCTAAGCGCAGCATCGGGCGCGTCGTTCTCGGGCTCGCCGTCTCGCAGCTCGTGGCTGCCTGTTCGCTCTTCGTCGATTTCGACCGCAGCAAGATCCACGAGACGGGCGGTACGCCGAATCACGGCGGCGCGCCGGGCTCCGGCGGCGCCGGAACGGGAGGGCGCGTCAACGCCGGTGGCAGCGGCCCTGGCGGGTCGGGCGGCTCCGGCGGCGCGAACGTTGACGCCGGCATGGGCGGCTCGATCGACGCCGGCTCCGGCGGAGCAGGCGGCATGGGCGTCGAGGGCGGCGCGGACCACATGTCGCCGCCCGCAGCCTGCGACGTGAAGACGCACGAGGGTTGCGCGGCAGACGAGCTCTGCTGTCCCTCCACCCAGGGAGCACGCTGCGAGAAGACGTCGGTCGACGAGTGCGAGGCTTGCGGAAAGCCGTGTCCGTCCACGCTCGCCAAGTCGTGTGACGAGCGTACGTGCGTGTGCGACCCGGCGACGAACCGCGCCTGCTCGGGGACCGGGCCCGAGCGGTTCTGCGCCCAATCGGGCACGGCCGACCCGGCGTGTGTCGAGTGCCTCGACGCCACCGACTGCGCGACGCGCACCGACGGCAACAACGAGTGCGTCGCCGGAAAGTGCGTCGCGTGCGATCCCGCGAAGGGGAACTCCGGGTGCAGCGGCAACACGCCGATCTGCGACTCGGCGACGATGGCGTGCAAGGCTTGCTCGTCGTCACCGAACAACTGCGGGGGAGCGCTCGTCTGCACCCCGAGCGGCTCGTGCGGCGGCTGCGCCACGTCGGCGACGGACTGCGTGACGCCGACCACGCCGATCTGCGACGGCGCCTCGACCGAGTGCCGGGGCTGCGCGTCGAACGCCGAGTGCACCACGGAGCGGAGCCTCGCCTTCTGTATCGACACGACGCGCTGTAGCCCCTGCCAGCCGACGACCGAGCAGGGCTGCGCCGATCCGACGAAGCCCGATTGCCGTCTCGCGGTGGACGGGAACTTCTCGTGCCAGGCGTGCACGTCGGACGACCACTGCAAGAACCTGGCGGCGACGCCGGTCTGCGACGTGCCGAGTGGCAAGTGCGTGGCCTGCGGCACCGACAACGACTGCACGGGGAACTCCAAGAAGCCGCTCTGCGTCGGCAACGTCTGCGTCGGCTGTGACTCCGTCGCGCCCGCCGCGACGGCCGATCAGCGCTGCGCGGCGAAACCGGGTGGCGCCGCCGTCTGCGTCGAGAGCGGCACCCAGAAGAGCCAGTGTGGCGCCTGCGACCCGACGAGCTCCGATGGCTGCGCGAGCAGCGAGCTCTGCTGCGAGAAGAGCGGCGTCGCGAGCTGCGCTGCGGTCACCCCCACGCAGTGCACGGCGTGCGGCGTCGCGTGCAATCCGACGGTCGCGAATACCTGCGCCGACCGCGGATGCCAGTGCGGCGCCTCGGCGCCGTGCACGGGGACCGGCACCTCACGGTTCTGCATCGGATCGCCCGGGAGCTGCGTCGAGTGCAAGGCGGACACCGACTGCACCGATCCCGCCGCGCCCCTCTGTGTCGCCAATCAATGCGCCGCCTGCGACGCGACCGCAGGCGGAGACGCGCGGTGCGCATCCAAGTCCGCTTCGACGCCCCAGTGCGCCTCCGCCGGCGCGCAGAAGGGCCACTGTTCGGCGTGCGACCCGATCGGCAACGCCGGATGCGGCGGCACGACCCAGTGCGATTCGACGACCGCGACGTGTCTCGATTGCATCGACGATTCCGGCTGCATCGACGTCCCGAAGACGCCGATCTGCGGCGCGAACTCGTGCCGGGCCTGTGCGTCGGACTCCGAGTGCAAGCAATCCGCGAGCGCCGCCGGACCGCTCTGCGGAACCAGCGGCGCGTGTGCGGTCGACGGCGCGTGCTCTTCCAGCGGGGATTGCACGGACGGCGTCCACACGACTTGCGTCGACGTCAATCAGGGCAGCGGCTCTCCGGACAACCGATGCCGCGTCTGCAACCCCGGCAACAACGACGGCTGCACGGGGCCACAGACCTGCGGGCCCGACTTCACCTGCGGAAACTGAAGCTGCGCGGGGCGCGCCAGCCGCCCCGCGTCTCTGCTCACATCAGGTTGTTCGTGAACGTCGACGAGTTCATCGGCATGACGGTCAAGAACTGTTCGTACCGCGTGTCACCGACCAGATAGACCTCGAGCCACGAGAGGCCGTAGAGGCCGATCTGCTTGTTCTCGTTCGCCGGATCGTTGGCGATGAAATGGCTGCCGCCGTTGACCTCGTAGAGCTCCTTCGGCGTCGTCATCGGGATGCTCGCGTAGAAGCCCTGGGACTGGCCGCCGGCGAGTGGATCGGCCGTGGCGGCGAACATCAGGGTCGGCACCGTGTCCTTCGGATAGGTCACGCCGGGGTTCCATCCGCACATCGAGATCGAGGCCTTGAGGTCCGGATGATCGTTCGCGGCGAGGAGCGTTCCGCCGCCGCCCATCGACCAGCCCATGGTCGCCTTCTTCGTGACGTCGAGCTTGCCCATCAGCGGACCGTCCTGCCGCGTGTTCTCGGCGATGAGGCTGTCGATGGCGTCCATCAACGCGAGCTCGCGCGTCGCCGGCGGATCGGCCGGCGAGTTCGTGCCGATCGTCATCGTGACGATGCCGTGTGACGCGAGGAACGGACCCCACGCCTGGATCGACGACTGCGGGGAGACGAATCCGGGCACCACGGCGACGATGGGGAAGGGCGGCGTCGCGTCGCTCGGGTAGTGCACCGTCGCGTCCGCGAAGTTCGCGCCATCCTTGTAGCCGCTCGTGTACGTGACGACCTTGTAAGTGCCCGCGCTGCTCGCGCTCTGCATCGTCGGCGCATCACCGGTCATCGCCGCGCCGGCGGTGCCAGCAGCTCCGCCCAAGTCGGTGCTCCCGCCTCCGGTCGGCGAACCTCCGTCACTGGTCGAGCCCGCGGTGCCGCCGACTGGCGGCGCGCCGCCGAGCGATGTTCCGCCGTTCCCGGCGATCGGCGTCGTGTTCGCGCCGCCGCCGCCCGGTACACCGATCGTCGGTGCGCCGCCTGCTCCGGGCGTCACTGTCGACGTACCGGCGGCGCCGCCGAACACGGTCCCTCCGCCGGCGCTCGTGATCGCGCTGTTCTTTCCGCCGCTCCCGGAGTCTCCGGAGCACGCAGCGAGGAGGAGTGACGCAGAAGCCCCCAGAAACCCGATTGAACGCAGCATACGACTTCCTTCGGGTAACCATATGGTTACCGATAAAATGCCCCGATCCGTGCGGTAATCGAGGTGCCCCGCAGACGCGGAGGCACTCCGACGTAACCGTATCGGCCGACGTGACTGCCACGCCGTTTGCTATCCGGCTAGTGTGCTTCTCATCAATTGCGCTCGCCTCACGGCACGGCGAAAACCTTGCGATTACCTCGGACTCCGAACTTCACTCGTGCGCTCAATGCCAATGGTGCGAGCAACTGAACCAGAGTGGCATATACGGCCAATAGCCTGAGTCTCGATGGTGCGTTCGTGACCACTCGCGGAGACAGCTGCCCTTGTCGGTGAACCCTTCTGATGACGCCGGAGTGATCGAGCTTGCGCTCGGAGCCGTCGAGTCCGCGGCGCGCATGCAGGCGGCGCGCCGTCTCAGCGCGAGTGATTCGCTGCGACGTCTGGCGACGTCTTCCGTCGATCCCGCCGTGGCGACGTTCGCGGTGCGAAGGCTCTCGGACGAGGCGGAGCTCGTCCAGGTGGCGACGAACGCGGCGCTCCGTGCCGTCGCTCAGACGGCGCTCGGGAAGCTGACCCACGAGGCGTCGCTCGTGCAAGTCGCGCTCGGAGCCGCGGACGCCGTCGTGGCGAAGGACGCAGCGAAGCGGCTCTCCGACGAGGCGCTCCTCGTGCGCGTCGCGACGTCGGGAGCCGATCCCGTGGTGCGGCGCGCCGCCGTGAAGCGCCTCGAGAACGACGAGACGCTCGTCGAGCTTGCGCTCGGCGCCTTCGAGCTCGAGCTCCGTCAGGCGGCGCTCGAGCGCATCACGGGCATGCCGGCGCTTTCGCGCGTCGCGTCGGCGGGGGAGGCGGCGCTCGGGCTTCGGGCGCTCGAACGCCTCGACGACGAGCGCGTAGTGAACCGCATCGCGCTCGAGGCGTCGGCGCACGAGGTGCGGCTCGCGGCGGTCGAGCGAGCCGCCGATGGCCGCATTCTTGCGCGCATCGCGAAGGAAGATGCGTCGGAGGCGGTACGCGTGCGAGCGCTCGAGCGACTGCGGAGCGAGCGCCTGATCGCCGACGTTGCGCGCACCGGTCGCTTCGCCGATACGCGAACCCGCGCGGTGCGCGGTCTTCACGACGAACGCGCCATCGCCGACGTTGCGACGGGTGACTCCGACCCGAAGGCGCGCAGCGAGGCGACGCGACGGCTCGGCGATCAGACGACGCTCGGCCGTCTAGCGCACGACGATCCCGACTACCGTGTCCGGCGCAACGCCGTGCTCAAGCTGAAGAACCGCGACGAGATCGCTCGCGTGGCGTCCGAAGATCCGGACTGGCAGGTACGCGAGGCGGCCGTGCGGCGCGTGCGCGATCAGGCGCTCCTCCGCCGGATCGGCGAGTGGGACAAGGCCTGGCAGGTGCGTCGCGCAGCTATCGAGCGTGTGGACAGCGAAGCCGTACTCGCGAGCCGCGCGCGCAACGACGCCGATCGTGCGGTGCGCGTCGTCGCGCTCAGGAGAGTCACCGACGTCACGGTGCTCGTGAATCGCGCACAGTGGGACGACTCCGAAGAGGCTCGCAGCGTCGCGCTGAATCGTCTCGAGGACCCCTCCGCGCTGCGCCAGATCGTCCACGGCACCGCCCCCGAGAGCATTCGCGCCGCGGCACGCGAGCGGCTTGCCGTGCTCGAGTCGTCGCCCGTCGATGCGACGGAGCGGCCAGAACGAACACGACGGTGACCGCACGCGTGCGCTGCCGTCGGCAGTTCCGCATCGACGCCAACCGTCGTCCCCAAGGCATCAAAGATGCGGAACTACGCGAGCCAAACGAGCCCGCGAGCGGAGCGAGCCCGCGAAGGCAACGGGGGAGCGGTCGCGACAGCGAGCCGCGGGGGCAAGGCCCCCGTGATTAAGCGGGGGGAGCAGTTCGCCGAAGGCGAAGCTGCGGGGGCCGAAGGGCCCCCTTCCTGGGTATCTCACTTCGGCTGTGGACCGTTGCCCTTCGGGTTCGGGCCGCCGCCGCCCTTCGGCGAGGGACCACCGGGCTTGGGGTCCGGGTGACTGTTCGCGTAGTCGATGCCGTCCTTGACCTCCGAGATCGCGAGGTCCGTGGCCTTCTCGGCCTTCGCGCGATGACCACCGTGATCGTGTGCGGCGGAGTCGAGCGATGCCTTTGCGGCCTTCAGGTGATCGAGCGCCGATTGCATCTTCGGCTGATCGTCGGCGGGGGCTGCGTTCACGATCGTGCCTCCCACGACGACTCCGAACGCCACCGTGAGAACCAGGGTCGACACTTTCCAGGGATTCATTCGAGGTCTCCTCTTCGAAAACGGAATACGGGCCGGTCTCACACGGTACTTCACAGGCGTGGTTTTCTTCCCCCGTGAAATGCCTGATTCCAGCAAAACTACACTGTCGGTGCGTGTAAGGCTTCAAAAGTCGGCCCTGTAGCCGGAGCGTTTCCGAAATGTTCTCGATCTTCGCGGCCCGGGGAAGGTTTCCGGGCCTGTCAGTGGTATTAACGCGCGGGTTTGCTCGGTGGGCAGCCCGATCGCCGCCGCGCCGATGACCTCTTCAACCGAGACCCGAGCCGAGCCTGGCCGAGACGCCGTTCAGTCGGCGCTGCTCGTCCTGTTGACGCTCCCGTGGGTGATCCACGCGCTCGTCGTGGGGCTATCGGCAACTGGAGCGCGTCCCCTCGGCTCCGGGGTCGGCGCGTTGGCCATCGTCGCCACCGCGCTCGTCGCCTCGGGCGTCGCTCGGACGTTCGGTCGTTCCGCCGTCACGGTTTCTGGAGCGTCGTCTCCGGTCGTGGTTCGGCGTCTGTCGGCGGTCCTTTCCGTTGCGGCCCTGGCGGCGCTTGCGGGCGCGACGCTCGTCGCGCTGGCTTTCCCGGTCGTTGCCTACGACGCGGTCGCTTACAGGCTCCCGACGGTGGCGAGCTGGCTCGACGCCGGGCGCGTCGCGTGGCTCGTCACCGACGATCCGGTGCGCAACGGTTACCCGCTGGGCCAGGAGGCGGTCAGCGCCGTTCTCGCGGCCGCGACGGGGTCGATGCGGTTCGCGGCGCTCGTCAGCGTGCTCCATGTCGGCGCCGGTGCGCTGTCGATCTGGCTCTTCGCGGAGCGCATCGGAGTGCGGCGCGAGCTCGGACGGGCGTCTGCCGCGCTCTTCGCGCTCGTGCCCATGGTGATCCTCAACGCGCCGAGCGGTTACGTGGATGCCGCTTTCGCGGGCGCGGCCGTTTCGTGCGTCCTCCTCGGCGCGCTCGCCTTCGGCAGCGACCGTGACGACCGCGTGCTCGCGGGCGCCGCCGGCATGGCCGCCGCACACGCGCTGTCGCTCAAGGGGACCGGCGTAGCTCTGGTTCTTGCCCTCGGCGTCGGTGTCGTCGGCGTCCTCGTCACCGCACGCCTCCGGAAGACGCCGGTCGCCGTCGATGGGCTCGGTGCACGGCTGGCCCTCTTCGCCGTGTTCGCCGCGCCGGGAGCGTTCTGGCTGCTCCGCAACGTCGCGCACACCGGCAATCCGCTCTGGCCGGTCGACGTCGTGGTCGCCGGGCACCGCGTCTTCACCGGCGTCGCGTCGATGGAGAGCGTGCTCGACGTCGTTCACAACACGCCCACCGCTCTCGCGCGGCTCAGCGAACCCGGTCGGCTCCTTCACACCTGGTTCGAGTGGCGCGGTCCGGCCATCGATTTCGACGATCGCACGGCGGGGCTCGGGCTCCTGTGGCCGCTCGCGGCGGTCCCGGCGGTCGTCTACACGGTCGCGCGTTTCCGCCGGCTCGAGCTCGGACGGCCCGGCGTCGCTGCGCTCGCGATTGCACTCACCGCGACGACCGTCGCGTTCGTCATCCAGCCGATGCGTTGGTGGCCGCGCTACACGATCTGGGTGTGGGGCGCGGGCGCGGTTGCCCTCGCGATGACCGCCGACGCCTGGCTCTCCGCTGGACGCGAGCGGCGGGTCACGCGCGCGCTGTCGGTCGTCACCGTCCTCGCGCTCGTCGAGGGGGGCGTCGCGCTGTTTCACGCCAACGGCTTCGCGACGGCGCTCGCCGGCTCGAACGGCGGGCAGCGCTTCTCGACCGACGCGCGTGTGGCGCCGAACGCCGTGTCTTGGGTCGACGGCGCGTTCTTCACCGACGAGCTTCTCGCGGCCACCGACGTCTGTCGCGGCGCGTGGAAGCCCGGCACCGACGACGCGAGCCTCGACGGCGTTCTCGCGCAGCTCTCCCCGCGACCACGGGTCCACGTCGTGTCGGACGACGATGGCGACTGGTCCAACGTGCACAAGGCGTGGAAGGACGCCGGCTGCACGGAGCTTCTCCTTTTCCGCGGCAGCCCTGTGCTCCCGCTGGCCCAGCAAGATCCGGAGGTGACCGTCGAGCCCGCGGTTGCCTTCGACCCACTCTACGTCGTCCGTCCGCGTCGCTTTTCGCGGCTGGCCGTCAGGAACGTGACCCCATGATTTTCGAAGATCCATCCCATCGACGCTGGCGGCGTGCCGTCATCGTCTTCTCGCTCCTCTCGGTCGCTGCCGCGATTGCCCTCGGCATCACGGTGACCGGAAGGTACGTCGCTCCCCGGATCCCGAATCCGTTCCGCTCGCGCCCCGAGGTCCAGGCGACGGCCGTCAAGGCCTCGCTCGAGCACGACGCGCGCCCGGTCTACACCGCGAAGCAGCAGAAGCGCATGCAAGCCCTCCGCGTGCAGGAGCGCCGGCGGCGCGACAAGCTCACCGGGGACGTGAAGGCGAAGGCCCTGCCGTTGCCGCAGGACGCCGTGGTCGGCTTCGTCGTCCAGGACGACGCGAACTCAGTCGCTTCGCTCGAGCATCACGTGGGCGACATCGACGTCGTCGTACCGGATTGGTTCGAGCTCCCCGGCGCCGATTGCGAGCTGAACGAGAAGATCGACGACAAGACCCGCCGCGTGCTCGCGCGCTCGGACGCGGTCGTCCTGCCGCGCGTGGCGAACCTGAGCGGCAACGTCTGGCGCGGCGCCGAGACGAGCAAGATGCTCGCGAGCGACAGCGCGCGCGCGTGTGTCGTGCAGAAGCTCGTGCAGCGCCTCTCGGCGATCGGCGCGAGCGGCGTGAACCTCGATCTCGAGGAGCTCCGCCCGGAGGACTCCGAGAATTTCCTCGAGCTCCTGGTCAACCTGCGTCTCGCCCTGCACGCGAAGTCGATGCGGCTGACCGTCGATGTGCCCTTCCATGATCCGGCGTTCGACGTCGAGTACATCGGCAACGTGTCCGACGCGGTGATGGTCATGGCCTACGACCAGCACTATCCCGCGTCCCGGCCCGGCCCGATCGCGTCGCGCGAGTGGATCAACGAATCTCTCGACGAGATGCTCCCGCGCCTTCCGCCCGATCGCGTGGTGGTCGTCCTCGGCAGCTACGGCTACGACTGGTCGCTCGCCGAGCCTCCGCCCCGCGCCGACGAGCTCTCGTTCCGTCAGGTGATGGATCTCGCGCGCGCTGCAGACGCCAAGCCGGTGTTCGAGACCGAGCTCGAGAACGGTCACTTCGCTTACAAGGACGGCGAAGGCGAGACGCACGACGTGTGGTTCCAGGACGCCCTCTCGTCGTGGAACCAGGTCCTCGACCTGCAGAAGCGCCACGTGGCGCGGGTCGGGATCTGGCGCCTCGGAACCGAGGACGAGACCCTCTGGTCGTTCCTCGACGACACCAAGGAGACGTCGCCGAACGTCCTGGCGAGCGTCCCTCCGGTGAAGTCCGTCGGCCTGATGGGCAACGGCGAGGTCTACACGATCCGCAGTGAGCCTCAGGCCGGGTCACGCAACATCGTTGCCGATGCGTCGGGTCGCATCGAGCACGGCGTCTACGACAAGGTGCCGAGCGGCTACGTCGTCGAGCGACGCGGCGCGAGCGGCAAGCAGATCGCGCTCACGTTCGACGACGGACCCGACGAGCGCAACACCGGAAAGCTCCTCGACGTCCTCCACGACCTCAAGGTGCCGGCCGCGTTCTTCGTCATCGGCGAGAACGTCATGCGCGCTCCGGAGCTCGTCGTGCGCGAGGCGCGCGAGGGCCACCTCGTCGGAAATCACACGTACAACCATCCGCACCTCGAGGGCCTCACGCCGCGCGAGGCTGCGGGCCAGCTCACGGAGACCCAGCGCCTCGTCGAGGGCCTCACCGGGATCCGGTCGCCGCTCTTCCGTGGACCGTACACGACGACGATCGAGCCGGATCGCCCCGATGATCTCGCCGTCCTCCGGGTCGCGCTCGCGGGCGGCTACCTGTTCGTCGGCGCGAACGTCGACCCCGACGACTGGCAGCCCGACGTCACTGCGCAGACCATCGTGAAGCGCATCGTCGACGAGCTCACCGCCAGCAAGGGAAGCATCATCCTGATGCACGACGGCGGCGGCGACAAAGAGGACGCGCACGGCATGACGCGCGCAGCGACCATCGAGGCCGTCAAGCTCCTCGTGCCGGAGCTCCGCAAGCGCGGCTACGAGATCGTCTCGCTCGACAAGCTCCTCGGCGTGCCCCGCTCGGATCTCGCCGCGGCGCTCCCCGCCGGCGAGGGTCTGCTCTCGAAGAGCGACGCATACCGCGCGTACGCCTATCAGTGGGGCTGGGTCGCGCTCGGCGCGCTGTTCTTCGCGTGCACGGTGCTCTCGATCCTCCGCATCCTGTTCCTCGGCGCCCTCACCCTGAAGAACGTGAAGCCGAAGGCGTCGTTGATCGACACGACGGGATTCGAACCGCTCGTGTCGATCATCGTGCCCGCTTACAACGAGGGCAAGGTCATCAGCACCACGCTCCGGTCGCTCCTCGCGACGTCGTACAAGAACTTCGAGATCCTCGTCATCGACGACGGCTCGACCGATGATACCGCCGAGGTCGTCGAGGCGATGTCGTTGCAGTACCCCGCGATCCGCCTCCTCCGGCAGACGAACGGCGGAAAGTCGAAGGCGGCCAATCACGCCCTCGGCCAGGCGCGCGGCGACATCGTCGTCGCCGTCGACGCCGACACCATGGTCGCTCCCGAGGCGATCCCGAAGATGGTCGCGCACTTCGCGTCGCCCGACGTGACGGCGGTGTGTGGCAACATCGCGGTCGGCAACGTGAACGGCATCTTCACGACGTTCCAGGCCATCGAGTACGTGACGAGCCAGAACTTCGATCGTCGCGCGTACTCGGCGCTGAACTGCATCTCGGTCGTCCCGGGTGCGCTCGGCGCGTGGCGCCGCCAGGCGGTCATCGACGCTGGCGGTTACAGCGAAGAGACGCTCACCGAGGACGCGGATCTGACGCTCGCGATCCTGCGTAACGGCGGCCGCGTCGTGTACGAGCCGGACGCGCACGGCATGACCGAGGCGCCCGAGTCGCTCACGGCCCTCTTGAAGCAGCGGTTCCGCTGGACGTACGGGACGTACCAGTGCCTGTGGAAGCACCGCACCGGGTTCTTCAAGGGCACGCTCGGCTGGATCGGCCTGCCGAACATGGTCATCTTCCAGGTGCTGTTCCCGCTCGTCAGCCCGATCGGCGACTTCATCATGGTGCTGTCGATCTGGCGCGGTGACTGGAAGGCCTTCCTCGCGGGCTACGTCGCGTTCCTCGTGATGGACATCTGCGGCTCGCTCCTCGCGTTCACCCTCGATCACAAGCCGCTGAAGTGGCTGCCGCTCCTCCTCGTGCAGCGGTTCACGTACCGGCAGATCATGTATTACATCTGCTTCAAGGCGATGATCGCCGCCGTGAAGGGCGCGCGCCACGGCTGGAAGAAGCTCGACCGCACCGGCTCCGTCGAGGCCGCCCAGAACCTCGCGCCGGCCTAGGGCTCGAGCGGGGGGCCAAGGCTCCCCCTTAGCTCAGCGCGGGTTCAGGTCGTGAAAGCCGCCGTGGAACCACACCAGCGGCGCGCCCTCGTGCACGACCACGCCCTCGATCGCACCGACGAGGATGTCGTGATCGCCGGACGAGAAGCGCGACGTGATGGAGCACTCGAGCGAGGCGAGGGCGCCGACGATGAGCGGGCAGCCCGTCCGCGCGCCCGGGACGAACCCGACGCCGCCGAACTTGTCGCAGCCGTGCCGCGCGAACTGCATCGCGAGCTCGCCCTGCTCGCGGCCGAGGATGTTCACGGCGTAGCTGGTGGCGTCCTTGAGCGCCGGATAGGCGTCCGCCTCGTGTCCGATGCAAACGAGACAGAGCGGGGGCGCCTTCGACAGCGCGGAGAACGCGGTGACGGTGAGCCCCGCGGGCCTACCGTCCGGGTAGAGCGTGGTGACGACGGTCACGCTTGCCGCGAACGCGGAGAGACCGGCTTTGAACTGGTCCGTCGAGACGGGCATCTTTCGAAAGATTTACCACGCGGGCCGCACACAGGCCCATGTATCGGCCGGCCGCCCGCGTTCCGCGCGCCCCATATGGAGCTCGTCCCGCGCGCCGCAAGTCGCGGAGCGGTCAGCCGCAGTGTTCCCGGACGACCTCGTAAATTGCCCGTGTCACGAGCGTGAGGTCCGCCGGGTCGATGACGAAGGGCGGCATCGTGTAGACGAGCTTGCCGAAGGGGCGTAACCACGCGCCGCGCGCGACGAAGGCGGGGGTGACGACGCGCATGTCGACGGGCCGCGTCAGCTCCACGACGCCGATCGCGCCGAGGACGCGCACGTCGGCGACGCCGGGCAACTGACGACAGGGGGCGAGCTCGCGCTCGAGCTGCGCCTCGATGCGCGCCACGCGCTCGCGCCACGGCGACCCGAGGAGAAGCTCGATGCTCGCCAGGGCGACGCTCGCGGCGAGTGGATTGCCCATGAACGTCGGTCCGTGCATGAGGGCGTGCGGCGGAGCCCCGGAAATGACCCGCGCCACGTTTTCGGTGCACAGGGTCGCGGCGAGGGACATCGTGCCGCCGGTGAGCGCCTTGCCGAGGCAGAGGATATCCGGCGCGACGCCGGCGTGCTCGCACGCGAAGAGCTTACCGGTGCGCCCGAACCCCGTCGCGATCTCGTCGAGGACGAGGAGCACGTCGTGGCGATCGCAGAGCTCGCGCGCGCGGCGCACGAAGCCCGGCGAGTGAAAGCGCATGCCGCCCGCCCCCTGCACGATCGGCTCGAAGACGACCGCCGCGATGTCGTCGGCGTGCCGGCCGAGCATCGACTCGAGGCTCGCCGCGTGGGCGTCGCTCCACGGCTCGGCAAAGCCGCAGGCGGGGGCGTCCGCGAAGAGCTGCTCCGGCAGGATCGAGCGAAAGAGCGAGTGCATGCCGGTCACCGGGTCGCACACGCTCATCGCGCCGAGGGTGTCGCCGTGATAGCCGCCGCGCACCGCGAGCAGCTTGCCCTTCCGCGGTCTGCCGCGACTCTGCCAGTACTGGAGGGCCATCTTCAGCGCGACCTCGACGGCGACCGAGCCGGAGTCGGACATGAAGACCCGGGTGAGGGGCTCCGGCGTGAGCTCGACGAGGCGCTCGCACAGGCGAACGACCGGCTCGTGGGTGAGGCCGCCGAGCATCACGTGGGTCATTCGGCCCGCCTGGTCGGTGAGCGCCTGCTTCAATTCCGGGACCCCGTAGCCGTGGATGGCGGCCCACCAAGACGACATCCCGTCGACGAGCTCTCTGCCGTCCGCCAGGCGGAGCCGCACGCCGTCCGCGCTCTCCACCACGTACGGCGGGAACGGATCTATGGCGCTCGCGTAGGGGTGCCAGACGTGGGCGCGATCGAGCGCGAGGAGCTCTGCTTCGTCGCTGGCCATTGCCCCGTAGTGTATAGATCCCGCCCCCCGATGACCGATCTGTTCGAGGACCTCGCCTACCGCGGGCTCATTCACCAGGAGACGGACCGCGACGGTCTCCGCCGTCACACGGCGGACGGTTCGCGCCTCGTCTATGCCGGCTTCGATCCGACGGCGACGTCGCTCACCATCGGAAATCTCATCCCGCTCCTCATGCTGCGTCGCTTTCAAGACGCGGGACATCGGCCGGTGGTGGTCGTCGGTGGCGGCACCGGGCTCATCGGCGATCCCTCCGGCAAGGAGGCCGAGCGCCAGCTCCGTACGCCGGCCGAGGTGCAGGCGCACGTCGACGCGCAGCGGCCCATCTACGCGCGCGTCCTCGCCTTCGACGGGCCGAACGCCGCCCAGGTTGCGAACAACGCCGACTGGCTCACGAAGCTCTCCTTCGTGGACGCGCTCCGCGACATCGGAAAGCACTTCTCGGTCAACATGATGATCCAGAAGGACTCCGTGCGCCGGAGGCTCGAGGAGCGCGAGCAGGGCATCAGCTACACCGAGTTCAGCTACATGCTGCTCCAGGCGTACGATTTCTTGCACCTCTTCGAGGCGAAGAACGTGACCATCCAGGTTGCCGGATCCGATCAATGGGGCAACATCGTCGCCGGCGTGGACCTCGCGCGGCGCGTCCGTCAGGCGGAGCTCTTCGGGCTCACGGCGCCGCTCGTCACCAAGGCCGACGGCACCAAGTTCGGCAAGACCGAGGCGGGCGCGATCTGGCTCAGCGCGAGCCACACCTCGGCCTACGCCTTCTACCAGTTCTGGCTCGGCACGCTCGACGACGACATCGAGCGCTACCTGAAGATCTTCACGCTCTTCCCGAAAGAGAAGATAGACGAGCTCCTCGCCGAGCACGCGCGCGAACCGGGCGCGCGCGCCGCGCACCGCGCGCTCGCGACCCACGTCACTGAGCTCTTGCACGGCGTCGAAGGGCGCGAGCGCGCCGAGGCTGCGGCGAAGGCGCTCTTCTCCGGCGACGTCGCGGGACTAGACGCGAAGACCCTCGACGAGGTGTTCGCCAGCGCGCCTTCCACGGCGCTCGCGCTCTCCATGCTGTCGGGAGACGGCACGCCGTTCGTCGACTTGCTCGTGCAAGCGAACGTCGCCAAGAGCAAGCGCGAGTCACGGGAGCTTCTCTCGGCCGGCAGCATCAGCGTCAACGGCGAGCGCGTCTCGGCCGACGACTCACTCCGCGCCGAGCGCCTGCTGCACGGCAGCGTCGCGCTCATCCGTCGAGGCAAGAAGACGTGGCACGTCGCGCGCTTTCGATGAGCGCTTCATGACCGGGTTCAGTCAGTAGTTCCGATCGACGCCACCGTCGTACCCGAGGCATCAAAGCTGCGGAACGACGCGAGCGCAGCGGAACTAAGCGAGCGCAGCGAGCCCGCGCGAGCGGCGGGGGAGCAGTTCGCCGAAGGCGAAGCTGCGGGGGGCCAAGGCCCCCCACAAACCAACCCCACGCCGTCAATTCCGTCATCCCGTCACAGGTAGTCGCCGCAAGCGCAGCGAGCCCGCGCGAGCGGCGGGGGGAGCAGTTCGCCGAAGGCGAAGCTGCGGGGGGCCAAGGCCCCCCTTGCTTATGAGCGCTTCATGACCGGGTTCAGTAAGACGACGCCGTGACGAGACGGATTGTTGGCCCACTGCCTTCGTCTCGGGTCAATCGCTAGCCATGATGCGCGCCATGACGGCCTTCTGCGCCGTGGCCACGGCTTTCGTTTGCACGTCACCCGGGGCGCTAGCTGCCCCTCGCGGGGCCGCACGGACCGAGGCGACGTCCCCCGCGAAGAAGCACGTGAAGTCCGGGGAGCGCTCGAAGGCGCTCCCCGCAGTGCGTGAACGACACGACCGGAGCGCCGACCTGCGACGCACACCCGCGGACCGGGGCGCCGCCGCGCTCGCGCCGCACTCCGGTTCGGGGACGAAGACCGAGACGAAGAAGGCCGCGGCGCGCGAGAGCGCGTCCGCGGACGACGACGGCATCGTCGAGTTCGACGAGCCGCGTGACGTGGTGGGCGTCTCGGGTCGCTCGAAGTCGCTCGTGAAGCTCGCGGTGCGCGACGACGCGCACGGCAAGAAGCACAAGGGCCGTCTCGTCCGTCAGACGCCGCTGAACGCTTCCTGGCGGCCGTACAAGCGCGAGCCCTGGCGTCGCGGTTACGTGTCGGTCGCCGGCCACGGCAAGAGCTGGAGCGGCTATCTCGTCGACAAGAACGGCGCGGTGCCCCCGGCGGCGCGTCGTGAGCTATCGGAGGCGCTCGCGTCGTGGCGCACCGGCAGGGAGATGCTGATCGACGACCGACTGCTAGCGCTGGTCGCCGACGTCTCCGACGAATTCGGAGGCAGACCCATACGAGTCGTGAGCGGATATCGCGAGACGTCCTACGCGCCGGGGTCGAAGCACAAGGTCGGCCAGGCCTTCGACTTCAGCGTGCCGGGCGTGCCGAACGAGGTGCTGCGCGATTTCCTGCGAACGCTGCCCGACGTGGGCGTCGGCTTCTACCCGAACTCGACGCACGTGCACCTCGATGTGCGCGAGAAGCCCTGTTACTGGGTCGACTATTCGACGCCGGGCGCGCACCCGATGTACGCCTGGGATCGTCGCGTCGCGCGCATGAGCCCGAAGGAGCGGCTGCTCGCGGCGGAGCTCGATGCGCTCGCGTCGCAGCACACGCCGCTCGGCCGTCCCGCCACGGAGGCGGTTCAACGTCGCGCACCGATCGTCACTGCGCGCGACGATTCGCGCGCGAAGTCCGCGGTGCCCGCGTCCCACGCGGCGTTCGCGCCGGTGGAGCTCGCGAATCCGTCGTCGATGATGTTCGGCTCGGACGCCTCGGCGCCGCATGCGGCGACGGCCCCGGCCGACGCTCCGTCCGCTCGCGACGCGGCCGAACCGTCTCCGCGCGCCGCTTTCCCCGCGCCGGAGGCCGACGCAGGGCGAGGCAGAGACGCGGGCGGCAATCACGACGGCGGGCTGCCGTCGCGGGCCGTGGGCACCACGCCGTACGACGCCGGCGCGACGCGCTGAGCTACTCGATCACGAGCTCGGTCGGGCGATCCTTGCCGCCGCTGACGCGCGGTTCCTGACCGCGGAGCACGCTGTTGCCCTCGAAGAGCGCGCGCTGATCGACCTTCGCCGCACCCTGCCAGTCTCCTTCGCGAATTTCCCCGCTCTGCCCGTAGGCGGCGAGGGCGTTGGCGTAGCAGATCTCGCGAACGGCGCTCTCGGAGACACCGCGCTCGAGCATGAGCCGCGCGGTCTTCGGCACCGCGAGCGGATCGGACACGCCCCAGTCCGCCGAGCTGTCGATGAAGATGTGCTTCGAGCCGTACGTCTGGGCGATGACGACCATGCGCTCGTTGCCCATCTTCGTGCGTGGGTAGATGGTGAACGCCGCCCAGAAGCCGCGATCGAGGACGTCCTTCACGGTCTCCTCGTTGTTGTGATCGATGACGACGCGTCCCGGATCGATGCCGTGCTCGAGGGCGATCTCCATCGAGCGGAGCGTGCCCTGCTTCTTGTTGCGATGAGGCGTGTGCACGCACACCGGCAGATCCGCCTCCTTCGCCATCTCGAGCTGCGCGCGGTAGACCTTCTCTTCCTGCGCGGTGATGTCGTCGAAGCCGATCTCACCGACGGCGACGACGCCCTCCTTGCCCAGGTAGCGGGGTAGAAGGTCCGTGAGGACGGCCTCCGCGAGCTCGGCGCTGTTCGCTTCTTTCGAGTTCAGCCCCATCATGCAGTAGTGACGGATGCCGAACTGCTCGGCGCGGAACCGCTCCCAGCCGACGAGGCTCGAGTAGTAATGCTGAAACGCGCCCACGTTGGTGCGCGGCTGACCGACCCAGAACGCCGGTTCGAGCACCGCCACGACACCCGCCGCGGCGAGCGCCTCGTAATCCTCGGTCGTGCGCGCCTGCATGTGGATGTGCGGGTCGATGAATTGCATTCGGTGCTCGTTTCTCTCGGACGGAGTTCTCAGCGCGGAGGGGCGGCGTGGGCGACCGCGTCCCAGGTCGGATAGGCGGCGAGGGCACGATCGACGGCCGCCTCGTGCACCGTGAGGACGCCCTCCGCGTTCGGGTTGTGACGGGCGGAGAGGGCCGCGCCCGCGCGCTCCGGCTCGGTGCCCGACGCGATCACTCGCTCGAGGTCGGCGAGCATCGGGCCGTCGGCGAACGAGCCGACGCAGCGCCAGAGCTCCGGCGACACCGGTCGATGCGCCGCCCAGCGCTCATGCGCGTAGTCACAGAGCATCCTCGCCAGCGTGGGGTTCGCGCGCTGATCGATGCCGTGCACGAGATAGAGGGGCGACCCGACGAACAGGCACTTGAGCACGAGCTGGTTCCACGCGAGCTCTTCGAGCTGCTCGCTCGGATACGGATTCCGGAGCGCGACGGCCTCGAACACCGCGTTCATGTTGCTGCGGATGCCCTCGGCTGCGCGCGCACGGTACTCGTCGGGGAAGGGCAAGAGCGGGAGCGACTGATAGACGGCAACGAGCTCGCCGAGATCGGCGTCCTCGCAGAGCTGATCGACGACGCCCCCGTGCGACGCGGCATCGCCGTGCTGGAGGGCGAGGAGAAGCAGCGTGCGGGCCGCCTGCGCGACGTTCCACGGACCGGGCTGGAAGCCCGAGCGAGCGGCGTTCGCCTGCGCGATCTCAGTCGCGGTCAGGGCGAGATCGGCCCGGCCGAGCTTCCGCGCGACGGTGCCGAACGCGAGAAAGAAGGCCGGCTGCGGCCCGTCTTCACGCGTTGCCCGGACCTTCGCCTCGAGGTAGGCGATGCCGTCCTCTTCGAGACGGGCGCGTAACCAGCCGTCGAGCAGCTCGAAAGGCGTCGCCGACATGGCGTCAGTGCACTCTTTGTCCCGGTCGGGCGCCGCTGTCCGGTGACAGCAGGAACGACTCGCCGGAGCCGCCCGCCGCGACGACCATGCCCTCGCTGAGCCCGAAGCGCATCTTACGCGGCTTCAGATTCGCGACGACGATGACGAGCCTTCCGACGAGGGCCGACGGCTCGTAATGCGCCTTGATGCCCGCGAAGATGGTCCGTGTCGCGTCGCCCCCGAGTGTCACCGTGAGCTTCACGAGCTTGTCCGCCTCGGGCACGGCCTCCGCGGTGAGGATCCTCGCGACGCGGAGGTCGACCTTGCCGAAGTCGTCGATGGTGCACTCCGTCGCCAGCGGTTCGGCTGCGAGCGGCGCGCCGTCGTCGTCCGATGATGCGGCGGCTGTGCCGGTCTTCGCCGCGTCCGCCTCCGCGGTCGTCGTGGCCGCGATCACGGCGTCGATCTTCTTCGGGTCCACTCGCTCCATCATGTGTGAAAACTCCGCGACCGTGGCCCCGACGACGGGTTTCGCCGCGTCGGCCCAGGCCGTGATCGGCGCGCCGAGGAGCGCGCCCGCTTGCTCCGAGAGCTTCGGAAGGACGGGCGTCAGATAGACGGCTATCTGACGGAACAGGTTCAGCGCCACCGTGCAGACGTCGACCAGCTCCGTGGCGCCGTCGGGGCCCTTCTTTTTCAGGGCCCAGGGCTGCTTCGCGTCGACGTACTCGTTGGCGCGATCGGCGAGCCCCATGACGACGCGCATCGCCTTCGCGGTGTCACACGACTCGTACGCCGCGGCGATCTCCTCGCCGGCGCGCGCCGCGGTGTCGAAGAGCCCACCGTCGTCCGGGTAGCTCGTGGCGAGAGCTCGCCCGGTGACGAAGCGCGCCGTGCGGCTCGCCAGGTTCACCACCTTGCCGACGATATCGGAGTTCACCTTCGCGACGAGCTCGGGGAAGTCGAGGTCGAGGTCGTCGGGGCGGTTCGAGAGCTTGCTCGCGTAGTAGTAGCGAAGGTACGCAGGGTCGAGGTGCTCGGCGAAGGTCTTCGCGTGGATCTGCGTGCCCTTCGACTTGGACATCTTCTCGCCGTTGACGGTGAGCATGCCGTGGACCTGGATGCGACGAGGGAGCTGAAATCCCGATGCTTCGAGCATCGCGGGCCAGAACAGCGCGTGGAAATACACGATGTCCTTGCCGATGAAGTGAACGATCTCCGTGTCGGGAGACCGCCAGAAGTCGTCGAAGCGCCCACCCGTCCGCTTGCACCACTGGAGGGTCGTGGCCATGTAGCCGATGGGCGCGTCGAACCAGACGTACCAGTAGTGTCCCGGTGCGTCGGAGATCTCGAAGCCGAAGTAGGGCGCGGGCCGCGAGACGTCCCAGTCGCGGAGTGGCGTCGCGAGGAAATGCCCCTTCAGGTAGTTCGCGAGACCGGGGTCGAGCCTCCCGGGCGACTCGATCCAGCGGGTGAGAAAGTCGTGGAAGCGCTCGATCGTGATGAAGAGATGCGTCGCGGTCCGTAGCTCGGGCACCGTACCGCTCAGGGTGCTAACCGGATCGATGAGGTCCGTCGGGGCGTAGGTTGCGCCGCACTTGTCGCAGTTGTCGCCGTACTGGTCCTTCGAGCCACAGTTCGGGCAGGTGCCCTTCACGAAGCGATCGGCGAGGAACGTCCCCTCCTTCACGTCGAAGAGCTGCTTCACCTCGCGCTCGACGACGAGGCCCGCCTTCCGGAGCGCGGCCCAGATCTCGGCGCAGAGCCCCCGGTTCTCGTCCGAGTGCGTGCTCCCGTACTGGTCGAAGCTCACCCCGAAGGTCGCGAAGTCGCGCTGGTGCTGCGCGTTCATGTCTCCGATCACCTGCTCCTCGGTCCTGCCTTCTTGCCGGGCCCGGATGGTGATCGCCGTGCCGTGGGTGTCGTCGGCGCAGAAGTAATGGGCGTCGTGGCCGCGAAGCCGCTGGAAGCGAACCCAGAAGTCGGTCTGGGTGTACTCGACGAGGTGGCCGATGTGGATCGGCCCGCTCGCGTAGGGGAGGGCGCTCGTGACGAGGATGCGTCGTTCGGACATGACCTGGACGGGGGGTTTTACCGCGGACGGGGTACCGGAGGGCGCATGGCATGCCCCGGCCCTGAGCGGATGTCGAGGCGAGGACGATGGGATGGGGGTCGACCTGTCGCAAAAGGCCGCACCGAGCACGAGGACGGCAGAGATTTCGTGCACATGGAGCCACAGAAAAGACAACGAAACCTGGCAGACTCATGCTCGGAGGTCTTCTCACACCGTGCGGTTCGACGATTACGCCTGCGACCCGAACAGCCATTACGACGAGATGTTTTCTGCCAAGGGGCAGATCCGTCCCCTCTATCGCGCCCTCGCCCAGAGGATGTCGGAGCTCTCGCCAGCCGAGTTCGAGGGGCGCAAGAAGACGGTCGACCTGCTCCTCAGGAATCAGGGCGTCACCTTCACCGTCTACTCGGACAAGGCGGGCATCGAGAAGGTGTTCCCCTTCGACACCATCCCGCGGCTCATCGACGCGGCGGACTGGGAGCGCATCGAGAAGGGGCTCATCCAGAGAACGGAGGCGCTGAACCTCTTCCTCAGGGACATCTACGGCGATCAGGCCATCCTGCGTGACGGCCTCATCGAGCCCGAGCTCATCTACGGCGCGAGCTCGTTCCGCCGCGAGATGATCGGCATGCTCCCGCCGCGTGGCATCTACACCCACGTCGTCGGGACCGACCTGATCCGCGATCAGCACGGCACCTTCCTCGTCCTCGAGGACAACGCGCGAAACCCGAGCGGCGTGAGCTACGTGCTCCAGTGCCGCGAGGTGATGAAGCGCGTGTTCGGCGTGCTCTTCGAGCACTATGGCGTGCGCCCGGTGGACGACTACGCGGTGTGGCTCCGCGAAGCGATGCAGTTCGTCGCCCCGCGTGACGTCGACGCGCCGAACGTCGTGGTGCTCACCCCGGGCATCTTCAACTCGGCCTACTTCGAGCACAGCTTTCTCGCCCGCGAGATGGGCGTCACCCTGGTCGAGGGCCGCGATCTCGTCATCAAGGACGGCGCGGTCTGCATGCGCACGACCGACGGCCTCCAGCGGGTCGACGTCATCTACCGCCGTATCGACGACGATTTCCTCGACCCCGTCGTCTTCCGGCCAGACTCGATCCTCGGGTGCCCTGGGCTCTTCGCGGCTTACCGCAGCGGGCAGGTGGCGCTCGCGAACGCGCCCGGAACCGGCGTGGCCGACGACAAGGCCATCTATCCGTTCGTTCCGGACATGATCAAATATTACCTCGACCAGGATCCGATCCTGCCGAACGTGCACACGTACATCGCGTCACGCGAGGCCGATCGACGCTACATCCTCGAGCACCTGGACGAGCTCGTCGTGAAGCAAACCGACGCCTCCGGCGGGTACGGCATGCTCACCGGGACCCAGTCGACGGCCGCCGAGCGGGACGACTTCAAGCGACGCATCGTCGCGAATCCGCGCGCGTACATCGCTCAGCCGACCATCACCCTCGCACGTCATCCCACGGTCGCCGACGGGCAGCTCGACGGCCGTTGCGTCGATCTTCGCCCCTACATCATCTACGGGGAGAAGATTCGCGTCATCCCCGGTGGCCTCACCCGCGTCGCGCTCCGAAAGGGATCGTTCGTCGTGAATTCGAGTCAGGGGGGCGGCTACAAGGATACGTGGGTCCTCGCCGGTGAAGGCGGCAGCGGCAAGGAGGCCCTGGCCTGATGCCGATGCTCAGCAGGGTCGCGGATTCGCTTTACTGGATGGGCCGATACCTCGAACGCGCCGAGCACATGGCGCGCCTGCTCGAGGTCACCCGCGATCTCCTCGTCGATCTCAGCGAGGTGGATCGCGAGGGCGCGGCTGCTCAGTGGGAAGCGACGGTCGCGACGCTCGCCATCCCGAACTCCAACGTCGAGGACATGGTCTTCAACGGCTCCGAGCCCGCGTCGCTCGTGTCGTGCATCATGCTCGCCCGCGAGAACGCACGGCAGGTACGAGAGGTCATCGCCGGGGACATGTGGGAGCACCTCAATCAGGCGTATTGGGGCCTCGAGGAGGCGCGCTCCCAGGCGCCGGGCGAGTCGCGCATCGTGCAGGCGCTGACCCACGTTCAGACGGCGAGCTTCGTGTGGGACGGCGTGACCGACACGTCCATGCGACGAGGCGAAGGCTGGCTCTTCCTGAAGCTCGGCAAGTTCGTCGAGCGCGTCGACCGGGTGAGCCGCACCATCGCGGCGCGCGCGGCACCGAAGGCGCGCGACGACGCCGCCGGCAAGACACAGGAAGAGAACGTGACGCTGCTGACGCTCCTCCGGAGTGCGGGCGCTCTCGAGGAGTATCGCAAGGTCTACCCGACGCGAGTCGACGTACGCAGCGTGCTCGACTTCCTGCTCTTCGATCGGGACTTTCCGCGCGCCGTGCGCTTCGGCACGCGTCAGGCGCTCGAGCTCGCGGGCCGGCTCTCCGCGCTGCATCTCAGCCCGGACGACGACGTGGTGCGTGCCTTCGGCCGCCTGTCCGCCCGTCTCGAATACAGCGATGTCGGAGAAGTGGTCACTCAGGGCCCCGCCGTGTTTCTTGGCGACGTTCTTGCACAGACCGGAGCCGCCAGCGGCTCATTGGCCCGCAAATATTTCCTCCAGTAATCAAGGAGCAGGGAATGCTTTACGAAATTCAGCATCGCACGGAGTTGAACTACTCCACGCCGATCAGCGAGTCGGTGATGGAAGTGCGTCTCACGCCGCGCTCGGATCCGAACCAGACGCTACGGCGCTTCCACATCGTCGTGGGTCCCGACTCGCGGGTGTCGAATCACACCGACTGGCAGGGCAACACCGTCCACCAGTTCTCGGTGGTGTCCTTTCACGATCGCGTCGTGATCCAGTCGAATTCCACCGTCGCGACCCACCCCCAGCGGCTCGATCTCGCTGCCGTGGCGGACCCCATGCGCGCGGCCAAGACGAGCCACCGGCTCCTCGACTTCCTGAGCTTCGGCGGCCCCGTGCAGCGAGACCCACGCATCGTGGCCCTCGCCGAGCGCATCAAGCTCCACGACTGCGTACGCGCGGTCGACGCGGTGCTCCGGGTTCAGGAGGCAGTCCGCGACGCGCTCACGTACCAGAAGGGCGTGACGAACAGCCTCACCACGGTCGCCGAGGCGCTCGATCAGGGCGCCGGCGTCTGCCAGGACTTCACGCACATCGCGCTCGCGATGCTCCGGCTCATCGGCGTGCCCTGCCGGTACGTCTCGGGGTACCTGCATCGTTCCGACCTGCCGGAGGTCGAGACGCACGCCTGGGGCGAGGCGTTCATCCCTTCGATCGGGTGGCTCGCGTTCGATCCGACGCACGGGGAGCTCGTCTCCGAGGGTCACATCGCGGTGGCAACGGGCCGTAGCTACGCAGACGTCCCGCCGAACCGGGGCGTGTACCGCGGCGAGGCCGAGGAGCGCATCGCCGTCGCCGTGACGATCTCTTCCGTCGAGGGCCCACAAGGCGCGAGCTCGTTCGTCATGCCGTTTCACATCCCGAGCTACACGGATCCGCCGAACGGCGCGCTCGCGAGCTCCGCTTATCAGCTCGAGCAGCAGCAACAGCAGCAGCAGCAGGACCGCAACAAGGCGCAGGTCCAGCAGCAACGCCAGCAGCAGCAGTAGACTGGGCGCGGTCTTCGCAATCGAACCTTCGGGTCTGTTGAGAGCGTGCTCTCGCGGTCATCTCAACCCGCGCTTCGCGATCGCCCATCCGGGTTGACTTGAAGGGCGCTGAGCAGTGGCGTGAGAATCAAGCGGCGGCGACGTCGACGCTGACTCGGAGGTCGTGGGCGCCGCCGCCGAGGATGACGCCCTTCAGCGGGCTCACGTCGCCGAAGTCGCGGCCCCACGCGACGGTGACGTGCTCGTCGTTGGGGATGGTTCCGTTCGTCGGATCGAGGTCGATGTATCCGAACCCGGGGCAGTAGAGCGACAGCCATGCGTGCGACGCGTCGGAGCCCGTGAGCCGCGGGCGGCCGGGTGCCGGCAGCGTGCGGAGATAGCCGCTGACGTACCGCGCGGGGAGCCCGAGGCTCCGGAGCATCGCGATCTGTAGATGCGCGAAGTCCTGGCACACGCCGCGGCGTGCTCGCATCACGGAGGAGAGCGGCGTCGAGATGGACGTCGACCCCGGTACGTACGCGAAGTCCTGGTAGATCCGGCGCGTGAGATCCACCGCTGCGTCGAGCACCGGTCGTCCCGGCGCGAACGACTCCTCGGCGTACGCGCGGATCTCGGCGTCGTAGCGTGACAGGGGCGACGGGAAGACGTAGCCGACCGCGTCGTTGCCGGCACGGGTGCGATCACGTCGGATCAGCTCGGGGACGGACTCCCACGCCGGCGTGAGCCCTGGCGCCGGCGTCGGGATGCCGTCGACGTCGACGTCGCTGACGGCGGTCACGGTGAGCCGCTCGTGGCTCTCCTCGAGGGAGAAGAAGTGCGTCGTGTTGCCGAAGTAGTCGGTGTCGGCAATGAGCGCCGCCGGCATCGGGTCGACGAGGAGCTGCGTGCGCTGCGGATTTTGCCCGAGCGTACGGCGGGGCGTGATGCGCGCCTCGTTGTGCGAGACGCTGACCGCCTCTTCGTAGGTGTACGTCGTGGTGTGGGTGACGCGGTAGCGCATGACGAAGGGACGCCTTGGAGCGACTAGGAACGGCCGTCGAGCGACTGCGATGGCGCGGCGTGTGACAGGTAACCGCGGGTGAGGCTCTCCGCGAGGTGCGGCGCCTCGTGCTCGAGCTCGGCCAGGAGGGCGTCGAGAGCCGGACGGCCGTTGCCGGCGTCGGCCGCAGCGAGGACGTTCACGTCGGCGAGGCGCGTCTTCGCGATGGCGGAGAGGGTGATGCGCGCCTCTTCGGGCAGACGCGGAGAGCGATCTGCACGCGGCAGGCGCTCGATGTGCGCGCCGAGCGCGGCGAGCTGAAACCCGATGGAACGCGGGTTGCTCTCGTCCGTGAGCAGCAGATCGAGGACCAGGGGCACCTGGAGCATGCCGAGATAGCGTGTCCTGTAAGTGATGGCGCTGTCGGCGATTTCGAGCAGTGCCTCGAGGGTCGGTGCGTCGTCGGCGTCGACCGGCACGAGCAGGGTGCGGAGCAGCCGCGCGGTGTGATGGAGGCGCTCCACGCGGCGGCCCATGTCGGCGAAGCGCCAGCCGGGGCCGTGCGTCATGTTCTCGTGCGCGAGGCCGCTCAGCGCCGAGAAATGCACGAGGAGCTGCCCGAGCAGATCGAAGGCGTCCGAGAGCCGGAAGTTCGGCGTTCCGCTCGCCTCGATGACCATGCGCTGCACCTGGCCGATGATGCGCCAGGTGTCGCTCGAGAGACGGTCGCGGACGACGGAGGCAGAGCGGTGAGCCGCGATGACCGTCGCGCGAAGCGAGCTCTGCGGCCTTTCGGCCACGACGAGCTGCACGGGGTCCATGTTCGCGACTTCGGGTCCGGTGATGCTGCCGGTCTCGAGATCGCTCGTGACCTCGAGCGCGTGAAGGAGCTGCGTGAGCTCGGGCACGTCGGTGGTCGTCTCGTCGGTGAGGCGAGCGAAGAGAGCGCGCAGGAGCCGGACCGCGTTCTCGGCGCGCTCGAGGTAGCGGCCGAGCCAGAACATGTTGTCCGCCACGCGGCTCGGCAGATCTCCGCCGCTCCGCAGGACCTCGGCGTGCTGCGACGGCTGGCGCAGCAAGGTGACGGGGTTCACCTCGTTGTTCTCGGCGCGGATCCACAGATCCTTGCTGCCGCCGCCGCGTTGCATGGTGACGACCAGTGAATCCTGGGTCGCCGAGACTCGGGTGAGGCCGCCGGGCATGGTCTCGTAACCGCGCGGCGAGTGCGTCACGTATGCGCGGATCGTGATGTGTCGGGGCTGGAGACGCCCCTTCGTCCAGACCGGCGCGGTCGAGAGCGGGACGCTCTCTTGCGCGACGAAGGCCTCGGGGCGCGTCTTGATCCGCGCTCGCAGGTCGGAGCGCTCCGACGACGACAGCCCGCCGACGAACATCGGCTCGAACGCCTCCGGACCCCACGCCGTCGTCTTGATCACCATCGCGTCGAGATGATCGAGCACGTAGGAGCGTGCCTCCGGGTCGCCGCACCAGTACGTGGGGACGCTCGGGAGCAGCAGATCTTCACCGAGGAGCTCCCGGCAGAGCTTCGGCAGGAACGCGAGCAGCGCGGGCGTCTCCACGAGGCCGCTGCCGAGCGCGTTGGCGACCGCGACCTTGCCGGCGCGGACCGCGTGGACGAGCCCCGCGACGCCGAGCGACGAGTCGGAGCGCAGGCTCAGCGGATCACAGAAAGCGTCGTCGAGGCGGCGCAGAATGACGTCGACCCGCTCGAGGCCGCCCAGCGTCTTCACGTACACCTGCCGATCGCGCACGGTCAGATCGGCGCCCTCGACGAGGGCGAAGCCGAGGTAACGCGCGAGATAGGCGTGCTCGAAGTACGTCTCGTTGTGGGGGCCCGGCGTGAGGAGGACGATACGCGGGCTCTCCCTGCCGCGCGGGGCGAGTGAGAGCAGGGTGTCGCGGAGCGTGCGGAAGTACGACGCGAGCCGCTGCACGCGCGCGTCGTGGAAGACGCCGGGCAGGGTGCGCGAGATGACTATGCGGTTCTCGAGAGCGTAGCCGGCGCCGGACGGCGTCTGCGTGCGATCGCTGAGCACCCAGAAGCCGCCCCCGGGCGCGCGCGCCAGATCGGACGCCGCCATGTGGAGCGCGATGCCGCGCGGGAGCTTCACGCCGTGCATCGGGCGCAAGAAGCCGGGGAGCGCCAGGACGAGCTCCGGCGGCAAGAGACCGCGCGTGAGGAGCTTCTGCTCGCCGTAGATGTCGAGGAGGATGCAGTTGAGGAGGGTCGCGCGCTGCTCGAGGCCGCGGGCGATGTCCGTCCACTCCGGCGCATCGACGACCAGCGGGATCGGGTCGAGCTCCCACGGCCGGTCCATGCCGCGCGGATCGCCGTACACGTTGTACGTCACGCCGTTGTCGCGGATGAGTCGGCGGGCGTGGTCCCATCGCCGCTGCATGTCCTCGACACCGAGCATCTCGATGTCGCGGAGCCAGTCGCGACAGTGCGCGCGGGGAAGCCCGTCCGGGCCGAAGACCTCGTCCCGGCTCGCATCGGGGACGTAGGCGAAGGGAGAGCCGCCGGGCGAGCGGTCCATCACGGACAGCGACGACACGGGCGTCAGCCGCTCGGATCCGTTGCCGATGCCATACGAGTCACTCACTTACGACCTAGGAGCTCGGGATGGCGGCCACGCGCCGCCGATCAGGGCTCAGCATAACGCCGCAGATCGAGGGTGAGGGGGTAATCTGGGCTGCGATCCGACGAAAACGGCGAGAGCGGGACGGCGATTGGCCCCGGCGTATGACCGAGCGGGGAGAAGAGCGACGCCCGGCGGGCCTCCGCCTCGTACGAGTTGACGGGGAAGGTGTCGTAGCTCCTTCCGCCGGGATGCGACGCGTTGACGGTGCATCCGCCGATCGAGCGCCCCGACCAGAGATCGACGATGTCGAAGATGAGCGGGGCATGGGGAAAGATCGTCGGATGGAGCGCGTAGGGGAGGTTCCACGCGCGGTACCGCACGCCGGCGACCGCCTCTTCTTGCGTCCCGGTGGGGTGTAACGGAACGCGAATGCCGTTGCACACGAGGGCGTGTCGCGTCTCGATGGCGCCCTTGACGAGCACCTGCAGTCGATCGAGCGACGAGTCGACGGCGCGCGCCGTCCCTCCGCCGGCCTGCTCCTCGGCGAGCACGTTCCACGGCTCGAGCGCGCGGCGGAGCTCGACGTGAACGCCGTCGTAGTCGACGCTTCCGAGCTTCGGAAAGCGGAATTCGTGGTGTGCGTGGAACCAGGGCTCCTCGACCGGGAAGCCCGCGGTGTTCAGATCGCGGATGACGTCGCCGAAGTCCCGCGCCACGAAGTGCGGCAAGAGGAACCGATCGTGGAGCGTCGTATCCCAGCGCGGCAAGCGCGCCTGGTACGGCGTCTTCCAGAATGACGCGAGCAGCGCGCGGACGAGGAGCTGCTGCGCGAGGCTCATCCGCGCGTGGGGCGGCATCTCGAAGGCGCGCATCTCGACGATCCCCAGGCGGCCGGTGGGGCCGTCCGGGGAGTAGAGCTTGTCGATGCAGAACTCCGAACGATGCGTGTTGCCGGTGATGTCCGCGAGGAGGTTGCGGAAGGTTCGATCGACGAGCCACGGGGGCGGCGGCGACGCGCGCTTCATCGCATCGTCGAGCGCGCGGAAGGCTATCTCGAGCTCGTAGGTCGCCTCGTGCCGCGCCTCGTCGGCGCGCGGAGCCTGGCTCGTCGGGCCGATGAAGAGACCCGAGAAAAGGTACGAGAGCGACGGATGGTCGTGCCAGTAGCCGACCATGCTCCGGAGTAGATCGGGGCGGCGCAGGAACGGGCTGTCGCTCGGTGTATCACCGCCCAGCGTGACGTGGTTGCCGCCGCCGGTTCCCGTGTGCCGCCCGTCGAGGAGAAACTTCTCCGTACCGAGCCGCGTCTGTCGCGCTTCTTCGTAGAGGATCGTGGTGCGATCGACGAGATCGCGCCACGAGGCCGACGGATGGATGTTCACCTCGATGACGCCGGGATCCGGCGTCACCGAGAAAGACTGGATCCGCGGATCCTTGGGCGGCGGGTAGCCCTCGATGAGGATCGGCTGATTGAGCTCGAGCGCAGTGCGCTCGATGGCGCCGGTGATGGCGAGATAGTCCTCGAGCAACGGGAACGGCGGGATGAAGACATGGAGCCGACCTTCACGGACCTCCACGCAGATCGCCGTCCGGAGCGCCCACGGCGCGGATTCCTTCGGTGCGGGCGGCTTCTCGCGCTCGGGGCGTGGGTCCTGATGAACGGGGCTTCGCGCGAAGCGCGGTAACGGCCGGCGCTCGTCGAACGGATCGCGCTCGATGTGCTGCGGCAGCTCTGCCGGATCCGCCCACGGGAGCGAGCCGAGCGGCAGGCGATAGCCCATCGGCGAGTCGCCCGGGACGAGGAGCAACACATCGGAGCGCTTGAAGAGCAGACCGCTGCGGAAGCGCCCGCTCCCCGGCTCTTCGGGGACGATGGGGAGCGCGTAACCGACGATGTGTCCAAGACCCTGCTCGAAGATACGCGCGATGCGCGCGCGCTCCATCTCGTCTGCGAGCTTCGAGTAACGCGGGCTCACGTTGACCGGGAGCCGGCGCTCCTTCCACATGTAGTAGTAGTGATCCTCGTACGCGGCGGTCGCGTAGCGGGGGTTCACGTTCAAGTTCCGCGCGAGCGCCTGCGAGAACTTCTCGGAATCGGCGGGGCCGATTGGCATCGAGACGGTATCGTCGGCGACCAGCGCCGGATGCTCCCAGAGCCCCTGTCCGTCCTTGCGCCAGTAGCAGGACAGCGCCCAGCGCGGCAGCGGTTCACCCGGGTACCACTTGCCCTGACCGAAGTGGAGCAAGCCCTCGTGCGAGAATTTCCGCCACAGCCGGCGGAGGAGCTCCCCTGCGCGAGCGCGCTTCGCCGCGCCGAGCGCGCCGTAGGTCCACTCGTAGCCGTCGGGATCGTCGATGGAGACGAACGTGGGCTCGCCGCCCATCGTCAGCCGCACGTCCATGCGCTCGAGCTCTTCGTCGACGGAGTGGCCGAGCGCCTCGATGCGTTCCCATGCGCCGTCGCCGTACGGCAGCGTCACGCGCGGCGTCTCGCGCAGGCGCACGACGGTCATCTCGTGGCCGAACTCGACCTCGGCGTCGTCGACCGCGCCGCTGATCGGCGCCGCGCTGGTCGGCTCCGGCGTGCAGGCGAGCGGAATATGTCCCTCGCCCGCGAGAAGCCCCGACGTCGGATCGAGGCCGACCCAGCCCGCGCCGGGCATGTACACCTCCGCCCAGGCGTGGAGATCCGTGAAGTCGGTCTCCGCGCCGCTCGGGCCGTCGAGCGACTTCACGTCGGGCTTGAGCTGGATCAGGTATCCGGAAGCGAACCGCGACGCGAAGCCGAGGTGTCGCAGCGCCTGCACGAGCAGCCACGAGGTGTCACGGCACGAGCCGCACGCGAGCTTCAGAGTCTGCTCCGGCGTCTGCACGCCGGGCTCCATCCGGATCGTGTACGCGACGATCTGGCTGAGGCGCTGGTTGATGGCGACCAGGAAGTCGATGGTGCGAACGCCCGTCGAGCGCACCTCGTCGAGGAACTTCTTCAGGAGCGGTCCGGGTGGATCGAGTCTCCTGTACGGGAGCAAGTCGCTCGCGAGCGACGGATCGTACGCGACGGGGAGCTTCTCGAACTCCGGCTCGAGGAAGAAGTCGAAGGGGTTCTTGACGCCCATCTCGGCGACGAGATCGACGTCGACCTCGAAGAGACGGGTGGTGTCGGGGAACACCAGGCGCGCCAGGAAGTTCCCGTGTGGATCCTGTTGCCAGTTCAGGAAATGGCGTTCCGGCTTGACCCTCAGGGAGTAGCTCTCGACCGTGGCGCGGGCGTGGACCGCGGGCCGGAGCCGGATCACTTGCGGACCGAGGTGGACGGGTCGGTCGTAGCGATATGTCGTGCGATGATGGAGGGCGACGCGGATAGACATCAGCAGACCACTTGGCTTTCCTGCCGGCGGGTGCCGGTAGGTTCGAGGGGGCCAATGCATGACACGACGGGTCATGTTGCCGCTAGATGTCGCCTTCATGGCATCCTCGAACTAGGGCCTTTTCCGCATTTTCGCGGGGTTACGTCGGGCGCCGCCGGTGCCCGGGTCATCGCCGCCTCGTTGCGTGGCGATGGACGCCTTTGATAGCGTCGGCCGATGCTGGGACGGCGGCTCGCCGCAATCGTCTTGCTCGGTGCGGCGACGCTCGCGAGCTCGGTAGTCGCGCAGACCGACGACGCGGGGCGAACCATCCACACCGTCTACGGCGGGCAGACCCTCGGCAGGATCGCCCGCCGCTACCGCGTCTCGGTGGAAGATCTGCGACACGCGAACGGCCTCAAGTACGGCGCGCGGATCCATCCCGGCCAGGTCCTCGTCATTCCCGACGGCAACGACGACGCGCCACCCGTGGCTCGGGTCGGCCACGGGAACTCGAAGGAGCGATGGCAGGACTACGCCGAGCATCCGCGGAAGCGCGGCGTGGTCACGCTGGAGACGCCGAACGCGCGCTGGCACGGCGTCATCCTCTCGCACCGTGGGAAGATCCTCCCGCACGCCCAGGACGCGGTCGAGAAGATGCTCGCGTCGTGGCGCACCGGCACCATGCACGAGATCGACGAGCGGCTCGTGAAGCTCGTGGTCCGCGTCAGTGACACCTTCGGGGGACGCCCGGTCCGGGTCGTTTCGGGGTACCGCGAGCACTCGTTCTTCGAAGAGTCGAAGCACAAGATCGGCAGGGCCTTCGACTTCAGCATTCCCGGCGTCCCGAACGCGCTTCTCCGCGACTATCTGCGGACCTTGCCGAACGTCGGCGTCGGCTACTACCCGAACTCGACGCACGTACACCTCGACGTCCGTGAAGCGTCCGCATACTGGGTCGACGAGGCCGCACCGGGTGAGCCGCCGCGCCCGCCGAACCACGGCAATTCCGCGATCGCGACGACCGATCCGGCCGATCCCGTCGCGCAGCCGTCAGCGCCGCCCGCGGCAGCCGCCGACGCCGTGAACTAGAGCCGAGCTACGACCGGCGCGTCGTCGGCAGGAGCGACGTGCGAGAGCTCGCCAGCCGGCTCACGCGCGGCGGCTCGGTCGTCCTGTACTCGGGCAAGAAATCGCGAGAGCGAGCGCGGCGCGCGTCGGCGTCGGGGAGCCCGAACGGCTTCGGGGTGATGGCGAGGAGCCCCGCCTCGTCGACGTCGTCGAGGAGCGCCGCGGGGAGGTAGCGCTTCGCGTAGTCGCGGTACACGCCCGACGAGATGAATAGATCGAAGAGATCCGGGTCGAGGTGATTGTCGCGCTTCATCGCGCCCATGATGCGCATCGTGTCCGAGAGCTTCTTGGCGCTCTTGTAAGGGCGGTCCTGAGCGGTCAGCGCCTCGAACACGTCGGAGATCGCCATCAGCCGGGCAGGGACGGACATGTCGGACGCGAAGAGACCACGCGGGTAGCCGGTTCCGTCCATCTTCTCGTGATGGCCACCGGCGTACTCGGGGACGCGCCTGAGGTTCCGCGGGAAGGGGAGCGCCTCGAGCATGTTGATGGTCTGCACCATGTGCCCGTTGATGACGAGCCGCTCCTCGGCCGTCAGCGTGCCGCGCGAGATGGTAAGGTTCTTCACCTCGTCGGGTGAGAGGAGCGGGCGCGGCTCGCCGTTCTGGACGACGCTCCGTCGCCCGATCTCCGCTATTTTTGCCTGCTTTTCCGGCTCGAGGAACTCTCCGCCGATGTTCGATTTCTCGATGAGCGCGAGCTCGGCCGAGAGCTCCTCGACCTTCTTCTCGAAGGCGGCCCGGAGCGCGGCGTGGTCGGCACCCGGCGCGGCTTCGGCGCGGAGCATCTCGATCTCCGCGTCCCGCTTGAGGACCTCGACGCGAGCGCGCACCACCTCGATCCGATCGAAGATCGTCTCGAGTTTCGTCGATTTGTCCATCACGTGGACGGGGGTCGTCACCTTGCCGCAGTCGTGCATCCACGCCGCGATGCGGAGCTCGTACCACTCCTCCTCGCTGAGCGAGAACGCCGCGAGCGGCCCATCGGTTGCGTCGCAGGCGGCCTGCGCGAGCATCTCGGTGAGGATCGGTACGCGTTCACAGTGACCGCCGGTGTGCGCGCTCTTCGCGTCGATGGCCGAGGCGATCGCCTTGATGAAGCTCTCGAGGAGCTGGCGTTGCCCGTCGAGGAGGAGCTGATTGTCGAGCGCGATGCCGGCCTGCGACGCGAGCGCTTCGACGATCCGCTGGTGTTCCTCGGCGAAGGCAATGAGCTCGCCGGTCGCAGGATCGCGCGCGTTCAGGAGCTGGAGCACGCCGATAACGAGCCCCTCGCCATTGACCAGCGGGATGGCCAGAAATGACTTGGAGCGGTAGTTGTTCTTCGCGTCGAAGGCCTTGGTCCCGCTGAAGTCGAAGCCCGCGGCGTGATAGGCGTCGGGGATGTTCACCGAGCGCTTCAGGAGCGCCGCGGCCGTCGCGACGTTCTTCAGGTTCTGCTGTCCGGTGACCACGTCGGTGATGGGGATCGCGGGGAACGCGATCGGCGCGCCCGTCGTGCCGCCGAGCGCGATGCCGAGCGAGTCGGTGCGCATGATGGCAAACTTGAGCTGATCGTCGTCCGTCGTGAGGTAGAGCGTGCCGCCGTCGGCGTTGCAGAGGGTCTGCGCCTCGACGAGGATCATCTCGAGGAGTCGGTCCTTGTTGCGCTCGGCGGAGAGCGCGATGCCGACGCGATAGAGGAGCTCGAGGCTCCGTACTTTCTCGTCCGTCGTGACCATGCGCGTCGTCACGCTAGCTCGATGCGCATCCCTTCGCGCGCCACGATGGCACCGGACCACATCTCCCGCGCCTGCTGCTCGATGTCGGCCATGAAGGAATCCTCGTGGGACGGATCGTGGTGGAAGATCGCGAGCTGCTTCACGTTCGCCTGGCGGCAAAGGCGGACGGCCTCTTGCCAGGTCGAGTGGCCCCAGCCGACCTTCGCCGGGAACTCGTCATCGGTGTACGTACAGTCGTAGACGACGAGATCCGCTCCCTCGATGAGGGCGAGGATCTTCTGATCCGGCGAACCGATGACGTGCTCGGTATCGGTGACGTAACAGACGGCCTTGCCGCTCGCCTCGAGCCGGTAGCCGGTGGCGCCGTTGGGATGATTGAGCGGCGCGGTTCGCACTCGCACGCCGGGTCCGATGTCGAAGGCGTCCCCGGCGTCGAAATCCTCGAACACCAGACACGAACGCATCGTCTCGAGCGGCACCGGGAACGTCGGCTGTCCCATCTGACCGGCGAGCACCTCGCGGACCCCGCCGAGGGGACGCAGATGGGCGGCCTTGATCTCGAAGGTCCGGTTCGCCTGGTAACCGGGAGCGAAGAACGGAAACCCGTTGATGTGATCCCAGTGCACGTGGGTCAGGAGCAGGTGCGCGCGCCGCACGTCCCGACGCAGCATCGAATCACCCAGATCGCGTATGCCGGTCCCGGCGTCGAGGATCACCCGCTCGTTCCCGGCCGTGACTTCGAGGCAGCTCGTGTTGCCCCCGTACGCGACATGGCGTGGCGACGGACACGCGATGCTCCCGCGGACGCCCCAGAACTCGACGGCGAAGACCATGGATCGGCAAGGAGAGCATATGGGGGCTCCGTCCCAATTGCCATCTCGGCTCTCGTCGCCGCTTGGGCTACCCTCACTCACATGGCGGACAGCATCTTTTCGAAGATCATTCGCGGGGAAATTCCGTGCCACAAGCTCTACGAGGACGACCGCGTGCTCGCGTTTCTGGACATCGGGCCGCTGAGCGAGGGGCACGCTCTGGTCATCCCCAAGGAGCCCGCCGTGACCCTGGACGAGCTCTCCGACGAGTCCGCCGCCGCCATCGGCCGGGTCTTGCCGCGGCTCTGCCGCGCCATCAAGCGCGCAACCGGCGTGGCGGCGTACAACGTGCTCGAGAACAACCTGCCGCTCGCCCATCAGGCGGTGCCGCACGTGCATTTCCACATCATCCCGAAACCCGACGAGGCGACGGGCCTCGGCGTGCGATGGAACTCCGGGAAGGCCGACCAGGGCCGTGCGGCCGCGTTCGCCGAACGGATCCGCTCGGATCTGGCCCAGGGCCGAGAGAACACGTAGAACGGGCCGAGCCCCTCGCCGAAGATGTCGCCGAGCTATCCCACTGGAAGTCCCTACGCTTCCGAGCAGTACTTCCACCAGCTCCTCGGCAAGGCGATCGCCGCGCGCGCGCGGGACGTCCATCTCAAGGTAGGGCAGCCACCCGGCGCTCGCGTCCGCGGTGATCTCGTCTATTTCCGGCTCGACCCGATCCGTCCCGAGGACACCGAGGCGGTCGCGCACCACGTCATCGCCAACCCCGAGGTGCTGCGCGAGCTCGGCGCACTCCGCGAGTACGACATCGCGTACGAGGCCGAGGGCGTCGGGCGCTTCCGCGTGAATGTGTACCGCCAGCGCGGGTCACTCGCGATCGTCATGCGTTTCATCCCGCTCGACGTGCCGACGCTCGAACAGCTCGGCGCGCCGCGCGCGTGCGTGGATCTCGCCGGCAAGGACCGCGGGCTCGTCCTCTGCGTCGGCGCCGCCGGCAACGGCAAGAGCAGCACGCTCGCCGCGATGATCGGGCACATGAATCACAACTCGTCACGTCACATCGTGACGATCGAAGATCCGATCGAGTTCCTGCACGTCGACGATCGCTCGAGCATCAGCCAGCGCGAGATTGGCTCCGATACGACGAGCTTCGCGAGCGCGCTGCGCTCCGCGCTCCGGCAAGATCCCGACGTCATCCAGGTCGGCGAGATCCGCGACGGCGAGACGATGGACATCGCGCTGAAGGCGGCCGAGACCGGTCATCTCGTGCTGTCGACGCTGCACACGCCGGACGTCTTTCGCACAGTGCACCGCATGATCTCGCTGAGCTCCGACCACCCCGACGAGCTCCGCGAACGGATCGCCGATGCGCTCCAGGGCATCGTCGCCCAGCGCTTGATAATCCGTGCAGACGGGCAGGGGATGGTGCTCGCCGCGGAGGTGCTGGTGGCGACCGGCTCCGTGCGGGAGACGATCAAGCGCCCCGTCGGTAATCCCCCGCTCAAAGAGCTCATGGAGAACGGCACCCATCCGTACGGCATGCAGACGTTCGAGATGCACATCAAGGCACTCGTCCGTGACGGCGTCGTGGATCGTGAGACGGGGCGCGCGGCGATCGGTTTCTGAGAGTCGACTGCGGAGATCGTGAGCGTGCGAACGCATGCCTCACGACGTCGCTTTTTGTCTCGCGTACAGCGCGGCACAGGGCGTTTTCCGCGTGGCACGCAAAATGCTGACCGGGCGCACGAATCGCCCTCCGAATCCCACTCTTCGGGCACCGAAGCACCAGACGCCGACGGTGCGGAATCCGCGAGATCCACCGAACCGCACTGGCCGGCGTTTCCCATCGTGGGCATCGGCGCCTCTGCCGGCGGGCTCGAATCGCTCGAGCGACCTTCAGCCACATGCCGCGCAACACGGGCATGGCGTTCGCCGTCATCCAGCACCTGTCGCCCGACTTCAAGAGCGTCATCGACGAGCTCCTCGCGCGGCGGACCCGCATCCCGATCCTCCAGGCCGCCAACGGCGCCAACGTCGAGCCCGACACCGTTTATCTCATGCCCGCGCGCAAGGAGATGATCATCAAGGGCGGCAAGCTTCTGATCGGCAACGCCACGTCGTATTCCGACGAGGGCGCGAAGGTGCACGTCACCCTGAAACGCGACGGGGACGACATCGTCCTCACCGTCAGGGATCAGGGCGTGGGCATCGATCACGGGCTCTTGCCGCACATCTTCGAGCTGTTCGTCCAGGGCGAGCAGAAGCTCGATCGCTCACGGGTGGCCTCGGCATCGGACTCACACTCGTGAAGATGCTGGTCGAGCTTCATGGCGGCGGCGTGACGGCGCGGAGCGCCGGTGCCGGCCAGGGAAGCGAGTTCATCGTCCGCCTCCCGATATGCCATGATCAGCCTACGGTGCAGTCACTCCCGCGGTTCGAGAAGCCTGCGTCGCGCAAGATCGTCCTCGTCGAAGATCACGAGGATTCGCGCGCGCTCATGAAGATCCTCCTCGAGACGAAGGGCTTCACCGTGGTCGAGGCCTCGGACGGTCTCTCCGCGATCACTGCGATCCAGGCGACGCAGCCGGACCTGGCGCTCGTGGACATCGGGCTCCCGGGCATGGACGGCTACGAGGTCGCGCGGACGCTCCGGTCCGATGCGTCACTCGACGGCCTCGTCCTGGTCGCGCTCACCGGATACGGCCGAGATTCCGACGTCCTCCGCGCCAAGGAGGCCGGCTTCAATCACCACCTGACGAAGCCCGTCCGTCCCGAGGTGCTGGAGGCGCTCCTCGTTCAGCTGTGACGTCCGGCCGAGTGATGCTATGCCTCGGAGCGACATGGCCGCTCCGCTCCGCAACGACTGGACCCTTGCCGAGGTTCGAAAGATCCACGATTTGCCGCTCTTCGAGCTCATCGACCGAGCTCGGGCAATCCACGTGGAGCACCATCCCGAGGCCGACGTCCAGCTCTGCACGCTCCTCAGCGTTAAGACAGGGGGCTGCCCCGAGGACTGCTCGTACTGCTCCCAGTCGAGCCATCACCAGACGAAGGTGAAGGGCGAACCGCTCCTCAAGGTGGACGACGTCATCGCCGCCGCGCGGCGCGCGAAGGACGCGGGCGCGACGCGGTTCTGCATGGGCGCCGCCTGGCGCGAGGTGAAGGACGGACCGCAGTTCGACCGCGTGCTCGACATGGTGCGCGGCGTGAAGTCCCTCGGGCTCGAAGCGTGCGTCACCCTCGGGATGCTGAAGGACAGCCAGGCCGAGCGCCTCAAGGAGGCCGGTCTCGACGCCTACAATCACAACCTCGACACCTCGCGCGAGAACTACCGCTCCATCGTCACCACGCGCACCTACGAAGATCGCCTCGCGACGCTCAAGCGTGTCCGCGCGGCGGGCATCACGGTGTGCTCGGGCGGCATCATCGGCATGGGCGAGAGCATCGACGACCGCTGCGGGCTCCTCGTCGAGCTCTCGTCGATTTCGCCGCACCCCGAGAGCGTGCCCGTGAACGCGCTCGCGAGGATCGAGGGCACGCCGCTCGCGGCGCTCCCCCCGGTAGACCCCATCGAGCTCGTGCGCATGATCGCGACCGCGCGCATCCTCATGCCGATGTCGCGGGTCCGTCTGAGCGCGGGCCGTACCGATCTCGGCCGTGAGGCGCAGCTGATGTGCCTCTACGCGGGCGCGAACAGCATCTTCTACGGGGACAAGCTCCTCACGACGCCGAACCCCGACGTCGATGGCGACACGGACCTGATCCGCGCCGCCGGCCTCAGCGTGCAGGGCCCGGCTGAAGCTCCCGCCGCTCCGGGCGCCGCGACCGCCGCGGAGTGAACGGCGTCTAGCGGAGCGCGCTCGCGGCGCGTTCCAGCCGCGCGACCTTGATGGTCCGCACGACGCGTCCACCTCGGTAGATCTGGGCGCTCTGGATGCGCACCACGTCGCGGTGGGGAAATTGCGCGGCCGCCGCGTCGGGAAACCTGTCGTCGGTGACGTAGAGAACGACGGGAGCTTCCGTCCAGGCCCGCGCCGGGAACCAGCCGGCGAAATCGTCGCCTTCCTTCGTCCGGCAACCGACGGGGACGGCCGCCCCGAGTCCGGCGTGGAGCTGCGCGCACACCGTCCAGTGCGGCCCGACGACATAGGGAGCGTACCCCTCGGCGCGGACCTCCTCGATCTCGGAGCGCACGAGTGACAACCCAGGTTGCCAGGCGTACAGGTCGTTGACCAGATCGTAGCGCGGGCGATAGCCCTTGCCGGAGAGCTTCGGCACGAGCGGCGTCGCGACGAGCACGAAGGCGAGGATCGGCGCCAACACCCCGATGCCGAGAGAGCCGAAGACGACCCACCGCCGTGGCCGCGCGAGGAGCGGGAGCGCCACTGCGAGCGACAGGTACGCCGGCCCGAGCCAGTGCGGCTCGGCGACCCGCGACCAGAGGCAGAGCGCGGCAAGGGGAACCGCGGGCACCACCGACGCCACGAAGAGCAATCGCTCCACGGGCTCGGCGCGCCGCTTCCACAGCTCGCGGAGTGACACCCAGGCTTGGAAGAGAAACGGCGGCGTGACGTAGAGGAGCTGCCCACCGACGAGCGCCCCCGCGTTGCGGAGCGACAGGCCGGCGTGGCCCTGCGTCGCGACGAGCCGGTGCGCGAGCAATGGGTACCCGTTCGCGCGCTCCCACAGCGCGAGCGGCAGGACGACGATGAGCGCCGAGACGGCGCCGCACCACGGCCCCGTCGTCCGGAGATGCGCGCGCGCAGCCTTTCCGGCGAGCGCCACGGCGAGCGCGAGGACGAGCAATACGCCCGACGCTTTCGCCGTCACCGCGAGACCGGCGAAGAGCCCCGCGAGCATCATCCCGACGAGGGCCGCGCGTGTTCCGGGCGCGCTCCGCAGGGCCAGCGCAGCCGCGCCGAGGCTCGCGAGCCACAGCGCGGCGAGCGGCAGATCCGGCGTCAACCCGAAGAGCCCGACGGACATCTCCGGCAAGAGCGCCAGCGCGAAGAACGAGAGATACGCCGCGTCGTCCCGGGCGCCGGCGGCGCGGGCGGCCGCGACGCCGAGCCACGGGATCGTCGTCGCGACGAATGCCGTGAAGCGGTGCGCGGCGAGCGGCGAGGGCGCCCCGCCGTTGCCGACGAAGCGCGCGATCGCGCCGATGAGCCCGGGGTGATCGAGGTAGCCGGGCTGCGGATGAAGCGCGTACGCGGCGTAGAGCGCCTCCGCGTCGCCGAATCCGACGAGCTCGGCGAGCCGAAGGCGAAGCGCGAGGAGCAACAGGGTGAGCGCGATGACCCACGGCAGCACGCGGCTCCGCTCCGTCGCCGCGGGCATCGTCGCGGTCGCAGGGGCCTTCGACGTCCTTCGCGCCGGCGCTTTCTTCACGTGAGCCATGGTCGGAGCGTCGCGGCGACCCGCTCGGCGGGAGTCGTGTCGTCGGGTCCGCGAAGCTTTTCGCGCACCTCGCGGCACGACGCACGCGATAAATGGGGAGCGGCGAGCACGTCGCGGACGGCAGCGGCGAGGCGCGACGCCGTGACGTCTTTCTGGAGGAGCTCGGGGAACGCTCTCCGGTCGAGGACGAGGTTCGGCAAACCGACGTGGGGGACGCGCACGAGGCGCGCCGCCACCGCGAAGGTGAGGGGATCGGTGCGATAGACGATGACCGGCGGCACGCTCGCGGCCGCGCACTCGAGCGTCGCAGTGCCGCTCGCGACGAGGGCCGCCGCCGCGCCGTCGAGGGCGTCCGGCCCGGAGCGCGTCACCGGCACTCCGCGCGCGCGCGCGACGCGTTCGACCCACGCCGCGGTCCGCGCGTCGAGGCCCTCCGCGAGGACGAGCCTTGCGGCGAGGCCGTCGCGCGCGAGCTCCGCCGCCGCGCCGAGCATCGGAAGCAGATGCGCGCGCACCTCGTGGGCGCGGCTGCCCGGCAAGAGCACGACCTCGCGCCGTGAAGCGTCGCTCTGCGCGCGCCATGCCGCGGGATGCCCGACGTACTCGACGGTCGCGCCGGCGCGCGTCCAGCACTCCGTCTCGAACGGCAGGAGCACCGCGAGCGCGTCGCAGTTCGTCGCGATGGGTCGCGCGCGCTTCGGGCGCCACGCCCACACCTGCGGTGGCGCGTACCAGAGCACGCGCGTGCCGCGTCGCTTGAGCCACCCCGCGAGGAGCGCGTTCACCTCCGAGAATCCGACGAGGAGCGCCGCCCGCGGGCGGCGCTTCCGGACCTCACGCGACAGCGCGAAGAGCGCGCTTGCGAGCCGTGGACCGCGCCCCGCAGCCGCGGTGACGCCCATCGCGGCGAACGCGGTGACGTCGCGGACGCCGTCGAGCCCGGCGCGAGCGAGCCGTGGTCCGCCCAGGCCGAACGTCGCGACGACGAGCTCCGTCGCGACCTCTGCGGCGAGCGCGTCACCCGACGCCTCGCCCGCGACGACGAGCAGCTCGCTCACGGCGTCTTCCGGGCCGCGCGACGCCGGCGCAAGGCCAGGAACGCCGCCGCTGCGACGCTGGCGAACGCGCCGTCGGAAGCCCCGCCGGCGCGAGCGAGGCCGCACCCCGAGTCGTGCGCGGTGCCGGCGCAGTAGCGAGAAAAGCCGTGGCTCGGTGAAGGGTCGGTACACGCCGGGACGTCGCGCGCGGGCGGATAGAGCGCGCAGATGCCCGCCACGTCGTCGGGCGCGAGCGAACGCGCTTGCCGGCTCGCCGGCGAGTACGCGGCGCTCATCGTCGCGTCGGGATCGGAAGAGTCGCCGAGGCCGAGAAAGTGCCCCGCCTCGTGCGTCGTGATCGACTCGAGATCCGCGACGATGGTGTCGTCGGAGGTCGTGAGCTCGACGCCGGAAGAGTCGAGCTCGACATCGGCGTCGAGGATCCGTCCCGTCGCGGAGTCGTAGGTCACCGTCGTGTGCGCGAACCGGGAGCCCGCGTCGTGATACGGCCAGTCCGCGTCGCGAAGGATCCACGCATTGGCGTTCGGGGCCGTCGGGTTGTACTCGGGCGTGTCGCACTCGAGCGGGCCGGAGAAGTCGCCGGCGTCCCAGAGCGCGATCGACGGATGCTTGCCGCCGCCGCAGTCGACCGCGAGCCATTGCTGGAACGACTTCCGCACGACGGCGTCGAAGGTGTCGTAGGTGATGCCACGCTTCGCAGAGCCGGCGTCGCTCACCGCGAACGACAGGCACCCCGTCGTCCACGACAGGGGATGGCCCCCGGTGTTACAGCCGTTCGAGTCGACCGGGCACGTGCTCGATGCGGCATCGCAGGTGGTCGCTTTGCAGAACGCTCCCGTGGGCCCTGCGAGCAACGCGATGGCGAAGGCGGAAAGGACGCCCAGCGACCCGCGAGGGAGAGGATTGCGACTGCTGGAATCGAGCAAGCGAGACCTGAGACTGCCGACTTGCGACGGCGGCCGGACTACCGTCCGCGGTGGAAAACGCCCGCTGAAGGCTACTGCGAAACTCGTGCGCAGGCTCGATTCGAGTGGTACCTGGTGGGGCGCGCCGATAAGGGTGCGTCCGGCCGCCCGCGCTCTCTCTTCCAGGTTGGGCAGTCTGCGCTATAAAGGCCCGAACCTGGGGCGCCCGTCCCCTCTGTAGATGGCGAATCCGGCTCCCAACGATCTCCGCGGCCAGCGACCGCTGCTCGAACAGCTCTCTTCGCAGCTCGTCCCCGAGCTCCGCCGATACTTGAGCCAGCACCGCGCCGGCGTCGAGCAGATGATCACGAACGGCTCGCTCGAGGCTGGGCTGCCCGCGGGCCGTCGTTACGCGAAGGTGTACGACGGGCTCCTCTCGGCGCTCTTCTACGCCGCGCGCACCGCGATGACGCGCGGCAACCACTGGACGCCGCTGTCGCTCGCTGCCGTCGGCAGCTACGGCCGCGCCGCGCTCTCGCCCTACAGCGATCTCGACGTGCGGCTGCTCTGCGAGGGCGAGCCGGCGACCGTCGCGCCCGCCGCCGAGGCGCTCCTCTATCCGCTCTGGGACGCGGGGCTCTCCATCGGGCATCAGGTCGTCACCGCGACGGACTTCATCGAGATGTCGCGCACCGATCTGCCGACGGCGACGTCGCTCCTCGACTGGCGCACCATCGCGGGAGACTCCAACGCCGACGCCGCGCTGCTCGATCGCGCCTTCGAAGGCGTGTTCGGCCCCGGCGATCTCGGCGCGTTCCTCGACCGGCTCGAGACGAGCGCCGAGGAGCGACACGGCAGGTTCGGCGGCTCCGTGTTCCTGCTCGAGCCCGACGTGAAGAACGGGGAGGGCGGCCTCCGCGACCTCGACATCGCGCACTGGTCGGCCCGCGCACGCTGGCGCGTGCAGGATCTGAGCGAGTTGATGCGGATCGGCATCCTAGTGCCGCGCGAGTGGGCCGAGATTGAAGCCGGCAGGAGCCTGCTCTTCCGCGTGCGCAACCTTCTCCACATCGGGGCGAATCGCCGGGCCGATCGGCTGAGCTTCGACCAGCAAGAGCGCCTCGCCGAGCAGCTCGGCTACGGCACCGGCGGCCACGCCGTCGAGCTCTTCATGAGCGATTATTACCGGCACGCGCGCGCCATCGCCCGCGCCCGGGAGATGATCCTCGCGCGCGCCAAGCCCCCGCCGCGCCGCCGCCCGCGCGAGACGCCGATCGGCCGCGGCCTGAAGCTCCAGCGGGAGGCCGTGTCGCTGGTCGACGCGGAGGCGCTCTATCACGACCCCGCGCTAGCGCTCCGGCTCTACGACGAGGCCGTCCGTCGCGATCTTCCGGTGTACGACTTCGCGCGCCACGCCGTGGCCCGCGCCGCGTCGAGCCCCGATTTCTGCGCCGCCCTCCGCAAGAGCGAAGAGGCGTCGGAGCTCTTCCTTCGGCTCGCGTGCGTCGTCCAGCAGACGAAGCTCCGGCACGGGTCGGTGCTCCACGATCTGCACGACGTCGGGCTGCTCGTCGCGATGATCCCGGAGTTTGCTCCCGTCGTCGGGCGCGTCCACCACGACATTTATCACGTGTACACCGTCGACGTGCACTCCGTCGCGGCGGTCGATCAGCTCCGCGCGCTCTGCCGTGGCGATCTCGCGGCGGAGCATCCGCTCGCGTGCCGGCTCGCGGCGGAGCTGCCGCGCCCGCGCGTTCTCTTCTTCGCGACACTCCTCCACGACATCGGCAAGGACCTCGGCGGTCGTCATCACCCGGAGCGGGGGTCGGAGCTCGCGCGCGTCGTTCTCGAGCGCCTCGGCGTGGCCGACTCCGACATCGTCGAGGTGCAGCACCACGTGCTGAAGCACCTCCGCATGTATCACGTGGCCACCCGCCGCGACATCGACGACCCGCAGACGCTCGAGGAGTTTTCGAACGACGTTCGCGGTCGGGAGGGGCTCCGGGAGCTCTATCTGCTCACGCTCGCCGACGTCACGACGACGAGCCCCGGCTCGATGACGAGCTGGAAGCGCCGCATGCTCGACGAGCTCTACGTCGCGGCCGAGCGGCACCTCGCCGGCGCGCCATCACGCGGCCCCGCCCGCTACGAAGCCGTGAAGAGCGAGGTGCTCGGTCTGTGGAAGGACCCGGGCGATCGCGAGTTTTTCCAGGCGTTCATCGATGCCCTGCCCGAGCGTTACCTCTACGCGAACGAGCCGCGCGAGATAGTCGATCACGCGCTCTTCGCGAAGACCGCGCTCGAGAGGAGCGCGAGCATCCGGGTCCTCACGAAGAGCGATCCCTACGTCGAGCTCTGCGTCGTCGCCGACGACCGCCCCGGTCTCCTCGCGATGATCACCGCGACGTTCAGCCACGCCAAGCTGAAGGTGTTCAGCGCACAGATTTACTCGTGGATAGGGCTGGACGGGCGCACGCGCTCGCTCGATATATTCTGGGTGAGGAGCGGGCAAGAGGCGGAGTACGCCGTCAAGCTCGTCCCCGGCCTCGAGCGCGACCTCGAGGCGCTCATCGCCGGGAAGGCCGATCTGGTCGAGCTCGCGACGGGCACGCGCACCCAGGCGCGCTGGAGCGTCAGGCCGACGCCCCCCGTGGCCACGAAGGTGAACATCGACAACCGCTCGGCGAGCAACCACACCGTGATCGAGGTCATCACCCGCGATCGCCGTGCGCTCCTGTTCTGGCTCTCGATGACGATCCAGCACGTCGGTCTGTCGATCTCGTTCGCGAAGATCAACACCGAGGGCGAGCGGGTCGCCGACGTCTTTTACGTGTCCGACGAAGCAGGCGGTAAGATCCTCGACGAGACGCGCATCGAGGAGCTCCGTCATCGCATCATGAATACGATCGCGCGTCTCGAGTCCGGAGGATGATCATGCGGGTTGGGCTTCGCTTCGCTGGGGTCGCGTTCGTGCTTTGTTCGATGGTCGCCTGTGGCGGTTCGGCGCCTCCAGCGCAGAACGCTTCTGCCGATCCGCCGCTCGAGGACGACGACGCGCAGGCAGCAACGCCGGCGACCGCGTCGAGCGCGAAGGTCAAGGAGGGCATGGACGCCATCCAGGCTCAGGACTTCGCGAAGGCAAAGGTCCTCCTCGAGGCCGCCTCGAAGGACAACCCGAAGGATCCGCAGGCAGCGTTCTACCTGGGGGTCGCCCTCGAGGCGCTGGGCGACGCGAAGGGCGCCGCGGACAGCTACCGTCACGCGCTCGACAATGACCCGAAGCTCACCGAGGCGAGCACGAACCTCTCCGGCGTGCTCCTCGACCAGGGCGACGCGGCGGGTGCGCTCGCGGCGGCGGAAGCAGGCCTCAAGGTCGCGCCGAAGAGCCCGTCGCTCCGGCGTAACCGCGCCGTCGCGCTCGACCAGACCGGCAGCAAGGACGCGATCGCAGCGTTCAAGGACGCCCTCGAGGTCGCGCCGACCGACAAGGAAGTGCAGTACCTCTACGCGGAGGCGCTGGCGCGTTCCGGTGACGACGCGGGGGCGATCGCCCAGCTCAAGCCGCTCGTCGCCACCGACGATGTGGCCGTCCTCGCCTCCGCGGGCCGTCTCTTCGGCAAGCTCAAGGACTTCGACGACTGCATCGGCGCCCTCGACAAGGCGATCACGACGAAGGACGTCGCCGAGCTCCGCGTGCAGCGCGGCGTATGCAAGCACGGCAAGAAGGACGACAAGGGCGCAGAAGAAGACTTCAACGCCGCGATCAAGGCCGACGCGAACTTCGCGCCCGCGCGCTACTACCTCGGCATGAGCAAGAAGGCGCACGGTGACAAGAAGGGCGCCAAGGCCGAGCTCACCAAGGCCGCAGAGCTAGACGCAAGCGGCGGCATAGGCGCCGCCGCCAAGAAAGCCCTAGCCGAGCTCAAGTGACGCGGACCTGAGCGACTCTCCAGTCGCAAGTCAGTTACGCGAGCGAAGCGAGCCCGCGAAGCCGCGGGGGGCCAAGGCCCCCCACGAGCGAAGCGAGCCCGCCGAAGGCGGCGGGGGGAGCAGTTCGCCGAAGGCGAAGCTGCGGGGGGCCAAGGCCTGATCATTGATCACAATCAGAGCGGAATTTGCCTTGATCGAAGTCGGAGCGCAGGCGCCAGCCGAGCATCATCGCTTGAAGCGTCAGATAGCCGTGGGCGAGGGTCTGCCAGCCTGGGCGTCCGTTGTGCTTGAGGT
>DATAZL010000013.1:0-78237 GCA_036272055.1 Polyangiaceae bacterium | reverse complement strand
CGCGTCGACGCGGTCGTACGAGTGCTGTCGCTCATCGACGACGGCTCTCGCGAGCTCGGTGTCGCGCTTGCTCGTCTCGAGCTCCTTCCCGATGCCCGTCGCTTCGGCGTCGAGCTCCGTCGAGCGACGGTGAAACCCGTCACTCAGCCCGCTGAGAGCCGTTCGCTTCTCGTTCGCCAGCACCTCGACGCGGTCGAGCGGCTCGAGCACTTTCCGTCCGGCGTCGGATTGCGCGAGCTCGGGGCGTAGCGAATCGATCATCCGGCCGAGGATGCCGTCGCGGTCGTGCTCGGCCTGGACGAGCTCGTCGTTCAGCGCCTTCACACGCCCGCGAAGCGCGCGCTTCCGCGCGAAGACGCGGAACGCATACGACAGCGCGGCGAAGTGATTCGCCGGAGGCGGCCCGTACTCCGCCGTCATCGCGATCTCGGTGGCGGCGAGGTCGATGGAAGCCGAGTCCGGCGAGAGGCCACTCGGCCATTTCTTCTCGGGTTCCCGCGGCCGCGCAGGCAGCGAACGCGCGCCGGCGGAGGTCGACTCGAGCGCGTCCTCACCGTGATCGAGCGCGAGGGGATACGAGAGCGCGTCCCCCTCGTCCTCGAGGGAGATCGAGTGCGTGGTCCGGTGTCCCTCGTCGAGCTCGTCATCGAACGGATCACGCGGCGCGAGTGATCCCGTTGTCTTCGGCGTGACACCGGAGCGCCCGGCGGTTCGGCCCTGTCCCGACATCGGCGCTCCGAGATCCGGTATCTCGTCGTCACCCGTGGTTTTTCGTCCGGCTACCATTTCGATGCTGCGCTTTCTCTCGGTTCAACGCGCGACGCTGTGCGCGGCAATCTCCTGGTGAAACGCCGCGAATGCGGAGTCTTGCGGCCAGCGCGGCGCTCCCTGCAGCAACCGCACCGCTTCTCGCGGCTCCCCGCCGTCGATGCTCGCGACGGCCGCGGCGTAGCGCATCGCCCAGTAGACGAGCGGGTTCTGCTTGGCCGCGGACTTCAGCGTCGTGAGGTCGCCTGCGTTGGAGCGGTGCGCGAAGGCGCGCGCGAAGGCGCCCATCGCGACGCGAAGGCTCGCGACGCGGCTCCGAAGAAACGGCGAGCTCGGCAGAGGGAGTCGCTCGAGCGCCGCGGCGCTCGCCATGCCGCGCTCCGGCTCGCCGTCGAAGACCGAGAGCAACGTGTCGAGCACGAGCCGCTGCTCGAGGGCGGCTTCCCACGCCGGACCGCGGCGCGCGAGGTTCAAGGCGCGCCGCGCCCGTTCCCCGAGCCCGTGTGCGGCGAGCGCCGTCGCGGTGATCAGCGGCGCCATCGTCTCGGGATGCGGTACGCGATCCACCGAGGACTCCCAGGCCGACAGCACGGCGTCGATGTCGCCCGAGCGGAGTACCCGCCGCAGCCGTCGTCGCTGCAGGAGCTGCGGCACGAGCAGCACCAGTGACAGCTCCGCCAGAACGAGTCCGAGGGTGGGCCGCCGGATAGCCAGGTCTACTGCGGTGGCCACGAGACCCGCCGACAGCACGAAGGGGATCCAGGAGAGCGCTCTTTCGAGCGGCGGAGGATCTGTCTCCGGCGTCATTTTCCGGATTCCATTCTCATGACGCCAATTCACACGACCCGCAATTGCCCGACTCCAAAGAGACGACCGGAGCCGCTGTGGGTGTAACCCAAGTATCGGACATTTCAGGTCCGCCTGCTGGACCCGAAGCACGGCTGCCCGTGTTTCGTGATCGCGTTTACTGAACGAGGAGAGGCTTCAGCGCGGTGATCAGCGCGTCGTTCTCGCTGCCGGACGGGTAGTTCGTGTAGATGCCGCCGACGTCCGCGGTCTCCTGATTCAGCGCGAAGTACGCAAAGTCGAGGTCGTACTTTTGCACGTAGGCGACGAGCGCGGCCAGCCACGCCTTGTCCGAGTCGCTCGCGTAGCGGGTCCCGAACCCCATCAGAAACACCGGCGCGATGTTCCGCTCGAAGACATAACCCCAGTTCGCGTCCCACACTGCCGGCAGGTTGTTCGGATAAGCAGCGACGGTGAACCACGACGGTACGCCACCGAGCGGCGGAGTGTCGGTGGCGGTGCTCGGGAAATCCTGCGTCGCGTAGACGAGCCGATCGGGAATCGTGAGCGTCACCGGCAACGTCTCCACGCCGCGGAGATTGCCGCCGCGCCAGTAGCTCATGCCGTCGAAGGTCTCGACGCCTTCCACGAACACGAGGACGTTCGGGTTCGCCGCGAGCACGGCGTTGCCCGCTCGCTCTGCGGCGCGCCGCCAGTCGGTCGTGACGTCGGTGCCGCCCCACGTCGCAGGGTCGCGCAGGTCGCTCTCCAGATCGCAGCCGAGGATCGTAGTGTCGTTCACGTAGTGCGCGGCGAGGAACGCCCAGTCGTTGACGAAGTCGTCCTCGCTGTAGCTGCCGTCGTACCAGAGCTTCGTCGGAGCACCGGCGCTCGCGCGTCTCCGGCTCAGGATCACGTGGAGGCCCTGGGTCTTCGCCTCCGCCACGACGCGATCGAGGATCCCGAGCGGCGACGTGATCCCGGCGAGATCCGGGTTCACGTCGTAGTTGATGCTCTGCACGCGGGCGTCCGTCGCGAGCATCCCCGAGCTCCACGTCATTCGCACCGTGTTGAACCCGAGCGTCTTCATGTCGCCGAGCACGTCGGCGATCGTGCGCGCCTCGAGCCCGTGCGGATAGAAATCCTGGTCGAGTCCGTACCAGGTCACGGCGCGCACGTGCAGGATCGCGCCCGACGGATCGACGAGGTTGTTACCGCTCGTGTGATACGCCGGTCCGCTCGGCACGGTGCGGGCATCCGCGCCGGCGTCCGACGACGGCTTGCCCGGTGTCACGCGCGCATCGCCCGCTGTGACGGCGTCGATCTTCGTCGGGCTGCAAGCGGCGAGCGCGGCCAGCGCGACGACCAGCGCCGTGCGCTTCACGATGTCACCCAGAAGCCAAAGGTTGTGCAGAGCGTCGGCTCGCCGCTCTTGCCGGCTTCGGTGCCGGTGATGCGCACCGTCACCGGCGGCGCGAAGATCACTCCCTGTGCGTCGAGCAACAAGCCGAAGTGTCGTCCGAAACGGAACAGCGCGCCGACGCCGAAGTCCGCCACCGCGCCCCATCGTTCCCCGTCGTGCCCGACGTTCGGCGCGATGCCTTCGCCGCTGACGTACCAGTGATACGCGCCCGCGCCGGCGGAGCCCACGAATGCCACCGGCCCTCTCGCGGGCAGCGTCACCGTGACGTCGAGCGACACGAGCTCCTCGCTCAGCGTCGCGCGCCCGCCCGTCGCCGAAGCTCTTCCGCCGAACGCCGGCGCGAGCACGTTCAAGCGTCCCGCCCACGTGGCCGCTCCGAGCTGCGCACGCAGGAGCGGCGCGAACGAAGGCGAGATGCCGTGTCCGCCGTAGAGCATTCCCGCGCCGAGCTCACCCGCGAAGAGAAGCGGCCGGCGCTGCGAGTCGGTTTCCGTTCCCGATGTGACGGGTGGGGCTGCTTTCTTGGGTTGGGGAGCCCTCGGCGCCTCGGACGTCGGCGCTCCGAGCAGGCTGGCGCGGAGCAGCTCGACGGCGCGGACGGCGAGCGCCGCGGGAGCTCTCTGTCGCACGACCTGCGGCATGTCGACGTGGCGCGAGACGGCCTCGTGCGTCTTCGGATCGGCGAAGAACACATCGACGCCCACGTCCTCGTCGTCACCCGTCACCGCGAGCGTCGCGTCGGGCGGCGGCGAGAAGCCCGCGGCCGCGACCTGTTCCGCCGGCTCCGAGCCCGACTCCGCGAGCACCTCTTCGACCTCGAAGCCCGCCGTCGCGAGCTCGGCGCGGAGGCGCGTCGTCACCTCGGCGACCACGTTGCCGCCGTCCGCTGGATGGACGAGCGCGACCGTCTTCTCCGCTGCCTGTCCGGAGCGGGCCGTCGACGTCGCGATCAGGACGACGAGGGTCGCAAGCCTTGCTGCCCGACCGCGCTCAGGGCCCCGCAGCGAGCGCGCGTGCGCGGTCTGCATAGGGGCCTCCGGGGAACCGGTCGAGGTATCGGCGCGCGACGTCCGCTGCTGCGGCCGCGCCGCGAGCACGTCGGGTCGCGAGCATTTCCCGGCCCAGCGCCTCTGCGGCAAAGGCTCCCTTGGGCGCTTCGGCAAGATACCGCTCATACCAATCAACCGCTTCGCCCGTCGATCCCTTGTCCTCGGCGATCCGTCCCAGCAAGAACGCGGCGGCCTTCGCGTCGGCCGACGTCGGGTAACGCTTGCGCTGCGAGAGCAGCGCGTCGCGCGCCATGGAAGAGCTCCCAGTGTAGCGCGCGGCGTCGGCGAGGGCGACGAGGTCGCCGAGCGGCGCCTCGGCAAGCGTCGTCGAGAGTCCCCTACCCTCGGCGTCCGCGATCACACCGCGGAAGTCCCCGCCCGCAACCCGTTTCGCCCAGCTCGGCGGCGCCGCCGCACGCTCCGCGTCGCCGGTGCCGTCCTTCACGTCGTCGCGTACGGCTTGCTTCGCGTCGCTCGCGCGTCCCTTCGCGTCGCCGGTGCGTTCCTTCGCGCCACTGCGTGCGCGATGCGTCGGGTCGCCACTCGCGCCGTGATCATTGCGGCTCGCCCGAGCGCGGGCCGCGCTCTGCGGCTCAGCCGCCGCGGCGCGCTCGTTCGTGGTGTCGACACCGTTATCGTCGTTCGCCGTCGCGCCGTGCTCGTCGTTCGCCGTCGCGCCATGCTCGTCGTCCGGCGTTCTCGGAGTCGTCGCGGGTGCGTTGCCGGACGGTGCGGTGCCGGTTTGCGCCGTCGCGCCGCGCGCCGTCGCTCCCGTCGCGTCGTCCGCCGTCGCCTGCGTCGTGGCAAGCGGCTCTATATGCAGACGGCTATCCGGCACACTCGCGACGAGGCGCTGTCCGCCGTGGACGCCGATGCCGTCGCCGGCAAGCGGGCCGCGCACGATGACGGCGCCTGTACGCATCTCGACGACGAGCACGCCGCCTTCGGCGGACCAGTCGGCGTCGAACTCCGTACCCGTCACGGTGATGGAGAACGGCCCGGCCTCGACGGACCAGTGCGCCTCCGGCAGATGAACGACGCGGAGATGAGCGCGCCCCTGTTCGAGGGCGATGCGCGCGCCGTGACGGTCGACGTCGACGATCCGTGCGCGTGCGCCGGCGCCGACGCGCACCTCGGTGCCGTCGGTGAAGTGCGCGACGGCCGCGCCGCGCGCCGTCCCTTGTAGATATCCGCCGGTGCTCGGCGCCGGACCTTCGACGGCGTAGTCGAGGCGCCCGGGCACGACCCGGTAGACCACGACGGCGACGAACGTCACGAGCGCCGCGAGCGCGACGGCTACCCAGCGCGCCCTCCGTCGCGCAGGCTTCATGGTCGCGAGCGACACCCGGAGTTGCCGCTTGCCGGCCGCGGACGCACCCGGCTTCACGGAGTCGGAGAACGCGTCGTGCGCGAGCCGGCCCATCTGCCCGAGCACCACGTCGCGCTCGTCTTCGTCCATTGCCGGCTTCACCCTGCACCTCGCTTCACGTTCACCGTGCCGGCGAGATATGCGAGCAAGAGCTCGTCACGGCCGGCAAGAGAGAAGACCCGATCACCGGCGCGAGCCAGATGCCGCTTCGTCGTCGCGAGAGAGACCTCGAGCGACTCGGCGATCTCGGTGAGCTCGAGGGCCTCGACGTAGCGCAGCACGAAGAGGAGCCGCGTGCGCGAGTCGACCCGGTCGAGGATCGCGTACAGGCGCCGCACCGCCTCGCGCGCGTCGTCGTCCCGCTGCGAGGCGGGGCCGCTCTCGAGCTCCTCTGACGGCGCGAGCCGCATGAAGCGACGGACCCGCCGTCGCCGGAGCTCGGAGCCCGCCACCCGCATCGCGATACCGATGAGAAAGCACCGCAGCGACCCCGGCTTCCGCAGCCCATCCACCTGGCGGAAGAACCGGAGAAACACTTCCTGGACGTGGTCGTCCACCTCGTCCTCGCCGAGAGAACGGCGGAGCACGCCGCGGACGAGGCGCGCATACCGTTCCCAGATCAGGCCAGGGGCGGCCGGGTCCCCCTCGATGGCGGCTCTGACCAGCGCAGCGTCGTCTTCCGGGGCCTGCGGCGTCGGAACGACGAACAGGCGGGGCTCGGAGGGCTGACGCATGGGCGCTTCATCCCGTAGTAGCCCACCCAGCTGGCCGAGGCTCAAAGGTCGGAGGCCTGAACGGATGCCGCCTCCGCCAGTTCGTGTCGAGTAGCCCTTTCCGATATCGCGGCGCGGTGTCCGCTCTATCGACAGGTGTCGTCTGCTCGAACAGCTATCTCGTCATGCGACGAGCGATTCGGCGGTCTGGAGATGGTCAGCGATGCCGAGCGGACGAGCACGGCCGAGCGCCATGAGCACCTCCGTCAGGCGGCCAGGCTCGAGGGTGCGACCGTCGCTCTCCGTCAGATAGAGGCGCTGGATCATGCGGTCGCTGACCGCGCGCACCTCTGCGTGGACGATCGAGACGCCGAGCGAATGGAGCGCCCGGAAGGCTCGGTAGAGCGGGTTGTCGGCCTTCGGCCCACTGACCTCGACGATTGCCCGGTTGCTCTTGTCGGCCTCGACGAGGCGCACGCCCGGAACCTCTATACGTCCCAGCGCGTGGGTCCCCGAGATCCGACGGCGACGGGTTCTCATCGTCCTTGCGGAGGCGGTCATGTCCGGACCTAGAGCACGCGGCATGCCATCCCACCGAACCTGCTGACGAATGCAACACACGACGATTTTGGCGGTGGTCATCGCCAATTTCGTCGTGGCCAGTCGCCACAGTGTCCACATCTGCCCCCGAGACCTGCCACGGCGACAATAAATTGTTCTTCATTCACCGTATTTCGTGCGGTCTTCGTTCTTGACCGACGGCGGCGCAGCGCATACGAAAAGCGCGTCTCGCGTTATGGGTCCGTCAACAGCGCGTCTTGAACCCCGCCAGGCCCGGAAGGGAGCAACGGTAGAGAAGAGCGGGTGTGACGGACCCTTCCTTTTTAGGGGGGCCTTGGCCCCCCGCAGCTTCGCCTTCGGCGAACTGCTCCCCCCGCCGCCTTCGCGGGCTCGCAGCGCTCGCCGCTTCGCCTTCGGCGAACTGCTCCCCCCGCCGCCTTCGCGGGCTCGCAGCGCTCGCCGCTTCGCCTTCGGTGAACTGCTCCCCCCGCCGCCTTCGCGGGCTCGCAGCGCTCGCGCAGCTCCGCAGATCGTTCACGCTTGGGGACGAGGGAATCGTGGCCTTGCCCCGCGGCTCGCTTGAGCGACCGCTCCCCCGCCGAAGGCGGCGGGGGGTCAAGGCCCCCCTTACTGTCGTACTTTGCGACGACGCGCAAAACGACACAGCGACGCGGGGCGCGCGACAATAGAGCGCGTCAGTGCATCGTCTCGCCGCAGCCACCGAGCAACGTTTGTTGAGCGACGAGGAACTCGAGGCAACGCTCGAGGCGTTCACCGACGTCGAGCGTCTCTAGCAGCCGCTGACGTTCACTGCCGTCGAGCACGAGATAGTGCGCGCACGCGTCCGCCAGCTGTCCCGCGTCTTCCGTCTCGGGAAGGCAGAATCGGAACGCAGGGTGACACTGTCGCACGATGCCGGCGACACGCGTGGCAGTCGAGACGAGGGCGCGGACGAGCGCAGGGTCCGGCGCCGTTCCCTCGCACGGAAGAATCGTGAGCTGCGCTTTTCTGTACGGCCTCCGGAACGGCAGCTCGTCGAGGCGCGCCCGGGCTTTCCCTTCCACGAGTACGTTGAAGCGGCCGTCGGGCAGCGCATCGCATTTCACCACTTCACCGACGCCGGCGATGGTGGCTACGCCGGGCTGTCCGTAACCGTCGAGTGAATGATCTTCGGGGATCTGCACGATGCAGACGCGTCGCGTCGACGCCACCACGTCGCGTGTCATCGCGCGATAGCGTGGTTCGAATACATGGAGCGGCATCAGCGCTCCCGGGAAGAGCACGACCTGGGGAAGCGGGAAGAGCGCGACGTCTTCGAGTACCGCGCCGGGTGCATAGGGAACGTCTGTCATGCGCCGAACATCTCCACGACGCCGCCATTGTGGGCGGCGGTTGCTTCGACCGCATAAAAGCCGATCGTCCTTGCTACCTCGTCAGCGGACATGCGCGGCGGAAAGCCACTGCCCACGAGCATCTCGGTATCGACGGAGCCGGGCAGGACGGCGAGCGTCACGACGCCGCTGCCGCTGAGCTCCTCCGCCAGGCTCTTCATGAAGCCGACGAGCGCCCACTTCGAGGCGCAGTACGCCGACGACAGTGCCGACCCGAGCGTCGACGAGATGCTTCCGACGTGGATGATGCGTCCAGTCTTCGCCTGGCGCATCGCGGGTAGGAATGCCTGACTCACGAGGAATGGTGCTCTGACGTTAACGTCGAGCTGCTCGTCCCATTCGGCAAGCGTCATATGCTCGACTGAAACACGTCGAACGACGCCGGCGTTGTTCACGACGACCACTGGTACGCCCAGAGAGTCCAGGACCCTCCCCGCCGCGGCCCGTATCTGGGCGGGATCCGCCAGGTCACAAGGGAAAGCCTCCGCCCGCGCGCCGAGGCGTCGTGTTTCGGCAAGAACGTCTTCCAGCAAGCCCGAGGGCCGGCCGAGCAAGGCCAGGGTGAAGCCCTTCCTGGCCAGCACGAGGGCAGTGGCGCGACCGATTCCCCTGGTCGGTCCCGTCACCACCGCGATCACCGGAGCCCTCCGGGTCCGAGCTCGGCGTCGGTGATGGGCGCTCCCGCCCTCGCCACCGTGACCAGGGTAGCCTCGGTCTGGCGTGCACCCCGCGTCGAGAGGCAAGCGTGGGACAGCTCGACCCGGCAGTATGCCCCGCGAGCGCCGGCGTGTTCGACGAGCGCGCGCACGACGGCCTCGCCGATCGTCTCTTGCAGGGTGAGGCGTCGCGCGAACGCCTCGACCGTCCTCGCGAGTGCTCCGATGCCGACGACGCGATCCCCCGGGACGTACGCGACCGTCGCGATGCCGGTGCCGGGCAAGAGATGATGCGGGCACAGCGTCGCCACGTGCACGTTGCGGAGCACGACGAGACCACGCGGCTCGTCGGGCGAGAGCTTCCCCGATTCCGCCGTCAGGAGCGCAGGGACGTCGATCGCGTAGCCGGCGAGGAGCTCGCGCTCGTACGCCTCGGTGACCAGAGCAGGAGTGCGTGCGAGCTCCGGATTCTCCGCCGGATCGTGCCCCAGCGCCGTCAGGAAGGCGTGGATCGCTTGCTCCGCCTTCTGCCTGTCGACGGCCATCAGTTGAGCACCCGGTCGCGAGCCTCGGCGCCGAGCGATTGCCGCCCGGAGAAGCCGACGTCGAGCTCGTGATAGTAGTCGAGGCGATCTTCGCCGAAGCGCCAGCAGAGCCAGACCAGGCGCCCCTCGAGCCGGCCGTAGAAGTCGAGGAGGCCCAGGCTGGTGTCCTTCACGACGGCGCCGAGCTCCTGGATGTCGCTCCAGCCTTTCTCGTAGCGGACGACGCATTCCCGGATCTTCGCGCGGAGAGCTCGCATCGCGGGCGCCTCTTCCGGGCGCGGCTCGAGCGACGCGACGGGCTTGCCCGTCTCACGCGACAGACGGCGCACCAGGCCCTCGATCTCCGCGCCGAGCGCGAGGAGCGTGCTCACGCGATGCGACAGCTCGGGGATGAGCGCGTCCACTTCTTCGATCGTGAAGATTCGTTGCATCCGTGAGTCCCGGCAAACCTCGAGAAAACTGTAGGTACCTGCGCATTGCCGGTCAAGACGCGCGCCCGACCCGCGCGGCGACCCACGAACGTCGCAAATTGCCGCGTCAGATGTCGGGCCAGAAGAGAATGCCGACCTTGGTGAGCCAGAAATCGGCGATGAGGATCGTGATCGAGATCACGACGACGGTGCGCGTCGTGCTGTTGCCGACTCCGGCGGTGCCACCCCGGGTCGTCATGCCAAAGTGACAGCCGACGAGCGCGATGATCGCTCCGAAGAACGGCGTCTTGAAGAGGCCGCTCAGGTAGTCCTTCATCGTGACGGTGCTGAGCGCGCTGCGGAAGAAGAACCCGGCGGGAATGTTGAACTGAAAATCGGTGATGAACATCGCGCCGGAGAAGCCGAGCACGAGCGCGAACGTCGCGAGGATGGGCATCACCGCGATCGACGCGGCGAGGCGCGGGAGCACGAGCTTCTTCAGCGGGTCGGCGCCGAGCGCGCGCACCGCGTCGAGCTGCTCGGTGACCGCCATCGAGCCGAGCTCTGCCGCCATGCCGGCGCCGATCCGTCCGCCGACGATCACGGCGGTCAGCGTCGGCGCGAGCTCGCGCGCGAACGAGAGCGCGACGACGCGGCCCGTGTACTCCATGCCGCCGAATTTCCGGAGGCCGAACGCGAACTGCACGGCCATCACCATCCCGATGAAGACGCTGGTGACGGTGACGATGCCGAGCGAAGCGACGCCGAGCGACTCGATCTGCGCGACGATCTCCTTCGTCTCGAAGGGCCTGCGAAAGACGGCGCGTGTGGCCCCCGCCGTCATCTCGCTGAGCTGACCGACCTGACGGAGCAGCTCGAGGAACGAACCCGAGAGACGCTCCCCCAGGGTGCGCTCGCGCTGCACCGGGATGAGGCTGGGACGGCCAGCCTGGCTGGGAGGCGCTTGATCCGTCACGGCGATATCGTCGAGAAGCCTTGCACGAAACCGACGAAGCGCTCGCGGCTTTCGGCCGGCGACGTGGGCGGTGACACGTGCACGAAGTCGTAGACGCACCCGTTCTTCTTGAAGACGACCACGGCGAAGCGCTTCTCGACGCCGTCGAGCTTGGCGGTCAGCTCGGTGTGCAGCGCCTCGCGGCCGTCGAGCGAGAGCTTCTGCTCGCTCTCGATCGTGCGCTCGGAGAACTGCAGGAACAGGTGGTGCGTCAGCGACACCAGCGGGACGTCGTCGCCGTCCTTGCCGCAGCGTCCGTTGACGAAGATGCTCGCGAGCGCGTCGTCGTCACGAAACGCGAGGAGCGCGTCGTCGGACTCGATGCGGCGCCACGTCGGCGGCACACCGGCGATCCTGAACGAAAGATCGGCATTTTTGTAGACGTGACCGTCGAACGCCAGGGTGGCGCAACCCACGATCAGCGACGCGGCTAGAATGAGACCAGCGCAGGTCTTCGCGCTTCGGGACGACATGAGTACCGCGTCACAGTAACACGCTGGGACATCCGCCAGGGTCACGCTAGGGTTAGCGACGCCGTCGAATGGTGCCCCTAAGAGACATCAACCCGGTCCGCTCGACGCCGGTCGTCAACTACCTGCTGATCGTCGGCAACATCGCGGCGTACCTGTACATGCACTCGCTGCCGCCCTGGTACGAGCCGGGGTACGCGCTCATCCCGACGCGCATCTTCGCCGACCCGCTGGGCGAGGCGTTCACGGTGTTCACGAGCATGTTCATGCACGCGAACCTGATGCACATCGCGGGCAATCTCTGGTTTCTCTGGATCTTCGGCGACAACGTCGAGGACGCGATGGGGCACGGCCGCTACCTCGCGTTCTACTTTCTCGGAGGGCTCGTCGCCGCGGCCGTGCAGATGGGCTTCACCATGGGCAGCCCGATCCCGATGGTCGGCGCGTCCGGCGCGATCGCTGCGGTCACCGGGGCGTACATGGTGCTCTATCCACGGGCGCCCATCCTCATCTTGAATCCGATCCCACTGCTCTGGCTCTTCTGGGGCCTCTCGCTGGTGGTGCCGGCGTGGTTCGTCGCCGGGGAGTTTTTTCTCGTGAACGTGCTCATGGGCGTCCAGTCGCTCCACGTCGACGGCGGGAGCGGCGGCGTCGCGGTGTTCGCGCACATCGGCGGATTCGTCGCCGGTCTCCTCGCGGTGAGTCCTCTCTCGAGCGGGCGTGAACGCGTCCGTCACAGCGCCTGGGGCGGATGGCGTCCGCCCGCCCGGAGGTGACGCGACCGCGTCGCGGAACGCGGCCGGCGAGCGGTGGGCATTGCGGCATTCCGGTCGCGGCGGTTGCGGACCGAGGCGCTTCTATCTAAAACGAGCCGGCATTCGTGCGGTGACGATGAAAAGCGCAATGAGGATCTACAGCACCCTGAGTCGCGAGCTCGAGCCCGTGGTTCCGACCCAGACGGGTCAGGTTCGGCTCTACTACTGCGGCCCTACCGTCTACGACGCGCCTCATGCCGGACACGCGCGCTCCGCCGTCGTGTTCGACGTGCTCATCCGTACCCTGAAGCACCGCGGTTTCGAGGTCGTCTCGGTGCGCAACGTCACCGACGTCGACGACAAGATCCTTGCCCGCTCGAAGGAGAGCGGAGAGTCGCCGCTCGCCCTCTCGAGTCGCATGACCGAGCTCTACCGCTCGGAGATGATCGCCGTCGGATGCCTTCCGCCCGACAAGGAGCCGAAGGTCACCGAGCACATTCCCGAGATCGTCGCGCTCATCGGAGACCTCGTCATGCGCGGCTCGGCGTACGCCGTCGACATGCCGCGCGGCACGCGTGACGTGTACTTCTCGGTGCGTGGCTTCGCCGACTACGGGAAGCTCTCTCGGCGAAAGCTCGACGATCTCGTCGCCGGCGCCCGCGTCGAGGCGGACGAGACGAACAAGCACGATCCGATGGACTTCGCGCTCTGGAAGGGCGCTGACCGGAGCGAGTGGGGCTGGGAGAGTCCATGGGGTTGGGGGCGCCCGGGGTGGCACATCGAGTGCTCTGCGATGGCGCAGGCGTATCTCGGGCATGGGTTCGAGATCCACGGCGGTGGGATGGATCTCATCTTCCCCCACCACGAGAACGAGGTCGCGCAGTCCGAGGCGGCGCACCCAGGCGAAGGGCCGTTTGCTCGCTGCTGGATGCACCACGGCTTCGTCAACGTCGACAAGGACAAGATGAGCAAGTCGCTCGGGAACTTCGTCACGGTGCGTGACGTGCTCGCGCGCAACGACCCCGAGGCGTTTCGGCTCTTCCTGCTCGGCGTGCACTACCGCGGGCCGATCCAGTTCGACACCGAGGTACGTGACGGCGGGCGCGTCGTGTTCCCCGGTGTGGACGAAGCCGAGCGCCGTCTCGACTATCTCTACACCACGCGGGAGCGTCTCGCGGCGCTGGCCGTTCTCGCAGGCACCGCGCCAGGCAAGTTCCCGAAAGAGCTGCAGACGGCAAACGACGTCGCGAAGTCCGCGACGACGAAGGCCGATGCGGCACTCGACGACGACCTGAACACCACCGTCGCCATCGCCGAGCTCGGTGAGCTCGCGAAGCACGCAAACGAGGTGTGCGATCTGACGATGCGACGTCAGAAGGACGCAGCCTTCGTCGCTGCCGCTTCAATCGCGGCGCGAGCGCTCGAGGCCGGAATTGCGCGCGTCGCGGGGGAACTCGGGTTGCTCCAGGCCGACTCCGCGGACTACCGCGAGCGCACGCGTTCGCGTCGTCTCGAGCAGCGTGGGCTCTCGGAGAGCGACGTCGAGACCAAGGTCGCCGAGCGCGTGGACGCTCGCCGCACCAAAGACTTCGCGCGCTCCGACGCGCTCCGCGACGAGCTGCTCGCCCACGGAATCTCCGTCCACGACGGCCCCACCGGCTCGACCTGGACCATCGCCGTCTAACATCGCAGCGCGTTCACGGGGCCGGCGGCGCGTTCGCATGGTGCCTCCCGGGGAAAACTTTGCGATGTACTCCTCAGTTACACCGCAGAGTTTTCCTAGAAAGCCCCATACGTCGAAGCGCGCCCTGGACGCCGTTCGCTCGCGCAGCGCCAGCAGTTATCGGCGCGCCCGTCGCCACGCGCGTGTGAGCGCCGGCAAGCGCCGGTCAGCGCGTGAGACGTGACGCGGAGCGCGTGAGACGCGATGCGGGCGCTTGCGTGGGGCCACGTCCGCGGGACGGTGGAACCCAAAAAGCGCTCTGCGCTCAGACCCCGATGAAGAGGCGATGAGCGAAGTTTCGCTCGAGCTTGGCGCGGAGGACTTTGTCGGCCGCGGTCTCGATGTCGTACTCGACTCGCTTGAACTCGAAGCGCTTCTTGTCGCTGTCGTAGACGGTGAAGCTCGCGCGGTTGTCGTAGTCGCGGGGCTGGCCGACGGAGCCGACGGACACGATGTACTTCTTGTCGGGCTCGAGCTCGAAGTCCATGGGCGGAAGCTCTTCGACCGTGTGCTTCGTCAGCGCGAACACCTTGCAGAGGTGCGAGTGCCCGATGAGCGTGATGTGCCCGAGCTCGTCGAAGATGGGCAAGCACTCACGCGCTTGCTCGGGCGCGAAGATGTACTCGAACTCTTCGAGCCGCACCGGAGAGCCGTGACAGAGCTGCACGCCCGCCTGCTCGAGCCGGAGCTGGTAGGGCAATGTGCGCAGCCACTCCATGCTCTCGAGCGACAGCATCGCGGCGTGCGTGTCGAGCGCGTGACGCGCGGCCTCGTAGTAGTACGAGTAGTCCATGCGACCCGCGACGGCGGCGTCGTGATTGCCGAGGATCGTCGCCTTGGCGAGCCCGCGCACGACGTCGGCGCACTCGTTCGGCGAGCCGCCGTACCCGACGGTGTCACCGAGGCAGTAGTACTCGGTGATGTCCTCGTGGGTGTACGCCTCCAGGACCGCCGAGAGCGCCTCGTAGTTGGCGTGGATGTCGCTCAGTATGCCGAGACGCATGAATGAGTTTGCGAGCCTACCATGGAACCGGGGGCGACCGGACGCCTCGCCGCGCTTTTCCGAGGATCCGGCGGGTGCTCCTCCCCGCGCTCGGGTATTAAACGACTCGTGACGGGTGAAAACGGCGCCGGCAACGGGATCGACCACGACGACGAAGACGGCGAAGACCCGTATGCCGGAGTCCTGGGCGACGTTCCGGCGCAGATCCTCGAGCTTTCCGAGAATTGCCGGCAGTTCGCGCTGAGCGCCGTCGGCGTGGAGCTCGATTACGAAGTCGAGACGCTCCCCATCCTCGACGCATACCTCCGGGTGGCGGCGGCCGGGCTCAAGGATCGGCCGGAAGCCACACCGGTCGTGACGCAGACCGTGGCCGCCTACTTCGGCGAAGTGGTCCGGAGGCGCATGGACGGGTTCTGGCGCCACAAGGACGACGTCAACGACCCCTGGGAGCTCTGTGCCCGTCGGGCGCTCCTCTCGCTGAGCCCCCTCGGCGTCGTCCTCGAGGTCATGGCGGAGTCCACTGAACACGACGGGCCCTCCGGTGAGCTCAAGCTCGCCCCCGACGATCAGCGCCTTGCCGACGAGCGCCTGGCTCGGATCCCGCCGGTCTCGGAGGAGGAGTACTACCTTCTATCGACCCGCCAGGAAGTCATCGAGACGGTCTACGAGACCCTCCGGGAGAACCTGAAGGCAGAGGGACGGGAGTCGATCGTCTTCGAGGCGAGCGACTACGAGGACGACTGACGGCGTCTCACTGGCGAGGCCCGGCGTCCGCCTCGGGGACACCGACCCGCACGAAGGCCGGAAGCTCGACGGTCACCGGCGCGGTCACCGCCGTACCGAGAAAGTCGCGGAAGCCGACCTGGTACTTCCCTGCCGGCGGTCCCGGCAGATGCTCCCGCGTGTGAGGCAGGAGCCACATCGCCGGCAATCCGTCGAGGAACAGGTATTCGACCAGGTTCGTCTCGTTCGCAAAAGTCAGGCCCTCGGTGACCTTTGCGCTCGGAACTGCCGCGCGTATCGGCCTCAACTTGAGCCGGCCGAGCTCGTCGCGAGTCAGCACGGTGGGCGGCGAAGCGGGAAGCTCCCCCGGTGCCCAGCGCGCGGTCTCGGGCGGGACGGCGACGGTGTTCGTCGCGTCTTTCCGATCGCCGATCGCCGTCGCGGAAAACGACAGGCTACCGCCGCCCGTCCAGCGCCACTGCGCGAAGAGCGGCACTCGCTCCGAACGGCAGGCGTCGCCGCTCGGCTCCGCGCCGACGAGCTCCACGAGCAGACGGCAGAGAAGCTCCCCCGCCGTCGCGCCGGGAATCGTCGCTTGCTCGAGCAAGAGCACGCCGAGGCTCGTCTCGAGCTCCGTCTGTACCGTGCGGTGTCCGAGGAGCGAGCCGCTGCCGCCCGCGCGAAGCACCGCGCGTAGTAGAGGAGCGACGTCCGCCCTTCGTTCGGCGAAGAGGGCGCGCAGTCCGCCCGCCGGCACGACGCGATAGGCGCTCGTGTCGGGCCACACGAGGACGTGTCCGTAGTAGCCCGTACGGGCTCGCAGCTCTGAATGGACGGGCAGTGGGAAGGCGTCGGACTCGAGAGAGAAGCGCATCCGGCCCATCGCGGAGAGATCGACGATCACCTTGAGCTCGAGGCGCGCCGCAGTTTCTTTCGACGAAGGAGGGACGTCGGAGCCGGACGCGAGCGGCGGTGTGTCCGCCCAGTGGAACGCCGCTTCCATCGTGAAGCCGGTCGCGTCGTGGGCGCCGTTCGTATCCTCGGGGAGCGCTCGATCCGTCGGAGCCGCTTCCGGCGGCGGCTCGGGATCGCCGGCAGCGACGTGCCCGGCGGATGCCGACTCCGCCGCCGCGGCTGCGGCTTGCCCTGCACCGGCGAGATCGGCCGCCGACGCGAGGGGCGCGGGAAGGATGCTCGCGTTGGGACTCGGCTCGGTCGTCGTGTTGGGCGCCGCGCGCCGCTCGGTGCAGCCGAGCGCGGCGAGGGCGACGAGAACCGCCGTGGCGCCGGAGAGGCGCACGCGGCGATCGCTCATGTGCGCGCGCGCCCGACGAGCTCCATGGCGCTCAGCCCGCGCGCCTCGCAGTACGTCTCGATGCCGTCTGCGATGGTGCGCGCGGCGCGCGGATCCGTGAAGTTTGCCGTCCCGACCTGCACTGCCGTCGCGCCCGCGAGCATGAACTCGATCGCGTCGTTGGCGGTGAAGACGCCGCCGATTCCGATGATCGGGATCGACACCTTGCTCGCCAGCTCCCACACGATACGGAGCGCGATGGGACGGAGCGCGGGCCCGCTCAGGCCGCCGGTGGCGTTCGCGAGCCGTGCCCGCTGCTTGCCGACGTCGATCGAGAGACCGCGGATCGTGTTGATCGCCGTCAGTGCGTCGGCGCCCGCGCTCTCGCACGCGACGGCGACGCCGGCGATGTCGCCCGCCTCGGGGCTCATCTTCACCCAGAGCGGCAGCTTCGTCTTCTTGCGGACGGCGTCGGTGACGCGCGCGCTCATGCGAGGATCTTTTCCGAACTCGATCCCGCCCTCTTTCACGTTGGGGCAGGAGACGTTGAGCTCGATGGCGGCGACGCCTTCTTCGCGCTCGAGTCGCTCGGTGATCGCGACGAAGTCCTCGACGCTGCTCGCGAAGATGTTCGCGACGACGGTGACGCCGCGACGGCGCAGCGTCGGAAGCTTCTCGGTGCAGAACGCCTCGACACCGACGTTGGCGAGCCCGATGGCGTTGAGCATGCCCGCGGCCGTCTCGCAGATCCGCTCCGGCGCGTTGCCTAGACGCGGATGCAAGCTGAGGCCCTTCGTGCAGATGCCGCCGAGCGTCGCGACGTCGTAGAAGTCGTCGTACTCGAGGCCGTAGCCGAAGCAGCCCGACGCGGTGAGCACCGGGTTCCGCAAGGTGAGCTCGCCGATGCGCACGGCCTGGCTCGTCATGGCGTCCCCCGGATCTCTTTGCGGGCCGGTGCGTGCGCACCGGCGCCCCACGCGATGCGCGCAGCGTCGACGCAGGGACCCTGAGTGCATGCGTAGAGATAGCTGCCGTCGTTGAGCGGTACCGGGCAGCCGAGACACACGCCGTAGCCGCAGGCCATCGGCGTCTCGAGCGAGACGTCACAGCGGAGGTGCCTGAGCGCGCATTGCTCGGCCACTGCGGCCATCATCCGATCGGGGCCGCAGGCGTAGATCTCCGTCTCGTCCGACGCGAGCTCCGGCAGCACGTCGGTGACGCGGCCTTTCCGCCCGCGGGAGCCGTCTTCCGTCGTGACGTGTACGTCGGCGACCTCGACGAGCTCGTCCTCGAGCGGCACATCGCGCGCGGTGCGTCCGCCGTAGATCGCGATGGGACGGATGCCCGCCGCGGTGAGCTCCCGCGCGAAGAAGAGCAGCGGCGCAATCCCGACGCCACCGGCGACGAGCAGCGGACGCCGTCCCTGCGATGGCAACTGCCACGTATTACCGAGCGGCCCGAGCAGCGTGAACGGCTCCCCCGGGGCGGCTCGCGCCATGCGCGCGGTGCCCTCGCCGATCACCTTGATGAGCACGCTCGGCGTCGTGCCGGCGGTGAGATAGCTCATCGGGCGGGGGAGGAGCGGCGCGTCGCCCCACTCGTCACCGCGGAGCATCGTGAACTGACCGGCGCGCGCGGCGACCCCCTGCGGCACGTCGAAGGTGAGCACGTGATACTGCTCACCGATGCTCTCGCGCCGGAGGAGCGGGACCGTGAGGAGCTCGCGTCCGCGTTTCGTGTCCGCCATCAGGTCTCCGGCACCGACACTTCGTCCCGCCCCGGAATGATCTTTCCCGTCGTAGGATCCAGTGTGAGCCTCATCTCGATCGCATCCTCTCCGTTCGGGTAGTAGTCGCGCCTGACGCCCATGGCCGTGAATCCGAAGCCTCGATAGAGACGGATCGCCGGGCGATTCGACCGGCGGACCTCCAGTAGCACGAGGCGGGTCTGGACCGATGCGCCATGCGCAAGGAGCTCGGACATCAGCGCGCGCGCGGCTCCCCGGCGCCTGCCGTTCGGGTGGGTCGCGACGTGAATGAGGTGGAGCTCGTCGGCCACGACCCAGGCGAGCAAGAAGCCGAGCGGCGGCTCTCCGGGCGCGACGCGCGCGACCCAGAGCCGGGCCCAGGGCCGTCCGAGCTCGGCCTCGACGTCTATGTTGGCGTCGCTCGAGCGGGCGATCTCGCGCACGGCTTCTGCGCCGTCGGAAGCCAGCGATTCGACGACCATCTTTGGCGGAAGAATCGTCCCTCGCCTCCCGTGCCGCAAGGGGCCGGCAGCAGGGGGCCGCTCCGGCCCGGGACTGCTCAGGCGGCGCGCCGGCGGACGAGCTTCGAGTTCAGCAGCTGATACAGGATCTTGCAGACATCGAAGGTGCTGGCCGGCACGGCGTCGACGATCTGGCGCACCGTTCGCTCGCCATCGACGGCGAGGAGCACCGTCTGCTCCGCCTCGGTCAGGGTCGACGGCCCGACGAGCTCGAGCGCCTGGGAGTCGCTCTGCAGCGTGTCCCCGAAGTCGAAGCTTCCCTCGATGAGCCGCCACTCGTCGACGCGCCGGAACCCTTCCATCACGATGCCGCCCGGCGCGAGCCCGAGCGGCGTGAGCGTCGCCTCGGGACAGGTGACGTCGCGTGCGAAGGTGAAGCGCCCTGCCTTCCAGCCGACGACCTCGTAGACGAGCTCGCTCGTCTGCTCCTTCAGCGCGCTGCGCACGTTCGCCTCGGAGACGAGCGTGGCTTGCACGAGCGCGTCACCGAAGAGACGCTTCGAGTCCGGACGGTTCTCGACGAAGCGAGCGAGGTCGTCCTTTCGCAGCGCGCCTTGCTGCACGAGATAGCGCCCGATGCGGAACGACGGAGGCAGTCCCCGTGACTGCGCGAGGTCGATCACGCCGTCGCGCACGTAGAGAATGATCTCCGCCGCGGGCGACGCGATGCTGAGCGCACCGGTCTGACGCTGTAGCTCGAGCATCTGGAGCACCTCCGCGATGGAGATACACGACAGATCGCCGGAAAGAATGATGCGCGGATCAGGACCGAAATCGAGCGTACGGAGGAGCCCGGCGAGGCTCCCGACCTGCTCGGGAGTGACGCCCCTCCGGATCGCGGCGGAGAACTTCTCGTCCTGGGCGATGGGAACGAGATCCATCGCACGGAGCGCGGGTATCACGAGCTTCGCGACGCCCGCGCCGAAGCGCTGGGAGAGCTGCTGGCGGCGAATCGCGGGATCGTCGCTGAGCTTCTGCTCGACGGGTGGCTCGGGCGGCGGGGGCTCGCTGGTCCGGCCCTGCGGCGGCAGCGTGGTCTTCGGCCTGGGCGACGCGGCGGCCTTGCGCGCGAGGGCGCTCTCGATGACGGCCACCAGCGCGAGCGGATCGAACGGCTTCGTGATCGCGTCGACGGCGCCGGTCTGCTGTACGAAGTGACCACGAAGCTTGTCACCCTTCGCGCTCATGAGGACGACCGGCACGTTCCGGAGCGTCGCGTCGGCGCGGAGCTCGCGGCAGAGCTGGTAGCCGTTCATCTTCGGCATGACGAAGTCGGTGAGGACCAGGTCCACCGGCTCACGACGGAGCTGCGCCAGCGCGTCCTCGCCGTCCTCGGCGGTGACGCACTCGTACCCCTCCTCGTCGAGGATGAAGCTCACGACTTTCCGGATCGTCGGGCTGTCGTCGACCACCAGGACGCGTGTGATCATTCCCGCCTCGATCCTGGCGAGGCGGGACGGTGGCCGTCAATGGCTCCCCGCGCGCTTTACGAAGCTTTATCGCTCTCGCGAACGCGCGCGACGGTTCAGAAAACGTCTCACTCGGGTGCCACGGTGCGGATGCGCAGCTCGGCGAGCTGTTCCGGACTGACCGGGCCGGGAGCCTCGGTCATCGGATCCGTTCCCTTCTGGGTCTTGGGGAACGCGATCACGTCGCGCAGGCTTTCCCGGCCGGAGAGCAGCATCATGACGCGGTCCATGCCGAGCGCGATGCCGCCGTGGGGCGGTGCGCCATAGCGAAGCGCTTTCAGCAGGAATCCGAATTTCTGCTGTGCCTCTTCTTCTCCGATGCCGAGGGCGCGGAACACTCGTGCCTGCACGAGCGGGTCGTGGAGACGGATGGAACCGCCGCCGAGCTCGAAGCCGTTCAGCACCAGGTCGTAGCGGTAGCAGAGGACCTTGCCGGGGTCGGTCTCGATGAGCTCGACGTGCTCGTCGTGCGGGCGGGTGAAGGCGTGATGAGCCGCGGCCCAGTGCTTCGAGTCCTCGTCGTACTCGAAGAGCGGCGGATCGACGACCCAGAGGAAGTTGAACTTGCCGCCGTGTCCGCTCTCCGGGATGAGCCCCATGCGCTTCGCGACGTTGACGCGGAGGTTCGCGAGCACGGTGTGAACGAGGCTGGTGCGACCGAACTGAAAGCAGATCAGATCGCCGTCCTTGGCGCCGACGGCCTCGTTGATCGCGAGCCTTAGCTCCGGCGTCACGCTCTTGGCGAGCGGCGATTGCGTCCAGCTACCGTCCGGCGCGACCTTGGCGCGCGCGAGCCCGGTGGCGCCCATGCTCTTCGCGAGCTGCTCGAGCTTCTCGCCGTCGGTGCGCGTGAAGTTCGCGCTCGCCGGCACGACGAACGCCTTGACGATCTCCGCCGGCAGATCGCGTCGGTACGCGCCGCTCTTGAACTTCTCCGCGATGGGCGTGAAGAACGGCACGCCGCCGCCACCGTGCTCGACGACCAGGTCGGTCAGGTCGAAGTGCTTCATCCCAAATCTGAGATCGGGCTTGTCGTTGCCGTAGTCCCGCATCGACTCGTCGAACACCATGCGCGGGAAGCGCCCCTCGGGGTACAGGGTGTGTAGGTCGATACCGAGCGCGGTCTTCCAGATAGAGAACACGAGGCCCTCGATGAGCGCGAAGATGTCGTCCTGGTTGACGAACGACATCTCGATATCGATCTGGGTGAATTCCGGCTGCCGATCGAGACGAAGATCCTCGTCGCGAAAGCACCGTACGATCTGGAAATACCGGTCGAAGCCGCCCACCATGCAGAGCTGCTTGAAGAGCTGGGGGCTCTCGGCGAGCGCGTAGAACGAACCCGGGTTCAGGCGCGACGGCACGAGGAAGTTTCGCGCGCCGCCCGGTGTGTACTTCACGAGGAACGGCGTCTCTATCTCGAGGCAGCCGTTGTCGCTCAGGTAGCGTCGCGTCGTCTGGCTCACGAGATGGCGCATCTTGAGCGCCTCCTGCAGCGGACCGCGACGCAGATCGATGTAGCGATGCGAGAGCCGCACGTCCTCGCGCGTGGTGCTGTCGTCCTCGAGCTCGAAGGGCGGCGTCTCGGAGCGGTTGAAGACCGTGGCCTCGAGCACCTCGACCTCGATCGCGCCGGTCGGCAGGTTCGGGTTCGCGGCGCTGACCATCTCGCCCTTCTTCTGGCTGAACTGCTGCCCGCGATCGCGGACGCGGCCGCGGATGCCGACGACCCACTCGCCGCGTACCGCTTCCGCCGTCGCGTGCGCGGCCTTTGAGATCTCGGGGTCGAAGACGATCTGCGTCACGCCGCCGCGGTCGCGCAGATCCACGAAGATGAGGGAGCCGTGGTCGCGTCGCCGCGCCACCCAGCCGAACAGCACGACCTCCTTGTCGATGTCGGAGGGGCGCAGGGCGCCGCAGTCGTGAGTACGCTTGAGCTCGTCGATGAATCGGGCCACGGGGTGCTCCTCGTTCGCCACGCCCGGCCGAAAAAAGGGCTCTCGGCCGCGGCGGGAGATGGGCGGGGTACCTCGGATGCCCAGAAATCGCAAACGCCCGGCGGGACTGCGGAACGCGCCTTCAGGGTTCGTCGCGAATCTGGGCCAAGGTGCCGGTTCCATGGCACGCACGGCGAGTGCAACGCTCCCCCAGGGCTGCCTCCGATCGGCCCGGATCTCTGCTGGAAGCCGTCTGCTCGGCGCTTTCGCTCGCGGTCCCGCTGGCCCTGACGGCCCTGCGTGTCGGCCCGTCCCCCGAGTGGCGGGACGACGTCTCGCTCGTCGAGAGCCTCGGCTTCGTGCCGATGAGCGGCGAGGGTGCGCCGTCGGCGCTGCTGTCCGAGCTCGCGGCGCTCCTCCCCATCGGGGGCCGGGTGCTCCGGGCCGGGCTCGTCGGGGCCCTCGGTGCCGGTCTCGTGGGCGCCGTGATGTACGCGCTCGCTCGACGGCTCCTCCTCGCCAACTCGACGACGCCGCGACTCACGCCGCTCCTGGCGCTCGCAGCGGCTCTCACCGCGACGCTGTCGCCGAGCTTCCAGTTCGAGGGAACGCGCGCCCGTGGCGTCACCCTCGCGGCGGGGCTCGCGCTCGCAGTGCTCAACGCGAGCGAGGGCGCCGACGGCAGCTCGCGCTCGGCGTTCGCACTCGGCGCTCTCTTTGGGCTGACGGCGGCGGAGAGCCGCGTCACGGCGTGCTTGCTGCTCATCGCACTCGCCGTGCGCGCGGTGCTGTCGCCGCTCGTGCCGACGCGGCGCACCCTCGCTGCGTCGTTCGCCGGCGCCGCGACGGTCTGGGGGTTCTTCGTCATTCCACTCTTCGTGCGTCCGTACTCCGTGCGCGCGTCGCTGAGCCTCGGCGTCGATCTGTCGACCCGACTCGGCTCGCTCGCGGAAGGCGCCGTCACACCGCGGAGCGGCGCGCTCGCCTCGTGGGCCGTCGAGATGGGGCCCATCGCGCTCGGTCTCGGGCTCACGGGGCTCGCGTGGGGACTCTTCCGCAAGAAGCTCCGCGCCGACGTCGCGCCGCTCGCGCTGCTCGTCGTGATGAGCAGCATCGCGCCGGTCGGCGGCGCGTCACCGCTCACGGCCGATCCGCTCGCGCCGCTCGAGCTGATGTCGCTTGCGGCGCTCGCCGCGGGCGCGGTGGTCGGCGTGCAGACCGCGGCGCTCGCGCTGCGACGCGCACACGTACCGCTCGCCCGTCCCGCGTCGGTGTTGCTCGTCGTCTTCCACATGACCCTGGTGTTCGCCGCGATAGAGGGCTCTTCGAGCGTCGTCACCGAGACGACGGGCCTCGGCGCCGACGTGTGGACGGACGAGGCGGAGAGCGAGCTTCCGCCCGGCGCGCTCGTCCTCGTGCGCTCGCCGACGCTCGCGTTTCGCCTCTGGGAGTCGCGCATCGTGCGCGGTGACAGACCGGATCTCGTCATCGTGCCGCTGTCGCTCCTCGGCCGCGGCCGCGTCGCCACCGAGCTCGTGCGCGACGAACCCGCGCTCGTGCCGCTCGTGCGCGACGTCGCCATGACCGGCCGCGCCAGTGAGTACGCGCTCGCCACGCTCGCCGACGCGCGTCCGCTCTACGTCGATCTCGATCCGGAGTGGGACCGGCGCCTGCTCGATCATCTCCGTCCGACGCCGCTCTGGCTCGGCTTCACCGCGCACACCCTGGGGCGCTCGGATCGCACCAGCGCCCTTGCTGCCGAGGACGGACGGCGGGCCTTCCGACGTGTTCTCGGCGTGGCGAAGGGCGTCCCGCTGGGCGATCGCGCGACGCTCGCCGTGCTCGGTGCGCGCGCGAAGGAGCAAGCCGTCGTCCTGGCCGCGCTCGGTGACCGCGACAGCGCGCGCCGGGTGCTGGGCGACCTGGGAAGAATCGAACCTCGCTCCGACTTCGCCGCGAAGCTCACGGAAAGACTGGCTGCACGCGGCCCCGTCGATGCGCGCTCGCTGCTGGTGGTGGAATAGCTGTGCGGCACACCGCTGAAACACTGTGAGTCCCGTGCCCGGGAAACCCGCGAGGCGCGGGCTGATTCACTGACTCATCGTCACGCGGCGTCAGCGTCCGTGTAGCGACGTGCCACGTCTCGGGCGGTTCTTGCGCCCATTGTCGGACGTGATAAATTGATACTGCCTGTCGTCAGTCCTCGATATGTCCTTTCGAGTCGCGCGCTGTCGTCTGTCTCTGCCACATTCGGGTGGTGAGTCGTTGAACGGGTTGCCGAGCACCGAGCGACCGTTCGAGGGTGAGATCTTGGGTGCGGAAAAGGACGATGGGCCGTGACCGCTCGTCTTTACGTTGGCAATCTGTCGTACAGCACCATGGATCAGCAGCTCAAGGACGCCTTCGGCGCCCATGGGCAAGTCGTGTCCGCATCGGTCGTGATCGATCGTGAAACGGGTCGCTCGCGCGGCTTCGGTTTCGTCGAGTACGCGAGCGACGGCGAGGCACAGTCTGCAGCCGACGCCATGAACGGCCAGATGTTGGACGGCCGTCCTCTCCGCGTGAACCCCGCACACGAGCGCCGTGAAGGCGGCGGTGGTGGCGGAGGCGGCGGTAGTCGCGGCGGCGGCGGTGGCGGCTTCCGCGGTGGTGGCGGTGGCGGAGACCGTGGCGGCGGCGGTAGTGGCGGTGGCGGTGGCGGAGACCGTGGTGGTGGTGGCGGCGGCGGTGGTGGCGATCGCGGCGGTGGCCGCGGTGGCGATCGCGGCCGTTCTCGCTGGTGAACTGAGTCCGTCGCGCGGCCTCGCATCACAACCGGCTCACGCCGGCGCTACTTCTGCGCTCTGAGACTTTCGAGCTCCGCGGCAAGGCGTGCGGCGTCGTGCATTGCCGCGTCGGCGCGCGCGGTTTCAGCGTCGGCCAATCGACTCGCTCGACTCCGACAGCAGTTCGATGATGACGTCGGGCGCTTTGCCGTCTTCTTCCCAGACGACCCAGCCCTTGCGCTCGCGACGGTCGGTGCCGAGCACGACGAAGAAATCTGGACCACGAAAGTCGTTCCTGTGCGATTGCGTCTCGCTGAAATACAGGAACATGTTCCCCCTGGCGTAGAAGTCCTGCCGGTCCGCCCACGCGAGCTCGAAGGACTGAATCAGCACTTCCATCTGCTGCCGATGCCGCGCGCTCTCCAATGGCTCACCGTCGTCGAAGACGAGGTCTTCAGAGCGAGGTGGAGTCGGAATGCGTGCATCGGTCGAGTCCTCCGTGGCCGCCATGGTAGCGCTGATCCGCCGCCTTGGCGTCGAACCCCGGCGTCGGCTAGGCTCCGCCGCCTCCCTGGAGGAGTGGCCGAGTGGTCGAAGGCAGCGGTTTTGAAAACCGCCGTAGGGGCAACCCTACCAGGGGTTCGAATCCCTTCTCCTCCGCTAGACGTCAGGCGTGCGTTGCTTCACGCACCGACGACGCGCGCCGTCTTCGATTGCGCGGCACGCACGAGCCAACTCGGAGCCGTGGCATCGATCACGAAACGGTCTAGTTCGGTCTTCGCGCGCTTCATGTCTCCGGTCACCTTGGTGGGGGGAACACGAAGCAACGCGAGCGTGAGATCCGTCACTTGCATCGCCATGCGCCATATCGGGGTGGGGCGGACGACCATGATTGTTCGTCGGGCGTAGCCGGCTCTGCGCAGCTTGATGCGGTCGTTGATGATCGTGCGAGTGTCGGTGTCGTAGCCGGTCAGCGACCGGAAATCATGAAACAGATAGAGGCCTCCCGACGCCTCGATCCCCGCCGCATCTTCCCTCAGCGTGACGTCGATCCAGTCGCAGAGAACGCGAGCGCCGGCAGCGCGCCCGTGGCTGACGACGGTCTGTGTGACGAGGGCCCGCTCCGCCGTGGAGTACCAGGCGAAACCATAGTCGGCGTGGAATGCCGGGACCGGCCAGCGCTCGAAGGGCGCGCGCGGAGATTCGGCCTGGTCCCCCATGACTTCGACCGCGAAGAGTAGCAGGCTATCCCCCGCGATCGACGTTCATGCACCTGGAGGGCATGCGCGCCGGTCAGATTAGTGACAACGCGGTCGACGGGAACATCGAAGAAGTTCTCCTTGAAGCGGTTTTCGGAAGGTTTCGACCGTGTTCACGGCCGCTGAGCGCCACGGGTTCCCCAAGTTATCCCAGCCAATCCCCCAGCTCGGTCGGCGCACAGGACCTTACCCTCTAGGCGGGAAAATGGACCCTCTGACCGGAACGGCCGTCTCGGAGGTCGCGTCGCTGCGCTCGACCTCGGCTTCGCACGCTGCAGCGACGCTCACCGTCCTGTGGTGCGCCGAGGAACCGGCGCGCGTCGGTGAGACGTTGCTGCTGCCATCGGCGCCAGGGCATACGGTGCTCTTCGGTCGCGGCGGCGCGCGCACCTCGGACGACTCGCCACGCGTCTCGCTCGGCCGTCACGAGCCGAACGCGGTGCGCGCGACGGCGCCGGTCCTCATCGCGCAGCTGTCGCGCAACCAGGCGTCGCTCACGCCCACGCGCGACGGCAAGATAGAGCTCCGGAACGTCGGTCAGTGTCGGCTGATTCACAACGGGATCGACTGTACCGTCGCGCGGGTCTCGCCGGGCGACCTCGTCCAGTTCGGGCGACAGCTCCTGTTCCTCTGTACGCCGCGTCCGGGGGTGCTTCCGGAACGCTCTCCACGATACCCCACGCACGTTCACGGCGCGGCCGACGCGTTCGGCATCGTCGGCGAATCCATCGAGGCGTGGGAGCTCCGACGTCAGCTCGCCCTCGTCGCCGAGCGCAGCGGGGACGTTCTCGTCCGGGGAGCGAGCGGGAGTGGGAAGAAACTCGCCGCGGGCGCGATTCGCACCATGTCCCGGCGAGGCACGCGACCCATCGTGTGCCGGAACGCGATCGACGACGACGTTGCCGCGCGCTTCGCGTTCCAGATCGTCGTGCCGAGCCTGAACGAACGACGCGCCGATGTTCCTCTGATCATCGCGCATCTCCTGTCGTCGAGAGCGTCGACGGACGGCGTGTTGCGTGCGCGTCTCTACCCGTCGGACGACCTGACGCGTCCCCCGCGTGTTCCACTGTCTATCGTGCGTCGACTCGTCCGCCACGAGTACCGCGACGGCGTCAGGGAGCTCGAACGAGTACTCCTAGCGGCACTCGATGTGAACGCCGACGGGCTAGACGCGCCCGAGAGCGCGCTCCGCCGTTCGATGTCGAAACATGGCATCGCGGCACCCCGCAAGGTGAGCGGCGCCGCTTGACGTACATGTCGGACCAATCCGATTCTAGCCCGCGCGCGTAATTGTGTAGACATCGGATGAGCGGCCGCCCGGGAGATCCCTACCGAGCGCCCGCGGTCCTGTCGCTCCGGCCTGCGGTGTCGTATCCTGAACGTAGCAAGATGGCGAAAGCGGGCACCGGCACCAACTTGCGCCAGCAGCTGATAAAAACCTTCGAGAACCCCGCGTACCGCCCGCCACCCCTGCCCACCATCGCGCTCGAAATACAGGCGCTCAGCAGGCACGAAGACGCGACGATCGAGGACGTGGTCCGGCTTCTCGAGAAGGACGAGATGCTCGCGGGCTCCGTCATCCGGCTCGTTGCTTCGCCGCTCTACGCGGGCCGCGGCCCGGTGCGCTCCCTCGGAGATGCCGTGATCCGCCTCGGCGTGCGGACGGTGCGCGACGTCGTGTTCGAGTCGGCGCTCCGTCGCGGCGTGTTCGACCTGCCCGAATACCGGGAAACGATCGAACAGATCGGGCGACACAGCCGGGCGACGGCGTACATCGCGCGCTCGGTGTGCAAGCACGCACGCATCAACGACGATATGGCGTTCCTGTGCGGGCTCCTGCACGACATCGGGTTCGCCGCGCTCCTCTTCTCGGCCGCCCGCGCCAAGCCGGGCCCGACCCTCGCCGAGATGTGGAGCGACATCGACGCGCTCCACGAGCAAGGCTCGAAGCTCGTGACGAAGCTCTGGGGTCTGCCGGCGGATCTCTCGACGATCGTCGGCGCGCATCACCACGTGCACACCGGCGCCACGTCGAGGATGGCAGCGGCCATCACCTTCTCCGACTACCTGACGAGTCACTTCGGGCTCAGCATCGTCGGTCCGCCCGACGCCGAGGGAACCTTGCTCCCGGGCGACGCGGTGGTGGAGGTGGACGTGAGTGACAGCCGCTCGCTGCTCGGGCTGGACGACAACGCGCTCACGCGCATCTTCACCGAGGTCGAGCCGCTCATCGCCCAGATCACCTCCGAGGCGAGCGTCATGCCCGAGGCCATCTCGCTGGCCCCCACGAGCATCGCGGCATCGAGACGGTCACGAGCCTGATACGATTATCAGTGGATCGGCCAGCGGGCTCGAGGCCCTACGCGAGCGCGGATTGGTCTGGGACTTGCTCGAGGCCGTTCCCGAGAGTAGGTTCCCGCGTCCCCCGAGGATTTCATGGCACGCGTAACCGTCGAAGACTGTCTGGACCACGAAGAAAACCGGTTTGCTCTCGTCGTGCTGGCCGCGCTCCGCGCCCGCCAGCTCATGAAGGGCATCCCCGCGCTGGTGCGAGCGGACAACAAGGCGTCCGTGGTCGCGCTCCGTGAGATCGCGGCGGGCAAGGTGCGCTGGCACCGCGACAGCCAGGAAATCGTGCAGGAGTGGCTCGACGAGTACGAGGCGAAGAACCCGAGCTGAGAAAGCCCGCGCTCGCCGTCGACGTGGGTGCCTCGGCACACTACGACGACCCGGAATATTACGACTACGCCTACCGCGACCGGCGCGACGACCTCGCGTATTACACGCGTCTCGCCCGGCTCTCCCGTGGCCCGGTCCTCGAGTACGGCGTCGGCACCGGACGGATCGCCGTCGAGCTGTGTCGCGCCGGCATCGACGTCACTGGCATCGACACCTCGACGGCGATGCTCGACGCACTCGAGCGCCGCTTCCAGCGCGAGTCGGATGCCGTCCGCTCGCGCGTCCACGCCGTCCAGGGGGACATGCGCACCGCGCGGCTCGGGAAGCGCTTTCCGCTCGTCATCGCGGCGTTCAACACCGTGCTGCACCTGCACGAGCGCGACGACTTCGAGCGATTCTTCGAGGGCGTCCGCGGGCACCTCGCGCCGGGGGGCCGGTTCATCTTCGACTTTTCCGTGCCTCACGCCGACTATCTGGGCGCGGATCCGCGGCGCACCTACGGCGCACCTCGGTTCCGTCATCCCGCGGGCGGGCTCGTACGCTATCGGGAGCGCTTCGAATACGACCCGCTCCGTCAGAAGCTCCTCATGGAGCTCCACTTTCTGCCGGAGGACGGCGCCGAGCCGTGGGTCGTTCCGCTGACTCACCGCCAGCTCTTCCCGCGAGAGGTCGAGGCGCTGCTTCACTACAACGGGTTCGCAGACATCACTTTCACGGCCGATTTCACCGATGCGCCCCCCGAGGCAGGCACCGACGCGCTCGTCGTGAGCTGTCGCGCCGCCCGAGCGAGCGAGCGGCAGAAAGCAACGGCGTCCCGTGTGCGCCAGCCGCGCCGGCCGCGCCAGAAGTCCGGGAAAAACGTCGCTCCGCGGAGGGGCCGCCGCGCGTGACGAGCTCTGAAGGCGACGCCGGGCGGGTTCGTCCGATGCTAAACTACGAGACCGTGCGTTCGATCGCGCCCACGACCGAGGACCCTGCGAGCAGCTAGGATATGGCCGCGGACTTCTACAAGGAGCTCGGTGTCGAGCGCACTGCGAGCAGCGACGAGATCAAGAAGGCTTATCGCAAGCTCGCGGCGGAGCTTCACCCCGACAAGAACCCCGGCAACGCCGCGGTGGAGAGCCGCTTCAAGTCGGTGAACCGCGCGAACCAGGTTCTCTCCGACAAGAAGAAGCGCGCCCTCTACGACGAGTTCGGGGAAGAAGGCCTTCGCGAAGGCTTCCAGCCGGCGCACGCGCGGGCCTACCGTCGCGCCACGAGCGGCGGCGGGGGCGGCGTCGGCAACGGCGCGGTCGCCTTCGAAGATCTCTTCAACACGGCGAGCCGCGGCGGCCTGGGCGACCTCATGGGCGATCTCTTCGGGGCACGCGGCGGTGCACGTCGCAAGGCGCCTCCGTCGCGCGGCACCGATCTCTCGAGCGACGTCACCGTCGACTTCGCCGATGCGATCCGCGGGACGACCGTCCACGTGCAACAGCGCGACGGCACCGAGCCGGTGAAGGTTCGCATCCCGCCCGGCGCCGGTGACGGTGACCGGGTGCGCGTCGCGGGTCACGGCGCGCCGGGCAGGAACGGCAGCGAACCGGGTGATCTGCTGATCACCGTGCGCGTCCGCCCACACGCCTACTTCGAGCGCGAGGGCCTCGATCTGAAGCTCGATCTGCCGATCACCGTCGCGGAGGCGTACCGCGGTGCGAAGGTGACGATCCCGACGCCCGAGGGGCCCGTCGGCTTGAAGCTTCCGGTTCACGCGCAGAGCGGGCAGGTCGTTCGACTGAAGGGCCGCGGGGTGCGCCGCAAGGACCAGGTCGGCGATCTCCTCGTGCGCTTCATGATAAGGCTGCCCGACAGCGACTCCGACGAGATGGATCGCTCCCTCGACGTGCTGTCGAAGCCCATCGCCGATCAGGTACGGGCCGACCTCAGACTTTGAAGTTACCCGATCGCCGATACGTCGCTGCCGCCTCTACGGTGCAGACGAGCTCGCCACGTGCGCGCTGCCATAACCGACGGTGCTCGGCGCCGGCGCATCCGCCGAGAGCCGCCCGTTGTCGTCGTAGCGCTCGAGCTCCGCGGACGTTCGCCGCAGGTACGCCTGCTTCTCGTGGAACGGCAGAAAGCTCGATTTGAATCCCGAGAGCACCATGCTCTTCACGTCGCGGAAGGGCACGCCCATCTGCGAGTGCACGAGCCAGAGCTCCTTCGACACGCTGGTGTCGGTGATGAGCCGGTTGTCGGTGTTGATCGTCACCCGGACACCGAGGTCGAAGTACAGCTTGAGCGGGTGGCTCGCGAGGTTTCTCACCGCGCCGGTCTGCACGTTGCTCGACGGGCAGCACTCGAGCGGAATGCGGTGGTCGTTCACGTAGTGCACCAGATCGCCGTTTTCGATGAGCCGGCAGCCGTGGCCGATACGGTGCGCGCCGCAGACGTGGATCGCCTGCGCGATCGACGCCGGGCCGTACGCCTCGCCCGCGTGGATCGTGCAGTTGATGTTGTTGTCGCGCACGAGCTGGAACGCGTCGCGGTGATCCTTCGCGGGATTGTCCGCCTCTGCGCCGGCGAGGTCGAAGCCGACCACGCCGCGGCCCTTGTACGCGACGGCGAGCTCCGCCATCTTGTACGAGCGCTCGGGCGAGATGTTGCGGATGCCGCATACGATGACGTTGCTGCGAATGCCGTACGTCTTGGCGGCGCGATCGAGCCCCTCGAGCACCGCCTCGACCACAGCGGTGAGCTTCAGCCCGCCGTCGGTGTGGAGCATCGGCGAGTAACGCACCTCCATGTAGCGGACGTTCTCGAGGTGCGCGTCCTCGGCGAGCTCGAACGCGATGCGCTCGAGCGCCGACTCGGTTTGCATCACCTGCAGGGTGATGGCGAAGCCCTTCAGATAGTCGACGAGCGAACCGAAGTGTCGCCCGCATCCGATGAGCTCGCGGAGCCCTTCGACGTCGTGCGCGGGCAACCTGATGGAGCTCTTCTCGGCGAGATCGAGGATCGTCTCGAGCCGGAGCGAACCGTCCAGATGGACGTGTAGGTCGGCCTTGGGAATGGCCTGGAATACTTCGAACGGGACGCGCGTCGGGGCCCTGTCGAGAGACGGGACCCGGTCTTCGTCTGCCATCTCAAACCGTACCACGCGACAACCGGGCGAGCCAAACCACGGCCGCCGCCGCGGCAAGCGTGCAGGCGACGTAGAGCACCGCGGGAATACCCCCGCCGCTCCCGCCTTTTTCAGCCTTCTCGAAGGCGTCCCGGACCGCTGCCTCGGAGACGGCGCCGAGGAGGCGCTTGTTCCCGACGTACGTCGTCGGCAGGCCCTCGAACCCGGCGTCCTCGAGCAACTTCGAGTCGGCCTTGATGCGCTCGTCGGGTCGCGTGGACGCGAGGCACTCATCGAAGCGCGCGCCGTCGACGCCGACCTCGATGGCGGCGCGCCGGTCGGCCGACGGCGACAGTTCGAGCTCGACGAGCTTCTCTGCGAGCGCCTCGCCCTTGCCCTGCTCCTCGGCGCAGACGGCGGCGCGCGCCGCGGGCATCGCTTGCTCGTGAGCGCCGAGCGGCATGTGCTTCCGCTGGAAGTTCAGCTTCGCGGGCGGGTAATCGTGGAGAACGCCCTGGAGGACGGGGTGGAACGCGCGACAGAACGGGCACTCGAAGTCGGCGAACTCGACGACATTTATTTTATTGGGCTCATAGAGCGCCGCGATCGTCGGCGGGACGGGTGGAGACGGCTTCACGCTGACCCACGCGATCGGCGCGGCGAGCGCCAGGCCGGCAAGCGCCGCCCACGCCCAGACCGGCAGAGGATCCGTCGCCGGCTCGGGAGCCCGCGCTCCGACCAGAGCGAACCCGGCGGCGACGAGCGCCGCGGTGTCGACCGTCGCGCAGAGCCAGCAGAAGGCGTGGACGTAAAACGCCTGCACGCCGAGGAGCAGCGCGCCGAACACGCCGCCTGCGACCGTGAAAATCAACGTCGACCTGCTCCGGGGCGCATAGAGCGACCAGGTCAGGACGACGCCGTATGCAATCAACCCCAAGAGAGGGACCGACAGGAGTCGGTTCCCGAAGAAGTAACTGAAGCCCGCCTTCCGTACTGCCTCGCACCCGGATTTGAGGCCACAGAAGGCCGCATCCCCGGGATCCATGTACTGCATGTAAAGTGCAGCACTACCGGCGAGGGCGACGAGCACGGCGGCGCGGCAAAGAACCAACGACGCGGGGCTATGGTTTTCGGACCGTGCCTCGATCATGTGATGAAAATACCTTGTACAGCGAGAATGGATGGTCGTCACCGAGCGCGTTTCATGCGCCAGCTCGACGACCGGACCACAACAACCAATGAATCAGATTTGCTCCCGCCCTCTTACCGACCAGGGTGCCGGGTCATGAGGTGCGTACGATGAAGCCCAAGACCAACCCACGGGGCGTCACCGTCGTGCGCCGCCCCAGTAACGCGCCCGAGGGCATAAAGCCGAGTACCTGGGAAGGCGTCCTCAGCGTCAATCCACGCGGCTTCGGCTTCGTCGCCAGCGCCGGCCAGGACGACGTCTATATCCCCCCCGAGGCGATCGGCGGCGCGCTCCATGGCGACCGCGTGCGCGTACGCGTCGTCGCCCACTCCTCCCGCGGCGTCGAGGGACGCATCGAGGACGTTCTCGGTCGTCGCGCGCTGCGCGTCGCCGGCGTGCTGCGCAAGCGTCGCTCGAGCGCCTGGCTCGAGCCGGACGACTCGCGCATCCGCGGCCCCATCGTCCTCACGACGGTCCCGAAGGAGGGCCACGACGGTGACGCCGCCGTGGTCGCCATCAACCGCTACCCCGAGAGCGCGGACGAGAGCCCGGAGGGGGAGCTCGTCAGTGTGCTCGGTGTCCCCGGCGACCCCAAGGTGGAGGTCGCGAAGATCCTCATGCGTGAGGGCGTCGAAGAGATGCACACCGAGGGCGCCATGCGTGAGGCCGAGGCGATGGCCGCGCGCCTGACGCGGGGTGACGTCGAGGATCGCACCGATCTACGCGGCGTCGCGCTCCTCACCATCGATCCCGAGGACGCGCGCGATCACGACGACGCCGTGGCCGCCGAACGTAGCGGGGACGGCCATCGCGTGTGGGTCGCCATCGCCGACGTCGCCGAGTACGTGCAACCAGGGACGGCGCTCGACAGGGAAGCGCTCAAGCGTGGCTGCACGATCTACCTGCCCGATCGCGCGCTGCCCATGCTGCCCGCGGCGCTCGCGGCGGACGTGTGCTCACTCTTGCCGGAGCGCGAGCGACTCTGCCTGGCCGTCATCGCCGACATCGACGTGAACGGCAACGTGACTCACTTCGACGTGTGCGAGGCCCGCATGCGTGCCCAGGCGATGCTCACTTACGGCAGCGTCGCGCGCACCCTCGGCTTCACCGAGCTCCCGCCGAAGAGCGCCCAGGCAGAGGCCTTCAAGAAGGAGCTCCGCGCCCTCGACGAGGTGGCGCGGAAACTTCGGCGGAACCGCATCCGTCGCGGCGCCCTCGACTTCGATCTGCCGGAGCCGAAGCTCATCCTCGACCCGAAGACGGGGAGCCCGATCGGCGTCACACGCCGTGCGGAGGACCCCGGCGTCAAGCGCGCGTACCAGATGATCGAGGAGCTCATGATCCTGGCCAACGAGCTGGTCGCACAGTGGCTCGGCAAGCGGCGCTCACCGGCCGTCTACCGCGTCCACGGGAAGCCCGACGGCAAGAAGCTCGATCGGCTCGAGGGCGTCGCAGAGCGCCTCGGTGCGCACTTCGACATGGACGAGATAGAGAAGCCGGACGGCGTCTCGAAGTGGCTGCGCAAGATCGCGAGCCACCCGAAGAAGAGCGTCCTCGAGACGCTCCTGCTCCGCTCGATGAAGCAGGCCGTGTACGACATCACGAACGTCGGCCACTTCGGGCTCGCGTCCACGGCGTACGTGCACTTCACGTCGCCGATCCGCAGGTACCCCGACGTGCAGGTACATCGTGCGGTCAAGCGGCTGCTCCGCGGCGGCAAGCCGGATCTGAGCCCTGCCGCCATCGAGGCGCTCGCCGCTAGCGCGACGGAGTCGAGCCAGCGCGAGCGCGCGGCGATGGACGTCGAGCGCGAGGTGCTCGATCTCTACCGCGCCCTCTACATGCGCGACCGCATCGGTGACGTCGCCGAGGGGACGGTGACCGCCGTCACCGGAGGCGGCCTCTACGTCACCCTCGACGATCCGTTCGTCGACGTGCTCATCCGCTACGAGTCGCTCGGACCCGATCGCTACCGCATCGACGAGGACGAGCTCGGCGTCACCGGAGAGCGCTCGGGCGACAAGGTGTTCCTCGGTGACCGCCTGACGGTGCGCATCGAGGACGTCACGCTCCAGCGCCGTTCGGTGCTGGCGCGCCGTGTCGTCCCGGAGAAGCTCCTCGCGTTCCACCGCGACGAGCCCATGCAGTCGGACCGCGGCCGCCGCAGTCAGCCGGAGCGCGGTCAATCGCGTCGCGAGCAGCCGCCGCAGCGCGGTCAATCGCGACGCGAGCAGCCTCAGCGCGAGCAGCCGTCGCAGCGCGGTCAATCGCGACGCGAGCAGCCGCAGCGCGAGCCGGCGCAACGCAGCCAGCCGCCGCGCGAGCCGTCGTCACGGCGCGAGCCGGCGCAACGGAGCCAGTCCCAGCGCGAGCAGTCGCAACCGAGCCAGCCGTCGCGCAGTCAGTCGTCGCAGCGCGATCAGCCGCAGCAACGGAAGCCGGCGGCGCGCAACACCCGTCCGGAGGTGAAGAGCGACGCGCAGAGTCCACGTCGCGCGAAGCAGAAGACCGGCAGGGTCGAGCGCGTCGAGCCGCCGCGGTCCGAAGCACCCAGGGAAGGCAAGGCGCGCCGGCGCGGGAAGCGTCGCTGATGGTCGCGTGGTCACGTCTCGCGGCGGTCGCGCTCGCTGTCGTGCTCGCAGCGTGCGGCGGCCCTGCGGCGCCGCGCGATGCGGCCACTCCGATTGCCGCACCGGTCGCGCCCGTCGTGGCGCCTCCGGCCGTCGCGAGCGCCGCTGCATCGCCGTACGCGTACCCCGCGGCGCCGCGCGGCGACGTCGTCGACGACTATCACGGCGTGAAGGTCGCCGACCCGTATCGGTGGCTCGAATCGACGGACACGCCCGCGACGCGCGCGTGGATCGACGCGGAGAACCGCCTCACGCGCGGCTATCTGACGAGCATCCCGGAGCGCGACCACATCGCCGAGCGGCTCCGTGAGCTCTTCGACTACGAGCGGTTTCGCGTCCCCGAGCAGCACGGCGCGCGCATCGTCTACGCCGCGAGCAAGGGCCTGCAGAACCAGCCCGTCCTCTACGTGATGGACGGGCCAGGGGGGCGGCCGCGAGTGCTCCTCGATCCGAACCCGCTGTCCGCCGACGGTACCGTCGCGGTGTCGTTCCAGTCCATGAGCCGCGACGGACGGCTGCTCGCGTACGGGCTCTCGAGCGCCGGCTCGGACTGGACGGAGATCCACGTCCGCGACGTCGCGACGGCGAAGGATCTCCCGGACCGCATCCAGTGGACGAAGTTCAGCGACGCGGCGTGGCGGAAGGACGGCAGCGGCTTCTTCTACACGCGGTTTCCCGAGCCGCCGAAGGACCAGCCGTCCGCGCCGACGTACTTCCAGAAGGTCTTCTATCACCGGGTCGGCTCCGATCCCGCGACCGACCCTCTGGTGTTCGAGAAGCTGGACCAGAAGGAATGGACGTTCGGAATCACGATCACCGACGACGATCGCCACGTCGTGCTGACCGTCGACAAGGGCACCGACGAGAAGAACGAGGTGTTCTTCGCGAAGCTCGGGAGCAAGCCGCCCGCGCTCGCCGCGTTCACGTCGCTGAATCGTAACTTCGATGCGGAGTACGCGTTCGTCGGGAGCACCGGCACCGCTTTCTACTTCCGCACGAACCAGGGAGCGCCGCGCGGACGCGTCGTGAAGCTCGACGTCACGCACCCCGACGAGAAGAGCTGGGTCGAGGTCGTGCCCGAGTCCGTGGACACGCTCCAGGAGGCGAGCTGGGTCGCCGATCGTCTCGTGCTCACGTATCTGAAGGACGCGCACAGCGTCGTGCGCGTCCACGACCTCGCCGGCAAACCGCTCCACGAGCTCACCCTTCCGGGTATCGGGAGCGTCCGCGGCTTCTGGGGCCGCCAGCACGACGCGGCGACGTTCTTCTCGTTCGCGAGCTACACGACGCCCGGCGTGATTTACCGCTACGAGCCCGCGTCGAACACGGCAACGCCGTTCCTCACGCCGAAGCTCCCGTTCGACCCGACGAAATACGAGACGGAACAGGTCTTCGCGACGAGCAACGACGGCACCCGTGTTCCGATCTTCCTCGTCCACGCGAAGGGGCTCGTCAGGGACGGCGCGACGCCGACGTACCTCTACGGCTACGGCGGTTTCAACATCCCGCTCTTGCCGGGGTTCTCACCGGATCTCGTCGAATGGATCGAGATGGGCGGCGTCTACGCCGTCGCCATTCTCCGCGGCGGCGGCGAGTACGGCAAGGCCTGGCACGAGGCCGGCATGAAGCAGAAGAAGCAGAACGTCTTCGACGACTTCACGTCCGCAGCGCGCTACCTGGTCTCGAGCGGGCTCACGCGGGTCGACCGGCTCGCGATCGGCGGTCGCTCGAACGGCGGGCTCCTCGTCGGAGCGTGCCTGACGCAGCATCCGGAGCTCTTCGGCGCCGCACTGCCGGGCGTCGGTGTGATGGACATGCTGCGCTACCACCGCTACACGATCGGCTGGGCCTGGGCCGACGAGTACGGCACCTCCGACGACCCCGAAGAGCTCCGCACGCTGCTGGCGTACTCGCCGCTCCAGAACGTGAAGCCCGGCACGCGGTATCCGGCGACGCTCGTCACGACCGGCGACCACGACGACCGCGTGGTGCCTGGACACAGCTTCAAGTTCGCCGCAGCGCTGCAGGCCGCTCAGGTCGGACCGGCGCCGGTGATGATCCGTATCGAGACCAGCGCCGGCCACGGCGGTGGCACCCCGACCGGCAAGCTCGTCGAAGAGGACGCCGACCGCTGGGCGTTCCTCGTCCGCGAGCTCCACTTCACGCCCTGGGCAGCCGCGCGGTAGTTCCGCATCGACGAGTCCGTCGTCCCCGAAGGATGAAAGAGCTGCGGAACTACGCGAGCGAAGCGAGCATGCCGAAGGCGGCGGGGGAGCGGTCGCGAAAGCGAGCCGCGGGGGCAAGGCCCCCTTTCCTGATGACAACGACCATCAGGGTGGTCGGATGCGATCCGTCTTCACCAGGTCGCGCAGCGCTTCCGGCACGATGACCGAGCCGTCGCTCTGCTGATACTGCTCGAGCACCGCGACCAGGGTCCGCCCCACGGCGAGGCCGGAGCCGTTCAGCGTGTGGGCGAACCGCGGTTTCGCCTTCGGCTGAGGGCGATAGCGGATCTTCGCGCGGCGCGCCTGATAGTCGCCGAACCACGAGCAGCTCGAGATCTCGCGGTATTCTCCCTGGCCCGGGAGCCACACCTCGAGGTCGTAGGTCTTCTGCGAGCCGAAGCCGAGGTCTCCTGCGCAGAGCTCGACGACGCGGTAGTGGAGCCCGAGTCGCTGCAGCACGGCCTCGGCGTGGCTCGTGAGGAGCTCGAGGTCGCTCTCTGCCTTTTCGGGTTCGACGATGCGAACGACCTCCACCTTGTCGAACTGGTGCTGCCGGATGAGCCCGCGCACGTCGCGCCCGTGAGAGCCCGCCTCCGACCGGAAGCACGGCGTGTACGCCGTGTAGGCGATCGGCAATGGCCCCTCGAGGATCTCGTCGGCGTGGAGGTTCGTGAGCGGCACCTCCGCCGTCGGGATCAGGTAGAGCGCAGCGGGGTCGTCGGGATCGCCGCGACCGGTCTTGAACAGATCCGCCTCGAACTTCGGAAGCTGTCCGGTGCCGACGAGCGCGGACGCGCGGACGAGAAGCGGCGGCGCGACCTCGGTGTACCCATGCACCCGCGTGTGGAGATCCACCATGAAGTCGGCGAGCGCGCGAGAGAGGCGCGCGCCGAGACCGAACAGCACCGAGAAGCGCGCGCCCGACAGCTTGCTCGCGCGCTCGAAGTCGAGGATCTTGAGCTTCTCGCCGATGTCCCAGTGCGACTTCGGGTCGAAGCGGAACGTCGGCTTCTCACCCCAGGTGCGGACGACGGGATTGTCCTTCTCGCTGTCGCCGAGCGGCACCGATGCGTGAGGGACGTTCGGCACCGCGAGGAGCACCGCCTCGATCTTCGCTTCGATGGCGGCGAGCTCCGTCTCGAGCTCGGAGATGCTTCCGCTGATGACCTTGAGCTCTTCCCGACGCTGCTCGAACGCCGCGCGGTCGGTCTTCACGAGCTTCGCCATGTCCTGGTTGGCGGCGTTACGCTCGGCCTGCTTCTGCTCGACGAGGATCGTCAGCTCGCGTCGCTTGCTACCGAGCTCGGTGATGCCGTCGAGGCCGCGCGCCGCTTCCGCGGAGCGCCGGCCGAGGGCCTTGCGCACTTCGTCGAGGTGGTCGGCAACGTAGCGTGCGTCCAGCATGGACACGCTTCTACTTCACCCCGGACGATTCGGCGACGCTCGCCGGCGCGAGGCTCGCTAGATTCCCACGCCCACGCCGACGCCGATGAACATGCCGGGGCTGGAGGCCCGCGAGACCCGCTCCAGCGTGTAGAGATGGCTGACCAGGGTGCACGTGCGGAGACGTGGCCCCGAGCACCCCTGCCAGGCGCCGTCGAAGCTGCGCTCGCCGTCCGGATCGTAGTGGGTCACATGGCCGTCGGGCATCACCGAGAGCCACGCGGTGCCGCCTCCCGGCGGTGAAGCGTTGGACACGCCCACGCGACCGAGGTGCGTGTCGTTCGGGCCCACGATGTTGCCGTCAGGGAGCACGATGCCCACCGCCTCGTTCTCCGAATCGTAGATGCGCCCGGCCGCGTCGATCGTGAAGATATGTGCGCCTCCGACCGTGACCTTGCCGTCAGGGAGGATCTCGATGACTGCATCGTCCCCGGTTCGCCACTCTGCGGGACCGACGTCGAGGCGCGCGCCGCCTTCGGCCCAGTGCGGTGGCGGCGTGCTCGAGCACGCAACGAGGGGAAGAGCTGCAAGGCATGCAGCGAACGGCAAGCGCATGCGCGAACAATAGCTCCCTCACCGATGCCTGTGCAGCTGGACAGGGGGCCGGCGCGACGTATCCGCCTTTGTTGGCCGCGTGAGGTGTTTTCCGATGCAATTTGCACATGACGGCGCTCGAAGGATTCGTTCCCAGCTGGTCCGCGGAATTTCCGAACGACAATCCTGCGTTGCATGAAGGGGTTACATGGGTGTGCCTCGGAGTGACCGGGCCGCCGCGTCCCGTGATGCGCCCGCGCTCGACGCCGGTATTTCGCACGCCGATCCACGAAGCAGTGCCGGCCGACATGACGCAGCTCGACGAGGCGGCGCCATCGCTCGAGGCGTTGACGCTCGCCTCCGACATGACCGACACGTCCCCGTTCGCGGAGCTCCCTTATGTATCGCCGTCGGAGCCGCTCGAGCTCGACGCGATCGACTTCGCGCTGGCTCTCTCCGGCGACGACGCCGACTTCGACTTCGACTCCGACGAACCCCAAGCCCGAACCCCCCACGTCGCGGCGCAACCCGACGTCACAGCGCAACCCGACGTCACAGCGCAACCCGACGTCGCGGCGCAACCCGACGTCGGTGCCGAACCGGATGCTTTTTTGGCTTATGTGGCGGCGGTCGTGGAGGTGGCGCATGCGGCGGGGAACACGCGCGCAGCGGCGGCACTTCCGCTTCTCCTCGAGGGCGCCGCGTTCGACTCCGCCGTCCTCCCCGACGACGCGCAGGCTCGTCTCGTCGCGGCGGACGTCCTGTCGCGCTCCGGCGCCGCGGTGTCCCCGAGCCCAGCGTTCGCATCGATGGCATCAGCGTGGCGCGGCGTCCTGCGCGGCGAGACCCACGACCTCGCAGCTTGCGGCGAGAGCACCCTCGACGGCTGGAGCGCCGAGCTCCTCAAGGCGTTCGGCGTCGGTCAGGGAACGGCGACCGACGTGCGTCGTGAGCTCCGTCGGCGCGGCGTCGCCGCGTTCGGGATGCTGCTCGCTGCCTGAGCACCGGCGGGCATCGTCGCCTCGACGAGGTACTCGAAGAGCTCGCGCTTGCTCGTTCGCTTCCGTAGCTCGGTGATCTTGCATTCACCGAATCCGGCGGCGTCGAAGATGGCGGCGAAGATCTCCTGCGCGGGCAGCATCACGTCGTAAAACTTCGAGTTGCCGACCACGTAATGGACCTTGCCGCCCGGCGCGACGAGCTTCGCGAGGCCGCGCGCGTGCGCCGTCATGTCCTCGAAGTAGCGATGCACGTACTTGCCGAGCAGCGGCTCGCCCTCCGAGATGCGTGCGACGATGCGCTCGAGCTCCGGGAACGCGATGCGTATCGCCTCGTCGGGCCGCCAGCCTCCGAGCCGGCTCGTCGCGGCGCCCCAGGTGCCGCCGATTGCTTGCCAGTCGAGCTCGCCGGCATCGCGCCGCTCCGACAAAAACCCGAGCCAGTACATGTACGGCCTGAGCTCGCGAATGTAACTCATGCGGTTCGAGTATGGAGGCGACGTCACGACCGCGCCGAAGCGCTCGCCGGCGCCGATGACCGCGTCGACGCCGCGTGAGTCGCCCATCACGACGGTGCGCTTGCTACGTGGAAGCGACTGTTCCGCGGCACCGACCATCCCGTCGAACGTGCGCTCCAGCGCGTCGGCGACGTCGCGCGCTCGCTTTGCCGTCTCGCCCGGTTCCTTGAACGACATCGATTGATGTCCGAAGCTCACGTTCGCCGTCTCGATGAGCGCCCGGCAGAGCGAGAGCTTCGCGAGATCCCTCGCGCGCGCCGGGACGTCGTCGCTCGCGCGCTCGACCGCCGTGGCGCGTCCCAGTCCGCCGATCGCTGCGCGATCCCACCACCGCTCGATGCGATGAATCTCGGGGACGAACATTTCCCCGGAGCGAGCCTTCGCGGCGGATGCCATACGCCCGACGAGCTCGCGCGCAGCAACGACGGCGGCCTTGTCGTAGCGGGCCGTCTTTGCGCGAGCGAGCCAGACCAGGAACGGATTCAGTTCGACGGTGGTGCAGTCGATGCCCCGCTCTGCACAGGCGAGCAGCGTCGTTCCGGTCCCGCAGAACGGATCGAGCACCGGACCCCGCGTGACGTCGATGCCGTCGAGCAGCTCCCGGACCAGGTTCACCGAGTACGCCGGCGTCAGCCGGAGCCAGCCATGGCGGGTCGACGTCAGGTTGCCGCGAAACGTGAAGCGGCTCGACGAGGTCTGCTCCGCCGTCGCGGCTCGTTCGGTTCGGGGCTCCTTCGCTCGCGTCAACTCGTGCTCGTGCCGGCCGTGACGCCGGTGTGTCCGGCATCCTACGCACGGCGGCTGCCGCTCGGGAAACGCCTTTCGACGCGACGGCGGAGTCGGTGTCCCCGGCGCCGCCGTTTTTGATACGCTCCGCCGCCCATGGTCGTCGTGATGGAGGCGAATGCGCCGTCGGAGTCGATCGAGGCCGTCGTGGCACTGCTCGTCGCCTCCGGCGCCGACGTGCATCGTTCGAGCGGGCAGACACGCACCATCCTCGGTGTCGTCGGTGGCGTGAGCCGCAATGACGCTGCGGTGATCGCCGAGATGCCGTCGGTCGCGCGCGTCATTCGGGTGACCGAGCCCTTCAAGATCGCTTCACGGCGTTTCCGCGATCGGCCGTCGATCGTCGAGGGCGCGTGGGGCGCCATCGGGGCCGAGCGTCCATGGATCGCGGTCGAGCCGGTCGGTGCGCCCGTCTCCGGTGGTACGTCGACCGCGTTGCCATACGACGTGGCAGCCGGACGCGCGTTCGACGCAGCCGCCACCCGGAGCGATCAGCCGCCCGACGACGTCGGCGCGCTGGCGTGCCTGTCGCTGCATTCCCAACCGATCGGCGGCAAGTGGCCGGTGCGTTTCGTGACCCGGGAGCCGTGGTGGGGAGTCGAGCAGTGGCTCGAGGCCGCCGAGAAGGAGCTCGCGCGGGGCACCGATCAGGTGGTGCTGCTCGAGGCCGGGACGGCGTATCCCGACGCGCCTTGCACGTTCGACGTCACGATTCTCGCGAGGTTGCGGGCCGCCACCCATCTGCCCGTGGTGGTGGACGTTCCGCGGATCGTCGCACGGCGTCAGGAGTGTTCCTCGGTCGCCAGCGCGGCCGTCGCGGCGGGCGCCAGCGGAGTCATTCTGCGTGCCTGGATCGGCGCGGCTGGACAGCCCATCCGGACGCCGGCGACGCTGTCCTGGGAGGCTGCCGTTGCCCTCGCCGAGAGGCTTTATGCGATCGGGGAAGCCGCGCGACCCTAAGGGTGGCAACATAGGCGGGTCGTGCGACTCGCAGTTGTCGGCTTTGGGCTCATCGGTGGCTCGGTCGCCCTGGCGGCGCGCGCCCGACGCGTCGTGTCGCACGTCGTCGCGATCGACCGCGCCGAGGTTGCGTCGTCACCGGCTGCCCTCGACGCCGCCGACGAGATCATCGACTCGGCGGACGACGTACGCGTCCGCCGTTCGCTCGCCGCCTCGGATCTCGTGGTCGTCGCAACTCCCGTGGGTGCCATCGAGGCGAACATCGGTGAGATCCTCGACGTCGCGGAGGTCGTCACCGACTGCGGCTCGACGAAGCGGGCGATCCTCGCGAGCGCGTCGCGTTCGAGCCGGCGTGGTCGCTTCGTACCGGGTCATCCGATGGCCGGCTTGCCGCAGGGCGGGATCGAGCGCGCCAGTGACGATCTCTTTCACGGACGTCCGTGGCTCCTCTGCCCCGAGCAGAGCGACCCCGACGCCGTCGCACGCGTCGAAGAGCTCGTCTCCGGGCTCGGTGCGCGTCCGGTCCGTCTCTCCGCGGAAGAACACGACCGCGCCGTCGCGCTCACGAGTCACCTGCCGCAGCTTCTGGCAAGTGCACTTGCCGTTCTCGCGGAGCGTCAGCACGCGGACATCGCCGCGGGTCCGGGGTTTCAGAGTGCCACTCGCGTCGCGGGCGGCGGCGAGGCGATGTGGCACGACATCCTCGCGACGAACGCCGACGAGGTGAGCCTCGCCCTCGACGCGCTCGGCGCGGAGCTCGAGAGCATCGCGCGCGCACTCCGTCACCGCCCGCCCGATCTCGGCCCCGCTCTCCAGCTCCTCGAGCGCGCCCGCGGCCTTCGTGAGCGAAACGAGCGGCGTTGAGTCTGCTGCCCGAACGTGGCAGACCTCTTGCTGAGGGACGCGGAAGCATGAGATGGCCTGGTCGGGTTCTGCTCATCGTCGCGTGCGTCTTCACGGCGCGCTGCGACCTGAATGGGCAGACCGATGTTCCGAGCGCGCCCGCCAACAACAGTTCTTCTGGCACGGGCGCGACCACCGGCTCTGCCGGCACCCCCGGTGGGGGAGGCAATTCCAGCACAGGCGCGGGCGGTAGCCTGAGTCCCGTCGGAGGCGGAGCCACTGGCGCCGGCGGAAGCGTATTCGGGGGCGGCGGGGCGGGAACGAATCCGCCACCCGCCGATGCTGGCTCCGTCGCTGATGCCGGTGCGCACGACGCCGGTGACGCCGGTGGAGATGCTGGCGATTCCGGCGATTCCGACGCGATGCCCGTCGATGCCGGGGCCGACTAGCGCGCCGCGACAGGGGCGAAGCGCGTGGCAAACATCTTGCTCAAGGATCCAGAATGAGGTGGCCTGGTCGGGTTCTGCTCATCGTCGCGTGCGTCTTCACGGCGCGCTGCGATCTGAACGGGCAGACCGAGCCGCCGAGTCTTGGTTCGGGCGCGCCTGCCGGCACCGGCGGCAAGACCGGTTCGGGTGGGAGATCGACCGTCGACGCGGGGACAATCTTCGGCGGAACTGGTGGCAAGACCGGCAATGGCGGCTTCGTGTCCGGCAGCGGCGGCTTCGTGTTCGGCAGTGGCGGTGCATCGACGACGCCGCCGCCGGGTGGCGCTGCTGGCGCTGGTTCCCTCTTGGACGCCGGTCGTTCGCCAGACGCCAGCACGAACCCGCCGCCGACTGATGCAGGGAACGCGTCCGACGCCGGTGATGCAGGCGATGCGGGTAACGCCGGTGATGCCGGTGACGCGGGCCGAGTGCCCGTCGATGCGGGTGCCGACTAGACGAGCGAAGGTTCGCGGGGGGGTTTCGTGGCAAACATCTTGCTCAGCGGTGCGGCATGAGGTGGTCCGGTCGGGCTCTGCTCGTCGCCGCGTGCTTGTGCACGGCGCGCTGCGGATTCCTGAATCCGATCGGAGAGCCTCCGAGCACGGAGTCTCCGGGCATGGTCGTGCGCGACCCTGTCCCCGTCGGCTCCGGTGTTAGTTCAGACGGTGGTTCCGCGGGCACTTTCCCGGGAACCGGCGGGAGTAACCTCGGCCTCTCCCAGGGCGGTTCGAGTGGTGATGTTCAGCCCGCTGATGTCGCCGCAATCACTGCGCGTGACGCCGGTGTCGACGCGAGCGCGACGGATTCTGGCCACACCAGCGAAGCCGCCGGGGATGGCGGCAAGACGATGCGTCCCTGAGCCTGACCAGGGCGGCGAGATCCGGTTTTGAGCCACGTTGTGCCAGCTTCACGACGGACGGAGCGGTGTCCGAGCCGTCCGGCCATGGACCAATCCGTGCTAAGCAATGTGTGGAATGGCACGCCGCCCGCAACGCCTTTCGGCGCTGTGCGCCACGTGGGTGGCGCTACTTTTCGCGGCGAGCTGTGATCTGAATCCGCGGCCCGAAGATCCTGACGCCATCGGTGGCAGAACCGGCCTCGGGGCGACGACAGGAAGCGGCCCCATGGGCGGCGCGAAGACGGGACCAGGCTCCGGCGGCAGCGCGGCCGTCCCCGTGGGCGAGGGCGGAACGGGTCCGGTCGTCGGCGCCGGCGGCGGGGTTATCAGCGTTGCAAGCGGCGGAACGGTCGGCGCCGGCGGCGCGCCGAGTTTCGGCGGGGGCGGGATCATCGGCGCCGGCGCGAGCCCGCCCAACACGGGCGCCGGTGGCGCGTCGGGTATCGGCGGCGTGGCAGGCGGAAGCGGCGGCACGACCAGCGCAGCCGGAGCGTTCGGTTCCGGCGGTGTGACGACCGGAGCCGGCGGCGCCAGCAGTTCTAACCCCGACGGCGGCGCGATCGACGGCGGTACGGATGGCGGCGGCCTGGGCGGCTCCGGCGCGCAGCCCGGGGCAGGCGGTACTTCTGGGGCGGGCGGTACTCCCGGCGCGGGCGGTATTCCCGGCGCGGGTGGTATTCCCGGCGCGGGCGGCGCGATCGGCGCCGGAGGCCATTTTGGGATCTGGTGGTGGTAAGCGCTGGCGCGTCGCCGCACTGGTCGCCGTCCTTCTCACGGGCTGCGATCTGAACCCGCGCCCTGAAGATCCCGGAGCGAACGACGGAAAAGGCGCGAACATGGGCGGCGCTCCACAGGGCGCAGGCGGTGTCTCTCTCAACCCGCCGCCGGTTGCCGGCATTGGCGGCACCTCGGGCACGACCGGTTCGTCCGATCACGGCGAATCGGTCGCCGATGCCGGCGCCATCTCCGACGCCGGAACCGACGCAACTACCCCGAGCGACGCCAGCCCCGACGCCCAGGACGCCGCGTCCGATGCTCTCAACGTGGTCCCCGCCGCCCCTCCCCCCTGAGACGTCACTCACACCGCGACGTCACTCACGCCGCGACGTCGCTCACACCGCGATGTCACTCACGCCACGACGTCACTCACGCCGCGACGTCACTCACACCGCGACGTCACTCACGCCGCGACGTCGCTCACACCGCGACGTCACTCACACCGTGACGTCACTCACACCGTGACGTCACTCACCGCGACGTCAGCTGGCGGGGGGGCGTTTACGGTCGATATAGTCGCGCATGACGCTCGCGACGAACTCGGCGAGGAGGCCGTCGGCGACGCGCAGGCGACGGCTCAGCTCTCTCGCGATGTTCAACACGATGAGCGCGTACGACTTGGTGTCGTGACGGTACAGCGCGTCGAGATCGGACGCGCTGATGCGCAGCAAGCGACTCGGAGCGAGACAACGCACACTCGCCGATCGCGGTTGCACGTCGAGAATGCTCATCTCACCGAACCAGTCGCCGGGCCCGAGCAGCGCGACCCGCGCGTCGACACCGGACTGACTCCGCTTCTGCACTTCCATCTCGCCGGCCATCACGACGAACATGTCACGCGCCGTGTCCCCTTCGCGAAAAACGACGTCTCCCGACTGGGGCGAGAGCACGACCAGCTTCGACGCGAGGAACTGAAGCACCTCGTCGCTGACGGCCCCGAACAGCCCGACGTGACGGAGCTCGTCGATGTTTGGGGGGCTCTCACCCATTTCGCAATTCTCCTCGGCCGGTGGCGGGTTCGAATCAGGCCGCGGTTATCCACTTAGTCGGGTTCGAGCGTCTTGTCGAAGACGATCCTGGGCCTGGCCGGCCCGGCATAGTCCTCGACCAGGGTGACGTTCCAGCCGCTCGCCTCGTGAAACGCGATCGAGCCGTCGTTGCCGATCGTCGTGATGGCCTTGAGGCGCCGGCAGCCGACCCCGCGGCAGTCCTCTTCGAACGTCTGGTAGAGGACCTTACCGATACCGCGGCGGCGGTAATCCGGGTGGATACCGACGAGATACACGTACCCGGTCTTCGGCGGTCCCGGTGCGATGAAACCGAACAGGAACCCGACGAGGATCCCGTCGTGCTCGACGACCCGCGCGAGCGCCCCCAGCTCGTAGAAGAAGAGCGGGTGCGCGAGCGCGCTGGTCGGACCGCCCCACCAGCGATCGATCACCTGGACGATATGGTCGTAGTCCTGTTTGCCGAGCGGTCGGGTGATCATGATCGGGCCGAACCCTCGCCTCAGCGTAGCATGGAGCGCGCGGCCCTGGCTCTCCCGCGCGCCCTCGTGTATCGGAGGGCCATGTCGAGCGGCGTACGCATCGCGCCATCCATCCTGAGTGCCGATCTCGGCCGCCTCGCCGAAGAGATTCGTGATGCCGAGGCGGCAGGCGCGGACTGGATCCACGTGGACGTGATGGACGGCCGGTTCGTCCCGAATATCACGCTCGGGCCCATCATCGTTTCTGCAGCGCGTCGCGCCACGAAGCTTCCCCTCGACGTCCACCTGATGATCGTCGAGCCCGAGCGCTACCTCGAGGCGTTCGCCGAAGCCGGAGCCGACATCATCAGCGTTCACGAAGAGGCGTCGGTGCACCTCCAGCGCACCCTCGCGAGGATCCGGGCGCTCGGAAAGCGTGCTGGTGTCGTGTTGAATCCGCATACTCCCGACGACACCCTCGACTACGTGCTCGAGGACGCCGACGTCGTGCTCGTGATGAGCGTGAACCCCGGTTTCGGCGGGCAGAGCTTCCTGCCGTCGTCTCTGCGGAAGCTCGCCGCTCTCCGGAAGAAGATCGACTCCCGCGGCCTCCCCATCGACCTCGAGGTGGACGGAGGCGTCGCTCCCGCGACGGCGCGGCAGGTCGTCGAGGCCGGCGCGCGCGTGCTCGTCGCCGGCAACGCGGTGTTCGGCAAGCCGGATCGTCGAAAAGCCATGGACGAGCTCCGCGCCGCCGCGGGCACCCCGTGAAGGGCGGCGCGGGGGGGCTCTTCGCGGTTGCACTGTGTGCGTCCATCGCGGTGGTCGCATGTGGTGGTGGCGCGCGTCCCGTGGCCGCGACCCCGTCCCCGACGATCCTGCCGCAGGTGAACATCGAGGGATCGCCGTCCACCGCGACGCCATCCGGCGAGAGCACGCCCGGGAACACGGCGGGGCTCATCGCGGACGCGCTCCGCGAGGCGTCGAGGATCCGCGAGCTTCCGGCGCTGGGCCCGGTGAAGGGCGTCGCGCTGACGCGCCCCGAGATGGCTCAGCACGTGAAGGCGACGATCGAGCACGAGGTACCGGCAGCGGCCGTGTCCGACGAAGGCGAGATGCTCGTCGCGCTCGGCGTCGCTCCGCCGGGGTTCGATTACATGAAGGCGACCGTGTCGCTCATGTCGGCCGAGCTCGCCGGTTACTACGAGCCGACCGAGAAGACGATGTACCTCGCGTCGGATCTGGGACCCGCGGAGCGCGTCGCGACGCTCTCTCACGAGCTGATCCACGCGCTTCAAGATCAGCACTACGACCTCGGGAAATTGCTCGCGTACGAGCAGGATCAGTCCGACGTGCAGAGCGCGCTCCATGCTCTCGCAGAAGGCGACGCCACGAGCGCCATGCTCGACGAGATGCTCGTGTCCAAGGGCGCGAAGGCCACCGATCTATCGGACGAGCTCCTCGGTGTTCAGGTGCGCGCCGCCGCTCAGCTCGGCGCGCGCGCCGACGGCGTTCCGGACGTTCTTCGTCGCTCGATGATCGCGCCGTACGTCGACGGCATCCTGTTCGTACACTGGCTCCGCCGTCGCGGCGGCTGGACCGATGTCGACGGCGCATGGACGTCGCCGCCGTCGAGCACCGAACAGCTCCTCCACCCCGACAAGTATCTCGCACACGAGAAGCCGCTCGTCGTTCCCGTTCCCGTGGCGCCGGATCCGTCGTGGCCTGCGCCCGAGTACACCGACGTGATGGGCGAGGAATCGATCCGTCTCTTGCTCGAGGAGTGGCTCCCGAGAAAGCCGGCGGAAGAAGCCGCGCAAGACTGGGGCGGCGACCGGATCGTGCTCTTACATGCGGGAGGCCGCGTCGCGCTGGGATGGCATCTCCGCTACGACACTCTGGCAGCCGCGAAGCGAGTTGCGGCAGCGCTGACACGCGGTGTGGCAGCACAGGCCGGAAAGCAACAACCGGGTGGGCACTGTGTCGAACGGCCAGCCGTCGGCCCGCTCCTCGTGGCGCAGCGGGATCGCGACATCGCCGTCGTTGCCGGACCGTACCAGCGTGACGGCGTTGCGCCCGCTGGTGCGGACACGTGCCCGCAGGCGGCCCTCTGGGCGTCGAAGATCCTCGCCCAGCACTGACGGGGCCGCCGGGTCGCGTGACCCGAAAACAGGCCTGGTGCCCACGATCTATGCGGCGTTTCGACGTGAGCGGCACGCGCCGACGCCGTCCTGACCCATGAGTCAAGAAGGACCCCGCAACGGTCTCCGTGGTGAATCGACGCTTTCGGGCTCTGATTGGCCTCCAGCTCGTCGAGTTGAGGCCCAGTCTGGCCAATCGGCCCCCCTGCTTGCCTTGGCACGAAGAGTGCTTACTGGATTAGCGAACCCAATGGCAGCCGCCCGCAAGAGCCCAGCACAGCGCGCCGGTGAGACCGTCGCCCGCGGTGCTTCGTGGATGTCGCTCCTGGCGGCAACCACCCTCGGGGTGTCGGGCGTCGACCAGATGCGGGCTCGCATCAGCGTGGGCGACCACGTCGGTGAGGGCGATCTTCGCCTCATCGTCCAGAGCTACGACAAGCTCGCTCTCGACGGTCGGGCCCTGCCGCAGACCGGTGCGCAGCCGCTCGCGTCGAGTCAGCGGTCGATCACGGCGGAAGAGCTTCGCCAGGGTATCAACGTGAGCTTCCTCCAGTTTCCGAGCGAAGACGCCTCGAACGGTTCGGTGGTCGTCGCGTGGGTAGAGCGCGGCGTGCCGGATCTCGAGCTCGACGCGCTCGAGGCGCGTCCCGCACGCGGTGCCTACTACGGCACTGCGTTCGAGCCCGGTGGCGACATCGTGCTTCGCCGCGGCAACGGCTGAACGTCGAAACACGCGCGTCACGCTCCGACGCGAGCGATGTCTGCCTCCCGAGCGAGCGGCGTCTGTCCACAGAGGCATGAGGCGCCACGCGTGTGACACGCCGTCACGTCAGTGACGTATGCAGCAAAGCCGTCGATGAACGACGCTTCATGCGGCGCGTGCAGACGGTGGTCCCGCGGTATCGCGCACTTCACGGACGCGTCGCGTAAATTCGCGGCGGTCGTTCTCGGTCAGCGTGCGACCCGCATACCTGACCTGGATGTATTCCTCGGTCAGCGCGAGCACTTCCTCGGCGATGGGATGGTTCAGCGCGACGAGGCCCTGCGCGTGCGCGAGCGGGGGCGTGCTCGGTACCCGGGGTACCCCGCGCACGAGCATCGCCGCCTCGAGGCTGCGGTAAAGCGCGACGATCTGCGCGGTTGCGAAGCTCTCGCCGGCGTCTCCGGTCGGGCGCGCCGGATGGCGACGGCGCCGCAACCATTGCCAGTAACCGAATCCGAGCACCGTCGCGAGAAGCGCAACGCCGATCACCGCTCGCCGACGTTCCGCGGTTCCGCCGAGCCAGCCCGAAGGCGTCGATGTGCCTCCGTATCGGTACGCAAACCACTTCAAGAGTCGGAGCTGCTGTTCGAGGTCGTAGCCGACGACGTAGCGACTCCACCTTTGCGCGGCTGCTTCGGCGATGTCGCGAAGAAGCGCGAGGAGCCCTGACGTCTCCACCTGGGGAAGCGCGCCGGCAGCTGGCGTCGGATCGAACAGCGTCCAGCCGGACCCATCCAGGTAAACCTCTACCCAGGAGTGAGCGTCGCCCTGACGTACGGCGTAGAAGCGACCGAAGCGGTTGAACGTACCGCCGACGAAGCCGGTGACGTTGCGCGTCGGGATGCCGTCGGCGCGCAGCAGGATGGCCATCGCCGTCGAATAGAACTCGCAGTGCCCGCGCTTCGACTCGAAGAGAAAATGGTCGAGCGGATTCTTGGCGGCTCCCGACGGTGAGTCGAGGTCGTACTTGTAGCCGTTGCGGAGGTGTCGCTCGACGAGATCGGCCGTCTCACGCTGGCTGTGCGTGCCGCGCGCCCAGTCGTGCGCGAGGCGCACCACGCGCTCCGGGAGCTTCTGCGGGAGCGTGAGGTAGCGGGCGCGTTCCACCGTGTCGAGCGGCTCGGGCGGCACCGCGCCGGTCCCTCGCGCGATCACCTCGTAGCGGAGCCCACGGTCGTCGCCGGAGTATTTGTACTCACCCTCCGGGCCCATGAAGATCGGCGTGGGGTGGCCGAGCACCGGTTCGCCGCGCGCGAGCAGGCGGAACGCGACGGTGTTCGGTGGCAAGAGGATCACCGGCGGCGTGATCGGCTCGAGATCGATGTGCAGCGTGTCGCGGCTGACGGGCTCCGCGTACTGCCGCACGGTGACGAGCGAGCCCTGCTGGTCGGCGGGATAGCGTCCGGTGCGCGTACGCTGCCACGTCGTACCGTCGTAGCGATCGAACGCCGTGCCGCGCAGGTAGAGCGAGATGCGGGGCGGCGGATTCGCCGGCAATCGTGACGGCTGTACGCGCATCGCGATGGTCGGATCGGAGCGCAGCTTTCCGACGCCACCGAGATCGACGCGATCGGAGAAACCTATCATCCGCGTCGAGTGCGAGTGCCCGAGTAGCAACAGCGAGAGCCCGACGCGCGGGAACAGCACGAAGAGCAGCGCGGTGAAGACGAAGATCGGAATCGAGAGCGAGCACGTCGCGATGAGGAAGCGCCGGCTGATCACGCGCCGTGAGCGCAGGATGCGCGGGACGTCGACGGGAAGCCCGGTACGGTCGCGCGCACCTTGCCGGTAGTTGCCCTCGACCTCGCGGCGCAGATGGCTGAGGACCAGCGCGCCCGGAGCGACGACCAGGAACCCGAAGAAGCAGAGCCCGTAGGCGAGCCCGCTGCCGAGCACCGTGCCGGCAACGAGGTGCACGAGCGCGAGCAGGATGATCTGCTGGTCGTGCGCGGCGCCACGGCGGGTGCCGAGCCGGATGACCTGGAGCGCGCCGGCGAACTCGACCGCGAGCTGGAGCGCGTCCGCGCCGAGGAAGAGTCGCGTCACCTGACCGACGAGGAGCACGACGGAGAGCGCTGCTCCGACGTTGCCGGCGCGCGGGTGCTCCTGGAAGCGCTCCGGGACGAGCACAGCGATGACGAGGCCGATCACGATGGCGACCGTCATCCACGGATCGAGCTCGCCGCTCGTCACCAGGGAGAGAAGGCCGAGCGCCGCGAGGGCGTCGGTCATGAGGCGGTGGACGACGCCGAACTTCACGAAACCTCGCCGCTCGCGGCGAGCCGCACCGCGGCGGACCCGGACCCCGTCGCCGGATTGCTGCTCCGCGTCCCGGGCCGGATCTCACGCGCCGGCGCGGGCGTCGCGGCGAGCAGCGCGAGAAGACGCAGGATGGGGTCGGCGCCGATGGAGCGATCGGCGCGCACGCGGTCGCCCGCCGTGGTGACCAGGGTGACGGTGTCGCCGCGACGGAGATGCGCGACGGCCCGCGACGCCGCGTCGCGAATGCGGCGCTCGAACCGCGACAGCCACGCCTCGTCGGGGGACGCCTCGGTGTACGTCGACTCGACGACCAGCGACACCTGCCGTCGCGTCTCCTGCGCGCGCTCGCGCAGCACGAGCTGGCCCTCCAGGGTGCTCTTGCGCCAGTACACGTCGCGCGGGTCGTCGCCGTCCCGCATCGGTCGCACGCCGACGATCTCGTCGCCGATGCCGCGGCCGGGCGCGCCGTGCGTTCCTGCGCGCCGACCTGCTTGCTCGGGCGGGAGCTTCACCGCGTCGATGGCCGGATAGATGATGAGCTCGCCGTCCGACCGGAGCTCACGTGATTTCTCGAAGAGCCCGAACGGAAAACGCGTCGCGACACGAAAGCCGACGTGGCGATCGCGTCCCCGCTTCGCGGGCGTCCGGCGATAGGCGGCGACCTGCGCGGAGTCGGGGCTGATCTTCAGAAAGAAGCACCGCTTGTCGGCGGGCTGCCCGGCTCGAAGATCTTCTATCTCGATGGCGTAGCTCGGGATCCGCTTCTTGTGATTGTGCACCTCTATCTCGACGAGGTGCGGGCGACCGACCTGCGCGCGCGCGGGCAGGCGGCGCACGACGCTGAGGTTTCGCAGGCTGAGCTCGCTCATGATGCTCGACACGACTATCAGCGCGAGCAACATCCCGAGGAGCAGGTAGAGAAGATTGTTGCCGGTGTTCACCGCCGCCAGGCCGACGCTGAGCGTGAGCAGGATGAAAAACTTCCCCTCACGAGTGATCTTCAGCTTGCGCGGAAGGCGGAACGCATGCCGGAGGCGATTCCGCCAGCCGCTCGGAGTGCGATCGGAGTCCAGGGCGCGAATGGACGAAGGTGCTTCTGCCATCGGTGTTGCTCCGGCGAACCCTCTTGCGACTGGGACGCGCGGTTCGGGCGACCTCAGAGCGGAACGGGAACGCGCGCCACCGCGTCACGGACCGCGGCTTCGGACTCCTCGCGGCTCGGCACGTAGCCCTCGGCGTGGGCGGCGAGACGGACGCGATGCGCGAGCAGAGGGACGGCGAGCGCGTGCACGTCGTCTGCGATGACGTAGTGACGGCCGCGGAGAAGGGCACGAGCGCGGGCGGCGCGCGAGAGGTTCATGCCGGCACGGGTGGACGCGCCGAGAGCGAGCGTCGGAGTGGAGCGCGTCGCGACGACGATGGCGTGCAGGTAGGTCGCGAGCGCCGGATCGAAGCTCACCCGATCGACGTCCGCCTGGAGGTCGAGGAGCGATTCCGGATTCAGGACGATGGGGACGCGCGCGACGCGATCGGTCTCGGTGCCGAGCAGGAGGCGTGTCTCCACGTGCGTCGGTGGATAGCCGATGCTGATGCGCACCATGAACCGGTCGAGCTGGGACTCGGGCAGCGGAAACGTTCCCGCGAAGTCCTGAGGGTTCTGGGTCGCGATGACGAAGAACGGGTCGGGCAACGGCAGCGTCTTGCCGTCGAGCGACACCTGTCCGTCGTTCATCGCCTCGAGCAGCGCGGACTGCGTGCGCGGGCTCGCGCGGTTGATCTCGTCGGCGAGGAGCACGTTGCTGAAGATGGGCCCCTTGCGGAGGACGAAGTCGGAGAGCCGCTGGTCGTAGACCGACACGCCGAGCACGTCGCTCGGCAAGAGGTCGCTCGTGAACTGGACACGACGCATCTGCCCGCCGATGGCCTTGGCGAGCGCGCGAGCCAGGGTCGTCTTGCCGACGCCGGGGACGTCTTCGATCAGCACGTGACCGCGTCCGAACAATGCGACCAGCGCAAGCTCGACGGCCTCGGGCTTTCCCTCCAGCGCCAGCTCGACTGCACGTCGAAGCTCGGTCAGCTTCTCGAGTCGTGCCGAGTCGACGGCGACGGCCGTTGAGGACATTGGCCGGATGCTAGCATCGTTGAAAACCGGGGTCTGGCTATACGGGCCCTCCCTAACCATCGACCCATCGATGCCGATGGACTTCGCGAAGTGCGCGGCCCGGCGCCCGGAGCAGCCGCGTCCTTGTAGGGAGATGGAGGGCGAAAGGCGACTCGGCGTTGAGAGGCGACCGCCGGTACTCGCCGTGGAGTGGCCGCGGGCCTTTGGGGTTCTCGGGGGCCGAGGTAAAGACTAGCCGCGTGCCTCGGATCGATGCCGTCGATGTTCGTGGGGTCACCCGCGCGTTCGGCGGGAGGCCGGTGCTTCGCGGCGTGACGACCCGCTTCGAGCGCGGCACCGTGACGTTCGTCGAGGGGCCGAACGGTGCCGGCAAGTCGACGCTCCTCGGCGTCCTCGGGACGACCCTGGCGCCGACCTCGGGAACGGTTCGCTTCGAGCCGCTGGGCGACTCGGTGGAAGAGGTCCGGCGCGAGCTCGGGTGGCTCTCGCACGAAGGGCGGATGTATCGCGAGCTCACCGGGCGCGAGAACGTCGAGCTGGCGGCGCGTCTCCAGGGTGAGTCGTCCCCCGACGCGTTCAAGACGGTGGCGGCGCGGCTCGGGCTCGACGACTTTGCCGACCAGCCCGTCGCGACGCTCTCTCGAGGACAGCGGCAGCGCGTCGCCCTCGCGCGCGTTCTGGTGCACGAGCCGTCGCTCCTCTTGCTCGACGAACCGCTCACCGGTCTGGACGTCGAGAGCGCCGATCGGCTCGCCACCGTGATCGACGAGGAACGGAACCGAGGCACGATCGTCGTGGTCGTGAGCCACACCACGGGCTTTCCCGAGCGCCTCGGTGGACGACGGATCCGGCTGGAACGCGGCAAGATCGTGCGTGACGCGCCGGTCTGAGCGCGCCGCGAATCAGCGCTTCCGCTTCGGCCTTGCACGAGGTGACGTCGGCGTCGCGAACAATCTGCGGATCAGCGGCGCGAGGCTCCGCGAGTCGTCGTCCCGTCCGAGGATCGCAGCGAGCTTCGGCAATCCGACGCGCGGAAGCTCCGCGGCGTTGGTCCCGCCGGAAGCGTCGTGCTCGCGTGCCGCGCAGAGCACCAGGTGATCCGGTTCGCGCCCGCAGGCGCGCATCGCCAGCAGCGTCGCTCGCACGTCGTGCAGCACGCCGAGCGCGTCGGGCGCTACGACCACCCAGATGGACGGATCCAGTGCGAGCGCGAGATCGAAGTTCGTCTCGTTCGGACCGAGCGGCGAGAACGCTCCCCCTGCCGTCTCGATAACCTGCCAGCCACGTAGTGTAGTGGCATGTAGTGTAAGCGCACGTGCGACTTTGGCGACGGAGATCCGAGCGCGCTCCCGCCGGGCAGCTAGATGGGCAGATACCGGCTCGGCGAACGCGAGGAGCGGGTGCGGACGGATTGGTGTTCCACGTGAAACGCGTTCGAGCGACCAGGCGTCACTTCCCTTTGGTGGCGGGCCGACGATGCGAGCCGAGCCGGCGTCAGGGTTCGCCTTCGCTACGGTGCTCGTGGCGCCACGGCTGCCCTCGCCTGACGTCGGTCTGTCGCGCGCGCCTGTCGTGTTCACGGTCGCCCCTCTCTTCTCGCGGGCGCCGTGCTGCGTCCCGGGCGTCTTTCCGTCCCGGGCTCCCATCGCGCCTTCGTTTCGGGCTCGCGGAGACGGTTCATCGTCGGCAGCCGTTGCTGCGTCCGTCGCACGGCTTCTGGGTTGGGGACTTTGCGGCGAGGGTCGGCGGTGTCTGCCAGAGCGCTCATCGTCCGCGGGCGCTCGGACCCCCTCGGCCTCTTCCGTCGTGCCGACGAGCCCCGTTTCGATGGGCTTGATGCCGACGACGTCTTCGTCGGGGCTCGCGTCGGCCAGCGCCCGTATGAGGCGTTCCGTGAAGTACGTCTTGCCGACGCCGGTGCCGGTGCCGAGCACGACTATCCGCCGCATGCGTCGAGGATAGCCGCGCCGAGCCGATCGACGGTGCTTTCCGTCATGTCGGCGTGGACCGCCACCCGGAGCCGTGAGGTACCGGCGGGCACCGTCGGAGGACGGATTGCCTGGGCGAGGAAGCCCTTGTCGCGGAGGATGGCCGCAGCCCGCAGGGCGCTGTCCGGCGTCCCGAGCTGGATGGGAAAGATGGGCCCATGACGGCCTATCGGAACGAGTCCTGGGCGCGCAGCGAGGGTGCCCTCGAGCCTCGCCACGAGACGCCCGAGCGCAGCGCGCGCCGGGTCGTCGGAGATGACGGCGCGGACCGCTTCCAGGGTCAGCTCGACGAGGGTCGGGCTGGGTGCCGTCGTGAAGACGAAGCTTCGCGCCCGCGTCCAGAGCAGGTCCGCCAGCTCGGCGGAGCCTCCAACGAACGCCCCCTGGATGCCGACGGCCTTGCCCAGGGTCCCGACCAGGACATCCGGCACGACGCCACGCGCGCGGGCCAGGCCTGCCCCCTGAGGGCCAAAGACGCCGAGGGCATGAGCCTCGTCCAGGATGAGATGCGCACCTCGGCGCCGGCAGAGCTCGGAGAGCGCCGTGAGGTCCGGGGAGTCGGCGTCCATGCTGAAGTACGTCTCGCTCACGACCCAGCGGCGACCTTCGACGGCGGTATCCAGGGCCCGCTCCACGGCGACGAGATCGAGGTGAGGGACGACCTCGGTTCGCGCTCGGCTGAGCCGACAACCGTCGATGATCGAGGCGTGGTTCAGGGCGTCGGAGACGATGAGATCGCCCGCGCGGGTGAGGGCGGATAGCACGCCGGTGTTCGCCGCGAAGCCCGTCGGAAAGAGCAGGGCGGCGTCCGTCCCGACCCATCGCGCGAGCTCCCGTTCGAGCGTCAGGTGGAGCGCGTCGGTCCCGTAGATCAGCCGGGAAGAGCCCGCGCCGACCCTGGACGATGTTTCACGTGAAACAACTCTACGGGCGTACCCCAGGTAGTCATTCGTACAGACGTCGACGAGCTCCGGTGCCGGCGGAACCCCGTCACTCCGGCGCCGCAAAATCCCTGCCTCGTCCAGCTTCCCGAGCTCCTCGACGAGGTAATCCTTGAGCGTCACGCCGCCGTTCTAGCAGCTGCCCCGAACCCCGTCATTCGACGGCCGGAGACCCCGCCGTCCAAAGCGCGAGCCCTTCCGCACTCGCTTCCTCGCCGAGGGGCGGGTCGCTCCACCCGTCGAGCATGCCCTCCAGCCGACGTAGCCGTCGGCCCCGACGGACGGGCGCTCGCGACACCGACTCGCTTCGACGTGGTTCGCTCTTCCGCACTGACGGCTGACCTCGGCAGAACCGAGCCACTCCAACCGCGCTGCGGGCTGCGTTCAACCCGCTGCGCGTCGGGAGGCCCACGACGCCGAGTAATGGACCCCGGGAATCCCGATCCCCGGGGTCGTGCCCAGGCGACCTACGCGCCTCCGTTCTTCCGATGCCCACACTCGCGCGGAAGGCAGGCTCGGGGACGTCGACGCCGGTTGCGTCTCTTCGCTGTCGCGGTCGTGCCTTGTCGACCCTGCGGATCGGTAGCATCCCGCGCAGCGTCGGCGGCGACACCGGGCGTCGTGCCGCCGCTCTCGAGTGCCCGACCCGGGGGCGCCGCCGTCTTCGACGTCGCGTCGTCCGCCAGCGTCCGCGCGTCTGTCCGCCGGGGCTCCCGATTCGCTGTCGCGGCGACTGAATTTCGACTGCTCCGAGTTCGAGAGGACTCTCAGGCGCGCTCGGACGTCGGGAAGGGACGCTTGACGGGCGGCTCCCAGGCCGAGCGACCACCGGCCAACGGGCCGGCAATGAAAAAAGGACGTGCTAGTACTTTCATCGACCTGATGTGTTTTCAAAGAGATGCAATCGTCCAACGGGCCTGAGAGCCGCCATGAATACGGACAAGTCTTTTTCATGATGACCTGCGCGGTACACTCGGGTGGTGGCGATGACGGAGCTCGACGGCGGTGAGGATGAAGCTCGCGACGCGGCCGGGGGAGACCGCGTCGGTGCTGGCGAGGCTGCCGGGGGAGTTGCCGGAGGAGAGGCGCCGGGGCGCGGACGCGGTCGGTGGGACCGGCGGGTGTCCGAGGAGGCCCGGAAGGAAAGCGCGCGGCGGCGATTGGTCGAAGCGACCGCTCTCGTGGTCGCTTCTCGTGGTGCGACGGCGACGGCGGGGGAGATCATCGGCCTCGCCGGGACGGGACGGAACACCTTTTACGAGCACTTCGACGGTGTGGACGCGGCGGTCTCCGAGGTGATCCGTACGGCGGTGCGGGACCTCGGTAACGCACTCCACGAGTCGACGGCGGAGACGCGGGCGCCGCGTGAACGGATCCGTTCGCTCGCGACGGCGTGGCTTGCGGGGACGGCGAAGAATCCTCTCGCGACGGCGGTGCTGCTCGAGACGGTCAGCGAGGGACGTACCCTGTTGCTCGCAGAGCTCGAGAAGGAGCTCCGCGGCGCGCTCGAGCTCGGACGGACCGCGGGCGCGCTGTCCGTCGCGACCGAGCCGCTACGCGTGGCGTGCGCGCTGGGGACTTTCGTCGCCGCGGCGACTCACGTGGCGCGCACGGCCGATGTGGACCTCCGCGCCGCCGCCGACACGCTGACCGACGTGACGTTGCGGTCCTTCCGCTGAGCGCCGGAGTCGCTCAGGGGTCGAACCGTGCCCGCGTGCGCGTCCCGGAGGGACGGCTACGGTTCGGGAGAAGCGCCGACGATGCTCGCCGGGGCCGGCGACGGGTCGTCGACGATCTCGAGAGCGGCGTCGACTCGATCGAGCAGGGTGCGCAGCATCTCGCGCGAGCGGACCTCGACCTCGCGCCGGCGCGAGCGCTCGAGCTCGAGCTCGTGGGCGAGGGCCATCGCGGCGAGGAGCAGGCTCTGGGGATGGTACGCGCTCGAACCGTTCAGCTCCCGGAGCTTCCCGTCCACGATGCTGGCGAGCCGCTGGAGCTCGTCCGGACCGGCGTTGCCCACCACCCTGTAGGTGTGGCCGCCGACACGGAGCTCGACCGGCGCTTGGTCCATCGCGAGGACCGTAGCATCGGGAGCCGATGATGGAAATAACGTCTCTCGCCGCCGCGCCGCCCGCGACGCCGCGTTCCGCGTGTCCGGCTCGCGAAAAGCATTGGAATGGAACGGGTTACGAGCGGCACGCGACGGCGGCTCAGCTACCGGAGCCGTGGAAGAGGGAGACGAGGAAGAGGACGGGGAGCGCCAGAACCAGGCCGTCGATCTGGGCACCGACGACGATGGCGTGCTCGCGGGGGCCGCCGAGGTCGTGGTCGAAGCCGAGGACGAGGCCGGCGTTGAGCGAGTAGTCGGTGTAGCCGTAGGCGCGCATGCCGAAGAAGGCGCGACCCGAGAGACCGGGGACGGCGCCGACGGACGAGCTCCGGACGGTGACGCCGGGCGCGACGCTGACGGCGAGAAATTCGCCGATGGGTGCGAGGAACTCCGCGCTGCCGAGCAGACGAACGTCGGAGAAGCCGGACGTGCCGACCTCCAGCGCCGGTCCGAAGCCGAAGGCGTGACGGTTCGTCCGGAAGAAGAGCGCGTCGCCACGCACCGCTCCGTAGAAGCTCGTGTTCCAGCTCGAGCCCGCGCCGTGGATGATCGCACCGGGGATGATCGACGAGCTCCACTCCGGCTCAGCCGACGCAGAAGCTGCGACGAGCGAGACGGCGAGCGCGATGAGCAGCGGGAGTTCCGAAACGCGCCGTGACGAAAAAATAGCGCCGGCCGTAGGCCTCCAGGTCAAGGTGGCGCTAGGGTCCGGCGTCGGCGCCGCCGCTGGGGCTAAGGCCGGCGCTGGTAGAATCCACGTCGTGGCAGAGAGGGTTCGTCGAAGCGCAGGCACGGCAATCGATCAGATCGTCTTGTCCGACGCGACAACCGGGGATCGGTATATCCGTGGTGTCCTTCGTGCACGTAGCGTTTCCGTTGCCCAAGACGTCGATGGCCGATAGCGGGAAGTCGATCAGGCACCCCTCGCAGTACGTGATGGGGAAGCTGAGCTCGCTCGAAGTGATGTCTTGGCCGCCGAGGGTGTTGCCGAAGACCTTCACGTGGGCGACGACCTGGTCCGACGTCTGCAACGATGTCGATTTGGTGCGAATCTTCAGATCGTTCAATCGTTTGAGGAGCTGGGTGCCGACCGAGGAGGGAATCAGCTCCGTGTCAAAGATGCCGAAGCCCGAGTCTTCGCCGCGGCTCACGTCGACGAAGCCGGTGCCGTTGACCGAGAAGTCGTTGAGCGTCGTGCCGTCGGCGGTCGTGACCTTGATCTCCGCGCCGCGCAGGGTGACCCGCGATGTCTCGGTGCGGAGCGTCTCCTTGGAGCCGCGAGACGTCAGCTGGTTACCGACCAGGAGCGCTGCGTCGTACGACTTGGTGAACGCGAAATCGAGAATGCCTCCGCCGAGCGTCTCGGACGTCGGGTCCGCGATGATCGTGCACGTGGGCGCCTTCCTGTAGAGCACCGCGGTGATGAAGAGGCTGCTGTTGTTGTCGGCGCACGCAGGCGTGAGCACCACAGCGCCCGTGGCGGCGATGGCGCCGACGACGAAGGAACGAAGCATCCGGTTCATTGCGGGGGGTCCTCGCGGAAAATCACTCGACCGACGGGGAGTCGGGTCGGGTCGAGTCTCAATTCTATTCGGCTGGGACCAGGAGTGCCAAAGACGTGGCATACCGCGGCAAGACTTACGTAACAATCCGCACGTGGGAACTTCGGCAGTCCAGCCGCGCAGGCCTGGCCCGCCGATTCTTGGATTGCACAGCCCGCCCCTCCCCCGGGACGGACCGTTAGCCATGTCCGTGCGCCAGAAGTAGTTGCCGCGGCTCGCGTCGTCCTTTGAGCAGGCCGGTGTCGGGGTGCCTCATCTCGGGGATGTCAAGGTAGCAGTCGTGCGTCACGAGGCAGAAGTTTGGGCACCTTCGTTTCCCCCAGCGCGACGGTTTGCTTAGCGAGAGCTCGGATGTAGGCGGGCTCGAGATGTGCTCACTTCGTCTTCGCGGCGGTCGTGTACGACCGCAGTAACGACTCCGGCGTGAGGTGCTTCTGGCGAACAATGCGGCGACGTCCTTCACGGAGCCGAACGTGGCCGCGTGTGCCAGGGAGCCGCCGAAGGCGACAAATGCATCGGGGAACTTCGGCAGGCCATTGATGGTCATGACGCGCGTGCCGGCAGGCGGCGTCGCGGCACGTCAAAAAGGTGCGACGGGTGGACAAGGACGGGAACGGCGGAGCACGTTGCGTCATACGCCTGGACGAACCAATTCACCGATCCCGCGAGTTGGTTGCAGTCGCTCTTGTTCGACGAGCAAGTTCCGCGATTGAGTCATCTGCCGCCTGGCCAGCGGTGATCAGTGGAGGTACCGGGCTCCGATGAACGCCAACAGCAGCGAAAGCGCGAACTGCAGTAGCAGCAAGCCGAGTTGGAACGAGTGTTGGAAGCGCCAACGCTTCCGCCGTACGCTCTTGCGGTCATGCGAGACATGCTCGGTCGTGCCATCGTGGGAGAAGATGGTGGCGGCAGCGATCGCTAAACAGGGGGGCCGCTCGATGCCCCCAGTTTTTTCTTAGCACCACTGAGGCCGACATATTCCTGCGGCTTGCAGCACTTCGTCCGACCACGGCCGCCAGCGCTGCGCCGTCGAGCAATGACCTCGGTGGCGAGCTCGTGCGCGGTCTCGTTCTCGAACACGTCGAACGAAGCGGCGCCGACTTTCCAAAGAGAATAGAGAACCACTTCGCGCCCCAACTTGGCGCGCTCGGCGGGCACCTCGTGCGCGGCGTAGTTGATTCCGCAGAGAACGAACGCCTGTCGTCGTCCAAGACTTTCTGGACCGCCCAGCAAGAGCTTGTGCGCTTCGAGTAGGCGCTCGACTTCAGCCTTCTTCGCTGCACGTCTTGCCTCGTCGAGGGGGGGTCACCAGGCCCGTCTGCAACAGCGCTGCAAGCACGCAACATCGCCGACTCGGCGAGATCAGGCGCAACACGAACGACGCCATGCACCCGCTCATGCTCGGGGCACGCTCCGGCGCTCGACCGAAGCGAGTTGCCAATCGCAAGCTGCAGCTCGTAGTCAGTCCCGAGTTCGATCTCCAATGACGGGGCTGTGCGCTCCTTCCGAGGAGAAGGCTTCCGAGGGTGACGTGCCTTCATGGTCTCGCGACTTTCGTCTCGAGCAACCTGTTGTCGGCTCCTCGGGGAGTCACGTCACAAGTACCACTACGGCTTCCACTTCTCGAGCTTCGCAACGCGCAGGGTCATTGCCTGCACCGAAACCTCGTACGTCCGTGCGAGTTCCTCCACGGCGATGTCGAACTCGATGTCCGCATAAGCGGCAGCGTCCCGCTGAAGGATTCGGAACGGCATCAATAGGTTCGAGGCGAACTGGTTCGCCTCGACCTCCTGCACGTCTTCGGCGGTGGACGAACCGGCGTCCCGGATTATGTAGCCGCGGTCCTCATGGAGGACATCGAAGTGCATGACGAAATGCCCGATCTCGTGGCCGATGGTGAACCGTTGCCGTCCTGGACGAGAGTGACTCGGTCCGATGCCTGCGCGAGCGGAGCGGGCTTCCGACCGGAAGTGGCGTCACAGAGAGCGCTGCCAAAACCGTCGTCGGGCGCCGTGCGAAGAACAGCGGCCAACGCAGTAGCGAACCGGGGCGCTCGGGCGTGCTCGCGCTGCGCGCCATGTATCAGAGCGCCCGTCTCCCCCGATTCTGGACCATCTGTCACGTCGTTACACGGCTATCGTCGCGGAAGCGGCATGATCCGTACGTGGTCCACGCCCTCGGAACAGGGGTTTGAAACGGCCCGCTACGGGCACCGGGAAATGAGCCGTCCCGCGTTGGATTCGGTCGCACACTACGTGTTCAGCCCGTCAGGATGTTGCGGCTGCTGGGCGACCTATCAACGCGGCGAACGCAACAAGGTAGGCGACCACGGCGCAACACATGACGGCGGTGAAGCCGAAATTCATGGATACGATTACGGTGAGTATCGATCCGACGACGCTGACCGACCCGTTGATCGCCCACGCCCAGGATGTTAGCGCCGGGTGGTTGTCGGCCACGACGCGAAGGCCGTACGCGAAGGGTATGCCGAGGAGAATTCCGACGGGACAAAGCAAGAGCGCCGCGAGCGCGATCCGGACCGCGACGGGTAGCCCAATAAGATGCGACACGAAGAGCGACGAGCCACCGAGGAAGATCGCGATGAAGAGCGCGATCCCGAGCGGAATCGCCCACGCGCGACGATCTCGCGGAGAAAGACGCCCCGCGAAGAGCAAGCTCCCGAGCCCTGTGAAGACGAGGAGCGAGAATAGTGTGACGGTCAGCGAGTACACGGGCTGACCCAGAAAGAGCGTGAGCTTCTGAATAGCAGCGACCTCGATGAAGATGAACCCGAGCCCGAGCCCGGCAAAATAGATGAAGTACCGCCCTTTCCCTGTCTTCGGGAGGTCGTCGGACCGCCGCGCGATGGGATAGACAATGAGAAGTGCGCTCAACACGATGCTGACGAGAAGCTGACTGAGGATGAGCATCGGATTCCCCTGCGACGCAGAGGGAATGTCGTCGATGCGCTGTACCGACGCGATGGGGTGCTGCCACCTCGCGTAGTTGAAGAAGTACGGCTTGTCGTCGATTGTCGGCGAGATGTTCATCGGGAACGCGTCTATTAGCGACTGCTTGTCGGGCTCGCGGATGAACCGATCCACCGGCCCTTCCCGCATGTCCTTCGGCTGATAAACGATACGAATTCCCGCTGCGTTCGCGAACTTCTCGGTCGACTGCTGTTCTTCCCGCGTGAAGGGCCCCTTCTTTAGCTGGATAGCCATTATCTTGTCGTCGGTGGCGAGCGCCTGGACCGAGTCCTCGAAGTGAGCCGCCGCACCGAGCTCCTCGAGCGCGGAGTGCATATTGGAGAGCATCCTGAGTGCCTCCATCGCCTCCGCGAAGCGCGAGATCTGCAGGATCCCCCCCGGCTCAAGATGTACGTACATCGATTCGATGGCCTCCCGTGTGTACAGGTAGTTCTCGGCGAGGACGTAAGCGCCGGAGGCGAGGGCCGTCCACGTGTCGATGCCCGTCATCTGGATGACGTCGTAGTGGTTCGTGTCGCGCATGAGCGCGCTTCGGCCCTCACCGACTACTAGGTCGACACGAGGATCTTCCACGAGGCTCTGGGAGTAGTCGCGCATCACTTCACGGTGCAGCGCTACGATCGGCCAGTTGAGTTCGATGGCCTTTACCGAACGCGCATTGTTGAGCTTCGCTGCCCAAGCGTCGTTGCCGCCACCGAGTCCGATGATGAATACTTTGGGCAGCTGCTTAAGTCGATACGCTGCGGAGTACATGGCGCGGCGTAGGAGCTCTAAGCCCTCGGGCTCCTCCGAGTAGTCCAGCATCGTGGTGCCGGCAGTGGCGTCCTGCGCGATGCCGGCTCCGTGCGGCGTCAACGGGAGACCGGCCGCGTTCGAACCCTGGGTGAACACCTTCGCGAAGCCGCGAGGTTCGTCCTTTGCGCCGCGGAGCAAGTCGATGCGGCTATTGGCGGTCCAGATGCTAAATGGCTCCTGGTAGTTCGAGTGGTCGACGGCAAGCGCGAAGTCGACGAGGCCTTTGCTTGGCACTGGGAACATGCGGTCGAAGCGCGGTAGCAGCACGGCGACGACTACGAGCACCGCCCCGGCGACGCCGAGTGCAGCGCCGGGATATCGGTCGCGGACGACGACCGCAGATGCGGCGACTGCGAGTAACACGGTGAGCAAGAACACGCCGCCGGCCCCGACATGCGGCAAGAGGAACGGAACCGCAAGGCAGCCCGCACCCGCGCCGAGGAGATCGACAGCGTAGAGCTGGGTCACGTCCGTAACGTCGAACGTTAGCAGCATGCCGACAACCGCGCCCCCGAACACGAACGGCAACGCGCCGCCCAGGTTGAACATAGACAAAGCCACCAGATCGCGCAGGCTCGAGAAATCCAGCGCTTGCGGAAGTGGATACCGGAGGACTAGAGCGTACGCGAATACTAGGGACGCCGCGTACGCGATGCAGAAGCGCCCGAGCCACTGCCGCGCCCGACACTTCCAGGTGGCCTGGTACGTCGCCAGGAGCGCGCCGCTCGCCCCGAGGCCGAGCAAGCAACTTGAGATAACGAGGAACGCGAAGTGAAAGTACAGTCGGAGGGCGCAGACTCGTGTAAGCAAGATCTCGTGCATCAACATCGAGCAAGCGACAAGGCCGATGGTCACAAATCGATAGGAGCGATGGCTCTCTTCGGGCATGGGCGCGGATGCTTACATGATTTAGGCCTCCCAGGTCACGTGAGCGGTACAGAAAACGCTCTTCGTTCAGTTTCACGAGCGGTGGCTCTCAACGGCCGCGACGAACGTTCGGCGAGTTCTCCAAAGCGCCATGCGCGTACGGAGGACATCGCACGGTTGCCGCCGTGACGACGGCGGTGCGACTCTCGCTGGCCGATCGCGCGTCCCCTCCGCGCGAGCTGCAGGAACGGGACCGGGTGCCAGAACGACGTCGAGGGGACGCACCCGGCTCCGATGACTGGGGCGCCCGGCCTGCCGCTTTCTTCTCAAGCAACGACGCTCCAACCGCAGCTGCGAAGGATCGGCCGTGTCGCCGGCCCGCCGCCCTGCGACCATTGTAGGTACGTCGCGACCAACCCAAACAAATGCCTATGAGCCGTATGCGGTCGTAGGACAGGCGACATCAATGCGCTCGTTCCGCGTCCACGGAAGGCGCCACGCCGCCGAAGCAGCAATCGCCTTCCAGTTACGCTGAGCGAAGCAAAATTAGTCCAACGTCACTTCTCCAAAACAATTCAACGAAGCTCACTGGTCAGAGTCCCCATTGTCACGTCAGGGAAACGCAATAGCGCCACTCCCATTGACTCTTCAAGGTGACACACCTTGCCCCCAGCACGCTGGGACTCCCGCGCGAGGCACCCGCGGGTTGGTTCGTCGGCACTGATCGCGCGCAACAGTTCTTCGCTTGGTACCATGCGTGCGAACGTCACCCACAATTGTACCGCCTAAACGTCTCCCCCATTGGCCCGCCGCTGGCAGCGCGTAGACCGCTTCGAACCCGGGCACATTGACTTTCCGAGATCCCGTACTTAGTCTCCGCGGCTGGGGCAGCGTGTACACGTGGTGCAGACTCGGAAGAGTATCGACGACGGCACATCGGAAACGCCGCGGACGACGTCCGAAGACCATCCCCTGCTCCTCGTTTGTCCAGAATCAACGGCAGACGTTCCGCACCCGCCGCTCCTGCAGATGCTGACCGACCGACCGTTCCGGGTCGACGTCATTCGAAGTGTGGAGCGAGCGCTCCGCGTGGTTGAGGGGGAAGACTACGAGGCAATACTGGTCGCTTGGCGACAAGCAGCGTTCACCGGAAGAGCGCTCGATGCCTGTCGACGTATTCGCGCCTCTACCCGAGACGCCGAGATCCTGGCGATCGGCGCAGACAGTCTTTGTACGGACCCTGCGCTCGCGCTTGAAGCAGGGGCAGACATCTACATCCCCAGCGGGTGCGGTGCTCGGGTCTTAGCCGCCCACCTCCAGGCCCTCGTTCGCCGCCTCGGAGCGCACGCCAGGCGAAGGGCATCTCCGCCAAACACCGATGCCGTTCGCCCGCTCTCCTTCAAGAGCATCGAGATCAACATGCCCACCATGACAGTCCTCGTCCAAGGCGTAGGCTGCGTGGACTTACCACGCCAACAATTTCTTCTCTTAGCGCATTTCATCCAACACTTGGGACAAACCTTTTCAGAGCAAGACCTGCGCAAACACGTCCTACACTCGCTGGCCGATCCAGGAGGTTCTGGGATTCGAACGCGTATCTTCGATCTTCGCCGCCGGCTCGGGCCGGCAGGACGCCTGATTGAGTCGATCAAAGGCCGTGGCTACGGCATGGGGCTAACAGGCGGTACGGTACGCGTGAACAGCGCCGCAGTTTGATCAGCGGTTTTGAAAATGTAACACCCTATGCTCGCAATCACCTGATATTCGACTGCGGGTGCATCAGGGGCCCTCGAAGACGCTGTCGGCGCGCCCATCGCCCTCTAGCTCCCTCTACGAAGTTGTTGCGGCGTGTGTCTCAGAGGTCTGCCGTGACACTCTGGCCGGAGCCAGCGTGTCACCTGACCAACTCTTGATCGATGATCTCGGCATCGACTCGTTGCGGGCGCTCGACCTCTTGCTGCTGTTAGAAGATAGGACTGGAGTACGGCCTCTGCCAATCGACGACTGGTTTCAGTCAGCTCCGAATTCAGCCATGTTCACGGTCGCCGCCATGGTCAGCGCTATTGAGACACTCAAGCTCAAACGGGCCAACGACTGAGGGGGCGCGTACGCACCAAAGCCCAAACGTTTCGTAGTAAAACAAGAACCAGAGGCCAAAAACATGAAATCAAGACGAGCTCAGCTAGCATATCTCGGCGTGGCAGCAGCCGTAGCCACAACAGGACTCCTCGTTTCGCGCGCCGACGCGCACACCTGCTGCTTCAGCCACTGGAGTCTGGACACCATAGCGATCGGAAAGGCGAACGGGAATTCATGCAACGTAGGTCCCCTTCCCGACGGATCAAAGGTAGTCGGCCTGGTGTGGAATCTCCAAGGGAGTGGGACGACCCAGTCAGGTAATGCGGAGGTGTCATCATACGTCGGGTACAGCCCGGGCGTTAAACTCAACGTCGTTTGGTGGAACGACTCGGGTCACACGATCCAGTCGTTCCATGGCGGCACTCTAACGTACCCGAATGATAGCTACGTCGGACCCTACGGGGTCATATCCTCTGCCTGCCAAACCGCTCTAGCGGACGATACCTACTGCACGTCGGCCTGCCCCTAACGAGAAAGCCGAGCCGATTTGCTGCGCCAAACCCGCGTCAACGCGGTTTGGCGCAGCAATCGAGTGCCACGAGAGGTCGATACTGTGCATACAACAGCCGCCGTTGCGCTGGCGTTTGCCTCGCTCGCTGTATTGCCAGCGTGCCGAGGGCGTGCCGCGCCGCAACCAGCACAGACCGATCCGGAGCCCGTTGCTGCCGCATTGACATACCCACGGGGCACCTGGCGATCCGAGCCCAACAGGCTTGCCACAGTGGTAGTGTCGTTCTCCCAGATCCTGATTACGTACGAGGGCGCGCCTGACCCGTCCGGATATTTCTGGCCGCTGGACACCTCCCGCCACCGGTCCAGGGCCGACGCTTTCCGGTTAGCTAACCAACTTGCGTCCGATCTTCACAAGGCACCGAAGGACTTTGGGCTGCTGGCCGGCGAATTCTCTGATGACGTTGGATCCCGCGCTCGGGGGGGCTACGTAGGGGTCTGGCACGCGGCATCGCTGCCAGGAACGATAGTTGACGCGTTCGGCGAGGTCCCGCTCGAGCAGATCTCACACATCGTCGAGAGTGTCGTCGGGTTCCACATCCTTCAGCGGCACATGGTACCACCGAACGCCGCCCTCTCCGGCGATGAGATTGTGGTGGGCTTCGGGAGCAGCCAGGAGAACTGGGCCCGCGAAGAAAAGAGGGTCACTCGCTCTCGTGAAGACGCGCTTGAACTAGCGGCACGTGTCCGACATCTTGCGATCCGTAGTCCAGACTCATTCCCGGCGCTGGTGCAGCAGTATTCAGATGACCGGAATAGCGCCCTCAGCGGAGATCTTGGCCGTTGGACGTTGTACGACCCGCAAGCGGACCCGAATGTGTTGACAGCGCTCTCAGCGACGCCCATCGGCGGTGTTGCCGAGCTCGTCGAGGATCGCGAAGCAATCCACGTCCTGAAGCGCAAAATTCCACCACCGGTTGAGTGGCTGAAGGTCGACGAGATCGTTCTCACGCACGAGGATTCAAGAGTAAGCGCGCCTCTGAAGGCGAGTCGAACAATCGCGCAGGCGCGCCGTCTCGGTCTCGAATTGCTCCAGATTCTCAGGGTGCGCCCCTCTGCATTTGCGGAGCTACAGAAGAAGTATTGTCCTGCGGACTTATGCACACGACTCGGACTGCCCTTCCAAAAGCGCCGACGCGATGCCGTGCTTGAAGGCGCCGTCGCGCAGCTTTCTTTCGGCGAAATTGGGGCTTCTCCCGTTGAAACCCCGGCCGGGGTCCACATTCTCCGCCGGCTGGAGGTTTCTCCCGAGGAGCAGGTCGAGGCTGCCGACGCCACGTTCGAGATTCCTCGGCCGCCGCTGAAGAACGTGGACGCGATTCTCCGGCAGTCGACGCCCGAAGCTGTTGCGGCGGCCACGCGAAAGCTAGCGCAGCTGGCCGCAAAGCAATTGGAGCTGCCCAATGACAAGGCGGACGCCTTTCAGCGGATATTGAACGAGACAGCGGCGGCGTTTGAGACACAGCCTCATGAGACCTGGACGGAGGTCCGCGAGAAGTCGCGCCGTGACTTGACAGATCTCCTGGGCGCTTCGACCTACGACCGCTTCTCTCGCATTCGCGACGACTTTGCGCGAGAGTCTCAACTGCTTTAGGCGAGGAGCGGGCCCCGTGTCACTTGCCATCGAGGTACTTAGACACTCATGCGAGGAACTCCCCGTCCTCGCGGCTGGAGTCGCGTTTTTCGCGATAGCACCGGCGCTGTCCTACGCCGTATGCGCGAAGGACTTCACCGCATCGGTGCGCGCGACCGCTCTAGCTTGCCTGGTCGCAGTGTCCGGGGCGACATACGCATGGTCAGGCACGGCGATTCTATTCGCGTACTCCCTTGGCGCTGTATACTTCCTAACCCTGGTGCCAGCGGTGCGCTGGCTCAAAGCCAGCCACCATGGCAAAGAGATGACGTTGCCGTGTCTCTTCTGCTGTCTGGGAGCAATCTATGTGGCGGTTCCCGCGCTCTTGCTACCAGGCTCGGAGCTAGCCGTGATCCAGCTTCGCGGGTGGGAATTGATGCTCACGGCGTTTAGTTTTTGCGTGGAAGAGTTCCCAGCCGCGCCGCTCGAGCACACGTGGCGACGGCACGCCTTCTTGCTCATGGTGAGTCCGGTTCTAATGTATTCTAATAGGCCTCAGCTAGAACATCCGCCAAAGCTATGCTTTAAAATCCTCGCCCGTCTTGCGTGTGGTGCGGCATCTTTGACGGCCTACGGCGTGCTCATGGTGTCGGTCGGCGTACTATTCAAAGCACCGCCCGACCCGGCGGGCATCGATTCACCATTGGCGTACGGACTATTTGTGAGCTTTTTCTTATTGCGAATAGTTGGTGGGTACTGCGCGCATTCGGGCCGAGCCAGTATCGAACTTTCGATGCTGCGCTTGCTCGGCTTCAGTTTGCCGGAGCGCTACGACTTTCCGATTGTCGCAACCGAGCCGATGGACTTTTGGCGACGCTGGAATATCTATATCGGGCAGTGGCTCCGCCGCTACGTATTCGTGCCGGCTGCACGATGGTGGCACTCGCGACTTCGCGGTAGCACAACTGCCGCGAAAAGCTTCGCCATAGTCGTCACCTTTCTGGCTACTGGGCTGCTTCATGATTACAGCCTGTACTTGCGGTCTGGCAGGCCCACGCTTGGATTCACGTTCGCGCTGCTGCTCCAATCCGGCGGGATATTTATTTGGGCAGCGGCGCGGATGGCGACCGCTGGCGTTGGAGTGACACCGGGGCCGACGTTCGCCCGCAGATTGGTATCTGCAACCGTCGGCAGGGTCGCCTTTTTGAACTTGCTCGCCTGGTCGCTGTGGCTTGTCGTTCCGCCGAAAACTTCGGCAGATTCAGTCCAAGAGACCCCGATGCCAAGGAGTCTCCGGTGACGGACCACGTGTATGCAGCGGCTCGGACAATCGTCCGCAGGCTGCCGTCGGGCGCCGTCGACCGCACGGCGCTTTCCGTAAGGTTGTGCGCCCTTGTTCTGGTCGGCCATTGCGTGACGGAGTTGGTCTGGTACGGGAAAATGGTCACCAACGGGGGGCAGCTGAGGTCTCTCGTAGAACTCGCTCACTCGTTCCAACGACTCCCGTGGGGCTGTCGTCTGCTACCCGTCACGCTCGCCATGCCCGTGCTTTCATTGGCCGCGCTCGTCGCCCTGCCTGAACGCGACTCGCTGCGTTTGGTCGCGGTGTCGTCGGTTCTGATTGCGTCGCATTTCATGAGTCCGGTGGGCGATATCGGAGATTTCATGGTCGCCTGGTTGGCTATTCTCGGTCTGCCTGGTCGGCGCACCAGCAAGACTCTGACGCGCCATACGCATACGGCGCTGTACATTGGACTTTGGAGTTGGACACACCCAGTTCGCGCGGTTTTTGGCTGGGTGTTCCCTGGACTCGTCTGCGACATTTTGAACGCAGCTATCGTGGGAGCATTGGTCTTCCCTACCGGGACGCCTGCCCGGATTTGCGGTCGAGCTTGCTGTGCTGTACTTACCTGCGGTGTTCTTGCCATTTCTGGGTTGCGGCTCTCATCGGTCGTCTTCGCGGCGATGACGGGAATCCTATTCGCCTCGGAGTATGCGTCGGCGACCGAGGACGCGGCGCCGAAATTTGAGCTGGATTTTCGGGCTGCGTTTTCAACTGTAGGACTAGTCGTGACTGCGATTGCCATGATTGCTCCAACGTCTACGCAGCGCGCCAAGGCGTACACCTTGGCTGACGACCTCGGCGCGCGCCCTGAACTAAGGTCGGTCCGTAGCCAAGAGTGGGTGATGCAGGTCTCGCACCCGTCGCGCGCCTACGACCGAGCACCCACTATCATTCACGTTAACGTCGACCCCGTCACATCTAGATTATGGACATATCTTTCAAGCTCGCCGTGGTGCCCATCGTGCCGTGAGAGAAGCCTTTTCGAACACTTAGCGAATGCACAGCTTAGTCTGTTCACATGTTTGCGCGATGAGCAGGCGACGATCACCGAGGGCTCCGTGCCAGGGGTTGACCTGCGCGTTGTTTGTACCTCGAGGGTGGCCGGATGAGCCCGTCGCAAGTTCCGACAATTGGGCGACCGGTCTTTGTTGTGGGCACGGGTCGATGCGGGTCTACGCTATTAGCCCAAATGCTGCAGGCGCACCCAACGGTGCTTTGTCTCTCCGAGTTTCTGACCGTCGTGGATCCCGACAAGGTGTTTTCGGCCAGGACGATTGGCGGTGAGGACTTGTGGCGTCTGCTGGCAGCGCGGCGGCCCGATGTCCTTCAGCTGCTAGCTGTAGGCGAGCTCTCGGAGCTTCTCGTCCGCGACAATGTGGGCGCCATTCCGGCACTCCTTCTGGTTCCACTTCAGCTTCCGGGCTGCGTGCCGGAGGACCTATTTGCCGAGCTCGGTGCCGTAGTCCGTGGAATGCCCGAGCTGGAAGTAGGAGTTGCGCTGAGTGCCATTTTCAATTGGCTCACAATGCGGATGTGCAAGACAATCTGGGTTGAGCGCTCTGGTGGCTCTCTTCAATATTTGGACTGCATTTTGCACGCTTGGCCGAACGCGCGGATAGTTCACATCTGGCGCGATGGCGCTGATTGTGCGAGATCGATGTCTCGCCACCCGTATTTTCGGGTCGCCGTTGCCCGCGCTCACACGCGTAATCCACTGCTCGATGTGGGTGCGGCGCTCAACATTGAGCTGCCGCTGGCAAGGTATGGGGCATACTGGAGCGCGAGTATCCGCAGGGGAGTCGCGGCGCTTAGGTCACATGCGGCACGCGGTGGTAGCGTGACGTCAGTTCGATACGAAGACCTGCTGTCGGGTCCCGGCGCCGTGATCGAGCAGTTGGCTACAGCTATCGATATCCCCGTCGCGCCAGGATGGGCGACGACGTGTGCGCGAATGGTGCGGGGAATGAGGCAGAACGTGCGCACTGGCGAGAGCGCAGAAGATTCAATGTTCGCCCGATATTGTCAGGTGGGCATGGATGCAATCCGGGGAGACGGCTAGATGAAGCGTGCTGGCTTTGGTCACGGGAAACTTGCGGTGGCTGCGGGTGCATTGAGCATTCTCGCGATGGTGCTTCTCGGCGCATGGCGCGCTAGTGAGACACGGCCCCGTTCCGCTACGCGCTCAGCCCGCACGTTGGACACGGGTCGTCAGAGCGCCCGCGACCCCATCGTTGTAGCGCGCACAACGACAACTCGGCCAAGCTATGGTGCGCTTCGGAGTCACATTGCCGCGGTCGACGCGGGGGCACCGCAGCTGGATCCTTCGTTGTTTACGTTTTCTGATATGGCTGGTCGCTGGGCGACCGAGAAGGACAACGCCGAATGGACGGCCAATGCACGCGACGTGGTTGGCGCCATTCTCGCTGCCGCTGACGGGGGAAAAGCTGCGTCCTTTGCAATCGCGTGCAAGGAGACGTTGTGTCGTTTACAGGCGAACTCGCAGGACATGACTTCGCTGATGCGGTTGGCGCGGGAGGCGAAAGACGCTCGGGCGTCCTTTCGATACGCCCGCGTGCCGAGCGACGGCGGATTTAACCTGATGGTGTTTATGTGGCGTACGAGCGTCACACGCGAGGCAGAGCCCGTTGCTGCGCCATGAGCAACTCCGTGCGGCGCCGGGCCTAGAATGACGCACATGATATGAGAGGTGGTCTACCGTGCAGCAGCGAACACATCCTGAAGCTATGGATACGCTTGAGGCGATTCTGGCGCGGCGCGCCACCTCCGATGAGCCGTGGTTGATCCTTCCAGAAGATGCGCTCACGTCTGGTGCCGCGCGCCGGCTAAGCTTTCGTGAGGTCTTTGATTCAGCAAGTTCGGTCGCTTCGTGTCTCCTTACTCACGGCGCTCGCGAGTCTCGGGTCGCGTGCATCGTGGCCGACAATTCTATGGAGTTCATCAGTCTGTTCTTCGGCGCTATTTTGGCTGGCCTGGTACCGGCGCCTCTCCACTTGCCTTACTTCGTTGCGAGTTGGCAGGCCTACATTGACCGCCTCTGTGTCGTCACCGCACAATGCGACGCGCAGTTTGTGTTAGTGAGCGACGAGTTCGGAGCTGTGGCCGGAGAGCTCGCGCACGACGGGCGAATTGGATTGTCATACGGTCAGTTGAAGGGCGGTGGCGGCGTCGGAAGTCCGGCGCCTAGGCCGAGGGGGCCCGATGACCTTGTGCTGCTTCAGTTTAGCTCTGGCAGCACGCGGGCTCCTATGGGTGTTGAGTTGTCTGGACGTGCCATTTGCTTGAATGTCCAAGGCATCGGGGATGTTGTGGGCGCAGATCCAGCAGTGGATGTCGCGCTTTGTTGGTTGCCTCTATTTCATGACATGGGTTTGACGGGCACGATGGTATATTCTTGGTACTGGGGCCTTCCGCTCGTGTTGATGCGGCCGCGTGAGTTCGTTCGGCAACCGCTGGCGTGGCTATGGGCGGTTTCCCGATTCAAGGTTACTGGTTGTGCCGCTCCTAATTTTGCCTACTCACTCTGTTCGTCACACGCCGCGACGAGGGGCGACATGCTCAATGGGCTCGACCTCAGCTCTTGGCGCATTGCATTCAATGCTGCTGAGATGGTCCAATGTGAGACAGTCGCAGCGTTTAACGAGCGCTTTCATGCCTACGGATTTCGCGCGGAAGCCATGTATCCCGTCTATGGATTGGCCGAGAATGTAGTCGCAGCAACCCTGTCTCGGCCGAACAGGCAGCCGCTATTTGATTGCGTGGATCGAAGCAGCCTCACGCATGGGTATGCGCGCGACATGGACCCCGCGGCGCCAGGAGTGCGAAGAATTGCTTCGGTCGGGTCACCCTTTGGAGGGGCGCGTGTGCGTATTGTCGATGAGCATGGAGGCGAAGTGGCGGGACGAACTGTCGGCGGTGTGGAGATAGTAGGTCCAAGCACAATGCGCGGCTATCACCGGAATGTCGAGGAAACGAATCGGACTTTCACTTCGGACGGTTGGCTCAAGACCGGTGACCTCGGGTATATGTCCGATGGCGAATTGTACATTGTTGGTCGGAGTAAGGACGTCGTGAAGAAGGCTGGTGCGAAATATGATGCCGCGGACGTCCAGGCTGTAGTGGGCGGCGTTGCGGGGGTTCGCGCGGGTTGCGTTGCGGCCTTTTCGGTCGAGAGCGCTGTCCGCGGGACGGAGGAGCTCGTTGTGCTAGCCGAGACACGCGAGGAAAATGCTGAGCTTCGCAGGCACATAGCGGTGGCAATCACGAGGGCAGTCCTCGGCACGTTTGGGACGGGGGTTGACATTTTGCGGCTTCTGTCTCCTGGCGTGTTGCTTAAAACGAGCAGCGGGAAGGTGCGAACAGACGCGTGCCGCAGCGAGTTCTTGGTCAGTGGCTTTGCGGCGGAAGGAGATTCGCTCCGCGACTAGGCGGCGCTGTTGAGCGGCTGGAGGCGTCTGTCACGTCCACGCCGGGTGGCCGCGAGGGCTGTCGGTGAGCTTCGGATCCCGATGTGGTCGGCCCAGCGAGCGCGGAGAGAGTTGAAGGCGCCCCAGCGATTGCGGGCCCGCGGCGGTACGTCGAAGGACGCCGAGCTCGCGGTAGAAGTCGATGGTGCGCAACTGCGGATGTTCGACGGTGCCGACAACGACATCGCGAACGGAGTCGATACGCTTTCCGAGGAGAATCGGCAAGCCGCGGAGTGGGCCGCGACGGCCGCTATCGATCGTTCATGGATCGAGGACCGTTCGTGCACCGTTCGGCAGGCGTTCGAGGATGAGCGCGGCGTTCTCTTCCGCTGCCGGAGGAGCCGTTTCCGGCTCACGAGCGGCTCTACGGCGAGGTCGGCAAGACTCCGTACGTCCGGTTCGGTCGCAACGACTACTCTATCCCTCACGATCGCACCCAGCGCACCCTCACGTCGGCGCCATCCGACAGATCATCGATCGCCGTCGTTCCGGGCGCGGCTTACCGCCACCCCTATCGATCCCCGCCACCCGGGACGAGCACGCCGACCTTGTCGTCACGCCGCACGCCCTCTCCACCTACGACTCGCTCAAGGAAGAAGACTCATGACCACTCTCAATCAAGCTCAAATTAAGGCTCGCCTCAAATCACTCGGTCTCTTCGGGCTCCTCGCGTGCTGCGACGAAATCTCGGATAAGCCGTGGCTGTCGGACGCGCTCGCCATTGAGGAGCGCGAGCGCCAGAAGCGCAGCCTCGAGCGCCGCCTCCGCAATTCTCGCGTCGCGGCGTTCAAACCGATGACCGACTTCGACTGGTCCTGGCCGAAGAAGGTCGACGCGAGGCCATCGACGAGCTCTTCACGCTCGGCTTCATCAATCCAGGAACGCTTTCTCTCCCGCGCACTCGTCGCATCGACGGCCGGAGGGCGCCCTCGCCACGTCCCGTACAGCGCGCAAAACTGACTGTACTGATACGGCTTCAGACCATCTCCTCGCGCCGCCACCGTCTGCTGGTACTCGGCCCACAACAGCTGCATCGTCGCCGTGCTCTTGTGCAGTTCGTCGTGCACGTGCGCGTAATCGACGGGCGCGCGCCGCGCCACCTTGTTCCGCCCGCCGTCTCGGTACAGCGACGCTTCGACCTCGCTGTCCGTCAGGCCCTGGACGCTCGCCCACGTCAGCCCCGCCGCACGCGCCCGCTTCAGGTGCCCGCAGACCGTGCCGATCGCGACTGACAACGAACTCGCGATCTCTCGCTGGCTACGGCCGCAGTCATCGGCCAGCCTGATCGATGGGGGCTGCGGTTCGGAGTGTCGTCTCCCACGGCTCCCGATCTGAGCTCCCGAATCGCACGAGTGCCGGCACGTATCAGCCTGTACCTCGAGACCGAATGCGACGCGAAAGCGCTTTAAGGAGACCGCGGCGCTCTGCCGACTCGAATCGAAGTCGCGCTGAACTACACCCTGATCAGTGCGCCCCAGCGGTCCGCGTGGTGATCGCCTTGACCGCCATAGTCTCAAAGCCGTGCGCAAGGTTGAGCTACTCGGCGCGCAACTAGGTTCCCGCGAGACAATATGGGACTGCGTTTCGAGACAGAATCTGCAACAGGTTCACTGGTGTTGACGATCACGTGAACCCGCGGGAATTCGGTGAAGTTCACCGGTGAAGAACGCGGCCGGTGCCGGCGAAGTTCACCGGTGAAGTAGGGTCAGTGCTTTTTGCGACGTTGCGTCGTGCGCGCGGCGTTCAGCTCTTTG
>DATAZL010000012.1:0-77658 GCA_036272055.1 Polyangiaceae bacterium | reverse complement strand
GAAGTGCCAGCGCTTCGTGACGCCGAGCCCCGTGATCCACGCGAAGACGTGAGCCGGCGCGTCCTCGGTGATGAGGTAGTTCGTCAGCGCGACGGCCATCGCCATGATGAGGAGCAGCGCGCCCGCGAGTGCGAACGAGATCCCGACGATCCGCGGCATGTCCTTGAGCTTCAGGTCCTTGTGGACGAGGAGCTCGACACCGAGCACGAATGCTGCGGCGATCGCCGCAGCTTCGTCGATGCTCGCCAGCCCCACACCGAGGCCACCGAGGACGAGGACCGGGACGCAGAGCTCCCACTTCATGTCCCAGAGCGACGCCCCCATCTCCTTCAGATTCGGGCGTGTGCGCGGGATCTTGTGCTTCACCCCCATGTACATGGCGTGAGCCGCGAAGAGGCCAATCATGAACGTGCCGGGAATGACGCCGGCCTTGAACGCCTTCGTGAAATCGATGCCGGCGACGAGGGAGTAGATGAGGATCGGTAGTGACGGCGGCAGCAAGAGCCCGAGCGAGCCGCCGGTCATGATGACGCCGAGCGAGTAGTCCTTCGGATAGCCGTTCTTGAGGAGCGCGGGATAGAGCAACCCGCCGACCGCGACGATGGTGACGGCGCTCCCGCCGGTGAGCGTGCAGAAGAACGCGCTCGCGATGATGCACACGATGGCGAGGCCGCCGGGGAGCCAGCCGAAGAGTGCGTTCGCGGCGCGAACAATCCGCTCCGGCGCCTTCGACTGCGCCATCATGTAACCGACGAACGTGAAGAGCGGCACCGTGACGAGGATCGGCGAACCGGCGAACCGCTCGTCGAGCACGTCGGGCGCGATGAAGCGCACGTGCTGCAGCGCCGACGAGTCGTGGGTCAGCCACGCCACGAGCGTCACGCCCGCCATGATGGCGAACACCGGTGCTCCCAGGAGCGCGAACACGATGGCGAGTATCAGCGGCACGGGTTCGAACCTCGCAAGGGGCGGGCGCGCGGGCGCAGAGGTCTAGGATTCACTGATCTGCTCCTCGCCCGGTCGCGCGTGCTCGTTCCAGTCTTCGGACTCCTCGCCCTCGACGGTGACCTGGCCGCTCAGCAGCAGGAGGCCGCGCAGCACGAACCGGAGCGCGATCACGAGCAGCCCGATGGGGAACACCAGGTAGCCCGCGCTGATGAGCTCACCGCGCGGCTCGCCGCGACCCGGGATGACGACGAGCGGCGCGCGCGTGTCCCCGTCGGGGATCTTCAGAGCGTCGGTCCCTTCCTTCCCGTAGCGCTCGACGAACCCGCTGTCGTCGAGCCAGGCGTTCCACTCCTTGCCCGTGAACCAGTCCGAGTACGTCTCACCGCGAAAGACGACGTGGGGCGTCGCCATTGCATCGAGTGACATCTGGCGGCGAACGATGAAGAAATCTTCACCAAGATGAGCAGCCACCTCGGAGATCTTCTTGCCGGCGGAGTCGTCGGCGTTCGCGCCGAAGTTCTCGATCGAGATATGGTCGAAGAAGCCCCACGCCGCGATCACGCAAACCGTGGCCGACATCGTCCAGCCGGCGAGCGCCATCGCGATGCGCAACCGCGTGCTCACGAAGCGAGTGACGACGTCGATGACGATGTGGCGGCCGCGGCCAGTCGCGAGGGAGCCCCCGACCAGGGCGAGAAGCATCGTCAATCGGGTGCCGACACCGCGGAGGCCGCCAACGAGCGTCAGGAACGACGCTTGCTGGTACCAGTTGAGGAGATTCGAGGCGTAATTCACGCCGAATCCGACCCACGCCTTCGCGATGAGGAACGCGAACAGCACCGCGAACAGCGTCGCGCCGCGACGGACCGGCAGCCGCTGCTTTGCGCACGCGAGCCAGGCGATCGTCCCGAGCACGCTCGCGCCGACGACTGCGTGGAAGACGACGGCGCCGGGATGATCCGGGGCAGCTGAAAATCCCTTCAGACAGACCCAGAGCGTCATCGAGAACACCTCGAGGGTGAACGCGAGCATCGCGAGCCAGATCTCGAAGCGCGTCCAGACGCGATCGACGACGACGAGCGGCTCACCCCACCGCGCTCCCTTGGGGTGCGGCGTGTGCGCGTGCGACGTGGCCTTCGCCTCGAGCTCTCCGGGCGCGAACCCGCCGGCAGGCGCGTTCGGCCCGTGATTTTCGGACATTTCGTGCTCCTTCGCGACTCCTGGAGTCGTCGCGGCGGCGAGCGCGGGGCTCGACGCACCACCTTTCGGTGCGCGTTGTTTTGAGCGCTCCAACGTCCAGAGGCGAGTCAAGAAATCGTAAAAACCGCGCAGCCGAACACGAACGACGTCGTGTCTCGGCGCGCGCGAATCAGAATGGAATCGTAACGCGGGGAAGCGCTACGGGTAGTGCATGCAGTCCGGCGACGTCGAGTACCTGTGCGCGCGCGATGCGTCATTTCGTCCCGCGGAGAGCGCGACGCCGGAGGCGAGTGACGTGATGCCTGCGCTCGCGATGCTCGCCCGCGTTCGCGCACGACGCTCGCGTGCGCGATACCGGACGTTCGGCGCGTTCTTCAGTGCGTACCTGCGCGCGCACGCGAACCCCAAGACGGCGAGCTTTCACGTGATCGGCGCGGCGCTCGGCGTGCTCTCGTTCGTCGCGCTGCTGTCGTGCGGCATGGTCTTCTTCGCGGTGTTCGCCGTCGTGCCCGCGCAGCTTTTCGCGGCGATCGGGCATTGGTTCACCGGCGAACACGACGACGTCTCTCCGCACCGGCCCGACTGGGCCATCGTCGCGAACCTCGGACTGCTCTGGCTCGCCGTCACCGGCAACCTGGAACGCGCCGTGCGCGACGCAACGACCGAGCAGCGCGCGGCGCAGACGTGAGCGCCGCAGAGCGTGTCGTGCACGACGCGAACGCCGCGAACGCCGCTCAGCATGTCGTGCACGACGCGAACGCCGCTCAGCGTGTCGGCGCGACCTCGCAGTAACCGACCGTCGTGTTGCAGGTCGCCCGGCTTGCGTCGGCGACGTGGGGACCGTCACCCTCCAGGCACGCGGCGCAGTCGACCGTCGCGCAGCGACTGCCCGCAAACGCGCCGGCGTCGCTGATCGCCACGAACGCCGTCAGCGGCAATGCCCCGCACGCGCAGCAGTCCTTCGGCGCGAGGGTGCAGTCCGCGTCACGGGTGCACGCCTTGTACTTCGCGAGATCCTCGACGTCGCAGGTTCCGGCGGTGCAGAACGACTCGATCGTTCCGGTCAGCGGCTCGCACGGCGGGCAGAGGCTGAAGTCGCTGCAGAGCGCGTCCTCGTAGGCCTGCGACGATGCGGCGCTGACGCCGATCTTGTCGGAGAGGGTCGGCACGCCGCACTCGCAGCACCGGGAGTCGGCCGCGACGCAGTCGGCGGAACGCGTGCAGGCGCGTTCCGGGGTCGGCACGCCGGCGTCGGGAGACGTCACTGGATGCGTCCCCGCATCCGTCACGCCGCCGTCCGGACCGCACGGAAACAGACCGTGCCCGGCGATCCACGCGCCACCACTGCAGGCGTACTGAGTCTGGAAACCGCCGGCACACTGCGTGAAGCAATGGTCGACACTGCCGTCGCAGGGCTGGCTCTCGATGCCGTCCGCGCACGTCGAGGGGTCGCACGGGAAGAGGCCCTTTCCATCGCTCCACACGCCGAGTCCGCAGTAGTGCTGCGACCGGAATCCGCCGCTGCAAGCTGTGAAGCATTGTGCGATCCGGCCGTCGCAGATGTCGCCACCGAACACCGTCGCGGGACACACGCCGCCCGACGTGGGCGAGCCGCCTTCGGCGACCGGCTTCACTCCGCCGTCGACGATTCCGCTCAGACACACCGACGTCTCTGTGCTGCACCCTGCCACCGCGTGACACGCGACGTTCGCCCCGAGGTGGCCGCAGTCGCCAGGTGTCGAGCAGCTCTTCGTGCAGATGCCGCACTCGCACGATAGACCGCCGCAATCCGCGTCGGTCGTGCACTGATCGAGCCAGTGGGTGTTGCTGTCGGTTCCTTCCGCCGCCTTCGACGAGCACGACGGCGCGCCGCCGAGCGCGCCCGCGAACAGCAAAAGAGCCCCCAGCGTCCTCACTTCTATCATCTTCATCGTCGTCCTCACTTCAAGAACCCGTCTCTTTTTCGTCGTCCGAAGTCTCCACCGCTTGCCCGACGTAGAACGACACTCGTGTGCTCTCGTCGGGATCGGGCGGGTGCTCCTCGTTGTGCGCGGCGACCTTGTCCCACAGCGCCTGCGTCGCGAGACGCGTGTGACGGAGGAGCTCGTACACCTCGCGCTCGAAGGGATGTCCGGGCGTGACCGTGAAGGTGAACGTCGAGCCGCCGACGCGATCCGACGCCCGGGCGCCACTCAACCCCTCACGCACCTTGGTCGCGATCGCGACGGCCACCGCGCGGAAGTGATCGACGACCGCCGCTTCCCAGCCCTGCTCCGCGCCGATGGGGAGCACGACGTTGCTCGAGACGAATCGGCCGCCCTCTTCACGCAGCCGGCCCGAACGGATGAGCTCTTCAAACGCGCGGCGCGACACCGCTTCGTCGACTCCGAGCGCGGCGGCGAGCTCGTCCGGCGTCTCCACCTCGTTCCTGAAGAGCTTCAGCCAGGCGAGGTTCGCGATCGCGTCGAGATCTTGCTGGCGCGCGAGCTTCTCGCGCATCGCGTCGCTGGTCACGCCGTGGACGGCGCTCTCGCCGGTGCCGGTCGTGCACACGAGGCCGCTCCGCACGAGATCCTTGAGGACGGCCGCGACCTCGCGCTGGCCGTCGTGGGTGAACCGCTCGAGGATGCGCGCGCGCGTCGGCTGCTCTTTCTCGACGAAGGAGAGCACGGCTTCCCAGAGGGTGCGCTCGCGGACCGTCTCGCTCTCGGTGAGACGTCGCATCTTCTTCTGGTACGAACGGAGCGCCATGCCGAACATGTCGGCCACGACCTGTCGACGGACGCCCTGAGCCTCGATCTCCCGCGCGAGCTCGACGAAGACCTGGTCGGCGACGTGGGCGAGCGGCGAGCGCACGCCGGAAGCCGTCGAGAGCTGGGCAATGAGTACCGTCGTCTGCCGCACGATGCCGTCGATGAGGAGCCTGAGGTTCACGAGGAGCGTCTCCAGGACTCAACTTACCGGCCCTGACACGCCCCAGGTAGACGTCCCGGAGTTCATCAAAGCGAGACCGCGAAGAGCGCGAAGAGCGCTTTCGCCGGGAAACGCCGGTGTGCGCTACCCGTCGACGCGGTAGACGAGCCACCGCAGATCGAGCGGTGTGCGATCGCCGGGGACGTCGAAGAGATCCTGACCGCGTGACCACTCGGCGTACCAGCCTGTGGGCGGCCATGCCGACTCCGGCAGGTGTTCCTTCTCGTAGTCGTGCGCCGACTCGTCGGAGATGCGCGTCAGCGGGAGGCCCGCGGCCGCTTCGTCGAGCTGGTTTCGTGTGAACGCGCAGCACCACATCACTTCGGAGAGCTGACGCGCCATCGCGTCGGGCTTGTACCCGCCGCGGGTCAGGAACGCGCTGAAGAGGAGGAGCCCGCCAGGTGCGAGCCACTCGAGCGCGCGCTCGAACAGAGTCCGGATCTGCGCCGGCGTGCGAAAGTGCGACGCGACGACCTCGGCGAGGACGGCGACACGATAATGCCGCACCGGCAAGCCGATGGACGGATCGAGCGCGTCGCCCTCGAAGACGCGCACGTTCGGGGACGCCTTCGTCACCTCTTCACGCAGCACGGCGGCGAGCGCGGGGGCGAGCTCCACGGCGTCCGTCGGGAAGCCGGCCGCGGCGAGCGGCAGCGTGTTGCGCCCGGTGCCGGCACCGACGTCGAGCACCGGCACGTCCTTCGGCTCTCCGAGGCTTCGCGCGAGGGCCATGAGCTTCGCGTCGGCGTTGGCGCCGAAGAGCGGCGCAGGGCGGTTGTCGACCCAGCCGGCGTACTCGTCCTGCAGCGTGACGAAGCGGTGAGAGACGGTGTAGTTCAGCGCCGTGCTCGGCGGAGCCTGCGTGTGATACTCGATGACCACCTTCGAGAAGGGGGACGCGGCAAACGCGAGCTCGATGTGCTTCACGAGCATCCCGCGCACGACGGCGAGCTCCTCCTCCGAGAACGCCCGTCCGATGGCCGCGAAGATGGCAGCGAGGTTCTTCAGATAATGATCCACGAGGGACGGAACCGCCGGCCAGACGAGCTGGCCACCGGCGCTCGTCCGGCGCGGCAAGCGGCGCACCATCGCCTTCTCGAGAATCGACGCGTTCGTTTCGATCTGCGGTTTCTTCGATGACACGCGCGCGGAGGCTACCGTATCTTCATATCGCAGGTCGCGCGAAAGCCCAATCAGTGAACTCCGACGCAACGCTCCCCGAAGAACACGCGGCTCTATTCCAGGAAGCGAAGGGCGGCATCGAGCGCCTCGTCGCCAAGATGACGGGCCCTGCCGACGACATCCTTTTCCTCGTCGCGGAAGCGGACAGCCCGCTCGGCAAGGCCATCGTTTCCCTCGGAGCACCGCGCCACCCCGGGCGGCGCTCCGTCGTCATGCCGCTCACACGCGATGACGCGATCCGAGCGGCGGGTCCGTTGATGGGAAGCGGCGTCTCCGAGAAGCTCGCCGGCCATCAAGGGCCCGCAGTGCTCATCATGGCGTCTGGAACCGCTGAGCTCGTCCCGCTGGGGGTCTGACTCAGGCCGTTGCTGCGGCCGCGACCGTCTGCTCGACGGAAACCACCTCGACGTCGGCCTCGAGCTTCACCTTTTCGCCGACCGCGACGCCACCGGTCTCGAGCACCGCGTTGAACGCGACGCCGAAGTCCTTGCGATTCAGGGTGCCTCGCGCGCTGAAGCCGGCGACGGTCTTCCCATAGGGGTTCTTGGACGTGCCGAGGTAGTCGACCTCGAGTGCGATGGGCTTGGTGACGCCGCGGATGGTGATCTGGCCGTTCACCACGTACTCGGTGTCTTCCTTCTTCTCGATGCTGGTGCTCTTGAAGGTGATCTTGGGGTGATTCGGCGCGTCGAAGAAGTCGTTCGAGCGCAGGTGATTGTCGCGATCGCCGTTGCCGGTATCGATGCTCGCGACGTCGATCTCGCCTTCGAACGTGGAGCGGGTGAAGTCCGTCGGGTCGAGATTCACCTTTCCGGTGTAGCTCCGGAACTGTCCACGGACGGTCGTCACCATCATGTGCTTCACGGTAAAGCCGATGTGGGTGTGCACGTTGTCGAGCTGCCAGGTCATGTTCGTTTCTCCTTCGGACGGCCGCGCCACACGGAGCAGCTCGTCACGACCACGAACATGGGGGCGACGCTCGATCGGAACAATAGAGTGAGATCGCACTGACTGTTGCACACGAAGCAACAGTTAACACGCCGTATCTACTGGGTTTCGAGGCCGAACGCGCGGACGACATTGAACGCCAGCGACTCGAGCAGCGGGCCTGCATCGCGCATCGCGTCTCGTTCGCTCATCGGGCGATCGCAGAGTGAGAAGTACGCGGTGAGTCCGCGCTCGAGGAGCGATGCGACGTCACCCGACACGGCACCTGCGAGCGCGATCACCGGCACGCCACGCGCGTGGCAGCGTGCGCTGATGCCGGCAACGACCTTGCCCCGCGCCGTCTGGCCGTCGAGGCGTCCCTCCCCGGTCAGGACGAGCGTGACGCCCGCGAGCTTCTCGTCGAAGCCCGTCTGATCGAGGACGAAATCGATACCACTCGAGAGCTCTGCGCCGAGAAAGACGCGAAGCCCGTAGCCGAGCCCGCCCGCGGCGCCGTCACCCGGATGCCGGCCCTCGTCGCCCGCGAGACCAGCGAGGTGCACGAGCGCCGCGTCGAGGAGCGCCAACTCGTCGTCGGTCGCGCCCTTCTGCGGGCCGTACGTCCTCGCCGCGCCCTCTGCCCCGGTGAGCGGATTGTCGACGTCCGTCACTCCGACGAGCTTCACCGACGCGAGTCGCGGATCGCGGCGTGCAACGTCGACACCGCGCAGCGACATGAGCCGCCCGCCGGTGAACGGCGACGGCGCGCCGTCGAATTCCACGCCGAGGCTCCGCGCCATGCCCGCGCCGCCGTCGGTCGTCGCGCTCCCGCCGAGCCCGACGACGATGCGCGTCGCACCGGCCGCCAGCGCATCGCGGATCAGCTCGCCGACTCCCGCCGTGGTCGTCTCCGTCGGGGCACGCGATGCTGCCGGCACGAGCGCGAACCCGATGGCCGTCGCGCTCTCGATGAGCGCCGTGCCGTCGTTGCGCATCACCCACTCCGCGCGCACCGGCGCCCCGAGCGGCCCCGTGACGTCCACCGCGTGCGTCGCGCCGCCGCGTGCAGCGACGAGCACGCGCGCCATCCCGTCCCCGCCATCGCTCAGCGGCAAGCACTCCACGTCCGCGACGGGAAAGGCGCGAACGACCCCGCGCCGCATCGCGTCCGCCGCTTGCTCCGCGGTGAGCGACCCTTTGAAGCTATCCGGCGCGATGAGAATGCGCATGCGCGACGGAGGATACGCCGTTCGGCGCCATGACGGCCGAACGACGTACTCGCGGCGCGAAGACTCACCGGACCACGCCGACGACCACGACGTGACGGCGCGGGCCGCACACCCAGTGTCCGTGGCGCCAATAGCCGTAGCGGTCGTGATGGCCGCGCACCCACACCGCGTCACGGCATCCGTGCGGATGCTCGACGACCACTTCGCGCTCACAGCCCGCGAGGCTCGTGACGCCGATGGCGCCGAGTAGCGCGAACACACCCAGGGTCCGTTTGCCCGTTTTACGTCCAGGTTGCATGCCCAGCGGGGTTGCAAGGAGCTTACCAACGCAAGCCGACTGCGCGGCCCATGCGCGCGCACGGGGCGAAACGTGATCTCCGGCGGTGGCAACCTGCCCCAGTGCGTCGTGACGGGTCATCTCGTCGTCGGCACCTGGACGCCCTGACACGTCAGATGAAATCCAGGAACGCCGCCCGTCCACATCGGTCCACAGAAGGAAGAGCACGGAGTGCCTGCCGGAAAGCAGCCGCAATCCGTCGAGTGCGCAGCGAGGCACGCCGCCGGCAGCGCACGGCACGTGTGCGTCGTCGGAGGCTCGAGCACGTCGCTCATGTAGATCTCGCAGTAGCTCGTATGCGCATCGCAGTACCGCTGACCGCACGGAATGAAATCCGGAACCGGCTTGCACCCGCCCCCCTCCGCGAGGTCGACGCCCTTCGCCTGCGCCGCGCACTCATCGGGATAGACGTTGCCGTCACAGCCACATACCGGCGCGTGCCCTTCGCACGCCGTGGCCATCTGCCGGCACGTGCCCGGTGCCCGACCCTTGCCGCAAATCGCGGGCGCAAACGCACAATACGACCCTGCCGCGCACTCGTCCGTCCTGCGACACGGCGTCGCGTGCGATGGCTCGCGGCGGCAAGCGCCGAGCAACAGCACACAGACGACCAGCGCTACCGTCGCGCTAGCGGTTCTTCTCCGCGGGACACGCAGGGGTTCGCCTGAGCGATCGCCGACCGCGCGCGTCCGGCTCCTTGCGCGCGTTTCGCACGCCCTTCTCACGGAGAAATTATCGATGTACCTCGGAGGTACATCGCAAACTTTTCCGCGAGACCCCACTGACAAATTGAAGAGCCCGTCGCCCTCGGAGATACGGCAGCCGGTGGGTCGGCTCGGAGAGACTTGAATTTCTGGGGAGCCCTCCACGCCGTGGTCGTCGGCGTGCACCGATTCACGACGCACGGCTTATTGCGTTCGCCGCCGACGGCGCAGAGCGACGGCCACGAGGGCGGCGAGCAACGACGCCACGCCGCTCGTGCGCTTCGAGCCGACACGGCAGCCGCACCCTGAATCGTCGTGAGCGCCGGCGGACGTCCCGGCGTCATTCGACGTCCCGGCACCACCCGTGGTCACCCCGTTGCCTCCAGCGCTGTTCGTCGCGCCCCCGCTGTTCGTCGCGCCGCCGCTATTCGTCGCGCCGCCGCTGTTCGTCGCGCCGCCGCTGTTCGCCGCCCCGGCGCCCCCGGTTCCGGCGTCTTCGCTTTCCGTCGGGGTTCCGAGCCAGGGCGCGACGCAGTGGTTCTGCGCGTCGCATGCGCACTCCGCCGGGCACTTGCTTCCGCAGGGGCCGCTCGCGATGTTCGTGTATTTGCCGCCGCGGAGCGCCGTCAGATCGGGGGCGGGCTTGCCGTTCGCGGCGATCGCGCAGTGGGCGGTGGCGATGGCGTCGACGTGCGCCTCGTCACAGGTGTACGGCTTGTCACTGGCGTTGCCGTCGGGCGTGCCGTTGCAGATGTTGCCGCCGCCGTTCGTGCCGGGGCCCTGGAGGATCGCGAGCACCTTCTGTCGCGCCGCGAGGCTCATGTACGCGACGACGTATTCCGAGCGCTTCACGTCGGGGTTCGGGACGCCGAGGCTGTCCCATTTCACGTCGTCCCCGGACTGGAGCGCGAACATGTTGCTGAAGCCGGCGTAGCCTCCGCCTTTCGGCATGACGGCGAACACGTTGTCGAGCGCGACGACCTTCGCGTCTGCGGTGTCGCCACCGGGATAGAAGCGCTTTTTCTGCGCCACTGCGGCCTTGACCAGGTTCTGATCGGCGTCGTCGGTGCCGATGGTGTTCATCACGTGAAAGTCCATCAGGTTCGGGAACGCGCTCTGGTGGTCGGCCCAGAAATCCGTCGGCCACCCGGAGCTCGACATCCCCGTCCAGTCGTTGATCGCTTCGTGGAGCGATAGCAGGTAGCCCCAGAACCCCGTCGCGCCGTACGCGTTCCCGGTGAAGCCGTCGTAAGCGACGCCGTCTCCGAGGTGGCCGCACGACGTGCCGGTGTGCGCGCCGCCCGTCTGCGAATCGAGCTCGAACTCGAACACGTCCTTGGCGTCGATGCCGAACACGCTCTCGAGCGTCGTCACCACCTTGTCGCCATAGGCGCAGAACTCCGCGGGGAGCGCCTTCTGCCCGGTCGGGACGCTGTCCTGGATGCACCAGCGTGACTTCGTGAGCGTCGTCCCGGAACACGCCGTTGCGAGGCTGTAACCCTGGCAGCACTGTGCCCGGGCCGTGCCGGCGGACCCGAGTACGGCCGCGACGGTCACCACGGAGAGAAGAGACTTCAGAACGGCACTCATCCCAGCCATAGACCACGACGGAGCGCATTCCGGGTCATCCATTTTTCGGCCGGCGCAACGCCGGGGGTCATCCACTTTTCGTCCGGCCCACGCCGGGGGTTCTCAAGGAGCGATACAGCAGACGGCGCAGTCGTAAGCCGGGATCGGGGTACGCCCTGCGCACACCTGATCGCCGCAGGTCGTGCCACCTTGAGAGCCGCAGCTCTGGACGCACACGCCGCCGAGCTTCACCGAGTCGGGGGGACGGCAGGACGTGTCGTCACCGCTCGGTCGCTCGGTGCCGGTCGTGAAGTAGAGCCGGTCCAGTCCGACGCCGTCGATGAAGTTCGCGACGGAGAGCACGTGCTCTCCCGCGGCGAGCTCGAACTGTACCGGGTGATTGTAGTCGACGCTCTCGTGGAGCGGCCCCCAGTACCAGTCCTCACCGGTCGAGAGCCGGGAGACGAACCAGGTGCCGTCGTCCATGCGATACCAGAACGCGTTCCGTGCGACGTCCGGCGAGTGGACACGCGTCCACACCACGTACGTGCCCGCCGCGTCGAGCTGGACGCGATAAGTCGCGCGCGCCGCGCCGGGCACGTCGCTCGACTGCAGGCCCGCAGCGGTCACGACGTACTCGCCACCGGACGCCGCAGCGTCGCTCGCCCGCTCGATGCCCGCGGTGAGCACGCCGTCCTCGGCCTCGACGTAGAAGCCCGCGGACGAACCGTGAAACGCGGCGTCGGGCGGCCTCGCAGCGTCCAACGGCAGGCCAGCGTCCATGTGAGCGGTCACACGTACGGGCACGCGCGCGTCGACGCCGGTGTCTTGCGCTTGGACACCGCGGTCGTACGCGCCGACGGACGTGACCGTGGCGTCACAGCCGGCGAGCAGCACGACCGACGCGAAGAGAGCGTGGAGCCGTCGATTCACGGGCTTCCCGCGAGACGGCGGAGCGACGGCACGTGGGGGCTGTTCGGGTACGCTTCGATGAACGCCGCGGCGCGACGAGCGGCGCTCGCGCGGTCGCCGGAGGCGGCGAGGGCCTGGATGGCAAGCACCTCGCGCTCCTGGCGGAGCACGCCGTGAGGAGCGCGCGCGTCGAGGCGACGCAGCGTGGCGAGTGCACCCGCGGCGTCACCGCTCCGCAAGCTCGCACGCGCGTCGGTGAGGAGCGCGCTCTCGGTGGCGAGCGCGTCGTCGGAGTGCGGCTTCGACGCCCTCGCAGCGCCGTGCGCCTCGACGCGGGACGGCGCCACTGTGTCGCCATGCGGTTCGGCGCGCGACGTCACGACGGCATCCCCCTGCGGAGCGGGCTCATTTTCGACCACGCCGGTGGTCGTTTCCGGAGTGGATGCGGGCGGCGCTGCGCTCGGCGACGACACCGATGCGCGTGCTGTCACGTTCGCCGTTGCGGCGGACCGAGTCGTCGCGACTGGAGCATGACGGTACTCGACCCACAGCCCGCCGGCTGCGACGGTCGCCGTCACGGCCATCACCGCTCCGACCACGACCTTGGTCGCAAATGCGTGAACGACCCCGGTCGCGAGCGGCACGGCCTTCAGCGCGGACGCGGTGGCGGGCGCCGTGGATGCAGTGCCGGCGCGCCCGAGCACCGCGGCGCCGGCCGCGACGGCGGAGGCCGCCGCGAGTCGCGCCGCGATCCCGTCCCAGGCGTCGTCCTGGGCGTTTGCAGGGGGCGACACGTCGACGATGGAACGGAGGAGCTCGCGCTCGAGAGCCGCGTCCTCGTCATCGTCTGAGCTCTTGAGCAATCGCTCGGGATCCGACGTCATACGGCCGCCTTTCGCGCCGAGGCATCCACCGCGGAGAGCCGCTTCACCTCGCGACGCACCGTCTCGCGTGCAAGCCGGAGCCGCGAGCGCACGGTGCCGACGGAGAGATCGAGCAGCTCGGCGATCTCGTCGCCGGACATCTCGTCGAGCTCGAACAGGACGAACACCACCCGCTGCGGCTCCGGTAACTTGTTCAGGATCGTCTCCGCGACGGCGGCCCGCTGGCGCGACTCGGCCGTCGCGTGCGCGCCGCCCTCTGTCTCCCGGTGCGTATCGAGCTCTGCAGCGTCCATCACCACCTCGTGGCGGAAAGCGGCAGAGCGCCGGTAGTCGCTCGCCACTCGCTGGCAGATCCCGAAGATCCACGTGCGCAACCGGGAGCGGCCCTCGAACACCGCGGCGCGCGCGTGCACGGTGACGAACACCTTCTGCGTCAGGTCGAGGGCGTCCGCCTCGCGCACGCCGAGCCGGCGGAGCGAGCCCCACACGAAGCGGAAGTGCGCCTCGTAGACGGCGCGAAACTCGGTCAGATCGTCCGTCACGTGGTTCCGTTGTCCCTGGACGATCTTACGTCTTCCGGGAAGCTCCGGTGGCCCAGCACGATTCCCAAGCGGTAGCACTCGGAGGAGTAGTGGAGACAGCGGGGCGGCGCGATCACTCCAAGTGCAGTAGTGGCAAAACCGCGCCCGGACACGGGTTTTAGACCTCGACACCGCCAGCCCGGGGCGCAAATCGCTGCGTGCCCTGCCCTGCGAGTGCCCTATGGTCCGGAGCTGACATGGCGCGGGCACGGGTAACGTCACACGCCAGCGCGGCAGCCCTCGCCGTCATGCTGGCCGTGACGGGGGCGCGCGCCGAGGGTGCCTCGCGGCTCATCGTGGACCGCGCGGAGGGCGCCGAGGAATGCCCCGACGAGACGGCTCTCGCCGAACGCGTGCAGCGGATCCGCGAGCGCACCGAGCTCGGCAAGGCGACCTACCGGGTCGCGTTCTCGCGAATCGACGGCGGGCTCTCGGTGTCGATCACGGCGGAGCCGAGCGGACGCGCACGGACGCTCACGTCGGGCGACGCGAGCTGCGACGCGATCGCGAACGCGGCCGCAGTGACCCTCGCCCTCCTCTTCGACGCAGAGCCGGTCGAACCGCCCGCGCGCCCCGCGCCGCCCCCGGCGTACAGGGTACCCCCCAAGAAGCCGCCACGAGACCCACGCTCCGGCAAGCGACCACTCAGCGTGACGCTCGGGGCATCATTTTCGACCATCTTTGGTGTCACATCGCCAGCGGCGTTCGGCGGCACGGTGGAGGCGGGACTCCTCACGTCGCGATTTCGAACGAGTCTCGGCGTCCTCTGGACGGCCGACGTGACGGCGTCGCTGCCGCCAGGAAGCGTGCGCGAGGGACTCGTGGGCGGCGTCGCGCGAGCGTGCTACGCGCCGGTGACGGGCACGGCGCGTCTCGACGCCTGCACCGGCGCGCTCGTCGGAGTCACGACGGCGACCGCGCGCGGCTACTCGCGCAACGAGAGCCGCGACCGGCCCTGGCTCGCTCTCCCGGTGGAGCTCGCAGGGTCGCTCTGGACGGGCCGCTTCGGTGTGGAGCTCGGCGCGGCCGCGCTCTTCCCGGTCGTCCGTCACGATTTCGGCATCGACGGGCTCGGCGTCGCGTACCGCTCGAGCGCCGTCGGTGGGCTCGCGTCACTTCGCTTCATGACGGCGCTCCCGCTGTGACGTTCGGGCGACGTCGCTTGCCGCTCGACGCCGCGGGTTGTACCTGTCGCCGAGCGGCATGCCTCGTCCCAACTGGTTCTTCGGGTTTCCGCTCGACGGCACGTTCGTGCTCGGGCTACCCGACGTGCCGACGTCGATCCGCCTCTATCATCCCGAAGACGTGCACATGACGCTCGCGTTCCTGGGTGGATGCGGGGAAGAAGCGGCGCGTCGTGCGCTCGGCGTCCTCGACGAGAAGCTCGCTGCTCTGCGCCCGGCGGGCTTCGACGCGACGCTCGGCGATGTCGTGCCGATGGGCGGCTCACGACGGACGTACTCGGCGCTTTCCGCCCTGCTCGAGAAGGGGCGCGCGGAAGCCGTCGACGTGCTCACGCTGCTTCGCGACGAGCTCACCGACGCCGCGACGGGCCGTCGAGACGCGCGCCCGCCGAAGCCGCACGTGACCATCGCGCGCCCGCGCCGCCGCGCGACGGACATCGATCGGCAAGCGGGGCTCGCGTGGGCAGAGCGCCTCGAGCTTCACGCCGTCCCCGCGCGCATCGACCGCATCGCGCTCTACACGTGGACCGAGGTGCGGCGCGAGCGACTCTTCCAGATCGTCGAAGAGCGACGGCTCGGCTGACGTCAGAAAGCATCGAGAAGCGCGCCTCAGCCGAAGATCACCATGCTCTGACGGCTGAGCGCGACGGGGCTGCCGTCGGGGCCCCACACCATGACGGACTGGCTCGTGTAGCCGTTGCCGGCGGCGACGAGCTCGGCGTCGAGACGATAGCCGCTCATCGGCAATGACGAGACCGACTCGGTGAGCATCTCGACGGTCCACGTGACCGAGCTCCCGTTGGTGGGCTCGGTGAGAAACGACATGGCGAGTGGCGGCGGCCAGTCGGCGATCGCGAGGACGTGCTCCTCGGTCATCGGGCCCTCGTCGCGGATCCCGACGCTGATGACGGCCTTCGTCGAGGTGGAACCGGTGTAGAGCATCGCGCCGTCGAGCCATTTCACGTCGAAGTTCTGGTGAAACGTGGGCATGAGGTCCTCGACGTACGAGAGCGAGATGGGCTCTTTCGACGGATCGGGCGGCCGCGTCGGGGTGACTCGAACCAGCGACGAGCGCGCCTGGCCGAACACTCCGACGCCGAGCGCGAGCGTCGTGTCGCCTTCGACGATGCGCGCCTCGATCTGGGTCACGTTCTTGCCGACGCGTAGCGCGCGTGCGCGGAGCCGCACCGGGCCGCCTGGAACCGGTGCGACGAAAGCAGTCTGAAACGCGCGAAGCGGCAGCGCTGCGGCGAGCTCGCCGCGCATCGCGCGGAGCATGAGCGCCGCCTGGAGGCCGCCGAATGCGCTGCGCCCCTGAAGCCAGGATGCGGGCACCTCTGCGTGCCACAAGCCGTCTTCCTGAACCATCGAACGGAGAAGGTCGGAGAAATTCATCGCATATACCGCCAGCGCGCCCGTGTTTCGGAAGGCCGAGGAGACCATCTTGGGGTAACCTGACGGGCCGCGCCGGCAGCATCCTTGCAGTCGCCTCCGGCCATTTTGCACGATGCTCGACTGGGACGATCTCCGACATTTCCTCGCCGTTCACCGCCACGGGACGCTGGCGCGCGCCGGCGGGGAGCTCGGGATCAACGCGACGACGGTCGGGCGACGACTGACGGCGCTCGAGGAGCGGGTGCAGGCGAGGCTCTTCGACCGCACGCCGGACGGGTACGTGCTGACGTCGACCGGGCGCGAGCTCTTGCCGCGCGCCGAGCGCATCGAAGAAGAGACGCTGGCCATCGAGCGCGACGTGCTCGGCGCCGATCATCGATTGGCCGGCACCGTACGGGTGACCGCGACGGAGATGCTCGCGACGCGGTTCATCATGCCGCACCTCCCGGCGTTTCACGACCGGTGCCCCGACGTCACGCTGGCGCTCGAGTGCACGACGCGCTCGGTGAGCCTCGCGCGACGTGAAGCGGACATCGCGCTCCGTCTGGCACGCCCGCGGGAAGAGAACGTCGTCACCCGGCCGCTCGCGAACATCCCCCTCGCGCTCTACGCGTCGGCCGGATACATCGGCCACCGAGGCATGCCGAAGGATCCCGATACGACTTTGACGGGGCACGAGGTCCTGCTCTTCGCCGACTCTCGCGCGTTCACGTTCGAGAACGACTGGTTCGCCGGACGTATCGGTGACGCACGCATCGCGCTCCGCTCCGACAGCGTGAGCTCCATCTACTCTGCGACGCTCGCGGGGCTCGGGGTCGCGCTCCTGCCCGCCACGGTCGCCGAGCGCGATCCGGCGCTCCGTCGCATCAAGACGTCGACCGCACCCGAGCCGCGCGTCATCTGGCAAGCCGTCTACGCCGACGTCCACAAGAGCGCCCGTGTGCGCGCCGTCCTCGATTTCCTCGGAGAGATCCTGGCCGCCGACGCCCACGCGATCCCCGACGTGCTCTGACGGCTCTGCGCACGCGACGGTGCTCGCCGCCCCTATCGCTCTCCTTGCTCCCATCGCGACGCGAAGCACCGGCGGCTCGTCCATAAACGCCGCGCACGTCGGGCAAATTCACGACGTGGCGAACGGGCACGCGTATTGCTCGACGTGAGCTCAATGTCGACCAATCACACGCGACGCGTGTTCCTGTCGAGCGTCACGCTCGCGCTCCCGATCATCGGATGTGAAAAGAAAGAAGCCGCAAAGATGACGCCTTCGGCCGCATCGGCGCAGGCGATGCAGCCCGCCGTCTCGGCTGAGTCGAGCGCCGCGGCAGTGCCCCAGTTGCCGCCGAATCACGGCCCGTTGCCGACCCGTACCCTGGGGAAGACGGGGATTTCTGTCTCGATGCTGGGGCTCGGTGGGGCTCACATCGGCAAGCCGGAAGAGGGCGAGGCGATCCGGATCATGCACCGGGCCATCGAGGCCGGCCTGACGTTCTTCGACAACTCGTGGGACTACAACGACGGCGAGAGCGAGCGTCGCATGGGCAAGGCCCTCGAGGACGGACGCCGCGACAAGGTCTTCCTGATGACGAAGGTCGACGGCCGCACCCGGGACGCCGCCGCCGGACAGCTCGAGCAATCCCTGAAGCGACTGAAGACGGACCACGTCGATCTGATCCAGGTCCACGAGGTGATAAGGCACGAAGATCCGACCAACGTCTTCGCGAAGGGCGGCGCCATCGAGGCGCTCGTCGAGGCGAAGAAGGCCGGCAAGGTGCGCTTCATCGGCTTCACCGGACACAAGAGCCCGACCATCCACCTTGCCATGCTCGCGGAGGCGGACAAGCACGGCTTCGCCTTCGACACCGTGCAGATGCCCCTGAACCCGATGGATCCGCACTACGAGTCGTTCGAGGAGCACGTGCTCCCGGTCCTCGTCAAAAAGCAGATCGGCGTCCTCGGCATGAAGTCGATGGGGAGCGGCATTCTCCTTCAGAGCAAGGTCGTGACGCCCCTCGAGTGCCTGCGCTACGCGCTGTCGCTTCCGACGAGCGTCGTCATCACGGGAATCGATCACGAGAAGATCCTCGATCAGGCCATCGAGATCGGAACATCCTTCACACCGATGACCGCCGACGAGAAGCGCGACCTCCTCGCGCGCACGGCACCCGTGGCGAAGGACGGTGCGTTCGAGAAGTTCAAGACGTCGGACTTCTTCGACTCGACGGCGAAGAAGCCGGAGTGGTTGACGGCGAAGAGCATGTGACGCGCGTCCCGCCGGTCAGCAGCGTGCTGGACGGGACGACCGGTCACCCTTGCCGTGGCATGCTCGATGCTTAAGTTTCGGGAATGGTCCTCATCTTCCTCGCAAGACTGGTCGATGAGTCCGTCATGGCGCTGAGCTCCGCCGTCACGAGCCGGTATCAGGCATTGGTTCGCTCGAGCTTCGTCCTCTCCGGCGTGCGGAGCGCCAGCTCACGTCTCTTGACGTGCGTCGTGGCTCGCGGCGAGGCGCACCCGGCAGCGGAGCAACTCGGCGACACTCCACGCCTGGGCGATGCATCCGCGTGGCGTGTAGGGCGCCTCGGCGTCGAACACCTCGCTGACCTGCCCGATGCACGCCTCGCCGAGGTGCGACTCCAGGCCTGACAGCGAGCGCCTCAGCGCGTCCATGCTGTCGGGGCGCGTGCGTGACCAGGCGTCGAAGAACGGACCGATGAGCCATGCCCACACCGTTCCCTGGTGATACGCCGCGTCCCGCGCCCGCCGATCGCCGAAGTAGCGCGCCTTGTAGTCAGCGTTACCAGGCGAGAGCGAACGAAGGCCGACCGGCGTCATCAGCGCTGACTCGCAGACCTTGAGCACGTCCTCCCATCGCGACGAATCGAGCACGGGGTGTTCGAGCGAAAACGCGACGAGCTGATTCGGCCTGCACGCCGCGTCGTCTCCGTTTTCCCCATCGACGACGTCGTAGAGATGCTTGCCCTTCTCGTACCAGAAGCGCGCGTTGAACGACGCGCGTGCTCGCTCTGCCGCCTGGGCGTAAGGCGCGGCGGCCGCGGCGTCCTCGTACTCGCGGAGCCAGCCGGCGAGGAGCATCAGCGCGTTGTAGAAGAGCGCGTTGATCTCGACGGCCTTGCCGCGGCGCGGAGTGACGACCCAGTTGCCGACCTTCGCGTCCATCCACGTGAGCTGGTAACCCTCCTGCCCCTGATGCAAGAGGCCGTCCTTCGCGTCGACCTTGATGCCGAAGCGGGTCCCGGCAAGGTGCGCATCGGCGATCGAACGAAGGACGGGAAGCAGGTGCTCGAGCGTCGCGCGATCGGAGGTCGCCTCCAGGTAGCGCGAGAGCGCATGGAAGTACCACAAGGTCGCGTCCGCGGTGTGATAGAGGCCCTCGTTGGTCCCTTCCGGGAAGAGATTCGGAATGAGGCCGTCGCGAACGTAATGGGCGAACGTTCGCAGGATGTAACCCGCTTCGGCGTAGCGCCCCGTGACGAGAGTGAGCCCCTCCAGGCTGATCATCGTGTCGCGACCCCAGTCCGTGAACCAGTGGTAGCCGGCGATGACGGTGCGAACCTCGTCGCCCGCGGCGCGTGCCCGGGTCGCGTCGTCGGCGCGCGTGCTCGGCGTGACGATGAACTGATCGGCGGCGAGGACGAGCTCCGCGTTCACGCCGGTGCGCGCGTGCGGGTCCGCCATCTCGACGAGCCGCTGCCGGCGGAGTCGTTCGGCGTCGAGGGCCGCCGCCGGCGTGAGCGCGTCGATGGCGCTCCACGACTCCGTCGACGCAACGAGCGTCGCGCGCGCGCCGCGGGAGAGCTCCATCCGGAAATAGCCGGGGCTCGACAGGGTCCCCATGTAGTCGTAGCCCCGCGCTTCTTCGACCGGGTACTTCTCGCGACTCTCCTCGGGCTTGAGCACGAGCGACGCCTCGCCGCCGAGCACACGCACACGGAGCGCCGGCAGCTCGCTACTGCCGGTGACCTCGTAGCGATCGGCGGTCGCGTGCACCGTGAGCGAGCCGGGGGGGACGTCCACACGGCCCTCGTGCGGACGGAAGCAGATGTACGGACGCACGCGGAGCCGTACCCGTTCGTCGCCCTCGAGCAGCGTGTAGGTGACGTGAACGGTGTTCTGCAGATGAACGACGAGCACGCGCTTCTCGACGACGTAGTCGCCGATCACGTACGTCCAGACGGGAAGGCCGCCCTCGAGCCGCGCCTCGCGGATGTAGCGATCGACGCCCGCGGCGAGCGTGCCGCCTTCGCCGTCCTCGGCGGTGAACGCGACTTGCTCGCCGTTCGGCAACCGGATCGACTCCGACAGACGATTCAGCATCGTCGCGCGCCCGATGGGCGCCGCGAGCGCGGCGATCAGGTAACCGTGAAAGCGCCGCGTCGGCACGCCGGCAAACGAACCCGAGGCGTAGCCGCCTAGCCCGTTCGCGACGAGCCACTCGCGGTCGACCAGCGACGCGGTGCGATCGCTCGAGGCGTCACCGAGGAAAATTTTGCGTACCGGAAGCGCACGAGCGTCGGTGGACTGCATGATGAAAACAGCTAGGCCGGGTCTTCTGGCGTCGCAGTGAGTACCAGGGTGGAGTGACCATGAAGGCGCAGGTGCTCGTACGAATCGAGCGGCGGCGTACCCGAACCGCCGAACTCCGGCGCTTCGCTCGACAGGAGGTAGGTCCATTTGCGGCCGCGGGGCGGCGCGATGAGTGGTTCGGCGGCGTGGCGCACGTCGAGGTCTCGACCGAGGTTCACAAGCACGAGCCGGTCGTCTCCCAGCTCGCCCATGTACCGGAGCAGGAACGCCTCGGGGCCGAGGACCGCGCCGTGAATGCGCTCGGCCCGCTGAGAACGGAATACCACGTCGCTCTTCCGGAGCGCGAGCAGGGCACGCACGAACGCGAGCGGGTGCCTGTTGCGCGCGCGCTCCGCGGGGTCGAGCCTCGAACGCGCGAAGGTGTCGACGGCCGCAGGGTTCGCGAGCTTGTGCAGGACCGCTTCGTCCCGCACGCTCGGAAATTGGCCGAGCATCTCCGCCCGACCCTTGGAGACGAGCGCCGCGAGCTCCTCGCCGTGATCGGCGAAGTAGAAGAACGGCGTCGTCGCGTCGTACTCCTGACCTTGAAAGAGAAGGGGCGTCCCGGGCGCGAGCAAAAGCAGCGCGGTGAGGGCGCGCGAGCGTCCCGGTGACGTTTGCTGATGAAGCCTTCTACCGAAAGCCGAGTTCGCCACCTGGTCGTGATTCTCGAGATAGACGACGAAGTTCGGGCCCGAGAGATCGAGGCCCGGCTCTCCACGGTTCTTGTTCTGCCAGGCGTAGCGCTGGCCCTGGAACAGGTATCCCCATCTGATGGCGCTGATGAGCTCTTGCGGGGTCCCGAGGGTGTCCGAGTAGTACGCCTCGGCGTGACCGGTGGCGGCGACGGCGGCGCTGTGATGAAAGTCGTCGTTCCACATCGCGTCGATGCCCTTGCCGCCCTCGTCGGGGGACCTCGCGAAGTGGGAGTGTTGCTGCTCGTGCTCGGCGAACACCACGATGGTGCGCGGGCTCGCCGCGTCCCTGGCCGCCTGCACGATCTCGGTCACGATGTGCGGATCGGATCCGTCGTGGATCTCCTGCGTCGCGTCGAGCCGGAGGCCATCGAGATGAAACTCGTCGATCCAGTAGGCGGCGTTCTCGGTGAAGAACGTGCGCACCTCCTGCGAGCCCTCGCGGTCGAAGTTCAGCTGCGCGCCCCACTCGTTCTTCTGCTTCGAGAAGAACGAATCGGAGAAGCGCGTCACGTAGCAGCCGTCGGGCCCGAAGTGGTTGTAGACGACGTCGAGAATGACGCCCATGCCGAGCCGGTGCGCCTCGTCCACGAAGAACCGGAAATCGTCCGGCGTTCCGTAAAGCCTCGATGGTGCATAGAGGCACACTCCGTCGTAACCCCAGCCGAAGCGTCCCGGAAACTCGGCGACGGGCATCACCTCGATCGTCGTGATGCCGAGCTCGGCGAGGCCCGGCAATTCCCGGGCAGCGGAGAGGAACGTCCCCTCCGGCGTCAGGGTACCGATGTGGGCCTCGTAGAGTACCTGTCCCTCGAGGTGCACTCCCGCGTGCGCCCGATCACGCCACTCGTAGCTGGTAGGATCGACGACCAGCGACGGACCGTGCGGCCCTTCCGGCTGATAGCGCGAAGCGGGATCGGGATACGGCACCCGATCGTCGTCGAGCAAGAAGCGATAGAGCGCACCCGCGCGAAGCCCCGGTACGAACGCCGAGAACTCGCCCCTGCCCGCGCGTTCCATCGGGACGAGCCGCCCGCCCTCGCTCTCGAGGATGAGATTCACGTGCCTGCATCGCGGCGCGGAGAGGCGAAAGTCCACTCCGCCTCCGATGAGCTCGGCGCCCAGTCGCCGGCGCCTGCCGCCTCGCTCGTGATCGATGATCGTCGTGTCGCTCGCCGCCGCTAGACCGGAATGAGGTGCCATGCGCTGGGTTCGGATCTCGGTGCACATTTCATTCCGGGGAGAACACGCCGTTGGTTGTGACAAATTGCATCACTCGACGCTCTCTTTCGGCCGCCCCGATTTTTGCAAGCATCGGAACCTGAATGAAAATTTTGCCTGGCTCGCCGCACCCGCTCGGAGCGTCGTGGGACGGTGACGGGGTCAACTTCGCCCTCTATTCCGAGAGCGCGACGGGCGTCGAGCTGTGCCTCTTCGACGATGACGGCACCGAGACGCGCATCGCGCTGCCTCATCGTACGGCATTCGTCTGGCACGCCTACGTCCCCGGTATCGCACCGGGACAGCGCTACGGATATCGCGTCAGCGGACCCTACGAGCCGTCACGCGGGCTTCGCTTCAACCCGAACGTCGTGGTGCTCGATCCATATGCGAAGTCCGTCGACGGCACCGAGCGATGGGACGACGGTTGCTTCGCCTACGAGATTAACGGTCCCGACGGCGATTTGCGCCCGACGGAGGACGAACAGCGCGGGGCGCCTCGCGGCGTGATCATCGACCCGAGCTTCGACTGGGAGGGTGACGTCCGACCGCGAACGCCGCTGCACCGTTCGGTGATCTACGAAGCGCACGTCCGCGGGCTCACTGCGCTGCACCCCGACGTGCCCGAACACCTGCGCGGCAAGTACGGCGCGCTCGGCCACCCCGCGGTCATCCAGTACCTGCACGAGCTCGGGGTCACCGCGGTGGAGCTCATGCCGATCCACGCCTTCGTGGACGACCGGATGCTCGTCGATCGCGGGCTCAGGAATTTCTGGGGCTACAGCACGATCGGCTTCTTCGCGCCCGACGTTCGCTACCGCACCGGGGATCGTCTCGGCGGAGAGGTCCGGGAGTTCAAGGATGCGGTCAAGGCGCTTCACGCCGCCGGGATCGAGGTGATCCTCGACGTGGTCTACAACCACACCGCGGAGGGCAATCACCTCGGACCGACGCTGAGCTTCAAGGGCATCGACAACCCGACGTACTACCGCCTCGTCGCCGACGACCCTCGCTACTACTTCGACTACACGGGCACCGGGAACACCCTCAACGTGCGCCACCCGCAGGTGCTCACGTTGATCATGGACTCGCTTCGCTACTGGGCGATGGAGATGCACGTCGACGGGTTCCGCTTCGATCTCGCGTCGGCCCTCGCCCGTCAGCTGCACGAGGTCGACCGTCTCTCGAGCTTCTTCACCCTGATCCACCAGTCACCGGTCCTGAGCCAGCTCAAGCTCATCGCCGAGCCATGGGACGTCGGCGAGGGCGGCTATCAGGTCGGCAATTTCCCGATCCGCTGGGCCGAATGGAACGGCCGCTACCGCGACTCGGTGCGCTCGCTCTGGAAGGGCGACGGCGGCACCGCGGCCGAGATCGGCTATCGACTGACGGGCAGCAGCGATCTCTATCAGGCGAGCGGCCGCCAGCCGACCGCGAGCGTGAATCTCATCACCGCACACGACGGCTTCACGCTGAACGATCTCGTCAGCTACGACCACAAGCACAACCAGGCCAACGGTGAAGACAACCGCGACGGCTCGGACAACGACCGTTCGTGGAACTGCGGCGCCGAGGGCGTCACCAGCGAAGCGGCGGTCAACGAGCTCCGCCGTCGCCAGCGCAAGAACCTGCTGGCGACGCTGCTCCTGTCGCAGGGCACGCCGATGCTGCTCGCGGGTGACGAGCGAGGCCGCACGCAGCGGGGAAACAACAACGCCTACTGCCAGGACAACGAGACGAGCTACGTCGACTGGACACTCACGCCGGAGCGGACGGAGCTCCTTCAGTTCACGAAGCGACTCCTCGGGATCCGACGTGAGCATCCGGCGCTGCACCGCTCCAAGTTCTTTCAGGGTCGCAGCATCCAGAGCACGGATCTCCGTGATCTACTCTGGTTCCGGCACGACGGTGAGGAGATGTCCGGCGAGGACTGGTCGAATCACGTCACCCGTAGCCTCGGCATGTTCCTCGCGGGTCGCGGCATGGACGAGGTGGACGAGATGGGCCGCCCCGTCGTCGACGACAACCTGCTCCTGCTCCTCAACGCCGGTGACACCGATCTCGATTTCGCGCTGCCGAGCCTCGAGTCCGTTCACGAGCCGTGGGAGCTCCTCGTCGATACCGGTCGCGATCGGGCCCGCGAGCGTCGCGGTCCGGGCGACACCACTGCCCTCATCGCGCGCTCGCTGAAGCTCTTCCGCTCGCCGTCACGCGTGAACCGCTCGGGCGGCCTGCTCCACACGCTCGGAGCCACCTACCGGCTACAGCTGAACCCGACCTTCGGCTTCTCGGCGGCGCTCGAGACGCTCGACTATCTGATGGAGCTCGGCGTGACCGATCTGTATCTGTCGCCGATCTTCGCCGCCGCGCACGGGAGCATGCACGGTTACGACGTCGTCGACCATTCCCGCCTGAACGCCGAGCTCGGCACCGAGCAGGACTTCGACGCGCTCTGCAAGGGCCTCCAGAAGCGTGGACTCGGGCTCCTGCTCGACTGGGTGCCGAATCACATGGGTATCGCACCCGGCGAGAATCACGCCTGGGACGACGTCCTCGAGAACGGACCGAGCTCGCTCTGCGCCGAGTACTTCGACATCGACTGGACACCGCCGAAGGAGGCGCTCGCCGATCGCATTCTGCTGCCGATCCTCGGGGATTCGTACGGGGATGTGCTCGAGCGCGGTGAGCTCCGGGTGACGCTCGACAGCGGCCGCCTCGCGCTCGTTTGCTACGACGCGAAGCTCCCGCTCGCCCCGGAGTCTCTCGCCCTCGTACTCGCAGCCGCGGTGTCGGAGCTCGCACTCCCCGAGTCGCACGAGGACCGTCAGGAGTTCGAGAGCATTCTCTCCGCGATCACGCATCTACCGCCGCGCAGCGAGCGCGACGCGGAGAAGCGACGGCAGCGTTCGCGAGAGAACGAAGTATGGAAGCGACGCCTGACGCGGCTCATCGGCGAGTCGGAGCCCGTGCGCGACGGGCTCGTCACCGCAGTCGAGGAGCTGAACGGCCGCGCCGGCGATCCGACGAGCTTCGACGCGCTCGATCGGCTCCTCCAGATGCAGAGCTATCGCCTCGCCTCGTGGCGCGTCGCGGTGGAGGAGATCAATTACCGGCGCTTCTTCGACATCAACGGTCTCGCTGCGGTGCGCATGGAGTATCCGCCGGTGTTCGAGCAGGCCCACGAACTGCTCCGCAAGCTGCTCGACGACGGCAAGGTTCAGGCCCTGCGCCTCGACCACACCGACGGCCTCTACGACCCGCTGTCCTATTTCGAGGCGCTCCAGCACCTCTATCATCCCGCGTCACCGCCGACGGACGGCGCGGTGCGGGGACCCGACGACGCCGCCCGTCCGCTCCCGCTCCTCGTGGAGAAGATCCTCGAGCCCGGTGAGCAGCTCCCGCCGTCGTGGCTCGTCGACGGCACCACCGGCTATGACTTTGCCGCGCAGCTCATCGGGCTGTGGGTGGACCCTGCCGCCGAGACCGCGATGACGACTCTCTACCGGTCGTTCACCGGCGACGAGAAGAGCTTCGAGATCCACGTCTACGAGAGCAAGCTTCACGTGCTCCGGTTCAGCATGGCGAGCGAGGTGAGCATGCTCACCCGCGCCCTCGAACGCGTCGCGGTGAAGAACCGGAAATGGCGCGACTTCACCTCGATGAGCCTCACCGAGGCCCTCACCGAGACCATCGCCGGCTTCCCCGTTTACCGTACCTATCTTCGCGCCGGCGAGGCACCGAGCAAGGCCGACACGCAGCACATCCGCCGCGCGGTCGCGACGGCGCGCCGACGCTCGCCGTCGATCAGCGCGAGCGTCTTTTCGTTCCTCGAGAACCTGCTCTTGCTCGAGCCGGAAGGTACGGCGGAAGAGCAACCGGACCGGACGGCGTTCGCGCTCAGGTTCCAGCAGCTCACCGGCCCCGTGATGGCGAAGGCCGTCGAGGACACGGCGTTCTACCGGTACGTGAGGCTCGTCTGCCTGAGCGAGGTCGGCGGTTCGCCGGCCCAGTTCGGCACGCCCCCCGAGTCGTTCCATCGAGGCAACGTGGAACGCGTCCGCACCTGGCCGCTCACCATGACGGCCGGCTCGACGCACGACACCAAGCGCGGGGAAGACGCCGCGGCGCGGATCGCCGTGCTGTCGGAGCTGCCCGCACGGTGGCGCCGAGAAGTCCGGAAATGGAGCGAGATCGCCGACGCTTTCCGGACCGAGGTCGACGGTGAGCCCGCGCCGACGCGGAAGCACGAATATCTCTTCTATCAGTCGCTCGTCGGTGCGTGGCCCGTGGGCTGGAACGGCAAGGACGGGCGCGCCGACTTCGAGAAGCGCCTCGTCCAGTACCTGGAGAAGGCCGGCAAGGAAGCGAAGGAGGTCACGTCGTGGACGAACCCAGACAGTCGCTACGACGCTGCCGTCGTCGACTTCGTCAAGGGAGCGCTCGCGAGCGACGCGCTGATGGACGCGGTGCGACGCTTCGTGACCGTCATCGGTCCGCACGGTGCGTCGAACGGTCTCGCCGCGTGCACGCTCAAGCTGTGCTCGCCCGGCGTCCCCGACACGTACCAGGGCGCCGAGCTCTGGAACCAGAGCCTCGTCGATCCGGACAACCGCAGACCGGTGGAATACGGACGCCGGCGCGATGCGCTCGCGACGCTGCGCGGGCGCAGCAACGAGCCCCTGTCGCTCGCGCGCGAGCTTCTCTCGAGCTTCGAGGACGGCCGCGTGAAGCTCTGGGTGACGCACTCGGCGTTGCTCGCTCGCAAGGCGAACCGCGACCTGTTCCTTCGCGGTGACTACGAGGCGCTGCCCGCGGGCCGGCACGCCGTCGCGTTCACGCGCGGGTACGAGGCGAGCCGCCTCGTGTGCGCCGTCACGCGCCACCCCTACGTCAAGACGAAGGGAGAACGGCCGTTCGCGGTTGGTGCAACGTGGGGCGACGAGACGCTCGCGCTCCCCTACCCCGGCGTCTACCGAAACGTCTTCACCGGCGCGACGCTCACGGTCTCCGGCGACGTCGCGCTCCGCGAGCTGTTCACGGAGCTTCCCGTCGCGTTGCTCCTCCGCGAAGGAGACGCACCGTGACGGATGTCACATCTATGGAGATCACCGGCGTCGCTCTCCGCGATGCCCGACGGTACGGTTCGTGCACCCATCACGGTGATCGTTCACACCGCAAGGAGCACCATGCTGCGCTTTCATGACGTCCCGCGCTTCGGCACCGTTGCGCTCATTGTGACCACCTTTGTTGTCACTTCATGCAAGAAAGACGACCATCCGCCGGTCGCGACGTGCGGGCTGGCCGCGCTCGACGCGGGCGCTGACGCTTCTCCCGACGCTGCCGCGCTGCTCATGGCAGACGGCGCCGCGTCGTGCGTCGCCATAACCGGCGTCAACGGTGGTGGAACCGTGCCGCCCGGCGGCGGTGGCGGCGACGTCGGCGGCGGGCTCGGCGGCTCCACGGGCCTCGGCGGCGCAAATGGGCTCGGCGGCAACGGGCTCGGTGGGACGGACAACGGTTTCGGCGCTGGCGGCACCACGGGGCTCGGCGGGTCGCCGATCGGCGCAGCCGGCAGCGACCTCGGCTTCGGCGGGAACCCACTGCCGGGCATCGGCGGTACCGGATTCTGACGTCGCGCCGGCGACCGACGGACAAAACGAAGAGAGCCGCGAGCGTTCAAGCCCGCGGCTCCGTCCTTCTTCACGCGCTTGCAGCGCGCGTCGTCACATCCCGACCTGGGAAACGCCGGTCCCGTTGACGATCCCGGTCACCCAATCGATGAGCTTCGTGCTGCCCTCGGTCTCGGTGTAGAGCTCGGGGCTGAGAAGCCACGTGTGCGTCGTGCCCTTGGGGTAATACGTCCCGAAGTTCGGCGTGAGCGCGGTGACCGTGGTCCTGAAGTCGAGCAAGCCCGCGTCGTACTGAGCGGCGGGCACCGGCGTCGCGAGGCTGCCCATGCAGTTGTTCTGGCCGTAACCGTAGAACGCGGTGATCACGCCATCGTCGTTCGAGTCGACGAGACCGCTCTTCACGTTGCCGGGCCGCTTGTCGGCGAGCGCGAGCACGAACTTGGTGAAGTCGAGCGTGTAGTCGTCCTTGTTCGGGCAGGCCGTCCCGCAGTCGGCCAGGATCGAGGCGTCGAGGCCCCACGTCGTGCGCCATTTGTTCTGCAGGCACGACGGGATGTACATGCTCGACATCGGCGGGCCCGAGTCGTCGAGCATCGTCACGGGGACGGTGCCGAACGCGCGCTGCACGAGGTAGCTGTTCGACGCTGCGCCGAACCCGCCCGCGCTGACGCCGGTGAGGAGCACCTGCGTCGCCTTCGGGAAGGTCGGGACGATGCGGTTCAGGAACTTCTCGAGATCGGTACGACCGACGAAGTGCTGGGTACCGGTCACGCCGGTGATCATCCCCGCGTCGTTCGTGCCCATGAACGTGTCACCGGTGCAGTACGGGATGAAGACGTAGTTCCAGTCCTTCACCGGGTTCGCGGCGTTCGTACGATCGAAGATGCCGGCGGTCTGCGCGGTCTTCTGGGCCGCGTTGTTCGCGGGGTTGACCGCGCAGGTGAGCGAGTCGAAGCAGGCGCCGCCGCCTTGCAGGAAGACCATCACCTTGTCGGAGGCCGAGTTGAGGCTGACGGCGAGGCCCGCCGTCGAACCGTCACGGCACTTCGTGTCGGGGAAGTCGAGATACGTCCACGCCATGTCCGCGGCCGTGATCGGCATGCCGGTCGTCGGGAAGGGCGGGTAGAGCGGCGCTGCGCCTGCTGCACCGCCACCACCTGCCGCGCCTGCTGCGCCGGCCGTGCCGCCACCGCCTGCCGCGCCTCCGCCGGGCGCGCCTCCGGTGCCCGTCCCACCGCTGCTCACCGGAGTACCGCCGTTGCCGACGATCGGAGTGCCACCCGCGCCGACCGGGGTACCGCCGCCCGCACCGACCACCGCGGTTCCACCTGCGCCTACCGGGCCGGCACCGCCGGTCGTCGCGACGGGCGCCCCGGAAGCGCCACCGCCGCCGAATCCGACCGCCCCGCCCGCACCCGTCGTGCTGCTCGAAGTGTCACTGCCACAGGCCTGGAGGAGCATTGCCCCGCCCAGAGCCGCCGCAAAAATTGCCGAGAGGTGAGCCCTGCTGGTCATTCGATTTACCTTCGCCCGTTGAAGAAAGCGCCGCTGCCCCGACCCCCGCCAAGGGGTAGCCCGAACGGCAGAACGGTCTGATTTATCCTTTGTCTTTTCAAGTCAACGAAGCGATTTTTCGGGGCGCGCAGGAGGCGTGAGCGGCATGGAGAATCGCCGCGTTCGGCCGCGGAAAAGCGCCCCCTACGCGCCGCGTAATCAGCTCCCGGGTGACACGCGACGACGCCTTCGAGCATGGCGCCCTGGCGCGCAGAAGTGACCACGTAAGTGGTCGCATGTACGGACCGGGCCGGCGCGATGGGTCCTCCAGCAAAGGAGCCGCAATAGCCGAGCCAGCCAAACGGCGAACCCGGCATTCCGGGCGCTCGAAAAGTGACATTCGAGACGCCGCTCGCGCGACTCCCTCAAGTGAGCACGCGCCGGATCACGGCAAGTTTCAGCGTCCAAGGAAGTTTACGATGAAGAGGCAACGACTCACGACGAACGGAAGCTCCGCAGCGTGGACGGCGTGGAGCGTCGGGCTCGCCGCGCTCCTCGCGCTACCGTTCTCGGGTTGCTCCTCCGATGGCGGTTCGTCGAACGGTACGGGGGCAGGCGGGAGCGCGGGGGCGGCGGGCGCCGGCGTTGCAACGGGTGGCGCGCCAGCGGCGGTGTGCGGCAACAACATCGTCGACCCCGGCGAGGCCTGCGACGGCCCGCTGCAGATGACGTGCGCAGCCGCGACGATGAACGTCAGACCGCTCGGAGTCCTGAAGTGCACCGCGTGTCAGTACGATCCGTCCGGCTGCACCTCGGCGGGCACCGGCGGTACGCCGGGCGCAGCGGGCATGCCCGTCGGAACCGGCGCGAGCGGCGGCATGGTCGTCGGCGGCAACGGCGGCACGAGTACGAGCGCGGGCGCTGGCGGCACGTCGGCCAGCGGCGGAACACCGAGCGGCGGGACGCAGGGCAACGGTGGAACACCCGGCAACGGCGGCGCCGCGACGAACGGCGGCAGCGCCGGCACCAGCACCGGAATGGGCGGTGGTGGAGGCGTCCTCGGTGACGTCGATGCACTCCGCAAGACGTGCCTCGACACGATCAACATGTACCGCGCGATGAAGAACGTCGCGCCGCTCACGCTCGCAGCAGCGAGCGTCGAGACGTGCTCGGACATGGGCGCGCAGTCAGACGCGACCGCGGGAGTCGCGCACGGGTCGGCCGGCAAGTGTCCCGGAATGGGCGCGCAGGACACGTGCCCCGGCTGGCCGCCGAAGCAGTACGGCGGCGCACAGGGCGCACTCACGAACTGCCTCATGAGCATGTGGAACGAGGGCGAGCCGCCCGAGGGCCGCGACAAGTGCCTGATGGAGTACTTCTCGGGCGACATCGCCTGCTTCGAGAAGTACGGCCACTACCTCAACATGTCGGACCCTGGAAACTCGGTGGTCTCGTGCGGCTTCTACGTGATGCCGAACGGCAACCTTTGGATGAACCAGGATCTCGGGCACTGACGCCGCTCGAAAGCGGCGCGAGCACCCGGATCACGCGCGCTCAGGCGACGGCGCTCGCGCCCGACAGGGCGAGCCGCCGCGCGATGATGTCTTCGTAGTGGTCCTCGAGCAGCGTCTCGACGGCCTTTCGCACTTCGTCGTCGAGCTTGCCCTCGTACCCGCCGATCCAGAACCCACCGGAGTTGATCGCAACGTGCCCCTCACCCACGACGACGCCGTTGTCACGGCGGATCGTCAGCGCGAGGCCGTCCGTCGATGCTTCGTAGCCATTTGCCTTCGTGATGATGAGATCGAACACCTCTTGAAGGTGGGTTCGCCCGGCGAAATGGCAAGGGGCACGCCACACCGCCAAAAGGCGCGAAGTACGCGTAGTTAGCCGTTGCGGCGTTCCGGCTCGCTCCCGCATTCGGCCGCGCGGGCCAGCAGGCGCTCCCGGTGGCGGGCATTTCGCGTCAGCGACGCGGCGCGTTCGAACTCGGCCCGCGCCTCCTCGAACCGGCCGAGCTTCGCGAGGAGATCGGCGCGCGCGCTCGGCAAGAGATGATAGTCGCGGAGGGACGGCTCGGATGCGAGCGCGTCCACGAGACGGAGGCCGGCGGCAGGTCCTTCGGCCATCGAGACCGCGACGGCGCGGTTCAGCTCGACGACTGGCGACGGCATCAGCAACGCGAGGGTGCCGTAGAGCGATGCGATGCGCGCCCAGTCCGTCTCGTCCGCCGTCCGCGCGCGCGCGTGGCACGACCCGATCTCGGCCTGCAGAACGTAAGGGCCGTTCGCGCCACCGAGCGCCCGCGCGCGCTCGAGCACCGCGAGCCCGCGGCCGATCGAGATGCGATCCCAGCGCGAGCGATTCTGTGCCGGCAGGAGCACCGGTTCTCCCGCCGTATCGGTGCGAGCGGCCGCGCGCGACGAGTGAAGCTCCATGAGCGCCACGAGGCCGTGCACCTCGGGCTCGTCCGGCGCGAGCCCGGCGAGGATCCTGCCGAGCCGGAGCGCGTCCTCGCAGAGCTGAGGGCGCATGACGTCGTCACCGACCGTCGCCGAGTAGCCCTCGTTGTAGATCAGATAGATCACGCCGAGCACCGACGAGAGGCGCTCACCGAGCTCCGGGCCCCGCGGCACCTCGAACGGAACCTGCTTCTCCGCGAGCGTCCGCTTCGCGCGGACGATGCGCTGTGCGACCGTCGGCTCGGAGACGAGAAAGGCGCGCGCGATCTCCTCGGTCGTCAGCCCGCCGAGAAGCCGCAGAGTCAAGGCGACGCGAGCCTCGGTGGGCAGTACCGGGTGACACGCGGTGAACACGAGCCGGAGGAGATCGTCTCCGACGTCATCGTCGATGGCCGCCTCGATGGCGTCCACCATGCGCTCGGCTTCGCCTTCTGCCTCGAGGACGTGACCGAGCTCCTCGTGCTTTCGCTCGAGCAGCTTGCCGCGACCGAGGACGTTGATCGCGCGATGCTTGCCCGCGGTCATCAGCCATGCACCCGGGTTCTCGGGCACGCCCTGTTCCGGCCACTGCTCGAGCGCGGCGAGGAGTGCGTCCTGTGCTAGCTCCTCGGCGAGACCGAGATCGCGGGTGATGCGCGTCAGCCCGGCGATGACGCGCGCGGATTCGATGCTCCAGACGGCGTGAATCGCGCGGTGCGTGTCGGAGACCGTCACGGCCTCCGATCACAGCCACCTTCGCCACACGGGCGCAAGGCTCGGGGAACGGCCCAACGGTCCCGGGCGACGGTGCTCGGGGAAGGCTCTACTCGTGCGTCAAACGACGGGGGCAGCCGATCGACGGGCGGCGAGACGATTTTCTCGCGCGTCGACACCGTACTCGAATGCTAGGGTGTCGCCCGCAATGAGTGAGACGGAGCCGGAGAGGGTCGCCTCCGCGCCGGCGGAGGAGCCCGAAGTGAGGGCCGCGCCGCCGGCACGGCCGGGCGTGATGCGGCGCGTGCTGAACTGGTACACGTGTCGGCCCGAGCGCGAACAGGTGCGCCGGTCCGTCCCCGTGGCCCCGAGGCAGGTCGAGCTGCTTCGCCGCGCAAAGGCGGCGCTCGCGACCGGCAATCTCCTGCGCGAACCGTCGGATCCCGCGCGCAAGTCCCTCGCAGGAGCGCACGCGGCGAGTCTCTACGCCGAGTCGCTCACCTGGGCACTCTGGTCGGTGGCGCCCGGTTCCGACCGTCCGCGCGCCGAGGCCCTCTTTCAAGAAGACGAGAGCGTCGTGCGCGAGCTCGCGCTTCCTGCGGAGCGGGCCTCCCAGGTGACCGAGCTACTCGGCTCACCGTCGCTCGCGCTCGATCTCGCCGAGCGCCCCGAAGACGAGCAGGAAGACGCTGCGGCGCTCCTCAAGAGAGCCGCGCTGGTCGCGATCGACGTCCACGAGCGACCGCTCCGAGCCGCGGACGGCCTCACCCTGATCTCCATCGCGCGCGTCGCGGTGACGATCGTCGGGTTCGCGCTGCTCGTCGGCGGCGCCATCGCGCTGAAACCGCAAAAGCAGAACCTCGCCGCCGGCAAAGCGTGGAAGGCGAGCTCGTCGCTCTTCGATTGCCACCCGGAGCAAGCGGAGTGCGGCGGGGCCAAGACACGCATCTTCTTTCACACCCGTGACGAGCAAGATCCGTGGCTCCAGTACGACCTGGGTGCGCCCACTGCGTTCTCGTCGGTGCGAGTCGACAACCGGCAAGACGGCGAGGGCGCGCGCGCCGTCCCCCTGGTCGTCGAGGTCGGCGACGACGGCCAGCACTTCCGTCAGGTCGCACGGCGTGACGACGACTTCAGCTCGTGGTCGGCGAGCTTTCCGTCGGTGACCGCGCGGTACGTGCGCCTGCGCGTGGCCCGCAAGTCGATGCTGCACCTCGAAGAGGTCGACGTTTATCGATGAGCTGGGCTCCCTGCCGGCGTTGCCGTCGGCGGAGCGTCGTTCAGCGCGGCGGGGCGTCCATCCGGACGGCGAACGTCGTGGGTGAGCCGATGTGCTGGCTGAACGCCGCCCAGATCGAGCCGTCCTTGGCGAACGCCGGCGTGCCCAGATACTCGCCGACGTAATACGCGATGCCCTTCGGCGCGAGCGGCCCGTCGACCGCGCTGACGCGCGCGCTCCACACCGTTGCGTCCGTCGCGAACACGTCGGTGACGACCGACAGATATCCGTCGTAGCGACGTCCGTCGATGACGAGATAGCCGTCGCTGTTCGGCAGACCCATCGCGTCTCCGCTGCCCCAGTACTCGACGGCCACGTAGCCCGGCTCGCTCACCTTCAGGTTCACGTACTTCGCGTACTTCACGCCAGGAGCCGCCATGACGACGGGTTTCGACCACGTCGCGCCGTGGTCCTTCGACGCAGCGAGATGCGGCAGCTTGTCCGACTCGTCGATCCACGCCGCATAGACGGAGCTCTCGGCGTCGGTGGCGACGTTGTTGCTGAGGAACACGTCCCCGATGACGGCCTGGGTCTGTCCTGCGAGCGAACCCGGCACGGTCACGACGTTCCACGACGCGCCCTCGTCCTTGCTCATCGAGACGGCGAGCCCGTTCTCGCTCGTCATGCAGGTGTAGATGGTGCCGTCCTTCGCGACGGCGCCCGCGAGCGGGAAGCCGTTCGTGTGATCCCGCGTCTTGTCGAAGGCGTCGCTCTCGGTACGCGTGAACGTCTTGCCGCCGTCGACCGAGCGGTAACAGAAGCGATCGGGCCCCGAGATCGCCGTGGGCCCTTCCGCGCAGTAGTAGAGCATGCTCGCATAGCCGTTCTTCGCGAGCAGAGCCTTGCTCGCGTCGGTGACGGGCGGCCCGGCGATGAGCTTGCCGTAGTCCCTGCTGTCGCAGCCGACGACGTGGTTCTCCCACGTCGCACCGAGGTCATCGCTGAACCAGAGCTGGGCGCCGCCGCCCTTGTCGGGACAGGAGCCATCAGGAAGATTGTAGACATTGAAGAAGAGGCGTCCCGTCGCGTCGTCGACGTACACCCAGGGGTGAACCCACGAGCCCATCGGTGGGTCGGGCGTCAGCGCCGCGGACCACGTCATGCCGTCGTCCTTCGAGCGAGAGACGCCGAGCGTCCCTGCCACCGGCGCAAAGAACAGATTGCCGCTCGGATGAACGACGATCTGCGGATCCATCGCGCCGTCTCCGACGTCGTAGTAACAGGTGTGCGGCGCGCTCGCCGGCTGGGGAGCGAGCGCTGCGCCGCCCTCGTGGTGCGCGACCGCGACGCGCATCGGATCGCAGCCGCGCATTCCACCGTCGTAGGCCGGCAGAGGCGGCAGCGACGTCGCGCCGGCGAGGCCCGCGTCGGCACCGGCCGTCGCTGCGCCACCCGACGACCCTGCTGCGCCACCGGAGCCCCCCGTCGAACCGCCGCCGCCCGTGGTGTCCCCGACGTCGGACATCGACGCGTCCGCCGACATGCCGCCACTTCCGTTCGCGGGCGTCGCGCCGCCGTGACCGCCATCGGACGTGCACGCGAGCGTCACCGAGGCGGCGACCGCAGCGAGACCCGTCGCGCGCAATGAGCCTTCGCTCAGACACGCCACGCGGCGAGAAACGAGGACGGAAATCACGGAAATTCGGCGTGAACGCATCATGGTCCAACCACTACACCACGCTGATAAGCGGGTCAATTCGTCACAGGTCGTTCGAGCCCGCGGCCCTCGCGATCCGCTGCTTGACGCAAGAGGACATGAGCGCGAGGACAGAACACGCCATGTCTTCTTTGAATCGTCGCGCCTTCATCCAGTCTGCGGCCCTTGCGAGCCTCATGCCCCTCGCCCGGAAGCTCGCCGCGGCTGAACCCGCTGGCGGCGGGCTCGATTTCGGAAAGCCCGAGCCGTTCACGCTCGAGTCACTCGTCGAGCGCGCTCGCGTGCTCGCGTCGAAGCCTTACGTGGCGCCGTACCGTCCTGCTCCCGACATCGTGTCGAAGATCGATTACGACGAGCACGGGAAGATCCACTTCAAGGCCGACCGCGCGCTCTTCGCGAGGGGCCCTGGGCCGTATCCGGTGATGTTTTTCCATCTGGGCCAGTGGTTCAAGAGCTCGGTGAAGATGCACGCGCTCGAGAAGGGCCAGGCACGCGAGATCTTCTACTCGCCGGACGACTTCGACATGCCCGCGGATTCGATCGCGAAGAAGCTCCCGCACGACTCGGGCTTCGCCGGCTTCCGCTTCCAGGAGGCCAGACGGCGCGCAGACTGGAAGACGCAAGACTGGCTCGCGTTTCTCGGCGCGTCGTACTTCCGCGCCATCGGCGATCAGGGGCAATACGGCATCTCCGCCCGCGGGATCGCCGTGAACACCAGCGCCGCCGGGACGACCGAGGAGTTTCCGGAGTTCACCGAGTTTTACATCGAGAGCGCTTCGGCAGAGGGCCAGCCGGCGATCGTGTACGCGCTTCTCTCCGGACCGAGCATCACTGGCGCATATCGCTTCACGTGTCACCGCAACAAGAACGTCGTGATGGAGGTGGAGGCGAACCTCTTCGTGCGAAATAACATCGCGCAGCTCGGGCTCGCCCCGCTCACGTCGATGTTCTGGTTCGCCGAGTACGACGCCGGGTTCCGGGTGGACTGGCGCCCCGAGATCCACGATTCCGACGGGCTCTCGCTCTGGACGGGCGCCGGGGAGCGCATCTGGCGGCCGCTCCATGCGCCGCTCCGTACCGTGACGTCGAGCTTCGTCGACAAGACGCCGAAGGGGTTCGGGCTCATCCAGCGGGACCGAACCTTCGACCACTATCTCGACGGAGTGCATTACGAGCGCCGGCCGAGCCTCTGGGTCGAGCCGATCGGCGACTGGGGCGCCGGTGCCGTGAAGCTCGTCGAGATCCCGACCGACGACGAGATTCACGACAACATCGTCGCGTTCTGGGAGTCGGCCGCGCCGGCGAAGGCGGGCAGCACACTGAAGCTCTCCTACCGCCTCTACTGGCAGGCGGACGAGCCGTTCCCGGCCGACAACATCGCGCACGTCTACTCGACGCGCATCGGCCGCGGCGGCAAGCCCGGCACCGTGAGGCCGAAGGGCGTCACCAAATTCGTCGTCGAGTTCGCGGGAAAGCCGCTCGAGAATCTGCCGAAGGACGCCAAGCCCATCGCGAACATCACCACCTCGCGCGGCGAGATCTCGTACGTGTTCGTCGAGCCGGTGCCCGACACGAAGCATCTCCGCGCGCAGTTCGACGTCACCCTGACCGGCACCGACCCGGCAGAGCTGCGCCTGTTCCTTCGCAACGGGGACAAGACGCTCAGTGAGACGTGGTTGTGTCAGTTCGATCCCCGTCCAGCGTGATGGTCGGACGTCGCCCGCGCTCGGCACGAGTGTGGGCGCCGCGGGTGCGCCTCACTGCGACAAGGTGCCTCTCGCGACGAGCCGGCTAGACGGGCCGGCGCGTGGCGTTCGTGCGTTCCTGCTCGCCGTTCGGCCATGAAGGCCTGCGGCACGGGACGTGAAAGACGGCGAGGATGCTCGTCTCTCGACTCGGCCGTTTCTTCCGTCGCGAACGCTTTCGCGTACCTCGCTCTCACGAGGCGCTCCTCGCCATCGCGGCGCTGAGCCTCGGCTGCGCGTCCTACAAGGGCTCGTCTCACGAGGTGCAGCCCTCCTCCGTTCAGCAGCAGGGCGGCTGGGTGATGGTGCCGCATTTTCCGCTCGTGATGCAGGAGGGCAATCACGACTGCGGCGCCGCGTCGCTGTCGGCCGTGCTCGGCTTCTGGGGCCGCCCCTCGACGCCGGCGCAGATCGCCGACGCGGAGGGTCGGGGCGGCAAACGGCTCGGAGCGGGCGACATCGAGCAGTACGCGAAGAGCCAGGGTTTCTCGTCCTACGTCTTCTACGGGACGATGAAGGACGTCGCCTACGAGCTCGAGCACGGTCGACCGGTCATCGTCGGTCTCGGAAAGGCGTACGAGGGCAACAAGGCGATCGCGCACTACGAAGTCGTCGTCGGATTTTCTCGCGACAGGAAGCAGGTGCTCTTGCTCGATCCCGGTCGCGGCTGGCAGACCGACAGCTTCGACGGGTTCGCGCGGGAGTGGAGCGTGAGCAAGGGAGTGACCGTGGTGACGTTCCTGCGCGCGCCCGACGTCGCGACGACCAGTGGATAATGTTGCGGCATGTCGCTTGCACACCGCGTTTACATGACGTTCAGAAGACTTGCTGCCGCATCTGCTCTGTCACTTTCGGTTGCCACTTCTTTATCGGGCATCTCGGCAGCTCATCCGACCTCTACAGTTGTCACTTCCAACCGCGCGCTGGTCGCTCACGCGCCCCCGCAAGGCACGGCGCTCGGCGCCCGCTCCGACGAGGCTCGCTACGCGGCGCGCGAGGCCGTCGCGCCGCAGGCGAAGAGATATCGCGGAGGTGACGTCATCGTCATCAGCGCCAGCGTGCTCGTCGTCATCCTGCTGGTCGTCCTGATCATCGTGCTCATCTGAGCCGCCGGCAGCTCGAGCCGGATGAACGACGACGAATTCGCCGGGCGACGCGTCTCCAAAGCGCGGCGCCCGAGCACGAAGCGCCGCAACTCGTCGACGCTGTCCTTTGCCGGGCTCTTGCTCGTCGCGCTGTCGTGGACGGCGCGCGCGCCAGCGACGGAACCGACTTCTGCGGTCTGCGAGACGCCGGATCCGACGGCGCGCCGTCACGACGGGTTCTTCTTGCGAGCTGAAAGCGGCCTCGCCGGCTTCGACGCGGCCGTCTCGGGATCGGCGAGCGGGAGGGATCGGCTCTGGGGCATCGGCCAGAGCGGCGCGATCTTCGTCGGCGGCACGCCGCGACGCGGCCTCGTCGTCGGTGGGTACGTGTGGACGGCGCGGATCGATCCGACGTTTCGCGTACGCGGGGTCCGGGTGTCCCCGGACGACGACAGCGTGAAGCTGACCCTGGGCCGACTCGGACCCTTCCTCGACTGGTACCCGGACCCGCTCCTCGGCTTCCACACCCAGGTCAGCGCCGGGGTCGCGGTGCAGGTCGAGAGCGACGTGAAGGGCAACTCCATCAAGCCGGCCGGCGTGGGCGCCGCGGGCGCGTTCGGGATCGGCTACGAGTGGTTCGTCGGCTCCCAGTTCAGCATCGGCGCGATGGCGCGCGTTTCGTTCGGCGCGCTGACCCGGTCCCCCGGTTCGGGCGAGGAGCGGACGTTCTTCGAGGTGCCGGAGCTTTCTCTCACCTCGACGTATCAGTAAGGGTACCGCGACGGACCAGCCGGCTGCATACGAGGCATGCCCATTGCGTCGGAGGCATTCGCCATGGCTCTCGAGAAATATCGACAGAAGCGAAACTTCACGAAGACCGCCGAGCCGCCGGGCAAATCGACGGCGAAGGGCGGCAACAGCTTCGTCGTGCAGAAGCACGCCGCCCGCGCGCTGCACTACGACTTCCGGCTCGAGCTCGACGGCGTGCTCCTCAGCTGGGCAGTACCGAAAGGGCCGAGCCTCGATCCGAAGGTGAAGCGACTCGCGATGCAGGTCGAGGATCACCCGGTCGCGTACGGCGGATTCGAGGGCAGCATCCCGGGCGGCGAGTACGGCGCCGGCAACGTCATCGTGTGGGATCGCGGGACGTGGGAACCGGAAGGAGATCCGCACGAGGCGCTCGAGAAGGGTCGACTCAATTTCAAGCTCGACGGCGAGAAGCTCCATGGAAGCTTTCATCTCGTGCGCACGGGGCGCTCCAATCCGAAGAAGCCTGCGTGGTTGCTCTTCAAGGCGACCGACGACGAGGCGCGCTCCGGTGACGACGCGGAGATCGTCGAGACGCGCCCCGAGAGCGTCATTTCGGGACGCCGCATCGAGGACGCTGCGACGCGCCCCGCCGCGAAGAAGAAAGTGACGGTCGGCGCCGCAGCAAAGAAGAAGACCGCGCCACGCGCAGCGAAGAGCACGACCTCGACGACCAAGAAGCGCACGAGCGCGAAGACCGCTGCGCGACGAACCGCGACGTCGCGCCCTGCGGCGCTTCCCGCATTCTTCGAGCCGGAGCTCGCGACGCTCGTCGACGCCGCTCCACCGGGCGACGACTATCTCCACGAGATCAAGCTCGACGGCTATCGCATCCTCGCGCGCATCGAGGACGGCCGCGTGACGCTCCTCTCCCGACGGGGCAACGACTGGTCGTCGCGTCTGCCGTCCATCGTGAAGGCGCTCGAGGCGCTGGCGCTCGACGGCAGCGTCCTCGACGGCGAGGTCGTCGTGTTCGGGGAATCGGGCGTCAGCAACTTTCAGCGCCTCCAGAACTCGATGGAAGCCGGCAAGGACAGCGCCTGCCAGTACGTGGTTTTCGACGCGCCGTTCCTCGACGGGGAGGACCGTCGCAAGCTGCCGCTCGTGGAGCGCAAGACGGCCCTCGCCGACAGACTGACGAAGAAGGCTCTGGGAAAGGGCCCAATCCGTCTGAGCGAGCACGTCGTCGGGAACGGCCCACGCTTCTTCGAGGAGAGCTGCCGCCTCGGGCTCGAAGGCATCGTCTCGAAGCGCGTCGACGCTCCGTACGTGTCGCGGCGCGACAAGGCGTGGCTCAAGGTGAAGTGCACGTCGGAGCAGGAGTTCGTGATCGGAGGATTCACCGAGCCCGCGGGCTCGCGCGGGCACTTCGGCGCGCTGCTCCTCGGCGTCCACGAGAAAGACGGCCTCGAGTACGTCGGCAAGGTCGGCACCGGGTTCTCTGCCCGCTCATTGACGGAGCTCTCGAAGCAGCTGAAGAAGCTCGCGCGCAAGGACTCCCCGTTCAACGTGCCGTTGAAGGGCGCGGACGCACGGGGCGTGCACTACGTCGAGCCGATGCTCGTCGCGCAGGTGAAGTTCGCCGAGCGCACCGAGGACGGCATCCTCCGTCACGCCTCCTTCCTCGGTCTCCGCGAGGACAAGGCTCCGCACGACGTTCACGACGAGAAGGCGACCAAGGCCCCCACCAAGCCGACACGCGCGACCAAAGGCGAAGGCGCTCTGCCCGACGGCGTGGAGCTGACGCATCCCGACCGCGTACTCTACGCCGCGCAGGGCATCACGAAGCGTGACCTCGCGGAGTACTACTCGAAGGTCGCGAAGTGGATGCTGCCGCACGTCGCCGGACGGCCGCTCACCCTCGTCCGCTGTCCGGAAGGCGTCGGCAAGCAATGCTTCTTCCAGAAGCACCCGTCGCAGAACATGCCGGACGCTATCGGCACGGTGCCCATCACCGAGAAGAAGGGCAAGCAGCTCTACATGGTCGTGCACGACGCGGCCGGGCTCGTCGACCTGGTCCAGCTCGGCGCGCTCGAGCTCCACACCTGGGGCTCACAGGAGACCGCGGTGGAGAAGCCCGATCAGCTCGTGTTCGACTTCGATCCGGACGTCGGGCTCGAGTGGGAGCGCATGGTCGAGGCCGTGACGGAGCTTCGCAAGGCACTCGACGGCATCGGCCTGACCGGCTTCCTCAAGACGACCGGCGGAAAGGGCCTCCACGTGGTCGTCCCGGTGAAGCCGGAGCTCGAGTGGGACGCCGCCAAGGCGTTCACGAAGTCCGTCGTCGAGGCGATGGCGAAGAACTCACCCAGGCGATACCTCACGACAATGACGAAGGAGAAGCGGAAGGGAAAGATCTTCCTCGACTACCTTCGCAACGGCAGGGGCGCGACCGCAGTGTGCGCGTACTCGACGCGCGCTCGCGAGGGTGCGCCGGTGTCGACGCCGATCGCGTGGGCCGAGCTCGAATCGGGGCTACGTCCGGAGACGCTCGACACACGCTCCGTCCCCGCCCGGCTCGCGAAGCTCGCGAAGGATCCGTGGAAGGGCTTCGACGACGCGCGCGCGTCCATCTCGCGGTTCAAGGTCTGAGATGACGCGGGCCCCCGCGCCGGCTCGCGCGGGGGCTGCGTTCAGAGAGCCGTTCAGTTCTTGGGGATGTCGTGGACCGCCCACACGCCGGTCGTGTCGACGACGACGAGCTGGAGCGGGTGCACGTTGCTGTTCCCGCTTCCGGCGACCACGGCGAAGGCCCGCTGCGGCGCCATCGTCGTCACGTTGAATTCGGCCAGCGTGCTGGTCGTTCCAGTGGGCGCGACCCCGAACTTCTCGGGCGCGACGGCGACGGAGGTGCCGGCCACTCCCGAGGCGTCACCGAAGGCGAGCGCCGGGAACGCCGGAGGCGTGACGAGGGTACCCGGCGTGCTGACGAGGCTCACGTCGATCGTGCCGGTGTCGGCAGAGCCGTGTACGACGCGAAGGAGCGACTGCGCCGGCTTCGTCAGGTCGAACCCCTCCTGGTAGACGCCGAGCTTCACCGTCTGCGGCGCGGTGAGCACCGTCCCGGCGACGACGCCGAGATAGCTGTTCCCGGCCTGGAGGATCGGCGTGGTGAGGGTCGCGACGGGCGCACCGACGGGTCGTGTCGAGACACCGGCCACGGCCGCGAATAGGTCCATGGTCAGGGCTCCCGGAGGCACCTGGACGAACGGAACGTCGCCGAAGTTCGCGCTGTCGATGAGCTCCGTCGCGCCCGAGAAGACGTCGACGGCGCCGGCGTCGATGGATGCATGGAGCGTGTAGAGACGCGGGTTCTGCCGGATCAACACCGTGGTCGAGTCGGGCAGCACGGCGAGGGCCGCGAGGCCCGTCGGTTCGCGCGCGAGCTTTGCCGCGAGACCCGTCGCGATGACGAACACGTCGGCGCCCTCGTCGAGCTTCGGCGTGGTGAACGCGGTCAACGTCGTCGTCCCGACCACGACGCCCACCTGGACGGCCGCGTTCGCGTCGACCTCGACGCCGGCCTCCCCGGTGTCGGCGAAGCGCTTCAGGTCCGCCACCTCGGGCGCCTTGGGGTTGTCGTTGCCGATGTCGAGGCTCACCGTGGGGCCGTCGTAGTTCGCGTGCACGACGCGGATGCGGGCCTTGCCGGCCGTCGCGGGCGCAAACGTCTCCGGCAGAGTGGCGACCCGGAATTCGTCGGCTGCGTCGGTCGATGCGATGTTGCCTTCCGCGATCGCCGTGTACTTGATGCCGGCCGCAACGTCGACCGACGGCGTCGTGTAGATCGCGGACGACGACGCGGTCGCTCCCGCCGCGCGCAGGTCGAATTTGTACGTTCCCGGGTCGAGCGCGAGATACGGGGTAGCTGCGCCGTAGTCGATGTTCGTCGCCACCGGCTTCGTCGTGCCGCTGACGTAGATGTCGACCGCGCCGGCGCCCGGTGCCGCGTGAACGACGCGAAAGCGCGCGACCGCACCGGCGTCGGCGGCGTCGGCCGACGCGTCGCCAGTGCCGGAGTCACGCGGGATCACGCCGCCGTCGACCGTGATGACGAGACCCCCGGCGCCCGCGCCGCTCGAGCCGCCGGTCGAGACGAGCGCGCCACCGCTGCCGCCCGTGCTCTTGCCGCCGGAGCCAGTGGCGCCCGTACCGCCGCTGCCGCCAGATTCCCCGACGCTGCCTCCCGTGCCCCCGTCATTGCTGCTCGATCCGTTGTCGTCGTTACTGCACGCGACCGACGTCGCGCAGCCGAGTACGAGAATCGAAAGAGAGGCGAAGCTACTTTTACGAGAGATTTTCATTGATCGGATCCTCCAAGGTAGAGCCCGCGCTCGTGCAAGAAGAGGACCCGCGCAATGCACCATGGCGTCGCGATCGCGGTTCCGATCGCACACGTCGTCTCGACCGTGCGCACCGCGATTACGACACCATTTTGCGATATAGCCTCCAAGCTATATAGCCTCGAGGCTATGTCTCACCGAGGGACGAAATCGCACGCGGTCGCGGCCATGCGAGGCGCGTCGCCACGGTGTCGACACACGGCGAGCTCACGGCTCACTGCGTCGTCGAACGAGCAGCGCACTCGGCAGCGCGCGCCTCGAGGAAGCTCTGTTCGCGCGCGTTACGCGTGAGCGTGGCCGCTCGCTGGAACTCTTCTCGCGCTTCGGCCCATCGCCCGAGCTTCGTAAGTAGATCGCCGCGCACGCTGGGCAGCAGATGGTACCGGGCGAGCGACGGCTCGTCGCTCAGCTCGTCGACGAGCTCGAGCCCCGCGCTCGGCCCGAACGCCATTGCGACCGCCACCGCGCGATTGAGCTCGATCACCGGCGACGGCTCGAGCTCCGCGAGGTCCCCGTAGAGCGACGCGATGCGCGCCCAGTCCGTCTCGCCCGCCGTGCGCGCGCGGGCATGGCAGGCCGCGATCGCGGCCTGAAGCGTGTACGGCCCGCGCTCTGCGGCGAGGCTCTCGGCCCTGTCGAGTGCGGCGAGCCCACGACGGATGAGCAGGTGGTCCCAGCGAGCGCGGTTCTGATCCGGCAAGAGAATGGGCTCGCCGGAGGGGCCCGTGCGCGCGGCGAGCCGGGACGCCTGGATCTCCATGAGCGACACCAGGCCGTGGACCTCGGGTTCGTTCGAGGCGAGCCCTGCAAGAATCCGCCCGAGGCGCAGCGCTTCCTCGCAGAGCGACGGCCGGGTCAAGTCGTCACCGGCCGTCGCGGAGTAGCCCTCGTTGAAGACGAGATAGACGACGCCGAGCACCGAGGACGTACGCTCTTCGAGCTCGGCCCCGTGCGGCACCTCGAACGGCACGTTCGCCTCCGCGAGCGTACGCTTCGCGCGGACGATACGCTGCTGGACCGTCGGCTCCGAGACGAGGAACGCGCGCGCGATCTCCTCGGTGGTGAGCCCTCCGACGAGGCGCAGAGTGAGAGCGACCCTCGCCTCCATCGACAGGACCGGATGGCACGAAGTGAAGACGAGGCGAAGCAGATCGTCCCCGATGTCATCGTCGAGCGCGGCCTCGACGTCGAACGCCTGTGCCTCTGCCGTCGTCTCGAGCTCGTGCCCGAGCTGATCCCGCTTCTGGTCGAGCACCTTGCGACGACGGAGCTCGTCGATGGCGCGGCGCTTCGCGGTCGCCATGAGCCACGCGCCAGGCCGCTCCGGCACCCCGAGCTCCGGCCATTTCTCGAGCGCGATGACCAGCGCGTCCTGCGCAAGCTCCTCCGCCAGCCCCACGTCACGCACCATGCGCGCGAGCCCCGCAATGAGCTTCGGCGACTCGATGCGAAAAACGGCGCGTATCGCCCGATGCGTGTCACCAATCGTCACGGCCAGAATCAGAGCGGCACCCCGCCGCCCCGTCAACGCCGGAAAGGCGCTACGGCCGTAGCAGCCCACCAATCCACCGAGAAACAGCCGAGCTCTTCCTCCAGGTGCAAACCCCCGCCCCCGACGCCCCCCACGCGCAGAGGAGCTGGATCGCTCTCGCGCACTCACGCCAAGAATACGCCCGTCAGCGCCGCCGCCGCGAAACGTCGCTGTCACGGCGTTCGAACCTCCCACGCGACAGCGAGCGTGAGCTTCCGCGTCGCGCCGAGAAGACGCACTCGTATGTTTTTTTGGAGATCCCTCCACGCCGCGCCCGTCGGCGGCACGCCTGCACGAGACGCTGACTTGATTGCGCAGATGTTCTGGTGTCGGGGTCTGACGATCTGCTCGTCGAAAGGCGCGCTGCGCGACGATGCGGAGGCCGAAAATCAGATCTGGGGGTGATCACGCCTCCCGTTGCGAGCGCAGACAACGCCAGGGACGAGAGCGCCCACGTGGGCGCGCACCCCGCTAGGAACGAGAGCGCCCACGTGGGCGCAGCGCGAGTTCGCGCAATCGGCGGCGCTCGGGCGAAGCAAACCGTCTCACCGGCGACGCGCCGAGCCGTCCCAGCCGACAATCGTTGGAGCGACTTTCAATCGCTCGGAACACCCCGGAGAATCCGACCCGGCAAATCAGTCGAGGGAGCACTCGGTCTTGCAGTGGGATTGACTGCAGGTGCCGATGGCGTTGGCGCGACCTATGGGGTGTGTGGTGTCGCTGGAGTCGGTCTGGACCTGGATGGGGTTTGGAGCGCCGCCGCCTGCGGCGGTGTTGATCTCGTTCGCGCAGGGGCCGTTGGCGGGAGTGCAGAGGGGGTTGTTGCTGCCGCAGTAGCACTCGGTGCTCGCGCAGTGATTGGTCTGTGCGCACTCCTGGATGGTCTTGCAGAGTGCGTTCTTGCTGGAGTCGCTGCTCGTGTAACAGGCAGCGACCTCGGTCGCGCAGTTCTTGCAGATGCAGGTCGAGCAAGCGTCGTCGGTCGGGTACATGGGGCACTGCATCGCGCCGCCGGTGCCCTGCGCGCCGCCTGTGCTCGGCGCACCGCCGCTCGCGGAACTGCCGCCCGCGCTCGGTGCGCCACCGCTCGACGGCGCGCCGCCAGTGCCGGAGCCACCGCTCGATGAGACGCCGCCGGTCGCCTTCGCGCCGCCGGCCCCCGTGGTTCCGCCCGTGCCGGCTCCGCCGGAGCCGGAGCTCGTTCCGCCGTTGCTCGGCGCGCCGCCCGTCGCGGCTCCGCCGGAGCCGACCTGCCGACCGCCGCTCGCCGTGGTCGCGCCGGCTCCCGTCGTGCCGCCGGCGCCGGTCGCCTGTGTGCCGCCAGTCCCGACACGACCGCCGTCGTCGCGTTCGCCCGCGTTGCCCGCGCGTCCGACGAGCGAACCGTCGGGCTGCGGGCCCGCGTCGAGCTGAAGGCGCATGACGGGCGACGTGTCGAGCGACTCACCCTGTGCGCAGCCGAGTGCGACGACGACCGGCGAGATTCGAAGCGTCGTTCTCACGAGCCCGCGAACCCTGTTCATCGCTCCTGCCACTCACTCGAAGAAGAGCACATCGAGCGCGTCTCGCAACTCGATTGTGTTCGCCGACGCTGCGTTTATGCGCTCGCTCGGCCGCGACATCGTTGTCGCAGTCTTGGTGGTTCTTCCTTGGCTCGCGGGGCTAGCGAATTGGGTATTGCGAGTGCAACGCGTCACGTGAGCGCAACGGTGCGATGGTGATCACTGAAGCGGAGTGTCCGCTGGAGGCGACGCGCCACGGAACGCCGGCGCCGAAGACGCCAGTTAGCGTTGTTTTAGGAATGTTCTAGCGAGCATTTAGCAACGGCGTCGACGCCCGGACGCCATGCTCCGACTCGGCCGAGCCCGCGCCGTCGAACGACGGATGCGAGCCGGAAAAGGCTCGAAATGACCAAGAAAATCCTGAAATGGGCCTGAGCGAGACTCGGCCTTCCAGTCGCGCTCGTCGCCGCGTCCGTCGCCACGCTGGAACGATCGGTATCCCCACCTATCCGCACGCCACGCCGGTGCGCCACGTCGAGGTGACCCCGGAGCGCGTGGCCGCGGGACGGAAGATCGGCGAAATCACGCAGAGCCGCGAGCGCGGCATCGGCGCGTGGTCGGACGGCGAGCTCGCGTATCTGCTGCGGACCGGAGTGCGTCCCGACGGCCGCTACGTGCCCCGTACATGGTGAAGGTGCCGCACCTCTCCGACGAGGAGCTCGATGACGTCATCGCGTTCCTGCGCTCGGACGACGAGCTGGTCGCCGCGACCGATACGCCGGCTGCCGGCGCGTCTCGGCCGTCGCTCCTCGTGAAGGTGCTCAGCCACGCCGTGATGAAGCCGCTTCCGTTTCCGACCATGCCGGTGGTCGCTCCGTTGCGCACCGACGCCGTTGCCTACGGAAGGTATCTCGTCTTCTCGCGGGATTGTTACGCATCGGACGTCAGGACGCGAGCTTCGAACCCGCGTGCGGCCCCGGTGTCTGCTCGAAGAGCTCCGCGACCTTCACTGCACGGCCAGGCTCGGCCAGTACGTCGCGCGTTCGGTGACGAAGCGGGGCATTCCGATCATCTGGAGCGCCTCGATGAAACGCTCGCGATAGCGCTCTTGCGCCTCTCGTTCCCTCGCACCGCTCCGCCGGATCTCGAAGCAGGTCCCCTTGATCTGGATGGTGCGGTGATCGAGCGCTAGCGAGAACGTGGCCGCTATCTGCCCGTTGTCCCGGAGGTTCGCGAGTGTGCGCGCGCTGGTGGCCTCCGGCATGTACAGGGTGATGACGCGAGCATCCCGCTCGACCGACGCGCCCATCGCACGGAGCGTCGAAGGCCGGAGTCGTGCGTCACGCGTCCCGACCAGGATCGAGATCCCGCTTTCGAGAAACCCCGCGAGATCGGCGGGCAGCGCACGGGCGCCGTCGGTCGTCACCGCGCGACCCTAGCACGGCCCTCTGGACGGGACTTCTCGCGACGTGGATTTTCCACTGGCTCGTTCCCTTTCGCGGGGAGACACTGTCTGGCTCGGCCGTCGCCTCGCGACTGCCGACGTGACGGGGATACGCGCGATACATCGAAAGAGTTTCGGGAGGCAGCAATGCGGCTCATCACAGGGATGCTGACGACGGCTTTGGTTTGCGGTTGCGGGCAGGCGGACGACACGACGACGGCGAAGCCGTCGGCACCCACGGCAGCGGCGGTACCGGGTGACACCGGGGAGGTCAGCGCGGCGCTCCGCGTCGGTCGCCGCCCACCGCGCCTGTCCGCCAGGGTCCGCAAAGCCCTCGCCGCCGGCGCCGGACGGCTGTCCGATCTCCAGGCCGACCGCATCGGTGATAACGCGCACAACGGCCTCGACGACGACGATCCCGACGACGGCGGGTGGGACTTCACCCTGGCGGCGACCGTCACCGAGCATACGACGACGGCGAGCTCGACGAACACCTACGGTGCGACGGCGCTCGGGCCCTGGGCGGCCGTGCGCGCAGGCGCCGACACCCAGCGCTACCGGACGACGCTCCTCGGTGCAGGCCTCGGTTCGCAGGAGATCACGGACATCGACTCGCCGAACGACTTCGTCTTTTTGCCGCTGCTCGGAGAGCTCCAGGGGGACACCGCTTATGCCGAGCTCGCGCGCGCCCGCTACGACGCCAAGCTGACGAGCTTCGGTGGCGCGGCGGCGCTCGCCGGCAAGGATCGCGACGCGCGCCACGCCTCGGCCTTCGACGGGCTCATCCTGTACGATCTGGCGTGGTACACGCTCGGCGCTGCCGCGCTCGACGCGGCGTTCCCCGGCTCCGGCTACGACGCCGATACGGCCGCCTTCGCTGCCGTCGCGGTCGCCGCGATCAGCGGCTCCGCGCCGCTCTTCGACATCAACGACGCGAACGAGCAATTCTACGTGCAGGGCCTGGCGTGGTCCCTCGTCGTGCTCGATCACGCGACGGCTCCGGCGAACCTCACGACGACGATCCGCGGGAAGCTCCGTGACCTGCAGGGGTCGGACGGCGCGTGGGGCTTCAATGCCACTACGCCGACCGACGACCTTCAGTCGACGGCGCACGCCGTGCAGGCGCTCGCGCTCACCGCAGGGGACACCCGGCGTGGCCGGAACGAGGCGACGCAGGGCGCGCGCTTCATCCTCTCCAAGCAGGCCGCGAACGGCGGCTGGGAGTACACCCCGGGCAAGGAGAGCACCCTCGTCGACGCGGAGTCGATGCTCGCCCTTTACCTGTCCCAGGCTGCCTCGCCGGAAGACGCGCTCGACCCCGGTCCCACGAGCGACATCGGGACGACGTCGCAGGCGCTGGTCGTCCACGCGACGGTGCCGGTAGCAGCGCCCCTCGCCGCGCCTGCCGACTGACGTCTGCAGACACTCTTCGCCGTCGAAGGCGCGGTGTACGCTCGCGCTCCATGCGTCGTCGCGCCTTCCTCGGTCTCGGTGCTCTTCTTCCCGCCGCCACGTTCTCCCCGGCACTCCTCGCCGACGAGGTCGGGGAGCTCCGGGCGCGCGGCGCGCTCCGCGTCGGGACGAGTGACGACTATGCGCCGTTCGCCAAGGCGGCGAGCGGACGGCGTGCCGGTCTCGACGTCGACATGATCGCGCTCCTCGCGAAGGACCTGGGCGTCCACGTCGAGTACGTCCCGTTCAAGTGGCCCGAGCTCACGACGCGCCTCGAGCAGAAGTCGTTCGATCTCGCGGCGAGCGGCGTGACGATGCGCGCCGATCGGCTCTTCTTCGGTGCGTTCTCGCGGCCCTACGCGGTCACCGGCGCCGTCGCATGCATCCGCAAGGAAGACGCGAAGCGCCTCGGCCGAGCGGCGGAGCTCGACTCTCCCACGGTGCGCATCGCGGTGAACCGTGGCGGTCACCTCGCCTACGTCGCCCGGACGACGTTCCCGCGAGCGACCCTCGAGCTCATCGACGACAACACGACGCTACTCGACCGCGTCGTGTCGAAGTCGGTCGACGCCGCCGTCAGCGACAGCGCCGAGGTGCACGCCGCCGCGCGCCCGGAGCTCGTCACGGTCGGCCCGTTCACCCGGGATCGCAAGGCGTTCTACGTCCGCCGTGACGAGCCCGAGCTCGCTCGCTACGTCGACGATTGGCTCTTCAAGCACGAGAGCGACCTCGCGCTCGCCGGTCTCCGGCGTCGATGGCTCGGCAACGTCGTCGTGCCCGGATGGAACCCGCACCTCGAGGCCGTCCTCGCCGACGTCCAGCTCCGGCTCGATCTGATGCCCGGCGTGGGCGCCGCGAAGCGCGTGCTCGGGATGCCCGTGGAGGATCGCGACCAGGAAGCGCGCGTCGTCACGCGCGTGAGGGACCTCGCGACGGCGGAGCTCCTCGATCCAGCGGGCGTCGAGACGCTCTACCGCGGGTTGATCCGCGCCGCGAAGATCATCCAGCTCGCGCCGGTGCTCGCGTCTCCGACCACGACACTGGGCGCTTTACGGGACGCCATCGGTGGCCTCGACGAGCACCTCGTCCGCGGGCTGAAGACGGCCGCGCCGCGGGTCACCCCCGCCGCCTGGCAAAAGGGCGTCGAGAGCGGGCTCACGGCCGAGCTCTTGCCGAAAGCGCTCCTCGGGGAGCTCGCCACCGCTCTTGGGGGCGTTCACCGGGTCCAGGGAAAAACCGGGTAATTCTCGTCGTCCGACCACCTGGACTAGCTCGCGCCCGGGGCTTCGGCCGGGATGGGGAAGAACAGGCTCAAGTATCGCCAAGTGTGGCCGTATTCACGAGATTGGAGCCCTCCATTGGACCAGAGTGAACGGCCGCGGGCAGACCGGCGAAGTGTTCCGCCGTATCGCCGTGCGCGCGGCGTCGTGGTCGTCGAGGGCGACAGCGCCTCGAGCGAGTTCCTGAGCGTGTCCTTGCCCGACACCGAGTTCGAGGTCGTGCACGTCACGTCGATCGAGGGGGCTCTTCGCGAAGTTCGCGCGACGGCGCGCGCGGTCGTGGTCGTCGACGACGATCTGCCGCTCGTCCGCGGGCTCGATCTCGTCGGTCGTCTCCGGTCGGAGCGGTCCGACCTCGAATCGATCCTGATGACCCGCGACGACACGATCGCGTCGTTCGCGGCGCGGCTGCACGTCGAGCGCTTCCGCTGTCTGAGGCGACCCTTCGCCCTCGAGGATCTCGCGAGCTCCGTCATCGAGAGCCTCGAGCGCCTCACGCGACGGGAGCGGACGATCGAGCTCGTGGCCAACGCCGGCAAGGAAGGCGAGCACGAGGCGTTGCGACGGCGTATCGAGGCGCTCGAGCGCGCGTCGCGAAGCATGAGCCAGGTGCCGCCCGCGCCGCCCCCTTCGACGACGCGGAACTCCCCGCCGTTCCCGCCACCTCCGGCCCTGCCCACTCCCGTGGACGGGCTCGAGCCGGAAGAAGTCGTCGGTGAGCTCGTTGAGCCGAAGACGCTGCGCGTGCTCGTCGTCGACGACGATCCGCTGGTGCGGAACGCGATGGCCCGCACCTTCAAGCGCCATCAGGTGACGACGGCGTCGAACGGACGCGCCGCCACCGAGGAGATCGAGCGCAGCAAGCCGGACATCATCATCAGCGATCTCAAGATGCCCGAGATGGACGGCATCGAGATGGCGGAAGAGATCAAGGTCCGCTGGCCCGAGCTCTCGAGCCGCATCGTGTTCGTCTCCGGCACCGCGTCGCAGATCGAGCGAGCGCGCAAGATCGCGCCGCAGCAACCGCTCCTCACGAAGCCCGTGAGCCACAAGCTCCTCGAACAGCGCATCGCCGAGGTTCTAGAAGCGGCGATCCGCCGACGCTGAGGCCCCGCGTGCGGCGCGGTGGTTCGACTGAGCGCCGCCTGACGGGGTGCGTCCGACTGCGTGGCGGGGCGAGAGCTTGAGCCGGGAGATCGAGGAGGAGCAAGGGCAGCGGGTCAAAGGGAAGGGGGAACGGGGAAGGGGGAAGGGGCTGCGGGAAGGGGCTGCGGGGGAAAGGGGCTCGCGGGACTTCTGAGGGTATCGACGTACTCGACGGGGTCCAGGCCTTCGCAATCGGCTTCGCTCCGTCTCTGCCCACGCTGCGTGCGCGTTCTTCTTCGCTGGGAGATCAGATGGAGCACGCGTTGATCTCGGTGCCGCTGAATCTGGCGGAGGGCGCCTACAGCCGCGGCAAGAATCGCCAGGCGCGGTTCCAGACGGCCGCGGCTTCGGCGCGGGAGGTACAAGCTTGCTGGGAAACCGCACAGGCGCTCGGTTGGTGCGCCCCGATGGATCCAGCTCTCTCCGCGCTCTTCAATCGCGTGATCGGCACGCTCGTGCGCCTGACGAAGTCGCGCTTCTGACGAAACGCGACGAATGACAGAATGACGGGATAGATCTGAAGCATCGGGATTCTCCTTTCGAGAGACCCGCCTCGACATTCGCACCCGGAGGCTCGGTCGAGGGCGGCTCCGCTGCGGAGCCGCAGCGCGCTCCGGTGCGCTGGCTAGCCCCTCGACCGAGCCGAGGCTGCGAATACGATCAAAGATCTTCGAGACAGAACTCACGCCGTCCCTCTCGCTCACGCTGCCCCTCTCGCTCTCCCTGCCCCTCTCGCTCTCGCACTCCCTCTCCCTGAAACAGACGCCGGGACCGGCGTTTCAAGCCCTCGAGGGCTGCACGCCGACGCGCGCGGCGTGGAGGGCTCACCCAAAAATCATACGAAGGCGTATCTGAGGAACAGGTACGACCCGTGGCGTTTTGCGCTGAGGAGCTCCATGGGCGTGCCGCCGAGGTCGAGGCCGTCGGTGAGTGATTTGCGGCGGTCGTTGCCGTAACGGCCGAAGAGGAGCGGTGACGTGGTGACGAAGAGCTCGTCGACGAGCTTTGCGCGCACAGCCTCGGCGAAGAGGGACGGACCGCCTTCGCTCAGGATGCTCTGGGCGCCGCGCTTGCGGAGGAGCGCCATGACGTCGGCGAGGAGCAACGTGTCCGCGCCGAGCGCGACGACCTCGGTGTTCGCGGAGACACGGCCGCGCAGAGCGGCTTCACCGATGCGCGACGTGACGATGAGTGCGCCGTCGAGCGCCGGCCCCGCGGTGTCGATGTTGCCACCCCTCGTCACGAGGACGAACCGCGGCCGCGGCGCGAGCCCGAGACGCGCACGGAGCTCTCCGAACGCCGCTGCGCCGTCCGGGTAGATCGCCTCGGCGGTGAACACGGCGCCCTTCACCTTGCGATACGTCCCCGCGCCGATGACGATCGTATCGGCGAAGGCGCGGAGGAGGCCCATCACGAAGCGGTCCGCGCGGCTGCTCTTGCTGATGAGGTGCCCCGACTCGGTCGGCTCGGCGAGCGCGACGACGCCGTCGACCGACGTCACGAAGTTCGCGTACACACGGGGCTTCGCGAAACCGAGCAAGCCGCCGTACGCCTCGGCCAGGGACGGCGGCAGCTCGTGCCGGGGTAGTGCCGGATCTTCGAACAGCGTTTGCAGGGGTTCGTCGAGGATCACGCGCGCTGCTCCGGCATCGGTCCCGGCCTATCACACACCACGTTTCTACGAACGCCGCATCACTTTTCGCTGTCGAGGTGCACCATCTGCTCGGCGCCGTAGCGCGTCCCGGCTATCGCGTCGGCGGGAACGAGCCGCTCGAGCTCGGCGAGGTCAGCGGCGGAGAGCGGCTTGTCGAGCGCGCCGAGCGAGTCCTCGAGCTGTTTGCGCGTCTTGGCGCCGACGACGGGGACGAACCCCGGTTCCTTGGCGAGCACCCAGGCGACGGCGAGCTGCCCCGGCGTCATGTCGCGCGTCGCGGCGAAGCGAGAAATCGCGGCGACCAGCGCCTCGTTCTTCGTCTTGCTGTCGCCGGTGAAGCGCGGAAGATGCGCGCGATAGTCGCCGGGGGCGTGCGGACGGCCGGCGCTCCCGGTGAGGAGCCCGCGCGAGAAGACGCCGTAGAGCGTGGCGCTGACGCCCAGTCTGTGAAGCTCGGGGAAGATCTTCGCCTCCGGCCCTCGCGACACGATGGCGTACTCGATCTGGAGATCGACGATGGGGTGCACGGCGCTCGCCCGCGCGACGGTCTCTGCGCCCATTTCCGACAACCCGATGTGCCGGACGTAGCCGCCCTTGATCAGATCGGCGATCGCGCCGACCGTGTCCTCGATCGGGACGTTGGGGTCGAGGCGAGCCGGACGGTAGATGTCGATGACCTCGACGCCGAGACGCTTGAGGCTGTAGGCGGCGAAGTTCTTCACCGCGACGGGGCGCGTGTCCATGCCGCCCCAGGAGTTGTCGGGGCCGCGGAGGCCGCCGAACTTCACGGAGATCTGCGCCTTGTCGCGGCGCCCTTGAAGCGCGCGACCGACGAGCATCTCGTTGTGGCCCATGCCGTAGAAGTCCCCGGTGTCGATGAGGGTGACGCCGGCGTCGATCGCCGCCTGGATCGTCGCGACGCTCTCTTTCTCTTCGGTCGGGCCGTAGATGCCGGACATGCCCATGCAACCGAGGGCAATCGGGAAGACCTGTGGACCGGTTTTTCCGAGCGGGATCTGCTTGGTTCGCTTTTCCATGTTCGTTCCTTCCGCTCAGAGGATAGGACCCCCCTTCGGACAAATGTAGTGAATAATACGCATCAGTCACATGAACACAGTTTATGGGAGAGACCTCGATCTGAACCTGCTCCGCGTGTTCGTCGTCGCGGCCGAGGCGGGCAGCGTGACCGAAGCCGCGGGCCGGCTCTACGTCACGCAGCCGGCGGTGAGCGCTGCGCTCGGACGACTCAGGCTCGCCGTCGGCGGCCCGCTGTTCGCGCGTGAGGGACGCGGACTCGCCCTCACCGCGCGCGGGGAACGGCTCCTCGCTCAGGCGCGTCCGGCACTCGAGTCGCTCGTGGCGTCGGCGCTGTCGCCCGTGCCGTTCGACGCGATGAGCAGCGAACGCACGATACGGCTCGGGCTCTCCGACAGCGGTGACGCCTGGCTGCTCCCTTCGCTGCTGAAGGCGCTCGCGAAGGAGGCGCCGCGGATGCAGCTCATCGTCACGCCGGTGCAGTTTCGCATCGTGGGGGAAGCGCTCCGCTCGGGCCGCGTCGATCTGGCGGTCACCGTCGCCGACGAGATGCCGAAGGGCGTGCTGCGGGTGCCGCTCTTCACCAGCGGCTTCGTCTGCCTGCACGACCCGCGTTACGTCACGCTCCCGGCGCGGCTGACCGTCGCGCGCTATCTATCGTGCGAACACGTCATCGTTTCGTACAACGGCGATCTGCGCGGCGTCGTCGAGGACATCCTCGGGCTCGAGCGCCGGGTGCGGGTGTCGGTGCCGACCTTCCAGAACGCCGCCTCCGTCGTCGACGGCTCCGCGCTGCTCGCGACGGTGCCGAACATCGTGGCCCACGAGATTCTCCGCCGGTTCCCTCACCTCGCAACGGTGGAGCTGCCGTTCAAGCTGGAGGGCAGCGGCATGGAGCTGCTCTTCCGCCGCGCGATGAACGACGATCCGGCGCTCGCGTTCATCCGCGGGCACGTGCAGCGGATCGCGAAGGAGTTCGAAGCGACGCTCGCCCGCATGCCGGCGAGGGGCCGCGCCGTCAGTCGGAAGACTCGGTGACCTGGACCGGGAGCGCCGTCGCTTCACCGCCGGCAGGAGGACGGTCGAGCGCGGCGATCGGACGCCACCATGCATCGACGCGCTCGACGCGCGACGGCTCGACCGCTTGCCCGAGGCGCGGCATGACGAGCTGAACGCCCGCCGGTTCGGCGAGCTTCACGAGCGTCTCCGCCGGAGCATCCCAGGCGTGGATGGCGAGATTGAACGTGCCCCAATGAACGGGCAAGAACGCGCCGCCACCGAGGAGCTCGTGCGCCTTTAGCGCGTTCTCGGGGCCGAGATGAATGTCGCCCCACGACGGGTGGTATGCACCGACCTCGAGCATCACCAGATCGAACGGGCCGAGGCGCGCGGCGATCTCGCCGTATTCGGGCGTGAGGCCCGTGTCCCCGCTGAAGAACACCGCGTGATGCGGGCCGCGCATCACGAACGACGACCACAGCGTGGAGTTCCGCGCAGCGGCGATGCGACCCGAGAAGTGCTGGGACGGCGCTGCGGTGATCCGCAGACCGCTCCCCTTCTTCACTTCGTGGCTCTCCCACCAGTCGAGCTCGAGGATGCGCGACGCGGGGACGCCCCACTCCTCGAGATGCGCGCCCACGCCGAGCGACGTGACGATGGGCACGTCTATCCGGGCGAGCTCGAGGATCGTCGGGTGGTCGAGGTGATCGTAGTGGTCGTGCGAGATGACGACCGCGTCGAGCGCCGGAAGCTCCGCGATGGAGACCGGGACGGGCTGAAAACGCTTCGGCCCCGCGAACGTGACGGGCGACGCGCGCTCGCCCCACACCGGATCGGTGAGGACGCGCACGCCGTCGATCTCGAGGAGCACGGTGGAGTGCCCGAGCCACGTCGCTCGCAACCCGGTGTCCGCGGGGCGCGCCCAGGCGGCGAGCGGGCTCGTCGACGGGAGCGGCGCGGCGGGTGTCCGGTGCTGGCCGCCGAAGAAATACTCCCCCATCGTCCGCGTCATCGTGCCCTTGCGGAGGCCGGGGGGGACGCGCAGGGTGTTCCGGAACGAGCCTTCGATGTACCGCGGCGACGCCTGCATGCGCTCGCGGCGAAGCCCACTTCCATTCGACGACACGAGAGAAACCTAGCGACGTCCCCCCTCTCCCGCAAGGCGCGCCCGAGAATCGAGGTTGCACCGATGTGGGTGACGAGGTGAGGATCCGGCCTACCGTGGAGGACGTCGTGGTGCTCGATCGCGCCCGCTTTCAGCGCGTCGCGCTCGGAGCGTCGCTCGTCGCGGCCGTCGTTCTCTGCGTCCCGTCCCTCGGCTCTGGCCTCCAGACCGAGGACGTCGCGCACCTCGCGGCGTCTCGGTCGTCCGGCGGGTGGACGAATCTGTTCGGAAACGGTGCGACCTCGGCCGCCGACGTCTACGCGATGAAGGACTCGGGCGCCCTGCCCTGGATCACCTCCGACGACTTCAGCCTGAGTCTCTGGCGTCCTCTCGCGAGCATCACGCACCACCTCGATTACCGTTTCTGGCCCGACAGACCGGTACTCATGCACGTGCAGAGCGTGTGCTGGCTCATCGCCGCGATCCTCGGCGCGTCGATGCTCTTCCGGCGTCTGTCGTCGGGGCTCGCGGCAGCGACGCTCGCGACCGCGTTCTACGCGATCGACGACGGACACGGCTTCGTCGTCGGGTGGCTCGCGAATCGCAACGCGCTCGTCGCGGCCGCCTTCGCCTTCCCTGCGCTCGTCGCGCACGACCGCTGGCGCCGCGACGGATGGCGACCAGGCGGCGTGGTCGCCGGAGTGCTCGCATGGACGGCGCTGCAAGGCGGCGAGATCGCCGCAGGCGCGTTCGGGTACGCCGCGGCGCACGTGCTCTTCCTCGATCCTGCGCCCTGGCGGCGGCGCTGGGTGCCGCTCGTGCCCTGGGTCGTCGCGGGGCTCGCGTGGCTCGTGCCGTATCGCGCGCTCGGCTACGGCGCACGCGGCTCGGGCGCGTACGTCGATCCGCTGAGCGCGCCGCGCGACTTCATCGTCGCGCTCGGCACCCGTCTCCCGGCGTTGCTCTTCGCGGACCTCACCGGGTCGCCCGCGGAGCGCGCGAACTTCGACTTTCCCTGGGGGTTAGCCATCGCCGTCGTGTCCGTCGGCGTGATTTCTGTGGGCGCCGTGGCGTGGCTCCGCCGCGACGCTCGGGCGCGTTTCTGGCTCGCGGGAATGTTCCTCGCGACACTCCCCGCCTGCGGGACGTACCCAGGGGATCGCCTGCTCGTCGTCGCGGCGCTCGGAGGGATGGCGCTCGCCGGCGAGCTCGTCGCGGCCGCCTTCGGCCTCGCGGTGCTGCCGCGCGCGAGGTGGGCGCGCGTCGTCGCGACGCTCGCCGGGCTCTTGCTCGTCCTCTCCGACGGCGTGGCGGCAGTGTCCGTTCTACCCGCGCAGTCGATGGGCCCCGCGTTCGCGCAGAGCGATCTCACGCGCCTCACCACGTCCGCCTACGAAGGCGCGACACCGCACAAGGATCTCGTCCTGCTCAACGGCGTGGATTTCTACGACATGGGCGTGCTCGGAACGCTGCACGCCGCCACGAGCCACGACCTGCCCGCCGTCACGCGCGTGCTCTACGGCGGCCTCGACCCGATCACCGTCGTGCGCACGTCCGACAACGAGCTCACGGTGACGGCGCCGCACAGCTTCGTCGCCCCTGGCATGAACCGCGTCTACCGCGGGCTCTCGCGTCCGCTGCACCCCGGCGATGGTCTACAGCTGACGCGCATGCGTTACGTCGTGCAGAAGGTCGACACGGACGGCATGCCCACCGTCGTGACGTTCACCTTCGCGACCTCCCTCGACGACACCGACGCCGTCGTCCTGAAGCGCTGGAACGGCGCGCTATTCCTGCCGTTCGTCGTGCCGCCGGTCGGCGGGGGTGCAGTGGTCGGGCCGGGTATCGGCTGACGTTGTTCAGGAGAGCGCGTCCGCGCCTTTGCGCGCGACCCGGGGGGCGACTGGCGTGACGGCGGGCGGCTCTGCCGTGGTCGGCGAAGGGACGCGCTCTTCGGGGGCGGCTACCATGGCGTAGAGCCTGTCCTGCGCGCGCACGGGATCTCCCGCGACGCGCTCGGGGTGACGTGAACGGCCGCTCGAGAGGATCTCGTGCGATTTGACGTTGTCGGCGAGCTGGATGTCGAGCACCTCGTGAACGAACGCCTGGAGCTTCGGCTCGAGCACCGGGAAGGCGATCTCGACGCGGTGATCGAGGTTCCGTGGCATCCAGTCGGCGGAGGCGAGGAAATACTCGGGCGCGCTGCCGTTCTGGAAATGGAAGACGCGCGCGTGCTCGAGGAAGCGATCGATGATCGACACCGCGCGGATGCGCTCCGACAAACCGGGGACGCCCGGCTCGAGGCAGCAGATGCCGCGCACGATGAGGTCGATCTGCACGCCCGCGCTGCTCACCTCGTAGAGTGCGTCGATGAGGGCGATGTCGACGAGGCTGTTCATCTTGAGGACGAGCCGCGCGCTCCGCCCGGCGCGGGCGTGCGCGCTCTCGCGGCGCACGCGCTCGAGGAGCCCGTCGCGCAGGCTGGTCGGCGCGATCAGCAGGTTCTTCATCGGCCGCGGTCGCATGTAGCCGGTGAGCAGGTTGAACACCTCCGTCAGGTCCTCGCCGAACGACTCGCGGCACGTGAAGAGCCCGAGGTCGGTATAGAGCCCCGCGGTGCGCGCGTTGTAGTTACCGGTCGCGAGGTGGCAGTACCGGCGAATGCCGTCGGCCTCCTGACGGACGATGAGGCATGATGGCTCACCAGATCCTCGAGCAGCATGAAGTGGTGTTCGCCCGCGGGGCTCGGCAACCTGATGAATCGGCTCATCACACCGCTCGGCATGTGAACCACGACCATGCGCGCGTCCGGGAGCACCGACTGAGTCCGACGCGTGACGGCCTCGTGAAGCTTTTGTGCAGTCCGGTCCTCGGGACGCTCAGCCGCCGTCGATGTTCGAGCTGGCGGAGACCGGCGTGTACACCTGGTCGTGGCCGCCGACCGTCGGCGTGTGAGCGGCGTCGCTGCCCGCAGCGGCGTGACAGCCGACGCAGATCATCTTGGCGGGGCCACCGTCACCGAGGCCATCAGCGACGAGACCGGTCTTGTCGTGCGGCGCTGCCATGCTGTCCGTCGGGATGATCTCGTACCAGTACCAGGCAGCTCCGCCCTCGCTGTCGGCCTTCGTCTTCGAATACACGGCGTAGCCGACGGGAGTCGTACCGGTGACGCTCGCGTAGAGCTCCTTCACCGCAGCGGCGCCCTCCGGGAACGGCTCGGTGCTGCCGGCGGCGGCGCTGAGCACGTCGTTCGAGCAGATGCGGTTGAAGCCGTGCGGCGACGGCGAACGCGCCTCGTGCACCGCGGGCTCGCACGCCCACGACTTGTAGTCGCCCTTCGCGAGCCAGGTCGCCACCATCGCCGCGCTCATCGCGGGCTGTTGCGCCGTACCGGTGGACGTCGGGTGAGTCCCGGTATCGTCGGTGCTCGTGGAACCGGAATCGGTCGTGGACGTCATCTTGCCGGATGAGTCACTGCTGCACGCGGAAAGGACGAAGGCCGCGCCGACGCCGAGAATCAGACAAAGCGTAGCTCGATGCGCTCGCATCATGTGGAAGCTCCCCGGCACACGGGCCGTCGAGTGAAGGTGTACGGTTCGGAACGCCTACGGGAGCTCGATCGCGCCGGTTACCCGGCCGCCGAACGAAACGTCTATTTCTCGTTTCTCTTCGCTAACGGTATCCGGCGCCAACGATGTGACGCGACCCTCGCTCCTGCACGAACGCGACGAAACGGAGATTCTCACGCTTCCACGACGGCGCGAGATCGACATGGGCGCGCACGTCGAACGCGCCGTTCTCCAGCACTCCGAGCGTGGTGAGTCGTCGCACCACCGGAGCGTGTGCGAGCGTCTCGCCGCGATTCTCCCCCGCTCGAACCTCGGAGCGGAGATTGCTCTCGGTGACGGCGAGCACGACGTCCATTATTGCCCCACCGTTGCTCGGCGCATGATCGACGTGCACGCCGACGTTGCTTCCGTCGACCGCGACGGTGACGTGAGCGAGCGGCCCCGACGACTCGCGACGAAGCTCGGCCGTCAACGCGCTGGCGCTCCGGCTCGGCACTGCCGTCTTCCCCTGCACGACGATCTCCGGCGTGTAGATCCGATCGTCCCCGAAGGCGTGCGAGTACGCCTCCTGTCTTTCGGTGTACTCGTGATGCGAGAAGGGATCCGTCCAGCCGAGGTAGTTCCAGTAATCGACGTGGTACTCGAGCGTGAGGAGCGGCGGCGCGTCGGAGGGCCAGCGCGCCGCGAAGTCGCGGACGAACTCCTCCGCCGACGGACAGCTCGAGCATCCCTCCGACGAGAACAGCTCGACCACGACCGGTGACTTGCCGGCCGGGGAAGCGGTATCGGCGCCGGCGCGTTTCACCAGCACCGCCGCGGGTACGAGCAGGGCGCCGAGGAGCAGATATCGAAGCCGTGCGGACATGATGAAAAGCGTATGCGCCGGCGGGATCGCGGTTACCGGCTTGACGCTCCGGACAGTGGATAGTATCTAGTATCCATCACCTCGGGATCGGGAGGAGCGCCATGAATCAAAGCTGGGACGTGATCATCGTCGGGGCCCGCTGCGCTGGAGCGACGCTCGCCACTCACCTCGCGCGAGCGGGGAAGAAGGTGCTTCTGCTCGAAGCGTCGCCGCGCGGCACGAACCTGCCGCTCTCCACACACTTCATCCAGCCGCCCGGAGTAGAGGCGCTCGACCGGCTCGGGCTCGGCGACGTGGTCCGTCGCGCCGCGCCGGAGACTGCGACTCTCCGGATGTCGCTCGACGACTCCGAGGTGCTCTCCGAGTTCCCCAAGGACCGCGGCGGTCGCTGCGTGCGACGGTCAACGATCGATCCGCTCCTGCAGAACCTCGCAGAGGCGTCGGGCGCGGACCTCCGCGATCGACACCGGGTGACCGGCCTCGTCAGGGACGGCGAGCGAGTCACCGGCGTGGTCGCGTCCACCCCCGACGGCGAGGAGACGTTCATGGCCACCCTGGTGGTCGGAGCCGACGGCCCGAATTCCATCGTCGCGAAGCTCACCGGCGTCGAGGAGTACCTGACCGCGGAGGCGAGCCGCGGCGGCTATTTCTTCTACTTCCACGCTCCGGCGAAGTGGGAGCGCCCGTGGGACGCCGCGCTCGAGTTCCGCGGTGAAGAGGTGCGCTACGTGTTCCGCTGCGACGGCGATCTCATCCTCGCCGTCGTCGCCACACCGCTCGAGGACGCGATGACCTGGGGCAAGGACTGGAAGGCGCGCACCCTCGCGAAGCTCGCCGAGTCCGACGTCACAGGCCCGCTCACTGCGGGTCAGGAGCCGGTCGGCAAGGGCTGCGGGCTCATGAAGACGCACTACTTCTATCGACGTCCGGTCGGCCCGGGCTTCGCCCTGGTGGGCGACGCGGGGCACTTCAAGGATTTCGTCACCGGTCAGGGCATGACCGACGCATTCCTCGACTCCGAGCGTCTCGCCAGCGCGATCCTCGACGGACGGGAAGAGGCGTTCACCCACTACTGGCGCGAGCGCGACGTCGAGACGCTGCCCTTGCACTTCGACGCGCTTCAGCAGGGTGCCATCGGCTTCAACAATCCGCTGATGCGCTGGGTGATCGCGCGCCTCGGCCGCCGTCCGGATCTCCGGGGGCGCGCGGCGGCGGTCGCGAGCCGGGGTCTCTCTCCCGCGGACATCATCCCCATGCCCACGATGCTCAAATGGATGGGCGAGGCGCTTCTGCGCGGGCGCTTCGACGTCCTCGCCGGATTTCTCGCAATGGGAAAGACGACGAAGACCGAGCAGGAGGAGCTCGCGAAGCGGGTCGCTCTCCTCGCGGAGGCTCGCGTCGTACTCGATCGCGCTCCGCTCCCCCAGCGCGCAGCACCGGTATCCTACCGCGACGCGACGGCGAACGCCGCGCTGGTTGTCTAGCTTCGCCTTCGGCGAACTGGTCCTACTAACGGGGGGCCTTGGCCCCCCGCAGCTTCGCCTTCGGCGAACTGCTCCCCCCGCCGCTTCGCGGGCTCGCTTCGCTCGCAGCTTCGCCTTCGGCGAACTGGTCCTACTAACGGGGGGCCTTGGCCCCCCGCCGCTTCGCGGGCTCGCTTCGCTCGCAGCTTCGCCTTCGGCGAACTGCTCCCCTCGCCGCTTCGCGGGCTCGCTTCGTTCGCGGGGGGCCTTGGCCCCCCGCAGCTTCGCCTTCGGCGAACTGCTCCCCCCGCCGCTTCGCGGGCTCGCTTCGCTCGCAGCTTCGCCTTCGGCGAACTGCTCCCCCCGCCGCTTCGCGGGCTCGCTTCGCTCGCAGCTTCGCCTTCGGCGAACTGCTCCCCCCGCCGCTTCGCGGGCTCGCTTCGCGAGCGCGTGTCACTCGGTGCGGAGGGCGTCGATGGGGTCTAGTGCGGCGGCTCTTCGCGCGGGGAAGAAGCCGAAGACGAGGCCGATGACGGTGCTCGTCGCTACGGCGATGCCGAGCGCGCCGGGCGAGAGGCGCATCGGGAGGTCCAGCACACGGCCGAGGACGATGATGCCGCCCCAGGCGGTGACGGCGCCTCCGATCCCGCCGAGCAGCGTGAGGACGACCGCCTCGATGAGAAACTGCGCGCGGATGTCCGCCGAGCGGGCTCCGATCGCGAGGCGCACGCCGATCTCCCGCGTCCGCTCGGCGACCGAGACGAGCATGATGTTCATCACGCCGATGCCGCCGACGACCAGGCTCACCGCCGCGATGCCGAGGAGGAGCGTCTCGAGGGTACCGAGGACCTCCTGCTGAGTGCGGCGAAACTCCTCCTGGGTGCGGATCTCGAAGTCGTTCGGAGCGACCTCGACGAGATGGTGACGCTGGCGGAGGACGGACGTCGCGCGCTCCTTCGCGAGCTCGACCATGCCCTCGCTGCGCGCCGAGAAGAAGATGCGCCCCACCTGCCCCGGCCGCGTGCGCGCGACCTTGGAACGGTAGGTGCCGATGGGGACGATCACGATGTCGTCCTGGTCGCCGCCGAACGGGTTCTGTCCCTTCGAGGCGAGGAGCCCGACGACCTTGAACGGGAAGCGCCCGATGCGGATCGTGCGCCCCACCGGATCTTCGGGGCCGAAGAGGCCGGCGCGCACCGTCTCGCCGATCAGACACACGCGCTCGTGGGCGGTCTCCGCCGCGGTCGTCCAGATGGTGCCGTGGGAAGCGGGCCACTCGCGGATCGCGAAGAAGTCGCGCGTCGTTCCGACCACTCCGGTTGCCACATTCGTCCCGGGGCCGGCGACCTGTTGCTGCGACTGCAGGAACGACGCGGCGAGCTCCACCTCGGGGACCTCGACGGGGAGAGCGTGAGCGTCGTCCTCGTCGAGCTCGGACGGCTTGTCGTCGTCGCGCACGCCGCTCTTCGACGACGGCCGCGGGCGGACGATGAGCGAGTTCGATCCGAGGACGTCCATGGCGCTCGACACGACGCGGCCCGCGCCCTCGGCGAGCGCGACGACCACGACGACGGCGGCGATGCCGACCAGGATGCCGAAGGCGGTGAGCGCCGCACGCGCGGGTCTCTGACGGATCGCCGACAGCGCGAGCACGCACGCCGTCACGACGAAGCCGAACGCCTTATTCATGGCGCAGCGCCTCCATCGGCTCGACGTGGGCCGCGCGCCGTGCCGGCAGAAAGCCGAACACCAGCCCGACGAAGAGACTCGTGCCGACGGCGAGCACGATCGCGGCGGGGCCGAGCCGGAGTGACCACCCGAGGCCGAACCGCGCGACCGCGATGAGCGAGCCGGCGACGAACAGCCCGAGGGCGCCGCCGAGCGCCGTCAGCGTCACCGCCTCCACCAGGAACTGGAGCGCGATGTCGCGGGGCTGCGCTCCGAGCGCCATGCGAATGCCTATCTCGCGGCGTCGCTCGGTGACGGTGACGAGCATGATGTTCATCACGCCCACGCCGCCGACGAAGAGCGCCACCGCCGCGACGCTGAGGAGCAGCACCGAGAGCACCTTCAAGATCCGCTCCTGGGTGGTGCGGAACTGCTCCTGGCTCCGCACGACGAAGTCCGCATCCGCGCCGTCGCGGATGCGGTGTCGCTGCCGGATGATGGACTCGATCTCCGCGACGGCCTGATCCGCTCGCTCGAACCCCGTCGCGGACGCCATGATCATGTGCACGCGATTGCCGAGGGTCGGCTGCACGTGCCCGCGCCAGGTGCCGACCGGCATCATGATCCGGTCGTCCTGATCGTCGCCGAACGGCGATTGGCCCTTCGACACGAGCGTCCCGATGACGGTGTACGGATGCTTGCCGATGCGAAGCGTGCGCCCGACGGGATCCGCGTTGCCGAACAGGTTCGTCGAGGCGGTCGGGCCGATCAGGCAGACCCGCGCCTTTGCCCGCTCCTCGGTGCTCGTCCACAGACGGCCGGTCGCGAGCTCGAAGCCGCGCACCGGGAAGTAGAAGAGATCCGTCCCCACGATCTGGGTCTTCGCGTTCGCAAAGGACGTCGTGACCTGCGACGTGTTGCTCGTGAAGACGCTGACGTTCGCGACGTCGAGCGCGTCGCGCCGGACGGCCTCGGCGTCGGCGTCGGTGAGACCGGCGGCGCTGCCGCGCGCGCGCTTCACGCCGCTCCGCGCACGCGGCGTGTCGAAGACGTAGACGACGTTCGACCCGAGGCTCTCGATGCTGCCCCCGATGCGGCTGCTCGCGCCCTCCCCGAGCGACGTCACGACCACGACGGCGGCGATGCCGACCAGGATACCGAGCACAGTGAGGAGCGACCGGAGCGGCGAGCGAACGAGCGCGACGAGCGCCACCCGGAGCGCAGAGAGGATCGCGCTCACTTCACGCCTCCTTCGTCCTGACGTCGCGCACGCGCGGGTTCCGAAAATCGGAATCGATGCGGCCGTCCTTCACCGTCACGATGCGCGTCGCACACTCGGCGATGTCCGGCTCGTGGGTGACGAGGGCGAGCGTTATCCCGAGCTCGAACACGAGCCGCTGGAGAATGGCGAGGATCTCGGTGCTGGTGCGGGTGTCGAGGTTACCGGTGGGCTCGTCGGCGAGCAGGAGCGGCGGCTCGGTGACGAGGGCGCGGGCGATCGCGACGCGCTGCTGCTGCCCGCCGGAGAGCTGGCTCGGCGTGTGACCGGCGCGGTCGGCGAGGCCGACCTGTTCGAGAGCGCGCTCGGCGCGCTGCCGTCGTTCGCGCCGTCCGATACCGCGGTACACGAGCGGGAGCTCGACGTTCTCCAGGGCCGTCGTGCGCGCGAGCAGGTTGAAACCCTGGAAGACGAAGCCAATCAGGCGATTTCTGACGAGCGCGCGCTCGTCGGACGAGCGGCTCGTCACGTCGACGCCCGCGAGCCGGTACGTCCCGCGCGTCGGCCGGTCGAGGCACCCGAGCAGGTTCATCAGCGTGCTCTTGCCGGAGCCGCTCGCGCCGACGATCGCGACGAGCTCGCCCTGACGGATCCCGAGATCGACGTCGATGAGCGCGTGCACGATCTCGGGGCCGGAGACGTACTCCTTCGCGACGCCCTCGAGCTCGACGATGAACGGCTCTTCTTGCACGCTCGCGATGGCCATGCGCGAGTCTTCCCTCGTCAGAATAGCCCGAGGAACTTGTCGGGCCGCTTCGCGTCGCGCTGCTCGGTGACGACGTCCGCGCCGACGGTGAGCTCGCTCTTCGCCTCGGTGAAACGGCCGTCGGTGATGCCGATGGGGACGATCTTCTCGACTGCCTCGTTGCCGCCTTGAGACGGCAGGTAGACGCGGCCCTGCCCCGGCTTGAGCTCGGTGCCGAACGCGGCGGGAGGCGCGGCCGCGGCACCCGCGGGCGGCGCATCGGCGTTGATGGGGCGGAAGCGGAGCGCGGCGTTCGGAATGGCCGGCACGCCCTCGGCGCGGCGGGTCTGGACGGTCACCGTCGCGGTCATGCCGGGACGGAGCTTCAGATCGGGGTTCGCGACGTCGATGATTGCCGAGTAGGTGACGACGCCGAGCACCTCGTTCGGGCTGTAACGGACCTGGATCACCTTGCCGCGGAAGACGTCACCAGGAAACGCGTCGACCACGATGGTCGCCGGCATGTCGTCGTGGACCTTCCCGACGTCGGCCTCGTCGATGTCGGCGAGCACCTGCATCTGCTGCAGATTCGGCGCGATGACGAAGAGCACCGGCGCGGTGAAGCTCGACGCGACGGTCTGGCCCGGGTCGATGGAGCGCGTGATGACGATGCCGTCGATCGGCGAGGTGATCCGCGTGTACTGGAGCGTGGTCGATGCGCTCGCGAGCTGCGCCTGGAGCTCGACGAGGTTCGCGTCGGCCGACGCCACGTCCGCCTTCGCGACGTTACGGTTGCCCTCTGCCTGATCGAGATCCGACTGCGACGACAGGCTCTCTTTCTGCAGGCGCTGCACGCGTGCGAGAAGCGTCTCGTCGACGAGCAGCGTCGCTTCCGCGCGCTTGACCGCCGCCCTCGCCTGCTCGATCTGGGCGCGGGTCTGGCTCACCTGCGCGCCGAACAGGCGTGGATCGATCTCGGCGAGGACGTCCCCCTTCTTCACGGGGCTGTTGAAGTCGACCGATACGTTCACGACGCGGCCGGAGACCTGCGCGCCGACCTGCACCTCCTTGAGAGGCTTCACCTTGCCGGTCGACTGCACCTCTTCGAAGATGTCGCGCTTCTCGACCTTGCGCGTCGAGAAGCGGGGCGGCGGCGGGGGCTTGCGATGCTGGTAGTACACGCGCCCACCCCAGCCGAGCAGCCCCACTGCGACGAGGATCGCGACGCGCACGAGCCAGCGCCGCGAACCGCGGTTCTTGAGCTCGCGCTCGAGGGCTTTTCTCGCCTCGTCGGGGGCACTTCGGCGCTGCGCCGGGGGAGATGTCTCGACCCCTATCGTCATGGTGTCGTCGTCACCTTGGGTGGTCTTAACGCACGATCGGGTGTTTGACCACGTCGGGCCAGAAGAGCGGCTGGTACACTCTCTATCCGATGTCCCAGGTCATTATTCCCGGGGAAGACTCGGAACCGTCGCTCGAAGGCGTCTGGCTCGGCGCGGGGGAACACATCGCGGTCGTCGCGCCGCCTCACCCGCTCATGGGCGGGGAGCTCGCGAACCCCGTCGTCCAGGCGCTCGCGATGGGACTCGGCGCGGCCGGGGCGCGCGCGCTGCTCTTCAACTGGCGCGGTGTGGGCGACAGCAACGGCATGCCGAGCGGCGATCCCGACCATGCTGCGAGCGACTATCTGACGGCGCTCGGTCTCGCGGCCCGCGCAGGCGCCGCGGTCGTCGCAGCGGGGTACTCGTTCGGTGCCGCCGCAGCGCTCCGGGTCGGCGCGGTCGACGCGCGAGTGCACAGCGTCATCGCCATCGCGCCGCCGCCGGTGCTGCTCGCGGGGTGCGACGTCGAGCGCCTTCGTGGCCGCTGCACGATCATCGCCGCCGAGCACGACGCCTTCGCACCGGCCGATGAGGTCGCGAAGCTAGCGGAACGGGCCGGAGCGCGGTTCGAGGTGCTACCTGGAGCCGACCATTTCTTCGGTCGGATGCTCGGAAAGCTCAGTGAGCTTGCCCGTGACGCTCTACCGACCGGAACACGGTTGAGCAACCCCGCCGTGTGAGTATCCTTCGCGGCGATTCTGCCGAAGGAACCCCATGTCGAAAAAAGCCAAGGCCGTCGTCTATCGTGAGCTCGGAAAGCCCGTCTCGGTCGAAGAGGTGGAGGTGCTCGCGCCCGGCCCCGGCGAGGTGATGATCAAGGTCGCGGCGTGCGGCGTTTGCCACAGCGATCTGTCGGCGACGAACGGCACGATCCCCGCGCCGGTGAACACCGTCCTCGGGCACGAGGGTGCCGGCACCGTCGTCGAGGTCGGCGAGCGCGTCACCGGCCTCGCCGTGGGCGACCCGGTCGCCGTCTCGTGGATCCCGATGTGCGGCGTGTGCCGCTTCTGCTTGATGGGTCGCCCTGCCCTCTGCGATCGCTCCGCGAAGCTGAACCACAAGCTCACCGACGGGACGACGCGGCTCCGCGACTCCCAGGGCAAGGAGCTCAATCATCTGCTCAGCAGCGCCGTCATGGCGTCCTACGCGACGCTCGATCAGACGAGCGTCATCAAGATCGAGCCCGGCATCCCCATGGAGTCCGCGGCGCTCGTCGGCTGTGCCGTCACGACCGGCGTGGGCGCGGTGCTCAACACCGCGAAGGTCGAGCCGGGCTCCATCGTCGCCGTCATCGGCGCGGGCGGCGTCGGCCTCAACGCGATCCAGGGAGCGATCCTCGCCGGTGCGCGCGCGGTGATCGCCATCGACACGTCGGACGAGAAGCTCGAGCTCGCCAAGGCGTTCGGCGCGACCCACGTCATCAACGCCGCGAAGGAAGACGTCATCGACCGCGTGCGCAAGGGCGCGGGCGCACCCGACTACGCCTTCGACTGCGTCGGCGTCGGCGCGACGGTGCAGCAGGCGTACTCGATGGTGCGCAAGGGCGGCACGGCGGTCGTGGTCGGCATCGGTCCGTCCACCGAGAAGGTCACGCTCACCGCCGCGCATTTTCCCTTCACCGAGAAGACGCTCACCGGCTCGATGTACGGCTCGACCCGCCCCCGCGTCGATTTCCCGAAGATCCTCACGCTCTACCGGGCAAAGCGCCTCAAGCTCGACGAGCTCGTGACCCAGCGCTACCCCATCGAAGACGCGCAGCGCGCCTTCGACGACATGAAAAAGAACGCACGCGGCGTCATCGTCTTCGAGTAGCAAGGAGGGCCTTGGCCCCCCGCAGCTCTTACTAAGGGGGGCCTTGGCCCCCCGCAGCTTCGCCTTCGGCGAACTGCTCCCCCCGCCGCTTCGCGGGCTCGCTTCGCTCGCTGGCGAACTGCTCCCCCCGCCGCTTCGCGGGCTCGCTTCGCTCGCGTAGTTCCGCTGCCTTGGCCCGCCGCGGCCTTCGCGTTAACCTGCGCGCAGTGGGGTGCAGGGTGCAAAGACTCCTGTTCATGATTCTGGGATGTGCCGTGTCGCTCGCGCCGGCGCGAGCGAGCGCCTGTAACGGGGGGAACTTCTGCGGCCCGGCGGAGGTCGCACCCTCGATGGGCGTCACCGTGCCGGCGAACGCCCCGGCGCTGGTCGTTTCACCCGGCGGGGACTCGATCGCAGCGAGCGTCCACCTGGTCGACGCTTCGGGTACGCAAGTGCCGCTCCTCGCCCGCACGTCGGGCGCGAGCTCCGACCCCGGCGTCTTCATGTTCGGAACGCCACTCGTGGAGGGTCAAACCTACCGGCTCTCGCTCCCCCCGACGACGTGCGACGGCATGACCCAGGCGACACCGGAGACGACGTTCGACGCGGGTCCAGCGGTCACGCTCCCTTCGAGCATCGGCACGGCGACCGCGACGGAGAGCCACATCGAGCAGCGCGACATCTTCACCCAGAGCGGGAGCTGCACGGCCCCCGCGACGATCGCCGCGACGATGATCACCGTGGCTCCCACGCCGGAGTTCGATGCTTACCTGGGCGTCACGAAGCTTCTCGTGGCGGTCGATGGCGTCAACCAGTCAGGCATCTTCTACGGCAGCGCGTCGCCGGGAAAGCCTGTCCAGATCGAGCTGACGACGACCTGCCACTCGAACGACAAGGCAATCGATCCCGGGATCGGTGCGGGCACGCATCACGTCTCGATCACCGCGACGATCGCGGGCGCGATGACGGAGCCCCTGCCGCTCGAACTCGACGTGACGCTCGATTGCGCAGAGAGCAACAGCGGATGCGCCCTCGCACCGCGGCGTCCGACGCGTGAAGGGGCAGGCCCCGTCTCTTTGGTCGCTGCGTTCACACTGCTCGGATTCGCATTCGGACGCCGAGCACGTGCGCCGCGTCGTGCCGAGAATGCGCCGCTCGCGTTTTGAGGTAGCCCTCCACGTCGCGGCCGTCGGCGAGACGCCCGGCGCACTGCTCGTGATCGCGGCGCTGCACGGCTCTGCGCGTCGCCGGTGATACGGTTTGCTTCGCCCGAGCGCGCAGAGTCGTCATTGAGCGAGTGCCGCTCTGCTTGAGCTTGTTCATGGCCTCCCGGAAGAGTGCCAGCGTTTCAGCTGCAAATTCGAAGCGGAGAACATGGCGACGCGCATCAAGCTTGCCCGCGGAAGAGGACCCGTCGCCGGGGCTCTTACCGGCCACGAGCGCTTCCAGCTTCAGTCTCCTTGCCGTTGGTTGGCTTCACTAGCGGCCTGAAGTCGCGTGACGCATCTCACGCCGTACGTCTCTCCGGCTCTCGGAGATGAAAACGCGCCCGACGCTCAGCCGCATTTTCCGCCCGCTAGGCAGCGTTGCCCCCGGGCGCAGGTCGTATCGCCGCATTTGCAGACGCCGCTGGCACAGGTTCCGGTGCTTCCGGCGTTGCAGGAGTCGGCTTGACGGCATGCGCACTGGGACTCGGTGCACATGAAACCCGCGGGGCACGCGTGTCCGCACGCGCCGCAGCTAGCGGCGTTGCTCGTCAGGTCGACGCAGCCGCTCGGCGTCTCGCAGCAGGTGCGGCCCTGGGCGCACGCGCGGGCGCCGTTGCAGCTGCAGTCGCCGGCCTTGCTGCACGTCTCGCCGTGAGAGCACGTCGCGGAACCGCAATGGCAGAGGCCGGTCCCGGTGTCGCAGGTGAGCATGCCGCTTCCCTGACCGCGGCACTGGTCGTCGGACGTGCAACCGCAGAGCGAGTTCTTGCACGCGAGCCCGCCTTGCTGCGCACACCGGTTACCGCACCCGCCGCAGTTTGCGGAGTCGTTCGTCGGATCCACCTCGCAACCGTCGGCGGGTTGCGTGTTGCAGTCGCGGAGCGGCGCGGCACACGCACCGACGGCGCACGCGCCCGCGTTGCACGCCGTGGCAACGACGTTCGGCAGCGAGCACGGGTCGCACGACGCGCTCGCGCAGCCCGTGGCCGGCGAATTCGTCGCGACGCAGACCGATGCGCATTCCTTCTGCGCCGCCGTGCAGCCGCCCGCGCCGGCGTTTCCCGCTCCGCCGGTTTCCGTCGCTCCGCCGGCCCCCGCTCCGCCGCTGCTCGACATTCCGCCGCTGCCCGACGTTCCGCCGCTGCCCGACGTTCCGCCGCTGCTCGACGTTCCGCCGCTGCTCGACGTTCCGCCGCTGCCCGACGCGTCACCAGCGTCGATGCCGTCGCCGCCCGCGCCTGCGTCCACGACCATGGTCGCTCCCGCCGCGCCAGTGGTCGTCTCGCTACCGCCAGATGCCGTGGAGCCGCCGGAGCCGCCGTCGTGCGCCGTGAGCGCGCCCGCGTTGCCGTCCGCCTCGCCGCCGGTACCCGCGTCGTGTTTCGCCCGCGCGCTTCGTCCCGACGTGTCGAAGTCCGAAAAATTCTCGGTGCATGCCGCCGCGACGAGCGCACACAGCACGACCGTCGCGGCCCACCCGCGTGACGCGAACATCAGAAGCGTCCGCTCAGCGTCGCCGAGCGGGGCCCGACGCCGATCTGCACCGTGCCGACGTCGTCGTGATGGCGGGTGCTCAGGAAGAACAACGTGCCTCCGGCGACGAGCCCGACGATGCCGACGCCGAGCCCGACGTTGGCGACGGTCTGATCCGTCTTGCCGGAGTCCACGTCACCCTGCTTGCCCGCCGGGCAGCGCCCACCGGGACACGCCGATTGGAGGCTCGAGTACTTCGACGACGTCATCGCGCCGAAGATCGCGAAGGTGGCGAACCCTGCGATTCCCACGCCGCCGGCCACGTACGACCAGGTCCGGAGCGGCGACGTCGACGGCGCCGGCGGCGCGACGGGCACCGGTGCCGGTGCGACGACGACCGCGGGCGGCGGCGCGGACTCGGGCTTTGCGAGCCGGAGCTCCACGTCGCTCGCGGCGCCGGCAGTGAGCGTCACGTCCGCGCGCGCCGAGGCGCCCTCGTTCGCAGCGGTGACGACCATCTGCCCTGGCTCGAACGGCAGCGCGACGCCGAGGTCCGCGGCGGCGACTGCCGTCTCACCGACCTTGACGCTCGTGCCCGCGGGCGCGTCCGCGACGTGCACCGTCAGGAACGCGAGCTTCGCCTTGAGCTCGTCGCGCTCCTCCGTCGCCGCTTCTGCCGAGCTCTTGTAGCGTTCTCCACCGCGCGCAGCCTCGGCCGCGACGGCGTCGTATTCGCGATAAGCCTCGGCGTTCTTGCCGAGATCGCGCAGGCACCGCGCGATCATCAGCCGCGAGTTCGGGCTCGCGACGATCTGGTACGACGCGCGGAACGCGGCGAGCGCCTCCCCGTAGTGCTTCGTGTCGTAGAGCTTGCTGCCCGCCTCGAACGTCTTCTGAGCGCCGGCTCGCTGCTCCTTCTCCGCCGATTGCACGTCCCCACCCCACGCCATCGCGGTGCTCGTGCAGAGCGCGCCTCCGAGCAGACAGGCACGAACGAGGCGTCGCATTCGCGCCCATCATACAGCGCCTCCCGGAGCGAGTGGCGCGATCCCTCGGCGACGCGCGAGTCGCTCTCGCACCGCGGACGGTTCAGATTCCGGAGGGACGGTACGGTCGCTTCTTGCCGGATGGCTTGTGCCCCGTGACGTCGGGGGATCCCGGCGTGGCGACGGTCGGCGTCGATGTGGGTGAAGCGACGTCCGCGGCGCGAGCCGTCGCGGTCGCACCTGCGCCGTTCGTCGCGGCGGCAGCGGAATCCAGAGGGGGCGGCTCGGTCGTCGTCTCCGCAGGCGTCGCAGTTACGGAAGTGACCGCCGTGGTGGCCACTACGGCGCTCGACATCGACGGAGCCGCCGCGTCGCTGCCCTGGGACGAGAAGACGAAACGGAGCGCGGCGATCACGACGAGCAGCGCGGCTCCCGCCATGACGTAGACGACCACCTTGCGCGTCCCGTCGCGCCGCCCGGAGAAGACGGGGTCCTCGACGGGCGCGTCGCCCGCCGAGGAGTGCTCGCTGCTCGCGGAGTCGAGCGCGCGCACCACGGGAGCCGACGTCTCTTCCTCGACGACCGGTTCGCTGCGGGACGGCCCGGCAGTGCCCTCGGGCGCCGGGAAGGCACGCGCGACGTCGCGTATCGTAGCTACCGGCTCGGGCGGCGCGACGCCGCTCATCAACGTGACGCTGCCCTCCGTGCCCACGATCTGCGCGCGTGCTATCTCGACGGCGGCGAGCGGCGGAAGCGTGTCGAGGTCGGCGCTCGACGGTGGGATCGTCTCCGCCGGCACGCCGACGGGCGCGTCCGCTGCAGGCGGAGCAAACGAATCGAAGTCCGCATTCGCAGCGACGCTCTCCGCGTCGGCGAGGACCTTCGCGGCGTGGCTCGCGGCGGCGGGGCCGAGATCACGGGTCGCGCCCTCGGGAGACTTCTCGGTGTCGGGCTCGCGGAGTGAGCGACGTGCGGAGACCACCGAGCGCGTCACACCTTCGTTCGCCGGGTTCAACGGCGCGAGAGGCGTCTCTTCCACGGGCGGCGACGTGGGCCTGTCGGAGGTCGGTCCCTCGCTCTCTTCGGTCTTCGGTTCACGACTCTCGGCGATGCCGAGCGAGACGATGAGCGCGCCCACGCGGTCATGACGCGACAGGCTCTCACCGTCGAGAACGGACAGAGTGCGAATCGCGTCGCGCACGGTCTGGAACCGCAGCGAGGGGTCCCGCTCGAGACAGCGCGCGACGCAGTCGGCGAGCTCCTTCGGCACCTTGCCCTTGAGGAGCGGCAGGGCGTCGAGCCGTGGGATCGGCTGGGACAGCACCTTCCGGCGCGCCGCCGATACCTGGACGGGATCTGCTCGACCACCGCTCTTGCCGCCGGGCGCCGGCGCCATCGGTCGCGGAAGGACGGAGGGACCGAAGAGCGAGCGTCCGGTGATCATCTCCCAGAGCAGGACGCCGACCGTGAACACGTCCGCGCGCTCGTCGATCGTTCTCCCGGGTTCGAGCTGCTCGGGCGCGCGGTACGCGATCACGTCGGGGTGATCGAGAATCGTCGGGATGGTGAGCGCGACTCCGGCGAGCCCCGCTTCGAGGAGCATCGTCTCTCCGAAGCTCGCCACGAGGAGGCCGTCCGGGAGAAGCCCGCCGTGCACGCACGACTTCAAGAGAACGTCCTCGGCGTCGTCGACCGACGGAAAGAGCTCACCCCAGGGCGCGCGCACGGCGTCGATCGCCTCGAGCAGATCCAGGGACACCCTGGCCGCGACCCCGATCGGTACACTCACCCGCTTGCCGGGCTCTGGACGGACCAGGCACTGAAGGAGCGCCCCGGCGATGTGTTCACTCACAATCGCAATTTCCGCTGCGCCCACGACGACGTCGAGCACGGCGGCGACGCGTGGGTGACGCAGTTCCATCGCGGCGAAGCCGGCGTTGGTGAGGCGCTCCACGTCGCGCATCTCGAGGCCGTCGGAGCGCGGGATACGGCGGATATCGACGAAACGCCCCTCTTCGGGGCCCGACGCGATCCGCGCTTGCCACAACTCTCCGAGCGCACCGGACAGAACGGGCGACAGAAGCTCGTAACGCCCTACGAGCTTCGGTGCTCCCGCATCGGGTGTGTTCCTGATTGCCATCGGAGAGCTACGAATTGATGCGCCACGCCGTATGGGGGCAACACCCAGCGCCATGCACGCCTTTCGTACCCGGCTTAGCCTACCCGCTTCCTGACGAAGCCAGCAGAATTTCAGCGCGCGCGAGCAGCGAAAGGCGAGGCGCGTGCTAGAGCGAGCGCCGTGCAATACGGCGTGGGTGCTGCGTCGCTTCCTTGTTCTCCGGGCTCGGAAACCGTAACTTTCGTGGACTGATCGACGTTTCTCGCGGTCCACTTCCCAGGCAGACAGAAGGAACATGGCTTCGGAGCGCGACGAGTCAAAGCACGCGGCCGTATCCGGTCTCCGGGCGACGTTCCCGGTGACGGCGACGGACGGCAGTAGTGATGAGTCGGCACCCGTGAGCTCCGGCTCGCGCTACGGCAAGGGCGACGTCGTCGCCGGCAAGTACCGCCTCGGTAACCGTCTCGGCGAGGGCGGCATGGGAGACGTCTGGCTCGCGCACAACGAGACGCTCGACATCGACGTCGCCCTGAAGCTCATCCGCGGTGAGCTCGCGTCGCCCGAGATGACCGAGCGCTTGCTCCACGAAGCGCGCGCGGCTGCGCGCCTGGGTCACCCCGCGATCGTCAGGGTGAACGATTTCGGCAAGACCGAGCGTGGCGATCCCTTCATCGTCATGGAGCTACTCGAAGGCGAGGACCTCGCAGCGGCGCTCGCCTCGCGAGGGAGACTGAACCCCATCGCGGCGGTGCGAACGTTGCTGCCCATCGCGCACGCGCTGATGGTCGCGCACAACAAGGGCATCGTGCACCGCGACATCAAGCCGGAGAACGTGTTCCTGGCGAAGAGCGACGAAGGGAAGCTCCAGCCCAAGCTCGTCGACTTCGGCGTCGCGAAGCTCGAGCGCGTCAAAGAGGACCTCACGCAGAGCCGCGAGGTCGTCGGGAGCCCGCTCTACATGTCACCCGAGCAAGCGCGCGGGGACGAGGTGGATCACCGCGCGGACATCTGGGCTTTCGCGGTCCTGCTCTACGAGACGATCACCGGTCGCGCCCCGTTCCAGGGCAAGAACTACGACGCGCTCCTCTATTCGATCGTCGCCAACCCGCCGATACCCACCGTCGACCTCGGCGGTGGCGACGCCGACCTCTGGGCGATCCTCGAGCGCGGCTTCCGCAAGGAGGCCGATCAGCGCTGGTTCTCGATGCGCGACTTCGGTGAAGCGCTCGCTCACTGGCTCGAGGATCGCGACGTGCACGACGACATCACCGGCGCGTCCCTCACCGCCACCTGGCTGAGCTGGAAGAAGGACGACCAGGAGCTCCATCCCGCATGGGGAGAGGACGGCTCGCGCGGCTCCCAGCTCCCCGGCGCGCTCCCACCCTTGCCCGATCTCGCGCCAGAGATGCGCGCGCGCGTGGACACGATCCGCAAGGCGCGCGCCGCGCCGGCGCGTGGGCTCGTGACCGCCGCGATCGCGCTCTTCGCGCTGGCGCTCATCGGCATCGTGCTCGTCACGCGGACGTCGCCGCCGCGCGCCGAAGCCGCCGCGGCTCCGTCCGCATCGGCGCTCCCCGTCACCGCCGCCGCCGCCGCCGTCGCGAACCCGACCGCGGCGCTCCAGGAGGTCGAGCACGAACGCGCCGTGGAGGCCGTGCTCGCCTCGGCTTCGGCGTCCCCGGTCCCCGCGTCGGGGCGACCGGCGGAGCACGTTCATGCGCACATCGGCAAGACCGATACGCTGTCGCACGGTATCCACGTGACGGATCCGTACAGCGTGAGCGCGTCCGTTCATCACGCCACGGCGAGTAAGCTCCACTGAGCCCGGTCCGCATCGCGAGGCGAGCTCGTCGGAACGGGGGCTACGACCGCGAGAACAACGCGATTGCGATGCGAAGGGACGGGCTGTAGCCTCGCGCCCATGAGCGCCCCCGACCACGACGACAGCGTGTCCGACGATGAGCTCGACCCCGACGAGCCGCGGACTCCGATGTGGCTGCCGCTCCTCGGTCTGTGCCTCTTCGTGTCCGGTCTCGTCTACGCAATGATCGGCGGGAAGCCGCCCGCGGAACCTGCCGTCGCCGCTCCTTCCGCCTCTACCTCCGCCGCCCCCGCAGCGACCGGCGCGAACCCCACCGAGTAAGTACGATCCCTTGTCCACGAAGGGGGGCCTTGGCCCCCCGCAGCTTCGCCTTCGGCGAACTGCTCCCCCCGCCGCTTCGCGGGCTCGCTTCGCTCGCAGCTTCGCCTTCGGCGAACTGCTCCCCCCGCCGCTTCGCGGGCTCGCTTCGCTCGCAGCTTC
>DATAZL010000011.1:0-26041 GCA_036272055.1 Polyangiaceae bacterium | reverse complement strand
CTAACGACGGTCGGGGCGCAAGTCCGGGTATTGGCACGCGCGAGCGGCCCTGAGTCGCCGCGGCGCCTTGCAAGTCGAATGGAGCAGGACCATCGCGTGCACGTTGGTGCGCGCGGCGGCGTTTCGTGGTTTCTTCACGCCGGTGACCCCCTCGGAAAGGCGTGAGCCGCTCCCGCTGCCTTCGGTTCCCGGCCTTGCCGTGCCAGGCGGCATGGGCGAGCGCCTTGCCGCCATCGGCGCACACGTCACCGCGGATCGCCTGGTCGCCGTCGGCGACTACCTGGCTCGGCTCCTCGCCATGAACGAGCGCATGAACCTCACGTCGATCACCGACGCGCCGGGCGCGTGGGAGCGCCACGCACTCGACGCGCTGTCGCTCTTGCCGCACCTGGCGGACGTGCCAGCGGGAGGCCGGCTCGTCGACGTGGGCTCCGGCGGGGGGATTCCCGGCATTCCGCTGGCGATCGCTCGAACGGACCTCCGCATCACCTTGATCGAGGCCACCCGGAAGAAGGCCACGTTTCTTACGGGCGTGAGCGAAGGGCTACGCCTGACCAACGTCACCGTGCGCGCCGAGCGGGCCGAGAAGCTCGCTGCCGGGCCGCTCGCTGGCCAGTTCGACGTCGTCACCGCCCGCGCCGTCGCTCGACTCGCGGCGCTGGTCCCTCTCGTCGTGCCGTTTGCGCGCGTGGGAGGGCGCCTCCTACTCATCAAGGGCCAACGCGTCGACGAGGAGCTCGCGGAGGCAAAGAGGCTCCTCGCCGTGCACCACGTGCGTCACGAGACGACGATCGCGACCCCCACCGGTCGCATCGTGATTCTTTCGCGCACGCCGTGAGACGTGCTGCGCGCCGGCCATGTGCAGAATCTTGCACATGCTTTGCCGTGCTCTGCACACATCGAAAAGCGCTCGACGTGTTAGAGCTGAGTACGGGCGCGATCGGGGTTGGTCGAGTCGAAAGGTGAATTCCCATGCACAACACGAAGTGGTTGGCTCTGTCGCTGGCGTCAATCGTCGGCGTGGCGTGCTCCGACGCGGCGCACACTGGTGATGCGCCGGGCGACCCCGAATCCTCGCCAACGGCGTCGGAGCCGAAAGCGACGGCAGTCGTCGCATCGTTGCCCGACGCCGGCGTCAGCGCTCGCACATTGAAGGTTTCGGAGGGTGCCGTGGCGGTTCGGGTGCCGCCCTCGACCGAATGCGTGATCCACCCGGAAGGCGCCCCAGTCGACTCGACGCGCACGGCGAAGATCTCGGCAGGAGCGGACGGCGAGATTCGCTTCTTTCTCGGTCCGGAGGCGCAAGCGTGGGGCACGCGGCTAGCGGTCGAGTGTACGCTCGACGGAAAAGCGCAGGGGCGTCGTCTCGTGGACCTCGACGACAGCTCCACGTTCTTGGCGAAATCGAACGCGGACCTCCAGCCTAAGGTCGTGCGTACCCGGCCCGCGCTCACGGGCGACCTTTCGACATACGCTCCCAACGATCTCATCCCGAAAGGGTATTCCCCGCGACCGGACGCCATCAAAAATCCCCAGGAGTACGCGGAATGGGTGAAAGGCGTGTCGTCGCCGGTCGACATCTACGACGCGGTGCCGGTAACCATGCTCGGAGCAAAGGCAGGCACAGGCACCTTCGAGGGCACGAGCGGCTCGACGGCTGACCAGAACCCGTGGACCGGGTTCGTCCAATCCGCGGGCGGTTTCCAGAACTTCAATTCCTCGAACGGCAACTTCCCCCTGGCCGTCTTTGGAGCGCTCTACCAGGAATACTCGGTGAGCATGCTCGCGCCCTTCACGTTCGGTTGCACGAACAACAACTGCTCCTCGAGCTTCATGTGGGCGGGGATCGGCGGCTGGCCCACCGACTTCTTCGGCATCTTCAGCCCTGATCTTCTGCAGAGCGGCTTCATGACGATACCTTTCGGGAGCGGCCCGGTCGTAAAGCTGTTCGCGGAATGGGTGGGGCAGAGCCGCATGGATCCGCCCGTGACGTTCAACACGGGAGGCAAGTTCGCAAGCGGTGATCGTTTCCAGATCATCGGATTTGCCGGCGACGCGAATTGCGCCCTGAAGACGCCACCGTCTGTGGGGTGCTTTTTCTTCTACGACGTGACGAACGCCTGGATCGTAGCCGGCAGGGCTCCTTTTCCCACGAGCAGCACCTGGTGGCCGGTGACCACCGAGTACGTCTACGAGCGCTCATCGGCTGGCATGAACGAGAACTACTTCGCCGAGACGATGACGGGGGAGGGGATCGACACCGGGGGAACGGCGCACCTCGATCCGGGCAACCCTGCGGGGAACGGCGATCCGTACATCGTGGTGACCCAGTTCGATTCGCACGGGAACGCTTGCTCGACGGCCGGGTGGGCCAACGGGGCCGCCAGCACCAGCCACCCCCCGCAAGATCCGATGGCCCTGGTCTTCAACAATTGCGGGCCCAACTGATCCGGCGACGTGCCCATCTAGCGACGCTCCATCATCATCATGCGTGCGTAGTTTCAGCCGGTCGTCGCCGCGATCGGCGGCGGCGCATGACGACGAGGCTCGCCAGCAAGAGCAACGCCGCGGGTGTGCTGCCTCCGTTTGCGGAGCGCGGACGGAAACGGCTCTTTGCGCCTTCGCCTTCTGGCGCACGGGAATCTTCCCGAGCGGGCCCGCCGGATCGCGCGCCAGCCGACACGCGTCGAGAACGTCCTCCTCGAACATCGCGCTCTGTTCGGCGAGTTTGCGCCAGCCTCTGACGTTGGGCAGACGACGGATGGCCGATAGCATCGGCAACGCTGCGATCGCGTCCGCCCCGCGCGCCTCGTCGAAGGCGACCCACACGCCGTCATCGGGATCGCCCTTCTTGCGCAGGATGAAGAGCACGCGCTCGCCCAGATAGACCGCCGTGCTTCCGACCATGGCGCGAGTGGTCGGCCCGAGCTCGTCCATCGCCTCGAGCACGAAACCGTAGGCGATCTTTCTCTGTGACTTCTCGCGAAGACCGACGATGTCGGCACCTGCGCGCTTCATGTCACGCAGGGTAACGCGAAACGCAGCGTGTGCACCACGTTGCCCACGACCCACCGACGTGTACAAGAGGGTGCACACGCGGTGGCCTTCGATGTGGCTCTTGACGTATTTTTCTGGGAAAAGCGGCACCGACGTCGAGCAGCCCGTGGCGGCATGGTGATTGCTGTTCGCGGCGTTCAATCATGCTCGAGCACAGGTTTGGACGCTTGCTTGCGGGGACGTTCGTGGCGCTGGCGACGCTCGGTGCCTCAGGCTGCAGCAGCCAGGGTCACGACGAGAAGGCGGCGGTCGGAACGGTCAAGCGCGTCGCGAGCGCCGATTCCGTGAACGCCTATTCCGACAACCTGTTCACCGAGCGGGCGCGGACGTTTCCGACCGGGACCTACTTTGCGACGACCGGGCTCCGGTACATCGCATACGTCGACAAGAGCTCGCACTTCGTCAAGATAACGAACGCGCCGCTCGCCGATCCGACCATCGTTCCGGGAGCGTTCGGCGGCCCTCCGCCGCTGACCTCGCCCGGCCCGGGACAGAGCGCTCCGCCGTTCTCCGACCCCGAATCGCTGCTCTGGTCTCTCCCCCAGGAGATGACGAACGACGAGGTCGACAGCGATGGCGCCGTCTCGATCACGACGTTCAAAGGCAAGCTCTATTATGCGTTCGACGGAACCGACCGAAAGATCAACATCGAGTCGTCGTCCGACGGTGTGAACTGGAGCAAGGAGACCGTGAACAACGCGACGTCGCCGTATGCCCCGGCGCTCGTCGCCTACAAGGACCGCCTGGTCGTTTCTTACACGGGTGAAGGCGACGGCAACCTCAACATTTTCTCTTCGCTCGACGGCACCTTCCAGGGCGACGCGAACAACAGCCTGAACCAGAAGGTCGTCCTCGACGCCATCTCGAAGCACGCGCCCGCGGTCGCGAGCTTCAACGGCAAGCTCTACATAGCCTGGACGGGCTTCCCTGGGGGGTTCCTCGGGCTCGGAACGAACCCCGCGCTGAACGTCGGCGTGATCGACGGCTTCGGCGGCAACGGCATCCTTGGCCAGGTCACGACCGAGGCCAGTGACGACGGACCCGGACTGATCGGCTTCGGCGACAAGTTGCTCCTCTCGTGGGTCGGCTCCGGTAACGACAACCTGAACTACGCGACGTTCACGAGCACTCAGATCGACGGCGATATCGCGGGCGGCACGCTACACGCGACCAAGACCACCCTGAACGACAACTACGTCTCCGATCACACGCCTACCATCGCTTATTTCGGGCCGACTCCAGGGCTCGACGCTCTGGGCCAGGTGGCGCTCTTGTGGACCGACTCGAACAACTCGGGCATCAACTTCATCAACAATCTGTTCCTGAACAGCAGCACGGTCTGCGTGGACGGCACCATCGATTCGCCGGATACCGATCAGGATGGGCTCCTGGATTGCTGGGAAGACCAGGGCATCGACTTCGACGGTGACGGCAAGATCGACCTGGACCTGGCCGCCAAGGGTGCGAAGAAAGACGTTCCCGACGCCTTCGTCGAACTGGACTACTTCGATTGCAAGGTCTCGGGCGGCGATTGCCCTTCCGGCGATACGCACAATCACCGACCGAACCCGGCGTCGCTGTCGCTGGTCGTGTCGCGGTTCGCGACGCAGGGGATTCACGTGGTCTTCGAGACCGACGAGGCCCTGCCTCACTCGGCGACGTGCGAGTTCGAGGACCCCGCGTGTCACCCAGACGGCTCCTGCTACTCGGAGACCAAGGCAAGAAGCTTCGGAACTCCCCAGGAACGAGCCGACTCCGCCGTGCTCGGCGCCAAGAAGCTCGCCTATCACTACGGGCTCTGGGTTCACACGATCACGCCTGCCCTGTCCGGTCAATCGTGCATCTGCGGTTCTGACTTCACCGTCGGTCTGGGGCAGCCGCCGGCCGACTCGTTCTTCGAAGCGATCACGACGATGCACGAGTTCGGTCACAACCTGTCGCTTCAGCACGGCGGGAGTGAAGGGCTGAACTTCAAACCGAACTACATGAGCATCATGAACTACAGCATCGGCTTGACCGGTGCGCTTCAGACCGACGTGCCGGGCTCCAAGGCGCCGGCCATCATCGATTACTCGCACGTCGCGCTCCCAACCCTGAACGAGAAGAGCCTGAACGAATCCCTCGGCGTTCAGGACGGCCCCTTCGAGACGGTGTTCTCCTGCCCGAACGCGTTCCCACAGTTCGCGCCCGGCGACGCACCCATCGACTGGGCTTGTGACGGAACCCCGACCGCGACGCACGCGCCGGTGAACAACGACATCAACGGGGACCGATTCTGCGTCGCGCCCGCGACGTGCCTCCTCGCGCAGAACCTCACCTGTAACGGCCCACTGGTCACGAAGAAGACGACGGGGAACGACATCTTCGTCCGCGGCGAGATCGATCCGCCAAAAGGTGGCTCGCTCACCACCGTTCCCGATATGCGGGACGGCGCGACGATCAACTCGAACGGCGACTTCGCGATCATCCCGAGCCCGAGCGGCGTGTTCTTCTCGATGGCGAACCTGGCCGCGCCCGACGTGGCGAACGGTGTCCTCATCGCCGACGGCCCGGATCGCAAGTGCGAGACCACCGCCACCGGTGCCGACATTCAGGTCCGCTCCGTCAACTCGACGGAGCAAGACACCCTCACGGGCTTCGACGACTGGAGCAACCTTCACCTCGATCACAGCCTGCGCAACGACAGGAAAGCCTGCAACATGGCCCTCGCAGGCGAGCTCGGCGAGAAGGACGGAGACATCGCGCTCGAGGCCATCCACGAGCACCTCAAGGCGCCGGGCACGACCGATCTCGGCGTGACTGGCAGCGGGAGCTTCGGCATGGGCCCGAACGGTTCGACGATCACGCTGACGTACACGGCGACCAACAGCGGGACGGTTCCCGCGGTATCTCCGGCGATCAACGTGACTCTGCCGACCGGCGTTTCGGCGACCTCTTGCAACGGCGCGCCTTGCCACACCATCGGCGCCATCGTGGTCGTGCCCATCGCGGGATTGACGCCGGGCCAGAGCAGAACGGTGACGATCGCGCTGACCGTCGGTTGCAGCGTGACGACGGGCACGACGTTGACGTTCGCGGGGAAGCTCGTCGACCCTTCGAACGATCCGAACCCAGCCAACAACGCCACCGCGACCTCGGTGGTCGTGCCGCCTCGCTATCAGGACTTCACGCTGTTCGGGAGCAACGGAGTGCAGGTGAACGACGGAGCCACCGTGAAGACGTCGACGGCCACGCCGGCGCTCATCGGCAACTCGTCGACGTCCATCGCCATCAACATCGGAAATCTGACGACGGTGGGCACACTGGAGAGCGTCGCGCCCATCTTCCTCGGAAGCGGCAACCACGTCACCGGTTCCATCACCAGTGACGGCGCCGTCACGTTCGGGCTGGGGAACACGGTGACGGGCCCGGTCCTGAAGAATCAGGCAATCGCCTTGCCGGGGTTGAGCCTGGCTCTGACGTTCCCGCCCTCGCAGGGCGATGTGACGATCGGCGTGGGAGCCACGCGGACGCTGGCTCCCGGGTCATACGGCAAGGTGATCATCCAGGGCTTCAGCCATGCCACGCTGACGGCCGGCACGTACTTCTTCGACAGCCTCGAGGTCGACGCCGCCGCGACGGTGACGCTCGACAAAACGGGTGGTCCAATCACCGTGGACGTGCGGACGAGCATGACTCTCCTGAGCCCGTTCCAGGAAACGGGCGGCGTCGCAGGCGCGAATTTCCTGCTTCAGTACCTGAGCGTCCTGCCGCAAGTGCTGACCCTCTCGGTGCCGTTCTCGGGCACGCTGGTGATGCCGAACACCGGCCTGGTTCTCGGCCCGATCATCGGTGGCGGGCACAAGGGCGTCTTCATCGCGAAGAACATCACCGTTTCGCCGGCCACGGTGGTGACGCGAAGGCCGTTCGATCCGACCTGCAACTGACGTGGGTCCGCTGGAGCACGCCGGCCGTGTCGCTGAGAAAGCGTGGACTGATGCTGAGCGTGACGCGATATTGCCACCGAGCGCACCGCTTCGTACCTCGGCCGGCATCCGGCCGGGCTTCGCAGGTGGCGCACGCTCTGCGCCGCGCGCTGCGTGTGACCATGTGAGTGGACGTTTGCGCGCGTCACGGATCCTGCGCCGAAGGGGCTACGCCCGGCCGGATGCCGGGCTCGGAGGCGGGGGTGCCTCCACCCGCGGCTCCTCGCCCGCTTGCGCGCGCTGCGGGGCCGCGACCTCCTCCAAAGTCGTGCTCGCCACCGCAGCGGCGGCTGCGCGCGATAGCGCTTCGTCGTGCTTCGTCACGGCGCGGCCACGCGGATCCGGTGCTTCTTGACCACGACCTCGAGCGAGCGCTTGAGGTCGACACGATATCCGAACACCGACAGCAGGGTGGTGGCGGCAAGGAGCGAACTCAGATAGATGCTCGAGGCGCGCTCGGGCGCAACCACGACAATGCGGGCGAGCCGTGACTTGAGCGACTTCGCGGGCGCGACGAGCGAGTGGCGTGCGGCCGGCTCGCGTCCCGTCATCAGCCGCAGGTCGAGCACCAAGGTCAGCCACTCGCGCTTCGAGAACCGCCGCAGCATCGCGTCGATAGCGGGCCCACCGATCCATTGCGCGCCCTCGAGGGTCCCCTGAGTCCGCTGTGTGATCTGAATGATCATCCCCGGCGGGTCCGTGAACCAGCACGCAACCACCCCGGAGGGGCTGCTCAGCTGCGGCTCGCTGGGAAACGCGGCCTTGTAGTCGGGCGAATCCACCCCCCTGGGAAATCCGTCTTTCGTCTCGGGCCCCATCACGAGACGATACAATCGATGCGGCGGGCCGAGAACCGCCGTTGCGACCATCGAGGTGACTCCTCACCTGGAGCAAGGACGCGCGCAGCTCGGCCGGGTCGAGCATGACGCCCCGGTGGGTGGCGGTGTTCCGACCGTGCTCACGACGAAGGAAGCATCGGGTGGTAACGGTCAAACCTGCCCCTCGCTGAGCGGAGGCTACGTCGCTCTCGACGCCGTTCCTGATGGCAAGAACGTGTATGCGCGAGACTATCGGCGAGCACGAGCGCTGCTCGACCTGCTCGAATCGTCGGCAAGGGTGGAATCGGAGAGGCCGGTGAGACTACTCGCGCGCCCGCCGGACCGCCTTCGTCGCCAGGATACCCAGAGTGTCGAGCCGACGATCGCAACGACGAATGTTCCGAGCGCCCAGAAGATGTCGGCCCACGACGAAGGACCAGCGCTCGGTGCGAACGGGAAGTCCACATCGTCAAAGTAGCACGCGGCCGCGTCCGTCGCGCTGGGCACCGCTACTTCTTCGGTACTCGCTTCTCCCAATACCCCGGGCGTCGTCGCGGATGTACGAAGGCGAGGATGTGGAGTGCTTCGTCCGTGAACATGTACACGACGAGATGCGGAAAGCGACCGACAGCGTGCGCGCACCGTACGCCCTCGATGCTCCCGAACGCAGGGAAGGTGTGCGGGCCATCGATCACGTCACGCGTTCGCTCGCGCATTTCGGGCGATCTGTGCGTTCGCGACATGCGTGCACGCAGACGAGGCATCCAAGACCGAGACCGGCACCGCAACCGACGCGTCCTCGGACGAAACAAACGACGCGGAGGAGAAGGCAGCCGCCCCGAAGAAGAAAGCCGCCGCCGCCCCGGAAGAGCATTCCGCGAGCGAGAGCGACTCACCCGTCGAGGAGAAGGCACGGCGTTCAAAGGAGCAGCGACCCGCCCACTGCGTGGGAGCTCATCAACGCGAACCTGACGCTGTACCTCACGTCGGATTTTCTCTGGAGCCACTCGTTCACCGCGTTGAACTACCGGGTAGGCGTCGGCTTCGCCTTCGTGTTCGGCACTCTGCACCGCGTGCAGTCGTATCCCGGGAGCGATCGCCGTCGCGTGGCCCGTCCGCGGCGCGACTCACCGCAGGTCGGCGCCGATGCGCGCGGCGATCGGTGGGAGCCCTACCTTCAAGCCTTCTGCGGCCTCGCCAGCTCTTTCCATGAGCGAGTCGAAGTCGTCGTAGATGTACGTCCCCGATGAAGGGAAGTGAGGGATCCCGTTCTTGAGCAGATCCGTTCCGTAGCTGAGCTCCTGGGAGTACAGGCGCGATCTGGCCTTCGCCGATATCAAGCTCACCCTGACCAGGATCCACGGCACGTAGTCCGAGGAGTCCTCCACGTAGCCGGCCTTGGCGAAGGAGACGTCGAGGATGGCGTCCGCGTCGGTCGCGATTTTGGAGTAGTCACGAGAGTCGTCCTCGCCGGTCTGTTCGATGGGACGCTCGTGCTCGAGAAACACCACGGAGTAGCCAGCCTTCTTCAGCTCCGCCAGGAGGGCATCGGCGAGCTCGCGCCCGAGCGCCGATCTCTGGCTACTGACGCGCGCGTTGAAGTCGTTCGCCTTGGAAGCATGGTCGGATTCCTCCACAGCGGCTCCGATGAGGCCGACGGCCATCCCGGCTCCCCCGCTGGGGGCAACGTCCAGCTCCTGCGGTGCGCGCACCTGGAGGAGCGCGATCCTCCGCACGGGCGGGTTGCTTGACCGATTGAATGGCTCTCTCGGAAACGAAGAAGCGCAGCCGAACACGGCCAGGCCGAAGACCACACCAAGGAGGAGAGTTCGTCGCATCATGCGCGCGTCCACTTGGAGCGCATGGTACGGTACCGCAGCCGAGGTGCGCTGGAATACCTCCAACGTGGTAGGCGCCTGCACGCGGGACGGCGGCGAAGGGTAGAGCGCGGAGGCTAGATAGTCGTGCCAGGCGCCGTGCCCATGGTCGGCGCCGAGCAGCTTGGCTCGAGCAGGATCTCTCGGGGTTAGGATTCGGTCTCGGATCTCGTCGCGGGCTACGGCCAGGTCATCGTCGACGAGTGCCACCACCTGCCCGCCATCCAGTTCGAGCGCGTTCTTCGCGAGGTGAAAGGCCCGCTTCGCGGTCGGGCTGACCGCCACACCCCAGCGTCGTGACGGGCATCACCCGATCACCGAGATGCAGCTCGGCCCGGTGCGCTTCAAGGTCGATGTGAAGGCGCAGGCACGTGCGCGTCCGTTCGACGCTCACGGCGACTCCGAGCAGGCAACCAGCTGGTTCACGGTCATCGGTGACAACCTCGCGGTGCCATTCAAGACAGATGTGTTGGGTGTGACCGTCACGGTGAAACGCCTCGAGCTCAGGGACGACAACTCAATCGTGGCGCTCTGCGCGCGCGGTACGGAGCGCCTGGCGATCAGCATCGCCGACTTGCCGCTCCCGTCGCCCCCGCCTGAAGGCTCGGAGTGGGTTGAAGCGTACCGTCGCTGGCGGTGAGGTCCCGGGCCGCGCTTCGCGGACGATCCCTGGCGTCGTGCACCGGTTGGAGGCGCCGGGGTTCTTCTGGGCGCGTGACCCAAAAATATACAATAAGTTAGGGAACCGACGGGAACAGGGGAGGGGTCGATTTCTCGCGGATTCGCGTCGGTGGATGCAGAAGGTCGGTCACTCCCGTCAAAACCTGCGCGCCGCTTTCTCCTTCGCCATCTTGCCGTCCCCCTGCGGATAGACTCGCACCACCTTGCCGTCGATCACCTGCACGAGCGGGGTATTCGTCGCGATCGCAATCTCTTCCGCGCGCTGTCGTGCGCGAAGCAGAGCGGGAAGAGCCGCGGCCAAGAGGGGATTTTTGGCTTGAGCAATAGGTTTCGGGTTCATCGTCGCTCGCCCCAATCTACCAGAAGAGGGCGCGAGCCGGAATTGTCGTAGAGGGCCCACGCGTCTACCAGCGGTGCGTACACGCTCTCAAAGTTTGCGCGCCCCGCGGTGAAACGGCGCCGAATGACGTCCTCTGGCACGAAATGGCCGCCTTGCCCCACCCGTATGGCGACCCGATCAATCGCGGCCTCGGCGGATGTCAGAGCCAGGAACCAGAGGCTGACCCGGTATCCTGACGCCTGCCATCTCGGAATCGAGCGGGCGAAGCCACGATCGGCAAGTCGTCTCGAACGCGAAGCTCTCGCCCCGTTCGACGTGTTCTCGCATCATCTGCACCATCAGCCGTCCCGCTCGTATGGCGACGAGCTCGGGGTTGAAGGGCGAGAGCCCGGCGGCGATCAGATCTGCGTTGATGAAGGTGGGGCAGTGCGCTTCATGGAGCAGAAATTCGCGAGCGAACGTCGTCTTGCCTGCGCCGTTCGGACCGGCAAGGATGAGAATTTCTCGAATTTTCGAAGCGGTCATCGACGTGGGCGTCTCACTCGTCGTCGTTCTTGCCGTGGGCTTCGAGCGCGTTCATTGCCATGGGTCGCGTCAGTATACTCGCCGGCGCGGCCGCACCACGTGCAGATGCGGATTGAGCTTCAAGTCCGACGACGCGCGCTGCACCGCGACGACCGCGCCGCTCAGGGCGCGCTCGCACGGGCCCGTGCGAAGACGCCGGCGGTACCACCCGAGGACGGAGTCCACGAAGGTCCGCGTGACGGCGCCGAGGAGCTTCCCGTCGAAGCCGAGACGAGCGCGAAGCTGAAATGGAAACGTGAAGACCCACTGCCGGAGTGGCACCAGCGGCAGCACGTGCTCGACGAGGTTCGCCGCCGTCTGGCACATGCGTCGCCCCATGCACGAGGGGCAAAATCCGCGGCCTTTACAAGCGAAGGCCACAAGGTACTGCTCGGCGCACGACTCACACTTCAACCGTGCGAAGCCTCGACAGAGCAGTCCACAGTCCAGATATGAATCGAACTCGCGGCGCACGAACGGCGGCAGCACCGCCCCCTCGAACCCCGCCGACACCGCAGCGTAGAGCGTCTCGACGTTGTCGCGAATGACCGCGTAGAGCGTGGTCCTCTCCGGCCGATGGCGCTCGTAAGCCCCAGCACCTCGGCCGAGCGGAACCGCGGGGAGACCCACCACCGCTGCTCGGAGCGAGCGGCGTGCCGAGACTCATGCCTCCCTGTAGGCCGAAAAACGAGCGCCGTGGAGCGTGTCGATACTGGCGAATGCGTAGCTCGCCATGGCGGCCGCGCCTGCGGCCGGTCGACCTCCCGACGGGCGCCGTGCTCGGCCCGGCTCGACCGGTAACCCCCCTCACACAAGCACAATCGGCGCCGACGAAAAGCCCCGAGTGCGTGTCTCGAACGCCCCCATTTCCGGTTGAGCCCTAACACGCGCATCTCCGAGTCGGTGGGCGAGAGCCGGTTTCGATGTGCGTATTGACCGACCAGTAATCCGACGCTGCGCTCATGAGCCTCCTTCGCCGGCCTCGGGCCGGTCGCAGCCCCACGGCGCAGGATCTGTGACGCGCGAACTGACCACTCACATTGCCAGCAATGATAGAGCGCGGCACAGAGCGTGCGCCCCTGCGAAGACCGGCCCGAGTCCGGCGAAGGACAGTGCTCGCAGGCGATCGCGGATGGGTCAGGCACCCGAAGACGCGGAGCCATCGCGCCGGTCTTCCCCTGCCGCGCGCAGCGCGCGCCCGCTACTACGCAGCCGACTCGGACTACCCTTCAGGCGCGCGCGAGCACGGCTTTGGGGATTTGGGTGCCTCCACCCGCGGCTCCTCGGCGGCAACCGCCTGCGGGGCCGCGACCTCCTCCAAAGTCGTGCTCGCCGCCGCAGCGGCGGCTGCGCGCGACAGGAGGAGGTGGGCGCGTCGCCGATTGATGTGCCTCGCGGGACTGTGGGCTCGCGCCGTGCGTGACGTGTGCACTGACCAACGAGTGCGTCGCTTGGTACGTCGCCCGGCATCCGGCCGGGCTTCGCAGTGGCGCACGCTCCGCGCCGCGCGCTGCGTGTGACCATGTGAATGGACGGTAGCGCGCGTCACGGATCCTGCGCCGAGGGGGCTACGCCCGGCCGGATGCCGGGCTCGGAGGCACAATGCGGACACTCGTTGGTCCACGTTCCGTTCACGATCGCCGTCAGCTCGAAGAGCGCTCGCGCGTTGCGCGACTCGCTCACGCCGTCGGAGGCGTTGCTCTGGTCGGCTCTGCGCGGTCGCCGGCTCGGCGTCACGTTTCGTCGCCAGGTGCTCATCGGTCGCTACATCGTCGACTTCGTCGCGCCTGCCGCGCGACTCGTCGTCGAGATCGACGGCAGCTTCCATGACGGTCGCGGGCGCACGGACGCACGCCGAGATGGGGCGCTTGTCAGCGCCGGTTACCGCGTGCTGCGGCTTGAAGCGCAGCTCGTGCTCACCGCGTTGCCACTCGCCGTGGCGCGCGTTCGCGCAGTGCTCTGATCACGCCGCTACACGACGACCTCCCCCTGCCGCGCGCAGCGCGTCTGCGCGCGAGCACGGCTTTGGGGGAGGTCGCAGGCGCGGAGCCCGAAGGGCGAGCACCTGCGGGTGGGGGCAACCCCAAAACCAGCGGAGAGGGCGGGATTCGAACCCGCGGTAGAGTTTTATCCCTACGCCCGCTTAGCAAGCGGGTACCTTCGGCCACTCGGTCACCTCTCCGGGACGAGGCGGGGACAGTAGCCGTCCAGGGGGAGTCGTCAAGGCTCGGAAGCGCGGAGCAGTGCGGGGGCAATCACCGGCGCCCGCCGCCTTGGGTTTTTCGGGGCGGTCGTCTGGACGGGGGCGCGGGGGATCGGTGTAGCGTACGCGCATAACGCTTTCTGCTTCGCTTCGGGTTCGGGTTTCGTGCGCGGTGCTCATGGGCGTCGCCGCGGTCGCCGTTTTCGATCCGGCACGCGCTGACGACACTCCGTCCACCGCGCGACGGCCCGGTGAACCTCGGCCGGCGTTCGGAGAACCCCTGCGCCGCGACTTCGCTTCGATCGCTGGGACGTATCGCGTGACTACGGGGGGCACCGGGGCGCTCGATACGGAGCTTCGGCGGAATGGGTTTGCGTCCACTCCGCTGGCCGTGCCGATGTACGGGTTTGCGATCGACGTCGATTTTCATCGGGTGCGGTTCGGTATCGATGTCTCCAACGGGACGCACGACACGCTGAGACGGGGGCGCGACGGCGCCACGGCCACGGCGCAGCGGACGTTGGGGTCGTTCGACGTCGGGTACGACGTGTTCGTTAGCCGGTGGTTCACGGTTTATCCGCTCGTCGGGTTTTCGTTCGGCGGCGTGGACCTGCAGTTCGATGCGACGAAGGCGCCGCTCGTGCCGTTGGTCTTTGCGAAGTACGCGGCGAAGGGCAGGGTGGACGCGTCGTCGAGCGCGTTCGCTACGAACCTGGGCGTGGGGTTCTCGACGTTCTTTCCGTTCTGGGATCCGCATCATCCGCGGAAGATCGTCGGGACACCGGGGATCACCCTGGACGTGCGCGTCGGGTATCTGGTGGGCGTCGGGCACGAAGATTGGCGTGCGAACGACGATGCGGCGCCGGGGCTTCCTGCAGTGCCGATGGAAGGGCCGTACGGACGGCTCGCGCTCGGCGCGACGTTCGCGGACGTGAAGTATCGGCCTTGCAGCGAGCTCTGTGACGGCGCTCCCCACGCCGCGCCGTCTTGCGGCGAGAGCACGTGCGGGCTCACCTGTGACTTCGGTTACGGCGAGTGCGACGGAAACCTGGACGATGGGTGCGAGCGCGCGCTGAACACCCTCGACGATTGCGGCGGGTGCGGCGTGCGCTGTGACGTCACGCACGGCGCGGGCACTTGCGCCGCTGCGCGCTGCGAGGTGGCGAAGTGCGACGCGGGGTTCCTCGACTGTGATGGCGAGCCGAAGAACGGCTGCGAGACGAGCGTCCTCGGGCTTCCGGGCGGCGTGTGTCCGCCACACGCGAAGAAGAAGTGAGCACGCGCCTTCGTCCTCGTTTCCACGAGGGGGCTTTCGCGGAAAACTTTGCGGTGAACCCGCGGGGTACATCGAAAAGTCTTCCGGTAACCCCGCTACAAAACGCTGCCGTCGACTCGCATTACCGACGATAACCGCACGGCCGTCGCGCAGCCCCCGCTGCGGAAATGCACCCTCGCGAGCGCGACCAAACGGCGTCGCTCAGGTTCGTCCCGCTTTTTCAGCCGCTTGATCGCGTCCTTCTTGTGCGACGCAGGTACTAGCGTCGTCTACCGGACGACGACGCCGTAGGGGAGCGCTGCGACGGCGAGCTCGCCTTCGACCAGCGGCGCGAGGGACGCGATGTACGGGCGAAGCGGTTCGGCGATCTTGTCGAGTACGACGTGACGACGTTCCTCGACGCGGAGGAGCGCCGCTTCGAGCGTGGCTTCGTCGGCAGTGGCCTCTTCGTCGTCGCTCGAGAAGAGGTTCTCGAGGATCGATTCGCTGATGCCCTCGACGCGCACCGGCGTTTCGGCGTCGAGTTTCGCGGCGGTGCGCGCGAGATCCAGGGCGCGGCCGAGGCCGCCGAGCTCGTCGACGAGGTGGAGCTTGAGGCCCTGCACGCCGGACCAGATGCGGCCCTCGGCGACCGCGCGGATCGCGTCGACGGGAACGCCGCGGCCCTCCGACACGCGGCTCAGGAAGAGCTCGTACACGGCCTCCATGCTGACGCGCACCTTCTCGCGCGTCGCGTCGTCCCAGGGGCTGAACGGCGATTCGTAGCCGGCGCGGTTCGCGGCGCCCGGCGCGGGGCTCGCGGCGAACGTCTCGGCGTGGACACCGAGCTCGGAGAGCGCCTCGTCGACGACGATCTTGCCGCCGAGGACGCCGATGGAGCCGACGATGCTCGTGCGCTCTGCGACAATCTTGTTGGCCGCACAGGCGAGGTAGTAGCCGCCGCTCGCCGCCATATCGCCGACCGACGCGATGAGCGGCTTCTTCTTCCGGAGCTCCATCAGGTCGTGCCAGATGAGATCGCTCGCGAGCGCGGAACCGCCGGGTGACTCGATGCGAAGGACGACCGCCTTCACGCTGTCGTCGTTCGTGAGCTTGCGGATCGTCTTCTGCATCGCCTTGGCGGTGATGCCGGAGTCGGAGAGCACGCCGCCCGCGCCCATGGCGATGGAGCCTTCCGCCGCCACGATCGATATATGGGGGCGCTTGGTCCCCGTATCGCCGCCGGCGATGACCTTGAAGAGCTCAGAAAGCCCGAGGTTCGACTCGCCCGCTTTCTTTCGCCCGAACGCCGCCGCGGTGCGGGTGACGTGCGCGCGCGCCTCGGCGTCCTTGCGCGCTTCGTCCTCGTAACCGACGGCGTCGATGATGCCCTTCGAGCGTGCTTCTTCGGGGCCCCAGGGGCCGTCTTCGAGGAGCGCGCCCATGTCCTTGCCGGCGCGTGCGGCGGCGAACCCTTCCATCCACGTGTCGCGCATCGACGACAGGACGGCGGTGAGTGACTCGCGCGCCTCGTTGCTCGGTCCGTCTTGCGTGAGCGTCTCTGCGGCGCTCTTGAAGCGGCCCATGTGCAGGAAGTCGGCGTGGATGTGGAACCGGTCGAGCAGGCTCTTCAGGTAGACGACTTGCGCGGCGATCCCGACGGTGTCGATGTCGCCGGCAGGGCTCACCCAGATACGCGTACAGGCGCGCGCCAGGAAGAACGTCGATTTGTTGTCGAGGCCGTGCGCGTGACACACGACGGGCTTGCCGCTCTTCTCGCGCAGGCGCTGGAACGCGAGCCCGAGCTCCTCGGCGCGGGACCAGTCCACCGACGAGTCACCCATGCGGATGAGGAAGCCCTTGGCGCTCTTGTTCGTCGCGGCGCGCTCGATCTCGCGCACGAGACCGGCGTAGGTGCGCGACGCCGGGATCGGCAGGACCAGGCCGCCGCCCGACGCCTCGTGAAGGCCGCCCGAGAGGTCGAATTCGAGGACCTTGGCGTCGTCGTCGTCTTCCTTCGCGGTCTCGGCCTTGTCGGCCTTGTCGGTGGACTTCGTCGACGCGTTGCCGTGGCAACCGAGCGCGACGATGGCCATCGCGCTCCAGAGCACGCGCTTCATTTGAACCCCGGTAGATCGGTCGTGTCGATGTTCGTGCCGGTGTCTGCCGGCGCTGGCGCGGGCTTCGGCAAAGGTTCGGTGGACGGCTCCGCCGGCTTGGTCGCCTGGGCGGGCCCGGAGGGAGCTTCGCCGGAAGATGGATTCGCGTTGGCCTGCGCCTCTGCGATGCGCGATGCGGCGCGCTGCCCGTATGGAGTGCCGGGGTCGGTCAGGTTCACGACTCGCTTGTACAGGAACAGCGCCGAAACGCGATCACCAGCTGCCCATTTCAGGTCCGCGCTCGCGATCAGGGCCGGGAGGTACCCCGGATTCTGATGCAGCACGCTGTCGTAATAGCCGGCCGCGGTCGCGGAATCGCCACGGAGACGCGCGACGTCGCCGAGGCCCGCGAGCGCCTCGACGTTGCCGGGCTGCTGATCTTTCGCGGCGTGATAGAGCGCGTCGGCCCGGCCGAGATCGCCGTTTCGCTTCGCGGTCGCCGCGTCTTCGAGCAGACGGCGGAAATCGGAGCCGCGCGGGATCACGTCGGAGCTCTCCGTCGCGCCGCCGGGGCGCGTTGCTTGTGCACCGGCGAGCACCGTCGACGGCAGAGCCGTGCCTGACGCCGCAGGCGCCGCGCCGGCCATCCGCTGAACGAAGGCGCGGAGCCGTGCGGCGAGCACGCCCTGCGTGCCGGTCGCGTCCATCTTGGCGAGCTCCGTGTTTGCGTCGTCGTTCGCGCCGGAGCTCGCGAGCGCGTAGACGAGCGCCGGGCGCGCGCGTCCGACGCCGCGCTCGGCCGCCGCTGCGCCGCGCAGGCGATCGATGACCGTCGGCCACGCCGGTGACGTCTCGGCGAGGTCTAGCGCGGCCAGGACGTACGCCGTCTCGGGCTGGCTCACGTCGCTGCCGAGCGAGCCGACGAGGGCTCGGCCCTTCGCGACGTCGCCCGTGAGACGGTAAGCGTCGATCTGCGCGCGGATCACCTGCGGATCGGCGCCGGCCACGGCGGCAGCGGCGTCTGCCGTCCTCTGGACGCGGGGCAGGCGCTGCGCGAGCTCGGCGTGCGCGACGTCGAACTCCGCCTTCTGCTTCGGATCGAGGAGCTTCAGGGTGAGCCAGCTCGCGTCGGCGCGCGACGCTTCGATCCGCGCGGCGAGCGAGAGCACCGCAGGATCCTTGTCGGCGAGGATGCTGGCCTTGTCGGCCTGCTCTTTCGCGCCGTCGAAGTCGCCCTTGGTGAGCATCGCCTCGCCGTCCTCGACGAGCTTCGCGACGCGGGGATCGGTGACCTGCGCGCTCGCCGCCGGCGCGGCGGACAACTTGCGCGCGTACTTCATGCCGACGGTGCCGACGATGAACGCGAGCGCGCCGACCATGACTACACCGACGACCCACTTCAGCAGAGGACGCTGGTTCGGCGTGGCGCCGGGGAACGACTCGTCGCTGAACGAATCCTGGTACTGGCGGAACGACGCCGTGATGCCGTCCATCTGCACGGTCGGAACCCGCGGTGGCTCTGCGCCGTCGTTCTCGTAGCCCGCGTCGGGCACGTCGCGATTCGACGACTGGGTCGGGGGCTCGTACGACACGGGCTGCTCGAGCGAGTTCGGCGCGCCGTAGCCGAAGTTCGGATCTTGATAGGCGGAGCTCGTCGCCTCGTAGGCGGAGTCGGGCACCGGGGACGGGATCACCGGCGGCACCTGGCGCGGCGCCGTGACGGGCTCCTGGTCGTACGCTGCGAACGGATCGGAGCCGGCGGCGAGGGGACTCGACTTGGGCGGCGCCCGCGGCGCGTCGCGTTTCGGCGGAGTGAAGCCGCCCATCGGCGTCGGGGGAGCGGGCTTGTGCTGCTGTTGCGGGCGCGGCGCGTACTGCTCGGGGACCTTGTCACCGGTGCCGAGCAGGGTGCGCTGCGCAGCGTCGTTCGGCGCTGCGGTCGCGGGGTTGTTCGCGGTGAAGAACGGCTCGAGCTCGGCGATCGCGCCGAGGGCGCGGAGCGGGTGCCCGCCGCCGCGTGACAGCAGATCTGCCGGGCCCACCTGTCTTTGAGCTATCGCGCGCTGCAGATCGCGAAGCGACGTGTAGACGAGCTCGCGTCCCGAGCTCTTTCGCACGATCCAGCGCTCGGGCGCGCCGCCCCCGCCGCCCGGGTACACCTTGAACTGGTGACCGCAATTGGTGCACTTGACGGTGGTACCGCGCTCCGAGACGAGGGCGTCGTCGAAGTCGTACTCCGTGCCGCAACGGCTACAGCGGACGTCCATCCTTTGAGGGGAGGCCCCGAGAAGGGCCGCGTAGCGAATCTACCATCAATGCCGCCGGCGACGCCCGCCCTGACGCCGTGGGCCCGTCGGCACCTATTTAACGACGCGCAGGTAGGGCGGAAGCGGGCGCTTCGATTCGCGGTTCGCGCCGGTACCGGACGGTTCCGAGGCGACTCGACCCTGGGGGGCGCGGGGGATCTCGGGCGCCGCAGGCTCTTTTTCCGTCCTGCTTTTCGCGGGCTTTCGCTTCTTGCTCGCCGGCTTGCCCGCCTCGGGCTTGGCCGCCGGTGCTTCGGCGGGGGCAGCGTCTCCCACCGGGCGAAGGCGCTCGCGAGCCTGATCTTTCTGTGCGCGCTCGGCTTGCTGCGCCGCGACCTCGGGAGGGATGTCGTTCGGCCAGAGCATGCCCTTGCCGTCCTCAGACACGAGGGCGAACACGGCCGTCCACGGCATGTAGCAATAGAAAGGAGAGCGGCTGAAGCTCAGCGTGCAGGCGACGGCGTCGTCCCCGACGTCCAGATCGGGAATGCGCACGGCCATGTTCAGGCCGACCTGCAGCACGAGCTGTGGTTGCTTCTTGAACCACGCCGGCACGCGCACGTCGTCACGACGCGGGTCCAGATGAATGAAGACGCTCGAACGCTCCAGAAGGGCGAGCATGACGTCCTTCTTCGGGGGCAGCTCCGGTGTCGTCATATCAGCCGGTTTCTAACCCCGCCGGCTCTAGGGCGCCATACAAAGGTGCCGCGAATCGGCCGCCTCGGCCAGACCGGGTGCTAATGAGGAGGCGATGCGCCATCGCATCCTGGTCGTGGAGGACGAGCCGGCGATCGCCGAATCGGTCGCCTACGCCCTCGAGCGTGACGGCTTCGATGCGACCATCGCGGCGAGTCTCTCGGTGGCACATGCGACGCTCGCTGGCGTGTCCCTCGTCGTCCTCGATCTGATGCTCCCGGACGGCAGTGGGTTCGAGTTCATCCGTACGATCCGGCAGGACGGCAACGGCACTCCCGTCATCGTGCTGTCGAGTCGCGACGGCGAGGCGGACCGAGTGGCCGCTCTGGAAACGGGCGCCGACGACTACGTCACGAAACCTTTTTCGCCGCGCGAGATCGTCGCGCGCGTCCGCGCCGTTCTCCGCCGACTGTCGTCGGTCGTGGCGCCGCTCCCGGTCCCGCCCGTCGTTCCGCTACGGGTCGAAGCGGCGACGCGCCGCGCGCACGTGCACGACGCACCGCTCGAGCTGACGCGCGTTGAGTTCGACCTGCTCGCCTGTCTGCTCGAGAGCCCGGGACGTGTGTTCACGCGCTCGGAGCTCATCGATCGCGTGTGGGGCGACGGCTACGCGATCACCGATCGGACCATCGACTCACACGTCAAGTCGCTGCGCCGCAAGGTGCTCGACGCGGGTGGCGATCCGGGCCTCCTCGAGACGGTGCGCGGCGTCGGCTATCGCGTGACCGACGAACCACGACCGAACGAATGACGGCGCGGTGAGCTGAAAATATGCCATTTCGTCCCGAAAATCAGGGGGTCGTCGAATCTCTCGGCGGCAGCGCGAACATCGCGCGGCTCGTGGTGGTCGCCGCGGGCGCCATCGGGCTCATCCTGTTCGTCGCGTTCGTCACGGCGCGCCTCGTCGCGGCCCGCACCCGCGGTGTGTCGATCCGCATGCAGGTCTTCCTCGCGCTCGCGGCGATCGTCGGCGCGTTCGCGTTCGGCCTCGGCATCATGGTGATCGACCGCATCGAGTCGCGCGCGGTGCGCCTCGCGAAGCAGGCGGCAGAGGAAGAGGGCGCGGTGATCGCCGGCATGATCGAGGGGCAGATGGCGCGCAGCGGCGCGAGCATCGGCGAGATCGCCGGACGCTTTCAGGCCGAGCGGCTCAGGGGCGCGCACCTCAGCGTCGAGCTCCTCGATCGCGACGGGCGCGTCGTGTTCCCGGTCGACGGCCACGACGTGAGCGGCGCCTCCGGGACGGTGAGCGTCGACGTCCCGGTGCTCGCCGACGCGAGCCACGCGGGCACCGTTCGCGTCGTGAAGCCCACGGTCGTCATGGGGAACATGCTCGCCGACTTCGCGCCCACGGTGCTCGTCATCAGCCTCGTCCTCGGCGCTGCTGCGGCGCTCGCCGCGGCGTGGATCGGGCGCGCGATCGCCGCCCCCATCGAGTCGATCAGCATGTTCGCCGAGCGCGTCAGCGAGGGCGATCGCACCGCGTCCCTGCCGATCTCGAGTGGTCGCGAGGTGACGCGGCTCTGGCGCGCCATCGACTCCATGCAGCGTCAGCTCGAGGGACGTCCCTTCGTCGAGATGTTCGCCGCGGATCTATCGCACGAGCTGAAGAATCCCGTCGCCGCGATCCGCGCGAGCGCCGAGGTGCTCGAGGAGGGCGCCATCGACGACGCCACCGCCGCGCGTCGCTTCGTCGGAAGGATCCGCGAGGCGACCGAGCGCATCGAACGGCTCCTCCGCGAGCTGCTCGGGCTCGCCAGCATCGAGGCGCGCGGCGTCGAGGGGTTCGCGTTCGTCGATCTGTCGCGCCTCGCGAGCGGCATCGTCGAGTCGCTCGACGAGCAACGGGGCCGGACGGATTTTCGCACCGAGGGCGACACCCACGTCCGCGGCGACGAGGCGTGGCTCGGACGCGCCGTGCAGAACCTGGTGAGCAACGCGCTCGTCCACTCCGAAGCTTCGGCGCGCGTCTCCGTCGGCGTGCTCCGCGTGGGCAACGACGTCATCGTGCGCGTCGAGAACCCGGGGACGATCCCGGCGCACGTGAGGCAGCGCGCGTTCCGTCGCTTCGTGACCACCCGCGCCGACAAGGGCGGGACGGGACTCGGTCTCGCGATCGCGCGCGCGGTCGCCGAAGCTCACGGCGGGCGCGCCGAGCTCGCACACACGGGCCCGCCGAGCGTCGAGTTCCGCTTGCGATTGCCGGCGGCGCGCCCCGTTGGCTCATGAATCATCGCGACGGCGTCCGAAACATTCTCTGAATAGTCAGTAAATACGGATATATACATGCTTCTAGCATGGCTGTAGTCCATGGGCGCTGCGTCACCGCCGTCGGGCGGCCGGGATTCTCCATGGAACTTTCATGGTCGCAGTCACCCCAGACGCGGCAAGCTCAGCGCGGAACTTAGAGTGACTTCCGCCGCGCGAGCGGCGAAACCGTAGTGAGGAACTTCGTGAAAAACGGCAACAAGGTCCCCGCGCACGTTGCGATCATCATGGACGGTAACGGCCGCTGGGCAGAGCTCCGCGGGCTGCACCGTTCCGAGGGACACGCCGAGGGGGCGCGCGCAGTGCGCGAAGCCGTGCGCACGAGCCGCGAGCTCGGGGTTCGTTACCTGACGCTCTACGCGTTCAGCGTCGCGAACTGGTCGCGCCCGCGTCCCGAGGTCGAGGCGCTGATGCGGCTCCTCCAGGACTTCGCGGAGTCCGAGCGACAAGATCTGCGCGAGAAGGGCATCCGCCTCAACGTCATCGGCGATCTCGAGGAGCTGCCCGTCTACGCCCGTCGCGCCGTGGAAGAAGCGAAGGCGTACACCGCCGACTGCAACGAGATGACGCTCTCGCTCGCGCTGTCGTACGGCGGCCGCCGTGACATCGCGGACGCCGCGCGATCCATCGCGGTGCGCGCGCGAGCCGGCCTCATCCTGCCGGAAGACATCGACGAGGAGTTCTTCCACCGTCAGATGACGACGCACTCCTTGCCGGATCTCGATCTTCTCATCCGCACCGGCGGAGAGAACCGCGTGAGCGACTTTTTGCTCTTCGAGGCCGCGTACGCGGAGTTCGTCTTCCTGCCGATCATGTGGCCCGAGTTCACGGGCAACGCGCTGCGTGACGCGCTCGGTATCTATGCCGCGCGCGAGCGTCGCTTCGGCCTCACCACCGACCAGGTGCGACAGAACGTGGGCCATTCGTTCGATCCGCTGGACTCCTCGGGCGCCTGAGCGTTACGAAAAGGGGCATGAGCAGGAAGCCCTGGCCGGCGCTCGCCGTCGGCGTGCTACTCGTGTCGTCGCGGGCGGAAGCGGACGCGATCGACAAGGGAACGTTCGCGCTCGGCGCCGAGCGCATCACCGGCGTCTTTCACGCCGACGAGAAGGTGGCGAACGCGGACAGTAGCGGCACCACCGCGATCGCGCTGTTCGGCAACTCCGTCGACAGCCCGCTCGCCGGCGCGTGGCAGTTTCCACGTCTCGGGTTCGACTACTTCGTCACGAAGGGGCTCAGCCTCGGAGGCTCGTTCGTCGTCCTCAGTCGGTCGCCCGAAGGGACGAACCAGACCGACATCCTCGTCGCTCCACGCGTCGGGTTCGGATACATGTTCGGGCGCGTCGTCGGTATCTGGCCGCGCGGTGGCATCTCGTACTGGCACGCGTCGCGGAGCGCCGACAACTCCGACGCCTCCATCGACGCGCACTCGTTCGCTTTCGACGTCGACGTACCGCTCCTCATCGCACCGGTACGTAGCTTCGCCATCACCATCGGCCCCGTCCTCGACGTCGGTTTCGCCGGCCGCGCCGACGCGAACTTCCTCGGTGCCGGCACCGCCGTCGATACGTCCTTCGTCCAGTTCGGGCTCAGCGCCGGCATCGTCGGGCTGCTGTAGCCGAACCGCGTCGCTACCTCGGCGTGCCAATCGTACAACGAGCTGCGACATGCGGTGACGATCCGTCTCACGCGGGACGACAACGAACGATCTTCGGCTACGAAGCCGGACATGTTCTTTCGACGAAGGCTGGCGCTCTGCTCATCCTTGCTCGCACTGACGCCGGCGTGTTCGAGCGACGGCGCGAAGCACGCGGGCAACGACGGCGGCGATGTTGCAGCGGACGGAGGAAATGCGTCACTCGACGGCGGCGGGTCCGAGTCCTGTGACGCGACGAAGCGTCCCATTCTGTTCGTTCACGGCATCATGGGCGGCGCGGACAACTTCGAGCTCCAGGCACAGCGTTTCACCTCCAACGGCTATTGCCGCTCCGCGATCCGCGGCTTCGACTACGACGCGACCTTTCTCGCCTTCGGCGGCGCGGTGCAGAGCGACACCGACGACACCGAGGCTCGGCTCGACGCCGCAGTCGATGCGTTCCGCAAGGACACCGGCTTCGACAAGCTCGACCTCGTGGGCCACTCCTACGGCACTCTGATGTCGGCGACGTACCTGAAGGACGCTGCGCACGCCGCGAAGATCGAGCATTACGCGCAGGCCGCGGGCGGCGGCGTCGCCGAGCCGGTGCCGCAGGTGAATCTGTCGTCGGACGGCGACTTCGTCGCCGGCAACCCGAAGAAGCTCGCGATGCCCGGTCCCGACGGCGAATCCGTGGAGAACCCGGACATCGGTTATCACGATCACGTCGCCGTCCTGAGCTGCAAGGAATCCTTCGCCGCCATGTATCAGCTCTTCAATGGCAACGCCCCCACAGCGCCGGACGTCGTCTCCGAAGGTGCCCCCCAGATCTCGGGCTTCTACAAGAACTTTTCCGACAACACCCCGCACGCCGGGATCACCATCGGCATTTACGAAGTCGATGCCGATACCGGGGATCGCCTGCACGACCAGCCCGACTTTCACGTCGTCACCGGCGACGACGGCTCGTGGGGACCTTTCACCGCAAAGGCCGGCGCTCGCTACGAGTTCTTCATGCCCGAGGCTGGCGAGCCTCCGGCGGACGGAAAGCCCGGCCGCCCGCAGCACACCTATCGTGGTCCGTTCCGGCGATCGACGCACCTGATGTATCTCAAGGCGCTGCCCAAGCTCGGCAGCTTTGCCGCAAACATCATCGCCGGACACATCATGTACTCCGACGCCAAGAGCGGCTTCATCATCCAGAACGGCAGTCGAGCGATGATCAGCAAGGCCGACCCCGGTGGCCACGGAAACGACTCGCTGACCATCGAGGGTACCGAAGCGCTCACAGCCGACGTTGCCCCCGAGAAACTACAGCTCATCGCGCTCTTCGGCTTCGACAACGGTCAGACCGAGTTCACGCCGGTCACCACGCTGAGCTCGCCATTTTTCTTGAGCGCAGTGGACGTGTCTCTGCCGACGTCCGAGAAGACTCCCGTGAAGTTCGTCTTCGACGGCGTGACCGTGAACGTGCACCGATGGAAGTCGGACACCGAGGGCTCGAGCCTGGTTTTCTTCGACGACTGACGGCGTTTCCGCGTTCCGTCGTCACGACGTGCGGGAGACGCGGTACGGCGCAGCGCCTTTGGCTTCACGACGCGGTCCCCGCGACGCTCACGGCGCGAGGTTGATGCAATACACGTCGCGGGCGGTGGCGCGGTCGCAGAGGTTTGCGCCGCCGCCGCAGATGGTCGTGGACAGGCATGTGCAATCCAGGCCAGCGGCGCACGCAGCGGGGATCGCGACGCACGTCGGCGGGGGAGGGACGTAGGTCTCGACGCAGCTGCCCGCGGGGTTGCCGGCGCAGGACGCGACCATCGCGAAACCGGCGGGGCAGGTACCGCCGTCGAGCGCTTCGACACACCGGGGCGCCGGACCGCCGACGCTGGTGGGCGGATGGACGCACGCAGAGCCGACCTCGCAGGTGGTCGTGCCGCACGGAATCTTTCCCGTCTGCGGGACGACCTGGGTCTGGCAGAGACCGCTGCCTCCGTCACCCATGTTGATGCACTCGACCTGGATGTCCCCCTGACCGGAATCTTTGCCGTCTTCCGCGCCATCGACGGTGGAACCACGGCATCCGAGCTGGCTGCAACCGCCCAGGTCGGGTGGGGTGCAACTCCTGGCGCGGGCGATGCCGGCGATGAGGTTTCCCGAGCAGCAAGAGCCGATGAGCACCGTGCCGCAGTCGGCCGCGGTACCGCAGAGCTTGAGGTACTGGGGGATCTTCCCGTCGGTGCCGATGCAGGCAACGCCCCCGTTGCTCGCTCCGCCGG
>DATAZL010000010.1:0-12569 GCA_036272055.1 Polyangiaceae bacterium | reverse complement strand
GTTCGCACTCGCGGGCGCGCTGCTCCTCATCATGGCGATGGCCGTCGCGCTGACGAACTACCTCATCACCGAGGACGCGCCGGCTCACGTCTTCGCGTGGATCACGGGGCTCGGCGTCACGAAGCGCTGGCACTTCCTCGTAGCGCGGAACTTCCTGATGTACGGGATCGGCGCGGTGATGGAAGGGTTCAGCGCGATCCTCGTCGCGGTGCCGCTCCTGCTCCCCTTCGGAGCGAAGTTTCTCTTCTCGCCGTTCCACCTGGCGATGATGTTCCTGCTCGATCTCGAGATCGCATTCCTGAGCCCGCCCTTCGGTCAGAACCTGTTCGTCACGAGCTTCCGCTTCCGGAAACCGATGACGTCGCTCTACCGGATCGCGCTGCCGTTCCTCGGCATCATGTTCGTCGGGTTGACGATCATCATGCTGGTGCCCGGGCTCTCCACGATCGCCATTCAGGGCGACATCGCGAAGGCGCGTGCCGACGCGGCGTCACGCAACGAGCCACCGCGCGATGCGTGGATGCTCGAGTGCGTCCAGGAAGACCGCAACAATCCCCTGCCCTGCAGCGACGAAGATCGTGCCAAGTGGGGACCTGACGGGAAGGGCCACGCGAAGCCCGGAACCGAGCCCGGGGACGCGCCGGTCGACGCCAATGACGCGCTGATCGAGCAGCTGATGGGGCAGAGCGACGCGCCCGCTCCCTGATCGCTCACGTTCACGACCAGACGGCCGGGGTGGTCCTTGACTCAGGGGGCCACGGACCTAAGTTCTCACTGTGAAAACCCGAAATAACACGGTGCGATTTCTCGGGCGCGTGACCGCGCCAGCGCTCGTCGTTGCGTCGACGCTGCTCTCGAGCATCGCGCTCGCGGGTACGCTGCAGATCAAGGACGAAGAGAACCTGCTGTCGTCCTCCGACCGCTCGACGTTGCAGGCCGAAGGGGGTGCATACCCGTTCGACGTCCGCGTGCTCACCACGAGCGCGCACGCGAGCGACTTCAACCACTACGTCGGCGAGCAGGTCGGTTCGCCCGACATGGTCGTGGTCGGCATCGACAAGGAGCATCGTCACACGACGGTGCGCTTCGGTACCGGGTCCCGCATCGCGTCGTCGGACTTCCAGGCGATCGAGCAAGCCGGCAACGCGGACTTCAAGAGCGGTGACTTCCGTGCCGGCATCGAGCAGATCCTGAACCGCGCCAAGACGTCGGTCGGTACCGCGCCCGACAACACTCCGTCGCACTCCGGCACCACCGCGCCCGTCCCTGCTCCCGCTAACCAGTCGAGCGGCGCTAACCAGTCGAGCGGCGGCTTCCCCTACGGCTGGCTCGTCCTCGGCGGCCTGGTGCTGCTCGCGTTCCTCGCGATGCGCCGTATCTTCGGCGGCGGTACGCGCACCATGTATCCGCCCAACATGCCGCCGGGTGGCGGCTATGGTCCCGGCTACGGGCCTGGCCCGGGATACGGTCCTGGCTACGGCGGCGGCGGCTCTGGCCTGGGGAGCGGCATACTCGGCGCAGGCCTCGGTGGTCTCGCTGGCTACGAGCTCGGCAAGTCCATGGGCGAGCGTGACGAACGCGGTCGCGAAGGCGGCATGCTCGGCGGCGGCTCGAGCAACAACGACGACGAACCGCGCGGCAACTACGACGAGGGTGGCGCCAGCGGCGGCTGGGACGACAACAGTGGCGGCGGCGGCGACTGGGGCGGTGGTGGTGACTCCGGCGGTGGCGACGGCGGCGGTGGCGACGGCGGTTGGTAGCGCGTGCGGCCGGCCCCTCGCGCCCTCTTCAATACCGCCCTCTTCACGGAAGAAATCTCCGCACGAGATCACCCGTACTGACGGCGAACGCTGACACCTGGCAGCGTTGGTGAAGTGGTCGTGAGTTTGCGCGCGTGGACGCGGTGGCGATCGACGCCAATGTAGGTGCGCACGGTTCGACGCAACCCCCGGTCAGTGCGTCGCTGGGGTATGGTTGTAAGAATGTCCGGATTCTTTTCCGCCGCGCGCGTCTGCGTCGTCGCGCTTGCTGTTGGTGCATGCACGACGGGAGGGCTCGAGGGCCTGTCGAACGGCAGCGGCGGGCGTCACGGTCATGCACGCGTCGACGGCGGCGCGTTTTATGACGGCGGCAGCACGGGTGGCGCGAGCGGGACTGCGGGCGGAGACGGCAACAACGGTGGAACGTCGACATCGAACGGCGGCGTATCGAACGACGCGGGCACCGGTGCCGGTGCGACGTCGAGCGGCGGCAAGAAGGGGAACGCGGGCGGGTCGACCGTCGATCTCGACGGCGGCGTCGACGGCGCGTTGCCTGACGGCGCGACGGGCATGGGCCCCGTCAGTGACGGCACGGCGATCGGCACGCTCGGAACGGCGTGTTCCCCGAACGGCGCGTACGCCTGCGCGGGCCACGCGCAGAAGGGGCAGCTCATCTGCGCGGGCGGCAAATGGACGCCGAACGGTACCTGCTCGGGCAGCAACAACTGCGACACGACGCCGGGGGTCAACGCGGGCTCCTGTCAGCCCGTCGTCAGCGGATGCGTCGGCAAAGCAGCGAACGACGTATTCTGCTCGGACGCCGACCGACTCCAGTGCGGCGTCGATCTCGTCACGACGACGCGCCTCGACACCTGTCAGCTTCTCTGCACCGACGGCGTGTGCACCGGCGATTGCTCATTCACGACGCGGACCTGTGACGGCTTCACCCCGCAGACCTGCGACGGAACCGGCAAATGGCAGGACGGCACGCCGTGCTCGACGCTCTGCAGCGGCGGCGCGTGCTCGGGGACGTGTACGGCGGGCGCAAAGCAATGCAACGGCCTCGTCGTGCAGACGTGCGACTCGACCGGAAGCTGGCAAGACGGCGCAGCTTGCACGAATCAGGCGTGCGCGAACGGCGCGTGCGTCGGCACGTGTACGCCCGGAACCAAGCAGTGTGCCGGCAACGGAGTGCAGACCTGCACCACGGCAGGCCAATGGGGAACCGCCGAGTCGTGCGGCAGCCAGGCCTGCCTGAACGGCGCGTGCGCCGGCGTGTGCATCCCGGGCGCGACCGTCTGCGCGAGCAACGCGGTCCAGACGTGCAACGAGAGCGGCCAGTTCGCGGTCACCGCGACCTGCACGGCGCAGGCCTGCGTCAACGGCGCCTGCTCCGGCACGTGTACTCCGGGGACGAAGCAATGTTCGAACCTGACCCCCGAGACGTGCAGCCCGACGGGCACCTGGGTGGACGGTACGATCTGCGCGAACGTGTGCAGCGGCGGCGCGTGCTCCGGCACATGCAGCCCCGGCGCGACACAGTGCAACGGCCTCGTTCCACAGACCTGCGACGGGAACGGCATCTTCAAGGACGGGACGGCGTGCGCCAACATGGCGTGCCTCGACGGGAAGTGCACCGGCGTGTGCGGCCCCGGCGCGAAGCAGTGCTCGAACAACGGCGTCCAGACCTGCGACACGAACGGACAGTGGGAGGTCGCGACCGCGTGCGTGGGCTCCGCTTGCGTCTCCGGCGCGTGCACCGGCGTCTGCGCGCCGGGCGCGACGCAGTGTTCGGCCAACGGTGTCCAGACCTGCTCGTCGAGCGGGCAGTTCGGCACTCCCGCCACTTGCACCAATCAGGCGTGCGTCGCCGGTGCGTGCAAGGGCACCTGCGCGCCGGGCGCGAAGAAGTGCACGGGCCTGATACCCGAGACGTGCGACACGAACGGCAACTGGGTGGACGGAACCGCTTGCACCAACGTGTGCAGCGGCGGCGCGTGCGGCGGCACGTGTAGCCCGGGCACCAAGCAGTGCGTCGGTCAGCTCGTCCAGAGCTGCGACGGCACGGGCACCTGGCAGAACGGCGTCACCTGTGCCGGACAGGCGTGCGTGAGCGGCGCTTGCAACGGCGTCTGCGCTCCCGGCGACAAGACGTGCATGAGTAACGGGATCGCGACATGCACCGCCAGCGGTCAATGGGGTACTCCCAATACGTGCGTTGCGTCGGCGTGCGTCGCGAACGTCTGCACCGGCGTCTGCGTCCCGGGAACGAAGCAGTGCGCGAGCACCGGCGTCGGCGTGCAAACGTGCTCCGCGAACGGACAGTGGGGCAACGCGGCCGCCTGCGCGGCGAATACGGAGACGTGTTCCGGCGGCGCCTGCGTCGCATGCAGCGCGGGAACGCTGGAGTGCGACTCGTCCGCCCTGAACGGCTGCGAGAAGCACATCAATGCGGACACGAGCTGCGGCACGACGTGCTCCACCTCGACATGCTCCACGTCCCAGACGTGCACCAGCGGCGCATGCGCGTCCTGCGGCGGCGGAACGCTGGATTGCGACGGAAACCCGGGCAACGCCTGCGAGGCGACCGCGAACGTCCTCCCCCCGTCGATCAACGTCGACGCCACGCAGTGGTCCGGCACCTTCGCGACCGCGCCGACCTGGAGCTGCACCGCAGCCGGCACGACGACCATCGACTCCACCGCGGGAACGGTGACCAGCACGAGCTGCGCGCTCGGCACCCTCGCCGTCACCAACAACGTGACGCAGCTCGACTCGACCGGTCCGACCGTCATGGTGGTCAGACTCCGTGGCTTGACGGTCTCGAACAATCACGTGTTCAAGCTGCAGGGCAACAAGCCCGTCGTGTTCCTCGTCGCCGGTAACGTCGTCGTGGACAGCGGCGGCAAGATAGACGCCGGCGCGACCCAGACCACCGCTGGGCCCGGCGGAAGCACCGCCGCACAGTGCGGAACCGGGACGGGCGGCACTGGAAGAGCCGCGACGTCCGCCGCCGACGACAGTGACGGGGCCGGTGGCGGCGCATTCGGCACCGTGGGTGGTCGCGGCGGTCGCGGCAATGGCCGCTCGAGCGGCGGTGGAACTGCGGGCGCAGTCTCGACCGATTCCGATCTGCAACCGCTCCGCGGCGGGTGCTCCGGTGGCCTCGGCGGCGGCAGCACCAACGCCGCTGCCGGAGCCGGAGGTGGCGCCTTCGAGATCAGCGCGTCCGGCACGATCACCATCGGTACCGGCGCGAACGCGGCGTACCTCACCGCCAACGGCGGCGCCGGCAAGGGCCAGCCGAAGAACTCGAACTGCGAAGGCGACGGCGGGGACGGCGGCGGCAGCGGCGGCGCGATCCTGCTCGTGTCTCCGGCAAACGCGACGGTCGGCTCGAGCGGTGGGATGCGCGTGCACGGCGGCGGTGGTGGCGGCGGCGACGAGTGCAGCTCGAGCAGCGCCGGCCAGGACGGCCACACGACGGACAACACCGCTGCGACGGGCGGCAGCGGCGAGACGGCGGCCGGCGGCAAGGGCGGCCTCTGCGCCGGCGCGAGCTGCACGACGTCAGCGACCGGACTTCCGGGCGACGACGTGGCCTTCGGCGGAGGAGGCGGCGGTGGTGGCGGTGGACGGGTTCGCATCATGACCAGCGCGGCGCTGCTCACCTGCAACTGAGCTTTCTCTCGGTAAACGAGCGACGAGGTTACATGTCACGGCAAACGAAACAGAAATCCCACGATTCCGTCTCGCGACACTCCCGGACCGTCGGGACGGCGCTCTCACTCGGGTTGTCCGTCCTCGGACTGACTCATGGAGCGGCAGCGGCAGGGGCGAACAAGAAGGCAGAGTGCGCCTCCGCCTACGAGCAAAGCCAGGAGCTGAGGGCGAGCGCGAAGCTCCACGCTGCGCGCGAGTCGCTCGTGATCTGCGCGCAGGGAGCGTGTCCCTCGTTCATACAATCCGATTGCACGCAGTGGCTCGCCGAGCTCCAGCGCGAGATGCCGACCGTCGTGGTCGCTGCCAAGAACCAGCAGGGTGCGGACGCTTCCGGTGTGAAGGTGACCATCGACGGTGAACCGGTGGAAGCCGAGCACGAGGGAAGCGCCATCGCCGTCGATCCGGGCCGTCACACGTTCCGCTTCGAGATAGACGGGGCGCCCCCGCTCGAGCGCGACGTCGTGATCCGCCAGGGCGAGAAGGACCGGATCATCGACGTCGCGTTCGCCACTGGCGAAGTCGCGTCCACTCCGGCGGCACAGCCCACCCTGCGTGCTCCTTCGCCCGATGCGAAGCCCGCCGAAGACACGCCGGAGAGCACGAAGCCAGGTCCATTGCGCCCGTACGCCTACGCCGCCGGTGGCGTCGGCGCAGCGGGCATCATCGGCTTTGCCGTCTTCGGCCTCGTCGGCAAAGGCCAGCAGAGCGACATCGAAGGCTCAGGCTGCAAGCCCAACTGCTCGTCAGGAGACGTCGACTCCGTACGAACCAAGTACATCCTCGCCGACGTCTCCCTCGGCATCGGCCTCGCCGGCCTCGGCGCAGGCGTAGCCCTCTACTTCCTCTCCCAGCCCAAGACGTCCCACACCGAGCACGCCGCCCTCCCCCTGAACTTCGACGTGAAGACGACCCGAAACAGCGCCTTCGCGACGATCGGGCACAGCTTCTGAACGAGTGACCTGCGGAGAGGCATGCCAGTAGCCGTCCTCGAGGCTCATCGGCCGGAAATGCCGGCCTATGAGGGTGCGGTTCCACCACTTGCCGTTGCGCGCGTGGTCTTCTAGCGTCGTTCGTTCGACGAGGTGCGTGCGGACGCGCGCGACTAGGGGAGATCCCCGCTCGCGGTCGACGAGGCGAACGATGAGAGCGCGAACGACGACGTGGCCGTGCAGCGAGAAGAACTGCTCAGATGGAACGCGCGTGCCGTGCGCAAATCGAACCACGCGAGCGAGGGCACGATGGTGATGACGTTGAAGCAGAGCCCGAAGTTTGCCGTCAGTTCTATGACGATATCAAGCCGATGATCGAGAGCGTCCCTTCCGATGCGGATACTGTTCCGACTTATCTTAGGCGGCTCGGCCTCTGACGAGGACTTGATGGGCGAAGAGACGTGGTGTGCGGTCTTGAGCTTCGTGACGACCTAGTCCGAGCCCGTGCTCGGTCCAGGTTTCGGCAGTACCGTGATCGCCGTACGCGTTTGCGCTACCGGCTTGACGGCAATATGGTCGGCGCGGCAACGTCGATCGGGGCCTGGCTCGTGCCACACAGGAGGTTCGATGCGGTTCGAGTGGGACGACGACAAGGCGCGCCGAAACCTTGCAAAGCACGGTATCTCCTTCGACGAAGCGTCGACGGCGTTCGGCGATCCGCTCTCGCTAACGATCGACGATCCAGACCAGTCTCGAGGCGAGCAGCGACTACTGTTGCTCGGCGAAACCCACTCGGAAAAGCTTGTTGTTGCGCATCTTGCCGATGACGAGACCATCCGCATCTTCAGTGCTAGGCTGGCCGAACGTCATGAGCGACGAACCTACGAAGAAGGCTGACGACGACCTCGAGATGCGGCCCCGGTACGACTTCTCCAGGGGCGTACGCGGCAAGTATGCCTCGCGGTACCGCGAGGGCTCGAGTGTTGTCGTCCTTGACCCTGATGTCGCCGAAGTCTTCAAGACCAGTGAAGCCGTGAACGAAGCCCTTCGTGAAGTCGCGCGCGCTCGACGCGCTAGCGGCGCATAGCTAGCGGTCTGGCTCGAACAGCATCGGGTGGAGTGAGCAGTGCCTGCTCCCCCTGCGATTCTTCGGTCGCAAAGATCTCCCGACGCCTCTACGTGGCCGGTGTCAGCGGAGTAGGGGAATGCCGTGTCGACGTGTCGTTTCTGAGCGGAGCGCCCGACTTCGTGCGTACGGTGAAGATCACGGGGGCCCCTGGTCCTTGCTGCCCTGGTCTAGCTACCGAAGGGGATGTGGCCGTTCCGGACGTCGGTACTGCCGATGCCTCGGCGAACCAGTAGGCGCAAGACGTGGCGATGTTTGGTCGTCACGCGAGAATTGCGAAATGCTTCTATCTCGAGGCGTGGCTCCACTGCTCTTCACGGAAAAAGTTGCGATGTACCGATGAAGTACATCGCAAAGTTTTCCGCAAGACCTCACTAACAACGTGACGGAGGCAGTGAACCAAGAGAGGCATCCGAAGAAGGGCGCCGGCCGCCGCGCGAAGCGAGGGGCCGGCGCCGTACCTGTACGACGCCCCCGTCAGTTCTTCGGCAGAGTGCCGGCTCTGTCCATCAGCGCGACGAATTCGTGTCGCTCGTGACGGAGATCGGCGCCGAGGGCGCCCAGAGCCATGGCGCGCGCTTTCGGCAATTGCGCTACGCCGACGCCTTCGGCGCCACGGAGGGCCAGGGAATACTCTGCGACTGCGGCTCCGAAGCGGAGGGACTCGGACGTGCTCGCGAGCGGGACGGGATGCTCCGCGACGGTGCGGGAGAAGAGCTCGCTCTTCGTGCCTCCGGGCGCCTTGTAACGGATCTTCACGGTGAGAAGATCCGATGCGCCGACGGGCTGGCGCTCGGTCTGGTACTTGAGCGGGTCGATCGCCGGCGCGTTCGTGGGCACCGCGCCCGTCGCGGGAACGATCTCGTAGAACGCGGTCACGTGGTGCCCGGCGCCCATATCGCCCGCGTCCTTGGTGTCGTCGTTGAAGTCCTGATCGGCGAGGACGCGATCCTCGTACCCGACGAGACGGTAGCCCTTCACGTGCGTCGGGTTGAACTCGAGCTGGAGCTTCACGTCTTGCGCGACCGTCACGAGTGTCGCGCCCGCCTCGTGCACGAGCACCTTGCGCGCCTCCTCGAGAGAGTCGATGTACGCGTAGTTGCCGTTACCCTTGTCGGCGAGCGACTCCATCGTGGAATCTTTCAGGTTCCCCTCGCCGAAACCGAGCACCGTCAGGAAGACGCCGGTCTTGCGCTCCTTCTCGATGAGACGGGTGAGCTCGCCCTCGCTCGTGACGCCGACGTTGAAGTCGCCGTCGGTCGCGAGGAGCACGCGGTTGATTCCCCCGTGCTTCATCTGCTGCTCGGCGATGTGATACGCGAGCTGGATACCCTCGGCGCCGTTGGTGGAACCGCCGCTCTCGAGGCCCTCGAGCGCCGCCAGGATCTTTCCCTGCTCGGCACCCGACGTCGGCGGGAGCGCGAGGCCCGACGCGCCAGCGTAGACGACGATGGAGAGCGTGTCGACGGGACGGAGCTGGCGCGCGAGCATCGCGAGCCCACGCTTCAGAAGGGGCAGCTTGTTCGCCGGCTCCATCGAACCCGACACGTCGATCAGAAAGACGAGATTGCGCGGCGGAACTGCTTCCTGCGCGATAGGCTGCGTCGTGAGCGCGACGCGGAGGAGCTCGTGCCCCGTGGCCCACGGGCACTCGGTGAGCTCGCTCGCGACGGCGACCGGCTCGTCCGACTTCGGCGGCGCGTCGTCATAGCCGAAGTAATTTACCCACTCCTCGGTGCGGATCGAGTCCGCGGGCGGCAGATGGCCCTCCTCGACGAAGCGGCGCATGTTCGAGTACGACGCGGTGTCGACGTCGACGGAGAACGTCGAGAGCGGCGCCTCGGTGACGAGGCGAAACGGGTTGTTCACCGTGCGCTTGTACGCCTCGGTGTTGAACTCTTTGTCGGCGGCGAGCGGCCTCGGCATCGACGGCTTCGCGACGACGAGCGGCGCTGCCGTCGCCGCCGGCCCTGCCACGGCGTAGGCGTGACGCTTCTCGGCCCGCATCGCATGCGCCGGCGCGAGTCGTCCAGAAGACGCACTCGCTGCAGTGCCGAGCCCACCGCCGCCGGAGATCAGCCCGATCATGCCGAATTGCTTTTCCGTACCCTTCGGAGCAGGCGTCGACGGGGGCGGCGACGGCGGCGTGGGCTGCGCCGGGATGCCCGCGGGGTCGTCGGCCATCGTATAACCTCGACCAACGTCGTTTTGCGCATTCGCCTCTGCCTTCGCTTCTTCCGGCACCGGTGCCGCGTTGGTCGCGCGCTCTTCGGCGTCGTGCTTCGTCACGGTCGTCGCGTTCGACGCGCCACCGACGGGCGTCTTCGCGGTGCTCGGCGGCGCGACGCGCGAGCACGCTACGGAGAAGAGCAACGCCGCCGAAACATAGCGGGCTGCGAGACGACGCCGGCTCGTGGCTCGGGCGCTTCGGATTGCGGACGGATCTTCGCTCGCCGGCACTCTGGCCAGCTCATGGTCAGCACTCATCGGGGACCTCCAGCTCTCGAACTGTGAAACTCTTCGAGGCTCTGGCCCTTTGGACGCTCGGTCGGAAGAAAAGTTCTCGCAGAATGCACTCTCGAGAAATTGCGTCTGGTTTCCGCGATTTCGCCGTGGGTCGCGTCACCCGGCGCGCGAAAGTCTCTAAGGAAGTACGGCAAACGGCCGTTTTCGAGGGGGGCAACGACCGCTATCGCCATGAACCCCGCACGCGCCCCCAAGAAATATCCCGCACCCCCCATGTCCGGGGTGCACGTCTCCCGGTACGCCCTGATACGTCGCTGTATGCAGGCTTACCTGAGCCCCATCCTCGTCGATTCGATCCTGGCGAAAGCCATGGACGCCTGCGGTGTTGCCGAGCGTGGAAACACCGAGGAGCTGCTCCCGCAGATCGTCGAGCAGAGCCTCTCGGGGCTCAAGCTGTTCGTCGAGCCGTCGCGTCTCTCGGAGCTCGTCGCCCGCCTCCGCGTGCTCGCGGCGCCCGATCGCGGATCTACGCCGAACCGGTGACGGCTCTTCCCGTCATTCGCTCGAAAGTAGCGCGAGAAACTCCGCGCCGTAGGTCGCGACCTTCTTCGGCCCCACGCCGGAGATCTCGAGGAGCTCCGAAGCGTTCTGCGGCTTCTTCGCCGCTATCTCGAGCAGCGTCGCGTCGCTGAAGACGACGTAAGCGGGCACGTTGCGGCTGTCGGCGATCGTCTTTCTGAGACGTCGCAGGCGCTCGAAGAGCTCACCGTGGGCGGGCTCGATCCGCGTCTCTTCGGTGGGTGCATCGCGCCGCGGCGGGGAGACGGTGGAGCGCCCCCTGCCGCGTCCCTTCAGCACCGTCTTCGGCGCCTCCGACAGCACGTCCTTGTCCAGACAGAAGTCGCACGACGTCTTGCAGGGCCCGATCTCTTCGCCGAGATAGCCGACGAGCGACTGATGGCGGCACTCGCGTCGCTCGGCGAGCGAGAACATCTCCCGCACCTGCCGTCGCTGTCGCTCAGCGGCCTCGTCCGCGGCGTCGTCCGAGAAGCGGTCGTAGCTCATCACGTCGGCGAACGAATAGAAGAGCACGCAATCGCTCTCGACGCCGTCGCGGCCGGCGCGCCCGATCTCCTGGTAATACCCCTCGACGGAGCGCGGCATGTCGCGGTGGATGACGTAGCGGATGTTCGACTTGTCGATGCCCATGCCGAACGCGACCGTCGCCACCACGACGTCCACGTCGTCTTTTCGGAAGGCGTCTTGCGCCGATGAGCGATCTTCGGGCGACATGCCGGCGTGATACGCGCACGCGGAGATGCCGTTCTTCGTCAGGAACTCGGCGATGCCCTCCACGGATTTCCGCGACAGGCAGTACACGATGCCGCTCTCGTTCGGGCGCGCACGTATCAGCCGCACGATGGATTCGCGCACGTTGAGCCCCGAATCACCGCCCTTGCGGTAAGCGTGGACGCGCAGATTCTTGCGGAAGAACGAGCCGCGGTAGCTCGCGGGCGTCTGCATGCCGAGCTGCGCGACGATGTCCTGCGTCACTTCCCGCGTCGCGGTCGCCGTCAGCGCGAGGATCGGCACGTTGCCGAAGCGACGACGCAGATTCGACAGATTCCGGTACGCGGGGCGGAAATCATGCCCCCACTGGCTGATGCAGTGCGCCTCGTCCACCGCGATGAGCGACAGACGCACGCGGCGCAGAACGGCGCCCACCGACGCTTCCAGCCCTTCGGGCGCGGCGTACACGAGCTCGTACTCACCGTTTCGGAGGCCCTCCACGCGCCGCGCCTTCTCGGCAGGGTCGAGCGTCGAGTTCAAAAACGTCGCGCGCAGACCGAGCTCGTGCAGGGCGTCGACCTGGTCCTTCATCAGCGCGATGAGGGGCGAGATGACGAGCGCCGTGCCGCCGAGGAGACGCGCCGGAAGCTGATACGTCAGTGACTTGCCGGCGCCGGTCGGCATCACGCCGATGCAGTCGCGCCCGGCGAGGATGGCGTCGATGATCGCCTCTTGACCCGGACGGAACGCGTCGTAACCGAACGTCGCCTTGAGCGCCTCCCGCGCGGAAAGGCGGCCAGTACCGGTGGGAGACGGAAGACGCAGGCCGTCGGCGACCGCTTTGAGCATGAGTACCTGGTCGGCCGCGAACGCGTCCGGTTGCGTGCGATACACGTTCCGGAGTCGCTCGAGCCGTTCCCGGCAATTGGCGCGGAGCGTCGCATCGCCGGGATCTCCGGCGGCCCAGGCGCCGGAAAGCTCATCGATGTCGCGCGTCAGCTCTTCGTGGGTCATGACCCGGCGGCACCATATGCCAGGGCGTGCGTCCCTAAAATGCCGTTCCGCTCGGTAGTCCCGCATCGACGCCTTCGTCGTCCCCGAAGGAGCAAAGAGCGGGACTACGCGAGCGCAGCAAGCCCGCGAAGCGGCGGGGGGAGCAGTTCGCCCGCGAGCAAAGCGAGCCCGCGAAGCGGCGGGGGGAGCAGTTCGCCCGCGAGCAAAGCGAGCCCGCGAAGCGGCGGGGGGAGCAGTTCGCCCGCGAGCAAAGCGAGCCCG
>DATAZL010000009.1:0-84842 GCA_036272055.1 Polyangiaceae bacterium | reverse complement strand
CGAAGCGGACTGCGCGAGCACAGCGAGCCCGCGAAGCGGCGGGGGGAGCAGTTCGCCGAAGGCGAAGCTGCGGGGGGCTAAGGCCCCCCTACCTAAGAAGCAGTTCGCCGTAGGCGAAGCTGCGGGGGGCCAAGGCTCCCCCTTCCTAAGTTAGCCAGCGCGAGTGGACGAACGTCCCCTCGCCGTCGAGGCGCTCGTAGGTATGCGCACCGAACGCGTCGCGCTGCGCCTGGGTCAGGTTCTGCGGGAGACGCTTCGCGCGGTAGCTGTCGTAGTACGCGAGGCTCGCGCTCATCGCGGGGACGGGCACGCCGTGCGTCGCGGCGAGGCCTAGCACCTTGCGCCAGTTCGCCTGCGCCTTGTCGATCTCGCCGCGGACGACGTCGTCGAGGAGCAGGTTCGGGAGCTTCGCGTCCTTCTCGTAGGCGCGGAAGATCGTATCGAGGAAGCGCGCGCGGATGATGCAGCCGCCCTTCCAGATCCTCGCCATCTCGCGCGAGAGGATGCCCCACGAGTTCGTGCTCGAGCCGGCGCTGATCAGCGCCATACCCTGCGCGTACGCACAGATCTTCGCGGCGTAGAGGGCGTCGTGAATCGCGGCGACGAGCTCTTTCTCGTCCATGCCGGAGGCGCCGGGGCGCGTGCCCTTCAGAACGGCGTTCGCGTGGAGCCGCTCGTCTCGCATGCTCGAGAGCACGCGCGCGTCGATGGCCGCGGCGATGGACGGGATCGGCACGCCGAGATCGAGCGCGACCTGCGCCGTCCAGCGACCGGTGCCCTTCTGTCCGGCCTTGTCGAGCACCTGATCGACGAGCGCGCCCTTCCCTCCGGGATCCTTCACCGTGAAGATCTTCGCGGTGATCTCGATGAGGAACGACTCGAGCGGGCCCTTGTTGTACGCGGCGAACGTGTCGGCGATCTCGGACGGACCGAGGCCCGCGACGTCCCGGAGCAAGCTGTACGCTTCGGCGATGCACTGCATGTCGGCGTACTCGATGCCGTTGTGCACCATCTTGACGAAGTGCCCGGCGCCGTTCGGCCCGACGTAGGCGACGCACGGGCCCGACTCCGTCCGCGCGGCGATGGCCTCCATGATGGTCCGGATCTGCTCGTAGGCCTTGGCGTCACCGCCCGGCATCAACGACGGGCCGTGGCGCGCGCCCTCTTCCCCGCCGGACACGCCGATGCCGAAGAAGTAGAGCCCCTTCTCGCGCATCGCCGCTTCACGGCGCTGCGTGTCCTCGAACCACGAGTTGCCGCCGTCGATCACGATGTCACCCGGCTCGAGGAGCGGCGCGAGATCTTTCAGGACGAAATCGACGGGCTCTCCGGCCTTGATCATCATCATTATGCAGCGCGGGCGCTCGAGCGACTCGACGAGCTCCTGGAGCGTCTTGCAGGGGACGATGGGCGTGCCCTTCGTCGCGCTCTCGAGCATGTCGAGCTCGCGGTTGTACGCGGCGACACCGTATCCGTGATCGACGACGTTGAGCGCCAGGTTCTTCCCCATGACGGCCATGCCGATCATCCCCAGCTGCGCCTTCTTCATCGCCATCACGCCTCCTTCGTCGCAGCCTCGAGCACCGCTCTCGCCGCCGCGTCGAGGAACCAGTGCAGCTCTCCCCTCTGCGGAGCGACCCGCGCCGCAGGCAGCCGTGGCGCGCCGCTCGCCCGTTCCTGAAATACCTCTGCCACCCGCGCCGCCTTGCTCTCCCCCGTGACGAGGAGGACGACCGCGCGCGCGGCGTTGATCACCGGCAGCGCGATCGACACGCGATCGTGCGGGACGACCGGCGCGTGGCTCGGGAACACGCTGCGATCGGTGCGAAGCAGCTCGGCGCTGCCGGGGAACAGGGACGCGACGTGACCGTCGTCACCCATGCCGAGGAGCACGACGTCGAGCGGCTCCGCGCCGAGCTCGAGCGCGTACTTGTCGGCGGCAGCCGACGCCTCGAGCTCGCCCTCGATGCGATGCACGTTCTCGGGCGGGATGGGCACGCGGTCGAGCATCGCCTCGCGCGCCATGCGGTAGTTGCTCGACGGATCGGTCGGCGGAACCATCCGCTCGTCGCCGAAGAACACCTCGAGACGCGCCCACGCGATCTGGCTCGACAGATCGGGCTCGGTGAGGCGCTCGTAGGTCGCGCGCGGCGTGCTCCCGCCGGAGAGCGCGAGACGGCACTTGCCGTTCGCCGCGATGGCGCTCTCGATGGAACTCGCGACGAAGCGCGCGGCGGCTTCCGCGACGGCCTTCGCGTCCCTCAGCCGATGGACGCGCGCGGCGCGATTCACTCGTACTACGTCGGAATCCATAGGCCCTGTCCCGATGCGGTGAGCCGCTCCGCCTCCTTGGGGCCCATGGAGCCCGCGGGATAGCTGACGAGCGGCGGTGGGTTCTCGAGCATCGGCGTGTAGATGCGCCACGACTCGCGCGCCTCTTCCGAGTGCACGAAGAGCGTCTGATCGCCGTGCCACACGTCGTCGAGCAAGGTCTCGTACGCTTCGGGCATGTCCGGGAAGAGTTGCTTGTATTTGAACTCGAGCGGAACGCGCGCGAGCTTGAACGGCTGGCCCGGCGTCTTCACGTCGAAGTGGAGCGAGAAGCCCTCGTCGGGCTGGACGGTGATGACGAGCACGTCGGGCGAGTCGAGCCCCGCGACCACGTTCTTGAAGAGGCTCACCGGTACATCGCGAAAGTGAACGGCGATCTGCGTGTACCGCTTCGCGAGCCGCTTGCCGGTGTGAAGATAGATGGGCACACCCTGCCAGCGCCAGGTGTCGATACCGAGCTCGAGCGCGACGAACGTCTCCGTCTGCGAATCAGCCGGGATGTCCTTCTCTTCGAGGTAACCGGGGACGGGCTTCTTGTTGATCTCGCCGGCGGCGTAGCGCGCGCGCACGACGTTCTTCAGGTTGATCGGCGTGATCGACTTGAGGACTTTGACCTTCTCGTAGCGAATGGCGCTCGCTTCGAAGGCCACAGGCACTTCCATCCCGACGAGCGTCACGAGCTGCGTCATGTGGTTCTGGATCATGTCGCGGAGCGCGCCGCCCGACTTGTCGTAGTAGCCGGCGCGGGTTCCGACGCCGAGATCTTCTGCCACCGTGATCTCGATGGCGCGGACGCGCTCGCGGTTCCACAGCGACTCGAAGATGCTGTTCGCGAACCGGAACACGAGGAGGTTCTGGACCGTCTCTTTTCCGAGATAGTGATCGATGCGGTAAATCTGGGTCTCGTCGAAGTGACGGTGGAGGACGGTGTCGAGCTCCGTCGCGCTCGCGAGGTCGTGCCCGAACGGCTTCTCGACGACGAGGCGCGTCCAGCCGCCGCTCTTCGCGAGGCCGGCGGCGCCGAGCCCCTCGACGGTCGCAGGCACCGCGTCGGGCGGAAGGGCCAGATAAAATGCGCGGTTCTGCGGCAGATTGTGCTCGCGCGCGACGGTCTCGAGGCGCTGCGCGAGACCGCGAAAGTCTTCGGGCGTGCCCTTGCCGATCGCGTGGTCGTACAGCCGTTCGGCAAATTTCGCCGCGACGTCCTTGGACAGGCCCGCCTCGACGACGGCGTCGACGGCAGACTTGCGGAACGCGTCGTCCCCCACGCCGCCGCGCGACAGGCCGAGGATGCGACTGTCCCCGAGCTCACCGCGCTCCGCGAGCCGGCAGAGGGCCGGCAAAAGCTTGCGCTTGGAGAGATCCCCTGTGCCGCCGAAGATGACGAAAATTCCCGATTCGTGTTCCGCAGTACGAGCCATGAAACCTGCCTCTATCGTGTCGAGCAGCCGAGCCGGCAGACGCTAACACAACCCCGGCCCGACGCCTCGTGTCGGTCTCGCGACGGGCAAACGCAACGGCGGCGACGGCAGCCATGGGCACCTTGCCTCGGTCGAGGCGTGATGCCTCTTGGGGACCAACGGAGAGTGAGGGTAATCTGGCCGTATGATCGCCCACCCGCTGCTCGACGACTGTCTCCGCGACCACGACAGAACGGCGGAGAGGGCGCCGCGCCGGTCGCTGGGTCGCTCGGCGCCGCTCGCCGTCGCGCTCGGACTCTCGCTGTTCGTCTCCGCATGCGGCCCTTCCGCGGCCGAGCAGAAGGCGAAGTTCGACGACATCCAGAAGAAAGCCGACGACCACGTCGCGGCGATGGACAAGCAATACAAGGATCAGCTCGCCGCCTCCCAGAAGAGCATCGACGAGTGCCAGCAGAAGCTGACCGACGCGACCACTCAGGCCAAGACCGATGCGCAGAAGGACGCCGAGGAAGAGGTCACCAAGGCCCATGCAGAAGCCGACAAGCTCGCGGCCGAAGCCGCGAAGGCGCTGGCCGGAGCGCGCGCGGCTTACAAAGAGACGGAGCGGCAGAATTTCGCGTCGCTGTCGAAGGACGTGGAAGACCTCCGTCAGAAGGCCGCCAAGGCGCCCGCGAAGACCAAGCCGCAGATCGACAAGGCCATGAAGGATCTGGTGACGAAACGTGACGCCGCTGCGAAGGAGATCCCCGAGCTCGACAAGGCGACGCTCGAAACCTTGCGGACCACGAAGGTCAAGGTCGATCAGAAGCTCGCCATCCTGAAGCAGGCGATCCACGCGCTCCGCGCTAAGCTCACCTGACCGTCATGAAAACCGTGGACGACCGGCGCAAGGCCGTCTCTCAGGCGATCTCCCGCGCGTACGGCGTGAGCGTGTGGCCCGTCGAGATCAGCATCGAGCACGCCGAGCGCGACGCGCGCGACTACATCAAGAAGACGGCGGGCACGCCGCACGCCGATCTCACGGTGGCGGCGGTCGCGGCGCTCACCCTCTTTCGCGCCGCGAAGGTGCCCTCGGACGAGGCGCTCGCGTCGGTGCTGGCGGATCTCATCGACGGTGGTGTGAGCCTCGATCGTCAAGCGGCCGCTCCGCGCGGCCTCGGCGAGCTGATGGCGCTTCACCGGAAGAAGCGCGCGCGCGCCAATCCGCTTCCGTCGGATCTGCGCGCGAAGGCGCGTGAGACTGCGCCGACGGTCGTACGTCGCTCCGGTGAATCGGCGATCAAGCGCGTCGCGCCGCCGGTGCCCGCGGGCCGCATCGTCGCGGGAACCCGCGTGCGCTACCGGCTCGACGACGACACCGAGCACGACGTTTGGGTCGGCAACGCGCCGGCATCCGGCGCGCAGGGCTTCCACGTCGTTCCGCTCGGGAGTCCCGTCGGGCGCGCGCTCATCGGTGCCACGAAGGGCACCGTCGTGCCGTTCATGCTCGCGGGCAAAAGCGTCGAGCTAGAGGTGCTCGAGGTTCACCCGCGCTCGCCGTGAACGGCGTCACTCGTGTTGTGCGGTAACGTCCACGCCGCTTGCGGCGCGGTTCTGCGGGAGATCGAACATGCCGACGATGCGGTGCACCGTCGCGGCGTCGATCGCTGCCGAGGTGGAGATACCTGCGGGCGGCACCGTCACGCCGGTCATGACGCCACACACACGGGCCTCGCTACCGTCGACGAGGTTGCCGCTGCTCTTCACCGCGATGATCTCGACGAACGTCGAATCGCGCGGGACGCTCTTCGTCTTGCCGGTGCCCTCGGGGGGCGGCTCGGGCTTCGACTGGATCGTCGCGAAGTACACCTTGCCGTTGTCCGGGATCGCGAAGTCCATGCCTTCGAGGAGCACCGGATCGGGCGCCGAACCGGACGACGCGGCCATGGCCGATCCGAACGGCTCGGGTCGCGCGAACGTCGAGTCGTTCGACGAACCGGAGCCGGTGCCGGCACCGGAACGTTCGATCAGCGGCAGCGCCTTGTCCTCGGCGATGCGATTCGAGAGCGTCTTCTCGGCGCGGATCTCGAGGACCGTTCCCGACATGCAGAAGCGACGGCCGCGCTCCGCGTCGGGGTCCTTCTTGAAGAGCGCCGGCGTCGTCTCGGGCAGCGCCTCGAGCGCCTGCCACGACATGTAACGCGACGCCCACATCGCGAGCTGCGCCGAACCGACGTCGAGGCGCCCGATGGTGTTGCTCATCAAGGGACGCGCGACGGCGATCGCGTCGGGTAGCGACGTCTTCCCGAGGATCTTGCTCTTGGCGGGATCGGAGTCACCCCCCAGGCCGGCGGAGTTAGCCGGCGAGTCGAGGAGCGCCTCCAGATCGGCGGCGCTCGACGCGGAAGCCGCCGCGGTGGACGGATCCGCCGACGGCTCCTGCCCGCGCGCACGGAGAGCGAGCAGCCCCACGACCACGACGACGCCGACGACACCCACGACGATCAGATTCCAGGGGGTGCCTCGCGGACGCCGAGAACTCATGGCGGGCATAGTTTCCCCGGGGCGACTCGCCATTCAAGCTGTTTGCGGGTGAACACGCGCATTTTCGGGGGCACGAGCCCCCCAATCGGCGAAATGCCGGTGGTGCTACGGTCGGACCATGACGTCAGCGGTGGATCCGCCTGCTGGCTCCCTGCCGTCGCGCGCGTCGGCGGAACGGGCTCAGCGGCTCCTCGAGCGAGCACTCGGTCCGTCGAAGGTCCTGACCGATCCGGAAGCGTGCGCGCCGTACGCGTCCGATGAGTCCGAGGCCGAGGGTCGCGTGCCCGACGCAGTCGTCCTCGCGACGTCACCGGAAGACATCCTCGCGGCGCTCTCCGTCGCGCGCGAAACCGGTGTGCCCGTCACTCCGCGCGGGGCCGGCACCGGTCGGACCGGCGGCGCGACACCGACGGAAGGCGGCATCGTCCTCTCGTCGATCGGGATGAACCGGATCGTCCACATCGATCGGCGCGAACGCGTCGCCGTCGTCGAACCGGGCGTCGTGCTCGCCGAGCTTCACGCCGCCGTCGAAGCCGAGGGGCTCTTCTATCCGCCGGACCCGAACTCGCTCGCGTCGTGCGCCATCGGCGGCAATCTCGCAGAGAACGCGGGCGGCCCGCGCGCGTTCAAGTACGGCGTGACGGGCCACTACGTCCTCGGCGTCGAGGCGTTCCTCATGGGCGGCCAGCGCATCTTCGCCGGTAAGCGCACCGTGAAGGGCGTGACCGGCTACGACGTGACGTCGCTCCTGGTCGGCAGCGAGGGGACGCTCGCGGTGCTCGGTGCCGCCACGCTGCGGCTCGTTCCCTTGCCGGAGTCGGCGACGACGCTACTCGGGCTCTTCGACGGCTCGGCGAACGCGATGCGCGCCGTCGGCGAGATCGTCGCGGCCGGGCTCACTCCGCGCTGCATCGAGTTCCTCGACGACAGCACTCTGGGCGCGCTCCGCGCCGCCGGCAACGCGATCCCCGCCACGGCGCGCGCGCTCCTCATCGTGGAGGTCGACGGAGACGAGCGCGCGTGCGAGGCGCAGACCGAGCGCATCGCCGGCGCGCTCGCCGACGTCTCCGCGATCGACCTCGTCGTGGCGCGCGACGGCGCTCAGCGCGAGTCACTGTGGTCGGCGCGGCGCGAGATGAGCCGCGCCGTCCGTCGCATGGCGAAGAAGAAGCTCTCCGAAGACGTGGTCGTTCCGCGGCAACGTCTCGGCGAGCTCCTCGAGTGCACTGCCGTCCAGAGCGAGCGCTCCGGCGTGCGCGCGCTCTCGTACGGCCACGCGGGCGACGGAAACCTGCACGTCAATTTCCTCTGGAACGAGGACGAGGAGCGGCCAAATGTCGAGCTCAGCATCGAGCAACTGTTTCGAGACGTGGTGCGCCTCGGCGGGACACTCTCTGGCGAGCACGGGATAGGCGTCACCAAGGCGCCGTATCTTCCCATCGAGCAATCGAGCGAGCTCATCATGCTCCAGCGCGACATCAAGCGAACCTTCGACCCCGAAGGCCTCCTGAATCCCGGCAAGATCTTCGCGACGGCAAGTCACCGCGCCTGCTGAGCGCTTTAGAGACGCGGGCGATGTAGGTGCCGCGACGAGGCGACCGCGCGGAGCGCGCCTACATGTGCGACGCGATCACGATGCACGCGTTGAAAGGAGCTGTGCTTCTCGTTCAAGATCGATGATTTGTCGGCCGGTCGACGCGCCGTTCGACGTGTGCGCACGCATCGAACAGAGTCGGTTACGCAAACGTCCGCGTAAGCCCCCACATGAGACAGAAGCGCGGGCCGTGTGGGAGATTGGCCGACGATTTGTGGAGGCAATGCGCGACACGGGGTATAGGAAGGCGCGTTTGATCTGTATCCTGTAGAGCCGCAAGCGGTACCCCACACCGCGAGCGAGCGTCTCGGTTCCAGAAGAACCGCGACGCCGTGCACACGATTCGTGCGGCGTAACGTTCACGCTTTCGATCAATGGAGAACCGAATGACTAGAAGAGGCCTCGTTGCCATTTCCTCCGGCGTTGCTTTGTCACTCTTGATTGCCGGTTGCGGCAGCGACACCACGGGCGTCGAAGACGGTGCTGGCGGCATCGGCGGAGTGTCCGGCTATGGCGGAGAGCTCGGCGGCACCGTCGGCAGCGGCGGCTCGGTCGTCGGTAGCGGCGGCAGCGTCGTCGGCAGCGGCGGCAGCGTCGGCTCTGGCGGCACGAGCAACCCGGCCGGCGGAAGCGTCGGCGCAGGCGGCGCAGGCACCGGCGGCGGCGCGGTGACCACGGGCGGCGCAACGGGCGCCGGCGGCGCGGGAACTGGCGGTGATTCGTCCGGCGGCGCGACGGGCGCCGGCGGCGCGGGCACGGGCGGTGATTCGTCCGGCGGCGCGACGGGCACTGGCGGTGACTCGTCCGGTGGCGCGAACGGCGCTGGCGGGGCGGGAACTGGCGGCGCAGGAACTGGCGGCACTACCGGCTCCGGCGGGGCGGGAACTGGCGGCGCAGGAACTGGCGGGGCGGGAACTGGCGGCGCAGGAACTGGCGGGGCGGGAACTGGCGGCGCAGGAACTGGCGGCGCAGGAACTGGCGGCGCAGGAACTGGCGGCGCGGGAACTGGCGGCGCGGGAACTGGCGGCGCGGGAACTGGCGGCGCAGGAACTGGCGGCGCGAGCAGCGGCGGCACGACGGGCTCTGGCGGCGCAGCAACCGGCGGCGCAGGTGGCGCGGCAACGGGCGGCGCGACCGGCTCCGGCGGCGCAACGAACACGGGCGTCGATCTGACGGGCACGTGGATCTCGGAAGTGAAGACGACGGGGAATATCACAGCACCGCCCAACATCAGTTCCGCCTGCAACATCGACCTCGTCATCGCCCTTCAGCTATCCAAGGCCGCTGGAAAGCTTAATGGCACATTCAACATCTGCCGACTGAACGCCGTGACTACACCGCAGGCGTCGTCACTCAAGACGACCTTTGGACCCGCCGTCATTGCAACATTCACGACGACATTCTCCGAGAGCGATTTCACGGCGATGGTCGGTCAGGCCGTTCCGGTCCCGAACCTCGAGATCCTGAGTGGCGAAACCGCGGCCGGTGACCAAGTCGATGCAGACAAGGACGGTCACGACGGCGTCACGATCCCGTCAAACATCGGCGGTATTCTCGCAATCAACGCCTACGTCGGCCTCGACATCAAGGTCGCGCTCAAGTCAACGCTGACCAACGTGACGACGATCACCGGCACCACGTCGTTCACCACGACGGGCAAGGTCTTCGGATCGGACAGCGTATTTTTGATGTCAGGCAACATCAACGTCACGCCGAGCTCCACTGCAATCCCCTACACCGCGACGAAGCTCGACGGCGTCGTGAACTGCACGAACGTCCTCACCCACTTCCCCGCAAACTGATCACTCTCTGACCGACGAGCGGCGCCATCGCAAGATCGGCGCCGCTCGGCGTTTGTGGCTCAGGGATCGCGGAAGAGCGTCTTCCGGTAATGCGCGAGCTCGTCGATGGAGTTCCGGATGTCGACGAGCGCGTCGTGCTCGCCCTCCTCGGGCTTCTGGTAGACGGCGCCGTCTCCGTACCACGACCGGGCGAGGAGCTTGATCGAGCTCACGTCGAGGATGCGGTAGCTCAGGTAACCCGCCAGCCCCGGCATGTAGCGATCGACGAATCTCTTGTCCTGACCAACGCTGTTGCCACAGAGGACGGCGGGGTACACGCACCAGCCCGCGACGCGCTCGAGCAGCCGCTTCTCCGCCGCCTGGAGCTCGAGCTTCGACGCACGCACGCGGTCGATGAGCCCGTTCTTCTGGTGCATGTCGCGCACGAACGGCGTCATCTTCGCGAGCTCCGGCTCGGGCTGCCAGATGTCGCAGGCATACTCCTCGAGCGGAGTCAGATCGCGCTTCGTGATGATCACCGCAGCTTGCAGGATGACGTCACGCTGCGGGTCGAGGCCCGTCATCTCGAGATCCAGCCAGCATAGGTTGCCCTCTTGCTGGGCGCGTACGGGTCGCTCGGCCATCGACCCGGGAGCTTACACGACCTTCGTGCGCGTTACTCGCGCGGACCTTTGTCTTCGCCGCCGCCACCGCCACCACTGCCCGCGCTGCCGCCGCCGCGACCACCACTGCCACCAGCTCTTCCGCGACCGCGGACGTTCGCGCGGGCCAGCTTTCGACGCTTCGCGGAGCGCGCGACGGCGGTCTTCACCTTCGCGCGCGCGCGCTGGCTCGGCGCCCGTCCCTTCGAGCCTTTCTGGTCACCCTTCGCGGACAGCGAGATCTTCGCCTTCTTCTTCGTCGGAGGGCGGCGCCGCCAGAGGACGACGATGCGCCCGATGATCTGCGCGACCTCGGCGCGTGCGCCGGCGGCCATCGCCTCGGCAGACTCTTCACGGGTCGCCGGCGCGTCGGCGCTCACCCGGATCTTGATGAGCTCGTGCGCAACGAGCGCCTCTTCGATCTGGGAGAGGACGGGGGGCGTCACCCCGTCGTGGCCGACGTGGACCACCGGTTCGAGGTGATGAGCGAGCGCGCGCAGGTGCTGGCGCTGTTTTCCGGTGAGCGGCATTGGTGCGGGTAGCTTATCTCGCCGGGGCGCCGCGTTAAGTAAAACCGCGCCGGACGCGCCAGGCGCACTGCCCAGCACTACCCTAGGTCGCGCGCGGCGATCTGGGCGGCGTTGTAGCCGCACATGCCGTGCACGCCGCTCCCCGGGTGCGCATAGCTCGAGCACAGGTACACGTTCGGCACCGGCATGCGATAGCGGAAATAGGGGAACATCGGCCGAAAAACGAGCTGATGATTCCAGGCGTTCGAGCCGCCACCGAGATCGCCGCCGACGAGGTTCGCGCTCATCGACTCGAGGTCGTCGGGGGTCACCACGCGACGCGAGAGGATGCGCGTACGAAAGCCGGGCGCGAGCTCCTCGATGCGGTCGGTGACGACGTCGGCGAAGGATTCGCGATGCGCTGCCCACCCGCCGTCGACCTGGGGCGGCACGTGGGTGTAGCAGTAGAGCGTCGAGTGACCGGCAGGCGCGCGCGACGGATCGGCGAGGCTCTGCTGACCGATGACGAGATACGGCCGCGACGGGAGCTTGCCGGCGCGCACCTCGCTCGTGAAGCGCGCGAGATCGTCGACGCTGTCTCCGGCGTGCACGACGGCGCTCTCGCGAGCGGCCGCGACGGCCCAGGGCACCGGCGCCGTCAGCGCGAAGTCGACCTTGAACGTGCCCCATCCCTGCACGAAATTCGTCATGCTCCGCGTCACGCGCGACGGCAGGTGCTCCGACCCGATCAGATTCAAGAGCAGCGGCGCGACCGCCGTGTCGGCGAGCACTGCCCGAGCTTTTATTTCATCGCCCCCATCGAGACGCACGGCGGCGGCGCGACGACCCGAGACGACGATCTTCGTTGCACGCGCGCCGAGCCGGAGACGCCCGCCGTGTGATTCGAGAATGCGCACGAGCGCGTTCGTGATCCGCTGCGCGCCACCGACGGGGACCGGATAGCCGCCGGTCGTCGCGCTGACGGCGAGCATGTAGCCGAGCCCGGCGCCGAAGCGATCGTCGGGGCCGACGTCGGCGTGGAGCGCGAGCCCGGGGATCACGCGGCGCGCGGCCTCGGTCGCGAATTTGCCTTCGGCGAGGCCGCGCCCGCTCCGGCCGAGCATCGTCGCGAGCCGGAAGAGCGCGAGCGGACCGAGCGCGAGCGCCGCACCGAGCCCGGGGAGAGGACCGAGGAGCAGCCGGAAGAGACGATCCTCCACGGCGCGGTGGAAGCCGGCAATCTTGCGCCACGCGTCGCCGTCGCGCGGAGAGCCGAAGAGCGCCGCGTCCCTGTCGGTGTCGCGGCTGATGCACGCGAACGAGCCGTCGGGGGCGGGGTGACAGCTCTCGTAGCGGGCGTACGCCCACTCCACGTGTCGCTCGAGCTGCAGATCACGGAAGGCGGGGCTCGACTTTGCGAACGGGAAGAACGCCGCGCCGACGTCGTGCACGAAGCCGCGCTCCGTCAGCTCCTCGGAGCCGAGCGCGCCGCCGGGACGGCGCGAATTCGCCTCCACCACGACGACGCGAAACCCCTTCCGGGCGAGCACGCAGGCCGCGACGAGCCCGTTCGGGCCCGATCCGATGACGACGACGTCGGGGTCTTTGCTCGACACGCTCCGGAATGTACCAGGGAAACTTTCCATCGTCGGGAAAGCCTGATATTCGTCGAACGTGATCGCCCTCGGCATCGACCCCGGCTCGCGGCACTTCGGGTGGGGCGTCATCCGGTCGGAGGGCAACCGCATCGCGCACGTCGCGCACGGCGTCATCGACGTCGATCCGGCGCTGTCGCTCGCGCTCCGCCTTGCGCACATCGACACCAATCTCTCCAAGGTGATCGCCCAGTACCGGCCCGACGTCGGCTCGGTGGAGACGCTGTTCTTCCACCGCGATCCCCAGGCGGCGTCGAAGCTCGGTCACGCCCGTGGCGTCGCGCTCCTCGGCCTCGCCCGCGCCGGCGTGCAGGTCGCGGAGTATGCCCCCGCGCACGTGAAACGCGCAGTGGCCGGCAAGGGCAATGCCGACAAGAGGCAGGTCGCGCACATGGTCCGCGCGCTCCTCGCCCTCGCCGAACCACCGCGGAGCGACGCGGCCGACGCCCTCGCCCTGGCGATCACTCACTGCCGTCGCGGGCCCATCGACGACGCGATCGACGCCCGGCGCTCCGCGCTCCCGCCGGAGCTCGCCGCGCTCTTCGGCAAGAAGCGCCGTCCGCGCGCCGGCGGCTTCCGTCGCGCGCCGGACTGACGGCGCGCCTCGTACTCCAGGGGCTAGCCGCGCTTCGCCGTGCACGCTTCCACCTCGCGGAGGAGCGTCTCGACCGGCACCGGCTTCTGCAGGAACGCGCGCACGTTCACGGGCGTCTCCAGGTCCGGATCGCAGAAGCCGCTCACGAGCAGGAACGGCAGCTCCGGCGCGATCGCGAGCATCATCTCGGCGAGCTGGATGCCGGTGAGCCGCGGCATGATCTGGTCGGTGATGACGACGTCGAATTCGTTCGGCACGGTCCGGAGGCGTTCGAGCGCTTCGAGCGGGGAATGACTCGTCGCGACGGTGTGTCCCGCCCGCTCGAGCACGCGTCGAGTCAGCTTCAGCACCGCCGCCTCGTCGTCGATGCAGAAGATCCGGCGCGAATGCACGCCGGGCGAAGTCTTTGCGCGCTGGGACGTCGCGATCTCGGCCGGCAGGTAGAGCTCGACGGTCGTGCCGTCGCCGACGCCGGCGCGCGCGATGACGGCGCCGCCGTGGCGCGTCACGATGGCCTGCACCATGGGCAGACCGAGCCCCGGGCAGCCCTGCTCGCGCCAGGTCGTGAAGAAGGGCTCGAAGGCGCGGGCGAGCGTCTCCGGCGTCATCCCGGGGCCGCTGTCGCGCGCGACGATCTTCACGGCGCGCCCCGCTCGCATGCCGTGCAGGCTGGCGAAGCCCGGATCGATGGCGACCTTCGTGACCGAGACGAAGAGCTCGCCGCTTCCGGCGAGCGCACGGCGCGCGTTGTCGCAGAGGTTCTCGATGGCCTGCTGGATCTGCCAGGAGAAACCGCGGACGCGCGGCGAGTCCTCGGCGACGTCGGTCGTGACCCGGATGCCGGTCATCGACGCGAGCGCGTTCGACAGAACCTCGGTGGCGACGGCCGCGACGTCCACCGATTCCATCGCGTCCTCCTTCGAGCGATCGAACGGACCGAGCCGGTTCATCAGCTCGCTCGCCCGCGTCGCGGCCTGGGAGACCAGGGAGAGCCGCGGGTGAAGGTCGCTCTCTTCGCCGACCTCGCGGAGGAGATGCGCGACGTTCGAGATGATGGGCTCGAGCAGACTCCGGAGATCGCGCGCGATGCTGCCACCGATGGCGCCGAGCATCTCGAGCTTCTGCGCGCTCGCGAGCGCGAGCTCGGCGCGCTTCGCCGGCGTGTTGTCACGCACCAGGATGGAGAGCGATGTCACCTCCGCGCCCTCGAGGATTGGCCCCACGATGTTCGACGTCCACTGATCGAGGACCGACGAGTAGACGTCGTAGGACGTCGTCACTCCTTCACGGAATGATCTGTCGAAGGCCGCCTTCATGACGCCGTGAAACTCCGGCTCGACGAAGTCGAAGGGCGTCGCCTTGCCGAGCAGCTCGTCGAGCTGGATCCCGGGCTCGGCGTGGTTGACGAAGACGTAGCGGTAGTCCTTGTCGATGACGACGACGAACTGGAACGGGTTCTCGACGATGGAGCGCCAGCGCCGCTCGGAATCACGGAGCGCAGTCTCGTTGCGATGCCGCTCCGTCACGTCGGTGAAGACGAGGACCGCGCCGCGCTGGTTACCGTCGGACGTCACCGGGCTCGCTCGTACCGCCGCACAGCGCCGCTCCCCTGCGCCGTCGACGAGGACGAGCTCCGCGCTCGCTTTCTCGCCGCGAAGGGCTCGTCCCACGAGCACCTCCGACGCCTCGTGAGATTCGGGCGCGACGTACTCGAAGGGCGGCGCAGACCCGAGCAGTCGTTCACGTGTGCGGCCCAGTAGCTCGCAGAGCGCCGCGTTCACTTCTCGATGGATGCCGCGCGCGTCCACGATCGCGAGCCCGTCCGGCAGGCTCTTCCCCACGTCCCGCCAGGGCGACGGTTCCGCGCCCGAAGAATGGGCGGCCGAATCGTCCGAGCGGGGTGTGCCGTCCGACATCCTCACGAGCCAGAATAGAGGGACCCTGCGCAACCCCGCAATTGCGGCCTCAGAGCCGGCCGGCTGATTTGAAGGTGTGGCCGAATGGTACCAGGTGACTTAGAACGCACGGGCACTCGGGTACGCCGGCGAATCTTTTCGCGGTGTCCCACGTCAAAGAAGCTTAGAGACGATCAGCCAATGCGACCCCTCAGCTCTGCCCTTCTCGCCGCCGTGATCGCCAGTGGTCTCGCGCAGGTGGCCAGTGCGGCCCCCGATCCGGCGCCCTCCCCGCCCGCCGTCGCGAATCCGGGCGATCCCACCCCCGAGGCGATTGCCGATCGCGTCCAAGCCTTTTACGACCGCACGAAAACCTTCGCGGCTGATTTCACTCAGCGATACACGATCAAGGCCTACAACCGCACGAAGGACAGCCGCGGAAAGGTCGTCTTCGAGAAGCCCGGCAAGATGAGCTGGCGCTACGCGTCGAACGGCAACCGCGTCGTCGCCGACGGCAAGCTCCTCCGCGTCTACGAGGACGAGAACAAGCAGATGTACGAGCAGCCGATGGACCAGAGCCAGTACCCTGCCGCTCTGTCGTTCTTGCTCGGCGGCGGCAGCGTGAAGAAGTCCTTCACCTTGCAGAAGCTCGACGGTGCGCGGCTCGGTTTCACCGGCGGCTGGGTCCTGAAGGGCGAACCGAAGGAACCCACTCCCGCGTATCAGACGATGTTGCTCTACGTGGACTCGAAGACGTCGCAGGTGCGCCGCGTGATGCTCATCGACGCGCAGGGCAATCGCAACCGCTTCGACTTCTTGAACCCCGTCGTGAACGAGAAGACCCTGCCCGACGAGTTCAAGTTCGTGCCGCCGAAGGGCACGAAGGTCATCAAGCCCTGAGCTCTCGCGCCTCGGCTCGTCGCGCTCAGGGTTCCCACGACACGACGAACACGCAGCGGTCCTGACCGCGGCACGTGCACTTCGTCTCGTGGACCTCGGCGTTGGTGCCGCCGGTGAGCTCGACGGCCCCGGCGAGCCATCCGCGGAGGCGCGCGCAGAACCCGTGATCACGAACGCCGAACCCGGTGAGCTCACCGATGAACTTGTGCGGCGCGGGCGTCGTGACCGTCCACTGGCCGGTGTCGTGGTAGCGATCCCACACCCGTGTCGCGCGATCGATGAGCCAGGTCGGCGAGCGGAACCGGAGAAAGACCTTGAGGACGGTGTTCAGCGACCAGCCGGCGCTGAAGCGGCCCGCGCGTTCGCAGAGCGCGAGGTCCCCCTTGCCGTACAGCGTGTCGAGGCTCCGGTGATAGCGAAGCACGGGCTCGACGGGGTACCAGCCGATGGCCTGCACGTCGCCGAGCAAAGTGCGGTCCTCGGCGGGGAGCGCCGCGAGCACCCGGCCAACTGCGTCCGGTCCGAACTCCCGTTCGGTGAACATGCGCGTGGACTCGAAGACGGTGCCCTTGAACTTAGGCAAGCCGGTTGACCATGTGGATAGCTCACAACCGTACCATGCGAATGCCCGCGCCAGCGCGCTCCGCGATCGCATTCAGGCCATGTGAGACGCTGTGTTCTCAAACCCTACGTGCCACACGGAAGGCGTGCTATCCCGGCCTTCGCTCGCGCACCGTCGAGCAAAACCCCGGATGATCGACGTCACGAATCTCGTGAAAGACTACGGCACCGTCGTCGCGGTGAACGGCGTGTCGTTCCACGTGGGCCGCGGTGAGGTCGTGGGGTTCCTCGGCCCGAACGGGGCCGGCAAGAGCACCACGCTCCGGATCCTCGCCGGCTTTCTCGGCCCGACGTCGGGGAAGGTTCGCGTCGACGGGCGAGACGTGGTCGACGACGGCATCGCCGCACGTCGCTCCATCGGGTACATGCCCGAGGCCGCGCCGCTCTATCCGGAGATGCGCGTACGCGAGTACCTGCGCTTCCGCGCGGAGCTCAAGGGCGTGCCGCGAAAGAAGCGCGTCGCTGCAATCGGCGACGCGATGGAATCGGCGCGGGTCACCGAGATGCACAGCACGCTGATCGGGCATCTGTCGAAGGGATACCGCCAGCGAGTCGGCCTCGCCGACGCGCTCGTCGCGAACCCGCCCCTGCTCATCCTGGACGAGCCGACCGCGGGCCTCGATCCGAACCAGATCCGCGAGGTGCGCGATCTGATCAAGCGACTCGGCGAGAACCACACCATCCTGCTCTCGACGCACATCCTGCCCGAGGTCGAGACGACGTGCGCGCGCGCGATCGTCATCGACCGCGGCAAGCTCGTCGCCGAGGGAACGATCGACGAGCTCCGCGCGGGCCGTCGTGGCGCGGGCGCGACCTTGCTCGTCAGCGACTGGAACGGCCGCGCCGCGGAGGCCGTCAAGGCCGTCGCCGGCGTCGAGAGCGTCGGCGTCACGCACCTCGCCTCCCCGCTCGTCCACCTCGCCGTGCGCTACGCGAAGAGCAGGGGGAACGAAGGGAGCGATCCGGCTCTTCTCGAGCAAGTCGTCGCGACGCTCGTCGGCGCCGGTTACGGAGTTCGTGAAGCGACGCCCGCGCGAGCGACGCTCGAGGACGTCTTCGCCGAGCTCACCCTCGCCGAGGGAGAGGGTCACGCATGAGCGGCTTTCTTGCGGTCTTCCGGCGCGAGATGTTGAGCCTCTGGGTCACGCCGCTCGCGTGGGTCCTGCTCTTCATCTTCCTTCTGCTCCAGGGCGCGAGCTTCTATCAGATCCTCCTTCACTTCGCGTCGTTCTCCAACGTGTCGATCGACTCGGGGCCGGTGCAGGCGTACTTCGGGCAGTCGCTCTTCCTCGTCCTGTCGCTCCTCCTCGTGTGTCCTGCGCTGACGATGCGTCTCTTCGCAGAAGAGCGGCGGAGCGGGACGATCGAGGGACTTCTGACGGCACCGGTGTCCGCCGGACAGGTCGTCCTCGGCAAGTACGCCGCGACGCTCACGACGTTCGGCTTCATGTGGCTCCCGACCGTGCTCTACATCGTGATCCTGCGGACGTCCGGTGACGTCGACTGGCACGTGGTCGCGTCGAGCTACCTCGGCGTCATGGGCGTCGGCGCCGGCTATCTCGCCGTCGGCACCCTGATGAGCGCGATGACGCGCAGCCAGCTCATCGCGATGATGCTGACCGCGCTCGTCATCTTCGGGCTCCTCATCCTCGGAATCGGCGAGCGCATCTTCGAGCCCGGTCCGATCCGCGACGTCTGCGCGCACATCTCCGTGCTCTCCCAGGTGGACGAGCTGTCGAAGGGGATCGTCGATCTGCGACGGCTCGTCTTCGACGCGACGCTCGTCGCGCTGCCGCTCTTCGTGTCGGTGCGCGTCGTCGACTCGTGGAGGTGGGGATGACGACCGGGAGCTCCACCTCGACGACCCAGCCGCCGAAGATGCGCCCGAACCCACGGAAGAAGAGCTCCCCCGGCGCCTCGTCGTCCGCGCGCATCTTCTCGGCGACCGGCGTGCTCGCGGCCGCGGTCATCGCGGTGTGCGCCAACGTGCTCGTGTTCCGCTTCTACAAGCGATGGGACTGGACGAGCGCGAGCCTCTACACGCTGTCGGAGCCGACGCTCGAGACGCTGCACTCGCTCCCCGACCCGGTGGACGCCGTGGTCTTCCTCAGCGCGAGCGACCCGTTGCACCTCAGCGTCGAGCACGAGCTCGCCGCCTACGGCTCGGAGACGAAGCTCCTTCACCCGCGCTTCGTCGATCCGGATCGGGAACCCGCACTCTTTCTCGCGCTGCAGAAGGAATACGGCATCGTCGCCGGCAAGACGGAGGACGGCCGCGTCGTCACCGACGCCGCCATCGTGCTCTCTCACGGCAGTCAGCGGTGGTTCATCACGACCGACGACATGGTCGTCTACGACGAGAAGGACAATCGCTCCCGGCCGGCGCTGGAACAGGCGCTGACCGCCGGGATCCGCAACGTGCTCTCGAAGGAGAAGACGCTCATCTGCTTCACGACCGGGCACCAGGAGATCAGCGCCGACGACGGCGGACCGCGCGGCCTCGCGGAGCTCAAGTTCCGGATCCAGAAGGACAACTACACGACGAAGTCCGTCGATCTGGTGTCACCCGACAAGGACCAGACACTCGACGGCTGCCGCGTCGTCGTGGTGCCGGGCCCGGACGTCGCATACACGGTACCGGCCGCCAAACGCCTCGAGGCGTACTTTGCCGCGGGCGGGAACATCTTTCTCATGCTGAACCCCGTGCTCGACGACGGCAATCGCATCCGCGAGACCGGCCTCGAGCGTCTCGCAGAGGCCGGCGGCATCGAGCTCGGTGACGACTTCGTCATCGAGCGCGACCCCGAGCTCCGGCTCCCGCAGGGGCTCGGCGAGACGTACTTCGCGACGCCGAAGCCGCACGACATCACCGCCGGGCTCTTTCACGACGACGAGGTGAAGCTCCGTCCCGAGTTCACCGCCGCGCAGAGCCTCGGCGCCACGCGAAACAGCGAGGCGAAGCCCCTCGTCGTCACGAGCAAGGACGCCTTCAGCGTGAAGGACATCCGTCCCTTCGTCGACGAGGGCCACGCCGTCGAGAAGCACGCGGGCGACGCCAGCGGCCCGCTCGCGCTCGCGATGGCGTCGGAGAAGCCGCTGCCCGCCGGCTCGAAAGAGAAGCACGGCGCGCGCATGGTCGTCATCGGAACGGCGAACGTCGCCTTCTCCCAGAGCTGGCGCGACGCGACCCTGCTCGGTAACAGAATGCTCGTGGAGAGCGCGCTCTCGTGGCTCGCCGCGAAGCCGAAGATCGTCAGCGTGCCCGAGAAGCCGTCGCACCCCGCCGGTCTCTCGCTCACCGAGGAGTCGCTCGGTGAAGTGCTCAGGTACGTGCTCCTCTACATGCCGGGCTCGGCGTTGCTCCTCGGCGCGCTCATCCTCGTGCGCCGGCGTCACACCGAGCGACGCTCGCGCGCCGAGCATCGGGCCCAGAGCGGCGAGGGGAAGCCGCGATGAACGCCCTTCGCCGCGCCCAGGCCGTCAACGCCGTGCTCATCGGAGTCGCGCTGGCTCTCGTCGTGCTCGTGTTCGCGACGCGCTCGCGCGTCACCACGAGCGAGGAAGAGGCACGCAGCAATAACCTCCTCGAGACGTACCGGGAAGAAGACATCACGCGCATCCGCTTCGAGCGGAAGGACGGCTCCTTCACGCTGACGCGCACGAAGCTCGACGACGCCGGTCTCGCCACCTGGTCGGTCACCGCGCCCGTCAAGGAGGACGCGGAGCCCTTCACGGTGCAGAAGCTCGAGGGCACGCTCGAATTCGCTTCCGCGCTCCGCCGCATCAAGCCGGAAGAAGTGAACCGCGCGGCCTTCGGCCTCGACGATCCCGTGCTCACGATCCACGTCGATCTAGCGGACATCAAGTATCGGCTGCGCATCGGAGCCGAGGCCGCGTCGCCGCAGGGCGCGCGCTACCTCGAGGTCGCGGGAGAGAACGCGCCCGGCAAGAGCATCGTCCTCATCTCGAAGGGCCTCTTCGGCGAGCTGAACCTCAAGGACGACGCCTTCCGCGAGCGCTACGTGATGCCGTACCTCTCCGCGCTCGTCGATCGCCTCACCATCGACGGAGAGGGCGGGTTACGGAAGCTCCGTCACGCCACGTGGCAGGACGGCTTCCGCTTCGACGGAATGCTCGGAGACGCGCGCGTCAACCGCGGCGCGCTCGACCGCATGCTCGCGCAGTTCGCGCACACCCGCGCCGACCGCTTCATCGACCCGGTCGAAGCGGAGAAGGCCATGGCGGGCGCGACGACGGTGACGGTCACGATGGTCCCCACCGCCAAGGCGAGCCCGACCGGCGTGGTCATCGTCGGCGGCGCGTGCCCGGGCAACGACCAAGAGGTCGTGGCGCTTCGCAAGGAGCCGGATCGCGTCGCGGCCTGCGTGCCGAAGACCGTGCTCTCGGGCCTCACGATCCCCGCCGACGCGCTCGTCGATCGCACGCTCTTCTGGATCCGTCCCGACGAGGTCGAGGGGTTCGACCTCGAGCAGGGCGCCACCCGTCTCTCGCTCGATCGCAAAGAGAGCGGCTTCGTGATGCGCGCCCCTCAGGAAGGCGCCGTCGACGCCGAGGCCGGCAACGGACGGCTCGAGTCGATCCTGCGGGCGACCGGCGTCATCGTCGAGGTGCCCGACAAGAAAGCCGTCGGGCTCGACCCGCCGCACGGCAAGGTCGTCATGCGCAGCGTCGCTGCCCAGGACGCCAAGGCTACCGAAGAGACCGTCGCCCTCAGCGCGCCCACGGCAGACGGCCGCATCTACGCGGAGCGGGCACAGGACGGCGTGGTGCTCGAGCTCGGACGTGAGGCGGCGCGCGGCCTGGTCGCCGACGCGTCGCTCGTGCGGAGCCGCACCGTGCTCGACCTGCCGATCACCGACGTCGCTCGCGTCGAGATCGACGGGACCCCGTCGCAGATCCTCGACCGCGCCGAGAGCGGCGTGCTCACTCTGGTGGCGCCCAAGGGCTTCCTGGTGGACGGCGCTCTCGGGCTGGAATTGTGCGACGGAGTGCGAAACATCACCGCCGATCGCTGGGTAGCCGACAGGGACGACGGCACTTTCGGCCTCGAGCACCCGTCGCTCCGCGCGAAGCTCTCGGTGCGCACCAAGGACGGCAAGCTCGACGAGCACGTGCTGGTCCTCGGCCGGCAAACCGCGTCGGGGTTCTTCGCGACGATGGAGGGCGATCCCGGCGTGTTCGTGCTCCCGCGGCGCCTCCACGAGACACTGACGACGCTCGTACTCGATCGAAGCGCGCTGATGATGGATCCGGCGATCACCGCGAAGGTGACCGTTCTCGCGAAGGATCGCGGTGCCGTCTTCGAGCGGCGGGGTGACGAATTCGTGCAGACCGACTCGGGGGAACCGCTCTCGAACGAAGCGATCCGCAAGATCATCGACACTCTTTCGTCGCTGAGCGCAGAAGCCGCGGTGGACGTCGGCCCGGCGCGCAAGGAGCAGGGCTTCGACAGACCCGAGCTGACGGTGAAGATCGAGCGCGAGCCCGGCCATCCCGAGAAGCCACCGAGCACGACGTTCAGTGTCGGCGCCGGTGACTCGTGGCGCGGCATCAGCGTGCACTACGCACGCGTCGAAGGTGTGCAAGCGACCTACGCCGTTGCGCGGAGTGCCGTTCGCGCGCTGGTCGACGCACTTTGACGCCTTGCGCCGTCATTCGCGGCGTCGCACGACCGCTGCGGTAACGGTGTAACCCAATGGTACCGGAGCCACCGGGGCGCTAGTCTCGTGGTTCTCCTCATGAAGGGTGACAGCAAGGGCTCGGGTCTCGACATCTTCGACTCACTCGGCAAGCGAGAGTCGACCCTCCCGTCCGAGTCCGGCGTCGTGCAGCGCGGTCCGGGGTCGAAGGCCCCGCCGCCTCCGCCGACGCTGAACCGGGGCTCGACCGCGCCGATGCCGCCGCCGAGCCTGGCGTCGCTCGCGGCGCCCGTCGCCCGCGCCAGCAAGCCGCCACCCCCGCCGTCGAGCCTGAGGCCACCGCCGCCGTCGATGCGACCACCCAAGTTGTCGGGTGCGCCGCCACCGCCGAGCGCGTCACTTTCCGAGACGACGTCTCCGGATCCCGAGCCCGAGCCGCTCGCGACGACGCCGTCGGGTCTGTTCGTCGATGCGCTCCCACCCGGCGTGGAGTCGCCCTTCGACACGTCGCCGATGTCGGACCCGCCGTCGTCGCTCGGCGCGTCGTCATCGGGCTCGTCACCGCGCGCGACGGGTTCGTCACCGCGTGCGTCCTCGGGCTCGTCACCGCGAGCGACGGGTTCGTCACCGCGTGCGTCCACGGGTTCGTCGCCCGGCGCGACGGCGACGCCGCTCGCGAGCGCACCTCCGTCGCCGTTCGCCGGCGCGCCGTCGTCGCCGTTCGCGTTCGGCGCCACGTCGTCGCCGCTGCCCGGCGCGCCGCAGTTTCCGCCAGTGTCGCGGAGCCTCGCGCCGCCTCCGCCGCCGCCGTCCCCGTCGCGGAGTCTCGCGCCGCCTCCGCCGCCGCCCACGCGGAGCGTCGCGCCCCCGCCGCCTCCGCCGCCCTCGGTCCCGACGGCAGACGACAATCCGTGGCCGTCCTCCGACGGCATCGAGCCGCCGTCGCTGGACGCCTTCGACGGCCTCGCGGCGCCCGGCGCAGCCAAGGGTCCGCCGCTGGCGGCTTACTCCGGAGATCCGGAGGACGACGCGCCGACGAGGCTTTACGCGCCGTCGTCGCAGCCGCCGCTCGGCATCACCGCGACGCGGCCGCGCAACGACAAGCCGCAGCTGACGAACCGCGCGCCCGCGCTGCGTGCAAGTCAGGGTTCGCGCTTCTGGCCGCCCAACAAGCTGTACGTCGTCGGCGGCGCCCTCGGCGTCCTCGTCGCGTCCCTCATTCTCTACTTCTCGATGCGCACCGGCACGTTGCTCGTGACGGTCTCGGGCCCCGGGGGTCACGCCATCGACAGCCTCGAGGTGTTCGTCGACGGCGCGAAGCGCTGCGATGCCTCGCCCTGCACCGTGAACGGTCTCCCGTCGGGTGCGCACCTCGTGCGCGCAGCAGCCAAGGGCTACGAGGAGACGGCAGAGCAAGCCGTCGCCGTCGAGAAAGGGCAGCAAGCGATCCAGACCATCCTGCTCTCGCCCCTCGGCGCCGGCACCGGCATCCGCGTCTCCGCGCTCGGCTCCGGCCTCAAGCTGTTCGTCGACGGCCAGGAGTACGGCGAGCTTCCGCAGACGGCCAAGGGCATCGCCCCCGGCACGCACACCCTGCGCGTCGCCGGCAGTGATCGTTATCAACCGTGGGAAGAGCAGATCACGCTCGACGACGGTGAGCTCAAGAACGTCGGTCCGCTCCGGCTCAAGGTGCTGAAGGGCCTGGCGACGTTCAAGGCCGGCGCGGGAGCCGACGGCGCGCGCGTGCTGCTCGACGGCAGGATGCTCCCCGAGCTTCCGGCGACCATCGAGGTCCCGGCAGGCAAGCAGCTCACCCTCCTCGCGACGAAGGCCGGTTACTCCACGTACCGGCGCACCATCGGCTTCAACGACGGCGTCGCCGAGAAGACGTTCGAGATCACGATGGTCGAAGGCAGCGGAGACGAGCCGCTGGCCGCCGCAGCGTCGCCATCGCCGTCGCCGTCACCCGCGCCAGTTGCGCACGCCGCTACCGCGCACCACGCGAGCGCTCTCGCCGAGACCAAGACGAGCAGCGCGCCGCCCGGCGAGGTGAAGGGCAAGTCGACCCTGAACCTCAACTCGATCCCCGTCTCCAACGTGATCCTCAATGGCCGTCCCCTCGGGCAGACGCCGAAGGTCGGCGTGTCGGTGCCGCCCGGCCCTCAGACGGTCGTGTTCGTGCACCCGGATCTCGGGCGCAAGGTCATGAGCGGCACCGTCGCCGCCGGCGAGACGAAGACGTTCCTCGCGAAGTTCCGCTAGGAGCCTGCAGCCAGAGCGACGCGCGGTCGCGTCAGTTGACGACGCGCTTCGCCGGGCGCTTCCAGATCGTGTCCCAGTTCTTGCGGTACGACTCGGACGCGACCTGAGCGGGACCCGACGGCGCAGCGCGGTCGGCGGAAGCCGTCGTCGCCCTGTCGGCCTTCTCCGCGGGTGCGGAGCTCTCCGTCGACGAGAACTCCGTCTCGACGTCGTAGAGCATCGGCATCTCGGCACGCGGCGTGAGCTTCACGACCTCGCCGTGGATGGGACGGCCGTGCTCGAGGGGACGCATCGTGCCGATCTCGAGGCCCTCGTTACGGGCGCGGAGCACGTTCACGCCGGCGCCGTCGGGCGTGGGGCTGTGAACGAGGACCACGTCCTTCGGCTTCCTGGGCACGGCCTTTTCTAGCACACCCCGCGCGCCGCTGCCCGGGCGGCCGGGAACGTCGAACGGCGCGACGGCGTCACATGCCGAGCGCGTTTCGATGAACCCAGCCCTTGTCGCCCTTCGCGTCGTACCTCACCTCGTACCACTTGCCGCGCTTCGCGGAGACGGCGACGCGCGTCCCGTAACGAAGGCGCGACACGATCTTGCCGTCCTCGGGCTGGTCGCGGACCACCGCGGAGTCCCACATGACGGTCACGAGGCCGCTCGCGTCCGACGTCTCGTCTCCAGTGCCGGCGGCGTTGGCGAGCGCGCTCCCCGGCGGCACGAACTCGACGAAGTAAAAGACGGTGTACTCGTCGTGCTCGTGCCCGACGCCGTCGAGCTTCACGCTGGCGAGCTCCTTCTTCGCGCAGTCGACGAGCGCGCGCGCCTTTTCTTTCGGGAAGGTCGTGCTCTTGCCGGCGAACACGTCGCCGATCGTCTGATCGGTGAACGACAGATCGAGTCCGATGGACAGCGTCTCGGACGCGCCCTGAGCCTCGGCGCACGAGACGAGCGCAGCGAGGTGCGGGCGCACGCGGTCGTCCACGGCGAGCTTGTCGCAGTCCTTCTTCCGCTTGCCCTTGCCGTCGCGGCACGCGGTCAATTGAAGCTCGGAGATCTTCGTCGTCTCGGCGTCGGTCTTCTGCGGCGGCCCCGGCTGCGCGCCGAGCGCCGACGGATCGACGGAGGGCGGCGCGCTCGACGACGCGGGTACGGCAGCGCTGGTCACCGCCTCGAGCGCCGTCTCTTCCGTCGGGGGGCTCGGAACGAGACGCACTCCGGCGAGCCACGGCCACGCGACGCCGATCACGAAGCCGGCGACGGCGATCACCCCGACCCTGCCGAGCTCGGGCTTGTCCTGCTCCGGTCGCGGAACCTCGACTCTCAAGGCTCTACTGCGCTGCGCCAATTACGATCCTCTTGGGGGGTAGTCGCCGCTCTTAACACGGGCGACCGAAGATGGAAAAAGACCCGGTGTGTGGGGCAAGTATCCGGGATGAATTGCGCTTCCGGCCACGTTACCAAGTTCAGCCGGTTGTCCGCGAATTCACGACGTTTTCGGCCCGGTCGACCAGCAACTTTCGGCGAGCGGAAAGCGATTGCCGGGTCACGCTACTCCCGCTTAGGGTCCGCGGCGAAACGCGCCGGTTCACCAAGGCACGGAGGTTCTTTTTCATGACTCGCAAACTCGTTCTTTCCATTCTTCCCCTCGTTGGTGGAGCGGCCCTGTCGCTCGGCATGCTCGGCTGTTCGAGCGACAAGTCGTCGGACTCGAGTGACGGCGGCGCGACCAGCACCGGTGGCAGCTCCGCCGGCGGTAGCTCCACGGGCAACGGCGGTAGCTCCACGAGCACCGGCGGCAGCAAGGGTGGCTCGACATCCACCGGCGGCAGCACCGCGAGCACCGGCGGCAAGGGCGGCGCAGCGGGCGCGGCCGATGTTTACGTCTGCGACAAGATCCCCCCGCGCGATCCGGGCGGCACCGGCAAGGCCGGCGACTCGTGCTGCAAGACCTCGAAGGGCTTCAGCGCGGGCGCCTGCGTGAAGACGAGCAGCATCTCGGATCCGCTGCGCAAGGTCGCCTACGGCCACGACACCTGCGCGTCGTCGACCGACGCCGCGTCGGACCTCAAGTGTGAGCCGACCGCCGACGCGATCGCCGACGCCGGCACACTCGGCGTCTACGAGAAGTGTACCGCGAAGCTCGGTGGCACCCTCGCGCTCGAGGGTCGTTGCTTGCCCAAGTGCTTCGTCGCCGGCATGGCCGCTGCGTCGAACCTCGCGCAGGAGACGTGCATGACGGCCGACTTCGTCTGTGCGCCTTGCTACAACCCCATCGACGGAACGGACACCGGTGCGTGCAGCCAGAAGGACGGCGACAAGCCCGTCGATCCCGCGCCGGCGAAGTTCAAGACCTGCGGCGCGCTCAAGGCCGGCGGCACGGACCTCGGCATCTGCGTGCCGTCGGGCCTCGTCACCGATCCGGTGCAGAAGGCCGCTCTCGACATGGCGTTCACCGGCGATGCCGGCGTCGCCGACCTCTGCGCCACGGGCGACATCTGCGCGCCGGCGACGAAGGCCAACGACATCAACGCCTGTTTCAAGCACTGCAAGTCCGCAGTGGGCGACGGTGCTTGCGTGCCGACGTACCTCGTCCCCGCGAACGAGCGGAGCGTCCTCTCGTCGATGCCCGACACCTGCGACAAGGACAACGAGGAGTGCGCGCCCTGCCTGAACCCCCTGAGCTCGCCGGCGAACCAGCCGACGGGCGCGTGCAACTGAGATTAACAACGGGGGGCCTTGGCCCCCCGCCTTCAAGTAACGGGGGGCCTTGGCCCCCCGCAGCTTCGCCTTTGGCGAACTGCTCCCCCCGCCGCCTTCGCGGGCTCGCTTCGCTCGCCGGCGAACTGCTCCCCCCGCCGCCTTCGCGGGCTCGCTTCGCTCGCCGGGGAACTGCTCCCCCCGCCGCCTTCGCGGGCTCGCTTCGCTCGTCGGCGAACTGCTCCCCCCGCCGCCTTCGCGGGCTCGCTTCGCTCGTCGGCGAACTGCTCCCCCCGCCGCCTTCGCGGGCTCGCTTCGCTCGCGTAGTTCCGCATCCTTGATGCCTCGGGGACGACGGTGCCGTCGTTGCGGAACTACTAAATCGATGCACTAGCGCGCGCTCCGTGCGCGAAACGACGGCCCACTCCGGAAACGGATTGGACCGTCGCTTCTTTTGCTGGGGTAGCCCTCGTCGACGAGTGCGTCGGCGTGCGAGGTCGGCGTCGCGGTTGGCCGTCACGCCGAGGGCGAGAACGCGAGCGGATAGGTGACGGTCACGATGCCGTCCTTCGGCGACGGGAACGTGATCGACGAGTAAGCACGCAGCACGCAGGAGACGACGCGCGCGTCCGGCAAGTCCGAGCCGCCGGACTGCACCGCGCCCACCGAGCCGTCGCGGGAGATCACGAAGCGCGCCGTCACGCGCCCCTCGAGGTTCGGGTTCGTGCGCAGCCCGTCCTCGTAACAGCCCCGGAAACGCCCGAAGTTCTGCCGCACCACGCGCTGGATGACGTCGGCCGGCAGCGAGCCGCTCGAGACGGACGTCCCGGCCATGCGAAGCCGCGGTCCGCGCGTCGCGTGATCGGGACCGCCATGGTGCCCGCTGAGCCCGAAGCCGCCCTTGCCGTTGCACTCCTCGCCGTGACACGTCCCGATCGACGCGAGCCCGATCTGATTACTCGGTCCGCCGCCGCCCTCTCCGATGCCGGTCAGCGCGAGGCCGCCGGTGCCGGTCGCCTCCAGATCAGAGCCGAAGAGACCGCCTTCCGCAGCCGCTGCGCCGACACCTGGATCGTCCCACGCCGCGAGGTTCGCCTTTGCCACGCCGGTCGCGAGGAGCCCGACCATGCCGAAGTCGCGGGCCTGCTGGATCGCCTCGGCGCGCGAGAGCGCCGGCCGCGTGATGTCGCCGCGTTCGGAGCCGCTGCCGCGCGTCGAGTGCGCAACCGGCGCGGTGTGTCCGACTCTGCCCGCCTCGCCGCGCGCCGCCTCTGCCGGCGCGTCTGCGGCCTGACCCATGTCGTGGCCCGTCGACGGATCCGGCTCGCGTTCGCGCTCGGCGGCAGCGTCGAGGTACTGACTCATCAGGTACACGCGGTCGTGATCGGCGCCCTCGTCGTCGGTGAGGCCGAGGGGCGGCGTGAAGAACGCCATGAGCCCGGCGAGCGTCCCGACGAAGAGCGACGAGGCGGCGAAGAACGCGAGGGGACGCACCCCTTCGTCGGCGTCGAACGAGCGCGGGCAGCGCGCCTCCCGCTCGCCGACGCTGAACGCGAAGCGGAGCGCACCGAGCCGCACCTCGATCGCGCCGTCGCTCGCCCAGGGTGGCGGCGCCACGACCGTGGTGTCGGAGAACGGGTTCGTCGCGGTCGTGAAGTGGTTCGTCGTGAACGGGTTCGAGCCGTCGTGCGCCGGGACGTCGCCGAATTCCGCCACCTGCTCGTCGCGCACCGACAGCTCGGCGCCCGCGGGGGCGTGGACCACGACGCGACCGCCGTCGACGGTGAGGAGCGCCGTCCGCTCGGTCAGCCCGGGCACGGTGAAGTCCACCGCTTCTCCTTCGCCCGCGCCGTCACCGACGAAGAAGGCGCGCGGCGGAGACAGCTCGATCACCTGGAGCCATGCTTCTTCCCAGAAGACGTGCACCCGAACGGCGTCAGATTCGACCACGTTGGTGGTCAGTTCATGGCTATCGCGAATCGGTTCGTTGACGGTGTGGGACATGGGCGTCTCTTCTCCGCCTGTGGCGGTGCCGGCACCCCGCGCGGCTCCGCTCGGGCATGATTCGGCTCTGGCCCGCGGCAAGGCCTCGGGCGTGTGGGCGAGCGCTCCACCGTCGCGAATTCACTCCGAATCCGGAGTCAGTCGAAGTTCACGTGGTCAGTCGCGCTCGAAGAGTCAGACACGCCTGCCCCGAGAAAGTTCCGCCCCGTGGTTTGTGTTGGGGGTCTTACCCCCGCGGGCTCGCTTCGCGACCCGCTCCCCCGCCGCTTCGCGGGCTCTTAGTTTGTGAGGGGGGTCTTACCCCGCGGGCTCGCTTCGCGACCCGCTCCCCCGCCGCTTCGCGGGCTCTTAGTTTGTGAGGGGGGTCTTAACCCCCGCGGGCTCGCTTCGCGACCCGCTCCCCCGCCGCTTCGCGGGCTCGCGCAGCTCGCGGGCGCGACGGCACTGACGGGCGTGGCGGCGTTGGCGGCGTGGGATTGGTTTGTGTTGGGGGTCTTACCCCCGCGGGCTCGCTTCGCGACCCGCTCCCCCGCCGCTTCGCGGGCTCGCGCAGCTCGCGGGCGCGACGGCACTGACGGGCGTGGCGGCGTTGGCGGGCGGACGGAGTTGGCGGCGTGGGATTGGTTTGTTGGGGGTCTTACCCCCGCGGGCTCGCTTCGCGACCCGCTCCCCCGCCGCTTCGCGGGCTCGCTTCGCTCGCGGGCGTGACGGCACTGGCGGGTGCGACGGCACTGGCGGGCGGACGGAGTTGGCGGCGTGGGATTGGTTTGTTGGGGGTCTTACCCCCGCGGGCTCGCTTCGCGACCCGCTCCCCCGCCGCTTCGCGGGCTCGCTCTGCTCGCGGGCGTGACGGCACAGGCGGGTGCGACGGCACTGGCGGGCGGACGGAGTTGGCGGCGTGGGATTGGTTTGTTGGGGGTCTTACCCCCGCGGGCTCGCTTCGCGACCCGCTCCCCCGCCGCTTCGCGGGCTCGCGCAGCTCGCGGGCGTGACGGCACTGGCGGGTGCGACGGCACTGACGGGCGGACGGATCTCAGAGCTCGATCTGAGCGCCGATCTCGACGACGCGGCTGGGGGGGATGCCGAAGAAGGCCGTGGCGGGCTGGGCGTTGCGGGAGAGGAACGCGAAGAGGCGCTCGCGCCAGAGGGCCATGTCGGGCTGCTTCGTCGGAAGGACCGTCTCCCTGCCGAGGAAGAACGTGACGTAGTCGATCGAATAGTCCTTGAGCTCGGGGCGCTCGAGCAGCGTCGGGATGTCCGGCGTCTCCATGAAGCCGAAGCGCGCAATCGCACGGCGGAAGCCGTTCTCCATGTCCTCGACGCGGACGCGTTGCTCGGGGGACACGCGCGCGATGCTCTCGGTGACGATGGTCAGGAGCACGACGTGTTCGTGGACGACGCGGTTGTGGAGGAAATTGTGAAGCAGCGCGGGCGGCGTCCCGTCCGAAGTCCCCGTCATGAAGACGGCGGTGCCGGGAACGCGTGCCGGGATCTCGACGCGCATCAGCTCGAAGAAATCGTCGAGCGGTACGACGCGCTCGCGGAAGCGCTTGCTGAGGAGGTCGCGTCCCTTGCGCCACGTCGTGAACACCGTGAAGAGGAGCACGCCCACTGCGAGCGGGAACCAGCCGCCGTCCGCGACCTTGGCGAGGTTCGAGCTCGCGAACGTCGCCTCCGGCACGAGGAACAGGATGGAGACGCTGCCCGCCGCGAGGATGCTCCAGCCCCACCGCTTCCGCGCCACGATGTAGGCGAGGATGGTGGTGATCATCATGTTGAGGGTGACGGCCACGCCGTACGCTGCGGCAAGCGCGCTCGACGACTTGAAGCCGAACACCAGCGCGAGCGTCGCGAGCATCAGGAGCCAGTTGATGGTCGGGACGTAGATCTGCCCGATGTGGCTGTCGGACGTGTGCTCGACGGTGACGCGCGGGAGATAGCCGAGCATCAGCGCCTGTCGCGACAGCGAGAACGCGCCCGAGATGAGAGCCTGTGACGCGATCACGGTGGCGATCGTGGAGAGCGCGACCATCGGGTAGAGACCCCACTCCGGCACCGCGCGGAAGAACGGGTTCTCGATGGTCTCGGGTCTGCGGAGGAGCAGCGCGCCCTGTCCGAAGTAGTTCAGGAGCAGCGCCGGAAGCGCGACGCAGAACCAGCTGACGCGCATGGGCCGTGCACCGAAGTGGCCCATGTCGGCGTAGAGCGCTTCCCCACCGGTGACAGCGAGAAATACGGAGCCCAGAACCAGGAACCCTTTGTGCCCGTGAGAGACGAGGAACACGAGGCCCGGCGCGGGGCTGAGCGCGACCAGCACGCCGGGGTTCTTGATGATCTGCCCGAAGCCGATGGCGCCGATCGCGGCGAACCAGACGACCATGATCGGACCGAAGACGGCGCCGACGTCGCCGGTGCCGCGCTTCTGTACACGGAAGAGACCGATGAGAATGACGATGGAGAGCGGGACGACGTACGGACTGAACTTCGGCGTCGCGACCTCGAGCCCCTCCACGGCGCTGAGGACGGAGATGGCCGGTGTGATCACGCCGTCCCCGAAGAGGAGCGCCGCGCCGAAGAGCCCGAGCATGACGGCCATGCGCATCACGCCGGGGCTCACCTTCGGCCCGGACGTGACGAGCGCCATCAGCGCGAGGATCCCGCCCTCACCCTGGTTGTCGGCGCGAAGAACGTAGCCGACGTACTTGACCGAGATGATCAGCGCGAGCGCCCAGAAGATGAGCGACAGCACACCGAGCACACTCTCCGGCGAGACGCCCACGCCGTGCTGGCCGTGCAGGCACTCGCGAACGGAGTAGAGCGGGCTCGTCCCGATATCGCCGAAGACGACGCCGAGCGCCCCTAGAGACAGCAGCGCGAGCTGCTTCCCACGGGGCGCCGCGTGGACGTTGTGTTCGTCGGCGATGCCTGGAGTAGCGTGTGCGCCGGCGGTGTTCGACATGCGGGGAGCCTATGCAGCCGTTGGCCGGTTCGAACGCGCGCGCAGGGCTTCGACGACGGCGGGGATCAAGGACACGACGATGATCGCAATGATCACGATGTGAAACCGGCTTTTGACAGCAGGTATGTTTCCGAAAAGATACCCCGCCCCACAAAACAGAGCGACCCACGCGATTCCGCCCCCGACGTTCGAGACGAGGAAGCGCGCATACGGCATCTTGCCGACGCCTGCGACGAACGGCGCGAAAGTCCGGAGGATCGGCGCAAAGCGAGCGAACACGACGGCGCGACGCCCGTAGCGGTCGAAGAACTCCTTGGTGCGGATCAGGTGCTTCTGGCTGATGAAGCGGAACTGACCGGCAAACGCGCGCTCTCCGATGAGCTGCCCGACCTTGTAGTTCACGGTGTCGCCGAGGATGGCGGCCACCGTGAGGAGCAGCACGGCTGGAACGATGTCGAGGCCGGAGCCGGGGATCGCACACAGAGCCCCGATCGCAAAGAGCAGCGAATCACCGGGCAGAAACGGCGTCACGACGAGGCCGGTCTCGCAGAACACGACCAGGAAGAGCACCACGTAGAGTGCGCCACCCATCGAGGCCGACCATGCGGCGAGGTGTGTGTCGAGGTGTAGGACGACGTCGAGCAGCGTTTGAAGCATTCGCGTTCCGGCGGGGCTAGCAGCGGGCCGGGCGGGCCACAAGGCGTGACCCCCACAGAGAGAGTGTGACGACGGCTGCGTGTGGCCCCCTTTTGCGGGAAACGGCCGTGATATGCTGCTGCAATCGTGGAAGGGTGCGGGCAAGGGGCGGAGGCGACGGCGTGAAGGTCTTTCTGTCCGAACACGTCGTGCCGCTCTTCGGAGTCGTTTTCGCGATAGCGATCTTGACTCTCGCGATTTTCGAGGTGCCCCCCGTCGAGCCTGCTGCGGTGTTCGGCCTGCGCGTCGCTGCGTCGGCCGAACCCCTCGCGCTCACACCGGTGGAGCGCGCGCACGTCGACGACACGCTGACGCGCGTGCTCCGCACACTCGACGACGGCCGTCGTGCCACCGAAGCACGGCCGGCAGCGCAGACCCCGCAGGCGGCTCCCAACATCGTCGCGCCGAAGCCGGTGTCCGCGCTCGCGGTGGCACCTGCGCTCGCACCTCCGGCTACACCGACGCCAGCATCGGATCCGAAGCTCCTCGGAGCCGTATCGGCACTCGGCGACGCCGTGCGGGCGATCCACGAGGCGCGCACCGAGGACGATCTGCTGCACGCGGAAGATCTCGTGCGCACCGCGCGCGAGCAGATGGAGTCGAACTGCGCGACCTCGAACGGACCGCTCTGCGCGTCGGCCGAACAGATCAAGTCACTCGGCTACTAGAGCGACGTTCAGTCGGTTTGGACGTCTGACTGTACGATGGTCGCGACGGCGGAATTTCCGTTGCTCGATGACGCCTGCCGTAACTCGTTCGTCGCGCAAAGCCATGCCTCGAACGAAACGTGACTGGCACGCGTGTGATAACGATTTCAATCATGAACCTTCGAGCTGCACTACCTCTCGGAACGCTCGGTCTACTCCTCGGCGCCTGCTCCGCCGCCGGCGACGGACAGGGCGACACAACGGGCCTCGGAACGGCCGGTGCGTCCGGTGCAGGTACGAGCTACGCCGGTGCGGCCCCGGTCGGTCAGGCGGGAACCGCAGCAACTCAGCCGACGACGACCGGTACCGGCGTCACGCCGCCGCCTCCGCCCTCCGGCGCCGGTGGCTCGCCGAGCGTCACTCCACCGCCCGGTGCAGGCGGAACCGCGGTCATCCAGCCGACGGGCGCGGGCGGCGTGGCCCCGATCGGCGCGGGCGGCGCGATGGTGGGCGCAGGCGGCGTCGGTGGTGCGGCGACTACCGACCCCAACTCGTTCTCGATCCAGACCGCCACCATCCCTCTCGCGCCCGGCGCAGAGGAAGTTAAGTGCCAGAACTTCACGAACCCGATCGGCAAGGACATCGCGGTGATCGAGACGGACTCGGAGATGATCTCGTCACATCACATGTTCGTGTTCCACGACCCGTCGTTCAAGGACACGAACTCCGTCGCCGACTGCTCGGGCATCGAGTTCCACGACCTCTTCCACATGGCGCAGACTCCGTCGCAGGCCACGGTCTATCCCCCGGGCGTCGGTCGCAAGCTGCTCGGCACCGAGGGCCTGCGAGTCCTGGTTCACCTCCTCAACACGACGTCCGACGCGAAGACCGCGCAGGTGACGGTCACCTTCCACACGGCGGAGATCAGCTCTCTGAAGAACATCGCCGTCTCGCTCTTCCTGAACACCGCTTTCCTGTCGGTGCCGCCGGGCATGAGCACCCAGTCGCGCACGTCCGGCGCGCTGCCGGCCGACACGAACCTGCTGCTCGCCGTGAGCCACATGCACAGCCGCGCCGTCAACTTCACCGCGAAGACGAGCGACGGCGTGATGATCTATCAGGGTACCCAGTGGAACGAACCGGTCCCCACCTACTACACGGCCCCGTACCCGAAGCTGAAGAAGGGCACGACCATCAACTGGGCCTGCACCTACAACAACAACACCGGCATGACGCTCACGTTCGGCGAGTCCGCCAACACGAACGAGATGTGCATCCTCGCCGGCGTCGTGTACCCGGACCAGGCCGGCCTCGACCTCGGCCAGACGATGGAATGGGTCATCTGAGAATCGCGTAGCGGGCCATCTCGGCCCGTGTCTCCAGGCGGCGAGTGCTTCACGGCGCTCGCCGCTCGCGTTTTGTGCGTTTTCTCCGCTGCCCGATCGGCGGCTCGCGGGACGCGGGCATCCGTGCTCTCCTAGCCGGCTGAACGTCATGGCGGAGATCAACGGAGAGCGCATCGTCGGGTTGCTGAGCGGCGCGGAGAGCCCCTTTCGCGAGGAGCTCGTCGCGATGGCGGTCGAGCACGCCCTCTCCCGCCCCCTCGCCGATTTCGTCGATTTCGAGGCGGGTCGCGACATCGTCGTGCGCGCCCTGACCCGCGACAATCTCGGACGGATCTTCGCGCGGCACGTGAAGCCGGGATTCGACAGGTACACCGCGCAGGTCGCCGGCTCGTCCGACTCGCTCGGTAGCCTCGTCCCCGACGAAGCACGCGCCCGGATCCGGAAGCTCCTCGCGGAGGGCCCGGTGCCGCGCGCGGTGTGGGCGCGAAAGATCGTCGATCCGGCACTGCTGCGAAAGCTCTTCGCGCCAGTCTGGGCGAACCTCTTCACGAGCTTCGCGAAGCGGCTTCCGATCCCCGGTCTGTCGGCGGTCACGGGGGCGGGAAGCGGCAGCGGGGGCGCGGGAAGCGGCATCGCCGGTCGTCTCTCGCGCTCGGTCCAGGAGCGCGCCGAGAAGCTCGTCGACCGCGGCCTTTCCGCGATGGGCAGCCTCGGCGCAGAGGTCGAGAAGCGGGTGCAAGCTGCGGCGCGCGAGTTCAGCGACGGCGCCGCCGAGATCTGGCGCGAGGCACTCCAGGCCCGGCTGAAGAGCCGCGAGGGGAGGGAAATCCTCGCGCAGATCACCGAGCAGGCGTTCGAGCACGTGATGAGCGCAAAGCTCGTAGAGCTACACGAGGACGCGAAGCACGCGAAGGTGGAGGACATCCTCGCGGCCAGCGCGGCCATCGTCGGGCACTCGGTGACGACGTCGTTCGTCGGCAAGACGATCGAGGACGAGGTCGCGGCGTTCGTCGCGAGCGAAGGGCAGCGCTCGCTCCGCGAGGTGCTCGACGAGCTCGGCGTCCTCGACGACGTGCAGAAGGTCGCCGTCGCGCAGCTCTCCGGGGTCGCGCGAGGTGTGTTCGGGGGGCCAGCGTTCGCCGACTGGGTCACGCGCCTGCTCGAGGCATGAACGAGGCGCGAGCGACGCTCTTCGCGCGGCTCGGGCCGCGCCACGTCGTGCTGATCGGCGTCGTCGCGGCGCTCCTCGCCTTCCTGCCCAGTGTCGCCGATGGGTTCGTCTTCGACGACGAGCCGCTCATCGTCAGAAATCCGTTCGCGCACGACCTCGCCTACGCGGGCCGCTGCTTCGTCACCGATCTCTGGGACACGCCGGAGCGCACCGTGGCCGAATCCTCGACGCGCTTTTATCGGCCCGCGGTGTGCGTCAGCTACATCCTGAACTGGAAGCTCGGCGGCGGCGCACCCTGGGCGTTTCATCTCGTGAACATCGCGCTGCACGCAGCGGCGTGTGCGCTCGCGGCCCGCGTCGCGTTGCGTTGGACGGGCTCGGTGCTCGCCGCGCTCCTCGCGACGCTCGTCTTTGCCATCCACCCGACTCACACCGAGAACGTGATCTGGGTGTCGGGGCGAACCGACGTGCTCATGGTGGCGCTGCTCCTCGGCGCGCACGAGCTCGCCGTGTCGGCGGCGCGCGCGCGCGGGCGCGTGGGGCACTGGCTCGCGGCAGCCGCGCTCTTCGTCCTGTCGCTCCTGTCGAAGGAGGTCGCCATCTGTTGGCCGCTGCTCCTCGCCGTCGAGACGGCGCTCGCGGCGCGCGACGCAACGACGGACGACGCGGGCGCCATGCGACGACGGCTCCTCGGAGCGACGCTCGTGACGCTCGCCACCGCCGTCGCGTACGTCGCGATCCGTGGAGCGACACTGCCGCTCCGCCCGCGGGAGATCGAGTCGATGACGCTCCCGCCGCTGCTTCACGCGGGGTACGTCGCGCTGTCGCTCGGCTACTACGTGGAGCGCGTCTTCTTCCCCTGGCCACAGACCTTTCACTTTCGCCCGCTGTCGGTAGTGAACGGCGAGCCTCTGCTCTACACGCCGTCGGTCGTGCTCGGGGCCGTCGCGGCCGTGCTCTGGGCATTCTGGCTCGTGCGCGCCCTCCGTCGCGAGCGCGCGCTCGCGGTGATGCTCGGCGTCGCGACGCTCGTCGCGCTCCCGATCCTCAACGTGTCGTACACGGGGTTTCCGGGCACGACGGCGGATCGGTTCCTCTATCTGCCGCTCTTCCTCGTCGCGCTCGCGGCGGGAAGGCACACCGCGCCGAGCCTCGATCGCTGGGCCGCGCGCCCGCTCTCACCGCTCGTCACCATCGCTGCCGCGCTCGTCGCGTGCGCCGTCTCGTGGGTACGAAGCCTCGACTATGTGTCGAACGAGACGGTGTGGCGTCACGAGCTCGAGGTGAACCCCGACAATCCGCAGGCGCTCGCCGGCCTGAGCCAGCTGCTCGGCTCGCGCGGAGATCTCGATGAGGCGTCGGCGCTGCTCCGCCGTGCGCTCTCGCCGGAGGCGCTCCGTTACAAGCTGCTCGCGAATCCGTCGCGGTATTACCTCGGGCTCCTCGAGATGCAGGGCCCGCGCCTCGCCGACGGCAACGTCGCGGCGCTCGAGGCGCTGCTCGGCGAGATAGGCTCGCTCCTCGGGGTATCGCCCTCCGTCGATCGGCGGGGTCCTCCACGTCGTTCCGCCGATCTGCTGCTCGCGCCGCCACTCTGGGACGAGCACTTCACGGTTCACCTCGCGAACGCCTCCGAGCATCTCGCGGCATCTGCCGCGATCATCGCGTCGCGACTCGGCCTGGATCACGGCAAGGACGACCTCGTACATCCATTGATGACCCACGTCGATCGCGGGCTCTCCCTCGACGCAGCGGCGCACTACAACCTCGCCCTCGCGCTCGGCCGCGGCGGTGACTACGCCGCCGCCCGTCGTGAGCTCGCGCGCGCCGTCTCGCTCGACGGCTCGGAGACCGTCCGCGGTGCGAGCGAAGGCCTCGACGCGACGCTCTCCCACGTCGAGAAGCAAAGGACGGAAGCGACGTCGCTCGGCGAACCGGACGCGACACTCGCGCGCGCCACGGCGTACCTCGAGCTCGGCGCGTATCTCCGCGCCGCGCGAAAGCTCCGCACCGCGTACCTCGCGCGCCCCGACGACGCAGCGATCGCCGGCGCGTACCTCGACGCCTTGGTCCACGCGCGTCTCGATGCCGAAGCCGACGAGGTCGCGACGAAGATGCCCGATCCGACGAGCGCGCGTGCGCGGCTCACCGAGCTGCGTGGCGACCTCTCGCCGCGCACCGCACACGCCCTCGCGCCACCGCCCGGCACTCCCTGGTGGACGCCCGACGACCGCTGACGGGCGATATCGCGGGGACAGGGCACGGCACCTGATTGAGGGAGGCGCCGAGCCAGGGAGAGCGAGAGGGGCAGCGTGAGAGTGAGGGGCAGCGTGAGAGTGAGGGACAGCGAGTGAGAGGGACTGCGTGAGCGTGAGGGACTGCGTAGGCGTGAGGGGCGGCGTGCGTTCTGTCTCGAGATCTTTGATCGTATTCGCAGCCTTCCCCTTCCCTCTGACCCGCTCCCTAGCTCCCTGCTCTAGCTCTCTCACTCTCGCGGCACCAGAGCTCTGACGGCCCCTTGCTCCGTTCAGCTTGCCGGCGGATGGGTGCGGCGCGCGGGCTCCATGGCGTTGAGCACCGCGACCTGGATCTCGAGGCGGCGTCCGCTGGAGATCGCGGTTCCGTCGAACTCGACGAGGCGGAAGCGATCGAACACGCGCGCGTCTACGGTGCGCACCTCCGATTCGAGGATCTGCACCTTCTGCTCGAAGAGCGCGCTCGCGAGCGAGAAGAGCAGCCCGGAGCGGTCCGTCGTCTCCACCTCGAGCGTCGCCAGACCGCCGGAAGGGTCGGCGACGAAGCGCACCGTCGCGTCCATCGGGCCGCTCGGGCCGGCGCCGGCGTTCGCCGCGATCTGCCGCTCCACGGCCACTCGGGCGTCCTTCTCGCCGCTGACGAAGGAGACGATGGCCTTCTCGAGGCGCTCTGCGTCGGTCTGCACCAGCGACGTGCCCGACGGAGCGTCGAGCCTGCGCACGAAGAAGAGATCGACGGCCTCACGACGGTTGCCGCCGAGGTTACGCGTGTACACCTCGGCGTGGTGAACGTCGAACTGGCAGACCACGAGCGACGCGCTGATGAGCGCAAGCAACCCTGGACGGTCGTTGGCGACGACGCAGAGCCCGTTGCCGGCGCGACCGAACAGACCGACCGCAGCGAGAGCGTCCCCGCGTTGAACGGCGACGGTCGCGTGCGCGACGATCACGTCGTTGTCGTACTTGTCGCGATACGCCCGCGGCAGCGACTCGGCGAACGTGGTCATGAATTCCGGGGACGGTCGCCGAGCCATGGGACGTAAATCAGCATGTCTCGAGCGCGAACGCTCGCGCTAAACGCCAGTCGAGGGACCGAAAACGACGCGCCTTCGCATGGGCCCACCACCGAAACTCACAGGATGACCATGCAGACACACGCGAGCGCCTTTCCCTGACGTGGAGCGCTCGAAAAAAGCGTGAAGACGCTTCAGCGCGGCTCGTGCGGACGCGGCTCGTGTGGCGTTTTTCCGCTGGCCGCGGTGGACTGCGGAGTCGGGCTCGCGGTCGGCACCGGCGCCTGAGTCGCGGTGGGAGCAGGGGCCTGCGCGGTGGGAGCGGGAGCCTGCTGCACGGGCTGTTGCCCGGCGGGCGGCGAGAACCCGGGAAGTTGCTGAAGAAATGGCGGCAACGACGTGGGGAGCAGGATCGGCAGCGAGCTCGGCAGCGAGAACGTCGGCAACGGGAGATGCGGCAAGAGGGTTGGCGCCGCGGTCGGCGATGTCACCACGACGGGGTTCGTCTGCGATGTGGCGGGTTGCGACGGCTGGACGGGCTGAGCCGTCGGCCGCACCGCGGGAGCGGGTTCGGGCCGCGGACGGTAGTCTGCCGCCGGCGGCTGGGGCTCCGGAAGCGGTTGCTCGCTCTGCCCGACGGTCGCCGCCGTGGTCGCTGCGGGCAGCGGCAACGGTAGCGGCAACGGCGGCGGCTCCGAATCATCGAAGATCGATTGATTCATGTACGCCCACGCGCCACCGCCACCGAGCAGCGCGACGAACAGCGTCAGGAGTACGGCGCCGGTCGCGCCGCGCTTTCGCGGAGGTGGAACGAGCAGCGGCGGAGCCGTGGCCACTGCGGTGGGTGCGACGACCATGTCCGGCCGCTGCGGCATGTACGCCGTGTTGGTGCGAACGGCGGCCTGCGCCGAGGTGACGAACGGCGGCGCCCCCTGATCCAAGGGTGGCACCGTCGGAGGCACCATGCTCGGTCGCTGCGCGTCGGTGTAGTCGGTGACGCGGACGAAGCGAGCGAGCTCACCGCGCACATAGGACGCGCTCGCGGGACGTTCGTCGGGGTTCGGCGCGACCAGGCGATCGACGAGCGCGCAGAGAGCGGGTGGCAGGCCCTGCGTCCTCGACGCGAGCGGATGGATCTCTCCGCGCACGAGCTTCTCGAGGATCGTCGCCGGGTCGTCTGCGTCCACCGGGCGCTTGCCGGAGAGCATCTCGTAGAGAATGACGCCGAAGGAATAAAGATCTGCTCGCGCGTCGACCTGATCGGCGCTGATCGCTTGCTCGGGCGCCATGTACGCGGGCGTCCCCATCATCGACCCGGGGCGGGTGGCCATCTGACGGTACTCGCTCGACACCTTGATCTTCGCGATGCCGAAGTCGAGGAGCTTCACGTGGGGGCCGGACGGCGACGGGCTCAGCCAGACGTTGTCGGGCTTGAGATCGCGGTGCACGACGCCATGAGAGTGCGCGGCCTCGAGCGCGGAGAGGATCTGCACGCCTATCTCGAGCGCGTCGTGCGGCGGTAACGGCGAGCCACGGGACAGCCGCTGCTCGAGCGACTCCCCTTCGAGGAGCTCCATCACGAGATACGGAGCGCCCTCCGGCGTCTGATCGACGTCCATCACCTGGGTGACGTACGGACTCCGGATCGCGGCCGAGACCCGCGCCTCTTGCAGGAACCTGGCGACGAGGCCCTCTCGCTCGGCAAGATCCGGCAAGAGGAACTTCAGCGCCACACGCGAACCCAGGTGCTCGTGGCGCGCCTCGAACACCGCTCCCATCCCTCCTTCGCCGATGAGGCGAACGATGCGGTACTTGCCGCCTATGAGGCTACCGAGGGAAGGGAGACCGGGCATCAGGCACCACCGTCGTGAACGCGATCCGCCGGAGGGACGTGACGGTCGTACTCGCGCAGGAAGGTCAGCGACTTCGGCTCGGCGCGGTCGATGAAGAGCACGCCGTGAAGGTGGTCCGTCTCGTGCTGGACGACCGACGCGAGCGGCCCCTCGAGGAGCATCTCGATCGGCTCACCGCGACGGCCGACGGCGAGGACGCGCACCTTGCGAGGCCGCTTCACCTTGCCGCGGATGCCTTGAACGGACAGACACCCTTCGTACATCGTGACCGTGTCCTCCGGCGCAGGCTGCTCCGGATTGTCGACGAGAAACTCGACGACCGGGTTGACCAGCACGGTGATGGGAAGCTCCGGAAGATCGGGGTAGCGCGCGTTCTTGCCGAGCTCCATGACGCAGAGCCGGATGGGCTCGTACACCTGGGGCGCGGCGATCCCGACGCCGCCGGCGTCGTGCATCGTCTCGATCATGTCGTCGATGAGACGCTGTACCTCGGGGCTCGCGAGCTCCTCGAGCTCCAGCTCCCTCGTCTCGTTCCGGAGCACGGGTTCGCCCATCTGTGCGATTTTGCGGATCGCCATGCTGCCTCTCTATTTCTCTCCCTGTTTTCTCGGCGCCCAGGGGACGTCGGGAGTCTTCGCGACGTGATTCGCTCGACGTGCAGCGACGAACAGGTAGTCGCTCAGTCGATTGAGATAGACGAGGACCTCTTTGCGGATGGGCGTCTCGCGCGACGCGCCGAGCACACGTCGCTCGGCTCGCCGGCACACGGTGCGCGCTTGATGCAGGTGAGCGCCGCCAGGAGAGCCGCCGGGCATCACGAACGTCTTCAACGGCGGCAGCGTCTCTTCCATGCGGTCGATCGCGCCTTCGAGCAACGCGGCGCGCGCGTCGGAAAGGAGCTCCATGGGGAGCTTCTCTTCCTTGCCGGCCACCGTCGCCAGCTCGGCGCCGATCACGAACAGGTCCTCTTGCACGCCGGCGAGGACGGCTTCCACGTCTCCGGGCAGGGACACCGCTCGCGCCAGGCCGACGATGGAGTTCAGCTCGTCGACGGTGCCGTACGCCTCGACGCGCGCGTCGTCCTTGCGGACCCGCCCGCCGCCGAAGAGACCCGTCGTTCCTTCGTCCCCGGTCTTCGTGTAGATCTTCATTCGGCCACCCCGGTGGTCATTGCTGGGTCCAGCGCGCCGTCGTAGCCGCCGTCGGCCTCGACGAAGATCTTCTTCATCTCCGGCATGACCGAGCGGATCCGTTCCTCGATGAGGTTCGTGGTCTGCTCGACCTCCTCGACGATCGCGCCGCGCCGAAAGCGGATCTTGAGGGCCAGGAGGATGGTGTCGGGCCCGAGGTGAAGCGAGAGAAACTGCGTGACCGCCTCGACTCCCGGCGTGGCGCGCACGATACCGAGAGCGCGTTCCTTGACCTCGCGAGTGACCCCTTCGCCGATGAGCAGGCCGTGGGTCTCGAACGCGAGCGACAGCCCGACCGTGCAGAGCAGGACGCCGATGACGAGCGAACCGACGGCGTCGGCGACCGTGCTGCCCGTGATCCAGGTCACGAGGATCGAGATGAGCGCGACGCCGAGGCCGATGACGGCCCCGGTGTCCTCGAGGAGGACGAGGGGGATCGTCGGATCGCGCCCGTCGAAGAGCGCGGCGCGGAGCGACCGCCCCTCGCGACCGCGGGCGAACTCCTTCGACGCGACCCAGAAGCTTGCACCCTCGAGACCGAGGGAGACGACCAGCACCGCCGCCGAGATGAGCAGATTGGTGGGCTTCTCGGAGGGTGACAGGAGCTTGTGCACGCCCTCGTAGATCGCGAAGAGGCCGCCCATGAGAAACAGGAGGAGCGAGACGACGAACGCCCAGAAGTACCGCTCGGATGCGCGACCCAGTGGATAGCGCTCGGGGTTCGTCCGTGACGACAGCTTCATCCCGACGAGGAGCAGCGCCTGGTTCGCCGTGTCCGCCAGCGAGTGCGTCGCCTCGGCCAGCATCGCTGCGCTACCGGAGAGCGCCGCCGCGACGAACTTCGCGAGCGCGATGAGCGCATTGCTCCCCAGCGCGGCGATGACGACCTTGCGCGGGTCTCCGGACGAATGGGACATCCGCCCGCACACTAGTATTTACCCGTCCCATCCGCACGCCAGGAGGGACGGCGCGAGGAGGCCGTTTCGCGGGCCTGTTTACTAGCCGTTACACTTTGCTCGAAACGGGGCCCGCAGCGGTCGACGCGAAGGGCTCAGCCCTGTGGCGAAAGTGACAGGGGACCGTACCCGAGCATCTGAGCGAAGGCACCGTAACCCTCTCGCCAGGCTTCCAGATCTCGCTTCGTCGCGTCGCTGATCGCCACACCGAACCCCGGCGGGACGGTGGCGCCCTCGGACGGACCGAACTTGCGCCGCCACACGACGCGTCCCTCGAGGCGCACGCGACGTTCGGAGCGCGGTGGCCGGAGCTCGACCCAGACGATGTCGTCCTCGGGCGGCGAGAGCGTGCGCACGTAGAGACCGCCGATGCTGACGTTGTACGAGAAGCCGCAGTCGTCCATGTCGCGGCCCGCGCCGCGAAACGCGACGGAGGTGCCGTAGAGCAGACGCCGGCTGGCGCGCTTGTCGTTCGCGCCGCCGCGCTCGAGCTCGTTCGCGAGGAATACGACGTTCTCCGCCGGCGCGAAGCCGTCGGTGACCGTCGCGTTACCCAGCGCCTCGACGGCGCCGCGCGCCGCGCCGATGTCCTTCGGCGGACAGGTGACGATCCACGTCGCGGTCGCGCCGGCGTCACGCGCCGATGCGAGCAGCGCCGCGGGAGAAGATCCGACGTCGGAGCTCGCGACGACGAGCTTCGGCGAGGCGTCCTTCGCGCGCGCCACGGCGTCCTCGTCCGAGACGGCAAACTCGATCGAATAGCCCGCATTCCGGAGCACACGGCCGAGCACGATGCGGCGCGCGCGATCCGAATCGACGATGAGCGCGACGCCGCGTCCATTTCGTGGCGGACCCGGAAGCGTCACCGGAAGGGCGCGCAGTCGCGACACCAGGGCATGCGTGTTCTTGCGCTCGACGGCGTCGTCGCCGCCCCAGCTGAACGCGTCGGCGAAGCTCAGATCGTCGATGCCGCTGTTGAGCGAGAGCATCGGAACCTGCGCGTGCTTCGACTGGGCACGCGCTTCGAGACACACACCCTTGGCGACCTCGCCGTCGTCGACGACGACTGCGTGTGGCTCATGTGAGTCGAGCCAGCGGCTCGCCTCGCGTGCGTTGTCGATGAAGTCCGCCGCGAAGGCAGCCTGCGACGCCGCGGACGTCAGGCGTGCTCGATCTTCGCGACCGTAGCTGCCCAGAACCAGAAGCGGACGTTCGACAGGCGGCGCCATGTTCCCTACGGGCCAGAACGGCCGGCGCGGGCCGACCTGTAATGGCCCTTTCGGGTCCTGGCTGATGTCCTGGCTTTTTGCGCCGGCTACTGGCGCCGGCTCAGGTCGACAGAATCTGCTGAATTTCGCCCTCGATCGAGTCGGGCTTCACCTTCTTGGCCAGCGCCAGCTCCTGAACGAGCAGGCTTCGCGCCTGGTCGAGCAGGCGGCGCTCACCGAAGGAGAGATCCTTGTCGAACTTGAGGCGGTACATGTCCCGCAGAACCTTGGCGATTTCGGAGGGAAGGCCGCTCTTCAGCATCTCGGTGTAGGCGCGGAACCGACGGTTCCACGGCTGCACGTCGACGGCGACCTCGGGCGTCTTCAGGATGTCGAAGATGGCCTGGGCTTCCTTCTTCTTCATGATCGCGCGGAGACCCACACGGTCCGCAGCGTCGGTCGGCACCATGACCTTGAGCCCGGTGTCGACGATCTTGAGCACGTAGAAGGCGGCCTTCTTGCCGCCGAGCTCGCGCTCTTCGATCTCGGTGATCTCGCCCACGCCGTGCTTGGGATGGACGGCCATCTCACCGGCTTTGAAGCTTGGCGCTTTGGCGTGAACGGCCATCGGATCTCCTGAGAGTTTGCCCTTTTGAGCGGGGGCACTCGCCGAATCCGGCGGCCGCACGGACGTGATGTCGTGTTTCAACGCCTTAAGCTTCCTGTTGATTCCCCTCGAGGCTTCGTGAGGCTTCATGCCGCATCGCAGCACGGCTCCTCATAGCATTCTCCAGGCCAAAAGAGCAATTGCTAGGGAGGAGTAGGCAGCTCGGCCGGAGCTTTTTTCTCGCTGGTTGGCGCTTTCAAGAACTCCCAGACGTCGGCCGCGACGGCTGCTCTGAGACCGGTCACGAGCGGCAAGCGCGCAAGATGGACTTCGAGGGTCAGCTGATCGCTCGTGACGGTCACATCGGCAGGTGTCAGCGGCTGATCCAGGCCGAGAAGTCGTCCCATCGAGCTCTGCGCGAGGTCGTTCCACGCCGCTTCGAGCTGATCGACGTCGGTGCCGTTCCAGCGACCCGACAGGACGGCCACGACGCGGAGTGCGTCGCCCTCCGGATACACACCGACACCCAGCGCGACCGTGACACCGAGGAGCCCGCGCGCGCCGCTCGCCCACTCGCCGGCGAACGGCCCCGGCGCGTAGAAGCGAATCGGCGCGGCGGCGAGGGTTGCCGGCAACGTCGACAGCGCGGAGCCCTTCAACGCGGGCGGCGAGCGAGGCAGCCTCTGCTCGGCGTAGAGCTCGGCGACGCGCGCCGGCGTGGGATCGCCGATGGCGACCGCGACGAAGCGCCGGTCGGCGCGGAGCAACGTTTCGGGGTTCAGCCCGACGGTGCCTGCGATTCTCCGGACACCGCGTGCGCTCACGGACACCGTCGGCGCGAGGGTGAGTCGCTCCGTGAACTGTCGCTCGATCAGCGCGTTTTCCCACGGCGTTTCGGCCAGAAACAATGTCGCCAGATCGAACCCCGCCGCGGCGGCGAGCGGCGACGTCCGCAGATCGAGACCGGTGGACTTCGCGAACGCGTCGAGCCTCGTTGCCGGGAACAGAAGCTCGAGTGATTTCTTCATCTCGGGCGCGTGCGACAGCTCCGCGAGGCGTGCGACGGCGAGCCACCTGAGGCCGGCAGCCGGGACGTAGCTCGTGAGCTCGGCCGGAGGCAGCGGCGCAACGGCGTTCGCACGATCGGGCGCACGTGCAGGCGCGCAGGCGACGCTCGCGATGGTGACCGCGCAGGCTAGCTGCGCGCGCGCCCATCGCATCATCGGCCTATTCGTCGTCGGTATCGTCGTCGTCGTCGTCGTCGCCGTCGTCTTCCGCCATTGCGATGTGGCGGCTGCCGTTCACGAGCTCTTTCAGTTCCTTGCCGACCTTGAAGAACGGCAAGCGCTTTGCGGGCACTGGCACCGGCTGCCCAGTCCTCGGATTGCGCCCATCGTACGGTTTGTACGGGCGCACGGTGAAGCTGCCAAACCCGCGGATCTCGATGCCCTCACCCCGTTGCAGCGCTTCGGTCATCGTGTCGAAGACACAGTTGACGACCATCTCGGCGCGAGCCTTCGTCAGCTCCGCGCGCGCTGCGATCGCATCGATCATCTCGCTCTTGGTCATGGAGGACCTCCGCAAGTATTAATTGTCTTTCCGTAACCTCATGATCGTCAAGGTAATTTCGGCTATGGCGCGCCGCCCCCGGTGGGAGATGTGGGGTCACTGGGCACCAGCTCGAGGTAGTCGAGGGTGGCCGGCGCACTGGCACTAATATCAATCAATACAGCTGGTTGGTTCAGCTCGAAAGGCGGTCCGGCAGTGGCTCCGCACCGGCCGGCGCTCACCTCGGAGGCGACTTTCCACGACATGCCCGTAGAAGTGACCATGACGCTCCCCGGGCCGGCCGCAGGCGTTACCCAGCCCGCTTCGATCCGGTACTTTCCGGCCCTGACCACTGGAATCTCGAGGCGGACGCGCAGGGTTCGTCCAGGTGCGGGCACGAGAGAGAGCGCGCGATGGCCGGATGCGCAGGGCGGAAAGCTCGGGATCGCGCCGCCCCCTTCGACGACCAGCGCCGGCCATTCTGCTTCGGCTTCGAAGCGTCGCGTGACGGAGTCGATTCCGGCGCGTGGAGCGAAGGTCACCGGGACGAGCTCCGGCGCGGGCGCGTGTGGAGCGAGAGAGAGCACGTACTCGTATGCGGGCGGCTCACCGAGGTGCCGCCACAACGCCGCGTCGTGCGCGTCGTGACGGCGACGGGCGACGACGAGACCGTCCTGTGCGTCTCGCGCCGCAGGGTCGAAGCCCAGGTCGAACCCGTGATCGGTGTCGACGAAGAGCAGGCCGTGCGTGACGCCGGCTCTCTTCACGACGTCGGGTTCGAACATCGGGCGACCTCCTTCGCGATCGGCGAGCCTCAGATGGTCGTACACGGTGTGGAGTGAAAATCCGGTGAGCGCGACGGGGAGCGCGAGGTGTGCGAGCTGCAAGCGTGTGAGCGCGAGCGCGAGGAGCACGTGCTCGAACGGAAGGACGTCGGCGTAGAAGCGGGCGCCACCGCCCGGGTAATTGCCGTCGAAGTAAAAGGGCGCGTACGCGAGCATCACGCCGAGGATCGACAGCGCCGGCACGCGTGCGCGGCGCTCGGTGCGAGCGAGCACGAGGCCATAGACGACGAGGGGCGCAAAGAGCTCGACGTTGGCCGCGTCGGCAAGGTGCATCTTGAGGCGACGGAGCGTCGTTCCGACGGCGGCGAGAGCGCCGTAGCCGTGCGCGAGCCGCGCGCGCACGAAGTCACCGTGCTCGAAGGTGCACCCGATGCCGTCACCGAAGCCGTACCGGAAGCAACCCGACGGAACATCGGCGCTCGCGTAGTAAGCGGCCTGGGACGACGTGAGCCACGCGCCGGTCGCGACGCGCTGCTCGACGACGAAGAGGACGAGCGGGCCGAGCGCGCCGGCGGCGAGGAGCGCGAGGGCACGCGGCGTACGGACGACCAGTGACGCGCACACGGCGAGCGCGACCACGCCGGTCACAGGACGCGTCGCGACGAGCCAACCGGCGAAGAGCCCCGCGACGACGAGCGCGCGCGCCGTGCCGTTCATGGCGAAGAGTACCGCGAGCGCGAAGAGCAGCGCCGAGAGCCCGTGCGACATGGTGTCCGCCGTGTGGTACCGGAGCACGCCCGAGGTCGCCGAGAGCGCCGCGGCGAGGAGCGCGAGCTTCGCGTCGGCGAAGAGCCGCATCGCGACGAGGTACGTCGCGACGACGAGGAGCGCCGCGAGCACCGGTCCCACGAGGAGCGGCACGCCGGAGAGGAAGCCGAGTGCGAGGAGCGCCGGATAACCCGGCGGAAAGATCCCCGCGAGCGCATGGCCGTCTGCCGTCGCGAGGAGAAAGCGGCCGCGAAATGACGCTGTCGGCGACGGGACGTCGAACGCGACGTGGCCTTCGGAGAGAGCGCGCGCCTGCAGCCAGTAGGTCGTCGCGTCGATGATGCGCGGGCCACCGCGGAGGTAAACCGCGACGTACGCGAACGAGACGACCGCGGCGAAGACCGCGAGCGCCGCGACGAGCGCGCGCTCGGGGATCCGCGCCGTGCGTCGGGCGAGCGCCGGATGATTCGCGACGAGCAGAAGAGCCGCGAGCGACAGTGCACTCCACGCCATGGCGTCCGGCGGAGCACCGAAATCGCCGAGCGGCGTGGACACCGTCACCTCTCTTCGACCGCCCAGAGATGGTAAAGCACCATCTCGTTCTTCAGGACGGTCAGCACGACGCGCACGTCGGTCTGGACGAGCTCCGCCGGCACGCCGACGCTCGCCTCGTACCAGGAGTCCCCAGATCTCAGCGAAACCGGCGGCAGATCGACGTCACCGACGCGCACCGCGAGCTCGCCGGACTGCGACGGCGCGGTCCGCACGACGAGGCGCACGGCGTGGCCCTTCGTGAGGCCGCCCACCGAGAGCGACACCGACGAGCCCGGCGGGACGACGCGCCCGGCGTCCCATATGGCCACCGAGGTGGTCGATTTGGCGGCGCCATCCGACTTTGCAGAAACGTCGCCGTGCGGCGCGGAGAGCCCGGCGCTCTTGCCGCCGTGCGAGCTCGAGAGAAGCTTCATCGCGACGAAGCCCGGCGCGCCGTCGATGCGGTAATGGTGCGACGCTTCGCTCAGTAGATCGCCTAGATCCGCGTCGTCGGTGACGCGCTCCGTCGAGGGAGACAGGGACGACGGCGTGTTACCCGCGTCGAGCGCCTCCCAGTGCGCCCGGTAGATCATCTTCGTGAGGCCGCCGCAGATCACGTTGCCGCGCACGCTCACGCCGTCGATCGGAGTGCCGAACCACGCCGGCATGTCGCCCCACCATCCGGGGTAGATCGCCATGAGATCCGGGCGCTCCGCGTTCGGGATGCGCTGGATGAGCTCGATCGCGGCCGCGACGCCCCAGCGGCTCGCGCGCGCGAACGGGAGCTTCGGGTAACCGCCGAGGCCGACGATGTCGAGCGCAGGAACGTCGCTCGCGTACGGGATCGCGCCCGCGTCGCCCACGAGCACGCGACGGACGGACTGCATCTCGCGACGGATCCGCCGGCCCACCTTGGTGTGCTGCTCCTGGATGTTCCGCGACGCGCGCCCGAAGAACCAGAGCTGGTCGCGCATCTTCGGGACCTGACCCACGGCGAGCAACCCGACGAGCGCGGCGAGGGCGAGCGACGATGCCGTCCGATAGACGCGAGGGCGCTTCGTGCCGGCGAAGGCGTGCGACAGGACCGCGCCGACGCCGAGCGCCGCGGCGAGCAGCATCCAGGCGAGCGCGGGCATCGTGTAGCGCTCGTTCTGCCAGCGCACCTGCCCGTTCAGCGCGACGATGAGCACCCACAGCACGGCCTGCGCCCAGAGGAGCAGCGCGCGCGAGCGTGTCTTCGCGAAGAACAGCGGCAGCGCCGGCACGATCCAGAACGGCGAACCGAGGAGCAGACCGTCACCGAGGTGATAGCCGGTGACGCGCCCGATCTGGTAGCGCACGTGGAAGAGCCACGCGCCGAGGACCTCGAGCTTCGAGAGACGCGGGTCGTTCATCTCGAGCTTGACGATGGCACCGGCCGCGGACCAGTCGCCGGTGAGCACGCGGTTCGCGACGGCCTGCGCAAAGAGCACGACACAGGCGAGACTCATTGCGATACCGAACGCGGTGCGCGCGCTCGGCATCCCCTGCTTTCGCGCGATCGCGACCGCCGCGGAGGCGGCGAAGACGAACGCGACGACGATCGCCTCGGGGCGCGTCGCGACGAGGAACGCGTTCGCGACGCCGAGGAGAATCGCGCCGCGGAGCCACGTGGAGCGATCGCCGAGGTCGGCCGTGACGAGCTCGTCCCATGCGAAGAAGGCGAACGCCCAGATCGCGAGGAAGAACGCGACCTCCATGCCGCTGAACAGCGACCAGTCGAGCGCGCCGACGCCGAGAAAGATCGGCGGCGCGAGGAACGCCGTCCACCACGGCAGTGACCGGAAGAGGCGCTGGCTGACCAGGAGCGTCGCGAAGACCGAGGTGCACGCGACGATCGCCGCGAAGTGCATCAGGCCGGCGCCGCGAAATCCGAGCCATAGTCCCGGCGCCAGTACCAGCGGATAAAGCAGGCTCGTTCCGCCGCTGGAATATCCGTTTCCAGCGGACCACTCGAACGGGTGACCACGCGCGGCCGATCTTGCAAAATCGAAATGAATGAAAACGTCGTCGAGCGGCGCGGACCATTCCGCAGGCAAGAAGAGCGGATCGCCGCGCACCGACGAGTAGAAAAGCTGAAGCTTGAGCGACGAGTAGAACAGCCTTGCGGCGAAAAGAACGAGCAAGCCCGCGAAACAGGCGTACGCGAGGCTCCGTAGCCACGCGCGAGGGTCCCGTCGGCGACGGTCGGGGTCTTCGGACCGCAAGCCTTCCAGCATTCGACGGGCTAACGGATCCAACAAGGGGCGTTCGGGCGCAAGCACCCACCTCACCGCCGGAGCTGGAAAGCGAAAGCGATCGTTCTTGCCGGGGCGGTTTGGAGGCGCTCTACTTAGCCCTCACGCCACACGCCCAAGGCCATGCCCCCCTTTACAAACGGGCGACAGCTCGATTCACGCGAGCAACGCCGTAGTTCATGACGACGAGATGGTTCGTCGAGGTGTCGCGAGTCGATGCAGACACCCAGAAGGAGCGGTACTGCGTCGAGGCCCTGCAGTGGCAGCAAGCGCTGCAGCAGGCGAGGAAGCTCCGTGGCGACCGCGGGGCGCTCTCGCGGTTCGCGATAGAGCTCCTCGAGTCGGGGTACCGCGCCACCGATCCGACCGCGCGCCTGCGTTACACGATCAGCAAGGCGCCCGTCGACGCGCCGCTGACGGGAGGCACGCCGACCAACGGCGCGAGCAAGCCTCCAGCGGTGGGGGCGCCGGTAGCAGCGACGTCCATCGCGGCGCCGGTAGCAGCAACGTCCATCGCGGCGCCCCCGATAGCTCCGCTGCGAAGTGAGACTCCGCCGCGATTCGATCTGCCCAAGCCGCCCGGATACAGCCGACCGCCCGGTTCGAAGCCGGGCTCCGAACCTCGCGCATCGCTGACGCCGAAGCCCGACGCAATTTCGTCTGGACCTCTGTACGAAATCCCGCGGCGAACTACGGGTAGCAATATCCCGACGTCGCCGGCCGTACCAAACCCGCGCCGCTCCACTCGACCGCCCAAAGTCACGGTGAAAAAACCCAGCGCAGCGCCCGAAACGTCCGTGCCGGAACCGTCCGCTGCAAAGGCTCTGCCCCTGGTCGTTCCGCGTATCACCCCGAGCGCCACGCCGTCCCCCCAGGCGACGGAGCAGCCCGTGCTGACGCCCACGACCGAGCTCACCGAGCTCGATCCGATGACCGGTCCCGCCGCGGAGACGGCGCCGCAGGTGCCCGGACTCGAGCTGGTCGCGATGCGCAAAGAAGAGCCGACGGAAGCGGTGCCGATCACGTATCGCGAGTACTCGTTCGCGCTCGCCGCGGGCGCCGAGCCGCACGACCTCGAGCGGCATGCGCGTGCGGCGTGGGAACAGGTGCGCGACGCGATCCGACATCGCACCTCGCAGAAGTTCGTCCAGATAGCGCTGTTCGACCATCACTTCGAAGGGCGTCCGTCGCGTCCGCCCCTCGCCGTCCTCGCGTGGAAGGACTGGCGCGGCGATCCCGTCGTGCAGATCCGCGGGGCCGCGGCGCCGTCCCTCGCGCCGGCCTCGTCGGCGAGCATCCTTCCGCGGCCTGCGGCCGTCGCGCCCGCTGGGGCCGCGCGGCCCGTCGAAGTGGCCGCGCCGGTCCCCACGCGGGCCGAACCGACGCCCTCGGCGATCGCTGCACCCCGCATCTCGACGGTTCCGAACTTTCCCGCGCCGCAAGCCGTGCTGTCGTCCCCGGCGCCCTCGGTGCGCGAACGATCTGCGACGTCGGTTTCACCCGTCGCGCCCGCCGTCATCACGGAAAAGACGGAAATCGTCGCTCCCGTCCCGGCCGTCGCGGTCGCGCCTGCTCCGCCGGCCGTCGCGGTACCTACTCACGTGCCCGTCGTCGAAGCCGTCCCCGCGCCGGCGTTCCCCTCTCTCGAAGTGCACGCGCCCGCCGTCTCCGTAGCGCCGTCGGTGCAGGCGTCGATGCCGCCCGAGTCGGCGCTGCCGGTGTCGTCGTTCGATCCGGCGCCGGTGAGCGTGCCCGCGCGCCACGCCGAACCGAAGAGCACGAAGACGCCGTCCAGGCCGGGCAGTAGCCCGAACGCCGCGGCGCGCAAGCGTCGCTCTTCCGAGGACGTGATCAGCGAGCTGTTCGAAGAGATGCATAGTTTGCATTTCGCTCCGGACATCGTCTCCGGCGCCGATTACGTCATGAACGTCATGCAGCGCGTGATGCCGAGCGAGGGCGTGATCGTCCATGTGTTCGACATCAACACGCGGCAGTTCGTCGTCGTGCGCGCCGCGGGCCCCCACGCGCGAAACGTGCTCCTTTACCGCACGCCGGACACCTACCGGCTCTTCCGCAGCGTCTTCCGGCGACCGAGGGCGCTCGCCGTCGCCGACGCGACCGAAGATCTGAGCTTCCAGAGCGATCGCTGGCAGCGCCTCGGCGTCCCGGTGAAGAGCGCGCTCTGTGGCGCGGTGAAGCAGGGTGGTCGGTACCTCGGCGTCATCGAGCTCGCGAACCCCGCGGGCGGCGCCTCGTACCAGGAGAGCGACGTGAACGCGCTCGACTACATCTGCGGGCAGTTCGCGGAATTCGTGGCGAGCCGTCCCATCGTCATCGACGAAGACGCCGTCCTCCCGAAGACGTGATACGCCTCGAAGAGCGGCCTGCCGTGGCGCGGCGGGCCTCCACATGGCGGATCGCACCCGACAGGAACATATCTTCACGTTTTTGCTCCTGCCGGCGATCGCCGTCGGGGTGCTCGTGCTCACGGGTGTGACCTTCCGCACGAGCTTCCAGCAAGAGCGTCTCCGGCAGCAGTCCGTCGTCGAAGCGACGCTCTCGCTCGCCAACGAGAAAGCGGCGCGTCTCGACCAGCTGATCGTCGATCAGGACACCGTGGTCGCGTCCGAGACGGATCTCGGGAGCCTGAGCAATCTCGGGCGCTCCTGGCTGCCGGTAGCCGCACGCCAGACGCCGACGGTGCGCGCCGTCCTCGTCCTCGACGTCTCGTCGCCCTTCCACGAAGTATCGGGGTTCGCATCCAGGCGTCCCGGTGCCGAGGACGAGGCGTTCCGGCGTCTGCTCGTGAACAGGATCTACCGCGATCTCGAGATCGGTCCCCCGAGCGACGAGCAGCTACGCCATCTGCACCGGAGCTATTTCGGGCAGAGCTATCTCATCAGCTACTGGCAGCGGACCCACGCCGATCGACATTACCTCGTCATCGCGTGGCACGACGTGCCGCGCATCGTCCACGACGTCCTCCCCGCGCTCTATCAGGTGAAAGATCCGCAGAGCCGCATGAACGTCGTCGACGAGAAGGGCGGCATCATCTTCGGGCCGCCGGTGAGCGGCGGCGAGTTCACCGTCGGGCGCCCGTTCCAGACGACGCTCTACAAGTGGCGTCTCAACGTGTCGCTCCTGTCGGCAGAAGAGCTCGCAGCGAGCGCCGCGCGCCGGCGCGTGCTCGAGATGGTGCTCGTCGGGCTCTCGGGCCTGGTCGTCGTGGCGGGAATGGTCGTCGTGCTCCTCGCCGCGTGGCGCGAGCGGAAGCTCAGCGCGTTGAAGAGCGACTTCGTCGCGAACGTCTCCCACGAGCTCAAGACGCCGCTCTCCCTCGTGCGCATGTTCGCCGAGCTCCTCCAGAGCGGCAGGGTCGAGAACAACGAGAAGCGCGTCCAGTACCTCCAGATCATCCTGAGCGAGAGCGAGCGGCTCAGCGCGCTCATCGAGAACGTCCTCGACTTCGCCAAGGTCGAGCGCGGCAAGAGTGGCTACGACTTCTCCGACTGCGCACTCGGCGACGTCGTGACGCGCGCGGTGGAAGCGTGTCGCATCCGCGCCGATCGCGAGAACGTCGAGCTCCGTCTCGAGATCGAGCCGGGTCTACCCATGGTGCGGGCCGACGAGCGGGCCATCGAGATCGCGGTCATCAACCTCGTCGACAACGCCCTCAAGTACGCAAAAGACGCGGGCGGCGTCCTCGTGCGCGTGCGACGCAAGGGGAAGACCCTCGAGGTCAGCGTGACCGACCACGGCGCAGGCATCGCGCCCGACGACCGCAAGCGCATCTTCGAACGCTTCGTGCGCGGCAGGAGCACGAAGCAAGTGCGCGGCAGCGGCATCGGGCTGGCGCTCGTGAAGCACATCGCGCTCGCGCACGGCGGTGACGCCTGGGTGGAAGCGGCCGAGCCGCGAGGCAGCCGCTTCGCGTTCAGCGTCCAGGTCGCACGCAAAGCCCTCGACGAAGCCCCCGCCCCACGCCAATCCGAATCGACGGCGTAGACGTCGCTCGCATGCGCGCGCCTCAGCGCTCGACTTCGCCATCGTCGGTCGACGGCTGGGACTTCAGGAGATCCTGATCCGAGACATAGATTGAGGGCGCCTTTCCCGGCGTGGTCGTCGGCGGGACGGCGGGGGACGGCGTCGCGGCTGGCGCCAACGCACCGGCGGGCGTCGTCGGCGGGACGGCAGGTGAAGGCGTCGCACCGGCGGGCGCCGCGCTCGGTACCGTGTCGCCGCCGAGATCGTCGTCACTCGGCGCTTCCTGTGACGCGGCAGGTTCCGGCGCCTTGTCGTTCAGCGCAGGCGGGAGCTTTATCGCGTCGAGGAGCGCGTCGAGCTTCGTGCGCGTGCCGACGAACTCCATGCGCTCGTCGACCGGGAGAATCTGCAGCGAGTCGAGGTGCAGCGTCTCGGAGTCGACGAAGACCCCGTTCTTCTTCACGCTGAGATGCAGATGCGGCCCGGTCGAGCGGCCCGTCGAGCCGACGTAACCGAGGATCTGCAGAGGCACGACGCGATCGCCGACCTTGAGCCCGGGCTCGAACCGCGACATGTGCGCGTATCCGGTCTGGATGCCGCCGCCGTGATCGACCTGGACGAAGTTACCCTCCGCGCTCCTCGGCCCCATGAAGCTCACGGTGCCGGCGCCGGCTGCGCCGATCGGCGTCCCCATCGGCGCACCGAAGTCGGTGCCCTGGTGCGGCATGATCCGATGAAGGATCGGGTGCATGCGCTTCGGGTTGAACGGCGACGTGATGCGCGCGCCCTTGATCGGCTTGCGCCAGCCGCCCTCGCGCACCGAGCGGCCCTCCGCGTCGTAGTACCCATGGGACTTCGAGCCCCGGTAGTAATAGACGCGGAGCGGCTTTGCGTCGCGCGACGACTGCACCTCGATCGCCTCGATGCCCGCGTAGCGCTCGAACTCGCCGAGCACCGTCACTTCTTGCGCGACGACGCGGACGCGATCCCCACGCCGAAAATCCGCGACGGTGGAGTGGCCCGCGAGCGCCTCGTCGATCACCGACGACAGGCTCGGCTCGAAGCCCGCTGCCTCGACGGACGCGGCGAACGTCTCTCGGTCGAACCTTATCGCACCCTGCACACGCGCCCGTTCGACGTGGAGGTCGAGCTTCGAGCTCTTGAGGAGACCGTTGTCGCCCTCGCGGGCCTGGTACACCTCTTCCTTGCTCGCCATGTACTCGAACGCGACGACGCGGTTCGACGCGCGATCGACGAGCGCGGCGAACTGATCGCGCGGGTTACAGTGGTCGACGTCGCGGAGCTCCTTCATCACCTTGAGCACGCGGAACGTCTGCGACACCGGCACGCCGGCCTCGTCGAGCGCCTTCAGGAACGACTCGTGCCCGATGCTGCCCTCGACCTTCTTCAGCTTCGGATCCGACGAGTCCGCAATGCGCCACGGACCGGGGACGCGCTTGCGATCCGGTTTCTTCGCGAGCGGCTCGCTCGGCTCGGGTGCGGCGCTGGGCGAAGGCGCAGCCGTCGGTGACGGCAGCGTCGGCTGCGTTGCGACGAGCGGCGTGCCGTCACGCGGGTCGAGATGGATCAGGACCGCGAAGAGCGCAGCGATGAGCGCGAGCCCGAGGAGCGTCCCGAAAAGAGCGATGACGTTCGGCGGGAGCTCACGACGATCCCCGAGACCCATGGAACGCCGGACGCCCTTGCGAGACGAGATCCGGTCGAGCTCGTCCGTGAAAGACCCGAGCAGGTCGTCGCTGGCGGCACTGGGTGCCTGCTCAGGTTCGGCCTTCTGCCGGGCAGCGGCGGCCTTCGCGAGGAGCCGCTCGCGGATCGGGTGATGGGCCGGATCGGACGGGGCCCCTACCCGGAGAGGACCCTGATCGGGCTCTTCGGGCTCGGGTTCCGCGCCGCTAACGCGCCGCGGCACCGGAAAGCCGCCGACATCGTCGTCGTTCGCAACGGACGGGTCGACGTCGATTTCCGGCTCGTCGACGCCGTCGTCACGGACGAGGGGGTCGACGACCCGCCCGACGTGCCGGGGGCTCCTCACATCACGTGAAGACGCCACGGGGGGACCGGTAGCAGCCTCGCCCCCGCGCGGCAAGCGCCCAGGCTGGCAAGTCAGCGAGCCCGCATGCCAGCATGATGCGCGCCTCACATCGTCGTGCTTGGCGATGGGGCGCAATTCAAAGACACTGTGGGGTGATGGACGAGCATATCCGGCAGCTCCTTCTGCTCGGTCGCGAGCATTACTCGAAAGCCGAGTACGACCAGGCAGCGCACTTGCTCAAGCAGGTCGTCGAGCACACGGATAGGTTCGCGGACGTCTTCGACATGCTCGGCGTCATGGCGCACGGGCGCGGAGAGCTGGCCCAGGCGCGCCAGTTCTTCGAGAAGGCCGTCTCGCTGAACCCGAACTACACCGAGGCCCAGCTCAACCTGATGGTGACGCTGAACGACCTCGGCGAGTACGACCGGGCTCGTCAGATCTATTCCGGCATCCGGCACCGGGGCGGCGGCGGGCGCGAGCTCGATCCGTTCGCGAAGGGCAAGATCGCCAACATGCACGCGGAGCTCAGCCGGGCCTATCAGGACATGGGCATGATCGCCGAGGCGACCGGTGAGCTCGAGAAGGCCGTTGCTCTCTGCCCGGCGTTCGCCGATCTGCGCACCCAGCTCGGCGTGCTCTACAGAGACGCCGGCGACATGAAGCGCGCCCGCGACCAGTTCGAATCGGCGCGCACCGCGAACCCGCGCTTCCTGCAAGCGCGCATCCTGCTCGGCGTGCTCCACCTGAGCTCCGGCGACAACGACAAGGCCATCGAGGAGCTCGACCAGGTCCTCGAGCTCGATCCGGTGAACAAGGCGGCACAGATGTACCTGCGCATCGCGCGGTCACCGGGTCGCACCTCGCGGCCGCCCGTAGTGGGGTGACGGACGCACCTTCCGGCGCGAGCCCCTCGCTCAAGGAGCGGCTCCGTCGCGCGTGGATCCGCCTCCGTGGAGGCTCGCTCTCGCCGGGGCGCGCCGCGGCGTCGGTCGGCGTCGGGCTCTTCGTCGCGTGCCTCCCGTTCTATGGCGCGCAGCTCTTCCTCGTCCTTCTCGTGTGCGTGCCGCTCCGGCTCGACTCGGCATTCGCGTACCTCGTCACTCACGTCAACAATCCCTTCACGCTCCCGCTGTTCCTGTGGTTCGAGCTCGAGCTCGGGTCGCGCCTCCTGACCGGCAAGGACGTCGCGATGCGCTTCGCGGAGGTGAAGCGCATCGGTTTTGCGGCCGCGAGCGCGCAGATCGCCGTGGGCGCACTGACCTCGGCAGTGACACTCGCCACCGTCGGCGCGGTCGCGACGTGGCTCGTCGCGCATCGTCTTCGCGACGCGCGCCACCGTGACTTCGCCGAGGCGCGACGGCGCACGCTGGCGCGCTACGCCGCCACGCCGCGCAGCGCGCGCTCCTACGTCGGGATCAAGATGCGCACCGATCCGTCGCTCGCGGCGATCGTCTCGCTCGACGGAAATTTCGGACGCGTCGTGGACGCCGGCTGTGGGTACCTCCAGCTCGGGCTGTGCCTGCTCGAGCTCGGACGCGCGACGTCGCTCGTCGGCTACGACGCAGACGCGGAGCGCGTCGCGGTCGGCCGCACGGCGGCGGGCCCCGACGCGAGCATCGAGCAGGCGGACATCGGCGCGGTCCCGTTCCCCGTCGCGGACACCGTGCTGTTCGTCGATTCACTGCACTACCTGCCGCTGGCCGTGCAGGACGCCGCGCTCGCGCGCGCCGCCGGAGCAATCGCCGACGGCGGCCGCGTCGTCGTGCGCGAGGTGGACTCGGGTGCGTCGCTCCGGAGCGGCCTCACCGAGCGACTCGAGCGCAACGCGGTGAAGAAGCGCGGGACCACCGACGGTCCGTCGTTTCGCTCCGCCGCAGACATCGCGGCCGTCCTCACGTCGCACGGCTTGACGACCACCATCGTCCAGCACGACGACCTCAGCATCGTGCACAACGCCCTCGTCATTGGACGGAAGCCGCCGCTGCCGGACGCGACGGACGCGGCGAAGGACGGCGCGCGGCCCCCTCTACGCGACGGCAGCGCTCAAAACTGAGCCGCCGGAGCGCACATTGGAATCCACGGTCCTGGCGAGACGCAGGTGAGGCAGGGCCCGCCACTGTCGTCACCCGGCGTGCACGCGCTGTCGACGGTGATCGCCTCACAGCGGCGGAGCTGGCCGGGAGGATCGACCAGCGTCGGCAGGCTCGGGTTCGCCGCCGAACGGTAGATCTCGGCGTATGGAGCACGGCCTGCCGCGAGCGCGACGCCCAGCGACGCGTACATGGTTCCGGCAGCGCCGTTTCCACCCCATGCGCCGAATGAAATCGACGCGGGCACGCCGGTGGTGAAATCGCTCTTCGCACAGTCGAGAACGCGCTTCGTCATCGCCACCACGTCCGCGCCCGCCGAGGCGAAATTCGAGATCGCTCCGCAGTTCGTGGCCCGCGGATCGACCAGCGCAGGATCACCGGGCAGCGCGTGACCGCCCGGACAGAACGGGGACCAGTCAAAGAACGGTGGAGCGGTACTTCCGACCATGAGAGTGGCCGTTCCGTGAAGAGTGAGCAGGTCGAAGGAGAACCGGAACCGGTCGTCACCTCGAAGACCGCTCGCGCTCGCCAACCCGTTTTGCAGAGAGGAGAGCGGCGCGTTCATTTCGAGGCGCACCGACCTGGGCGATTCCGTCCAGGTGCCCTGCGCCGTGAAGCTCCCGACGACGGTGTCGCGCTCGCTCCAGAGGTTCACGTAGACGGAGAAGCGAACTTGCGGCGTGCAAGTTGCGCCGGAGTCCGCGCGCGAGAGCTCCACGAACGGCTCGCCGGTGAAGGCAAGGTCGAGCGTCGAGATGCTCGCCGCTCTCGGGTCGGACGAGTCACCCAGGGTCGCGCCGCGCAGGTCGAGCTCCCCGGTGTACGAGCCGGTGCGGAACTGGTCGTACAGGGCTCCCCCGAGCACGGTACGTTCGTCGCCGCTCACGACGCGCGTGGCGCAGTGCTCGTCATTGCCGTTGCCGCCGGACGGATCGCCGGATACCGCATCCGGGGCTGCGGCGTCGAACGCCGTACGCGCCGGCGACGTCGGCGCCGGTTGCGACGTCGGCGCGGAGCCCGTCGGGGTCGCACTCGATCCCGCCGAGCTCGTCGGCGTTCCATTCGGCGAGGCGGCATGCGCCGTGGCGGAGCCAGCCGGTGCGGAGTTCGTCGGCGCGGCGCTCGGCCGAGCGGAGCTGGCAGGCGTGCCATCCGACGGCGTCGCCGTCACGTCGCTGCATCCCGCCGAGAGCACGATCGCAACGGCGATCACCGCATTCCCGCTCCCTCCACGTTCCCCCCTCATGGCGTACGAATTGTCGCTTCCGGCTGGGCGCTGCGCAATCGGCAGCTGCACTTCTCGCGTGGACTCGCGCTGAAAGAGTGCAGCGCTGCCGCAAACACCGCGCGTCAGGTGCGGTTATAGCTCGTGTTCTCGAGGAGAATGACGTTCGTCTTCGAGCGCGTCTCTCCGGCGCTCGTGACGTAGACGGCGGGCTTGTCGACGATCGGGCAGACCTTCTCGCAGGCGCCGCAACCGACGCAGAGGTTCGGATCGACGTGGGGCCGCTTGAGCTTCACGGTGAGCATCTTCGGTTGCTCACCCTTCTGGTCGTAGTGGCCCTCGCGCTTCGGGACCTCCACCTCTTCGGCCCAGATCGCCTTGGGCGACGTCGGACAGAACTCCTCGCAGACGATGCAGGGCGTCGCCATCGCCCAGGGCAGGCAGCGGCCCTGATCGTACATCGCCGTGCCGATCGAGACGGGTTTCTGACCGACGCCCATCTTCTGCTTCTCGTTGATCTTCTGGATCGCGCCGGTCGGGCAGACCTGGCCGCACAGCACACAGGAGAACTCGCAGTAGCCGACGCGCGGAATGACGATCGGCGTCCAGAGGCCCTCGAGCCCGGCCTCGAAGAACGCGGGGTGGAGCGCGTTGTTCGGACACACCTTCATGCACTCGGCGCAGCGAATGCACCGCTCGAGGAACTCGCGCTCCTCGACGGCACCGGGCGGGCGGATGACCTTCTCGCTGTAGCCGCGGTCCGGCCATCCGGCGATGCGCATTCCGGGAATCGCGATCGCACCCGCGGCGGCAGATGCGAGCACCGTGCGGCGCTCGAGATCCGGCACCGACTTCGTGCCTCCGCGATTCGGCAGGAAGCGAAACTTGATGACGTCCTCCGGGCACGCGGACTCGCAGTTGAGGCACATGTGGCACTCGTCCTGCCGGTGCTTCACGCCACCCTGGGGGCTGTCCGCACCCTGACAGTGCACGAGGCACAGATTGCAGTCGGTGCACTTCGCGTGGTCCTTCTCCATGCCGAAGAGCGCGAAGCGGGACATGACGCCGAGGAACGCGCCGAGCGGGCAGAGCGCCCGACACCAGAACCGCGGGATGAAGCGGTTCATGAAAAGGATCGCGACGAAGAGGAACGTGATGAACCAGGTCTGGTGAAAGTACACCTGGCTCGGCGTCCAGACGGTACGCGCGAGGAAATCTTGCGAGCCGTCACTGACGGTCTGGACGACCCGCACGTTGGTGTCGGCGGCGACGGCGGCACCGCGAATGCCGAGGTACTGCAGTGCCGGCATCACGCCGAGCCCGATCGCGCGCACCGCGACGCAGATCGGGTCGAGCAGGCCGCCGATGGCGCTCCCGGCGACCGCGGCCGCGAGGAAGCCGACCATCAGGTAGTACTTCGCCGACTGCCAGCCGTGGGTGCGGTTCGCCTCGACGCGCTGCTTTCCGCGCACGTAGCGCGACGGGAAGATCCACGCGAAGAAGTGATGCAGCGTCCCGAACGGGCAGATCCAGCCGCAGAACACGCGCCCGAAGACGAGGGTCAGAAGGACGATGCCGAGCGACCACGCCAGGCCGCGATACACCGTGTGCGTCGACAGCACCGTCATCGCGGCGACGAAGGGGTCCGTCAGAAGGAAGCTCTCGACGGGCCACGGCAGGCGCACCGGAACGTCGGAGCTCGCGCTGAAGGTGCCCCGGAATGCGGTGTTGAAGAGGAAGAACGCGAAGAGGGCGAAGAACGTCGTCTGCGCGACGCGGCGCGCCCAGACCAGGACGCGGATCGATTTGCGCGCCGGAATGCCGGACCCTGGACGCTTCTTCTTCTTTGCGGGCCGCTTCACGGCCTTCGCGACGCTCGGCACCGATGCCGCGACGTTCGGAATTGACGCCGCGACGCTCGGCACTGACGCCGCGACGCTCGGCACCGACGCCGCGACGTTCGGCACTGACGCCGCGACGGTGAGTGACGGCGCGACGCTCGCGACGACGACGGGCGACGGGGTGGGACGGTCGAGCGGTGCGACGGGACCCGGCGCGCCGAGCCATGGGATCGGCGAAGGGAGTTCCCCTGCCGCCGGGAGCTCTTCGTGTGCCGTCGGCGGCACCGTCACACCTCCACGTGCGGGACCGTTTGCCAGTGCATGTCGCCGATACGCCGCTCGTGCCCGAGCAGCAGATAGCCGATGTTCTCCGGCTTCTGCCCGATCAGCGTGCACCCGTAGGCGTCGGCCGCGACCTGGTCGGTGCTCGCGATCACCTGGTGGACGTCGGTCGCGTCGTCGATGTTGCCGCCCTGGGGGCCGTTGCGCATGAGCACCCGCGTCGCGTCCACGACGGTCAGCGTGGGGCGCATGAACGTCGCCAGATCGGCGATCGAGACGTCGATGCTCTGGTGGAGACGGTTGCGACGGCCTCCGAGGATGCCGTACCAGTTCTTCATCGCCGCGGTGTACTTCGACAGGTTGTGGTGCTTCGCGACGGGCACGTTGATGACCTTGTCGGCGTTGACCAGCGGCGTGTAGATGGGCCACGTGTCGAGCACGTCGCCCTTCATGCGCATCTCGCGGAAGCGATGCGCGGCCGGCAAGATGACCGTCGCGCCGAGCTCGTGCGCGGCACGCCAGATGCCCGAGCGCTGAAAGCACCGGTTCGGCTCGTTGCACGAGGCGTCGGTGACGACGACGCGATGCGCGCCCGCGTCGAACGCGAGCTTCACGACCTCGGCGACGACGAGGGGGTTCGTGTTGGCGGCGTGGACCGGCATCCGGTCCCACCCGATGTTCGGCTTCACGGCAACGACGTCCCCGCGCGAGACGAACCGACCCATGCCGCCGAGGGCGTCGATGGCGCGCCGGACGAGCTCCGCCGGATCGGTCGAGCTCTTCGCTATGGCGAACACGGGGTGCCCCGCCGTGCCGCCGACGCCGAAGCTCCGCACCTGGCGATCCCCAGAAGAAGCCGCTACCCCGAGCCCACCCCGGTCGAACGTCACGCGAGCAAGCGCGGCAGAAGCGCCGAGGACGGCGCCGGCCTTCGCTATTCGGCCGAGCGCTTCGCGCCGCGAGACCGGTTCGCGCATCCGGGCAGGGTGGGATGAAAGGCCGATTCCGTCAAGATTCGCCGACTGAACGCGCGAACAGCCCGGAACGAACATCGCGGACGACGGCCACGCGCGGCCCAATTCGTGACGGCACCTTGTGCGTCGCCAATCCGGGGATTAGGTTGCGCGTCCCTCGGAGCAGGACAATCCCCATGAAGGCCGACATTCATCCCACGTACAAGGTCGTCAACGTCAACTGCGCGTGCGGGAGCACGTTCAAGACGCGTTCGACGGCGGGCGACATCTCGGTCGACGTCTGCGCGGCGTGCCACCCGTTCTACACGGGCAAGCAGCGCCTGGTCGACACCGCGGGTCGCATCGACCGGTTCCGCCGCAAGTACGGAACGCCAGCCGCGAAGTGAGCGCTGGTCCGAGCGGCGTTGCCTGCCCTCGCTAGTGTAAACTGGCGCTAGGCACGTCCATGATCCCCGTCGACAAGCTGCAGACCGTCGTCCGCCGACGGAGCGAGATCGACGATCTGATGTGCGAGCCGAAGATCATTTCGGACTCGGGTCGCATCCAGGCGCTCAGCCGCGAGCGCAGTCAGATCCTGCCGCTCGTCGAGGCATTCGGCGAGTGGCTGAGCGTCGGGAAGCGCATCACCGACGCGGAAGAGCTGCTCTCCGACGCCGAGCTCGGTGCGCTCGCACGCGACGAGCTCGGCGAGCTCAACGAGCGCAAGAGCGAGCTCGAGCAGAAGATCCGCGTCCTGCTCCTGCCCCGCGATCCGAACGACGATCGCAACACGCTCCTCGAGATCCGTGGCGGCACCGGCGGGGAAGAGGCCGCGCTCTTCGCCGCGGATCTGTTCCGGATGTACACGCGCTACGCCGAGGCCGTCGGGTGGAAGGTCGAGATCCTCTCGCGCAGCGACGCCGCCGCAGGGGGAATCAAGGAAGTCGTCGCGCTCGTGGCAGGCGATCGCGTCTATTCGCGACTGAAGCACGAGGGCGGCGTTCACCGCGTACAGCGCGTCCCGGCGACGGAAGCCCAGGGCCGCATCCACACGTCGACCGCGACCGTCGCAGTGCTTCCCGAGGCCGACGACGTCGACGTGCAGATCGACGAGAAGGACCTTCGCTACGACATCGCCGCGTCGGGCGGCCCCGGCGGCCAGGGCGTCAACACCACGAACAGCGCCGTCCAGATCACGCACCTCCCGACCGGCATGATCGTGAAGTGTCAGGACGAGCGGAGCCAGATCAAGAACCGGGCGCGCGCGCTGAAGATCATGAAGAGCCGGCTCCTCGACATCGCGCAGCGCGAGCAAGCCGACGCGATCCGCGACGAGCGGCGCGACATGGTGAAGAGCGGCGACCGCTCCGAGAAGATCCGCACCTACAACTTCCCACAGAACAGGCTCACCGATCACCGGGTCGGGCTCACCCTGTACAAGCTCGACCGCGTCATGGAGGGTGACCTCGGCGAGCTCGTGGGCGCCGTCGTCGCCTGGTACGAAGCCGAGAGGCTCCGTGCTCAGGAAGCGTCGTGAAAGCGCCGAAGGTCGACCCCGACGCTCTCCTCTGCGCGCTGATCCTCGCTCCGCGCACGTTCCCCCGTAACCGCTACTTCGCCCTCTACGAGGACGCCATGGCGCGCCGCGTTCGCCGTCGAGCGAGCCGCGTGCGCGGCATCATTCGCCAGCTCGTCGCCGTCGGCCCCGACCAGGCCGAGGTCACCGGCGAGCAGATCATGGGCGACGGACGGCTCCTCATCCGTTACCGCATCGAGCGGCTCTCGCTGAACCGGACCATCGCGCTCAGCGCCCTCGAGGCGGCGGCACTTCATTACGCGCTGCATCGCGCTGGCGTCGGGACGCTCGAGCTCGCGGACCGGAGGCTCGTCGAGCGCGCGCTCGAACGCCTGGGCGCGGAGCTCGAAACGCCCGCGCCGGTGCAGCAGGGCCGAAGACCGCGCGCGTGAGTCGCAGCTCGAGAGCGCGGCGTACGTACGGGTGAGCGGGTGTGCGAGCCGGGCGACGTCACACGTCGTTTTGCCCGTGTTCCGTCGATCCGAGGGAAGCCGTCAACACGCTGACGACGAAATCATCTCGTTTAGGCCCTTCAAGCGTCGCTTCCATGATCCGTATTGGAAGTCGTGACCACCATCATCGGGCTAGTGATCGTCTTCGGCGCAGTGCTGGGAGGGTTCGGCATGGCCGGCGGCCCCTTCCCGGTGCTCATCCAGCCGAACGAACTGGTCGTGATCGGCGGTGCAGCCCTCGGAACGCTCGTCATCTCGGCGCCGGGCGGCGTTCGCGCCCGCATCATCACGTCGTTCAAGAAGGCCTTCTCGGGGCACGCCCCCGGCAAGAACGACTACCTCGAGCTCCTGAAGCTCCTGTTTCATCTCTTCCAGGTGATGCGGCGCGAGGGCGCGCTGGCCATGGAATCACACGTCGCGGACCCGAAGCAGAGCGCGATCTTCAAGCAGTACCCCGCGGTCCTCGGAAATCATCACGCGCTCGCCTTCCTCGTCGACGGATTGAAGCAGCTCGTCGACGGCTGCAGCGTCGGCGATCTCTCGCTCCTCCTCGACACCGAGATGGACACCCTGCACGAGGAAGAGCACCAGCCGATCAACCTGATCCGCACCACCGGTGACGCGCTCCCCGGTCTCGGCATCGTAGCGGCCGTTCTCGGCATCGTCATCACGATGGGTCACATCGACGGCGGTCCCGAGGAGATCGGCCATCACGTCGCCGCGGCGCTCGTCGGTACGTTCCTCGGAATTCTTCTCTGCTACGGCGTGCTCGCCCCCATCGCGATGAGCATCGAGATGCTCGGCATCGCCGAGACGCGCTATCTGATGTGCGTCAAGGAAGGGCTCCTCGCCGCTGCGCGCGGCTCGAATCCGCAGCTTTCGATCGAGTTCGCGCGTCGCGCCATCTTCTCGGACGAGCGCCCCGCCCCGAAGGAACTCGAAGAAGCGCTCGCCAACGTGAAGACGAGGTAGGTGACTCTTGTCCGGTGGCCCCGACGTAATCATCATCAAGAAAAAGCCGAAGCACGCCGGTGCTCACGGCGCGGCGTGGAAGGTGGCGTACGCCGACTTCGTCACTGCCATGATGGCTCTCTTCATGGTGCTCTGGCTCGTCTCGCAGACGGACCAGAAGCTCAAGAAGTCGCTGTCCGACTACTTCCGGACCGGCGTGTTCTCCGGCGCTCCGTCGCTGCTCGAGGGCGGCAACGGCGTCGGTGATCGCGGCTTCGTCGATACGGCCGAGGACCCTCCGACCATCGAGCCCATCGTCCTCGAAAAGGACGCCGAGACGGTGCGCGGCGCGATCACCCAGGCGACCCAGGCGCCCGACCTGAAGAAGATCGCCGACCTCGTCACCGTGAAGGTCACCCAGGACGGCATCCTGATCCAGATCGCGGAAGGCCGTGAGGATCTGCTGTTCGATCTTTCTTCGTCGGACCTGAAGCCCGAGCTCACCGAGCTCCTCACCGACCTCGCACCCACGCTTGCACACCTCGGCTACGTCCTGGAGCTGCACGGCCACACCGACGCACGACCGTTCCCGTCCGGCTCGGTCAAGAACAACTGGAGCCTCTCGTTCCAGCGTGCCGAGAGTGCGCGGCTCGCGCTCGAGCGAGCGGGCGTCCCGCCCGAGCTCATCGGCGGCGTTTACGCCCACGGCTCGACGCAGCCCGTGGACAAGGACCCGAAGAGCCCCACGAATCGACGCCTCGCGATCTTCGCGCGACGCGTCGGAGTCGCGAAGAAGGCCGCTGGAGCGCCGTCGGCCAAGCAAGCTCCGGAAGGCGCCGGAAGCGCGGAGGAGAGCGAGTCCCGACCTTCGCGACAGGGCGACACTGACCGGAAGCGCAGCACGAAAGAGCACTGAAAGGTGAAACGGCCCGCATCGCCAGAAGCCTCGCCCGTTCTAAGGCTTTCGCGAGATTTGCCGTTCTTCTAGGGGCGAATGCTGCTCGGAGCCACCTCGACTGCGCCGCCGACGGGTGAGCAGCGACCCCGCGTCCTCGTCATCATCGACGACGAGGACTGCCGGAAGGGTCTGCACGACCTGCTCGAGGTCGAGGGCTACGAGGTGATCTCGGTGGGCGACACCGACGAGGTGTTCCGGCTCGCGGCGGAGTTCGAGCCGGACATCATCGTGGTCGACGTCGACCTTCCGTCGCACAGCGGCTACGAGATCTGCGGCGAGCTCAGGGCGAGCGATCTGCAGCACCAGACGCCGATCGTTCTCGCCGGCACGACGATCGACGAGGACACCATCGCGCGCTCGCTCTTCGCCGGAGCGGACGACTACATCGTGCCGAGCCGGAAGCTCGAGGTGCGCGCGCGCATCCGCGTCCAGCTCCGCAACAAGCGCTACCGCGACGCGCTCGCACGCGTGCGCATCGAGCGCGACAGCCTCCGTCGCGATCTCCGCCTCGACGCGCTCACCGGCGTGTTGAATCGCCGGTCGCTCGAGGCCGCCATTCATACGCACATCTCGGCGCGCGAACGCTTCGCGGTGCTCTTCGGCGACATCGATCACTTCAAGTCGATCAACGACCGATTCGGCCACGACGTGGGCGACACCGTGCTGAAGGCGGTGTCGGAGATGTTGAAGCAGGGCATCCGGCCCGGCGACGCCGTCGGCCGCTACGGCGGGGAAGAGTTCGTGCTCGTCATCAGCGGCGCGGGCCCCGAATCGGCGCGCCTGGTGGCCGATCGACACCGGAAAACGATCGAGTCGATCGACTTCAGCGGCGTCGGGCCGAAGCAGGTCACGCTGAGCATCGGCGTGGCGGTGTTCGAGCCGGAGACCACCGACGAGGCGCTCGAGGAGCTCCTTCGCCGTGCAGATCTCGCGCTTTACCGCGCGAAGAACTCGGGTCGTAACTGCGTGGTGATGGCCCCGCCCGTCGCGATACCGAGCCCTGCGCTCGATGCCGTGCGGGCCAGCCGTCGACCTGGACCGATGCCGATGGAAGCCCGTCCTGGGCCGATAACGATGGAATCCAGACCGCCGAGCGCGCCGGTGACGCGCAGAGCGCGGAGAGTGAGGCCGTGATGGGCGCACCTGCACCGAAACCCGAGTCGGCGGCACCCCCCGCCGACCTCCATCCGCTCGAGCAAAAGCTCGCCCAGATCCTGCGAAGCGGGCACACCGCGCTACCGGTGTTGCCGCACATCGCGACGCTCGCCCTCCGTCTCGCAAGCGACCCGAACGCGAGCGTCACCGAGCTCGCGCAGCTGGTGGACGGCGATCCGCCGATCGCCGCGCGCTTCCTGTCGGTGGCGAACTCGGTCGCGTATTACCGGGGCTGGGCCGCGTCGAACACCCAGGCCGCGATCATGCGGCTCGGGCTCGCAGCGACCCGCGATCTGCTCTTCCAGGTGGTGTACGCGGCGTCGACGCAGGGGCTCAAGCGGTACCAGGCCGAGGTGCAGGCGTCGTTCGCGCGCAGCGTCGTCGCGGGCATCGCGTGCCGCAACGTGTGCCGCGAGATCGCGGTGCACTACGAGTACGACTACATGTGCGGCCTGCTCCACGACATCGGCGAGGCGCGCATCTACCGCATCCTCGCCGGGCAGCCGCGGCCGAAAGAGGGCATCGCCTTCATCGAGGAGCTCGTGCAGCGCTATCACGCAACGGCGGGGGCCGAGGTCGCGCGCGCGTGGAAGCTCCCGGGGGACATCGTGGACGTCTGCGCCGCCCATCACGACGAGAAGGCGCAAGAGAGCTTCCCGGTCCGCTTGACGATGGTCGCCGACCTGTGCGTCGCGTCGGTCGAGGCGTTCAAGAAGGGAACGCCGGGGCCGGACATGGGCCGCTACGAGAAGCTCGGCCTCGAAGAAGCGCAGGTCAATCGGATCCTCACGAAGCTACGCGAGCCGACGGCGCCGCAGAGCCTCTGACGCCGCGCGCCGACCGGCGCCGCCTTCGCGCCCCGGGTGATTTGTCGTAGGCTCAGCCGAGCCTTGAGCAGCCCGTTGTCTCCCGAGCTCGTGTGGGGCGCGTTCACGCGGTCGATCGGCGTCGTATACGTCATCGCCTTCGGCTCGATGTTCGGCCAGATCACGGCCCTGGTCGGCGCGCGGGGTGTCACTCCGGTCGCGCTCCGGCTCGCAGCGATCCGGCGCGACTTCCCCGGACCGCGTCGCTTCCTCTACTTCCCGTCCCTGCTGTGGCTCGGGCACGGAGACGGCGCGCTCCGCGGGCTCGTCGCGACCGGCGTCGCGTGCGGCCTCGGCGTCATCTACGGGGGCCCCTGGTCGTTCCACTGCTTCGCGCTTGCGTACGTGCTCTTCCTGTCCCTGGACGTGGCGCTCCGTCTGAGCTTCCCGTGGGAGTGCGTCCTCTTCGAGACGGGGATCTTCGCGCTCTTCCTGCCCGCGACACTGCCGCTCCCCGCGCTCGCGGCGCTCCACGTGCCCGCGCCCGCGATCGCGTGGGCGTATCGCTTCCTGCTCTTCCGCGTCGTGTTCGGCTTCGGGAAGTTCAAGTTCATCGGCAGCACCAAGAACGACCTCACGTACCTGAAGGGTTTCCTCGTCAATCAGCCGCTCCCGTCGGTCATCGCCTGGTACGCGAGCCGGCTCCCGCTGTGGGCGCTGCGCGGCGGGATGCTCTCGCTCTTCTGGGTGGAGATGCCGGGCGCGACGCTCACCCTCTGGCCGGGACCGCTCGGCCTCGTCGGCGGCGCGGGGATCCTCGGGCTGATGCTGATCATCAACCTGTCGGGGAACTTCGGGTACTTCAACTGGGTCGTCGGGTTCCTCTGCATCCCGCTCCTCGACTTCGACACGCCGCGAGCGCTCGATCTTGCTCGCGCTTTTTCCCCCGACGAGCCGCTTCTGACGAATGCGTTCGTCGCGGCGCACACCGCTGGCGCGCTCCTCTATCTGCCGTTCAACTCGTACGTGAGCCAGGCCTGGCACCGGTGGGCGTTCTGGCGTCGCGTGCGGCCGGCGTCCCTCACCTTGCCGGTGCGCGCGCTGCGCGCCGTGCAGCCGTCGCGGTGGCTGCATTCGTACGGCGTCTTCCCGCCGAAGAGCATGCCCGGGATCCGCGGCGTGGCCGTCATCGAGGTGAGCTACGACGGCGAGACGTGGCATGACCTCGAGTACACGCGGGCCGCCACCCGGCCGTCTAACGCGCCCCGCTTCATCGCGCCGCACATGGCGCGCTGGGATCAGACGGTCATCTACGAATCGTACGGGACGACCGAGCACGCCCTCGCCTACTCCGTCGCGAACTCCGGCATGCCCTACGGCCACGCGACGTTCTCCGACACCGAGTGTCTGCTTCAGCGGATCCTCGAGGGCGAACGCTACGAAGGCGTGCTCTTGAAGGCGGGCACGTTCCCCCACGCCGGCCCGCCGCGGCTCGCCCGCATGCGCACGTTCCTGTTACGCCCCGCGTCGCTCGAGGAACACGCGAAGACCGGCATCTGGTGGACGCGGGAGCTCATCGGCCCGCACTACCCCACGCGCGAACGTAACGACGATTTCTGGCAACTCTGGTTGCCGCACCCGGAGCTCTTCGACTTCGACGACGTGGTGTGGAAGGAGCGCACCGTCCTCGGCCAGGCGATGAATTCCACGGCGCGCGACACGGATCTCACCGCGATCGTCGCGCGCGATTCCGGCGCAGGCGACGATGCGCTGACCAGGCGCGACGTCGACCGTTTCTTCGACGAGTTCCTCTTGCTCGCCCACGCGAACGACGCCCAGGACTGGGTGCACATCGGCAAGCGCTGGAAGGTGCTCCGGACGCATTACACGCCGACGGAGCTCCGGCGGCTCGAGCGCGTCGCGGGCCGCCTCGCGACCGCCCTCGACGCGCGCATCGAGCCGCTCACCACCGCGAAGGGCGTCGAGCACGAGCTACCGACGCACTACGACGTCGCGTGCCTCGCGCAGCATCTGCTCTTGCAGGGCCGCGCCGTCGTCGAGGACGTGCTCGCGCACCCCGAGCACGCCGTGGCCCGCGCCGCGGAGGTGACGCCGGAGACGAGCCTCTACCTGTCGGCGATGTTCCGTCTCGATCGCCTGGTGTGGGAGGCGCACAAGATGCGGTTCCTCGACATGATCCTGGTGCGGTCGAGCGAGCGCTTCCCCGGCTCCGAGCGCGCGCGAGCGGAGAAGAAGCTCGAGGAGACGGCCAAGAAGCTCTGGGGCGTCGCGCGGCTCACGTCGTTCTTGCGCGGCAAGTTCCGCGAGGCGGAGTACTGCGACGGCACTCCCGAGATGTACCCCGAGTTCATCGAAGGGCCCGGCGGGGAAATTCTCGAGACGTCGGGCGGTGGCTCTCGACGCGCTCCGGATAGAGAGAGCGTCGCTCCGACGTGACGAGGGCCCAGGCCGCGCGGAGGAGCGGCTTCACGAGGCGTCCCTTCTTCATGCGGCGGCCCGCGAAGCGCTCCATGCTGCACGCGATGAACTCCGGCGTGGTGAGCAGGTGCCGCTCGAACCAGCTCCGGTACGGCCCCGTGTAGTACGAAAGGAGCCGGCGCCGGATCCGTAGATCGAAGCCGAGCCGCGTGCCCGACAGATGCTCGCGCCAGTCGGAGAACGCGACGTCGCCGCTCGCGAGCTTCCCGGCGAGATACGGTCCGGCGAGCGCGGCGTACTCGATGGCCTGAGCGATGCCCTCGCCGGTCAGCCCGTCGATGCCGGCGGCCTCGCCGACCAGGAGCACGCGCGGCGTCGATCGTTGGCGGCGCGGTTCGTAGGCCCGCTCCGCGTAGCGCTTCAGCTTGTAGCGACGGATGTCGAGCCCGAGGGCGGCGAGCCGTTCGGCGAGCATCGCCTCGACGTCGACGGCGCGGTCGTCGAGCCGCAGGTGATAAACGCCGCGGCACATCTTCGGCTCGCCGTTCACGACGGTGGGGAAATCCCAGGCGTATCCGGGGAAGCGTCGATCTTCGGTGTCGAAATGCAGCATGTTCCTCGGCAGATCACCGGGGACGCTCTCGGTGTCGACCTCGACGACCTGAGCGAGCAGGCCGTCCTTCGTGAGCCCGACGGCGCGCCGCACGAAGCTCCCGACGCCGTCGGCGCCCACCACGACGCGAGCGCGGAAGACGCCCTTCGGCGTCGTGACGTCGACGCCGTCCCCGCGCACGGCGAGCGCCGTCGCGCGAGCGTCCTCGACGATGCGGATGCCCTTTTTCCGTACCGCCTCGGCGAGCGCGTGATCGAACTCGATGCGCCGGACGACGCGACCGATGCGCTGACCGTGATTGCTACCTGTGCCTTCGAGGGTGCGCACCGAGAGCCCGTCTATCTCGACGGAGGGCACGTCGACGCGGACACCCACCGACGCGAGCAGCTCGTCGGCGCGCGCGGCGACGGCGCCCGCGCAGTACTTGTCACGCGGGTACGATTTCTTCTCGAGGACGACGAGGCGTTCGGTGAGCGCCGGCCGCGCGTGGGCGAGAAAAAGAGCGGTGGAGAGCCCGGCAGGGCCGCCTCCCACGATAACGACGTCGGCGTCGTGCATGTTGATTGCCGTGGCCACACTACGCCAGCGCACGCAGCCGCGGGAGGGGGCGTCTGCTCGGACCCGACGATGGTATGTTAGGCCCGCCGATGAACTCGATGCAGAAGGCGGGCGGGTGCTTGACGTTGATCGCCATGCCGTTCTTCCCACTGGCGATCTTCATGTACGCCGATCCGCTGAAGGGCGACACGCCGGTCCAGAGCCTCGCGCCGGGGCTCTTCTTCGGCAGCGCCTTCATCATTCCCGGGCTTTTTCTCTTCGTGTACGGGCGGCGTGCGCGGCTCGACGCGGAGTTCCTCGAGTCGGTGACGGGCATGGTGCGGAGCCACGACCGGTTCACCGTCGCCGAGCTCGCGCAGAAGATCGGCAAGACCGAGCTCGAGACGGAAGGGGTCGTCGCGCGCATCGTGGCGGCGAACAACGGCGTCGACCTCGTGTTCCATCGCCCGTCGCGCTCGTACATGCACCGGGCCCGCCTGGCGGCCGGTCAGCGCGTCGTCGATCGCTGTCCGGCGTGCGGCGCTCCGACCAACCGCGAGGTCGTCTTCGACGGCGAGCGCGTCCCCTGCACCTTCTGCGGCGCGGCGCTCGCGGGCGGTTAGCGACGGAGCCCGCGCGTCGTCGCGGGCGCGTCTCTGCGTCGTTGCTATGCTCGCCGTCCGATGAGCGACGCGCTCCGCGACCTTCGAGTCCTTGCGCTCGATTGCCAGGCCAGCGGCGCGACGCCTGCGTACGGCGATCTGCTCGAGCTGGGCTGGGCCGTGTGCGCACCCGACGGCATCGTCGGCGACGTGCGGAGCCACTGGATAGTGCCGCGCACCGAGCGACGCGTGCCGCGCGCAGTACGCGAGCTCACCGGGTGGAGCGAGGAGTGCCTCGGCGCCGCCGTCGACGAGGCGCTCGCGTGGAACGGCGTCCGGGCCCACGCCGTCGAGCTCGCGACGAACGGCGCGGGCGCCCCCACTGTCATCCACTTCGCACGATTCGAGCTACCGTTCCTGCACGATCTCCACGCGCGCCTCGGCAACGACGAGGCCTTCCCGCTCGACGCGCTCTGCATCCACGCGGTCGCCGCGCGACTCTTTCCCGATCTTCCGCGGCGTAACATCCGAGCGCTCGCGGGCTACCTCGGCCACTCGCCGGAGCTCATCCGCCGATGCGCTGGCCACGTTACAGCGACGGCATTCATCTGGCGCGCGCTCGTGCCGTTGCTCGAGGGCGCGGGCGTCACCACCTGGAGCGAGCTCAAGGAATGGATCGCGACCGCCCCGTCACAACCGCGCCGCGCGAAGCGTCGCTTTCCGTTCTCCGCCGAGCAACGACGCGCCTTGCCCGATCGACCCGGGGTGTATCGCTTTCTGCGGAAGAGCGGCGACATCCTCTACGTCGGCAAGGCAACCAGTCTCAAGAAACGCATCGCCGGCCACTTCAAGAGCAGCGGACCCGCGACCGAGCGCGGCCTCGAGCTCCTCACCCAGGTCAACGACATCCGCTACACCGAGACCCCGAGCCTCCTCGAAGCCGCGCTCCTCGAAGCCGACGAGATAAAGCGCATCGACCCGCCCTACAACGTGCAGCTCCGCACCGGCGAGCGGCGCGCATGGTTCGCGTCACGTGACCTCTGGGAAGCCGTCCCCGTTGCCGACGCCGCACATCCCGTCGGCCCGTTGCCCTCCGAGCGCGCCGTCTCTGGACTCGCTGCCCTCGCCGAGCTCGTCCGTGGCGACCGGCCAACGCCGCGCCTGCGCTGCATCGCGCTCGCAGTGCCGTCTGCGTTCGCCCCCGAGCCGGAGCTCTTCGACGAAGGGTGGCGCGGCTTCACCACGGACATCATCGATCGATATGGGGGATTGGCTCCCTCCCCGTCGCGCCGCGTCGGCGTGGCGTCGCGCGCGTTGTGGCTCGAGCGCGGCCGCACCGAAGAGACGTCCTCCGCCGAAGACGCCCCTCCCGATCACTGGGACGTACCCCGAGTCCGTCGCCGTCTCGAACGAAACCTCGTTCAAGCCGGGCTCCTCGTCCGCAGAGCCCGCTTCCTCTCCCTGCTAGCCGACGCCACAGTAGCCTACCGCGAACGTCAAATGCCGACCGCCAGAGCCCTCGTCCTGTCATCGGCGCGACTCGTCGAATGCCGCGATCTGGCGTCGATGAGCGACGTTGCGACCCTCGATCCACGCCCGCCTTCCCCGCTCGGTGCGCGCCAGATCGCCTTCGACGCCGCAGCGTACGACCGCTTGCGCGTCATCGTGACGGAGCTCTCCCGCATCCGTGACGAAGCTGGCGAGATCGCGGTGCGAATCGGACGTCACACGTTCGCTGGCGAGCGAATGACACGACTCATGAATGCTCTCTGAAACGCCCGGTCAGTGCCAGTCGTCGGGTCGGATGCGCCTTGGAAATACGTCCTGCTCGGCAGCCGCTCAGATATCGTCCGGCTTGAGCCTCGGCCGGTTCACCGTATCCAGCAGAGCCTCCAGCTCGAGACCGCGCGCGTTCGGCTCGTCGTCCGAGCCCAGCCCCGTCCGCACGAATTCGCTGGAAATGATCTGACACAACTCGCTCCGCTGTTCAGGCGTGAACGCGTTCGCTTCGACCCCTGCCAGCAGCTCCTTGCGCAACGGAACATGCTGCACGAGTACTTCTCGCAGCAGCGTCATCTCCCGTTCCTTGAACGGCTTTACCATTCGATGTCTCCTCTAGTGCGCAAGCCGCTGGCCTGCCGAGCTTTCCGCCCACGTCGTGATCATGTTTCCTTCGGCGTTGACGATAGCGGTCGCATCCGAGCCAACGAAGCGAAACTTGCCGCCCGCTTCACCGGCGATCTGTACGGGATTCTGAAATGCGTCGCGGATGGCCGCAACAGAGACTCCAACGCCGTCTCGCGAAATCGCCTGGTTCAACGCGTGGCCCGAGTATCCCGTAAGCTCCCCGGGCATCCGCGCACCGGCGATCTCTACCGCTGTCAGCTGCTGGTGCAGCAACGACCCCTGGAGCGAGCTCCCGGCCCGCAGGGCACTAGCGCTACCCTCGCCGGCGATCGCTTCACCGTCACCCACGAGATGGGCGAGCCGTGATGCCGTCTGCACGGCTCCGTCTGCCGACACCGCGTCGAGCGCCCGCGAGCCCACTGTCTTGAGGATGCTTCCCGTCGCGCGGCTTGCGGCGGTGCTGGCGAATCCAGTGACGGCGTCGGTGACGACTTCGCGCAGGGTGCCGGCGCTCTTGCCGTGGGATTCGATGAGCCGTCGTGTGATGCCGCCTGCGACGGTTCCGGCGGTTCCGGCGAGGGCGATGGGCATCACCGTCGTGATGGCGCCGGCGATCGCGCCGCCCGCGGCGGCTGCGCCGATGCGTCCAGGGTCTTCGATCTTGCCGTGCTCGACGTATTGATGGACGAGCTCCGACGCCCCGCCGACGACCGCGCCGACGAAGGCTCCCACAAAAATCTGCCAGAACCGTCCGTCGCGATCCACGGCGATGAGCGGCGTCTGATTCGCGTAGACGTAAGGGTTCGCCGCGGCGAAGTCGGCGGTGACGAGGCGCGTCGGCTCGGTCGACGCGACGGGATCGGGGCTCGTCCAGAGCCCTAGCTCCGGCGCGTAGAACCGCGCTCCCATGTGATCGAGGGAGACGGCGCCGTCGCGCGGAGACGAGGCGTATTTCCAGCTCGCTTTGCTGGTGTCGTAGCGTGTCGCGCCGAACGGGTACGTCGCGAAGGATGCGGTCGGCGTTCCCTGGGCGGTCGTCTCGGCAAGCACTGAACCGAGCAGATCGCCGACGATGAACGAGTCGGCGTCGGAGAGCTCCGTCACTTCGCGATGCGGCGCACGCTTCGGCGCGGCGTCGTTCACGGAGTTACACGCCGCGAGGAAGCCGAGCGTCACGACCGTCGCGACGAACAGTCGCGGAAGGCGCGCGCTGCTCGTCGTGCGCCGGCAAAACGCGAGCACGACGAATAGCGCGAGGATGAGCGATGCGAGTCGTCCGTTGCTCCAGCGCGCGCCGACGGAAGCGAGTGCGGGCTTCGTCGTGATGCCGTCGGCGTCGGAGTCGGCGCCGAGTCGTAGGATGCGCTGGCCGGCGTGAAAGACGTAACGCGTCAGCTTGCCGTTCTCGGATTCGCTCCACGAGTCGATGAAGTGCGTCGTGGTCGTCGCGCCGTCGGCGCGGCGTTCGGTGCGCATCCGTCGTGCTCCGTCGGCACCGAAGACGCTTTTCACGGAGCCGCCGTCGCGACGCGAGACTTCGACGAGCTGGTCGGCGTCGTTCCAGGTGTAGTCGCGTTCTCCGTCGGTGAGCAGGCGCCCGCGTGCGTCGGCGGTCGTTACGCGACCGTCGAGAGCGGACGGCAAGTGCGGGCGTGCGCCGTAGGCGACGTCGCTCAGGTTCTGTGCCGCGACGCTGCTCGTGCGGCGGAGGAGATTGCCGCTCGCGGAGTAGGCGTACGCGGTCTCGCCCCACGCACCGCGCGCGCCGGCGAGACGATACAGATTGTCGTAGGCGTACGTCTCGGTGCGGTCGCGGTCCGCGGTGATTCCGGCGCGCAGATCCCTGACTCCGGTCAGGTTGCCCCCGGCGTCGTACGTCCAGCGGAGATGTTCGATGGTCGAACCCCTTGTACCGGTCGCGTCGAGGTCGACGCGACGCCGCTCGTCGTCGTAGGTGGTGGCGACGGTCGCGCCGGTGCTCAGCGTTCGCGCCGTCTCGAGGCCGTCGTCTGCGTAGGTGAAGCGGACGGCGCTGCCGTACGCGGAGATCTGGCCGCGCGGGTTCCGGTGGATGTCGACCGACGAACCGTCGGGGTAATAGTGACGGATCTCGCGGTCCTGCGCGTCGTAGTCACTGCGGGTGACGTAGGCGACGCCGTCGATCTCGTAGCGCGTCGCGACGACCCGGCCGCGAACGTCGTAGGTGTGCTCGACATAGCCGCTCGGCTCGGTGACGCGCGAGAGGCGTCCGAGATACGGCGCGTCGTCACTGCCGTCGGGAGCCTGGTCCCAGGTACGGATGATCTCCGGCGTGCCGTCGCCGTCCCGGTCCTCGGTCGTCGCGCGGCCGGCGAGGTCGAACCCGAAGCGCGCCACGACGCCGTCCGGGTAACGACGCTCGATGACGTCACCGGTCGCGTCGTACGTGAATCGATGTTCGCCGGCGTCGGGATCCGACACCGTGATGCGCCGGCCGCGACCGTCGTAGCCGTACCGCGAGACGTTGCCCTCCGGATCGGTGCGACTACGCAGATTTCCGGCTGCGTCGTAGGTGTAACGCGCGCTGAGCTCCGCGCCCCCCAGAGTACGGACGTGCTCGACGATCCGTCCGAGCCCGTCCTTGCGCTCGATCGTCGGCGTGTGTTCGTACGGCGACGTCGCGTCGGACTGACCGCCGTCGAAGTGCCGCGTCTCGAGCGGCGCGTACACCGTCCGTGACTCGATCCCCGACGGCGACCGGGTCCGGAGCTCTCGCCCGAGAGCGTCGCGGAAGGTATCGCTGCCGAGCGGCGTTCCGTCTTGCAGTGGCGGTTCGGTGCGCTCCGCCGCACCGACGGCGCGCGGGAGCAAGGTGCGCCGCGCGCTGCCCCGCGCGTCGTAAAGCGAGACGCCGGCGAGGATGAAGCGCTCGCCGTCCTGGGTGAGCGTTCCACGCTTTCGCCCTCCGCCGTCGAAGAGCACCTCGCTCCGCTCGACGTCCATGGCGCCGGAGCTCACGCGCGACTCCGTGATCACACGCGACAGCGGCGCGCGCGCATCGTAAGTATACCGGACGGTGGGTTCGTCGCTCGTGTCGTCCGGCTTGATGACGGCAGAGAGTCGACCGAAGGCGTCGTAATCGTAGCGCGTCGTCTGCCCGGTGTAGTCGGTCGCGGCGAGGAGCGCGCCGGAGCCGCCGTCGATCTGCGCCGTCTCGACGAGTACGACGTCGCCGTCGAGCTTGACGCGCTCGCTCCGCAGCGAGGTGTGATCGCTGGCCCATTCGTAGAAACGACCACCGCCGCGGCCGTCCTTCGTCTCGACGGGAAGGCCGTCGGCGTCGTAGCGCGTCGCGATCACGAGCTCGAAGTCGTTTTCACCGGGACCGGTCCACGCCTCTTCTCGTGCGACGTCGCCGCGCGACACCTGCCCGAGCGGCAAACCCTGCATCGCATCGCCGTCGTAGTAGTGACGACCGAAGGAGACGCGCTTCCCGTTGCCGTCGGTCAGCTCCTCCGTGACGACGAAGCCGAGGAGCCACTCCTTCGCGTCGTTTGCATACGTGCGAATCGTCTTCGCCTCGTCGTTGCCGACGAGCGCGTCGTCGCCGCGCACCTCGCCCCAGGACCGCTGCTCGGTGACGTTGCCATAGTCGTCCTCGTCCGTCTCCGTCAGCAACGTACGCGCGGCGCTCGCGTCGCCCTCGAGGAGCTCCACCTGCTCTGTCGACCGATGGCAATATTCGATGCTGGTGCCCCCCAGACCGATCTGAAGAAGGCGCGACGTGTAGGTGCGCGAGGTGCGGGAGAACACGTTGCCGGCCTCATCGCGCGATTCCTCGGTGAGAAGGGCCCCGCGGAGCCCGCGATGAACGAGCCCCGCGTCGAAGGTCTGCTCGACGAGCAACGTCGACGTCGTGTCGTCGCCGAGCTCCGTGCGTGTGCCGCTCGTGAAGCCGGCGAACGTTCGCTCACGCGGATCGTAGATCCCGTCGCGGTACGTCCACTCGGTCGTCATCACTGGATCCCCGAGCGACAGGTCCACCGAAGTCCGTAAGACCACTGGCATGGCCACATTCATGCGCCCGGACCAAGTCTGCCCAGCGTCACGTGACGCCGACGCCTGGACCGACGCGGGGCCGTACGCAATCGTCTGCACCTTGCCGAGCCCGTCGTCGATGCGGCTCAGCAATCCGGCGCGACCGTCTGGAAAGAGCTCCAGGTAGCGCCACGCCGCAGTTCCCGCGGCGGTGACGTCGATCCACGCGACGTCAGTGGTTCCCGAACCGTTCATGTCGGCGAACTCGACGTCGGTCTTCGGCCCGCGCTCCGGCGTACCGGCGATCGTGTCGACGGAACCGAACGCGCCCTCGCTCGTCGCGAGCGCCACATCGAGCTCCGTCGTGGAGACGCGCACCAGATCGACCCAGCCGTCGCCATTCAGGTCGACGAGCTGGTACGGCGACGCCGGATCGAAGGCGGGCACTCCCGTGGCGGCCGCTGCCGGCGCGAAGAGCCCTCTGCCCCGACCGAGCCAGTACGTCATGCCGCCGGGGTGCAGCGAACAGAGATCTTCGACGCGATCGCCGTTCACGTCACAGAGCGACGTCTGTCCGTCAGAGAAGCGCGGCGGATCGATGGAATCGACGGCACCGACGACGACCGGCTCCGTCCAGTCGATGCCGTTCAGGTTGTAGCCGACGGCGATGCCCGCCTCCGTCGTGACGACGACGTCCGCACGGCGATCGCCGTCCATGTCAGCGACGCGCACGTCCGGATCTTCGAAGGAGAAACCGGGCACGTTCGCGATGGCGACCGACGCACCGAAGCCCGCGCCGCTCGCGGCGGGAAAGTAGCGAAAGGTGTCCTTGCCGCTCTTCACGACGAGATCGACGGCACCGTCGGCGTCGACGTCGGCGAGCTGAACGCCGGTCGCCGCAAGAGAGACGGAGGGGCTTGCAGCGCCCCAGTCCGTCGCGCTCGCCCACCTCTTCCCGTCGCGGTTGAGATACGAGCGGAAGCGACTCGCGGCGCCGACGAGCAGATCCGGCAAGCCGTCCCCGTCGAGATCGGCGAGCGTGACGTTCGGATCCGACGGCGATTGGCCCGGTGGCGCGCGCATCGTGACGAGCTGCTCGGCGCTCGCCGCAAGGCGCGCCGAGGTGTACTCGAAGCGAGAATCGGGCATGCGCGTGACGCCGTCGGAACCGACCAGCTCGACGGAGCGGAGCGCGGGATGCGCTTCACTCCCGTAGGTGAGCTCGTAGCGACGCACGAGCGCGCGCCCATGGGTGACGGTCACGGTGTGCAAACGCCGTGACAGCGTCTCGTCGATGCCGTTCGCGAACCCGCGGTGCCGATCGGGCCGCGTCTCGTACGCGAACGCGACCTCGTTCTTCGACGCGACGTCGAAGGCGTTCCAGGTGACGCGCGTGAGTAGCGCGTGCCCATCGCTCGTGTCCCACTCGTACGAGACGACGTGTCCGTGGCGGTCGTGCTGTTCGCGCAGCAGATACGCCGCGACGTGCGCCCCTTCGGCCTCCACCGAACCGTCGCCGCCGAAGAGCAACGTGGGCCCAGCCTTCGTGCGTGCTTCCCAGCTACGTCCGTCCTCCGAGCGCTGCAGTCGGACGAACGAGCCGTCTTCCACCGAAGGCCGGAACACGTTGGTTTCGACCTCGACGAGATCGCAGGGGACGCCGATGCCCACGAGCTCGAAGGCGTCCGAGTCGTCGAACCGCGGCAAGCCGTTCTGCGTGCGACGGCGCACCTTCGGCGTGCCGCTCACGCGCCATCCGATGCCGAGCTCGGTGAGGCCGGCAGAGGAATCGTAAACGAGCGACAGGTTCGGACCGAAGTTCGCCGACGCGGGCGGTACCACGATGGGGATCTCGTAGGACGCGGCGCCCGTCGAGAGCGACGGACTCAGCTCCGTCGACGCGAGGCCCTCGATGGAACCGGGCCCTTTCGGCAGACTGAGCTTCGTCGGATCGACGCCGCTCGCTCTCGCGAATGACGTGAGCAAGACGACCGCGAATATCGCCAGCGCCTCATGGGGCGTCGGTCTCCTCATGGAACGGACACAGCCCGTCGTTCCTCGCATATCGAGCTCCTCCAAGATCCCGAGCCGGGCGGGGCGAGCGCGGGGAGTGGGGGAGAGTGCCGCGCCCGCCCGCGCCAGGCGCGAGATGCGAGCTCATCGGGCGCGCTCGCGCCGAGTTGCGAGAATCGGACGAAGCTACGGCGTGACCTGGAACCGCGCCGCCGATACGCCGATCGCACCATCGGGAGCGGGCGCAAGACGGGCCGTGCCGACGGCACCACCGTGACCCGCCGCACCGCCGGGGCTCGACGTGAGCGTCGTCATGCCCAGCTCGACGGGCTTCGTGCCGTGAAAGACGAGCGCGTAAGAGGGACCGCCAGAGCCGCCAGAACCGGAACCGGCGTTGCCGCCATCGCCGCCTTTGCCGCCGGGACCACCGCGTGGGACGGCCTGAGTCACGGAGTCTGGTGGCGCGGTGCCGATCTTGCCGAGGCCGCCACTTCCGGCGTCGCCGCCGTTGCCTGCCGCGCCGCCGTTGGATGAATGCAACGACGTGTCGACCAGCGTCACTCCGCTGTCCCAGACGATCATCGCGATCGAGGCGCCACCGCCGTGCCCACCGGTACCGTGCGTGCCGCCGCAGCCGCCCATGCCTCCCACACCGCCGCTGCCCGCGACGCATGTGGCGGTGCTGAGACTTCCCCCGCCTCCGCCACCACCCTGGCCGGTGTGTCCGTCCGAGCCCGCGTTGCCGTCCGCCGACGTGTAGCCCGTCGCACTCAGCGCGCCAGATGCGCTTGCTGCGACACCTGGATCCCCGTCCGTCCCGGCAGAACCCTTGTTACCCGGCTTGCCTGGCTGCTTGGTGTTCGTTCCTGCAGCGCCACCGTTCAGCAGAATCGTGGAGACGAGATTCTGCTGCGGCGAACCACTCTGACCCGCCTCCCCCGCGCCGTTCAGGAATGCGTCGCCGCCCTTGCCGCCCAGCGAGCCGCACGCCGTCGACGTAGTCCATCGTCCACCCGGCAAAGTCGCCGGCGGATTGGAGCAAATGGGATCGTATGGCGGCTCGGTGAGCGATGCGTCGAGTCCGTCGATGCCCGCGACGCCGGCAATGCCAGCCGCTCCGACGCCACCCGCGCCGGCGGTGATCACGTCACGCCGCAAAGTGACGCTCACCGAGCCCGTGACGACCGCCGCGATGCTCGAGCCCCCGGGAACGCCCGCCGCAGATCGCAGCTCGAGATCCGAAAGAGTGACCGCCCCCACAGCGCCGTTGATCGTCAGCGCCGGCCCCGACAGCGGCGCAATGACGGTGCGTTGCCCCGGTGCGTAGTGCCACCCGGCTCCCGCGTCACTCGACCCCGAGGTCATCGGACACGCAAACCCGCCGTCGATGGCGACCTTGCCCTGCATCGCGTCGAGCGCGACGGTCTCGGTGTACGTGTCGTTGCACACGATGACATGTGACAACCCAGATTGTCGCGCCACGGCGAGCGCCGCCGAAATGGACCCCGTCGGCGTCGCCTTCGTCCCGGTGCCGACCGCACCCTTCACGACGAACACCGAATACCGATCATCGACGAGACACGCTTCCGTCGCGGGCGATCCGGTGACGTCGCAGGGAACCGCGGCTTCTATTGCTCCTGCATCGGCAGAGGCGTCGGCGGCACCGCCAGCATCGGCGTCAGCGTCGGCAGCATCAGGCGCGACGCCAGCGTCGGTAATCTGAATTGACGGCGGAGGCATAGCGGCGCTTCCGCCCGCACCCTGTACTCCGCCGGTACCGCGTGCGCCGGCCATGCCGGTAACGCCGCCGGTTCCCGTCATTGCGACGGCGCCCCCAGCGCTCGCGTCGTTCACGGAAGGATCGGGCTCAGTGAAGTCAGACTTCGTGAACCGCGGGCTGCCACAAGCCGCAAGCGCGACGGCCACGCCGGTAAGCAACCGCGAAGAGAATATGAACCGACTCATCGTCTTCTCTTCGTGCCGCCGCGACACCCAGATGCTTACTGCGTCTCGATTACGGCACTATTTCGAACCGGGGTTGCGCAGTGCCCACCTTGCCGTCGGCGGCAGCCACCGACGCATTAGTCGCGGCAGCGCCACCCTTGCCGGCTTTGCCGCCCGCGACCGCCGTGGCCGTGATCTGCCCGATTTCCGTCGGTTTCGTACCGTGCGACGCCAGAGCGAACGAGGGTCCACCAGTGCCGCCCGAGCCGGCACCGCCGTCTCCGCCGTTGCCGCCGCGACCACCTCCGCCACCTGCGACGATAGGGCCGACGCCGACACCGCCGAGTGTTCCACCTTGCCCGTTACCGCCTTGTCCGCCATTTCCGCCGCGGCCGCCGTCGCCACCCGTCGCCGCGACGAGCTGGACGGTGTTGAGCACAACGCCGCTGCTCCAACTTAGGAGGGCGATCGAAGCACCGCCGCCTGTACCGGCAGCAGCATGAAGACCGCCGCAGCCACCCATGCCGCCGACGCCACCGCTCGCACCGGCGCATCCGCTCGCGCCAGCGCTGGCCCCACCGCCACCTCCGCCTTGACCCGTGTAGCCGTCAGCACCGGGACTTCCGGATGCGGAAGTGAAGCCAGTGTCGGAGAAGGTGCCGAGTGCGCTAGCTGCGGATCCGGGAGCGCCGGGCAAGCCTCCGGAGCCGTCCATTCCCCCAAGCATCGAATTTGCTACTGGGCCGCCCGGGCCGCCTGTTCCGATGCTCATATCGACCAAGTTGACCATTGGTTGTCCGGCCGTACCGTTGCCACCCGATGCCGCGACACCCGCAATTGCCGTACCACCCGCCCCACCTCGCGAGTTGCAGGCCGTTGCGTTTGCCCATGTCGCGCCGACCTGAGTCGTCGCGTCCGCAGAGCACACCGCGTCTTTAGCAGCCGAGACCGCCGGCTCTCCCGCCTTAGGATTCGCCGGATCCGGCCCATCCGCCCCCACCATCCCCGCCACGGTCACATCCGTCCCCTTCGCCCCATTCCCCGCCGTCACTTTCACGCGCAGCAACGTCACATCCGTCGACGTCGCGACAATGGCGCCAATGCTCGACGTCCCAGGGACCGTCGCGTCCGCGGCCGTCAAATCTACGTCGGATATGACCACCTTGTTGGTCGCACCGGTGACCGTCAGCGCCGAGCCGGTCAGCGGCGCGACGACTGCGTGCACGGCGGCGTTGTAGGTCCACTCGCCGGCTGGGCCCGCGTCCACGTTGCTTGCCACCGGACAGCTGAAGCCGCCGTAGATGCTC
>DATAZL010000008.1:0-155238 GCA_036272055.1 Polyangiaceae bacterium | reverse complement strand
CGCAGCTTCGCCTTCGGCGAACTGCTCCCCCCGCCGCTTCGCGGGCTCGCTGCGCTCGCGGGGGGCCTTGGCAGGCCTTGGCCCCCCGCAGCTTCGCCTTCGGCGAACTGCTCCCCCCGCCGCTTCGCGGGCTTGGTTAGGTAGGGGGCCTTGGCCCCCCGCGGCTCGCTGGCGCGACCGCTCCCCCGGCGCTCTCGCTTCGCTCGCGCGAGAGTCATACCCATTGCATGAAGGCGACTTTGTCGAGCTATGCGGCTTCGCGCTGCCAGGCTTGGGCGCGGACGCCGAGGCCTTGGATGACGGAGTGGAACGACGAGAGCGCGTGGAGCTTCTCCTTGCCGAAGCATGCGGCGAGGCTCTCGGTGATCCGCGGGAGCCGGCCGGTGCCGCCGGTGAGACAGACGCGATCGATGTCGCCCGGGGAGAGCCCGGCCGTGAGCAGCGTCTGATCGAGTGCGCCGAGGATGCGCTCGACGTGCGCGTTCGAGCCCGCCTCGAACTGGGTGCGGGTGACAGGCTCGTCGATGTCGATACCGGGGTAGTCGAAGCGAAACGACGCTTCCGGTACCGCGGAGAGCGCGACCTTGGTCGCCTCGATGGCCTCGAACACCTGGAAGCCGAGCGAATCCTCGACGAGGTGAAGGAGCTGGTCCATGACGCGCTGGTCGTCGTCGCCGAGGGACCACGAGCGGATGTCCTTGAGGAACGCCATGACGTCGCGCTTGCCGAGGAGGCAGATGTCGGCAGGGACGCAGAGGCGGTCCATGAGACCCCGCGGCATCGTCAGGGTGTTCGCGCCGAACGGCACCTTGTAGACGACGCCCGCGCCGAAGTGCTTCGCGACGCTGTGCCGCATCAGGCTGCCGTCGATGGCGTCGCCGGCGACGGGGACGCCGAACGTCGCGAGCACGTCGGCCGCCGCCGTTCCACGCCAGCGCACCACGGTGTAGTCCGACGTGCCGCCGCCGAGGTCGGCGACGAGCACAGTGCAGTCGCCGGCGACGTCGCTGCGAAAATCGTGCGCCGCCGCCTCCGGCTCCGGACAGAACCGGATCTCCTCGAAGCCGGCGAAGCGAGCGGCCTCGGCGAGGCGTGACTCGGCGAGCCGATCGTCGTCGGCGTTCTCGGAGAACCGCGCCGGACGGCCGAGAAGCACGCGCCGCACGTCCGCGTCGAAATGACGATTCGCGCGGGCGCGCATCTCGCGCAGGAAGAGCCCCACGAGCTCCTCGAGCTTCACCTTGCGCGTCCCGAGTCGCGTATCGACGAAGCTTGCCATCGGCAAGAAGCGCTTGATGGACCGCATCAGACGACCGCGCATGCCGTGCGCGACGTACGTCCGGAGCGCGTCCGCGCCGAAGGACCACTCCCCCTCGTCGGAGAAGTGCAGCACGGAGCGCAGCACCGTCGGGTTCGGTGCGAGCGGGTCGAGTGGAATCGGTTCGTAGACGCGGTTCGAGTCGGCTGCGGCCAGGAGCGAGTTACTCGTTCCGAAGTCGATCGCGTAAGTCAGGGGCGGCGCCATGCCGACAACGTGGCGCCCCTGACGTCGCTTTACAATCCGGTTTCACGGCGGCGTCCAGCCGCCGAGCACGGCGCTGGGGCTCATGAGGGTCGTGGCTTGCGACGCGGAGATCTGCGCCGAGCCGGCCAGGCGGCGGCTCACGTCGAGGGCGTTTCCGGCGGCGTCGTGGCTCCCGTACTCCCAGAAGCGCAATGACGACGTCGCGCTGCCGGCGGTGAGCATCCAGCCGGCGGGCGCGATGCTCTGCATTTCGCAATTCACGTACGCGACCTGGCTCCCCGGATATGCGCTCGCGTCGATGCGCGCGAGCACGTTGCCCGTCGCCGCCGCGTCGGCGGTGAGCTTCGAGTTCACGAAGACGTAGCCATAGGCGCCCGCGGCGTTCCGCGCCTGCACGATGACGCCGGTTCGCCCGACGGTACGGAGCTCGCACGAGTCGAAGTAAGCGATCCCCGTCCCCCAGACGTAGTCGACGTTGCCCTCGATGTAACAGTCCTTCGCGTACACCCGGCCGCTCCAGAGGAGCGTGTCCTGGAGGCTCAGGATGTCCGCGTCGCGCACGACACACTGGTCGCAACCCTGGAGGCGCAGTGCCTCCGCCTGCGAGCCATTCTGCGGCGTCGTGTTGTGGATCGTCAGGTTCTCGATGACCAGGTTCTTCGTGTCGTCGAATCCGACCAGCGAGCGCGTCGAGGTGCTCGGGTTCAGATTGTTGTTGTTCGTCCCCGAGACGATGGTCTGCTTGCGGTCGGCGCCGTGAAGCGTGATCGCGTCCTTGCCGCGCGAATGGACGACCTCGTGGTACGTCCCTGCGGCCACCGTGATGGTCGCTGGCGTCGTGTTGCTCGCCGGGAGCGCGTCGAGCGCACCCTGCACGGTGCAGAAGTCGCCTGCGCCGTCGAGGGCGACGTGGAGCGCGGAGACGGCGGAGGGAGCGGCGCTCTTCGTCGTGAAGCGCCAGACCGACGCATCCGCGACCGTGAAGCTCCCGCCCCCGGGCGGCGTGATGGCCGCGCCTTCCACCGTGACGTAGTAGCTCTTGCCGTACGCGAGCGCCTTGGTCTTCAGGTAGACGACCGCGTCGTTGCCGTCGACGAACGCGCGGCGCGGCAGCGTGAACGCCGTCCCGCCGATCGTGTCGCTGACCGTCGCCACGGCGAGATCGACGCTCGCGACGACGGCGCCACTCGCGTCGTGAACGACGACCTTGCCGGAGCTTCCCAGGGCCGGCGCGCCCGCGAAGCGCATGCGCAACGGCGCGTCGGGGCAGACACCGGTACCGCCCGGTGGCGGAAACAGATACGTCACGCCGCTCGGCAATCCCGTCTCCGCGCCGCCGGTGCCGGCGAGCGCTCCACCCGTGCCGGCGGTGCCGCCAGCCGACGGCGCGCCACCACTGCCGGACGGCGGGGAACCGCCCGACTCCGTACCGCCACTAGCCGTACTCACGCCGCCACTAGCCGCGCTGACGCTTCCGCCGCTCGCGGACATCGCGCCGCCGCTCGACGGCGCGCCGCCATTCGCGGACGTCGCGCCGCCGCTCGACGTCGCAGCACCGGCCGAGCTTCCCGCCGTGGAGCCGGCGTTTCCGCTCGTTCCTGCGGTGCTCGCGCCGGCGCCGCCGCCTCCGCCGACGCCCTCATCGTCCGGTCCGCGAGCGGCGTCGGTGCCGCATGCAGTCATCACGACGACAATCCCCAACCCGACGAACGGCTGCCGCACGGATTCACCATGCACGACCTCGCCGATTCGATCACTCGCGCGCCGATTTTTCTTTGCGCCGCCGACGTCGTTTCAAGGGGACCGCAATCGTGCGGGCGTGCGCTAACCGGACCGCCGCGACGGCCGGCCATGTCACTAATTCCGGCGTATGGCACCCTCGCGCACGACGTGGCCGAGTTGATAGGCGTCACGACCGAGCTCGTCGCGGAAGCCGTAGCGAGGGACGAAGCGCAAACCGAGGCGGCCCATCCGCTCGTCGCTCATGTCCGGTGCCGTCACGAAGGCACCGACCGCGCGCAGGGTCCACTGCTCGGGCCGCAGGTGAGCGAGCGCCTCGTCGGAGACGCCGCTGTCGTGGAGCGTCCAGGTCGTTCCCTGGCGCGGCGCGAAGCGGAGCTCGAGCGCGAGGGCGCGGCCGAGCCCCCAGTCCGACAGCACGTAGTCACCCGGGTGAGCGTCGAGGTGCGCGCGCACCGCGTCGAGACACTGCACGTTCCACACCGCAAGACCGAAGCCGGACTTGTACGACGCGGAGCCGTCGATCGCGCGCTCGAGCAGGGCACGATTCAGGACGAAGACCGAGAAGAGCGACAGCCCGAAAATGGCGGCGAGCGCTCGCTTCCGGTTCGACCAGAGCACCTCCACGGTGAGGGCACACGAGACGACCCAGAAGAGCATGAGCGTGTTGCAATGCCACGGCCATTTCGCGCTCCGCGTGACCGCATATTCGACCACGATGCACGCCCAGATGACGAGCGACACCCGTAGAAGGCGAACGTCCGCGTCCTCACTCCGGCGGAGCACGCCGCGCAGGGTGAACCATACGAGAGCCACGAGCCCCAGCACGACGCCCCCGAGCAGCGCGACGAACGTGCTCGCGGTCTCGTAGCCACCGGACAGTACGCGGCCGCCCGAGACGAGCTCGAGGATTGCACGGACGACGTCCTTCGCACGCGCGTCCCAGCCGTAGCCGTCCCCGAGCGCCTCGGCGGCGCGCAGCCCGGGACTGCTCGCGAAGTGCACGAGCACGTACAGGGCCTCGGCGGCGCCGACCGCGGCGCCCGCGAAAATCGGCCATCCGCGGCGCAGAGCCTGCGAGAAGGAAGACCACGAGACGCCGTGGCGAGTCGCCTGATCGACGGCGAACCCGAGCACGAACGCGTTGGTGAGCCAGACGTTGCGAATGTGATCGTTCACGTCGACGAACGACAAAACGAGAAAACACGCGCTGTTCGCGAGCGTCGGGCCCCGCTCGACGATCGCCAGGAACGCGAGGAAGTGAAGCAGGACGACGAGATCGTGGAACGTCGGCTGGTTGATGTCGTCGCGCGCGAAGAACTGAAGATCGGCGTGCGCGGCGAAGAATGCCAGCGCCGCGGCGGCCGCGAGCGGCATTCGCCGGCGCCACGCGGACGCGCACCACGCCATCACCGTCGCGACGAACAGCGCGAGCGAGAAGAGTCGCACGGTGACGATGCCGAACCCCGCGACCGAGAAGAGCGGCCAGGCGAGCAGGGTCTTCAATGGACCCGCGTACTCGAACTCGAACAGGCGGAGGTCCGGCGCCACCCCCGTCGCGAGGGGCGTCGCGAACCAGAGCTCGTCTCCGCCGTAGTTTGGGTACCGGAGGCGAGCGAGCGAGACCACGAGCGATGCGACGAACGTCCCGAGCGCGCCCCACACGAGGTAACGCTCGATCGCCCGGGTCTTGCTCGTCTCGTCTCGGGTCAAAGGAACCACGTTGCCGCTCGAACCCCTCCGGAGGTCGCCGACGCTGCGCCTCTTATCAGCCGGCTCTGGATGCGAGACCCGGAAAAGTGGCCGCCTTAAATAGCCGTTAACGGGGGAGCCCGCGCCGCCTCTTGCATCGCGCCAATCGGCAATGCAAAGCTCGTAGCTTCGAGGAGTGTCTCGTTACGAACGAGAGTAGCTAGCTTATGACATTGAAATTCTTGACGGTTATGGTGGCTGGTCTCGCATTGCCAGTAGTGGGATGCGACCGGAAGCCCGAGAATCCCCCGGCGGATCTGACCCCGCCACCCCCACGTCCGACCGCAGCGGCGACGGTCGCTGCCTCGGCAGCGGCGCCGGAAGCGTCGGCGGCACCGGAGCTGCCCGTCTCGGTGAAGCTTCCGGCCGGCATCGTCGCCGATCAGTGGACGGTGACCACGAGCTGCACCATCGACGCCATCAACGGTCCCTCGATGGGGACGAAGCCGGTGGCGCTCAAGGCCGGAAACAACGTCCGGATCAGCGGCTGGGCGTACGACTCCGCGGGAAAGAAGCTGCCCGACGCGGTCCATGTACGCTTCGCGTCTCCCTCGGGGACGTACTACGCGCTCACCACCCTCGGCGGAAAGCGGGACGACGTGCAGAAGGCCGAGCACCTCCCCGCCGACCTGACGAACTCGGGGTTCGAGCTGAATTTCGACGCGGCCCTCTTGGCGGCGGGCGACTATTCCCTGATTCTTCTGATTCGCTCGGGCGAAAAGACGTATCTGTGCGACAACGGGCGCAAGATTCACGTTGAGTCGTAGAGGCTCGGAGCCTTCTTCAGGCGTCGCGAAGGGGCGGGAATGGTGCTGAAGCGTCCTCGAGTTCGGACATGAGTTTGCTTCCGTCCTGGTTGCTCAAGAAAACCTACGAGCGTATCGGCGCCACTTCCGGCACGAACGGGAAGCGCAGGCTCGGGTCCTTCGACGGGGCCCGTCACGCCATCGCGCGCCTCGTCACGTCGCCAGCGTCGAGCTTCTTCCGTGAGGACTGGTACCGCGCGACGTATCCCGACGCCGAGCGCGCAGTGCGCCGCGGCGAGTTCCCGTCGTATCTGGAGCACTATCGCCAGACCGCGCGGTCGCTCGCGTGCTCGCCGAGTCCCCTGTTCGACGAAGCGTGGTACCGGCGTCGCCACGCCGACGTCGGCCACGCCGTGCAGATCGGAGAGGTCTCGAGCGGCCTCGATCACTACCTGACCGTCGGGGCGAAGCTCGGGTACGTCCCCTGCCCCTTCTTCGATTCGCAGTGGTACGCGAAGGTGAACTCCGACCTGGCCGATGATCCGTGGTCGGATCCTCTGACCACGCCGTTCTCGCACTTCGTGCTCCACGGCCAATCCGAAGGACGGCGACCGTCTCCGCTCTTCGACGCCACCTGGTACGAGCGACGCTACTCCGCTTGCCGGAGCGCGATCGCCGGCGGTCGTTACCAGGCGCCTTTCGAGCACTACTGTGCGGAGGGCGCGCGAGAGAGGTTCGACCCCGGTCCGTACTTCTTCGAAGAGGAGTACGTGAAGCGACATCCGGACGTCGGGCGCATGCTGCGCGCAGGCGTGCACGCGAACGGTTACGCCCACTACGTACAGGACGGCGCGCGCGCCGGCCTCACCGGGAACCCCTTCTTCGACGACGCGACCTACGTGGCCGCGAACCCCGGCATCGAACAAGATCCTCAGTATCGGCTTTATCCGTCGGCGCTCTCCCACTACGGGCACATCGGTGCGCGCCAGGGCCGCCCTCCGAACGAGCTGTTCGACGCCGGCTTCTATCTGTCCGCGTATCCGGAAGCCCGGCTGCCGATCTCGGAAGGCGGGGTCGATTCTCCGTTCGCGCATTTTTGCCGTATCGGGCACGCGCTCGGAAGGCGCCCCTCACCGCGCTTCGACGAGCTCTACTACCTGCAGCTTCATCAGGACGTTGCCGGGGCCGTCGCTCGTAAAGCGGTGCACAGCGGGTTCGCTCACTACCTGATGCACGGCCGCACGGAGGGGCGGAGCGCGCATCCCTTCGTGCCCCCGGAGTTCATCGGAGCGAGGGGACCCGGTACCGTCCGTGGCAACGGGAAATCGTCGGCGCGGTTCAAGAGCACTTCGTTCCACGGCCTCGAGACGCTCGCCGGCCTGGACTTCCATCGAATCGACGAGGAGCTCGCCTACGCGACGGAGCTCGTGGAGCGGTACCCCGACGAGTCGAGCTTTCGCGAGCTGCTCGCATACGCGTCGCTGAGAGCGCTCGATGTCGCGGGCGCCGCCAGGGCGGTCGCCGGCATGAGGCTCGACACACTCCAGAGGGCGTGTCTCGCCGCCACGCTCAATCGCCTCTCGAGCAAGAAGGAACGCGCGCCGGAGATCGCGCACACGCTCGAGGCCAATCTGCTCGATCGACTGCCGTTCGTGGAGGTCGAAGGGGTGCTCCCCGGTCGCGTGCACGCCGGCGCGACGCTCGATTTTTTCTTGAAGGGCTGGCTCTTTCATCCATGCGTACGGTCCTGGGAGCTCTCGGTCGTCGTCGGCTCCCGCCAGCACGAAGTGCGTGGGCGCGACGTCCGGCTCGACCTCAACCATCGGTTCGCGATGGTCGACCCCGCAGGAGCCACGGCGTTCGCCGGGTTCCACGAGAGCGTGCTCACCGAGCTCGACGCGGCGTTCGGTCCCGGAAGCACGGTGCCGATCGAGCTCCACGGCAGGAGCACCGCATCCGTCGACGGCAAGGAGCGGACGTTCGAGGTCACGCTCGGCGATATCTCCGTGGTCGGGAAGCCACCGAGAGCGTCGCGCCCGCCGGCCATCGTCCAGAAGGCGAGGGCGGCGCCCATCGCCATCTGCATGGCCGCGTTCAACCCCGACCCGGAGCTCCTCTTCCGTCAGATCGAATCGATCCGGAAGCAAACCCATCGGAACTGGACGCTCACGATCTCCGACGAGTCCATCGACGGTGAGCGTCGAGACGAGCTCCGGCGAATCACCGACGGTGATCCTCGCATCACGCTCCTCCGCGCTCCGGTCCGTCGGGGATTCTATTTCAACTTCGAGACCGCGCTCGCAGGCGCTCCCAAGGCGGCGGCGTTCGTCGCCCTCGCCGATCAGGACGACTACTGGTACCCCGAGAAGCTGGAGGCGTTGCTGGCCGAGGCGAGCCGCCCCGGCGTCACGCTGGCCTTCGGGGACATGCGGCTGGTCACACCCGACGGGAAGGTCCTCGCGGACACGTTCTGGACGGAGCGCGAGAACCACTTCGAGGACCCGGTCGAGCTGCTCATCGCCAACACCGTCACCGGTGCAGCCTCGCTGTTCAAGGCGGAGCTTCTCGAGAAGCTTCTCCCCTTCCCCGTCGTCGGGCACCTGTACCACGACCAGTGGATCGCGATGTGCGCCGCGACCGCCGGGCGCATCGCGTTCATCGATCGTCCCTTGCACGACTACGTGCAGCACGGGAGCAACGTCATCGGCGCGAGCGGCTCGAACCGGGCGACCTCGACCGAGTGGCTGCGCCACTTGCACGAGCGCCTCCACGACCCGAAAAATCGGGGCTCCGCGTTCAATGCGCGGCTCGTCGCTCATTGCGCACACCAGTGGGGTGAGGAGCCGGCCCGCCTTTCTCATGTGCTCCGCATCCTCGTGCAGCGGCTCGGAGGCCCCGACAACACCTCCATCGTGAACCTCCTCGAGAAGAGGCTCGCGACGTATCACGAGTCGTCCGCCCGCAAGACCCTCGGCGCCGAATGGCGCATCTGCGCCGCTGACGCGGCCGTCACCCAGGCGCGAGCCGAGCCGGCCAGCATGCTCGCGGTGGCCGAGCTCGACGCCGTCGAGGAGACGCGGTTTCGCGTGGTCCGCGCCGACGCCGGAGCCGCGCGCGCTCTCGAGGTGACGTCGGTCGATTCGGCGGATCACCTCGCAGTCAAGATCGCGCCGCTCCGCGTACGGATGGACGCCTCGGCGCGCCGGCGCGTCAATTTCCTGATCCCGGAGATCGCGTACGGGACCTTCTTCGGCGGATACATCGGCAAGTTCCAGCTCGCGCTGAAGCTCGCGCGGAGTGGCTACGACGTTCGCATGATCTGCGTCGACCGGACCGGCTCGAACGTCGCGGAGTGGCTCCGGATCGAGAGCTCGTTCCCCGGCTTGCGCGGTTTCTTCGACGAGGTCGAGGTGGTCCGCGCCTTCGGACGGCTCGACGAGATCCCGTTCAATCCGAACGACGCCGTCATCGCGAGCACCTGGTGGTCGGCGCACATCGCGAGCAAGCTGATGGCGCACCTCGGAAACCGGCGCTTCCTCTACCTGATCCAGGAGTACGAGCCCTTCACCTTCCCGATGGGGTCCTGGTACGCCATGGCCCACGAGTCGTACGCGCTCGCGCACGATGCGCTGTTCTCCACTGCCCTCCTGGCCCGGTACTTCGAGGGACGCCGCATCGGCGTGTACGGGCCTCAGGGCGGGAACGCCGCACATTTCTCGAACGCCATCGCCCGTTTTCCCGCGCCCCGCCCGCGTGTCGCGTCCTCTCCCCGGCGCCTCGCGTTCTACTGCAGACCCGAGGGCCACGCGGCGCGCAACATGTTCGAGGTCGGAACGGCGGCGCTCAGAGCGGCCATCGCGCAAGGCGTGTTCGACGGCGAAGACTGGCAGTTCCGCGGAATGGGGACGACGGCGGACGCCGTTCGCCTGAGCCCGCACCACGAGCTCGCCCAGGTCGGCAAGCTCACGATGGACGACTACAAGGAGCAGCTCGGTCGCTTCGATCTGGGGCTCTCGCTGATGTACACGCCGCACCCGAGCCTGGTGCCGCTCGAGATGGCCGCCGCCGGGTTGCTCGTCGTGTCGAACACCTGCGAGAACAAGACCGCGGACGCGCTCCGGGAGATCTCCGACAGATTCGTACCGTGTGCGCCGACGATCGAGGGAGTCGTGGACGGCCTCCGCGCAGCGGTGAAGCGCCTGCGCTCGGACGAGCCACTTAGAGCGAACGCCGTGAACTGGCCGCAGTCCTGGGACGAGGCGCTGAACGCCGGCGTCATGTCCTTCGTGAAGAAGTGCTTCGCGACCTGACGCTGCTCTACCGGTTCTCGACGACGGTGACGAGCGGATCGTTCCACCAGTTTCGTTTTGCGAAGCCGGGGAACGGGCCGATGACGATCAGGGTGTAGGAGCTGCCGTTCACGAGGTTCGCGATGCCCCCGGCGTCGAGGGTCGGGGCCCAGCCTTGCTTGTAGATGGGGACGTCGCTGCCGAAGGCGAAGAGCTCGACCTGGGCGTCGGGGTTCTTCGCGCCGACGGTGGATTCGGTCGTGCCGGTGTACGACGCGAGCGGGCGGAGCGCGCCGGGCGCGACGCGTGTGGCGACCGTGATGAGATCGCCGTTCAGCGCGGGGACGAGACCCAGGTCGACCTGGGTGAGCGCGGGAGTGCCACCGAGAACCGAGAGCCCGACGTTGCCCGTCGGCGCGGTGGCGCGCGGCGCGACGACGAACTCGCTCAGCGTCGGCGTACCCGGCGTGTACAGCTCGCCGCACACCGACTTCTCGGACGGGTCGGTGACGCCGGCGCCGCCCGCGCAGCCGCCCGCGACGAGGAGATAACCGCGCGCCTCGGAGAGCGCGCCCGCGGGCACGACGGGCAGCGCCGCCACGCGCACCGCCGCGATCGGCACCGGCGGGACGGGAACCGACGCTTCCGACGACGCGTCGTCAGAAGCGTCCATGCCGGTGGCCGCATCGCTGATGACCGCGTCGATGGCCGCATCATGCGACGAGACGGAGGAGCCGGCCTCCCGGTGCGCGCCAGCGTCGAGCGGTCCCGCGTCGGGAGGCGACGGCGGCGCGGCGAGCACCACCGCGAGCGCGAAGATATGCGCGCAGTCGAGGCCCTTCACGACGTCGGGGGAGCTCGCGAGCACGAGCGACGGCGCGAGCCCGTCGGCGGCGAGGTCGAGCAGGGTGTCGTCGGCGAGCAGCGTGGAATGCCCGTACGCGAGGCCGCCCGCAGGGAACGGCGACGCCAGGAGCGTCGTCTTGCCGTCGTGCACGACGGAGAGGCAAAAGGCCGCCCAGGGCGAGTCGGTCACGCCGTTCACGAAGGTGAGCGAGCGCGTCCCCACGGGCGGCGTCCCGGTGTCGACTTGCGCCGGCGGGGCCGCAGCCGCGTCGGGGACGGGCTCCGTTGCGGCGTCGTGCGTCGCTCTCGTTCCGCCGGAGCCGCCGTCGTTGCCGCTGCCGCCCGCGCCTGGCTCGCCGAGCACGCCGTGGTCGCTGACGCACCCTTCCGCGAACGGCGCGAGCACGAGGACGGAGGCAAACACCAGGCTGCGCATCGACGCCGTCATTGTAGCGTCTTCTCGCGTATGCCCGCTGGCCGATGACGTCAGGACCGGAGGAGCATCTGCGCGACGACGCGCGGCGAACCGAAATCCGCGAATCGCTCGCGTTCCGCGGGGCCGCCGTCGTCCGTCACGACGGCGGCGAGTACGCCGAAGCCGCCGCCGAGACGGAAGGCCTGGACGGCGACGCGCACCTCGTCTCCGGCAAACGACGGCTTGCGATAGCCGAGCGACACCTCCCGCGACGCGAGGCGCGCGCCGTGGCCGAGCTCCTTCGAGCGCGAGAGCGCCGCTTGCTCGATGGCGCGGTGATACATCAAGAAATTGACGTGCTGGTTCAGGTCGGTGTGTGTCAGGCCGAACAGCACCGGGACGGAGTCGAGCCGCGGGGCGCGATCGAGGAGCGCCGCTCCCGGGGGAGGCGTCAGAAGCGCCGTCACCGGTTCCCACGTGACGCGATCGGGCGGATGGCCTGCTTCGCCGAAGGCGTCCAGGTTCGTCACGAGATGTTTGCCCGGAGGCGCGCCGAGCTGCGTGAAGACGCGCTGCCCATAAGCGCGCGCGGCCGGGACGTACCCCCCGTCGCGTCCCTTGCCGTGCACCTCGACCCACGTCGAGAAGAGGATGCGATCGACGGCCCCGGCGTCATTCACGGTGTGCTCGAAGCGGTAAGAGACGCGGGTCCGGAGACTCGCGCGCGGCTCGAGACGTGCATCGCTCGCCTGAAGGGTCACCCGCGAGAGCACGTTGGTGACGCCGCCCTTCATGGACCCGAAGACGCGCGCGGCGTCGGGATCACGCCAGAGGAGCTTGCCGGTCGGACGCCACGCCGACTCGAGCCGGAGGCGCCCGTCTTGAATGACGTCGTCGTAGCGGAGAGCGCCGGAATCCTCCGGCTCGCCGACGGCTTCGCCGGGAAGGGAGGGAAATGAAAGCTCGGCGTCGATCATTCGATGGGATGCACGTGATTCAGGACACCGGAGCCCGAACCGTAGCCGGGTGCAGTGCGGATCGCGGCGAGGACGTAGTCGCGCGCCGTCTGGACCGCGCCCTCGAGCGTCATTCCTTCGGCGAGGCCTACGGCGATGGCGGAGGCGAGCGTGCACCCCGTGCCGTGGAGCGCGCGCGTCTTCACGCGGGGGCTCTCGAAGCGACGCTCGAGGCCGTCGGCCGTGCGCAGCAGATCGATGACGGTGTCGCCCTCGAGATGGCCGCCCTTGATGAGCACCGCCTCCGGACCCATGAGGAGCAGGCGATCGGCGGCGTGCGACATGCCGTCGAGATCCTTCACCTCGATACCGGTGATGGCTGCGGCCTCCGGCGCATTCGGCGTGAGCAGGGTCGCCGCGGGGAGCAAATGCTTCACGAGCGCGATGCGGCCCTCGCGATCGAGGAGCGACGCGCCGGTGCCGGAGACGAACACCGGATCGACGACGACGGGGATCGAACGCGACATTGTGCGGAGCCGTCGCACGACCGTCTCGATGATCCAGCGCGAGTACATCATGCCGGTCTTCACCGCGTCGGTGCCGATGTCGTCGAGGACGACCTGCATCTGCAGATCGACGAAGTCGGGGTCGACGGGCATGACGGCCTGCACGCCCAGCGTGTTCTGCGCGGTGAGCGCCGTGATCGCCGTCGAGGCGTAGCCGCCGAGGGCGGTGACGGTCTTGACGTCGGCCTGGATCCCGGCGCCGCCGGAGGAGTCCGAGCCGGCGACGATGAGGACGCGCCCGCGAGGTTCCATGTCAGACCCGACTTACGACGCGGCGCCCTCGGACGGTAGCCCCGACGCGCAGGGACCACTTGCCGCGCAGGAACACCGCGCCGTTCACGAGGGTGCGCGCCACGTGATCGCCGATGAGAGCGGCCCAGACCCACACCAGCTCGTGGCCGAAAAAGCGAGTGAACAGGAGCGCGAGCGGTACGCGGAAGCCCCAGTTCCCGACCGCCGCGCCGATGAGCGGCGTGAGGGTGTCGCCCGCCCCTCGAAGGACACCGCCGAGCGTGAAGTGTGCCGCCATGAAGGGCTGCGCGATCGCGAGCATCAGCATGAACGGCAAGAGGCTCTCGTAGACCTTCTGATCCCGCGTGAAGGCGTGCGCGAGCGGCGTGCGAAGGAACGCGAACACGAACGCGACGCCGGTGGTGACGACGATGGCCTGCGTCAGCGCTCGCCGCGCGGCGGTGCGTGCGCCGGCCGAGTCGTTCGCGCCGAGGGCCTGGCCGACGAACGTCGAGGCGGCAGCGGAGAAGCCGAGGCCCGGCGCCCACGAGAACGAGAGCAGCCGCACGCCGATCGCGTACGCGGCGATCGCCGCGGTGCCGTACCCGGAGAGGATCTTGAAGTACGTGAGGAGCGCCAGGCTCATGATGAGCCGCTCGCCCATCGACGGCAGCGACACCCAGAGGACCTCGCCCGCGACGTCCCAAATGCGACGGATGTCGGCCCAGCCGAAGGTCACGACGAGCCCGTCGCGCGCCGCGATCCGCGACACGACGATGTAGAGCAGGAGACCGACGGCGTGCGCGCAGAGCGTCGCGATGCCGGCACCGACGAGCTCGAGCCGCGGCAATCCGAACAGCCCGAACACGAGCAGCACACTGAGGACGGTCTTCACCGTCATCACGCAGGCGGCGATGAGCATCGGGCCCCGCGTGCTGCGGTTCGCGCGCAGGCTCGACTCGTACATGAACGCCGCGCCGTAGAGCACCATCGAGCCGGCGAAGAGCCGCAGGTACGGCACCGAGAGCGCGATGACGGCAGGCTCCGCGTCGAGCAGCCCGAGGAGAGTACGCGGCACGAACACGGCGAGGCTGAAGCCCAGTGATGCCACTGCGCCCGCGACGAACGCCGACGCCGCGATCGCGCTCCGCCCGCGGTTCACGTCGCGCGCACCGGTCGCGCGAGCGACGAGCGCGACGCAACCGATGCCGACCGACTGCACCAGCGTCTCGATGACGTGGACGCATTGCGCGGCGTAACCCCAGGCCGCGACGGTCTGCCGGCCGAGACGCCCGACGAGCGCGACGTCGATGACGTCGACGACGTTCACCACGACGAACGAGAGGATCGCGGGCCACGCCATGGCCCAGATATCGCGATCGAGACTCTGCGGCTCTAGCCGCGCCGGAGGCAGGGACTCCGTCCCGCTCCGTTCAACCGCACTGGCCATAAACTGGTGGCGGAACCTAGCACCGAATGTTCGGCCGGGCGCTACCGACCGGTACTGCGTACGAGTGGATGCGCGGTCGTCAGCGGCAGGCATGGGGTCAGCCGGAGATCGGGATCCGACTGGCGGGATTTCCGCTCGTTTCTCGTCCGTTTCTGGAACTTGTAATCAATTGTCAGGGGCGGGCTTCCGGCGTGGCTGTACCCGAGGGCGAGGCCTATTTTGAATGCTGGCGATGCTGGGAATGGCGAACAACCGGCTCGGGCTCGGCCTGGCTCTCCTGCTGACGACAGGATGCGCCGGGGCCGCCGGTGACGGCGCGGCTCTCCAGGCCAGAAGCGCCGCCGAAGCCGCTCCGTCCGTCTCCGAACAGCGGCAGCTGCTCCAGGCCGGGGACGTCGTCACCCGTCCGCTGGATTTCGAGCGCGACGGCTCGCACTACGTCGGCGGAATCGCGACCGGTCTCGTCCCGGCGACTCCGGACCGCGTCCTGGCAGCGATCAAGGACGTGGCGGCGCTCCGGGCGATGCTCCCTCACACGAAGCAGGTCGCGCTGGTCGGCGACCAGGGTCCGTCGCAGCGCATCGAGCTCCTCCAGGGGAGCTCACTGGTCGAGGCGAAGTACACGGTGGAGCTCTCGCCTGACGGGCGCCCGAACGAGCTCGGGTTCAAGCTGGACCGCTCCCGCCCGCACGACATCGACGACGTGTACGGCTACTTCAAGGTCGAGCGCTTCGACGACGAGCGCAGCGTGGTCACCGTCGCAGCCGCGGTGGACGTCGGTTCGAGCTTCACCATCTTCCTGTTCGGGAAGAAGGTGCAGGACGTGATCCTCGCGACGCCGCACGCGATGCGCGATTACTTCTCGCGCGCCGAGCCGCCCGCCGGCGCGCCCGTCGTCGCTGCGAATCGCTGACCGATCTCAGGTCGGTGCCGGCGGAGCAGCGTCTTTCTTCTGCTTCTTCATCCAGGCCTTCGACTTCTCGAGGTAGGGCTCGAGCTTCGCCTTCGCGAAGCCTACCCAAATCTTTTCTATCTCCCCCAAGTGCTCACGGGTGAGCTTGATCGGGTCCATGGTTGTCTTCGTCTCTGCAATGCCGTCCATGTGAACCTCCTGGGTACGAGATGATCGGCATGGTCCACTGTTCGATCCCGCGCGGTTTCGTTTTCGTTTCTCGGACGTGCACGCGTGCAAAGCGGCCCTCGACCCGAGTCGGACGAGATTGTCGTTTCACGAAGGTGAACCGGATGCGTCGGCGCCCGGCGAGCATTGCGCAGGCGTCGAATTCCCGACGAAGTCACCGAATTCACGCCACTCCTGGGAGCGCGATGACGAGCGACAATTTCGGGCTTCGTGTTCACACATGCCGACGGTTTTGTCGGCCCCCGACGATGTGACCCTTTTCGTGGTCGTTTCTCGAGCACGCGTCCCTCGCTCGTCGACGGCATAACACGCGACGGATCTCGCACGATCTCCGCGCGAGCGACGCGTGGCATGCGCATTGCGATGGGCGGTGCAGATGCTTCGCTTCCCGCTTCTCGTCTCGACCTTCACCACAGTCACGTCTCTCTGTCTCGCAACCACCGCGCTCGCTCAGGAGAGCGCGCCTCCGGCGGCGACGTCGGAGCCCGAGACCGCGACGCCGCCCCCCGACGCACCTCCTCCCCCGCCTGCTCCGTACTCCCTGCCCTTCCAGCTTCGTCCAGCGGGCGCGGCGACGACCCTGCGACTCGACACGGCGTTCGCGTTCTACGAAGACCCCGCGACTCACCACTCCGGGTTCACCGCGGTTCCGATCCTGTCGTTCTCGTACAAGGTCATCAAGGGGCTCGCACCCATCGTGCGGCTCGGGACGGTGTCGAACTCCGCGCCCGAACCGGCGCCGTCCGGCTCGGGCTTCCTGAACCCGATCCTCGGGGCGACGTACGCGCTCGACCTTTCGAAAGAGCTACGTCTCGCGTTCTTCCTCGGCGTGACGGTCCCGATCGGCTCCGGTGGCGGCGACCATCCCGACGCGGACGCGAAGCTCGCGCGCACGGCGGGCATCCCGGCCCGCTCGGCGATGGACAACGCGATGTTCGCCGTGAACGACTTCACGGTCATCCCCGGCGTGGACTTCGCCTTCGTGTCGGGCGGCTTCACGGCGCAGGCCGAGGCGACGCTCTTCCAGCTCACGCGGGTTCGCGGCTCGGTCGACCAGCCAGACTCGTCACGCACGAACCTCACGATGGGACTTCACGCCGGGTACTTCCTGATCCCGGCGATCTCCATCGGCGCCGAGATACGTCATCAGCGCTGGCTGTCGACGCCGAAGGCCGTCGCGGCCGCGCCGTTCACTCGAGATACGACCACCGTAGCGGTCGGACCGCGATTTCACTTCCAGGTCTCGAAGGGGAAATGGCTGCGCCCCGGCATCGCGTTCGCGTTCCCGCTCGACGATCCGATGAAGAAGAGCAGCTACAAGATCGTGCAGGTCGACATTCCGTTTTCGTTCTGACGAGCCGACCGCCGACGAGCCGCATCGCCAACACCCGGTCGCATCGCCCCAGAAACATTCGTTCGACAAACTTTCGAGGAAGGACACGCGATGAACACCCAAGGCAAATACTGGATCACGGAATGGCAACCCGACGACCCGGCCTTCTGGAACGGCGGCGGCAAGCGCGTCGCGTGGCGTAACCTGGCGTGGTCGATCCTCGCCGAGAACGTCGGCTTCTCGGTGTGGCTCGTCTGGAGCGTCGTCGCCGCGCGACTGAAGCAGGCGGGCTTCACGTACTCGACGGATCAGCTGTTCCAGCTCGTCGCGATCCCGGGCCTCATCGGCGCGCTGATGCGCTTCCCCTACACGTTCGCGGTGCCGAAGTTCGGAGGGCGAAACTGGACGATCGTGAGCGCGCTCCTGCTGCTCATCCCGGCGCTCTCCCTGGTTTACCTGGTGCAGCGTCCGGATACGCCATTCTGGCTGATGGCGACCGCGGCGGCGACCGCCGGGCTGGGCGGCGGCAACTTCTCGTCGAGCATGGCGAACATCTCGTTCTTCTTCCCCGACGGCGAGAAGGGCTTTGCTCTCGGCCTCAACGCCGCGGGCGGCAACATCGGGGTCAGCACCGTGCAGCTCCTCGTGCCGATCGTCGTCGGGTTCGCGGTGCTTCCCGGCGCGAGCGCGAAGGGGCCGCACCTCGAGAACGCCGGGCTCATGTGGCTCCCGCTGATCATCGTCGCAGCGCTCGGCGCGGCGCTCTTCATGAACAACCTGACGACGGCAAAGTCGAGCTTCAAGGATCAGGTCGTCGTCGCCCAGCGCGGGCACACCTGGATCATGGCGTGGCTGTACATCGGCACGTTCGGCTCGTTCGTCGGCTTCTCGGCGGCGTTCCCGCTCCTCCTGAAGACGCAGTTCCCCGAGGTGAACTCGAACCTCGCCTTCCTCGGCGCCCTCGTCGGCTCGATCGCGCGGCCCATCGGCGGAAAGCTCGCGGACCGGCTCGGCGGCGCGCGGGTCACGTTCTGGAACTTCGCCGCCATGACGCTCGCGAGCCTCGGGCTCCTCTGGTCGCTCCAGATGCACAGCTTCGAGGCGTTCATGACGGCGTTCCTGTTCCTCTTCATGACGAGCGGCGTCGGCAACGGCTCCACCTTCCGGATGATCCCGGTGATCTTCCGCACCTATCACCTGCAGCGCGCCGCGGGCCGGGGAGCGGAGGCCGAAGCGGCGGCTATCTCCGTCGCTCGCCGCGAGACCGCGGCCGTCATCGGCATCGCGGCGGCGATCGGCGCGCTCGGCGGCTATTTCATCCCGCGCGCGTTCGGCGCGTCGATCAAGGCGACGGGCGGACCGAGCCTCGCGATCACCTACTTCGTCGTCTTCTACATGACGTGCGTCGCGACGACGTGGTGGTGCTATCTCCGCCGCTCGTTCCTCGTCGAGCGCCTGCCGAGCCTCGCCGGGGCCGGAGCCTGAGGGGCCGATGAACGCCGCACAGCGCAGCAGTGAGAGCCGACCGCGACTCGTCGTGATCGGCAACGGCATGGTCGGACATCGGTTCGTCACCGCAGCCGGTGAGCGTGGGCTCGCCGCGACTCACGAGATCGTCGTCATCGGGGAAGAGACACGGCTCGCGTACGACCGCGTCGGTCTGTCGAAGTGGTTCGACGGCAAGTCGGAGAACGACCTGTCACTCGTCGCCGACGGCGAGTACGACGCGCTCGGCGTCGAGGTCGTCCTCGGCGATCCGGTAATGACGCTCGATCGCGCCGCTCACAAGGTCGTCCTCCGCTCGGGACGCGAGCTCACCTACGACAAGGCCGTCCTCGCGACGGGCTCGTCGGCCTTCGTTCCGCCGATCCCGGGACGTGAGCTCCCGGGCTGCTTCGTGTATCGCACCATCGACGACCTCGTGCAGATCCGCGACGCGGCAGCGGGCAGCAAGGTGGGCGCGGTCATCGGCGGCGGCCTCCTCGGGCTCGAGGCGGCGAACGCGCTCGTCCAGCTGGGCCTCGAGACGCATGTCATAGAGTTCGCGCCGCGGCTGATGCCGCTCCAGGTCGACGAGGTCGGCGGCGCGCTCCTCAAGAAGCGTATCGAGGAGCTCGGCGTCCAGGTGCACACCGCGACATCGACCCGCGAGATCGCCGCCGGAGAGAACGGTCGCGTCGCGGCGCTCCGCTTCGCCGACGGCTCGGAGGTGAACGTCGACGTGCTCGTCTTCTCCGCCGGCATCCGGCCGAGGGACGAGCTCGCGCGCGCCGCGGGGCTCACGCTCGGCGAGCGCGGCGGGATCGCCATCGACGCGGCGTGCCGCACGAGCGACGCCGACATCTTCGCCGTCGGCGAGTGCGCGGTGTTCGGCGGCAAGGTCTACGGCCTCGTCGCACCGGGCTACCGGATGGCGGAGGTCGCCGCGGCGACGCTGTCGGGCGACGGCGAGCACGCCTTCGAGGGCTTCGACATGAGCACGAAGCTGAAGCTCCTCGGCGTCGACGTCGGGAGCTTCGGGGACGCCTTCGGGGCGACCCCCGGCGCGCGCATCGTCAGCCTCTTCGACGGCGCGTCGTCGGTCTACAAGAAGCTCGTCCTCAGCGAGGACCGGAAGCAGCTCCTCGGCGGCATGCTGATCGGCGACGCGTCGGCGTATACCGAGCTCCTCGCCCGCGTGCAGACGGCGATGCCCTGCCCCGAGTTCCCCGAGGAGCTCATCGTGCCGCCGCGTGAGGGCGGCCGCGTCTCCGCCGGCGTGGACGGCCTCCCCGACGCGGCGATGATCTGCTCGTGCAACAACGTCACGAAGGGCGCGATCTGCGGCGCGATCCGCGACAAGAAGCTCGCCGAGGTCGGCGCCGTCAAGAAGTGCACGAAGGCGGGAACGAGCTGCGGCTCCTGCGTCACGCTCGTCGAGCAGCTCCTGAAGCTCGAGTTGAAACGCGCCGGTGTGACGGTGAAGAACCACCTCTGCGAGCACTTCCCCTACAGCCGGCAGGAGCTCTTTCACCTCGTGCGGGTGGAGAAGCTCGAGTCGTTCGAGGCGCTCCTCGAGCGTCACGGCACCGGCGAAGGTTGCGAGATCTGCAAGCCCGCGGTGGCGTCGATCCTCGCCTCGACCTGGAACGACTACATCCTCCGGAAGGAGCACATCGGCCTCCAGGACACCAACGACCGCTACCTCGCGAACATCCAGCGCGACGGCACGTACTCCGTCGTCCCTCGCCTTCCCGGCGGAGAGGTGACGCCCGATCAGCTCATCGCGATCGGCGGGGTCGCCAAGCGCTACGGTCTCTACTCGAAGATCACCGGGGGTCAGCGCATCGATCTGTTCGGTGCGCGCCTCGAGCAGCTCCCGGATATCTGGCGTGAGCTCATCGCCGCGGGGCTCGAGTCCGGACACGCTTACGGCAAGGCCCTCCGCACGGTGAAGAGCTGCGTCGGGAGCACCTGGTGCCGGTACGGCGTGCAGGACTCGGTCGGCTTCGCCGTACGTGTCGAGAATCGGTACAAGGGGCTCCGCAGCCCTCACAAGCTGAAGGGTGCCGTGTCCGGATGCGCGCGGGAGTGCGCCGAGGCTCAGGGCAAGGACTTCGGCATCATCGCGACGGAGAAGGGATACAATCTCTACGTGTGCGGCAACGGCGGGATGAAGCCGCAGCACGCGCAGCTCCTCGCGTCGGATCTCGACGAGGATACGCTCATCCGTTACGTCGATCGCTTCCTGATGTTCTACGTCAGAACGGCCGATCGCCTGCAGCGGACGGCGTCGTGGTTGAACGCGCTCGAGGGCGGCCTCGACTACCTGAAGAGCGTCGTCATCGACGACTCGCTCGGGCTCTGCGCCGAGCTCGAGGCCGACATGGCGCGCGTCGTCGAGACGTACCAGGACGAGTGGCGCACCACGGTGGAGGACCCCGAGAAGGTGAAGATGTTCCGTCCCTTCCTCAACTCGAGCGCGGCAGACCCGAGCATCGTGTTCGTTCCCGAGCGCGACCAGCACCGGCCCGCGCACTTCCACGAGAAGGCGGCGCTCTTCGACGTGCGTCGCGTCCGTCTTCCCGTGATGCCGGCGTGAGCGAGACAGGACGACTCATGGTAGCAGTAGCGTTGATGGAACGGGCCACGAGCACTCAGCGACAGAGCGTGTGGACCGACGTCTGCGCCCTCGACGACGTCGTTCCCGGGACCGGTGGTGCCGCGCTCGTCCTGGGCGAGCAGATCGCCGTCGTGCGCGCGCGCGACGGGCGGGTGTTCGCGCTCTCGAACTTCGATCCGTTCAGCAAGGCGTTCGTCATCGCTCGCGGCATCGTCGGTGACCGGGCCGGCGTCGCGAAGATAGCGTCCCCCATCTACAAGCAGAGCTACAGCCTCGAGACCGGCGAGTGCCTCGACGACCCCACGGTGCGCCTCACGACCTACCCGGTTCAGGTGGTCGGCGGCCGCGTCCTCGTGGCCGTCGACCCGCCCCCGGAGCCACGATGAAGACCACGGGAGCCGCGCCCGCGTGATCCTCCGCGGCTCTCGTGGGCTTTTCCTCGCGCGAGGCACGTGGCAAAGAGCATCCCGTGCTCGACTGTCCCCATCGCCCGCCGTGTCCGGGCTGCCCGCGTCTCGGTGAGACGGACGTCGCGCCTTCCGCGCGCGCGACGCTCGAGTCGGTCGCGCTCGAGCGGGGGCTCACACTCTCCGTCGTGCGCGGCGCGGACGTCGGCTTCCGTCATCGCGCGCGCCTCGCGATACGGGGTCGCTCGCGTTCGCCGAAGATAGGGATCTTCGAGTCGGGCTCGCACCGCATCGTCGATATCCCGCGCTGCCTCGTTCATCACCCGCTCATCAACGAGGTTGCTGCCGTGGTGCGCGCGACGATCCGCGACACCGGCACGCCGGTCTACTCCGACGACGCGCATGCCGGGCTCCTCCGGTATCTGCAAGTCGTCGTCGAGCGCCGCACGACGACCGCGCAGGTGGTCGTCGTGACGAACGACGCCACGGTGGCCGCGAGCGAGCCGTTCCTCTCGGCGCTCGCCGCGCGGCTCGGCGACCGGTTGCACTCGCTCTTCTGGAACGGCAATCCGGCGCGTACGAACTCGATCCTCGGGCCCCACTGGCACCGGCAGTCGGGCGGCCCGGGTGTCGAGGAACTCATCGGGGGCGCGCGCGTCTTCTATCCGCCCGGCGCGTTCGGACAGAGTCATCTCGAACTGGCCACACGGATGGTCGATATCGTTCATGGCTCGGTCCCGGACGGCGCACGCGTCCTCGAGCTCTACGCCGGCGTGGGCGCGATCGGCCTCGGGCTCGCCGCGCGAGTGAAGGAGCTCGCGATGAACGAGCTCGTCCCGGAGTCGCTGCAAGGGCTCGAGCTCGGCGTCGCGGCGCTAGAGCCCGGAGCGCGGGCGCGCACCCGGGTCGTCCCCGGAGCCGCGAGTGACGCGCTCGGCGCCATGCCTGCGCCCGACGTGATCATCGCCGATCCCCCGCGGAAAGGGCTCGAACCGGCCCTGCTCGCGTCCCTGGTCGCGGCTCCGCCGCCAGAGCTCGTCTACGTCGCGTGCGGCCTCGAGTCGTTCCTGTCCGACGAGCGCGCGCTGACGGCGAGCAGGCGCCTGCGGCTCGTCGAGCTCGCCGCCTACGACATGTTCCCGCACACCGAGCACGTCGAGACGCTGGCGCGCTTCGAGCGCGTGTAGCGCCCGCGCGCGCCCTCTCAGCGATGCGTCTTACGGAGCGGCAGCTCCGGAAGGAGCCAGGTGACGAGCCAGCCGAGAGCGACGAGGACCGCGACGCACGCGTACACCCGGGTCACCGCGACGGCGAACGCGACGCGGATACCGTTCGCGACCCGCTGCATGATCTGCTCCGTCTCGCGGTCGAACTCGGCGCGGAGGGCCGGCATGAGCGACGGACGCCTCTCCTCGGGGGCGGCGAGCACCTCGCGCGCACGCCGGCGCGTCCCGGCGTCGTCGTCGAGGACGGCGCGCTCGAGCAGCTCGCCGTCCCCCGCGCGCGCGGCGTCGCCCACCGCGGCGAGACGGCGACTCATCTCGGTTCCGACCGACGCGCGCACCTTGGCGAGCAGCACGTCGACGCCTTGCCCGCGCACCGGCGCAGCGACCGCGACGGCACCCCCGGGGACACCGGAGAGCTCTGCCCGGAGCGCACCGACCAGGCCGAAGCCGAGCAGCGCGCCGAGCCCCGCGGCGCCGACGAGACCGCCGATCTGGCGAAAAAACTGGGCGACGCTCGTCGATTGCCCGATCTTCGACGAGTCGACGGCGTTCTGGACGGCGAGCGGGAAGAGCGGAAACGTCGGCCCGAGGCCGGCGCCACACAGGACCATGTACGCCGTCACCCGGCCGTAGCTCACGTCGACCGGCATCCGCGCGAGGAGGACAGCACCGACGAGGAGTACCGACTCGCCGATGAGCATCAACGGCTTGTAGCGACCGAAGCGCGTCGTGAGCTGGCCGCCCACGACGGAGCCGAAGACGAGCCCGAGCGACAGCGGGATGAGGCTGATCCCCGCTCGTGTCGCCGACACGCCGACCACGTTCACGAGAAAGAGCGGCAGGAAGATGACCACACCGAACATCACCGCGCCGAATAGAAAGAGCGCCGCACTCGCGATGGCGACGACCCGGTTGTCGAAGAGACGAAGATCAATGATCGGATGCTCGATCCGGAGCGAGCGAACCGAGAACACGACGAGCATCACCGCCGTCGCCGCGAAGAGCGCGAGCCGCAATGGCGCGCCCCCACCGAGCGACGCCGGGTCGAGAGATAGCCCGAGCACGAGCGGGACGATCCCGGCCGTGAGGAGGAGCGTCGAGGGCACGTCGAGACGCCGCACCGCGCCCTCCGGCACCAGCGGCGGCATCCTCGCCACTATGCCGAGCGACACGAGGCCGATCGGAAGATTGACGTAGAAGACCCAGCGCCACCCCGACACACCGGCGACGAGCGAGCCGCCGTGATCGGTGAGATAGCCGCCCGCGAGCGGCCCGAGAACGCTGGCGAGCCCGAACGTCGCGCCGACGAGCCCCTGGTAGCGGCCGCGCACCGCGGGAGGGAACAGATCCGCGATGATGATGAACGCCATCGCGAAGAGGCCCGCGGCGCCGAGCCCCTGGATCCCGCGGAACACGATGAGCTGGTTCATCGCATCTCCGAGAATGGGCAGGGGCCCGGCGATCCCCGCGAGCCCGCAGAGCGCCGAGCCGACGAGGAAGACCCCGACCGCGCCGAGCTCGATCGTGCGCCGGCTGTGCATGTCGGCGAGCTTGCCGTAGATGGGCACCATCACCGTCGAGCCGAGGAGGTACGCGGTCGCCGTCCAGGTGTAGCGGGAGAGGCCGTGCAGCTCCTCTACGATCCTGGGGAGGGCGGTCGCGACGATCGTCTGATCGAGCGCGCCGAGGAAGAGCGCGAGCAGAACGCCGAGGAGCGTCCGCTTCGCGTGCGGCGCGATTTCGGAGCCATCCATCATGTGTCTCAGGTGCCCTTCGGACCCAGCATGTGCTCGGGTCGGACCACGGCGTCGAAGTCCTCCGCCGTGACGACGCCCATCGACAACGCAGCTTGTCGCAAGGTCGTCCCTTCGCGGTGCGCCTTCTCGGCCACCGCGGCGGCCTTGTCGTAGCCGATGCGCGGCGTCAGCGCCGTCACCAGCATGAGAGACGCCTCGAGGAGCTCGCGGATGCGCGGCAGATTCGGCTCGATGCCGCTCGCGCAGAATTCGCGGAAGCTGTCACACCCGTCGGCGACGAGCCGCGTGCTCTGGAGAAAGCAATGAGCGACGAGGGGCTTGTTCGTGTTGAGCTCGAAGTGCCCGCCCGCGCCGCCGACGTTGATCGCGACGTCGTTGCCGAACACCTGCGCCGACAGCATCACCAGCGCCTCGCACTGGGTCGGGTTCACCTTGCCGGGCATGATGGAGCTGCCAGGCTCGTTCTCCGGGATGACGAGCTCGCCGATGCCGGCGCGGGGACCGGAGGAGAGCCACCGCACGTCGTTCGCGATCTTCGTCAGCGAGGCGGCCAGGGTCTTCAGGGCTCCGTGCGCGAAGACGAGCGCGTCGTGAGCGGCGAGCGCCTCGAACTTGTTCGGCGCCGTGACGAAGTGGAGCCCGGTGAGCTCCGACACCTTGCCGGCGACCTTGACCGCGAAATCCCGGTGCGAGTTCAGACCGGTGCCGACCGCCGTCCCTCCGAGCGCGAGCTCCGACAGATGCGGAAGCACTTGCTCGACGTGGACCGCACCGTGCGCGAGCTGTGACACCCATCCGCTGATCTCGTTGCCGAGGGTGAGCGGCGTCGCGTCCTCGAGGTGCGTCCTGCCGATCTTCACGACGCCGGCGTACTGGGTCGCCTTAGCGGCGAGGGTGTCGTGGAGCGCTCGCACCGACGGCACCACGCGCCGGACGAGCGCCTCGGTCGCGGCGATCGCCATGGCGGACGGAAAGACGTCGTTCGACGACTGCCCGCGGTTCACGTGGTCGTTCGGATGTACCTTCCGGCCGTCACCGCGCACGCCGCCGAGGAGCTCGCTCGCGCGATTGGCGAGCACCTCGTTCACGTTCATGTTCGTCTGGGTGCCGCTGCCCGTCTGCCAGACGACGAGAGGGAACTCCTCGTCGTGCGCGCCGGACAGGACCTCGTCGGCGGCCTTCTCGATGGCGGCCCCGACGTCGGCCGGCACTTCGCCGAGCTCCACGTTCACGGCCGCGGCGGCCTTCTTCACGAGTGTGATCGCACGGATCAGCGCGAGCGGCATTCGCTCGCCGGAGATGCGGAAGTGCTCGACGCTGCGCGCCGTCTGCGCGCCATAGAGCCGGTCGGACGGCACGTTCACCGGGCCCATCGAATCGTGCTCGATCCGGAATCCTTCCGTCATTTTCGCCTAAGGTCCCAGGAATCCCGGGTCCCCGCCAGCCCGAATCGGAGCACTCTGATGTTCAGAGCTCGTCCGGTGCGCGGGCTTCGAGGACGGCCTGCACACCGGCCGGAACCGCGTTCAAGAAATCGTACCCGGTGTCCGCCTCGACGCGATCGATGGACGTCACGAAGTCCTGCCAGCGCCGGCGCCCCACGCCTTCCTCGTTGGGCATCTCGACGGCGAGCGTCCGCGTCGCGTCGTTCACCTGAGCGGCGCCCTCGCCGGCCGCGAGGAGCACGATGATCTTGAACGACGCGCGCGGCACCGCGACGTCGTGACCGATGCGCGGCGGGTCCCGATCGAACACGCCACCCGCGACGATGTAGAGCACCGAGTCTCGTCGATGCACCTCGGTCCGCTCGTATTCCTCGAGCTTCTCCCACGGGCCGGCGTTCAGCTCGTGGAGCTGGGGCTCCATGTTCGTCATCAGGAACGTCTGCAGCGCCGCCTCCGGCGAGCCGTTCCGATCGCCGAAGGGGCAGAGGTGGCCGCGGTCGTAGGTCGAATGCGAATAGTCGTGAGTCGTCACGCGGTACAGGCCCGCGGGCAACCCCTCGTCGGCATGAAACGCGTTGCGACGACGCACGTGCCCGAGGTCCGCCATCGTGAGCCGCCACTCGACCCAGTTCGGGCCGCGAAGGCGCGGATTGTACGACACGAGAAAGTCCGTCTCGTCGAGGAGCACGTCGTCGCTCTCATCGGCATCAACGGGGACGCCGAGGACGGCGTGCAGGCTCCGCACGGCAACGCCGCGCTCGACGGTTGCGCCGGGCCGCGACGGCTCCGTCGCCTCGCCGCCCGGCGCGCGCGGCGAGACGAGATCGCTGCCGCACCCGACGGCCAGCGCAGCTACGACGAGCGCGGCCGTCCGTCCCAATCCGGGCTCTCTGCTCAGGCGCGCTCGACGACCATCGCGACGGCCTCACCGCCGCCGATGCAGAGCGTCGCGAGGCCCTTCTTGTCACCGCGCGCCTTCATTGCGTAGAGCAGCGTCGTCAGGATGCGCGCGCCGGACGCGCCGATGGGATGACCGAGCGCGACCGCGCCGCCGCGAACGTTGACCCTCGCCGGGTCGAGCCCGGCGAGCTTCGAGCACGCCATCGCGACGCACGAGAACGCCTCGTTGATCTCCCAGAGATCGATGTCACCGCTCTTCATGCCGAGCCTCTTCAGCGTGCCGTCGATCGCCTTCGCCGGCGCGGTGGTGAACCACTCCGGAGCCTGCGCTGCACTGCCGAATCCGACGATGCGCGCCAGCGGTTCGAGCTTCTTCTCCTTCACGGCGCGCTCGCTCGCGAGCACGACCGCCGCCGCGCCGTCGTTGATGCTCGAGGCGTTCGCGGCGGTGATCGTGCCGTCCGCGGCGAAGGCCGGCCGCAGCTTGCCGAACTTCTCGACGTCCCCGCGCCCGGGCTCCTCGTCGGACTTCACCACCGTCTTTTCGCCCTTCTTTCCGGCGATCTCGACGGCCGAGATCTCGGCGTCGAAGAGACCGTCACGCTGTGCGGACAGGGCGCGCGTGTAGCTCTCGCGCGCGTACGCATCCTGCATCTCCCGTGTGAGCGAGTACTCGCGAGCGCAGAGCTCCCCGGCCTGACCCATGTGGTAATCCTTGTAAGGATCCCAGAGCCCGTCGAAGATCATACCGTCCACGAGCTTGTCGTCGCCCATGCGGTAACCGGTGCGGGCCTTCGTCAGGTAGTAAGGCACGTTGGACATCGACTCCATGCCTCCGGTGACGACGACCTCCGCGTCCCCGAGCTGGATCGCGCGGGCGCCGAACACCACCGCCTGGAGGCCCGATCCGCACACCTTGCTGACGGTGGTCGTCGGAACGGTGTCGGGGAGCTTCGCCTTGAGTGACGCCTGGCGGGCGGGGGCCTGCCCGATACCGGCGGAGAGGACGTTCCCCATGAAGACCTCGTCGACCTCGTCCCCGCGCACCCTTGCGCGCTCGAGGGCCGCGGAGATCGCGGCGGCCCCGAGGTCCGGGGCCCGGAGCGACGACAGCGCTCCGAGATACGATCCGATCGGAGTACGGGTGGCGCCGACGATGAAAACGTCTCGAATGGTCTTGTCCATGGGTTCTCCGCTCGCTGCGGTCGTCGCAGCGGACGGAGAGCATACAACAGCGCAAGTCCGGTAGCCCCTCCCGGACTCGAACCGGGACGACCTCGCGGTCCAGGGATTTTAAATCCGGCTCTCTGGCTGTGCCCGCGGCGGGCAGCGAGCGATTTCGCTGCGATGCGCTCGGAACCGTACAACCGGATACAACCGAAGTAATCGCCGTCCGTACAGATCCGTCACAACGGAGGCTGTACCTGCTCGCGGCCAGGGGCTTCCGCGCGCTGGCGCGCGACTGGTTCCGGAGGGCGGCATGAGGCGCTCTGTCGATGCCTATCTCCGGCTGTCTCGGGCGGCGTGGTGGCTCGTCGAGAATCGACGGAGCGCTGACCCTCGGCTCGTCGCTTGGGCGGAGCTCGAGCGCGACGCCGCGCGAGCCGCGCTCCGTGCCACCCGGGCCGCGGGAGAGCGCCAGTGAGCCAGCTCACCGGTGCCGTGACGGCCTACCGCCCGTGGTCCCCCGAGGAGGACGCGGCGCTCCGCGACTCGTACGGCAAGGGAGGCGTGAAGCTCGCGCTCTCCGAGCTCGGCCGCTCGAGGTCCTCGGTCCTCCATCGGGCCAAGCACCTCGGAGTGCAGCGCCGCCGCCGGTGGACGCCAGAGGAGGACACGGAGCTCCGAATGCTGTGGGGTGAGATCTCGGTGACGGCGCTCGCGAAGCGTCTGAACCGAACGCCGATCACGACGTACTACCGGGCGCACGAGATCGGGCTCCAACGCGGCGCGCCGGCCGGCATGGAGTACATCCGCCAGGCCGCCGACCGTACGGGCTTCGTCACGAGGCAGCTGCTCCGGATCCTCGCCGCGGCGCGCGTGAAACCGCGACGGACGATGTCGCGGCCGTCCAAGGGCTCGGCGGCGTACCGGTTCCACTTCGTCGACCCGCTCGACGTCGATAACGCGATCGCAGCGTGGCACGCCACCGAGGCCGTGGAGGCGGCGGCCCGCGCACGCGGCATGTGCGGCGCGACGCTTCGGGAGTGGTTGCGCGACGCGAAGAAGTCCGGCTTGAAGCTTCCGGCGGAGCCCTCGCCACGGACGCGGAAGCACTGGCGCGTCAGGTCCGAGGTGATCGACCAGGTGATCGAGGCGCGCGCGCGGCTTGAGTCTGTCGACCGCGCATCGAAGCGCGTCGGGATCACGCGGCAGACGCTCTGCCGTTGGCTGACCGACGCCGGCGTCCCGCGGGCGCAGGTGAAGCCCTGGTTCGTGGACCGTGACACGACCGACCGTGTCGTGAGGGAACGTGGGTCGAAGCGGGCGAAGCCTCGGTTCGATCCCGAGAGGAAGGCGAGCTGATGGGACACCGAGCGAACCTCCGCGTGGTGCCGGCGACGGTGCCCCATGCAAGTTGCCCGAAGTGCGGCGAGCGTGACTCCGAGCTCTTCAGCGGCATCAGCTGCCACGTCTGCTCCTGGTTCTGGGTGCCGACGAACGAGGAGCGTGCGGCGTTCTTCTACGGCCGGCCGAGCCTCGCCGCCCGGGTGGCGTACGAGATTCGCCGCGGGCGCGTCGGCGGCGTGGCGTTCCACGCGTTGCTGCGCGCGGGGCAGATCGCGAAGAGCATCGCCGTCGCGCTTCGAAAGGCGGCGTCGTGACTTTTAGAGCGATGCGCGGCGGGGTCGCCTTCGAGTGCACGTCTCTCGAGGAGATGCTGTGCTTCCTGCGCGGGGAGCGTCCGGCAAACGCCCTCACCCCCGACGCTCCGGCGAAGCGCGTCGAGCCATCGGCGCTCTTCGAGGAGCATCAGGAGCTCGCGAGATGCCTGGCCTGCGTGGCGCGGCGCCGCTTCCCCACAGTCGCACTCGCAGACCTGCGGGCGTTCGCGCTCGAGGGTCTCTGGGAGGCGTCCACGCGCTTCGACGAGACCCGCGGGGTGCCCTTCCCCGCGTTCGCACGCTGCCGGATCCTAGGCCAGATCGGTGACGAGATCCGTGCCGCCAACATGCTGTCGCGGCGGGCGCGGTCCGCTGGCTGCGAGATGTCGGAGTTCGACGACGAGCAGCTCACTGCGGACGAAGAGCTCACCGTCGACGAGCAGCTCCACGAGCTCCGCATGGTCCTCGCCGTGCGCGAGAAGACGGAGGCGCTGAGCGACCGAGCGCGCGCTCTCATCCTCGGGCACTACGTCGATGACCGCCGCTTCGACCTCGTCGCTGCGGATCTCGGCATCTCGAAGAGCTGGGCGAGCAGGATCCACACGAAGGCCGTGGGACGGCTCCGGCGGTCGCTGAAGGCGGCGCGGGTGGCGCTGTGATGACCACTCCTGACGAGCCGGGCTCGGGATACGCGGTGCGGAGCCGCCGACGTCGTCTCGTCCGGGCGAAGACGATCGACACAAGGCGCATGACGAAGCGGGAGCTACGGGAGGGCGCGCTGCTCTATCCCGCAGGGACCTACGAGCGCCCGCGGACGCGCGGCGACTGCGAGAACGGTGTGCGCCCGTGCCCTTTCGTCACCTGCCCGCATCACCTCTTCCTCGACGTCTCGGAGAAGACCGGCTCCATCAAGCTGAACTTCCCTGACCTGGACCCGGACGAGCTCCCCGAGACATGCGCTCTCGATGTCGCAGAGCAAGGTGGCGAGACGCTCGAGGTGGTCGGGGAGCTGATGAACATAACGCGCGAGCGGCTTCGCCAGATCGAAGTCGCCGCGCTCGCGAATCTACGCAGCGGTCTGGCCGCGCTGGTCGATGGCGAAGAACGCACGCCGTGCCGCGTGCTTCCTGACAACGAATCCCCGGAGCTGGACGAGGAGAACGACCTTTGAGCCTTTCGATCCACATGAAAGATCCGCCGGCGACGGTGGAGTGCGACACGCCGGAAGAGGCGCTCGTCTTCCTGCAGCTCATCCGAGGGCAGGCGCTGCCGCCGATGCCTCCGACGGCGCCTGAGCCGCCGCGGCCGGCACCACCATCCGCGCCGCCGCCGGATCTGGAGCCGCCGGTGCGCGTTCCTGCTCCGTCCCCGGCTCCGCCGGAAGCAATGGCAGAGCCGGTGAGCACGCCGCAGCCGCGAGAGCGATCGATCCACAAGCTGCACGTCAACGCCCGGAAGCTCCTGGAGATCGTCAGGAGCACCGCGCCGGACTTCGACTACCGCGCGGCAGCGCAGGAGCTCTTCGGCATTCCCGATGCGGACGCGATGGCGAGCGTCTCGTACTACCTGGGGCAGCTCCAGCGGCGCGGCTTCATCACGAAGGGCGCGGGGCGCGGGCAGTGGAGGCTCACCGGCGGTGAATCCGCCGAGGCGGATGGTAGTCAGCCACAGGACGCCGAGACCTCGCAGGCTAAAGCGAGCCCGGCCGAGGCGACCGAGCCCAAGCGGGTGCGAGGCGAGATCAGCCGCACGGTCATCGCGGCGTTCGCCGCCAACGAGAGCGCGCCGCTCCCGGCGCTGTCAGCTCGCATCTACGGGGCGGGCGACGGGAACAACCTCCGCAAGCTGAAGATCATGATCTGCCAGCTCGTCGCTTCCGGACGGCTGAAGCGCACGGGCGCCGCCTCGTACAAGCCGACCGGCAAGGGGGATGCGTGATGCCGAAGACGAGCATCGAGTGGACGGACATGAGCATCAATCCGATCCGCGCGCGCCTCAACGGGCATGTCGGGCACTACTGCGAGAAGACGTCTCCGGGCTGCAAGAATTGCTACTCGTCGCACCTTCAGCCTCGCTTCGGCATGCCGCCGTTCAAGGAGCAGCGCGGGAACTCCGCCGTCGAGCACTTCTTCGACGTCTCGAAGTTGAAGGAGGTTCTCCGCCGGCGGAAGCCGACGAAGTTCTTCTGGTGCGACATGACCGACATGTTCGGCGAATGGGTGCCGGAGGGCTGGATCGCTGCGTGCTTTGCGACGATGGCTGCCACCCATTGGCACACGCACCAGGTTCTTACGAAGCGCGCCGACCGGATGCGCAGAGTCGTGCCGGAGCTCTATGCGAACGATGGCGAGCGGCTCATCGAGTCGGCGGAGTGGCTCGCCGGCGAGATCGACGCCTGCCACGTGGGTGAGGACGAGTGGAAGTTCCCTCTGGGGAATGTCCACCTCGGCGTCTCGTGCGAGGACCAGCCGCGCGCCGACGAGCGCATCCCTCACCTGCTCGCGACGCCGGCGGCCGTGCGGTTCGTGTCGGCGGAGCCGCTGCTCGGGGCGCTCGATCTAACCGCCTTGGACGCCGAGCGCGCCGGCCATGACGGTCTGTACGTCGTGGACGCGCTCACGGGGCGAAACCGCGACATGGGTCGCCCGTGCCGGGACGCTCCCGCGCGGCTCGACTGGGTCATCGTCGGCGGAGAGAGCGGGCCCGGCGCGCGGATGTTCGAGCTCCCCTGGGGCGAGTCGCTGGTGAAGCAGTGCCGCGACGCTGGGGTGCCGATGTTCTTCAAGCAGGTCGGCGCGAAGCCCGTCCACTCCGCGGAGCCGACTGGCAACTTCCGAACGAGCGCGAGCGGCGAGCGGCAATTCCAGCTTACCGTCGTCCCGCTACGGATCAGCGATCGGAAAGGCGGCAACCCGCTCGACTGGCCCGAGTCGCTCCGCGTCCGCCAATTCCCTTGCCCCGGAGAGCCTCCTGCATCGGGGCGAACCGGTAACGCCGGCGTCGGGTCAGATGCACGCCCGACGCCGGCCGGCTCTTCGGAGGTGTCGTGAGCTACCGCAGTGCCGACCCGCGCTCGCGGGTTCCCATCCTCCCTGCCGGCGAGCACGTCTGGGTCGTCTCCATCCGCGGTGACGCGCCGATCTTCCCCCTCGGCTTCCCCACCGTCGAGGCGTCGAGCGCATTCAAGGCGCGCGCGCTTGCCGAGATGCTCCCCGTCATCCGAAGCGCGGAGATCGCCCGCGAGAACATCCTGCTCACGAGGTTGCAAGGCCGATGAACCACGCCGAATTCATTCGAAAGATGGCGGTGGAAACCGTCGAAGCGTCACCCGACGAGCTCGCGGTGCTGCTCGTGATCGCCGAGCGGCTCAGCGTCGGCCGCGTCGCGTACGGCCCGCTCAAGATCGGGACGGACCCGCGGGACTGGAAGCTTGAGCGACGGCTCGAGCTGTACGACGCGATGATGTACTCCGCGATCGCGGAGGTGTCTGCCGATCGCAAGCTACGGGACGAGCTGCCCACGCTCCCGGACGCGACGTCGACGAAGGGGGTGCTCTGATGCCGAGCCGCACGCTCGTCGACGTGGCGCCGAAGAAGACGGGCGCGAGCCTGAACCGGGGCGGCAGCAAGCAGACGCGGCGCACGCCCCGGATCTTCCTCGACGCGTGCGAGGCGCGGTTCGGGAAGATCACCTTCGACCTAGCCGCGCACTCGCGCAACTGCGTCGTGCCGAGGTTCTTCTCGAAGAAGCAGGACTCTCTCCGGCAGAACTGGTCGAAGCTGGCCGGTGAGGTCTGCTGGCTCAACCCGCCGTTTGCTGACATCCCATCGTGGGCGAAGAAGTGCGCCCTGACGGTCGCCGCCACGCCCGGCCTGAAGATCCTCTTCCTGGTCCCCGCGTCCGTGGGCTCCGAGTGGTTCTACCACCACGTATACGCCCAGGCGCTCGTGCTGCCGCTGCGGCAACGGATCGTGTTCGTCGGCGAAACGCATGGGTTTCCGAAGGACCTCATGCTGATCGCGTATGGCGTCGGCGAGACGGGCTTTCAGCCGTGGCGGTGGAAGCAGCCGTGGGTACGTCCTGCCTTGGAGCTCGCGGCCGAATGAAGACCTGCCCGGTCTGCGAGGAGCCGTTCACGGCGCGCACGTCGCGTCAGATCTACTGTTCGGAGGATTGCAAGTACGAGGCGAAGAACGCCCTCCGTGCCGGCGTCGACAACGCCGACAAGATGGCGATGACGCTCGAGGAGACTGCCGCTGAGCTCGGCGTGTCGAAGACGCGCGTCGGGCAGCTCGAGGAGCGGGCACTGAAGAAGCTGCGCGGGCTTCAGCTTCGGCGGGAGGACTGGCTGTGAACGAGACCCGTGCTCCCTTCCCGTGGTTCGGTGGCAAGCGCCGCGTCGCCGACGTCGTGTGGCGCGCGTTCGGCGCCGAGACGCCGAACTACGTGGAACCATTCTTCGGCTCCGGCGCCGTCATGCTCGGGCGACCTGGTGGAGCGGGGAAGATCGAAACCGCGAACGACGTCGACCGGTACGTCGCGAACTTCTTCCGAGCCGTCATCGCCGATCCGTGGGGTGTCGCCGAGTGGGCGGACTACCCGGTCATCGAGGCCGACATGCACGCGCGCCACAAGTGGTTGGTGAACCGCGCGGAATTTCGTGAGCGCATGCACACCGACCCCGACTTCTACGACGTGAAGATCGCTGGGTGGTGGGTGTGGGGATTGTGCATTTGGATCGGTGGCGGGTGGTGCGTCGAGCCGCAAAATCACAAGCACCCGAAGCTCGACGGCATCGGAAAGGGAGTCCATTCGAACGCTGGCCACGCTCGCGAAAAGGAGGTGCGCGCGCGCACCCGTCCGAAGATCGACGGGAACCACGCCGGCATGGGCGTCCATTCGGAAGGTGCTCACGCGAGAACGCGCGGAGCGAACCGGCTCGATGAGGCGAGCAGACCCGAACTCGCTGGCGCCGGCAGAGGGATCAAATCCGGACGTGGGCGCCGTCAGAGTGAAGCTGATTGGAGAAAAAGACCCGCGCTCGACGGCACGCACTCCGGGCGCGGGGTGCATTCGGACGAGCCGCACCTATCGCAGCAGATTCCGCAGCTTCGAGTCACCGACGGCGCCTCTGGATCGGGCGTCCACGCGAGCGGAATGCTCGCCGAGGCGTACTCGGCGGGAAGGCGACATGCACTCTCGAGTGCAGGTCAGGGCGTTCACCTGCCCTCCCTCGGCAATGACCGCGGCGTCCACGGCGTGTCGACTGCGCCAGGCACGTGGCTGAACGCGCTCCACGCGCTCCAGGTGCCGGAGGCGCCTCCGTGCTTCGAGTGGTTCCAACGCCTGATGCTCCGGCTTCGGCGCGTCCGCTTTGCGAACGGCGACTGGAAGCGCGTGCTCGGCGATTCGGTGCTGGGCAAGGGCAAGAACGTCGGTGGGCGTCGGCCGTGCGCCGTGTTCCTCGATCCCCCCTACTCCCACGAGGTTCGCGATCCGTACCTCTACAGCGAGGACGACGCGGCCATCTCCGCTCTGGTCCGCGAGTGGGCGCTCGAGCACGGAGACGACCCGGACCTCCGGATCGCGCTCTGCGGGTACGAGGGCGAGCACGAAATGCCGGCGTCGTGGACGGTGCACGCGTGGAAGGCGGCGCGCGGCTACGCGAAGGAGAGCAACGAGAACCGCTCGCGAGAACGGATCTGGTTCTCGCCGCACTGTCTGCCCATCGAGACGCAGCGATCCCTCTTCGCTGACGCGGGAGCGTCGCCATGACGGCCGCCGAGATCGAGGCGCTCCTCGCCGATCAGCGCTTCCCGAGCTCCACGGAAGCCCGGCTTCAGCTCGCGATCGCCGATCACCTCACGGCCGCCGGCGTGGCCTTCCAGCGCGAGCACCGCTTCTCTGCCGAGGACCGCGTCGACTTCTTCGTCGACGGCGGCGTGGCCCTCGAGGTGAAGACGAAGGGCAGCGCCACCGAGGTGGCGCGCCAGCTCATGCGGTACGCGCAGCATGACGCGGTCCGCGAGCTCCTTCTCGTCACGAGCCGGATGCAGCTCGCGTGCGTCCCTCGGGAGCTGAACGGCAAGCCCGTGCGCGTGTCCATCCAATGGAGCGGCCTGTGAGGTACGTCGGGACGGCCAAGCTAAAGATGGGCCGCTGGCACATCGACGCGGAGCCGCACGTGCTCCTCAAGCTGAAGCGCGTCTTCGGCGGCATCGCCAAAGCGGACTCCCAGGATATCCAGATCGCGGATTCGCTCGATGTCTCACGCGACTTGGCGTGGTTCTGCGAGCGCTACCCGCTCAAGGTGACGCCGGCCGACTTCCTCGCCGCGCGCGTCTCCGAGCATCGCGAGCGAGAAACGCTGGTCGCCAAGCTGCTGAAAGGTCACGTCGACACCCGGCGATTCGAGCTGACGTCCCCGCCGCGGGACTACCAGCGGCAAGGCGCCGAGATCTGCCTTGCGACGCGCGGGACCCTGATCGGGGATGACCTCGGGCTCGGCAAGACGGTCGAGATGATCTGCGTTCTCACGGACCCGCGCACACGCCCGGCGCTCGTCGTCGCGCCGACGCACCTTCAGCGGCAGTGGCGCGACGAGATCAAGAAGTTCCTGCCGCAGCTCTCCGTTCACATCCTGAAGCAGACGACGCCGTACGACTACTCGGCGCCGAAGCGCTTCCGGGACGGGCAGCTGTCGCTCATCAGCATGCACCCCGACGTGCTGATCGTGAACTACCACAAGCTGCACGGCTGGGTGGAAACGCTCGCCGGGCTCGTCAAGTGCGTCATCGCAGACGAGGTCCACGAGCTTCGCAGCGGACCGCCGCGAGGGAGCGGCAACACGAAGCGCGGCAGCCAAAAGTACCTAGCATTCCGCGGCATCGGCGATCGGGCAGAGTTCCGCGCGGGCGCGAGCGCGACGCCGATCTTCAACTACGGCGGGGAGGTCTTCTACATCATCGACGCGCTCAACCCGGGAGCGCTCGGCGACTACGACGAGTTCTGTCGCGAGCACGCGTCTCACGTGGGGGACAAGCCGAGGCTGAAGGAGCCCGAAGCCTTCGGGGCCGAGCTCCGCGCGCGCGGGCTCATGATCCGCAGGACGCGGAAGGACGTCGGACGGGAGCTCAAGCCGATGACACGCGTCCCACACCACGTCGACTGCGACGAGAGCGCGATCAACGCGATCCGCTCATCCGCTGGCGAGCTCGCGCGCATCATCCTCGGTCAGAGCGGGCGGAAGCTCGAGAAGAACGAGGCCTTCCTCGCGGGCGGCGAGTTCGATGCGCAGCTCCGCGCCGCGACGGGCCTGGCGAAAGCGCCGTACGTCGCGGAGTTCGTGAAGCTCCTGCTCGAGACCGAGACGAAGGTCGTGCTCTTCGGGTGGCACCGCGCCGTTTACGACGTGTGGACGGACCTCTTGAAGGACTTCAAACCGGTCCTCTACACGGGCAGCGAGAGCGAGAAGCAGAAGGACGAGGCGAAGCAGGCCTTCGTGAAGGGCGATTCTCGCCTGCTCATCATCTCGCTCCGCTCCGGCGCGGGGCTCGACGGGCTCCAGTACAGCGGGTGCCGAACGGTCGTCTTCGGGGAGCTCGACTGGTCGCCAGCGGCCCACGAGCAGTGCGAGGGACGCATCGATCGCGACGGTCAGCCCGAGCCGGTGATGGCCTACTACCTGATCGCCGATAGCGGGTCAGATCCGGTGGTCGCCGACGTGCTCGGCGTGAAGCGCCAGCAGCTCGAGGGGCTACGCGATCCGGACGGGCAGCGCGGGCTCGCGCGCCTCGACACCGGCGGCGCGCACGTGAAGCGCCTCGCCGAAGAGTTTCTCCGTCGCCAGGGCACGTCCGGGCGGCACGTGGACACGGACTACGCGGGCGCGCCCGCCTGAAGGGAAACGACCATGAAATGCAACGAGAGTGGCATCGGGGTGAATCGGAATGAGCTGAAGGCTCTGCTGGCCTTCGCGGGGAAGCTCAAGGACGAGGAGCGGGCGCATCTCGCGCTCGTGCAGTTCATGGTCCAGGACGATCGGTGCTGGGCGTACTCGACGGACGGACACCGCGCCGTCGAGGCGGACGGGGAGAGCGACGCCTCTCACGACCGCGGCGAGTGGCTCGTGGTCCGACAGTTCCTCGACGCAGGCGTGAAACTCCTGTCCGACGACAAGCAGGTGCTCCGCCTAAAGTTCGCCGGCGCATCGCTCACAGAGGCGGTCATCGAGGACGAGCTCGGCCTCGAGGTGTCGAACCTGGGCTGGCCGCGGGACGCCGTGCCCGCGCAGCAGACGTTCCCGGGCATACGGCAGCTGCTCAAGATCCCGAAGTCGAGGAAGCCCCCTCTCTGCGTCACGCTGAATGCCGACTACCTCGCCGAGCTCCGCCTTGTTGCGGCGGCGGCCGGACGCTCGGCGATCGACTGCCACGCGCCGGTTGGACCCGATAAGCCCAGCTATTTCCGGTTTCCTGGAGACGGCACCACGGTGTGGACCGTCGCGATCATGCCGATGCGCAATGACGCGCCGGACCTGGACGACGACGAGGAAGACGACGATTCGGAGGAGACGCCGCTCGAAGGCGCGATCGCGCGCGCAGCGAAGAAGATGAAGGACGTGCTCGACGAGCACGGGGCGACGATGACGGTGACCGCTCGCGGGAAGAGCACCACGGTCGGGGCGCCGACCGAATGAAGGTCCTCGGCATCGATCCAGGATTCCGGTCCCTCGGGCTCGCGCTCGTCGCGATCGAGGGGAGCTCTCGGCGGCTGCTGAAGCACCTGACGGTGCACACCGCAGCGTCGCTGCCATTCGAGACGCGGCTCGACGAGCTGGCGAAGGAGACGCTCGAGTTCCTGACCGACGCGGAGCTGGTCGGGCTCGAGGACCAGGGAGACGCGTGGCACGGAAACGAAGAGCGCGGGACGACCGACGCGAACGCTCGGAAGGTCCAGGAGGTGCTCGGCATGCTTCGGGGGCTCGTCATCTCGTGCGGGAAGCCACGCGTTGTCCTTCGCTCGCAGACCATTCGCGCGATGCTGGGCATCAAGGGCAAGGGAAAGGACCCGATCGGCGCCATGGTCCGGCACATGGTCGAGGGCGTTCCGGCGCCCGGGCGCATCTCGTTGCACGCCGTGGACGCGATCGCCCACGCCATCGTCGCCGAGAAGAAGCACCACGCCTCGCTCCTCGTGCAGTGGCAGATCCCCGGCACCGAGAAGCCGAAGCGCCAGCGCGTCCGCAGCTACCGGAGCGTGAAGGCCGCGCGCGCGGCAGGAGCGCTGCCGTGATGCCCGCTTCCCAGACCGAGGACGAGTCGGAGGTGGCCATCCTTGGCGAGTGCCGCGACCTGGTCGCCAAGCTCCGCGAGGAGCGGAACTTCCTGCTCGTGGACCTCGCCGAGTCGCGGGAGACGAACGCGCGGTTGAACCGCCGTTGCCAGGTCTACGAAGCCGGGCTCGCCGAGAAGGTCAGCCTGCATCCGACGGCGCCGAACTTCGGACGGGCGCTCGCGATCGCCGTGGCCGAAGCACGACGCACCGAGGTTGAGCGCCTGCGCGCTCGTGTTGCTGAGCTCGAAGGAGGAGGTCTGTCATGAGACGAGGAATCACGGCACGTCCGCTCGAGGAGTCACTGGCCCGCGCGCAGGCCCTGCCGGAGCCGTTCATGGCACTGTGCGGCGAGGTCTCTGAGGCGAAGGGAATCTCGCTGGGCGAGCTCTTCAGTCGCAGCCAGGACCGCAACGTCGCGGACGCGCGGCACGTCATCGCTTGGGTGGCACACGAACGGTGGGGCTATTCGAGCACGCGGCTCGGCACGCTGCTCCAGCGCGACCACACCACGATGCTTCAGGCCGTTGCCAGGATCGACATCGAGATCCGAATCGGCAGCGCGCTCGGGCGCTTTGCGGCCCGCCTCCACCAGCCGGAGCAGGTGCGCCGCGTCCCCGGCGAGGGCGTGGTGCTCGAGCTCGCAGACGGAGCCGCGTGAAAGGCAGCAGGGAATACGCATGATCACGGTGAAGGAAGAGTTCCTCACGTGCGCGAAGATCCGCCGGGCGATCGAACTCGGCGGTCACGAAATGACCACGCTCTGGCTCTGCCTGAAGCGCTACGCCGCGATGAACCCCACGGACGGTTTCATCCCGGACGAGGACGTCGAGGGGTGCTGCCTCGGGCTCGTTGCCAACCCCCGTAAGAAGGTCGAGGCCCTCGTCCTGTGCGGGGGTTGGCGAAACGGCACTCGCGGCGCCGGCCTCGTCGAGAAGGTGCTGAACGGCTGGCAGCTCCACGACTACGAGGACCACGCCAACTCGCAGACCGACGAGGACCTTCGGAAGGAGAAGGCGCGCCTGAAGAAGCGCGAGCAGCGACAGCGGAAGGAGCTCGAGCTCGAGCGCGTGCGCGCCGAACTCGCCAGAGGGACCATGTCCCCTCCGAAGTCGGGACAACGAGGGGACATGTCCCGGGGACACGAGGGGACATGTCCCGGGGACAGTCCCGGGGACGAAGACGAGGGACACTCGGGCGCACGCTGGCCCGCGCCCGGGCTCGTGCGCGATCCCAGCCCAACCCAGCCCGACCCAACCCAACCAATTCCCCCGAGAGAAGCTGCAGCTGGCTCCGCGCGCGAGCGTGAGCGGGTCCTCGGGCAGCGACCTGCTCGTCTGCCGCAGCTGCTCCCGGATCGTATCTCGGTGGTCGAGTACGAGCCGCTCGAGGGACACGCCAGCTACGCCGCGGAGCTCCGCCTCTCGCCGGAGCTCCGCGACAAGGCGCTGCTCGACCTGCGCGACAAGTACGCCGGTAAGCCGCACTACCCGCAGTGGCTCGACGAGACGTACTCGGCGTTCCTCGAGGCCGCCGCGCGACCGCGGCGAGGAGAGCGACGCCGCGGACCGGTCCAGGGCGGACCCGCCGGATACGACCCGTTCGCGGAGGCGGAGGCAGGAGCGGCACGCGAGCAGGCGGAGCGAGCCGCCGCAGGAGCCACCCGATGAACGAGCGAATGCGACCGAGCGACGCGCCGCAGACCGCGGGAAGCCTCGCGGACCTAGTCCGCATGGGCCTGCGGATCCGAACCGACGAGGAGATTGCGATGACCGAGCTGAAAGAACGACGCGCAGCGGCAGGCGAGGTTCTCGCCAGGCTGCCGGACTTCGTCCGAACGCCGGAGCCGCCGAAGCTGCTCGAGCAGGTCAGGGACGAAGGGTTGAAGGGCGCCGCATCGCGCTGGCTACCCGAGCGCGGCAGCCTGCTCCTGCTCGGGCCGACGTCGCGCGGCAAGTCGAGCGCGGCGGCGTACTGCTTCCGACGCGTGCTCGGGCGCGGTGTCACCTACGGCGGCGAGGCGTGGGCCTACGCGCTGCGCCTTCGGTGGTTCCACGCGAACCAGCTCGAGAGAGCTCGCATCGAGCACCCGCTCGGCAAGGACGAGGCGCCGGCGATACGGGAGGCCTGCCGCGCGACGCTGCTCGTCCTCGACGATGCCGGCTGGGAGCGGGACACGTCGGCGGTGAGCACGGTCCTCGCCGAGCGCTACGAGAGCGGCCTCCCGACGATCCTCACATCGTTCCACGACCGGGCCGGGCTCTCGGACCACTACGGCGCGGCGGTCGTCAGGCGCCTCGTCGAGGCGGGCGGGCACCGCGTCACCATCGTCGAGGCGGCGTGAAGACGGAAGTCTTCGGCGGCTCGCGCATCGGTGCGCGCGCCCTTGGCGTCATCCGAGACATCAGCCCGGACCTCGTCCCGCTATGCCTCAAGGCGATCGCCGACGGGACGAACCCGGATTCGCTCTGGCTCTTCGTCATCGAACAGGACGGCGAGGCCATCTCGAGCGTCCTCGGGATGGACGAACTCGACAGGAAAGCCTTCGACGACGTCTACGGCAACGCGATCCGGACCATCGCCAGGAAGCCGAGAATGCCCGGTTTCATGCGCGTGGTCTTCATGCTTGCCGACGGGATCTGCGGCGGCGAAATCGGGCTCTCTCCGACGTCGAAGGGCGGCAGCGCGTGAACGCTCCGAAGCTCGACGACTTCCCCTACGACCCCGCGCTCCGCGGACGCGAGATGCACTTCGACGGATTCGAGAAACTCCGGTGCATCGAGGACGAGAAGCTCCGGGAGCTCGTCTTCGCCGGCATGGTCGAGCGGGACCGCCGCTCGAAGGGTCGCGAGCTGCCTCCGCCGAAACCACGCAATGGGTGGAGAACTCAGCCCGACAGGACCTGCGTGGACCCGCAATCCGCGTCCGAGGAAGCGGAGCGACGATACCGATGAAGATTCAGGCGCAGGCTGGAGCCGAGCACGGCAGGTTGATCGGTAACCCGGATCTAGCCAGCCAAGGACGGGAGCTGCTCCGTCCTCTCCCCCGTTCCCGGAAAACCGACCCGGTTTTCGATGTCCCGGTTTACACCGGGAGCGGGGGAGGCGCCGAGGCGGATGCTTTGGGCGCGCTCGACGCGGTGTTACGAGTCGTTCGCGCGGACGTCGAGTGTGAGTTCGCCGCGGTGCGGCGGGGCGAAACCGAGGAATCGACCAAATGATTGGTCAGATTGCGGCAGAAACCGCCATGTCGGCCGGCGGAGGCGTCGCAGCCCGCGTGCTCATGGTCGGTCCGGGGCAGGAGCGGTGGATAGGAGTGCACCGGAAGGTCGCTCCAGACGAGGTGGACCGCGCCCTAGTCACGGTGCTCTGCGCAACGTCGGGCAGCGTCTCTGACGCGGCGGCGCATCTCAACGTCCGGCCCGAGTACCTCGAGCGCTTCGTTCGCCGCGGACGCGTCCGGAGGCTGCTCGCGATGCGGGGCGTCTACCCGAGCATGGCGCCGTCGGACGGAGCCTCGTTGCCGGCGTACGAGCCGCCCGCTGACGCGGCGTCGGTGCGCGCGCTCACGGCCTACCGAAACCCGCGCCCAGGCCGGTGGCGCGGCGCGTGGCGCGTGGAGGGGCTACTCCGTGACAGGTCGTCGAGACCGCTCGTCGTCGAAGCGATGGCGCGGATTGCTGCCCCAGTCAGCCGACTCCAGGAGCTCGCGCGGGCGTTCGGGGTGAGCGACGAGACGCTCCGGAAGTGGCGGCGAGCATGGCCAGAGGTCGACGCTATCGTCCGGCGGGCGTTCGGCAGGCGCCTCGTCGGCATCGAAAGCAGGCCGCTCACCGTCGAGCAGGCCATCGACCACGTCGAGCCGTTTCTCCCCGCGACGTCGGGCGCGCTCGATCGGGCGCTTCGCCGCGCGGCGCAGGACGGCTCGCTGGTGTACCCGGTGCGCGCCTCGTCGCGGCAGCTCGCGCGCTACGTCGGGCGCGAGGACTCGCGGGGCCGGGTCCTCGTTCGCCGCGTCGTCCACCGCGGGCACGAGCGCGGCGCGCAGAACACGTTCGAGTGGTCGATTACCCAAGGAGCAGAGGCATGAACCAAGTTGAACTGAACGAGATCGTCGCGAAGCACAAACTGTGGCTGAACAGGGATCCCTCTGGCGCGCGCGCCAACCTCGCGGGCGCCAACCTCGCGGACGCCAACCTCGCGGACGCCAACCTCGCGGACGCCTACAATCTGCCGGACGGAACGCAGAAGGTGGATCCGCCCGAGCCGTACACTCGAGTCGTCGATCCTGCCCGCTACGGGCAGCGCGCGGAGCGATACCGGCAGCGTCATCCCGACGTGCCCGTCGTCCCGGATCTCGACCGGAAAATCCTGTCCGTCGTCGAGTCGGGTGCCGGCAAGCTGGACATGTCGCAGTGGCATTCCTGCGAGACGACCCACTGCCGCGCGGGCTGGGCAATCACGCTGGCCGGTGACGCCGGTCGCAAGCTGGAGGCGGAGCGCGGTCCGGCCATGGCCGGACACATGATCTACATGGCGAGCACCGGGCGGTCCGCGCACTTCTACGCGACCACCGCGAGAGCGATGGAAGACATGAGACACCGAGCGGCGGAGGCGCAGCCGGCGTGAAGATGCTCGACGAAGCCGAGCGACGGGTGCTGGTCGGGCTTTCCGCCATCGCGGCCGGAGCGCCGCGGTTCGTGAACTTCGACCCTGTCGTAGACGCGGCGTGCAACCGGCTCGAAGCGTGCGGCCGAGCGGCGAGTCAGATCGTTCCGCACGACGTCTACGGAATCGCCGTCCAAACGGACATCACGAGCGAAGGGCAGAAGGCGCTACGCGTGGACAACATCATCCGAGGGCTGGTGCGATGAACCACCCCGGCGGCTGGCGCGCGACGCTCGAGTTCCTCGACGCCGACGGCGCTGTGGTCGGCTCGATGCGCCTGCGAGAGCGGGGGTGCGACTCGTCCTGCAGCAAGGATCTCGTCATCCCCGCCGGTCTGAAGTGGCCCAAGGGCGCGGTGCAGGGGCGCATCGTCGACGACATCTTCGGGCACTTCCATCACATCGAGGTGATTCCGTGGCGGACTGGAGCCGCAGATGGGTGACCGTCGCACCGGACGCGCTCACGCTCGGCGCGAGCCGAAACCGTCGGCGTTCGACCTCGCCGTCAACGCGGCGCTCGTGCGCCGTTCCGAGCTCGCCGAGTCGGTGGCGCTCGCCTACCCCGAGTACGACCGAGTCGCGGTCGAGTTCGGCGCGCTCGGCAAGGCGACCTTCAATCACGAGGCGGGCTCCGTCTTCGGCTACGCGGTGCGGATGTACCGGGCCGAGCTGACGGAGCCGGTCATCGAGGTGTGGGTGCCAGTGGAGGCCTCGGACGCGGCGGTCACGGCGGAGCTCGAGGCGGCGTTCGCCAAGCTCGGAGGCGCGTGATGGCGGAGCTCTACGTCGCGACCGAGGACGAGCAACGCGGTCTCGTTCGGATCGGCGATGAGGTCATCGACGTGGCGGCGGCGTTCACGCCGTACGAGGGGAAGGACTGGGCCGTGGTCGCCAGCACCAACGACCCCTCGGAGTGGCCCGCATTCTTCGACGCGGCGTCGCGGCTCCGGTGGGACTTCAGGCACTCCGTGGACCGGGGCGCCCTCACCTATCTCTTCTTCGCGCGGCGTCGCCGCTGACGTGAAGCTCTCAGGCTCGAGCGGGACTCGGGCGCAGAAAGGACAGACCCATGGCCAAAGCAGCAACGAAACCGCGCCCTTCAATCCGGTCGATTCGGCTCGAGCGGCTCACGGAGGCGACGCTCCGCGTCGGCGCGAACCGACTCAACGACCTCATCGAGATGCCGGTGCCGCCGGCGAAGCTCGCTGGCAAGGAGGAGCTCGTCCGCGCGATCGCCGGGTGGATGAGCGAGCACGGCGATCCGGAGCAGTGCGCGGACTGCACGGTCTGCGGCGGCATCATGGACATGCGCCTCGTCGACACCGGGAGCATTCCGGCGGAGTGCGTCTACTGCGGTGTCTCGAGCGACGACGAGACCGGTGACCCGCCGGCGGATCCGGAGCCCGAGGTGAAGTCATCGCCGCGTGCCACGGTGGTGACGAAGCCCGTCGTCGTCGAAACGAAGGCGATCGTCGTGACGACGCCGGAGCCGTCGAGGACGAAGCTCGAGGACATGGCCATCGTGACCGTCGCAGACATCGCGCATCTCGCGCCCGAGCAACGGTCCCTCGTCGTCGAGATCGCGCAGTTCCGCGAGCGCCTCCAGGGCGCCGTGCAGACGGTTCACGAGGAGATGTGGCGCACCGGCAAGTGGCTGAAGGAGCTCGAGCAGACCGGCCGCTGGGCGAAGCACCCGGACGCCTACGAGACGTGGGAGTCGTTCGTCACCGCGGTGTTCGGTGGGCTCGTCACGCCGAAGCGAGCAGGCGAGCTCATGGCGTACGCCGCGGCGAACACCGAGCACGCGCCGCAGCTCGCCGAGCGTCGGCTATCCCTCCCTGCCCTGCCGAAGCCGAAGGCGGCGAACGAGGGCATGTCGACGAGCGAGCCCGGCAAGCCCGCGACGGTGACGCAGCTTCCGAAGAACGAGATCGCGCTTTCGGGTGTCGCGCCGATGGCGTCGCGGCTCCGGTTCCTCACCGCGGCGGGAAAGCCGGCGAGCAAGCTCACCGAGGACATCGAGTGCGTCGAGGAGCTGCCGTGCGGCGTCATCCAGCGATTCACGCTGAAGCGCGACCGGCACGGGAACCTCGAGCTGAAGATTCGACGCACCCGCGGCTGAACCTGCGCATGGCTCTCCTCCGCCGCGGAAAGAAGACTGCGCCCGCTGAACCGCGGCGGAAGGAGAAGCCGAAGGCTCGAGCGAAGCCGAAGTCCACGGCGGCGGCAGCGCCGCTCGCGACGACGGCGGACGCCGTTCGCGACGTGGCGATCTTCGACGAGATCCGGTCGTGCTTCTGGGAGCCGACCGAAGTGCTGTCCGCGTTGCTTGGCGCGAAGTACCAGCTCACCGAGGACGAGGCCCGGAAGCGGATCTCGAACGCGAAGCGCACGCTTCGGCGCCACGCCGTCGAGTCGCTGAAGACGTCGAAGGAGGATCTCTTCCTACGCCAGCTCGAGGACAGCGGACGCGCACGTCGCGAGCGCCGCTGGGACGACGCGCGCGCCGCCGACCGGTTCATCATGGAGCTCACGGGCGCGGCCGCGCCGAAGAAGGGCGTACTCGGCATCGCGAACCTGGGAGGCTTGAGCGGAATCGACCCGCAGGTCGCCGGCCTCCTGGGCGTGATGAACGTCGACGAGGTGGAGGCGATCATCGCCGAGGGTGAGGAGGTGGGCGATGACGGATGAGGCTGAGACCGGCCGGTCTCCGAAGCTCGATGCCTTCCAGCGCGGGCTCGCGCGCCGGCGCGCGCGCTGCCAGGCAGACCCCGCGGAGTTCTTCTCGGCGACGTTCCTGAATCCGGAGCGCCCTCACGCCGGCGGACCGATGCGCTGCGCGGCGCACCAGCGCGTCGGGTTCGCCTTCATGGAGGCGCATCACCGCGGCGTGCTGCGCTGGCCGACGGACACCGGCAAGACGATCTCCGTCGCGGCGTACCTGCTCTGGAAGCTCGGCAAGAACCCGCACCTATCCGGGCTCCTCGCGGGGAAGATCCAGGACATCGCGAAGCGGTCTTTCCGGCTGCTCCGGACGTACCTCGAAGAGCCACGCCTGCTCGCTCGCGTGCAGATGACGTTCCCCGAGCTCGGCCTCACGGAGTCGGACCTCGCGGCGCGGACGACGACGAGCATCACGGTCGAGCGCGGCGAGGGCAGCCTCGACCCGTCGCTGCAGGCAATCGGCCTGTACACGGCCGCGCAGGGCAAGAAGCCGTCGCTCATCATCGCGGACGATCTCCTCGACCGCACGAACACGCAGACGAAGTCCCAGCGGACGAAGCTCGAGCAGGACTTCCCGTCGCAGCTCGTGTCGCGCCTCGTGAGCGACGAGGGCTCCGTCTACCTCGTGAACGTGCCATGGCACGAGAGCGACCTCACGTTCTGGCTCGAGGACGAGCAGCAGGGCTGGCCCGTGCTGCACATGGATCTGCTCGGCAACGTCCGTCTCGCGAACACGGACTGGCAGACGCCGCTCCTCCGGCCGAGCGAGAAGCGCCCGGGCTGGTTCCGGCTCACCGAGCACGACTCGCCCGAGTACGCGAAGCACGCCGACGTCGAGCTCCCTCCAGGGACGCGGGAGTGGTTCGACCACGAGGACGAGGTCCCGCTCTTCCCCGAGCGCTGGCCGACGGAGCGCATCGAGGACCACCAGCACGGCGAGAACCGGGAGCCGCCGGCGGAGTTCGCGCGCTCGCGCATGTGCCAGCCGAAGAGCGACGAGGAGCAGCGCTGCCACATCCAGTGGATCGACGGCGGCTTCGACGACGTGACGGAGGAGACGTACCCGGGCTGCAAAGTCATCGAGCCGCCGATGTCGCGCCTCTCCGAGGACCGGCTCGGGCGGCTGCCGGTCTACATCGGCGTCGACGTCGCGTGGGGCGAGGACGAGCACTCGGACTGGAACTCGTTTTTCGTGCTCGGCGTCGGACCGATGGGCGAGCGGATGCTGCTCACGATCGAGAGCGAGCGCGTCATGACCGGACCGGAGATCGTCGACAAGCTCGTGGACCTCGACGAGCGCTTCGAGCCCAAGATGTTCGAGGTGGAGAGCGTCGGCGCGCAGAAGTACCTGCTGCAGTTCGCGCGAAAGCAGAAGGCCACGATCAAGGTGCACGGGTTCTCCACGACGAACGTGAAGAAGTCGGACGAGTACACGGGGATCGAGTCGCTCTTCACGGAGTTCGCCGGCGGGCTCTGGCGCATCCCGTCCAACGCGAAGAAGGTCTGCGTCCCCGAGGTGCAGGCCTTCGTCGACGAGTGCCTCGCGTATCGGCCCGGGCAGCACCCCGGCGATCGACTCATGGGCGGCTTCTTCGCGCGCGCGGCCGCCGACCGCCTCATCCGGACAATCGAGCGATCGGGCGGCAAAGTCGGCGCGGTGCCGAAGGCGGACGCGGCGGCGCTCCAGGGAATGAACGAGCGCTGGGGGTCATCGAACAGCTATTCCTTCAAACGAGGCAGCGGTGGCGGCGGGTTTTAGGAGGTAGGATGGCGACCGTGAAGGCAATCATTATCTTAGGCGACCAGAGCAGACACGAAGTCGAGATCGATTCGGAGTTGCTCGCGCGCGGACGGCTCGAAGTCGCGATGAATGACTCCGCGGCCGCCAGGGTCTTGAGGACGACACCGAAGACCGACGTGGTCTCGACGGTGAGGCACTGCTACCGAGCTGGCAGCGACGACGGCGTGCCTGTGTTCAAGGAGCGTTAGCGATGAGCGAACTAACCCACGGCGAGGAAGCGATGCTGGAGCTGGGCGCGCTCGGCGCTCCTCCGCCAGAAATCGGGCCCGATGGGCAGACGGTCACGGACTGCAGAGCGGTCATGATCGAGTCCCGTATTCGGCCGATACAGCGCCACTACGGGGCACCGATCATGCACCTGCCAGATGGCCCGAAGTTCATCAGGGCGGTGTTCAGCTTCGACCGCGGTGACGAACGCGCCGCAGAGTGGACGGGCGCGGCTTGGGAGTGGCTCCCGGAAGCAGAGCCGACGCCCAAAGCGGCGGCGAAGGCAACCAGTTGCCCGGCGTGCCGCCGATACTCCAAAGACGGTGGGCGCCACCGCTACGCGACCGATGAGGACGAGCTCCGGCTCGCGCTCAGCGACGTCATGTCGGAGGACTCGGAAGAGGCCGTCGTAGCGCTGCTCCGCTACATCGCGAAGCCGCTCGAGTCGCGTTCGTGGGAGGAGATGCAGACGCTCCTCCCGGCGGCGCCGTGGAGCTACCTGGCGCTCGATGCTCTGTGCACCGCGGGTTTCATCGACTGCGGCGTGAGCATCCGGCATCCGTGGATCACGCCAGCCGGCGAGGCGGCGCTCGTGCTCGTCAAGAAGCACGCGGAGCACCTCGAGCGGTGGCTCGCCGGGATGGTGCCGTGAGCACCGGCGGCCTGTGGAACTCTGCACCGCTGCGGGCGTCCGTGACGGACGAGCCGCCCGGTGTGCGTCTGGACGGGAAGGGCGACGACGTCGCGGTGCGCCCTGGTTCTGACCTCGACTTCCTGCTGACCAAAGCATTCGAAGAACGCTCCGACATCTCGATCCGCGACGGGGCCTATAGCGGAACCGCGACGCTCATAGGGCGTGATGAGGACAGCGACCGACCCGGCATCGTTTGCTTCCGCGTGACGTGGGATGTCGTCGAGCACGACGACGACGAGCGCACTCGGATGGAGTGTCTCTCGCGCGCTCGGTGAGACGACAGCACGGCCGCGCCCTGGACGGCTGACGTGTAGTGCGAGACTCTCGAAGCCGTGAAGGTGACGGCGCACGAGATCCAGCACGGAGGACGAAAGCGTCGCGTGTTCGGCGTCACCATCCGGATCCCGCTGCTCGAGTCGGAGTGGGAACGCCTGCAGGACATCGCGCTGCGGCGCTCGCTCTCGCTCCGTGAGCTCTGCCGGCGGACGGTGCTCGCGGTGCTCCTGGGCGTCCGGCGCTTCGGCGACCCCGACGAGAAGGACGCGCGGCGTGCGCTTCGGGAGCTCGCGCAGGTCGAGCTCGTCGAGGAGCGGTTCGAGTGCGGCGGGTGCCTGGCGCTCCGAGAACGCCTGGCGGCGGAGCGGGCAGCGCGCGCGGCGCTCGAGTCGGAGCTCGCGCGGCGGGACATCGAAGCGCTCCGCGCCGCGGCAGTGAGGGCGGCGTGACGCTGAAGCCGATCACGCCCGCGGGCATCATTCGCGCCGCCGCCGCACCCTACGATCCACGAGCCGTCGTGGTGATGCATCGCCGACATTTCGAGCCGATGGTCCATCGCGATGGACGCGAACGGAGACCGTGCGGGTACACATGGGTGCAATATCCCGACGGACCGTACGAGTGCCCCGTCTGCGTGACCGACCAGCCCATGCCGTTCGCCATGCGGTGCCAGGATCCCAGCCAGTTCCTTGGTCACGAGTGGGTGTGGGTCGATGGTCACGGTCCGACGGGGCGCTGGGAGCCACTCTCGGACTACGTGCTGATGCCGCGGGCCGACTGGGAGGCCGCCGTGACCGCGCTGCGAACGCTGCCGCCTCACGTGCTCGAGCCGGGCATTTCCGTCATTCCGCAGCTCGTCGAGAAGCTCGCGGAGGCGTACGTCCGGCTCGGGCAGCTCGAAAAAGATTCGGACTCCGGTCGGCATGGTGCGCAGGGAGATCTTGCGACGCTTCAGATCTTGGGCCATGAAACACCGACCGGGGACCGAGCGTGAGCGACGGCGCCCGCACGCTCTGGATCTGGTACGTCGCGCCGGGCGACGCGCACGGGCGCTACTGGGCCGTCGCGCCGGCGGGTAGCACGCACCCGGAAGTCATCGCGGACGTGGTGCACATCAAGGTGCATTCGCGCACGCAACGCGCGTGGGACATCGGCCGAGGGTTCCTCGAGGTGGAAGGCCGCCTCCTGGTAGTCCGCACCGTGGCGGACCGAATCGAGGCCACCATCATCGAGCCCGACGACCGACCAACTCTCCCGCCCCCGCCGTCTGCTGCTGACCTGGCCGCGTCCTTCCCTAACGATCCGGAGATTCCCGTCTGAATGGCTCTGCGCCGCATCAAGGGTCTGTCGTCCTACTCCGTGTTCTTCGTGTGCGACGCGAAGAACCACCGCTTCGAGCTCTTCGAGCGGAACGTCTCGCCGCCCGTCTGGAAGTGCACGAAGTGCGGATGCTTCGGCTTCATGCTCCGGCGCGGCGTCGCGTTCCGGAACGGCAAGGTGAAGGCCTACCGGTGCTCGACGAGCGGATGTTCGCGGGAGGCGAAGATCCGGAGCAAGGTGCGCGGCAACGGCGGCCTCTACGACTACGCGTGCAGCGCGGACCACGCGACGGGGGAAAAGTTCCAGGCAAACGCCGTGGAGCTCGCCGCGAGGCGAGAGCAGGCGGCGGACCGCGCGGACGTCAGGAGAGCGACATGACGCGAATCAAGATTGTTTGCGCGGCACCGAAGACGGAGAGGCTCGCCGGTGTGGGCCCGACCATGATCACCTATCCGTCGGGCGGCGACGTGAAGGTGCTCGCGATCGACGATGACGGCACGGAGCGGGACATCTCCGGCAGCGTCTGCCGTGTCACGTGGGAGGCGAAGCCCAACGAAGTGCCGCGAGCGATGGTCGAATTCCTGGGCGCCGAGATCGACGCGGAGGGCGTCATCGAGAGCCAATTGGCGCCGCCGCGGGAGCAGCCTCCGTTTCCTTCGCCGTTGCGCCGCGCGCTCCGTGAGCACGATGAGCGGGTCGACGGACACACGGGTCTGCCGTTCGGCGAAGAAGGCCCCCGGTGAAGTGGGTCTGCCAGGACTGCTTTGATCTGCTCCCGCACGCCGAGCAGGTGAAGGCGGCGAGCGTCACGAGCCTCGTCGTGCGCTGCTGCAGCATCTGTCCCTGGGCGACGAAGCGCGTCGTCTGGGTGAGCGCGCTCCTGGCGGAGCGCATTCAGACCCTTCGCAAGCGGCCGGCGGCCGAGCCGTGCGAGCGGCACCGCGTCGCGCAGTGCGTCCCCTGCCACCCGGTGACCCCATGAAGCTCTCCCCCACCCTTCTGCCGGGCGACGCGGCGGCGCTCCTCGAGGCCGAGCTCCCGATGCTCGACGCGATCGAGAGGGCGGCGACGTCCGAGGAACGCGAGGCGGCGCTCGCGACGACCCGTGCGTGGCTGGTGTCGACGGCGGCGCAGCTCCGGCAGCAGGACCCGCGCGCCGCGCGGAACCCGGTGCCGGCGCCGAGCGCGCCCAAGGCCGCTCCCGTGAAGGCGCCGTGCGACTGCTCGAAGAAAGTTCCGACGGTGGGGGCGACGCTCGGCGAGAGGCTCGCGCGCGCGGCACTAGAGCGGTTCTTCCCGTCAAGCTGACGCGCCCTGTCGTGGGCGGCCCCGCGCGGTGTAGGGCCCGCGCGAATGGCGCTCGTCCGAAGGCAGGCCACGGCACCGATCACGCGGCGCATTGCGACCGCGACGCCGCCGGCGGGCTTCGACCAGCTGGGCAACCGCGTCATCCGTCGCGTCCGGAACACGCGAGAGAACCCGCGGCAGATCTTCGGCGCATCGCTGAACCTGGAGCGGATCGCCGGCGCGCTGCAGCAGGCTGACCTCGGCGCCCCGCGCGCGCTCTGCGACCTTTCCCGCGAGACGATCGACACGGACCCGCACCTCGCGGCCGTCCTCCAGAAGCGGATCGGCGCCCTCGCGTCGCTGCCGCTGGAGGTCATTCCGGCAGACGGACCAGGCGTCGACCCCGACAAGGCGACCTACTACGCCGACGTCGTCCGGGCTCAGGTCGAGCGCATCCCGAATCTGAAGCTCGCGTTCCGGCAGCTCGCGTGGGGGCTCTTCGACGGGCGCTCGGCGCTCGAGAAGCTCTGGACGCTCGTTCCTGGTTCCGTGCACCCCCGCTACGGACAGGTGAAGTGGGTCGTCACGGGGCTCGAGTGGATCCACCCGCGCCTACTCAACATCGGACCGAACCGGGAGCTCCGCTATGTCGAGCGCCAGGGCGTCACCGGCTTCACCGACGAGGGCATCGCGCTCCGCGATCTGCCGCGGCACTTCATCTGGTTCACGCCGCAGCTCTTCGGCGACTACATCGAGCGCGAGGGGCTCGCGCGGCGCTGCCTCTACTGGTCGTTCTTCAAGCGGTTCGGCGCGCGCGAGCGCATGATCCTGCTCGAGCTCTTCGCGAAGCCGTGGCGCACGGCCGTGATCGACAAGGACGCCGACATCGGCGAGAACGACATCGACGCGATCGAAGAGATCCTCGAGCAGCTTCCCGGCAACGGGTACGGCGCGTTCCCGCGTGGCGTCTCGCTGAACGTCACCCAGCCGCAACGCATGGCGGGCGACATTCACCAGGAGACGATCGAAGAGGCCGACAAGCAGAACAGCAAACTCGTGCTCGGTCAGACGGGGACCACGGACGCCCAGGCGATGGGGCTCGGTTCGACCCAATCCGTCGTGATGCAGAGCGAGCAGCTCATGATCACGCTCGCCGACGCGGACATGCTGAGCGAGGTGATCGAGGACTACCTCGGCGACCAGATCATCGAGGCAAACTACGGCGCCGCGGAAGTCGCCCACGCCCCCCGCCTCGTCTTGAAGGCGGACCTCAAGAACCGCGAGAAGGAGCTCGACCGTCTGAAGAAGACCGTCGAAGGCGGCATGCCCGTCTCACTGAAAGACGCGTACGAGGTCTCGGGCTTCCGTCAGCCGGCCGACAACGAGGCCGTCATCCGGATGGTGACGCGAGCTTCTGGAGGCGAGTTCCCCGCGACACCGGAAGCCACCATCGTCTACCCGAAGGGCCAGGCGGAGCAGCCCGGGGACCTCGCGGCACAGCCTGGCGAGGCGACGACGGAGAACGACGGCGCCGGCGGGAAGACCGACGCGCCGCCCGCGGCGTTCGAGCTTGCTCCAACAGATCTCGCGAAGGTCGTCTCGGTGAACGAGGCGCGCCAGACGAAGGGGCTCGGTCCTCTCCTCGGCGCAGACGGGAAGACCGATCCTGATGGCGCTCTCACGATCGCAGAGTTCGAGGCTAAGCGGCTCGCCAAGGGCGAGGTGCAGGGCAAGGAAGCGGCGGGCGTCGAACCCGCTGAGGATCCGCCGTCGCCACCTCCGCCCAGCTCGAACGACGGACCGCCGAAGGCATCCCCCGCCCCACCGCCTCCGAAGGGCCCGAAGCCGCTTCCCCCGCCTGCGCCGAAAGCTCCGGGTACGCCCGCCGTAGGTTCTTCGGAGGAGTCCGACGAGCAGCAGTCGGGCGCCGCATCCGACGACGCGGCGGACGCGACCGGCCTACGCGCGGCAGGCGGCGTCTCGCGAGCGGTGCTGCTCGCGCGCGGCGCGGTGACCGACCAGGGAGCGGAGCGCATATTCGCTGCCTTCGGAGAGCGCGCGCCGGTCGTTCTCGCGGCGATGGGCGAGCGCGCGCTCATGCTGACGCCGCACGAGCTGTATGGCGAGCACGTCTGCGCTGCGAAGCAGCCGAGCTCCGTCTACGGCTCCATCGAGGCGATCATCGCCAAGGCCGTCCCGGAGCTCGCGCTGCGCACGTCCGAGTGGGCAAAGAAGCTCATCTCCGCCGGCAGTGGACTCGACAGCCCGATTCAGATCTACGGCGCCGTGAGCCGCGCGGCGCGCGGGCTCGACCTGGACGAATACGTCCGGTCGCTCTCGCGGCGAGTACTCCACGGCGAGATGCTCGGCGCGCTCGACTCGAGCTACGAGGCCGCACACGACGTGGAGATCGCACCGGCGAAGTTCGCCGCCCCGGCAGACAAGGCCGCGGTACCGGCGAAGCCCGGCTTCGCGGACAAGAGCTTCAAGTCCGCGCAGTCCTTCTTCGAGTCGAAGGACGTGCTGACGAAGGAGAAGTTCGACGCGCTCGCCGCCGGCGCGAAGCGTCGCGCGTTCACGGTCGCGCGGCTCCAGTCGCAGGATCTCCTGAACCTCGTGCACGCGGAGCTCGGCCGAATGATCGGCGAGGGCGCCGACGTGAAGCAGTTCTCCAAGTTCATGAACGAGCGGATCGTCTCCGCCGGGTGGACGCCCGCGAGTTCGTCGCACATCGAGACGATCGCGCGAACGAACATCGCGCAGGCTCACTCCGTCGGGCGGCTCACCGAGATGACGCAGCCAGCGGCGCTCGTCGATCGCCCGTACTGGCAGATCCGCGGCGTGAAGGATTCGCGGCAGCGACCGACTCACGGCGCCGTCGACGGCTGGGTGCTGAAGGCGAGCGACCCGTTCTGGCAGCACGCGGTGACGCCGTGGGGATACAACTGCCGCGACCGGATGAGCTCGCTCTCCGAGAAGCAGGTGAAGGCGCGTGGCCTCACCGTGCACGACGGAAGTGAGATTCAGGACCTTCCCGATCCGGGCTTCAGCGGCAGCGGCATGCGTTCGCTCCTCGGCGACTTCGGCGTCTGAGCGTCGGCCATCGCGCCGAGACGTCCTTGACACGCGGCGCAGACCGCGGAGTAGGGCCGCGAACGTCGAGGGCTGGCACCTCAACCGCTGGAGAAGAAACCCGATGCTCGATCGAGAACTCAAGGCGTTCAACGCCCGCATCCGAAAGCAAGCGTTCGACGTCGCGTTCGGGGACATCACCGCCGCGGCTATGACGAAGTTCCTCGACTTCGCGTCGGCGCTGCCCGCGGATGCATCGATCGTCGGCGTCGATGCGAACGCGACGACCGCCTTCACCGACGGCGCCAGCGGCACGTTGAAGGTCGACCTTGGCTTCAGCGGCGCCACGACCACGCTGATGGTCGGTGGTGCAAACAACCTCGGAACCATCAACCGCGTCGGCAACGGCGCGGCAGACGGCTGCCCGCAGTTCGCCGGCGGCAAGACGCCGCGAGCCTCGTTCACGTCGAACGTGAATCTCAGCACCCTCACCGCCGGCCAGTGCAGGATCCACGTCTACTACGTCCTGCTCGACCAGGTTTCTCGAGAGGATCGCGGCTAAACGTGGCACTCCGTCGTCGCTCCACGCCGCAACACCTCCGTCTCGCTCGCGAGACGACGAGGACGGTGCGCCTCGCGTTCCTGCTCTCCGCAGACGCCGTGGGCGACGGACCGAAGTGGCAGCAGGTCGCTCTCGAGGGCGACTACAAGGGCTACGGCGGCGGCGAACTCCCCTTCAAGCTGACGAAGGAGACGTTCGACGCCATCGTCGCGAACTTCCACGCGCACCCCTGGTTCCTCGCCGGTTCGGACGGCAAGGGCACCTCGGACGTCATCCCGTGGGACTTCCACCACGCCTCCGAGTACGAGGCGACGAGCGGCACGATCCCGGCGACGGGCGCGCCCGCGCAGGGCTGGGTGCTCGATCTCGAGACCCGTACCGGCACGAGCGGCGCCGAGCTCTGGGCCCTCACCCGCTGGCTCGAGCCCGCGAAGAGCTACGTCAAGAACGGGCAGTACAAGTCCGCTTCCGTCGCCGTCGCGCTGAACGCGATCGACGGCAAGACGGCGAAGCCGATCGGTCCGCTGCTCACGTCGGTGGCGCTCACCAATCAGCCCTTCATCGAGGGCATGACTGACCTCGCCGCGGCGAAGGATGCTCCGACGCAGGAGCGCGTCCGGCTCGACTACTACTACTCGGCTGGAACGCCCGAAGAGGCGCAGTCGAGCATCCGCCGCTGCCTCGGCCTGCCCGTCACGGCGACGGCGGAAGAAATCCGCGGTCAGCTCGAGACGCTCGCTTCGCTGCTCGCGACCGGTGCCGACATGACCGGCATCGACGTCGACGACATCATCGGCGGCATCCGCACGATCCTCGGACTGCCCGCCCTCACGCTCGCTTTCGACGTGATGGCGCAGGCGCTCCTGCTGTTCACCCCGGGCGCCGTCACCGACGACAGCGCCACCGAAACCGAAACCGATCCTGGCGACGCCGCAGCGGCGCCCGCCGCAGCCACTGCATCCAGGAACCCTCAGGAGAGATCCACCATGTCCCTCAGCAAACTCCTCGCCTCGAAGCTCGGCGTCAAAGAGACCGACGACGCCATCGGCAACTCCGTCATGTCTCTCCTCTCGATCCGCACGGCCTTCGTGTCGGCGCTCGGGCTGGATCCGGACATCAGCGACGAGCGCCTCGCCGATCGCGCGGCGGGCATCGCGAAGGTCGCGGCGCAGCGGGTCGCCCTGCTCGATGCGATCAAGGCGCTCGTGAGCGCGAAGCTCGTGGCCGACAAGGCCGACAAGCGGAAGCTCGAGGCGAGTGCGGCGTCGCTGACCGACCAGCTGATGGCGCTCTTCAAGGCCGGCGGCGTCGAGAATCCCGATGCGGCCGTGCAGCGCATCTCGGACACGATGGCGGCGGCCGCGACGCTCGAGCAGGTGATGCCCGAGCTGAAGAGCCTTCAGGACATCAACTCGGCCCGCACCGAGGAAGAGCAGACGACCGACGTCGCGGCCGCGTGCCGCACGTACTTCGGCGGCGACGAGTCGCAGAAGGAAGTGCTTCAGCTCTTCCACGCGACGAAGGGTCGCAAGGCGTTCCTCGAGAAGTACCCCGCGCCCGGCGAGGGGAACGAGGGTCTCGAGAACCCGGTCCTCCGGACCTCGACCGGTGCCGGCGCGAAGACGCCCGCCGGCGGCGGACGGACGATCGCGACCGCGCCGCGCACTGCGCCGACCACGCGCACGGACGTCGTCGATCTGTCGATGTACCCCGGCGCCAACGACACCGAGCGTTCGGTGAACGCTTTCCGCGCCACCGTGAAGGGCGCGGAGAACATGGACTACGACACCGTGTTCATCGCCGCCTGCGAGGCGAAGCGCACGGGCAAGTTCGTCAACCTGAGCGCGGTCCGCTGAGGAAGCCGCCAGAGGCCACGTAGCAGCCAAGAGCAGCAACCAAGGAGACCACCATGTCCTTTCAGCCCCGCGAACTGCCCATTCTCTCGAAGAGCAAGAAGAACTCTTCGGGTTCCATCATCCCGAAAGGGACGCCGGTCAAGCTCGACACGGCCACCGACGACTGCGTCGTGCCGACGGCGGCAACGACCGACCTCGTCTACGGCATCGCGCGCTCCGACATCGCCGTCAACGACTACGGCGACATCGGCGTGGTCGGAACGTTCATCGCCCTCGCGGGCGGCACCATCACGCGTGGCCAGCGCGTCGGCCCGGACGCGACGGGCAAGATCGTCGCGGCCACCGCGGACAAGGTCAGCGTCATCGGCATGGCCGAGCGCTCGGCCGTCCTCAGCGATCTCTTCGAGGTCACCCTCGGAGTCGGCATCACCACCTCGGTCTGACCCAGAGCAGGAAGTACAGGAGCCAATCATGAAACCCGGAGAATTCCGCGCCTCGGGCAACTCGGTCGAGGCAGTCACCGAAGCCGCCCAGCGCTTCTTTGCGTCCCAGGGCTACGGCAGCGTGAAGCTGTCACTGCTCCCCTCGGACGTGCACGATCCCACCGAGCTGCCGACGTACCTCGCCGGCTATCGGAACGCGGACATGCGCGCCGACGACGTGAGCCCGATCATGCTGGTCGACAAGGACCAGGACAAGTTCCGAACCTTCTCGTCGGACGACACCTATCGTCGCGTCGACGTGAAGGGTTCCGCTCAGGGCATGGTCCCCGAGGTGGATCCGAGCTCGAGCCTGACGACCTACAAGGTCATCGACCGGTTCATCGGCTCGTTCATCCCGGACCAGACCGAGGCGAACGCGACGAACCCGAACTACAAGCCGCGCGTCGCGGCCGGTAAGCGCTGCAGCAAGGCGCTGATGCTCGATCGCGAGATCGACATTCTCGGCACGGGCGGCCTTCTCGTCACGGCAGCGAACCTCGCAGCGGCGAACCGCTACGTGATCGGCGCCGGGCAGAACTGGAACGGAGGTACGGCGTCAGACCCGATCCTCGACATCCAGACGATGGGCGAACAGAGCGCTCAGGAGATCGCGTTCTACGCGATGAACCGGCAGCTCGCGAACGCCTTCGTCCGGCACCCCAAGGTGAAGGACCACTATCGCCAGTTCAACGGCGATGCGATCCTCGGTGGGGCGATTCAGCAGCTCAACAAGGCGAGTAAGCAGAAGATCGACTTCGACATCCCCGGTGTCGGAACGATCCGCGTGGTCGCCGGCAAGGTGAAGAACGAGACCACCGGTGGCCTCGACTTCATCTTCCCGAAGGGCGTCGTGTCGGGCATCGTGGTTCCCGACCAGAGCGTGCCGGTCGACGGCGAGGAAGTCGCCACTTCCTACACCTTCCGTCGGCGCGGGCCGAACGGCACCGGCTTCGAGACGCGGGAGTTCCGCGTCGAGAACCGCGGGCCTTACGGCGGCACGATGGTCGTCGCGTCGATGGGCGAAATCGGCGTGATCACGTCGACGATCGCCGGCGTCATCGCGACCGGCGCGTACGTCTGAGCCGACGCAACGGGCAACGAGGCCGACGCCCCCGACGGGACGTCGGCCTCTGCCTTTGGGGGACGGAAGTCGCGTGGTAGGGGCGCAGCCATGGGACGACGACGCGCCAAGAACGCAAAGACGACGAGCGAAACCGCAACCGCCACGGGCACGGTGGAGGGCGCGAGCGGCGCTCCGGTCACCGGCGCCGAAGCCGAGACGGACACCGCCGACGCAACGGGCAACGAGGCCGACGCCCCCGACGGGACGTCGGATGACGACTCCACCCCCGACGACGCGGACTCCGATGACGACGGTTCCGGCGCGGACAGCGACGAGGGCGACGAAGGCGACGACGACGAGGGGATGAGCCAGCTCGCTCCGCTCCCGCCTCCGAAGGAGCGCCGGCACACGGGGCGCCACATCGCGCAGTGTGTTCTCCGACACGGCGAGACCGTGATGACGCCGGGCAACCCGGTGACGGGCTTCAGCCAGAGCGAGCTCGCCGAGCTCGAGCGGCAGGGCCACGTCGTCGCCGAGACGCACGTCGTCGACTGACCTTCACCCGGGTCATCGTCGCGCGGTAGGGGCGTCCCATGGCGACGCCCCAGTTCCTTTCCCGGGCCGATCTCGACAGCCGCATCACCGCGGCGCGCGTCGACCAGATCTTCGATCGGGACGGAGACGGAAGAGCCGAGCAAAGCGTCATCGACGAGATCCTCGCCGAGGCCGAGGGCGAAGCGCTCGCGCTGCTTCTTCGCGCATTCACGCTCGACCAGGTGACGGCGATGGTCGGCACGCCAGGCGCCCACGGCCCCGACGTCAGCCTGCGCGCGAAGATGGCGTGGATAGCCTGTGAGCTCGCGTCCGAGACGAAGGGCGAGTTCATCGCCGAGGACGGCAAGGGCCGCTACTGGGCGCGCTACACGGCAGCGAAGACCGATATCGACAAGATGTCGAAGGGCGGGCTGGCAACGCCGAGCGGCCAGCAGAACAAGCAGACGGGTGGACTCATCCGGCCGTCGTTGCGCTCGGGCGAGAAGCCGTTCGTCTTCGCACCGTCGGGACGGAGCCGGAGCCCGCGCGGCGGCTTCTGATGGTGAAGGTCGGCTTCGACACCAGCGAACTCGACGGCGTCCTCGACGAGTGGATTGCCCGCGGCGGCAACGTGCGCGCGCTCATGCCGTCGGCGGCTCAGGTACTCGTCGACGCCGTCGACTACGAGTTCTATTCGGAGGGCCGCGGGCAGTGGAAGCCGAGCCTCCGGGCACTCCTCGAGGGCGGGAAGACCCTCAACGACACGGGCGTGCTCGCGGGCAGCATCCAGCCCGACTACGGCGAGGACTGGGCGACGGCGTTCACGGACGTGCCGTACGGCGTCTATCACCTGCCGCCCGAGAAGAGCGGGCACTCGAGCAAGGGCATCATGCCGGTGCGCGACTTCCTCGACATCGACATCGACGGCGCGAGCGACGAGATCGTGGACCTCTTCCTGCGAGAGGTCATCGGGTAGCTCGATGTCGGTCCCGCGGTGTAGGGACGCGTTATGCGACTCACCGAGAAGCGCGACGGGCCGAGCGTGGTGAAGGCCGTTCCGAAGCCGAAGAAGCTGGCCGTCTCGCAGGGACCGAAGCGCCCCGTCGTCGCGGTCCGGCAGACGGAGAAGCGTGGCAACAACCCTTGATCAGGCGCGGGGCCTGATCGGCATCGTCGGTCGCCTGTGCGGGACACGCGCGGGCGGCAAGGCGTCGTTCAATCCGCCGCTGACCGCGCCCGTAGCGATCGGCCGGAACATGTGGCTCGCGGCCGTAATCAACGGCTCGATCCGTCCGGACCTCATCTATCGCGTGCTCCCGAATCCAGCGAACGCCGACGGGAGCTGGCAGGTGACCGGCTCCCAGACGATCGACGTCGAGTCGCTGTGCGGCGGCGTGAAGCAGAACCTGCCCGCGGGCACGAAGCTGCAGTGGCTCGACGGTGCGGTTCCCGATGGGCTCGACCAGATCGCGAACCCGCTCTTCGTCACGGTCGCGAACCCCCTCGCCGGCGGCACCGACGTGCCGATCTTCGGCGAGGACCTCGTCCAGTACGCCGCGATTTACGAATCGGTAGGAGCGCCGAATCTGGACCTCGAGCTGTTCTCGTCCGCCATCGGCGCGACGCCGGCGCTCGTGCTCGTGTGGGAGGGCAGCGAGTCAGCCGACGGCCTGACGATGAGCACGATGAACCGCGGCACCGCGCGCGTCGCGCGTGGGCGCCTCGCGTACAAGGAGCAGTGGTCTCTCCTCGTCATCACCTCGCGGCAAGACTCCGATATGCGACGGCGCGCCGAGGGGATGAGGATCCTCGAGAACTGCAGCGACCTTCTATTTGACCAGATCTGGTTCGACGACGTGCTCGGGATTCGCGTGAGCGACATCGACGGCGTGCAGATCCGCTCCCGCTTCCGTCTCGCTGGGCGGACGCCGTTCTACCAGCAGTATTACGTCTACGGCGTGCGGCTCGCGACGACGCGCGTCTACTCGAAGTACGATCCGCGCACCTTCGCGACGTGGCGGACGGCGAATATCAGCTCCGTGAACCCGGACACGAACCTGCCGACGGACCCGAACCCGCTGCCTACGACGACGAACGTCAAAACAACAATCCCGCAGGATCCCTGATGGTCGCGGGCGCGCGGTTCATCCGCCCGTATACTCCCCGCCGTGGCGACCTGCCCGAACGGCGTCGAGAACTGCGTCGGTGGCGCGGTGCCTGGCGTGCGCGCGTGGCACGGGGACGACGAGGCCCGCAAGGAAGCGGGCCGGCGCCGTGTGCTGCGCCAGCTCTGCGACGCGTGCGCGAGCGACCAGAGAGCGATCTGCGTCCTCCCGAAGCAGCGTGACCCGGAGTAGGCCAGCTTGACATAGCGCGCTCGCGGCGGAGTAGGGCCGCGAGCGTGAAGGTTCCGGAAGGCGATCTCTACGTCAGCTCCGTCGAGGGGCACATCGTCGGTCGTCCTGGTTCGGGGAGCCCGACGACGAAGCCGCAGTGGATTGGCGTGCGCGCGAAGATGCGCGCGCGCCCCGACGGCAGCCAGGAGCTCGACGAGCTCGAGTGGCTCACGGACGAGGTCCACCTCATCCCGGCTGCCGATGTACAGGCGCACCTCAAGGCCTGGCAGACGGAGCTCGCCGCGGGGTCGCTGAAGCTTCAGACGAAGGAAGAGTTCGAAACCTTCTGCAAAGCGCAGGCTGAAGAGAGCGCCTCGCCCGAGCAGAAGGCGGAACTCGCCAAGGCGGAAGCCGCCAAGGCGGAAGCCGCCAAGGCCGAGATCGTCAAAGGCACGCTCGAGCAGACCGAGACGCCGCTCCTCGGACCAGCCGACCAGCTTCCAGGGAGCGGCGATCTCCCGCCGGCTCAAGTCGCGCCGGAACCCGCGCCCGCGAAGGCGGTCGAGCTCATCGATACCGCGGCTGAAGCGCCGCCCGTTAAGGCGCGTCGTCGCGCTGGGAGCGAATGATGACCATTCCGAAGGCAGTCAGCCCGGCGACCCTCACGCCCGGCGTCTACGTCTCCGTCGATCTTCTCGCCGGCGCAGCGGGCCCCGGCTCCGCGCCGCTCCGTGTGCTCTTGCTCGCGCCGAAGGCGAGCTCCGGCAACCTCACGGTCGACACCGAGATCCGCGCCGGTGGCGGCGAGGCAACGGCGTCGCTCGCGTACGGCTCCGGCTCCGTGGGTCATCTTGCGGCGAAACAGATCTACCGGAAGTACCCAACGGCCGTCGTCGACTTCGGCGCGCCGACCGCCGGAACGGGCAGCGCCACTCTCTCGATCACCGCGTCGGGATCTCCCGTCGCCGACCAGAGCGTGAACTGGCTCATCGCCGGTCGCTCGATCGACGTGCCGTGGCTCGCCGGACAATCCGCGGACACGTTCAAGGCGAACGCGATCGCGACCATCAGCTCGAAAACGACGGACCTGCCGCTCACGGCATCGTCGGGCGGCACTGGCGTCACCACGCTGACCTTCAAGGTCACCGGCAACAACGGGAACGACTGCAAGGTGCGTGTGAAGCTGAACGCCGCGCAGAACGGCACGGAAGCCGTTGCAGGCGCTGCGACCCTCACTGCTTTGTCCGGCGGCAGCAGCGACCCGGACTACACGGCGATCGCGACGGCCGCGGGCGGCAAGGAATACCACTACATCGTCCCGTGCCTCAGCAACGTCGACGCGCAGTCCGCGTCGGGAACCGCGAATGCGAAGCGCATCCGGACGATCATGGGCAACGTGGGGAGCGGGCTCAACGCGAAGCTGCAGCAATGCATCATCGCGAGCACCGGAGCGCTCAGCGCTACGAAGGTCGGGGCCATCGGCCTCAATTCACCGCTGTTCGAAGATGTCGACGTGCCGAACGCCCTCTCGCTCCCCTGCGAGATCTCCGGGCGCGAGGCGGGCGCTCGGCTCGCGGTCGTGTCGATCGATCCGGCGGGCAATCGGATCGGCGAGGTGCTCGACGGCATCTACGGCTCCATCGACCCGATCACGGACAACCCGGTGCTCGCGACGAGCGAGGACGCGCTCGGCAACGGCGTATCCCTCGTCGCATACAACGTCAGCGGTGACCCCGTCCTGATTCGTCCCATCACGACGTACAGCCTCGACGCCTCTGGCGGCGCGGACCGTCGGTGCCTGGACGTGCAGAACGTCGACGGCGCATTCATCGTCGTTCGCGACATCCGTGACAACCTGCCGCTCGTCTTCCCGCGGGCGAAGATCATGCGGGACGTTCCTCCGGACGGCGACCCGCCGGACATCGAGGGCGTCATCGAGGAGCGCGACGTCCGCGCGTGGGTCGTCAGTCGGATCCGCCAGGTCTGGGTGAAGAAGGGCGTCGTGCAGCTCCAGGCGTTCGAAGCGGCCGTTGCCGATGGCTCGCTGATCGTCGCCGTCGACGACGGAGACGAGACGCAGGTGAACCTCGTCATCCCTTTCAAGATCGTGAAGCCGCTCGCCAAGTTCGGCGTGGTCGGGCAGCGGTTCAACTGAGGAGAGCGCGATGTCCGACGACTTCAAGGTCTATCCGAAAGCTCGCGTCGCGTTCGGCGCCGGCGACCTGGTGCAGGCCGTCAACGTCAAGACGAACATCAAGAACAACGCGAAGCTGCAGCACACGCTGAAGCGCAGTCCCGCGGGCATCACCAAGGGCCCGGAGGAAGGCGAGGTCTCCTTCGACGCACTCGTCGACGAGGACGGCTTCGAGCGCGACTACCTGAAGGCCGTGAAGGCGCTCACCATCGTGCAGATCCGGGTGAAGTTCCCCGGTGAGACGATGACCTTCACCGGGGCGTTCACCGAGCGGCCCGCGGAGGGCAGCGTCGACGACGCCATCAAGTACTCCTGCCACCTCATCGGCAAGGGCGAGTACGTCTAGCCGCGCCCTGGACCGCGACACCGTTTTGCCCGTACGGTGATCGGGCATGAGCGAAGCCGATCCATTCGCAACGCTGGCGGGGAACGAGAAGCTCCGCGAGGACGACCGAGCCCATGTCTGGGAGCAGGTCGCCGCGAAGAAGTGGGATGACCTCGGCGCGATCGAGCTAGCCGACGGGAGCATCGGATTCCCCGACGAGATCTACAAGCGGGACCCGAAGACCGGCACGTTCGTCGCCGAGCCGATCGTTCTCCGCGTGCTCCGAGGACCGGACATGCGGAAGGCCCGTGTCGAGGCATACGGCATCGCGAAGAGCGACAAGATCGACCCGGAAAAGGACAAGATCCTCTTCGAAGATCTCGAGGAGCTCTGCAAGCTCTGGTTCGCGATCCGCTCTCCGAAGTTCCCGTACGAGCAACTCGCGTTCGATGCGCGCGAGCTCGAGAAGAGCTACGACCGGCCATCGCTCGAGCAGGTGAACGGGAAGCTCGCGCAGTACCGACGCGTGCTCGACCCGAAGCTCGGGGGCATGCGCGCTGAGGAGATGACGGCGCTCAGCGCCGCGCTCGTCGCAAGGCAGAACCTCGCCCCTTTATTCGCATTCGACGACGCTACGCAGGAGATCTATTTCATCACTATGGCGCAGCTGCACTTGGCCTATCTGAAGGCCAGGTCCTCGCCTGGGTCGTCGGAGCCATCGACTGCGGGCTGATCACCCCGCAGCAGTTACTCGACACGATGCGGGGCGCGCGGGGTGAGGACATAGATGCCTTCCTCGAGTACGGCTCACTCGTGCTCAAAGGGTTCGGGCTGAAGCGCCTCCGCCCGCGGTAGCGACACGGACACCCCTCGCGGAGTAGGGGCCGGCCGTGGCGACGCGCGACGCAGCGGTACGGGCGACGCTCGAGTCCTCGAGCTACGTCGCCGGCCTCCGTCGGATGGGCGACGAGACGAAGCGCACGTCCGCGGAATCCGGCAACGCGCTGAAGCGCGCGCTCAGCGATGGGGCGAAGGCGGGCGTCGACTCGATCCGGAATCTCGGCTCCGAGATCGCGTCCACGCTGAAGACCGCCGTCACGCTCGGTGGCGCGCTCACACTCGGCGGCGGCGTGAAGAACGCGCTCGCGCTCGTCTCGTCGTATCGAGATCTCGCATTCGCGATCCAGGCTGGCACGGGCGCGGCGACGGATTGGCGGGACATTCAGAAGGACATCGAGGGCGTCGGCGACCGCTGGAAGCAGTCGAACACCGCGGTCGCCGCGAGCTTCAAGGGGCTCTACGAGGACATCGGCGACGTCGAGTACGCGAAGGCCGCGACCGAAGAGGTGGCCAAAGCGCAGACCGCGACGGGCGCGAGCATGCAGGCGCTCACCGTCGTCGCTGGTCAGCTGAACGAGAAGTTCGCCATCACGAAGGAGGAGCTCCCGCAGGCGATGGCCGCGGCGATCGCGATGGGCAACAAGGGCGGCATCTCGATCGAGGCGATGGGCGAGAAGCTATCCATCGTCGGCGCCAGCGCGAAGCAGCTCGGGCTCCAGGGCGAGAAGGGCTTCGAGCGCATCGGCGCCATGCTCAACGTCGCCGACGGTGCGACGGGCAGCCTGAAGAAGAGCATCGGCGCCGTCGCCGGGCTCCTCGACACGCTCGGCGCGACCGACAAGGTGAAGGAGGTCGAGAAGACGCTCCACGTGAAGCTTGCCCATAAGGGCGTCACCGACAAGGACGCGATCGAGAAGATCCTCGGCCACTCGGGCGGCAAGAAAGAGATCCTCGCGAAGGCGTTCAGCGGCGACCAGCTGAAGCTCATCTCGCAGTTCGGCGAGGTCTACTCGAAGGCCTTCAACGAGATGCAGGGCACGGTGAAGCAGAAGACCCAGGCGGGTCTCGACGCGTATCACCACTATCTCGACCAGGCCGGCAAGATAACGCTCACCGCGGCGGAGCTCGAGGCGCAGGCGAAGGCGCGCCTGAACGAGCCATCGAGGAACCTCGACGCGGCGCTCAACCGCTTCACGAAGGCGTTCGAGCGCCCCGAGGTCCTCGCGGCGATGGACAAGATCTCGGCGGCGATGCCGAAGCTCGCCGACAAGCTCGCCGAGTTCGTCGGTGTCGCCGTCGATCACCCGGTCGCGACGGGCGCGGCCATCGTCGGTGGCAAGGTCGCGTCCGACGTCGGCGGCGTCATCGCGGGTGGGCTCGCGCTCGCCGGCGGGAAGGCGCTGCTCGGTGCGCTCAAAGGCGGTGGGGCGGCCGCAGCTGCCGGCGAGGCAGCAGCGACGGGCGGTGCGGCAGCTGCAGAGGCCGCCGCTACGACGATGCCCGAGTGGTTCGTCGGCGCCGCCGAAGCCGCTCAGATGGCGGCTCCGGTGGCAGCAGCGGGCGCCGGCACGGCCGCCGCAGCCGGAGGCGGGGGGTTGCTCGCGGGCGCCGGCGCTGCCGTCGCCGCCGGGGGAACTGCCGCCGTTGCCGGGGTGGGGCTCGCCGCAGCCGGTGGCGTGATCGCGACGATCTACAACCTGAAGAAGCTCGTCGACGAGACGAAGGGGCAAGGCGGGATCTTCGCTGCGATCGGCGAAGCGATGACCGGTCCGTCGAAAGCGGTCAGCGGCGCCGACTACGACCGCGAGATGGCCTTCAAGGTGAAGAACGCGCCGCCTTCCCTCGTGCCGCCACCGCCCGTCCAGCTCAAGCCGCAGGAGCCGGAGTCGAAGTCCGCCGGCGCCGCCGGACGAGATGCGGCCGACGGCCTGAAGAAGACGGCGCGCTCAGCGAACGACGTCAGCAAGGTTCTACGGGACCTCGTCAGCGGCGCTCGCACGGCTGCAGCGGCGTTGAACGGCATCAAGCCTCCGGGGGGCGCAGGCGGGAACGGCTCACGCGGCCCCGTGGCGGGTCTGCCGAACGTGCCGGGCAGCACCCCTACCCCTTCGAACCGGTGACCCATGGGAGCAGCAGACTTAAACGCCGCGCGGAAGAAGAACCCGATCGCCGACAACCCGGCGACCGAGGTGTGGGAGGGCTTCGACGTCGCGACGTGGGCTGTTGCGGGCGGCGATCCCATCGCATTCTCCGTGCAGCGCATCGAGGAGGAGGGCGGCAACCGCCTCGTCCTCCGGCAGCGCCCGTACCGGAAGGGCGTGAAGATCGACTCGACCGGCGGCAAGGAGCGCCAGTGGACCGTCACCTGCCTCTTCCAGAACAACACCATCGACGAGCCCGGGCTGGACGACTCGCAGAACCAGTACCCGGACGTGCTGAACCAGATCCTCGACTCCTTCGATGCGCAGGAGACGGGCGATCTCATTCTGCCCACGACTGGTCGCGTTCGCGCGCGTGCGCTGACGTACAAGCGCACCGAGGACGCGAACGCCGAGCGCGACGCCGCGGGCGTGGTGTTCACGTTCGTCGAGGACAACGAGGACTCGATCGACGGCAGCAAGGTCACGCGACCCTCGGCGAGATCGAGCGGGCCGCGCATCGTGCAGGAGGCAGTTTTCGACGCGCAGCAGGCCGGCGTCTGGGATGGCTCGCTCGACGCGCTCGTCGACGCGGTGAACCAGCTGCAGGGGATCTTGAACTACCCCGACACGGTGCTCGATGACGCGATCGCTACGGCCGGGCTCATCCGTCGGAACATCGAGAACCTCATCACGACCTTCTCGGACAAGACGGAGGAGGCGCGCTCGATGTTCACCGACCCCGCGAGCTCGCGCCTCGCGCGGAAGCTTTCGGTACTCCTCGACATGGCGAGCTCCGCCGAAAGCGACGCCGTCTCGAGGCAAAAGCGAGCCACGACCACGCGCACCTTCGACAAGCGGCGCACGCTGTTCGACATCGCCGCTGAGCTCGGGCAGCCCGCCGAGGACCTCCTCGACCTGAACCAGTACCGCATCGAGGACCCGCTATCGATCGACCCTGGCACCATCGTCAGGGTGTACGTCTGATGGCGCGCCCGCTCGACGTCGTGTCGGTGGAGGCGATCGGCCAGGGCGAGTTCGACGCCTTCACCTCGCTCGCCATCACGAACGACCTGACGCAGCCGAGCGAGGCGGCGTTCGAGGTCGGCGACGATGGCACCTGGGATGAGCTCGAGGACTTCGTTGCCCTTGGCAAGCAGTACCAGGTGAAGGTCAACGGCCGCATCGTGCTGACCGGGCGGCTCGAGCTGAACAACGTGAAGGGTGACGTCACGGGCGGCGCAGCGATCCGGATGACGGCGCGGACGAAGCTCGCCGACGCGAACTTCTGCAGCGGCAATCCGAACCTGAAGGTGAAGGACATCACCCTCGCCGATTGGCTCGTGAAGCTCTACGCGCCGCTCGGATACACGGCGTCGGACTTCGTCTTCAAGGGCAACGCCGCGCGCGACCTGATCACGGGGAAGCCGTCGAAGTCGACGAAGGAACCGCTCACCCCGCCCGACAAGGTCCAGGAGCAGCAGGCCCGCGTGCAGCTCCCGGAGACGATCTTCCAGGCCGCCGACCGTCACCTTCGGCGCTTCGGGATGATGCATTGGGACAGCCCCGACGGGAAGATCGTGGTCTCCGCGCCCGACGACGAGCAGCCGTCGATCTACGACTTCCGCCACTTCCGTGGCGACTCGGCGAGCATCAACAACGTGCTCGACATCGAGCGCGCGAAGGACTTCTCCGGCATCCCGAACATCGTGCAGGTGAACGGCACCCGCTACGACAGCGACGGCTTCCCAATCGGCAAGACGCAGGGCAACGCCGTGGACCTCGACGTGACGGCCGCGGGCTTCACGCGGCCCATCTTGATCCCAGGGCAGCAAATGGGCACCGACGCGCTCGCTCAGGCCGCCGCGCATCGCGAGCTCTCCGCGCGCAGCCAGCGGAAGGACGCGCTCGATATATCCGCGGACGGGCTCTCGTATTGGGACGGGCGCACCCTCATCAACTTCGCGCCCGATACGGTCGGCGACGTCGCGACGGACATCGCCGGCGGCGCGCTCGGGCCGTACTACCTCACCCGAGTGTGTCTCGAGCGGCGCCCCGGCGAGGGTACCGACGGGGGCGACACCTCGCGCATCACGCTCCTGAAGCAGGGCGTTTGGAGGCTCTCGTGAGACTCGTCGATCTGGATGCCCGATTCGTCGTGTGGAGGGACGGGGGGTTTGGGCACGTCGACTCCGCGGCGGACGCGCAGGGGATCGTTCTCGAAGTGTGTCCCGGCTGCGGCGACCACGGTTTGCTCGTCTGGTTTCGCGACCGTGGCGTTCCCGAGGCGGCTCTACCGCGTCCGAGATGGCAGGCATCAGGAACGAGCTGCGCCGACCTGACCTTGTCGCCTTCGATTAACCTCGTGGACGATGAAGGGAAGACGGTCGCGTGCGGCTGGCACGGCTTCATCGAAAACGGCGGGGTGCGCGACGCATGAGCTCGTCGACGCTGTTCGACTTCACGGCGGGATTCTTCCGCGTCGTCTCGACGTCGCTCGCGGCGAAAACCAAAAGCGTGCTCCTGACGATGGCGGGGCCTGGCGACGAGGAGGCGGACGACCAGCTCGCGTACGGCGGTCTCGGACTGCTCGGCCGCCCTCGCGACGAGGACGGTGACAACCACGTCGACGTCGTGGCGCTCCGCGCGGGCGATCGCGTCGTGCCGATCGCCTACCGCGACACGCGCCTCGACGGCGCGTTCCCGAATGGCCTCGCGTCGGGGACGATCGCGCTTGCGGGATACGGTGGGGGCTTCCTGTCGCTGAGCGATACGGACGACTCGGACAAGAACACGATCGCGACGATCTACGTTCCGTACGCTTTCAGCGGAGGCGCGCCGACGAAGGCGCTCGCCGTCGCGCTGGACCCGAAACAGGAAAGCATCTCGCTCGTGCATGGTGACGGCTACGCCGTGACGCTGGCGAAGGACACCGGCATCACGATGCGGGCTGACGCCTCGACGTGGCTCACTCTGAAACCCGGAGAGTTCAACGTGGTTGCAGCGAAGTGCTCGATCAACGGCAGCGTCGCAGTGGGCGCGAACACGGCGACGGCGCTCCCCTTCGCCGGCGGTCCCGCGATGCCTCCCTCGTTGAGCTTCTTCTATTCGCCATGAGCGCGTGCGCGTTCCCCTCACTCGACGTCGGGCCGTTGCCGATCCCGTCGCCGTCGCTACCCGCGCCGCCCACGCCCCCGACGCTGCCCGCGCCACCGCCGCTGCCCGGCATGCCCTCACTCGACGTCGGGCCGTTGCCGATCCCGTCGCCGTCGCTACCCGCGCCGCCCACGCCCCCGACGCTGCCATTCCCGAATTGCCCGCTCGACCACGCGGCGTGAAAGGTCTACTGAAGCTCGACCTTCATATTCGTCATGGACACCGAGCGAACCGCGTCGCAGGCGCTCCAGTTCCGAACCTCAGACCATGGGATAATGACGACCGTCTTGGCTTCGGGAGTGACCGAGCCACACCCGGATCCCGTCGCAACGACGCCGTTCGCACAAGTCGACACGACGTCCCAACAAACCTTCGCCGATGATCGTCCGGCACGGTGGGTCACGGTGCAGCTAAGCCCAGCAAGTGTCTGCACGCACTCGACGTAGGCGTCCGCCTGTCCGAATCCGAACACCTTCACGACAAGGAACCACGCGCCGAGCCCGCCGGCGGCTCCAAGTAACGCTCGCTTCGTTCTGGTCATGACCGATCATGGTCGTCACTTTCACGCGTGAAGTCACGCGTTTGAGGCTCCCTCTCTGGCGGTGACCGCGCGAGCAGTATCGACAGCCTCGGTTGCCGCATTCAGGCTTGATACAAATGACTCGTGGGGCGGTAGCGATTCTCGGTCTCGGATGGTTCCTCGTGGCCTGCGGATCTGGGAGCCCACCCGCGGCTTCGGAGCAGGACGCCGGCAACGCGACGGCGAGCGGCGGCGCGGCGGCGATGGAGCTGGCGGACGCCGCGGGCGGCGCGCGCGCAGATGTCGTCGGTACCGGCGGCGCGACGCACACCGATGATCCGCCTCCCGGCGCGGGCGGCGATCTCGCCGATAGTGGCGCCGGCGGCGCTCCTGCCGGCGACAGCGGCGCAGGCTCGGGCGCCGAGGACGCTGGTGCCGGTGGACGGCAGGCGACCAAGGACAGCGGTGCGGGCGGCGCCCTACCGAAGCCGACGAGCCATGATGCGTGCAAGCCACCGAGCGCCGCCGGCCAGGACTGCGACAGCGCGTGCGGGTGGACGGCCGACAGTGCTCCGTCCGGATACCCTGCGAGCGGGCAATTCAAGTGCGACAGCTACGAGTCATGCGCCAGCACGGTCGTGGACACGTATGCCGACGACGAGTCGCTTGTCCTTCCAAGCCAGCCACAGCAACGCGAGGTCAATGGGGCGCCGTCCGTTTGCGCGCCGCTCGCGAACTGCGGCGGCAGCACGCCGGACCTCCTCTTCAACGTCGGGTACCGGCAGTGCGTGCGATTCACGAGCTCGAGCTCGGCGCGGCAGTTCTCCACCGACATCAGCGGGAAGTGCGAACGCAGCGCGTGCCTCGTGGTAACGGGACCCACCGTAGACCATGCCCCCTCGACGGCCGTGACGGTGCTGACCGCGCCGATCGCCGATCCGGCCTGGGTCCGCTACGAGGCGGTCAAGCTGGCGGCCGACGATTCGTGCCCGCTCGCCTGCCCGTGACGTAGCAGCGCGCGGCGGTGTAGGGGCGGCCGCGTGCCGCTCGTCATCCCGCCGATCGGAGTCTCGCCGCTCGGGCAGTTCGTGCCGGCGACGACGGACACCGTCCCGACCGCTCCCCCCGGCGTGCTCGCGGACCTGGTCGACCTGCGCACGCTCGAGGTGCTGAGCCTTTTCCAGGGCCTGCACCCGATCGACGAGCAGGTGCTGACGGCCCTCACGACCGTTCGGAAGTCGGGCGCGTGCGTCGCGGAGGTGGGAGCGCGCTTCGTCGACGTGAGGAAGCTCGACCAGGGCGCCACGCGGCGACTCGAGTCCGAGGCACGGATCGCGCTGAAACGTCTGATCGACCGCCGCGACATCAAGCTCATCGGTGTCGACGTCGCCTCGGACGACGACTGGGCCGAGGTCACCGTGAGGTGGACGAACCTCCGCGCATCCGATTCGGCCCGTGAGCGCAGCACACCCCTTCGGGATCCGTCCAACATTGCGTCGAGGCTCGCCCAATGACCACGCCGAGCGAGCCAGCCTTCGTTACCTTCGCGCGCGGAGTACTCCGCGACGAGATGCTCGCGAACTTCCGCAACGGCCTTAGGCGGCTCGTCAATCCCGACACGAAGGACTTCTTCACCGAGGAGGAGATCCGTCAGGCGACGCAGGATGGCAGCCGAGACTACCTGCGTTTCGACGCGCTCGATCTCGGGCTGCAGTCAGGGCAGCAGCGCGCGCGCTTCACGGCGCAGCAGACGAACCCCTCGTCGGCAACATCGACTTGGTTACGCGGGTTCCACTGCGCCGAGTGGGACGTAACCCCGCTGCCGGCATCTAGCGGCGCGGGTCAGGTGAGCTGGCCTGCTACGACTGGGTCGATCTTCGTCGGGTCCACGCTGCTCGGCGACCCGGCGGTCTTCACCGCGACCGACCCACAGGGCAACACCTACCAGGCGAGCTCGACCGTCCGCGCTGTGAGCGGCATTGCGACGCTCACCATGGTCGCCGTCAAGGGCGGCAAGGGAACGAACCCCGAGAGCGGCACGACGCTGTCGAAGGGCGCGAACGTGCCTTTGGGAGCTGGCCCGACCGGCACCACTTCGACGGACTTCGCCGGTGGCTTCGATGCGGAGAATGACGCGGACGTGCTCGATCGGCTGCTGGACCGCATCCGCAGGAAGCCGGCGAGCGGGAACCGCGCGCAGTTCCGCGCGTGGGCACGCGGCGTCTCGACGGCGATCCGGACGGCCTTCGTCTACCCGTGTCTCTTCAACGCCGGCTCCGTGTGCGTCGTCATTGTCGGGAAACGCAGCACCCAAGGGCCGACTGCCCGCGTGGACTCCGCCAACGCCGTCCTGACGCTGGCGCGGAACTACCTGACGCCCCCCTCGTCCCCGGTCGTCCCGGCGCGCCCATACGTGCTGCTGCACGCCGCTGTATCCGACCCGATCAGCATGTCGATGGCGCTCAAGATGCGCACGAAGACCACCGGTGGATGGGCGGACGCCACACCGTGGCCATCACCGATCGGGACGGACACGTCCGTCGACGCGTTCTGCCGAGTCACTTCACTGCCGGACGCGACCCACTTCCACGTGAACAGCGCAGTCGTTCCGTCGACCGGCGTCGGCCCGGCGATGATGGTGTGGAACGCGACAACGAGCCGCTTCGAAAAGCTCCCGCTCGTCGCCAGCGTGACCTTGGTGTCGGGAACCGAGTACGTCGTGCAGCTCAGCGACAACGCCCCGGCAACGCTCACGGTCAACAGCGTGGTCTGCCCCTACACGCCGTTGCTGGAGTCGATCGCCGAAGCCGCCGAGTCGTACTTCGATTCGCTCGGACCTGGCGAGATGATCGACCTTGCCACGAGCCCGCGCGCGGGCCGCGCATACCGGTGGCCCGAGCCCGCGGACGAGTTCCCCTACGAGGCTGGCGAGTCGATCGGTACGAGCCTCTTCGACGCGCTCGGGCGCGCGCTCTCGGGTGTGTCCCTGCGCTTCGTGAGCCACACGACACCGACGCTCCCTCCTGACATCTCGCAGGAAGGCCCTCGGCTGCTGACCCTCAACGACTTCGGAGTCTACGCGCAATGAGCGGTTCTCCTCGACGCCCGAGCCTCGACAGCTTTGGACCGCAGCTGCGCGACCAGAAGCCCGTCACGAACCCCGAGACGCAGATCGGCGCCGATATGCTGAACCTCGTGAGGTTCCAGCTCGCGGGCTTGGGACTCACCAGCTTTCGCGCGTGGGCGCTGATCGACTCGACCGGCGGCGTGACGCCGGTCATCTCCGCGCGCGCCGAGAGCTGGAACCCGAACACCAAGACCGGCGCGCCGTATCTACCGCCAATCCCGGGGCGGACCGGCGTCGGAGCCCTTTCTCTCCAGTACGCTTCCAGCTACCCCGACGAGAACGGCGTCCAGCAGTCCACGTCGATCGTGTGCGCTCTCGCCTTCCCAGTGAACCGCACGACGGTGCGCGACGCCGCAGCATCCGTGTCGGGGTCGACCATCTCGATCGCCCTGAAGGAGTTCGGCGGAGGCACGTTCGCGGCCGTCGACGGCGCCGTGCTCGTGGTGATCCTGTGAGCGGGCTCGGTTGGCCGTCGATGATGCCGGTCGACCTCGGCGGCGACGACTCGCCGGTCGAGAAAAGCTACAAAGCGCTGCGAAGCGCGCTCGGCGACGGCGGCACCTCCGAGGACGAAGACAGCATCGACGCGCTCCGACTCATCTCGATGTCGATCGGGCTCGCGGCGTCGGCCGCGTTCGACGAGCGCGCCGCGCTCCAGGCCTTTCCGAGTCTCGCCCAAGACGCGCTCCCGGCCTACGAGGACATCCTCGGCATCGTGCCGTCGGTCGACGAGACCGACGTCCAGCGCCGAGCGGACGCTTCGAGCAGGTGGGTCGACGTGCAGTCGTCCGAGATACCGATCCTCACCGCCACGCTGCGCGCGCTCGATGCGCGCTTCTCCGTCTTGGACACGCCGTGGTCCACTAGTCGCGTGACGCTCATGGGTCGCGCCTTCGCTCCGTACGTGCCCGGCGCCGACCCTTTCTCGCGCGGCGTCAGCGGCGAGCGAACCTGGTCCGACTACCCGAACTTTAGCGACCGCGACATCGTGGTCGCTGTCCTCGACATCGGAGCGGGGATCCCCCCGGGCTCGAAAGAGCTCTCGCTCATCCGACGCGGCGAGGAAATCCTGGCCGATGCTCTGCCCGCGTGGGCCGAAGGATCGGTGATCACCGAGGTGGGGTTTTTCACAACGAGCTCCCTGACAGGGTGCGCAGGAGTAACGGACTCATGACCTTCGCACGCGTCTGGCCGACGGGCATCGGCGACAACGTGAGGATCACCGGGGCGACCTTCACGCAGATCGACCTGAACATATCACGGGCCGTAGACGGCTACGCGGGTGGCAAGGTTTCGCCGATCGCTCCGATCCGAATCTCAGGAGGCGGGCTCGCCGTCTCGGACCGGAACGAGGACGCTTTCTTCTCGACGTTCGGAGCGAAGTGGCTCGGCGCTGCGATGGATCTCATCCCCGCGTCCACCGACTCCACCGTCGGAAGCCAGCCGGACGACGTCTGCTCGCAGGGTGACGGCTTCATGGCGCTCGTCGATTCGTCTGCCGCTGGTGAGGTGAAGCTGTCGACCGACGGCGGCGCGTCGTGGCAGGACCCGACCACGTCGGGGTTCGGGTCACACAACTTCCAGTGCTGCGCATCGAGCGACATCATCACGTTGTTCGGTGCCTCGGACGGCTCGATGAGGTCCGCCGATCTCCGATCCGGGACGTCGTCGTCGCTCGCCATCACCGGCGCCACCGTCACGCTCCCTGGGAGCCCGACGTCCATCGACGCGATCTTCTATGACCAGGTGCACGACCTGTTCGTAGCGATCGGCAAGACGTCGTCGACCCCGTACATCGCTACGCTCACGAACACTGCGACGCCGGTAGCCACGCAGCGCACGCCGCCGGCCGCCATCACCGGGTCCAATGCCGGCCTGAAGATTTCGCAGCGATCGAATGGACGGCTCGTCGCGAGCTGGATAGCGCAGACGAAGCTCGCCTATTCCGACGACGGCGTCACGTGGACCGCTAGCACGACGACATTCACGGCCGGCGCATACACGCACACGTTCGGAGATGGCGTGTTCTTGGCGGTCTCGACGGCCGGCGTCGGCAACTTCATCGCCACGTCGATCGACGGCGACGTTTGGGTGACAGGCACGGCAAGGCCATCTGGAAACACTCTCACCTTGGCCTCCCCTCGGTGCCTCACCGCGCTTTACGGCGTCTTCGTCGCGTCCTTCCCTCTCGGGCAGATCTACTTCTCGATCGATCGCGGCGCGACGTGGATCCTCGCGACGCGGATCTACCGGTCCTCGCCCACCGTCGCCGCGCTGTCGTCGTTCTGCGTTCGCGCGATCAAGGGGCGCCTCTTCTTCGGCATGAACGGGCAGCTGTACCGGAGCCGGCTGCTCGGCTCGCATGCCGCGGGGCTCTGATGCCGGCGTTCGACCTGCGCTTCATCACCTCGCCGGAGGACATGCCGGCGTGCCTCTTGTCGTTCGACGCCCGCACGAGCTCAGGTGACGTGAGGACTGCGGCGGGCGTGGTCGTCGACGTGGTGAACCGCGCGCCGTCTTCTCTACGCCGATTCCAGAACGGCGACTCCGTCCACACGTGGTGGAACGCGGTCGTCGAGGGGGCTGCAATCGCCGCGGATCCGTCGGCATTCGGCGGCGCGGGCGGGCTCGTCCTCACGACAGCGAGCGACCTTTCTCCGACGACGCTCGCTCCGCTCCCGGGCGTCGTGGCCGGCGAGTACACGCTGGTCTTCATCGTGGATGGAACGTTCACGGGCGTTCAGCCGAAGCTCGTGTTCTACGACGGCCTGCTCCAAGTGAAGCTGAACAACGGGGCTGGGAACGTGTCCTGGTCCGACATCGGCGGAGGCGGGAGCGGGCCGCCCACGTCGGACGGTCCGCAGCTCCACGTCGTGCGGTTCGGCAAGGCCACAGCTCTCGCGTCGCCGACGGTCGACTGGCGGAAGAACTGCGCCGCGCTCTTCTCCGCGGCTTACACGCCGACAGACTTCCTCGGTTCGGGAACGAAGCTCTTCGGCGGAGGACTGACTTCCTTCGGCGGCACCGTCGGCCGAGCCCTGTTCTTCACCAGGAGGCTCACTGACACCGAGGTGGCGTGGCTCGAGAGCACTCTACCTCCGCTGTTCGGGCTCGCGCCGACGATCGAGCGCTTCGTCGCGCCGGATGTCGTCGACTGGCAGGACCCGCCTGACGGCGACCGCCTGACGCGTCTGAATGCAGCCGCGGGACACCCGCTGCGGTCGCTCCGGATCGACGCTCGCTTCCCGGTGAGCGTCGTCGTCGAGGCCGTCGAGAGCGCCGGCGCCGGCGTCGACCCGCAAATCTCGACTGCCGCTTACGTGCCTTGGTACGTCGAATGGCCGCTCGACGGCTCCTCGATGGAGCTGCCCGTCTTCCCGGACCTAGGTCTCTCCGGCGTCTGCAAGCTCACCCTGTCGCGCGCCGGCCACTACATGCTCGCCATGATGACTCCCGGCGGCGGCTCGGTGTACGCCCACTTCGACGTGACAACCGAATGAGCGACCAGCCCTTTCTCGCGGACTTCTCGCCCGACAATGTCGGGACGAACCGCTTTAAGCTGTCGCTCGACGTCACGACGCAGAGCCCGGCCGCCGGCGTCGCGTGCATCGTGAACGTCGACTACTCCAGCGCGGATGCCGACGGCGGCGTCGTGCTCCCGCTCGAAGTGCTCGTCCAGGCACCGACCGTCGACGGGTACCGGCGGCAGGTACTCACCCGAGCGCGCCTCGATCAGCTCGTCGTCATCCCGATCTCGGGGGGCGCTCACATGGTCATGGTCAGGGAGCTCGGGCACAACCGGGCCTTCGGCGCGCTGACGTTCAACGTCGCCGGTGACTCGCTCGAGGAGGCGCCGCGGAGGCGCGGGCCCACCGCCTAGCAAGAAGCGAAGATGCCGGTGTAGGGGGCGGCGCGTGGACAACCTCGCCGCCTTCACGATCCAAGGTACGCCGAGCGAGGACCCCGTCAGCGGCGACCGGATCTACCGCTCCAGATCTGGAGATACGCTCGCGCTCACGCTCGAGACGAACCCAGCTGCCGGAGTCACATCGGTGACGTACGAGCTCTACGACGCATCCGACCCAAGCTCGCCGCTCGCATCCAAGTCGGCGCGCGAGTGGTGGCCGACGGCGTTGCTGTTCACCGAGTCGGGCGCGACGAGGGTCACGCCCGCTGGTCCCCAGGACGTTGTCCACCTACCGATGCCGCCGGGCACGGGTCTCCCGGGCGGTGGCGCGGCGTCTTGGATCTGCCGCTGCCGCGCGCTCACGGACTCGGGTGAGATCGTCTTCGAACGCGGGATCGCGCTGAACGCCTTCCCCGATTCGTACCGGGAGACCATTCCAGGCGAGCGCGGCGAGTTCGAGGCGGTCGGCTGGAATCGCACGCTCGACGCGCAGGTGCAGAACTCGTTTCCGGTGCGGAAGAAGTTCGCGCACGGCTCGACGGTCGCCGTCGGCATCTCGTTCGTCGGCCCCATCGTCCCGACGAAGAGCCGCACATGCATCGCGAGCCTGAACGTGTCGGCCGTGAAGTCCGGAGGCGGTGAGTCGATCTGGGCGATCAAGCGGCGTTTCACAACGGATTCTGGTGGCACGGTCGCGGCGAGTGCGAGCGCCATCATCACGTCGAAGTCCACCGGCGGCACGCAGGTCGCTGACACGGACTGGCTGCCGTCCATCGAGGTGAACAGCGGCGCGATCGCGGTGAAGCTGAACCAGCAGCAGGCTGGGTTTTACTTGTACGACGCGTGGCTCGAGGTAACGGAGCAGCCGCTGTGAGCGACGTGAGCGTCGCGAAGCTGCAACAGCAGCTCGACGAGTACGACCGCCGCGAGCGGATCGCGCTGCTCGGAGGCGTGGTCGCAACGCAGGTGATCCTCGCCGCCGACGACGCGCAGGACGGCGCCCTCGGTGACGTTGTCGTCGTCGGGCAAAACGGACCCGTACCGCCGGCCGCGCCGACCGTGAAGCGCGCGCTCACCGAGTCTCTCTCGAACGCAGGCAGCGTCTACGGCGTCTTGCTGCAGGCGACTCTTCGCGGGACCTCGGGATTCTGCGCCCTGCTCGGCGTGCTGCCGGCGTCCGTCACTGGGCTTGCCGCGAACAGCAACGGGCTCGTCCGCGTCGGCCCGACGACGGGGCGCTGCGAACGAGTTGGCTCCTATTCAGCTGGCGACTTCCCCGTCGGAACCGTCGATGGCGCGGGCAATCTCACCATGTGCGGGCCCGGCGTCCCCGGGAGCAACGGCGCGCCAGTAGGCGGCGGAGACTTTTCCGGACCGAGCAGCTCGGTCGACGGACGCCCAGTGCTGTTCAACGGCACAAGCGGGAAGCTCGGCAAGGCCGGCGCCATCAACCTCGCCGACGACAGCGCGGTCACGGGCGTCCTCGGCATCTCGCACCTGCCCGGCATTTCTTCGCCCGTCTCGTCCGTGTTCGGGCGCGTCGGCGGCGTCACGGCGCAGACAGGGGACTACACCGCGACGCAGGTCGGGGCGCCGCCGACGACGCGAACGGTCAGCGCCGCAGGCCTCGCGACGGGCGGAGGCGACCTCTCTGCGAACCGAACGATCACCGTCACCGCGGGGTTGGTCGGCGACATCCAAGCGCTCGCCGCCAGCGCCGCCGCGGGCGCAAGCGGGAAGGCGGCTGATGCCGCGCACGTGCACCCTCGCCCGAAGCTGAAGGACCTCATCGGGTCGGGCACTTACGCCGACGAGATGATCGTGTGGGACGCCGACTTCGGCGACTGGGTCCCTGCAACGCAGGGCATCGCGGCCGCGTCGATGCTCTACGGCAAGGACGGCACCGGGCTCACGGTGCTCGGTGGCGTCGCCGATATTCACGGCGACGGAACGCTGGCTCTCGGGACGCTCCACTCGGACGGCTCGAGTAGCACCGCGTACGCCGTCACGCCGGACAACGAAGGCGAGGTGCAGCACGCCTTCCACGGCGGCACTCCGGTTCCGAAGTTTCACCTGAACGGCGCCACCGTCGAGGACATCCTGACGGCGCTCGTTGGTTTGCTCTGCGACGGCGCGAACGGAATCAATCTCTTCTTCGACAACACGACGCCGCTCACCAAGCTGACTTTTGCCGGTCCGTTCGCCGTCGCGTCGCTGTCCCCGATCACGCTCGCGACGGTCCCGTTAGCCGACAACGCGATAACGCGCGTTCGCTTCTGGATGTATGCCAATTCCGGCACCGACTACTACCTGTACGAGCACGTGCAATGGTTCAGCAGGAAGGGCGGCGCAAACGCAGTCCTGCAAGATCCTGGAGGCGCGGCGACCACGATCACCGGGATTCCGTCGATGCCGGGGGCAATTTTCTCGCTCGGAACGACGACTCTCCTGTGCCGCACCACGGGGTCCTCAACGCGCAGCGACGTCAACGGCACCTACAGCGTCGAAGTCCAGACGTTCCCGATCCCGACCAGCAACACCACCGACGTCATCGGCGTGAACAGCGACGTGATCGAAGTCGATAGCGCAAGCGACGACGTCAAGGTCGGCGCGTAAGGCCGTTCGGAAAAGACCTCGCGGCCTAGGAATCGGGAACCGCAGCGGTGTAGGGCCCCGCGAATGGCGTTCTTCGTGGGCCTCGGATGCCTCTCGTTGCTCTCTCCTCACGCGCTTCCATCGAGCGGTGGCGGGGGACCGACGAACACGAAGGACATCGTCGGCGTGGACAACACCAACGACGTCGTTGAGACCAACGACGCGAACGATGAGGTCGAGGTAGGAGCATGAACAAGCGTCTATTTGCGCTGCTCTGTGCGTTGCTGGTGCTGGCCGGATGCGCCCCGTCGGGGCCTCCCCCGAATGCGAACTGCCTCGACGCGAAGGGCGACGTCGTCCTCGGCTGCGTTCTGAAGAAGACGGTGTTCGGCGCCGTCGTCGACAACGCGGGCAACATCACCATCTCGCACACCACCGGGGACATGGACCTGAACGGGCACCCCGTCCATAGCGGCGCAGACCCGACGCTCCCGCAAGATCTTGCGACGAAGAATTACATCGACTCCAGAGGCATCGCCGTCCAGGCGGCAGCCGTCGCAGATCTACCGGCGAGCACATATTCAAACGGCTCCAGCGGTGTCAACTCGACGCTGACGGAAAACTCAAACGGGGTGCTGCCCCCGATCGACGGCGTCACGCTCGGCTCGGGCGACTGCTTTCTGATTCAGCAGAGAACGAACCGGTTCGAGAACGGTGTGTACTGCGCGACCAACCTCGGCGGCGCCGGATCTACGTTCGTCGTCACGCGCCACCCGAATCTCGATCAGGCGGCGGAGTTCCCGGGGGCGCGCGTGCGCGTGAAGCTTGGGAATCGCCGCGCAGGCGGCGAATACAGCTACCTCGGTCCGTCGGTGACCGTCGGCACGTCTCCGGTGTTCCTGCTGCGAACCGACGCGAAAGCAGGTCCCGACGAAGTCATCGTGCACGTGGACGATCTTACGGAAAACGCGGCCGTCGCGAATGCGCCTGGGTCCGCCGGGTGGGCGCGATTCACGAGCGGGACCGGTGTTACCGTCGCCGCGCAAAGCACGAACTCCGCCTCCGCGGTAGGCGAGATTCTGTGCGCATCCGGTACGTCCACCGCAACCGGCATGTGCGGTATCGCAAATGCGTGGACCGCATCCAATACCGCCGCGGACGGCGGCGAGTCGATCGTCTACTCCACTAGCAACGTCGGCTTCAGTCTGACCACTCGCATCACGGCACCCGTTCTTTCGAACGGCACGAACACGTTTGCGATCAACGCGGGGCTCATGAAGCAACGCGCTCCGTCTCAGAAAATCTTCGCTGATGGGTGTGGCTTCATCTACGACACGACGAGCGCAGTCAACACGACGGACTGGCTCGCCGGGTGCACCACGGGAGGTGTCGGAACACCGGTGGACACCACCATCTCGCTGGTTGCTGCGACCTACAACGAGCTGCAGGTGGTCACCTACCCTGGATCATCTAGCGTCGCGTTCTACGTGGACAAGGCGCTGAAGGCGACGGTCACCACGAACCTGCCGAATAGCACGCTGCTCGGCATGGCAGTGGGCGTCTTCAAGAACACGGGCACCGCGGCGACCAACATGATGAAGGCCGACTACACCTCGCTGCGGGTCGACTTCCCAGCAGGGAGATTCTGATCGGCCCCGCGGCGTCGCTGCGTAGGGCTAACACCTTCATCGGTGGCCTCCTACTAGCGACTGGATGCTGCGGGGCCGACGCAAGACTCGGTACCTCTCCTCTCGGTGCTGACGCCTCGGTCCTGATGACCGGGGATTCGATCACTCGCGGGTACGACTGCACATCGACGACGACGGACACTGTCTACAACGGCTACCGCTCCGCGCTCGATACGCTCGCGATCGCTGACGGGTACACCTCGATTCAGTGGCTGGGGCAGCAGAACAACTCGACGGCTTCGTACGCGCCGACGCGGCACCACGAGGGCATCAACGGCGACTCGTGCAACGACAAGCTGCCCGGTGCGCCGTCGACCAACGGCAGCGGTTTCACTACCAATACGATCACCAACTACCTCGGCACGGGCAAGCCGCTGCACGGTGTGCAGGTGATCATGTTGAACCTGGGAACGAACGCCGAGGACAGCGGCTCGTTCGCTGCGAACTACCAGTCGCTGATCGAGCAGATCCATTCGCGTGAGCCTCAGGCGCGTTTCGTCGTCAACACAGTCTTCAGCGGCACTGCGCCGGCGGCGAACAACACGTCGCTTACGACCACGAGAACCGGCGTGTGGGACACCCTCGGCGAGGAAGGTATTCAGCTATACCGGGCGACGACGACGCTCGTCGGTGGGGATCTATGCGACGGGATTCATCCGACGCCCACGGGCTACACGAAGCTCGGAAACGACATCTACCCCGCGTTGCGATCGGCGCTGCGCGGACTCTGAAAGGGAGACGCAACATGATGAACGGCGACGAGCCCGTCAACACGGCGGGATGGATAAAGTTTCTGGCGGGCGTGATCGCGATACTGGCAGCGAAGTACCTGCCATCGCTGGGGATGACGGATGCTCAAGCCCTCACCCTCGCCGGCATGGCGTTCGGCGTCATCTCCTGGGTCTTCACGCGGCTGTCGCGAATCAAGGTCGCGCCACTCTCGAAGATCGCTCGAGTCATGGGTCCGGACGAGCGCGCCGCGCTGATGGCGAAGCTCGCGAGCGCGCCGCCTCGGTCCGCTGCGGTGACGATGCTCGTTCTTCTCGCGGCGCTCGTTGCGATCACCGGCTGCGCGGGCTCCTTCGAGGAGGCGGCAAAGCCTCGCATGATGCTCGGGACCGCCGCGCCTCCGCGCGATCAGCACCACTGCGATTCGCTCGACAGTGACCATCAGCTCTTCACGCGCGCCGCGTGGGCCGATGGCATCGTCTCGGGGGGCACCGGCGTCGCTGCCGGCATCGTCTCCGACAAGGGCTGGCGCATCGGGCTCGCGTCAACGGCCGGCGCATTCGCAGCGCTCGCGGTGGCAGCGACGAAGTTCTCCTCGGATGCCGCGACGGAATGGGCGCAGGACTGTTCGGACGCCCCGACGCCGGCCGTCGGCGACGCTCAGTGAGGGCGCTCCTGCTCCTCGCGCTCCTGCTCTTCTTCGGGGGCGCGACGGGATGCCATCAGGACCGCGCGGGGACGGGTCAGAAGCCACCGCCCGTGCACGCGGACGCCGGCGGCCGGTGCGCGGAAGCGTGTGCCAGCGCGGCGACGCTCTGCGCCCGTCCGGCGAGAAGCCAGTACGACTGCGGTCGGTTCTGCACGGCGGGCATGGCACAGCTGTCCGGACCCGCCGCGACCCCGCGGTGCCAAGCCGGCGAGCTCATGTGCTCGTCGGACGCGTGGTGTGAGCCATGATCGACGCCGCGTTCATTAACGAGTCGACGTCCCTGTCGAGCGGCGAGCTGCTCGAGATCGCGACGGTCTGCGCGAAGCAGCAACGCGAGCACGTGGCGCCCGCGTGGGGCTGGCCCACTCCGACCATCGAGTTCCTGCCGTCGCCCCGGTTTGTTCTGCCAGGAATGCGCATCGTGAAGGCGCGTGACCTTTCCGACGTTGCAGGAGCGGGCGCCTACCACGACAAGGACGAGCGCGGCGTTCCGGTCTCGTACGTCTTCGTCGGGACGCTGACGCAGGCCGGCGAGGCGCCGTCCGTCGGCTTCTCGCACGAGGTCAGCGAGATGGCCGGGAACCCGAACACGGCGCTGTGGGTACCGGGCCCAGACGGATACGACGTCGCCCGCGAGCTCGTCGACGCCGTCGAAGGCGACTCGTACCCGATCGACGGGATCCTCGTCTCGAACTTCCTACTCCCCAACTTCTTCATCGTCGGCGCGCCGCCGCCCTACGATCACATGGGCCTCGTGAAGCAGCCGTTCGAGACGCGGCCGCGCGGGTACCAGATTCGCCGGGACCGGAAGACGGGCGAGGTGGACCAGGTCTTCGGCGAGCTCCGCGAGCGGTGGCGCATCGATGCGAAGAGCCGCCCGGGAACGCGCGCCTACCAGCTGGTGAAAACGTCGGCCTGAGCCTTGCCAGGCAACGCGGCCGCAACGTAGGGGCGGCCCATGCTCGGCACCTCGCCGCAGGATCTCTTTGGTTCTCCCGGATCGTTCACCCGCGGGACCGTCGATGACCTGTCGGGCCTCTTGAACGCAGCGGCAACGAGCACCTCACCGATCGTCTACGGGACCGGAAACACCGCCTACACTGGCACGGAGGCCACCCTCAAAGCGGCGGGTTACCGCGTCGCTCCTCGGACGCTGACCATCTCCACGGCGGCTCACACGGGGTCGTACAAGACGGGCGCGGGCAACAAGGTCACCGCCACCGGAACGGTCGCCGGGGTTACTACGTCGGAAGACTTCCTGCTCACCGCGGCGAACGGTGGCGAGACGATCCGCGGCGCCGTGGCATTCGACGACCCGACGCTCTGCGTCGTCTCCTTCCCCGGTCAGAACGACGCGCTCGGACAGTTCCGGATCGGCGTCGGCGACATCGTCGCGATCGGCTCGGTCTTCCGTTCCGTTAAGGGCCACGCGGCCGGCGTGATCGTGGCGCAGGGCGATGACAACGCGATCGACGCCATCCAGGTCGCAGCGCACGCAATCGAACCCGTCGCCGTCCGACGGATCAAGGCGGCGGCTGTCGGCGGCAACACCACGAACGTCGGCGTCACGGTCTACGCCTGACGCGCTGGAGGACCCCTTGGCACGACTGCTCATTCTCGCGTGTCTGCTCACCGTGTGCTCGTGCACGGTCGTGCCCTCGCCTGCCCCGGTGCCGGTGCCGCCTCCGGCTCCGGTCTCGCGGGACGGGGGCACCCCCGACAGCTGCGAGCGCTTTGCGCGTCAGCGCGCCGCCCAGCTCGCGGAGAGCGCGGCCGCGCAGGGCCTACCGGTCGAGCGCGTGACGCTCGTGTTCGAAGCCGCGTGCGAGCCGTTCCTCGAGGACGGGCCTGACGCCGCGATCTCCTCCGGGCTGTCCGCAGCCGACAACATCTCTGCGCTCGTCGTCCGCGACGGCGGCGCGCACTGAAAGGGAACGTCATGCTCAAAGAGGTCTACGCGCAGCACCTGAACCGCAACGTCAAGTTCGGGCGGACCCCGCCGGTGGCGGTCGGACCGCGCTTGCACTTCGCGCGCTACGCCGTCTCGCTCCCGACCCCGGCGGCGACATGCTCGTATTCCTCGAAGGCGCTCGCCGCTCTGCGCGACGTGATGGGGAATGACCGGCTCGGCGACTGCGTCATCGCGGGACTCTTCGGACACTCGCTCGCCGTCTTCACCGGCAACGCCGGCGCGCTCTACCACACGGCGCTCCCCGACATCATCAAGTGGTACTCGGCGATCGGCGGTTACAACCCGAAGGACCCGAGCACGGATCGTGGCTGCGACGAGGAGACCGCCCTCAACTACGCCGTCAAGACGGGCTTCCCGAACGGCACGAAGGCGTCCGGCTGGGTCGTCGTCGACGCGACGAACAAGACGCAGGTCATGCAGGCGCTCGAGCTCTTCGAGACTGTCGTGCTCGGCATGGCGCTACCCGATGAGTGGATCTCGCCCTTCCCCGCGAACGACAGCGCGGTGTGGGACGTCGCGGGCGCACCGAACCCCGAGAACGGACACTGCGTCGTAATCGTCGGCTACAACGCCGCGGGCGTTCAGATTGCGACGTGGGGGCTCATCATCACGCTCACCTGGGCCGCGCTGAAGAAGTACGCCGTCTCGCACGCGGGCGGCGAGGCGTACGCGCTCCTCACCCCGGACCTCATCGGCAAGGGCCAGACGAAAGCCGCAAGCGGCTTCGACTGGGCCGGGCTGCTGGCAGACTTCAACGCATTCGGCGGCAACGTGCCGGTGCCCAAGGCGTCGCCGACGCTCGCGCAGTTCCAGGCGTGGGCCAACGCCGGGATCGCGGCGAAGTACCACGCCGGCATGACGGCGAAAGAAGCCGAGGCCGCGGCTTCGGCGGGCATCGCCGCGAACGCGCCGCTGTGACGCGGACTCGAGCCGAGTCCGCCGCGCCGAACGCGCGAGTGAGCCTCGTGCTCGTGCTCTGCGCCGCATGGATCACGCCGAGGCTGCCGCCTTGGTTACGGAACTTGCTCTGATGCTCACCCACACCCAAGCCAAGTCGATCGTCGATGCCCTTCCGGGCATGACGGCCGCGAAGTCGCTCTTCTGCCGGCTCGTCGCTTGGCACGAGACGAATTACGGCGCGGGGTGGAAAGAGGGCGAAGGCGCCGGCAGCAACAACATGGGAGCGATCACGACGACGCACCCCGACCAGTACTCCTTCAAGCACGTCGACTCGAAGTTCGACGACGCCGCGGGCAAGGTCGTCCCGTACACGACTTGGTTCGCGGGCGACCCGACGCCCGCGCTGGGCTTCAAGCGGCTTGTCGATACGATCTGCCGGTCGTCCGAGGTGACGGACGCGCTCGCGTGCAACGACTTCCTGCAAGCGACGACGGGGATGTACGACGAACACTACTTCCTCGGGCTGCACACGCACGCAAACCCGAACGGGGACCGCCTCAACATCGAGGACTACTACGCCGCGCTCATTAAGGCGCTCGGCGTCATCGGGCACGAGACGGGCGAGGTTCAGCCCGACGTCCTGCCCCCGGAGGGAGCATCATGAGCGAACGAGACGACGCTAGCGCGCCCGAGCAATTCCCTCTGCAGGCGGACCCGAATCCGCCCGCCGATCCGCTTCCGGAGCTGTCGCAACTCGACCGCATAGAGGCGATGCTCACGCGAGCGCACGACCGCTTCGACGAGATCGACCTGTGGCGCAAGGAAGTCGACGAGTGGCGCCAGAAGAACGACCAGCGCCTCGGCGATGGCAACACGCGCTTCGGCTTCAACGAGGCGAACATCACGATCTCCATCAACACGCTGATAGATCTCCTCGTCCGAATGGAGCTCCCCGGCGAGGCTGATCGACTCCGCGCCGTCGTCGCGAAGAACACGGCGCCTCCCCTCGGGCACCTCGACGGCGAGTGAGGCAACGATGGCGATCGATCCCGAGGTGATGTCCTGGCTGAAGGTGATTGCCGGGAGCGGAGCTACGGGCAGCGTACTGATGGGCGCGTTTCACTGGTTCATCCGGCGGCCGCTCCTCAAAGCGGAAGCTGAAGCCCTGCAGTACAAGAACCTCTGGAAGGGTGAGCAGCTCGCCCGCGAGAAGCGGATCGCCGACGCCGAGACGGCGCTCTACGGCAGGCCGTCGATGCGCTTCCGCGAGGAGCAGCCGACGCTCAGCATGATCGTGGACAGCCGCACGAAGAAGGAGCACGAGGCCGAACTCCAGCGGCAGATGCTAGCCGAGCGCGCCCGCGGGCTGCCGCACACGACGGCGCTCGAGGCGTTCGCGCCGAGCCCACGGGACCAGGTCCGCGCCGCCGGCGGCGGGCAGGACGTCTACGAGGAGCGCCGACAGCGACAGCGTGAGCGCGGCGAGGACACGCCGACGGCGTTTCAGCCGATCGCGATCGCCGAGCCGTTCCCTCACTACGCCGGCAAGCCCGACGACGACGAGCCCTAATGGGGTCGACGAGGCCGCCGCCCCGGGGGAACCGCCCGAGCCAGCCGGCGCCATCGGGCCTCTTGCTGGACCCGGATGAGCCGGCGTTCGTCTTGCGGGCGTCCGATCTCTGCGCGCCCGAGACGGTCATCGCGTGGGCTCGGATGGCGCAGCGCTTCGACGTGCCCGCGGCGCGCATCCGCGCGGCGGAAAAGTGCGCCCGCGAAATGGAGCGGTGGCGCGCGAAACAGCGAAATCCGAAGTGACCGTCGGCCGACGGCCCTGAGCGACCAGCTCATTGGTCAAAGGAGAAGAAATGAAATCATTGAAATTATTCGCACTGTTAGCAATTGCTCTCGCTTACGCCACGCCGAGCCAGGCAGCGTGCACCGGGACGTGCTCGATCAGCGCAAGCGCTGTCCTTCACGGCGGTAACACCTCGTACGCTGCCACAGCGTCGGCGGATGCCACGAAGGTCGACTACTACGTGGACGGCGTTCTTATGTCGACGTCGTTCGGTTCGCCGTGGAACACGAGCGTAGGATTCCCGACGGTCGCTCCCGGTGCTCACACGTTCAAGGCGATCGGCACCTTCTCGGGCGGTACCGTCGAAACAGCTCCGCAATCGATCTTCGTAGGCGACACGGAGATTTGCCAGGGCGGTGACTTCGGTTGCGCGATCGCTTCCGGCGGCGTCGTGTGCTGGGGCGAAGGCTCCGCCGGCCAGCTCGGGAACGGAGGCACTCTCGACTCACTCGTTCCCGTGCCGGTGACGAACGCGAGCGGAGGCGCGACGAGCGTCGTGTGCGGCGCCTATCATGCGTGTGCCATCGTGAACGGGGCCGCCGTATGCTGGGGACACAACTCGGACGGGCAGATCGGCGACGGCACTCTCACCAGTCGCACCGTCGGCCAATCCGTTTCCGGGCTCACCAGCGGCGTCGTGCAGCTCTCGTCGGGCGACTTCACCACTTGCGCAACGCTCTCGACGGGAGCCGTCAAGTGCTGGGGGGACAACTACTTCGGTCAGATCGGGGACGGTACGACGACGTCTCGAACGGCACCCGTTGCGGTATCTGGTATCTCCGGCGCCACGATGGTGGCCACGGGTCGCGCGGATTCATGCGCGATCGTCAGCGGCGCGCTGAAGTGCTGGGGCGACGGCTCTTACGGAGGGCTCGGGAATGGGGCGAACACGTCGTCGCTGACGGCCGTCGCGGTCAGCGGCATGTCGAGCGGCGTGACCTGGGCAACCGTCGGGATCGGGTGGAGCTGTGCGGTGCAGAGCGGCGCTGCGAAGTGCTGGGGTTACAACCCGGGCGGCGAGCTTGGTAACGGGACCATCGACACATCCGGCATGAACGATCACGACAGCAACGTGCCCGTCTCGGTGTCGGGTCTGTCAAGCGGCGTCCAGAACATGAGCGCCAGCGAATTCACGACGTGCGCGGTCACGTCGAGTGGAGCGGCGTCGTGCTGGGGCTTAGGTGACGATGGCGAACTCGGCGACGGGTTCGACTATTCGAACAGCCCGACGAGCCCACACCTGTCGACGACGCCCGTTGCCGTCTCAGGACACGGGTCCGGTACGCTCTTCGTCGCGGCGCCGGCCGCGCTCCCCGGCGCGACGTGCGACCTGAACAACGCGCACTTCTACTGCTGGGGTGACAACTCTCAGAAGCAGCTCGGCAACGGCGGCACTCCGGCGAAGAGCCTCGCGCCCGCGCGCGTCAGCGGTCTCTGACCGACGCTTACTGGTAATGCGGTAGGCCCCTGGCTCTTCGGAGCTGGGGGCCTTCGTCATTTCGACGGGCAGAGGTACGAGGCGCCGTTATCCGGCGTCGCACACCCTGGCTCCTCCGGAGGCAGCGTGCAGTCCTCGCAGGTGCTGCCGACGCAGATGCGCACCGCGCCGCCCGGGCCGCAGCCGAGTCCCGCGAACACCGACGTGCAGTACCCTAGGAAGTCGAGGCCGCGGCAGTACTCGTCCGACGCGCACGTCACGTACTGCGAGCAGTCGATCTGCTGAAGGTGTCCGCAGTCGATGACGCCGCGGCACTTCCGTCCCGCGCATTGGATCGCCGGGTCGCAGTAGTTCGGGCCCGCGTCGACGGGCTCGATGGCGCCGCCCGCGCCGACGGTGCCGCCCGACGCCATCACCTGGCCTCCGCTCCCGATCGTCGTGCCGCCGGCGCCCACGAAGCCGCCAGCGCCCACGACGACGCCTCCTGCGCCGTGCCCGCCGGCGCCCGTCGGGAAGCCGCCAGCCGACGGCCGCGAGCCGCCAGAGCCGAGCGGGCGAGCTCCGCCCGAGCCCGGTGGCAACACGACGCTGACGCCGCCGGTACCGACGAAACCGCCAGCGCCGACGACGACGGCGCCGTCTTGCGGGCCATCGCTCACGGCCTCGCCGAGGTTCGTGCGAGCACCGCAGCTCACCAGCAGTAACGCAGCAAACGAGAATCCGATGAGCTTCATGGCGACGAGGTCCCCTGGTTCATGCTTCAAAGTTACCATCCGCGAGGAGCCTCCTGAGAAGGAACAATCGAGCAGGGGTCAACGGCGGGCGGCGCCGGCATGGTGTGCTCGAGCTGCTCGAGGAGCCACCACGCTGGTCCAACGAGACGGCAGATGAGCGAGCCGTCGGCGGCGCGGAGCTCCGCCCGGTAGACGCCGGGCGCGGCAAGGATGACGGTGAGCATGGCGCCCTCGTCGGCAGCCTCGGGGACCCGGTTGCGCGTTACCTCGCCCACCTCGGTGGCGCGTCCAGCGGCTCGCCCGCCGTCGAGCGATGGATGGTCGCCTCTCGCGGGTGGGACCAGGTGTGCGCCACCCAGACGCCGCGGACGAGCCCCGTGAGGACGCCCCACGAGGACGGCACGCGCGCGTACTCGTGGCAGCAGCCGAGCGCCGCTGAGCAGCTCGGGGCGTGAGGGCAGTCGCCTGAGTGGGTCGGGTGCGGCAGGTCCGGGAGGATAGCGGGCTGCCGCCGGCGCGCTCGCGCGCTAGGGAAAAGTGATGCGGTACCGAACGATGTTCGAGAGCTATGACCCCTCGAGCGAGAAGCCGCCGGACCCCGTCGAGCCTTTCGAAAATCCGCAGCCGGAATGGCGGCTCGTGGGGACGGCCGCGTGCCGCGACACGAACGAGACGGAGCGGATCATCCTGTTCTGGACGTGGGAGGCGCCAGGCCACGACGTGCCGCCAGGCTCCGGGACGGCGTGAACGGCCCCTCGCCCTGTCCAGCGAGGGGCCTGGCTTTCACTTACCGAGACACTTCTTCACGTCCTTCACCATCACGCCGACCTTCTTCACGCAGTCGATGATCTGCTGCTCCGTCACGCCGAAGTGATCGGCCCAATAGCGAAGCTCCCATGGCTCGTGGATGTTGATGCGCTCGCGGTCTGCTGGTCCACGCTTGTTCGGATCGTCGGGCATCGCGCCCCCCTTCTTTGTGGTGTCCGTCGAAGGACGGATCGCCACGACTGTACGGCGACCACAGAGGTGGCCGCTATCCTGAACGAAACGGCAGGATTCCGTTCCGCGCGCGTCTCGTGCTTTACCGATGGATCATGGGGCGGAGTATCCACGTCGCGTCCGTCGTCGTTTGTATCTCGTTGCTGGGGTGCGCCTCGGTCTTTCTTCAGACGGACGACTTCCCGGACAAGCTGAAGCTCGGATGCGCCTCGCTCGAGTCGTGCGAGGCGCTCGAGTCTGAGGCCGCGGCTAGGGTGGCGCGGTGCAAGGAAAACACCATCGGGTACATCCGGTGCGACGACGCCAACGCTGACCTTGGAGTCGCCTCGCGGCTCGCCAACCATTGGCGCGAGGAACGGCGGCGTGCCGATGAAGAGCGGCAAATACGGGAGGGGAACGAGCGACAAGAACGCGCAATCGCCGAGCAGCAGCAGCGTGAGAAGCTCCGCGAATCGGCAGAGATCGCCGCCCACGAGCAACGCGAGAACGAGCAGCGCGTGCGCGAAGCGCAAGCCGCCGCGGTGAAGCAGGCGGAGCACGACAAGGATGTCGCGTACATCAAGCTGCTCGGACCGTCCGGACGCGAGCAGCGCGTCCGCACCTGCGTCCGCGACTACGGCCCCGCAACTGCGCCGAGATCGTCATGCAGATGTCGGAAGCCATCGGCGACGAGAAGGAGTCCGAGAAGCTCGCCAAGATTGCGGAGACGCCGCCTCCGCCGCCCCCCGCCCGCGCGCGGGCGACCGCGGTGAGCGACGACGATGACGGCGACGGATCGCTCCGGTGCTGCGACGGCATGCTGTCACCGACTTGCACTTGCAGCGGGAGCCACCAGGGCTGCTGTTCGCATCACGGCGGGGTTTGCGGCTGCGCGAAGTGACCTCACCACCGAGAGAAGTCGATCTTCTCCGTCTCGAGCGCAGCGCGCGCCATCTCCTCCGGCTCGGTGCACCCGTCGGCGATCGCGGAGAGGGCGTCGCGCCAGATCTGGCCCTCCACGCCGGCCCAGCCATCCGCGCCCTCGTGTCCGCGCGCGCTCCGGCGGAGAGCGTCGACGCGGTCCGTGACGTCGGCGGGGGTCAAAGCCGGGCTCGTTCCTCTCCCGTAGCCGCATCAAACACCGCGAACGCCAGCGCCATGGCCGCGAGCCCGATCCAGCCGACGATGCAGAGCACGCCGGCAAGGAGGATGCGGAGGGGTTTCATTCGATCTCCACTTCGCCGCTTTCGAGGCGGTCCGCGAGCTCCCGGAGAAACCCCATGGCCTGCGGGTAGACGTGCTCGCGTTCTTTCGCCGCCCACCGGATTGCCTTCGCCGCGACTTGCCTGTCGACGACGGCGCGCTCCTCCCTGACCAGAGCACCCAAATCCGGCGTCTCTCCGCGTCGTAGAGCAAAGGCGGCGTCCAGCCATTCCCCGTCGAGTTCTTTGCGCGTCTTCACGTCCTGTCTCCTTTCGGCGCGGTGACGAGGGGCCAATCCATCGGCGAGTGGTGCCCGCGGTGCGCGATATCGCTCTCCCGTTGCCTCTTCGCCACGTCCGTCTCCCGAGCGCGCAACGTGGCGAGTTCCTCGCGCAACCGCTCAAGCGCCTCCCGCGCGTGCCACGTGTTGTTCCGCGAGATTCGGAGCGCCTCGCTCGTCGACATGGTCTCGCCGTTGATCGTGACGGTTGAGGCGGCTTCGAGCGACGCGATGCGGGCATTGCGGCGCTTCATGCATACCAGCGCCGACTTCACTTCTAGCCACATGTGCGAGCCGCGATTGAGCAACTCGTCAATCTTCGCGTCGTCCCACTCGTCGCTCTCCCCACCCGCAACGTGAGCGGGCACTGCGGGGACGGACGGGGCGTACTCCCCGAGCCAAGTCTGGCACTCGGCGCACTTGCACTCGTAGCCGGCCATCCACGTGTCAGTGCCGCATGGGTTACTCGTCTTGATGCAACGGCGTGTCGAAGTCTTTGCGGGAAGGTCGACGATGCGAGCCATCGGCTCCGCGTTGTTGTCCCGCTCGGCCGTGACGGTGGCAAGCTGGTCCTCTTTCGCGAGTGCGGCGTGGAAGGCGTCTCCGTACATCTCGCGGCAACGCGCCTCGGCTTGCTCCGCCGTCTCCGCCCGCTTCGTCATCTCGGAGAGCTCGCGGTGGACGGCAGCGGCGCGGAGCGCGATCGATGCCAGGTTCGGATCGCACCCGAGCACGGACGCGATGCCACTGATGAGCTCCTGGCGCTGCTCGCTGGCGCGTTTCAGGCTCGCGTTCTCTCGCAGGAGCTCCTCGACGACGCGGCTGACCTCGGTCGTGGCCTTGATGGCGGCGGCGCGGTCAGTCATCGCCAGAACCCTTTCCGAAAGGCCCACAGGAATACCGCACCGACGAACGCCAGCGCGATGAGGAGAACGAGCCCGACGAGCTGCACGAGCGTGATGAGCAGCGCAGGGATGGTAAGGGTGATCGTCATCCGACGAGTTCCTCTGACAATCTCATCCCGTCGACGAGTCGGAGCGACCGCAGCTTCCCGATCGCGTTCGCCAGCCCCTTGTTGCGCTCGTGCACGCCGAGACGCGAGGCGAGGTCCTCGCGCGTCCAGTCGTCGCGCTCGGAGATCGCCTGCAGCACACGAGCCTCCGTCGGGCGTAGCTTTTGGTTGAACCACCAATCGAAGAGTCGTTGGCCCGTCGGCAGCGCCGCGAAGGGGCCGAGCGCCGTGAGCCCCGTTTCCGTGATCTCGTGGCCGCGCACGAAGCCGACGGTGCGCAGTCGACCGAGCGTGTTGGCGAGCCCCTTGTTGCGCTGGTGGAGACCGAGGTGCAGCGCGAGGCGCGCCTGGTCCATGCCCTTACCCTGGTACTGCGCAAGCAGCGTCAGGATGCGTCGGTCGAGCGCCGGCTTTCCCTTCGATGGCGCCGGCGCTCGTGGCGCCGCATGAACGCTCTCGGGATGGGCCAGCCGGGGCCGGGGCTCGTAGCCCGCGCTGACCGGACGGAACGCGCCCTGAGGAGCAATGGCGGCCCCTTGTGCTCGATCGAGCGCCTCACGAATGACGCGGGCGGTCTCGACCAGGTCGACGCCGAGCATGCGCATGGTCTCGGCGCTGCTGACCAAAGCTCCGACTGGAGCGTCGCCGAGCACCGGTACCTCGATGCGCTCGACCTTCGTCGCCGGAGGCTTGCCGCACGTGCACTTGTCGTTCAGCCCCTTGCAGACCGTTCCCGACCAGGCGGGGTTCATCGGACACGATTCGAAGTGGGGGCGCGACCGCTTCTCTAGCTCCGCTATCCGCGCTCGGAGGGCCTTCGGATCATCCGCCTGAACGCGCTCGATGGTCGATGCGAGGCGCGCGCGGAGTTCGTCGAGCGCCGGCGTCGCGAGCCTCGTCGGCTCCTGCTTCCGTCGCCCGAGCGTCGGCGTCGCGCTTGAGTCGAACGTCACGGGAATCCGGACCGCATGCACGCCGAAGTGGCGCACCGCCGGGTGCGAGCTCGCGAAGAGCGCCGTCCCTGTCGGCAGCCCATCAATCCGCGCCATGGCCTCCTGCACCTGAGCCTTCGAGCCGCTCGAGCCGAGCCACGTCTTGACCCGATCCTGGTCGAGCGTGCCCGGCGTGCGGAACGCCACGAGGACGTCACAGATCTCGGAGACCTCCTTGTTCAGCCCGCTCCCTCGCTGCGTGAAGAAGACTCGGCCGATGCCGTGCTTCCGTCCCATCTTCGTGAGGTCCTCGACGGCGGAGAGGCAGCGCGCGGCGTCCCTCCCGAGCTGCCCGCGAGGCGTTTGGGGCGCGTAGTCCTGGGCCTCGTCGAGGAGCACCAGGAGCGGCTCGCGGTTGTGGTGATAGAGCGCCGCGAAGAAGTCCGCGAGGAAGCCGAGGCGCTTGTCCTTCGGGAAGTGCTCCAGGTCCAGGATGCCGCTCTGCGCGAGCTGCGCGATCGTCTCACCGAAGACCGCGCCCGCGTTGATGTCTAGCGGGACGTCCGCGTGGTCGCCGCCGAACACGACGATAGGGAGCCCTTCGCGCTTCCCGTCCGCGCTGCTCTTCAGGCCGTAGTAGTCGCCCTTCACGTCGATCACGACGAACCGCATACCCGCGGCGTGGGCCTCCTCCGCGAGCGTGCGCCCGAAGGCGCTCTTGCCCGAGCCGGAGGCGCCGTACGTCACCGTCGAGAGCTGTAGCCACTCCACGGGCGGCGCGAACGTGTCTGAGATTCGGAGCGTCTTCATGGGGTCTCGTTCTTGAACCCTGGGAGAAACTGCACGCCGATCGTGGCGACGACGGCCGGGCGCCACGTCAGCCCGCACGACTGGCAAGATTGGGTGTGGTGGACCTTCGTCGCGAACTCGCCTTCGTCGACGTGGCGGGCCCTGCACTCCGGGCAGTGGAGGACCATCGGTACCGGAACCGCCGGCGACAAACGCATGAGCGCTTCGAACGCCTCGAGCTCCGCGCGAGGGACGCCTCCCAGCTCGGATTCACGCCAGAGCAACGCCGCCTTGGCGCGCTCGCTGCCCGCCCTCGCCAGGTGTTCGAGAGTCTCGCGGTATTGAGCCGCGACGGCGCCGTACACGCGCGCTTTGTTGTAGTACTTCCCGCCGGAATCGTCCCAGCGTAACTCCGCGAGCAACGTGGATCGCTGTGAACCCTCGAGAGCGCAAAGCGCCGACAGGAGAGCTTCTGGCGGTAGAGCTCTCGCCAGCTCCTCAGTCTGCTCCTCGTCCAGCTTGCTCAGCATCGTGATGGCCTTCGCCAGTCTCTTCGTCATGGTTCCTTCGCCTCCTCGAACGGATCGGCGCTGGCGTCGCACGGCGGGCAATCGGCGCCCTCGCCCCGCGGTTGCGCCTCTTTTGGCCGAATCAGAGCGAACATCGACGGCGCCCCTGCGAGCCCGTCACGCGACGCATGCGGGTCGAAGACGACGCCGCCGCTCGACCAGATTACGGCGTGCGTCCTCGCAGCGGGGTCGCGCGGGCTCGGCCCCTTTGCGATGCAAGGCACGCCGGGGTCGTCCGAGTCCCACTCGAAAACGAGCCCCTGCCACTCGCACCACCAGAGCAGCGCGAGCCAAGCGTCCGGGCCGGCGAGCTCGACGAAGTGCGGAACACCCTCGTACGGAACCCCGATCAGGGTCGCCACGCAGCACCGCAGACAGTCGTCAGCGGTTCGCTGGTCCTCCTGCGGACCACAGAAGCGACAGCTCCAGTCGTGACCGACGGCGCGACAGCAGCCCGGGCACTTCGTCGAGGAACTCATCGCAGCTCGTCCGCCAGCCCGGCGGCTCTGGCCTGCTCGATCCGAGCGCGAAGCTGCTCATGCGTCTGCAGCTCGAAGTCGTTCGCCGAAACCACACCCATGTCGCTGGTGAGCACTGCGAGCTCCGCAGCGACGTCGTCGCTCCGTTCGGGGTCGCTCTTCATCCGGCGAACGCACTCGCACGCGTCTGACTCGTCGACGTGGAACGAGACGAAGCGCGGATCCTCTCCATCGCAGCCGGAGAACACCGCCCAGCCGTCGACATCGGTGACAGCCTCGAGCCCGAGATCGTAGAAGTTCATGCTCCGAGTTCCCTTTCGAGCCTCGCTTGCTCCTTCGCGCGGCGCGCCGCGATCCGCATCCGTGCCTGGTCGAACGCCGGAACGAAGTGCGCGCCGGCCTTCATTGCAGCCGCGTGCCGCTTTGGAGACAGGTCGTAGTGCGGGTGCGACGGGTGATCCTGGAACCACGAGCGGCGGAGACCGATCCGCTTCGCGAAAGCGTGAAGCTCCTCGATGTCACCGTCAGTCGTCAGGTGGGCTGACCCGCCCTTGAAACAGCGGTGTTTCGCGTGCGGCCATACCACCAGCTCGTCGACCAGGATCACGACCAGAACTCCTCGAGCCAGGCGTGCGTCTTTGGGAAGTCGCGGACCAGGTCAGGGGGAGGAGCGCCGTCGTCACCACCGCAAATGAACTGCATGCACTGCTCGTCGCTGGGCAGGTACCCCGACGTCTGCTCGTCCTCGCTCAAAAGCTCCCGGAGCTTCGAGCGATTGAGCTCGATCATCGAGTCGCAGTAGGCCCACTCGGCGAGCTGGCGGGCTGCGCGGTGGACGGGATGCTCGTCGACGGTGCTCATCAGGCGGCCTTTCGACGCGTGAGCCGGTACCGGAGCGGAGCGCCACGGCGCGCGTTGTCGCCGAACCACTCGATCTGCTTGTCGACGACGAGCTGAAACAGCGCATCGACGACCACCGGATGCTCGTCCTCGCCCGCGATGAGCCTGCAGAGCGTCGTCTCGGCGAGCCACGCTGAGCCGCGCAGCAGCTTGCGGATCAGTCCCGGCGCCGCCCGGTCGAGCCGGCACCAGCACTCCGCGCATCGGTTGTCGTCCGAGCCGCCCGGGCATGCGCAGAACCAGCGGCCGCACGCGAAACGCATCCCCGGCGAGCGGCATCGGAACACGTGCCCGCACGAGCCGTCGCACTCGTACTTCACCGCGGGCTTGCGGGTGAGTCCGACGTCTGCCGGCACCATCGCCGCCCATTCCTCGGCGGTCCACTCGTCTTTCATCGACGGTTCCTCCGGTAGGTGCGGCGGAAGATGAAACCGTGCTCATCGCGCCGAACGAGGACGGCCACGCCGACGCCGTGCACCACGCGCGTGCACTCGACGCCGGCTTCGATGATGGGAAGCGTCGGAGCGGGATTCACGGCAACTCCTTGACGTCGAGCTTCTTGCGGGACGCATGAAAGACGACCGTCGGCTCGGTCGTGACCGTCCAGCGCGTCACGGTCCCCTGCGCATCGCGCACGTCCACCGACGACGTCTCAGGGTGATCGAAGTCGGACCACCGGCTCTCGATGTACTTCTCAGCGGCGCACTCGGCATCGTAAGCGTCGACCTGCTCCGCATCGTCAGACTCTTCGTTCTCCGCCTCCCAGCACCAGAACGTGCTCATCGGATGTCCTCCGGCGGCGCGATGCCCGGCCGCATGCCGCGACGCGCACCCGACAGATGCGCGTGCCAGTTCAGCAGCACCGCTGCCGACGAGATGCAGTGGTGCAACGCCTTGTCGGTGTCGCCTTTCACCGCGGCCGCGAGCGCCTTGCCCGAGAGGAAGCCGAGGAGCCAGAACCAATCCGATGGCGCCTTGCCGCCGTCGTGCACGACGCCGAAGCGCTCCGCTTGGTGCGCCGCTTCGAGCCGGACAGCTTCGAGAAAGTCGTCGATCCGAGGCGTGTTGATGAGCGTGCGCAGACGTGAGAGTTCCTCGATGACGGACGGCGCGCCGGCGGCAACCGCTCGCAGCTGGTCGATCTGGCGGAACAAAGACTCCGACCCGAACGCGCGCTGGCAGGTCGAGCAGCCGATCCCTCCATCGAGCCCGACGCGGAGCTCTCCGGCGCAGTCATCAACGAGACAGCGGGTCACGGCTCGGTCTCCTTGAGCAGCTCCGTCGTCTCCTCGCGCCACGCCTCTGCCTCGTCGCGGTCGTCTTCGAGCTCTTCGGCGAACATCTCCAACGAGATTCGAAGGCTTTTCATGCCGGTTGCTCCGGAAGTGTTCGCGAGGGGAACTGTCCGCGGTACGCTCCGCGATAATGAGGGTTTTCATCAGCTGGTCGAAGGGGCGCAGCCAAACGGTTGCGAAGGAGCTGCATACGTGGATCGGGGACGTTCTCCAGGCGGCGAAGCCATGGATGTCCTCTGAAGGGATCCGCGCTGGTGCGCGATGGAGCGACCAGGTCGCCACGGTGCTCGCGGAATCCAAGGTCGGCATCCTCGTCGTAACACCCGAGAACCAGCGGCAGCCGTGGTTGCTCTTCGAGGCGGGCGCACTCGCGAAGCAGTTCGACGCCGCGCTTGTTTGCCCGTACCTCGTGCGCATGGAGACCGAGGACCTCGAGCCGGGTCCGCTGACGCAGTTTCAGATCAAGAAGGCGACGAAGGAAGGCACGCTGGAGTTGATCCGCACCATCAACTCGCAGCTTCCCGATCCATTGCCGGATGCTCGACTGGAGCGCCTGTTCAACGGCGCGTGGCCAACACTGGAGAATGTTCTCGCCAACCTGGGCGATGCACCGGATGCGCCGCCTCCTCGGCAAACGGACGACATGCTGAAGGAGATTCTCGAGACCGTTCGTGCGCTTCGAAGAGAGCGCACGCCACCGAAAAGCGACGGTGATTTGATTCTCAGGCTCTTGCGAGACCCCACAAAGACGGAGAGGTTCAAGCGCCATGCCATGATCGACCTTCTCGAAATGGAGAGGGCCGGGCGACCGCTTACTGCTGAGGAAGTCAAGGCGGGTCAGCGTTTCAAGCAGGCCATAGACAAAATGGCTGACGAATCCGCCGCGGCTGAACGCGAAAAGACGGACGTGGAAGATGAGGAATAGCCCGTTCATCCACTCGACCTTCACGCTGCCACCGCGCTTTCCCACTTCGGGTACGCCATCGATGCGGGAAGCGCGCGCCGCAGGCGGCGATCGAGCGCCCACACGTAGCGATGGTTGCCGCCGTGTCGGAAGGCGGTCGTGGTGGCGTCTACGGCCTCACGCACCCATGCACGCCAGTCCGCGCCGGGCATGAGCTCTCGAGCCGGCGGGGGCGCGCCGTGCGCCATGAGGAGCTCCGTCGCGTAGCGCCAGCCCTTCCGTCGACTACGGAGCTTCGAGAGCGCCGCGTCCGACAGAACGGTACCGTCGGCGAACATCCGCCGCGTGCGGCGCGCCGTGCGCCCCACGTAGGTCGCGTTCGTCGCCTGGTAGATCGTGCCGATGTGCCCGACGAAGACGACGGCACCGGCGGCGCGACGCGGCTCGGGGTCGGAGTGCGCCACGATGGCGACGAACCCCTCACGGCGCGCCAGCTCGAAGCAGCGGGCAAGGAACCAGCTCTCCCCGTTCGCGGGGACCTCGTCGAGGAGCACGAAGCGCCCGAGCTCCGCGCGGCCGTCGTCGGCGAATGGGAGCGCGGCATCGAGCGCGGCCTGGCTCGCGGGCTGTGACAGCACGGCCACGCCGACGAGCTCGGCGCCACGGTAGAGCCCGAAGCGCCGCAGGGCCGCCGGGTACGAGCCGCTATAGTGGTGCCGCTCGACGAAGGCGCGCGCCTCCCGGTCCGTCGTGATCTCTGCAACGTCGTACGCGCTCGTCCGGATGGGCTCGCCCGCAGGGCGGTAGGAGCCCGCGCGATCGCGCCAGCGCTGGCAGACGGAGGCGATCACGCTGCCACCGACCTGGTCCGTCCCGTGTTTGCCGCGAGGAGTGCCTCGGCGACGTCGGGGCTCTGGCTGTTGCCGCAGAGCTCTGTCTGGTCACTTTTCGTGAGCCGCTTCCCGTTGTGCTCCAGATCGATGATGTACTCGGGGCCGAAGCCTTGCGCGCTGAACAGCTCGCGAGGCGCCAGCATTCGCATCCCAATGTCGACGATCTCGTAGAGTTCCCCGTACACCGTCACGAGGGCGAAGCGCGCCTTGCTCGTCACCGTGTGCAGTGGGTCGAACAGGCTTTGCTGCTGTCCGGACTGCGCGCCGTAGTACTTGATCAGGAAGGCCCGGACCTCGGCGAGGTGGCCGCCCCCGCGATCGTTCGCAGTGATCGTGGGCAGCGGCGCGTCCATCGACGAGCCGGTTGCCGTGCCGTAGTACTTCGTGAGCCAGGCCGTTGTCAGCGAGTGGTGGTCCCGTGACGTCACCGTCCCGAGCGGGCGATCGACGGAGTGCCCGACTACGGTCCCGCCTCCAGCGACTCGGTCCGGGTCGCCGTAGTGCTTCGTGATAATCGGACAGACGAGGTTCTTGTCATTCGTTCGGCAGATCGTCCCGAGGGGCGTGTCGAGAGGCTGCCCCCGGAAGGTGCCGCATCCGCGCCCTTCTTCGATGCCGGCGCCCGTTTTGGTGGAGTAGTGCCCGGTCCGAACGACGAACGGATTGACCAGAGCAAGCTCGCCGCGGTGCGCGCCCGTCACCGTGGGCAACGGACCGTCGATCGAATACACGCGGGAGTCACCCTGGTGCGTCACGGGAATCACGAACGGGTTCGGCGCATTGACGACGTAGCGCTGCAGGCCCTTCGCGATTCGACGCATCGTCGCTTCCGCCAGCGGTTTCTTGCGACCGAAGACCGACCGGACGGGGAGGCTCCAATCGATGATCTCGGACGTCGCGCGCCACGGCTGCGGACGATGCTTTCCGTGCGTCGGCTCCGGCCAAACGATCGGCTGACCGTCGCGGCGACCGATGAGGTACAGCCGCTTTCGAGTAGTCGGCGAGCCGTAGTCCGCGCAAACGAGTTGACGCCACTCGACGGCGTACCCAAGCCCGCGGATCTGCGCGACCCACGCGCGGAACGTGCGCCCGGCGCGCCCCTTGTCAGGAAGCCCATCTTCTCCGAGCGGTCCCCAATCCTCGAACTCTTCGACGTTTTCGAGCAGGAACCCGCGAGGCCACACCGCTCGGATCCAGCGAGGAACGACCCATGCCAGCCCGCGCACGCGTCTCTCGGCGTCCCGCATCGGCTTCGCTCCGCGAGCCTTTGAGAAGAACGTGCAGTCGGGCGAGAACCAGATCCAACCGACGCGACGCCCGGAGCACACCTCGCGCGGCTCCGCTGCCCAGATGTCTTCGCAGTAGTGCCGCGTCTCTGGATGGTTCGCGCGGTGCATCGCGAGCGCGACCGGGTTGTGATTGATCGCGACGTCCGGGGCGCGGACGGCGCGTTTGATACCCTCGGACGCCCCGCCGCCCCCGGCGAAGTTGTCGACGAGCATCTCGGTGGGCTCGAACGTGGCGCGTAGGACAGGAGGTCTCACGCTGCCGCTCCCGATTCGAGGCGGGCGAGCGTCGCACCCACGGCGGCAACTCGCCGATACGACCGCGCCTTGGTCAGCTTTTCGAGCTCACGATGAAGCCGCTCGGGCTGCCCCAGGACGAGGCGTCGTGGCTCCAGCTCCGGGTGCTCGCACCGAAAGAGGGCCTTCGCGTGCAGGTGCGAGCCGAGGCTTTCGCCGTGTGAGACGAGGAACCACTGCCCGTTTACGCCGGGGTGCGCCGTCCCACGGACGAGCCGCCCATCGACGCGAGCGTACCGGACGTCACCGCTCTGCAGCTCGATGCCGTCTCGGTCGTAGTAGGGCCACGACTTGAACTCGCTCTTCGCGGGCCAGCCGTCCGGGCCACGGACGAAACGATCTGCCGACCACGAACGGTTGAACGCGCCAAGTGCATCGCCCTCGTCGAGGCGACCTTCCTGCACGCGGAGTACGGCGCGCCCGAGTGGCTCAGAGCTCCGGAGTGCGGCGCTCAGCGCGTAGCCATAGTTCAGGCGCAGCTTCTCAAGCACCGCCACGACTTCGGCGACGGCGTGCAGACGCATGTACCGAGGCAGTCGAGCGAACTTGTCGAAGTCGTAGCGGCCCCCGTTGGAGTTCGGGTTCGGCCCGCGGTTGACGTTTTGAAAGAAGCTCAGCTCGATGTGCCGCCCCGAGGTGTTCGCGTGGAACTCGATGCCACGCTTCTCGCCCACGTGATTCCACGGGGCGAGCGTGGGCCATCTCCTTTCCACGTCGGGGTCGCGTCTCGTCGCGAAGCCCCTTCCTCGGAGGCCAGCGAGGATCGAACCGTACACTTCACGGATCCCCTTCTCTTCGACGGTGTCCTCCCACACGTGCACGCTCATGTCGTGGACGTGGAGGTAGCCGGCTCGTTCGCTCATCGCAGTTCCCTTCGCAGCACCCCAAGGCGCTCGTACAAGTCAGACATCGCGCGCTCCCACTCGTGGATGCGTTCTTTCGACCAGCCGAGGAACGATCCGGCGAAGAGGTGCAGCTCCTCGCGATGATGTTTTCCGCACAGCGGGATCGCGCCCGCGTCCCCATCGCGTAGTGCCAGGCCTGCCCCCGTCGGATGATGCGCCTCGACCGGGAAGCGGCACCGCGTCGAGCCTGGCAACGGATGTGCGAGCACAGCGCACGGGAGCGAACGGATCCACGCGAGGTGCTTCGGATCGGATTCGGGATCGCGCTCGCGCGTGATCGGGTCGTGCTCGCGACCGTAGATGTCCTTGGATAGGAGCCACTTCTTGTTCATTCCTCGGCCGGCTCGAGACGCTCGATCGTCCACCCCATCCGGAGAGCGAAGGCGCTGGCCTCCTTCCACTCCCTGCCGAATCCGAACGGGTAAGCGATGTCGCTGCCCGCGATGCGGCCTTCGGCAACCGCGACCATGCGGACGTACGTCTCGCACCGGTCGACCCAGGTGCAGCGGAACCAGGTCACGACCGATCCCTCGGGAGCTGGCGCACGGTCCAGCCCGCCAGGTCGAAGTCGCGGCACTCGTCCGCCCAGAGCGACCCGACGTCGGCCTCCTCCGGACACGTCGTCGCGGCAACGCGCTCGTTGACGACGAGCACGCGGAACGTCTTGCCGAGAACCGTCGTCACTTCGAACCACTGCGCGTTCACGCCGCCGCTCTCGGGATGTTGATGCGGTCGTCGCACAGCTCGACCACCTCGGGCACGTGCGAGACGAGCAGGACGTGACGCGCGCCGACACGCTCCGCGGCCCGCCGGAGCATCGCCACGTAGGCCCGCACGTTGCCCTTCGAGACGGCCGCGCCGGACTCGTCACGGACGAGAGTGCAGTCCTTCGACCCCGCCCGCTTGCAGGCGAGCATCATCAGGCCGAGACTCGTCGCCGTCTCAAGAATGGCTTTCTCACCGCCGCTGAAGTCGGCCGCCTCGGCGGTGCGCCCGGACACCGTGTCGATCACCATCACCTCGCAGCCTTCGAGCTGACGCTTGCCGTCGGCCGAGAGCCGCGTTGTCTCGATGGATATCGTCCAGCGAGTGCCGAAGCACGAATGGAGCAGGTCGTTCACCATCTCCGTGAGCTCGGGCCCGGCGGCGTCGATCTCGAGCGCCTGGATGCCGTCCCGCCCGATGTCCGCGGCGAGCCGGGTCCACTCCGCGAGCTCGTCGTCGTGCTCCCCTCGTTCGTTCGTGAGAACGGCGAGGCGCTCCTCGGAGGCGCGGGCGTCCGCGAGACGCTGCTCCAGGGCTGCGACTGACGTCGCGGCGCGCCTCGCCTCGCTCTCCGCGGCGTCCGCGGCTGACGCGCACGCAGCGACGTCGGGAATCGGGGGAGGCGCCGACGGCTCGGGTGTGGCCGTCAGGTCGGTATCGATCTGAGCGAGCTCCGCTCGGACGGACGCGAGACGTTGCTCGTGGGTCGCGATGCGCGCCGTTGCTTCGGCGAGCTTCGTCACTCGCGCGGCCAGCGGAACGGCGACGGCGATCTCCTGGTCGAGCACCACCACCCGGGCCTGCGCGGCGGCACGCTGCTCCTCACGGTCCACGGCCGTCGCATCCGCCAGTCCTCGGGCGACTCTCGCGGCGTCGGCCTCCTCGATGGCCTTGTTCGCCGCCTCGTCAGCGTCCTTCGTATCCTGCTCGGCAGCAGCCAGATCGCTGACGCGGGCCGCGAGTGGCTCGAACCGACGGACGGCGATTTCCTCGTGCGCCCTGGCGTCATCCGCCTCGCGGACGGCCTGCTCGGCAGCTCGGAGCCGGGCTGGGAATTCTCTCGCCTCCTCGACCGCATCGTCATCGAGTGAGAGGCGATTGAGTGCTTCCTGCTTGGCGTAATCGAGTCCCGTGTCCGGTTCCCAATCCCCGGCGATGTTCGTCAGACCCTGGCGGAGCGAACCGATCCGCTCCGCGGCGCCGTCGAGGCGCTGCCCGCGGAGCTCCTCGAGCGCCTGACGAGCTGCTTCGACGGCCTCCGTCGCGGACGCGAGCGCCTCACGCCGGGCTGGGAGGACGCGGGCGGCCTCCTCGATGACCGACCGATCCGCGAGCCGCTTCTCGGCCCGAGCGCGCCGAGCCCGCGCGTCGGCTGCCCTGCCCTCTGCGGCGACTCGCGAACGCTCGTGCCCGTCGCGCTCCCGCACCGCGGTAAGGCGAGCGACTTCGTGCGTCCGAACCGACGTCTCGAGCGATGCAGCTTCGGCGCGGAGTTCGACGAGCCGAGTCTCTGCCGCGCGGATCTTCACCGCGTCGATGAGGATGTTCCGGTTGTTGGCGATCCGTTCCTCGATGTCAGCGATCTCCGAGCGCTTCGCCGCAAGGCGTGTAAAGAGTTCCTCACGGCGGTCTCGGACGGCGTTGAACTCCCAGGTCCGCTGCTCGATGAGCACGGCGCCCGCTCGCGCGGCATCGACAGCAGCACGGGCGGCGACAAGGGACTGCTCAGCGGTCGCGACGCCGGCTCGAGCTGCGTCTAATTCCTTCTCGATCTCGGCCGGATCGCCGGTGGCGCGCCGCTTCTCGTCGTCGATCCGGCTGGTGAGCGTGTTGATCGCAACCCGCGTGTCGCGGACGTGCTCGCGGGCGCGAGCGGCGAGGAGCTCGAGCCGCTCGATGCCGAGCACCCGGAGCAGGATGGCCTTGCGCTCAGCGGGCTTCGCGCCGAGGAACCCCGATGAGTTCTGCGCGGCGAAGAGCGAGGCGAACGTGACCTCCGGCGGCGGGCAGTGCTTCGCCGCCCAAGCGTCGAACGACCGCACCTTCGAGTCCGGCAGGACCGAGATGCCATGCTCGTCGAGGACGACGGCCTCGGACTTGCCGGACACGCCGTCGAGGACATGCCGAAACGTCCGCGTAGCACCGTTCACGAGCGTGGATTGCATCCACGAGTCCTTCGCCGTGGCTCGCTTCACGAGCGTGCCCTGAGTGGGCATCGTCCGATACATCGCACCGGCGAACGCGGACTCGAGGAAGAAGGACTTCCCCACCCCGTTTTCGCCGCAGACGGCGATCAGGAGCTTGTCGGCGTACTTCGACAGATCGACGACGAAGTCCGAGAACGGACCGACGTTGTGATACTCGACGCGCTCAAGCTGCAGCACGGGCTTCCTCCTCCAGAGCAGTCACCTTCGTGAACAGCCGCTCGCGCGCCGGCGCCGGAATCTCCTCGCCGCGCGCAGCCCAAAGCGTCGAGAGCTTCTCGGCGATCGTCAGGGCGCTCGTGATCTCGGGGACGCGGGCGCGCGTCGTCGCGATGACCTCTTCCTCGAGGATGACGCTCACTGCGCCGTTCGCGAGGAGCTCGGCGCGATACTCCTCGGCGGCGCGACTGGCGACCGCACGGTCGCTCACTTCGACGGCGTAACGCACGCGGACCTCGGCGCCGGAGACGGAGGCCTCGCGCTTCATGTCGCGGAACCCCCGGGGCTGACCGCCGTCGTCCTGGCCCAACGGGCCCGACCACGTGGCGTTGACGAGCGCCATGGGCGTCGCAGGGGTCGCGACCCGCTCCCACCCGACGACTCGGCCGCCTTCGACGTTGAGCACCACGTACCCCTTCGGGCCTGGCTCGCCCCAGTTGCAGTGCTTCGGCGCGCCCCCGTAGATGCAATCGGCATCGCCGATGCGGAACGCCTGCTGCGCGTGCACGTGCCCGCAGGCGTAGAAGTGGGCTCGGAGCAGCCCGAGCTCCTCGAGCGAGACGGCCATGTCGGCGCCGACGATCGGCTGGTCGTGGTCCGTCGTCGCTCGGTCGATCATGACGTGCGCGAGCGCGATGCGCGGCGCGTCCCCGTGCGCGTCCATAGCCTCGGCGAGCCCGCGGAAGTCCTGACGAAGGTAGTCGGTCGCCTTGGCGTTGCTCTCCTCGAGCCCGAGCCGGCCGTACTTCGCGATCAGAGAGGCCTTCCGCGGCCACGGCACGCACGCGATCAGCACGTCGCCGATGCGGTCTACGTCGGGATCCGAGTGGATCCGGATCGGATGGCGCCCACGGAGCCGGTTGAAGACGTCGAGGTCCCCGTCGATCTCGTGGTTGCCCTTGACGCCGACGACGGGGCCGATCGTCGCCATCTTCAGCACCCACGCGACCGCCGCGTTCCGCTCCGCGATGCTGCTCTTCCCCTCGTAGAGATCCCCGCCGAGGAGCGTTCCCTCGCAGCCCCGGCGCGCAGCGTCCTCGGCGATGAAGTCGTGGACGCGGATCGTCTCCTCGAAGCGGGACGCCTCGTCGAAGTGGTTGTCGGTGACGAACGCGAGCTTCACGAATCGCTCCCGAGGCGTCGCCGCTCGCGCTGCGCCCTGGCGTTCTTGCCGTGGATCGACTCCACCGTCTCGAGCGCGTCGCGCCAGCGCGCCTGACCATCGCCGTAGACCCCGTGGTGCCGCGGGAGCTCATCGTCGATACCGCGCTTAACGGCTGCTTTGGCGGTTGCCCGGGCAACCTCGACGAGTTCGTCCAGGATGAGCTGCTCGGCCTCCTCTGCCGTCATGTCGAACGCCACGAAGTCGTCGACGACGGACGAGAAGCGAGCGAGCCGCCCGTCCGGTTGCTTCACAAAGAACGACGGCATCAGAGCTTCCCGTCCGTGCCCGTCGCCCCCTGGCCGTCCCAGTTGCGGATGCGCTGCTCGGCGCCGTCGGCAGCGCTCTTCAGCGTCCGCTTGTCATTCGCGCCAAGGCTGGCCCACAGCTCTTGGCGCTCGTTGTTGAGCTCCTGGAGCTGCTCCGTCGAGATCGCGTCGCCGTACGCCGCGATGAGCCTCGAGACGCGCGCCGAGGCATCGTTGTTCGGGCGCTGACCGGTCTTCTGCTGCTGTCCCCGCGGAGCGGACTGCTGCCGTGCATCCTGGGGACGCGCGCCCTCCTGCGGACGGTCGCCAGCATCGTCGGCCTGCTCCCGGGGCATGTCCTCGACGTCCTGGGTGAAGATCTCGGACGCGCAGGTGACGAAGAGGATCGCGGCGACGTGCGACCGCTTGATCGCCATCTTCAGGACGGTGTTGTAGGTGTCGGCGACGTCCTCGTTCGGGATCCGTCCGGCGATTTGGCTGGTGATCCGATCGTCGTTGGCGGCGAACTTCGCGTTGCAGCCGTCCTTCTTCGCAAAGCAGAACCACCCCGGCTGCGCCCCGTTATCGCCGTACTTGCTCTTCATGATGGCCGGCTTGCCGCAGTCGGGACACACGCGCTCTCCCTTGCGCCAGGCGTACTTGCTCTCGCGCGTCGAGCACGACCCGAAGCCCTGACCGAGGAACGCTCCCGTCGGCGCGTGGATCAGATTGCATTCCGCTTTTACGGTGAGGTGCGGGCCGTCGAAGGTCTCGGTGATGACGAACTTCGCCGCCAGGCGGAACGCCATTCCGAGGATTTCCGCCCCCGGCTTGAGTAGGGACGGCTTGCTGATGCCAGGCACCACACCGAAGTGCACGCCATCGCGCATCACCGCCTTCTGGACCTCTTTGACCTTGTCCACGCGCGCGATGATCTCCTGGACGGTGAGCTCGTCGGGGCGCGCGAGAGCCGCGGATTCAGTCGTGGTGAGGGCGGTCGATTGCGTTTCCATCGGCATCTCCAGTCGGTTGCGGGTTCGGAGAAAGGCACAGCTCCCGCTCGCACTCGGCGAGCAGAGCGGTCACGGCTTCGAAGGCGGCCTGGGTGTGCGCCCGGATCAGCCGAGCAGCGTCGCGGCTCCCCACCTGGGTGGAGATGAAGCGCGTGCTGACGAGCGAGCGACGTTGCTCGCATGCAGCCAGGTAGAGGTCATACCGATTCGAAGCGTCCTTCACGCGGCTCTCGAGGCAGTGCGGTTTCAGCGCGATCACGGCTGCCTTCTGCAGCCGGTGCAGCTCGACGAGCGATGTCGGGATCACGGCCGCCACTCCCGCGCCGCGCGCGCCTGTTCGATCCGCGCCTGGTGCTCCGGACGAAACGACGACGCCGGCGGCGCGGACTTCGGGCGTTCCTTGAGGAGCTCGATAGAGATCGGCCCCACAGAGAGCGCGCTGAGCACCACCGCGGAGGCATCGGTGATCCGTCCGAACTGCTCGTCGAAGCGCTCGGCCTCCATGCCCGCGTCCTCCCCGCACACCTCGCGGTAGCAGCCCGTCAGACCGCACTGGGTGCACCGGCGGCACGCCATGCATTCCTTGGCGCCGATTGCCCTCTCGGCGCCGCAGTCGATGCAGAGCGTTAAGCCCCCGAGCGCGCGCCGAAGACGAGCCGCGTCTCGCGCGATCTGCTCAGTGAGCTGCGGCATGGCGCGCCTCGCGGGTAACGAGCTCGCCGAGGCGCTTCACCAGGTCCTCTTCGAGACCCTTCAGCTGCCCACGCTCGAAGGCAGCGGAAGTGTGCAGCAACGCCTTCTGGTGCTTCCGGAGCGTGATCTGCGCGCCTTCGAGCGTCGCCAGCGCGATCGCGATCGCCTCGCGCTCTGCCCGCGCGTCCTCGGCTCGCTCGAGGATCTGGGCAGCGCCGTGGAAGCCAGCGCCAGCGAGCATGATGCAGAGGTGCGGGCTTCTCATCGGGACACCGCTCCCACGCATGCGAAGGCGGCGAGTGCGCGCGCCGCAGTGACGAACGTCGCGCGCCGACCCAGGCGGACAGAGCGCCCATGGAAGGTGATGAACCAGATCTTCTCGACTCGATGCAGCCGAGCCCCGCAGTCGAGGACGTAGCTACCGTCGTCCAACCGCGTCCACGGGGGACGCTTCGGCTCCGCGGCTGCCCGAGGCTGCGCAACGGGCACCAGTCGCAGGCGCGTCCGCCGTTCGCCGGTGCGAACGTAGAGCCCGTTGCCGACGCAACCGAGGCCGCTCACGCGACACCCCGCGTCGTCGACTCGGCAAGCCGACGAAGGTACGCTTCGTGAACGAACGAGTACCGTCCCGGGACGGGGGCGCGCGTCGGCGTCGGGGCGCTACCAGCGCGTACCGGCGCGACGCCTTCGAGCGTGTCCGTGCCAGGCTGGACCGCGACGCTGAGCGTGGAGCCGCAGCGGCAGTTCCGGAGCTCGAGGGTCTCCTCGTCGACGCTCTGGAGGCCGACGAATGAGAGCAGAGCCCAGCGGGTCGCGTCGTGGACGGCGCCGCATTTGGCGCAGGTCTTCGGGGTTTGGCACTCGCGGAAAGTCGCCTCTGCGTTGGTCACGATCTCGTTATCGTGCTCATTCGCAACATTGTCAATCTGCAATATTGCGAACTGAGCGAGGCAGGTCTTACCCTGTCCGACCTGGGGGACGTAACCAGCTTCCCGACGTTGGGACTGGCGGTGAAGATTCGAAGCAACCGACGGGACGGCTGGTCGAATGGGGAGCGCAAATGCAGGGCATCGACATCGAGGGGTTGGCGGAGCGGGTGGTGCGAACGCTGAGGCTTCGTTCGGACGCACCGGTGGACGCGATGTGCCTCGCGAGGAAGCTGCTCGTCGCCGTTCGGCAGATGCCGGGCCTGGGACTACCTGGCGATGCCGTCCTCGCGCGGGTGAACGGGCAGCGCCGGATCTACGTGCGCGAAGGCCTCCCGCCACGCCGCCTCCGATGGGCTGTGCTCCACGAGTGCGCGGAAGCGGTGCTGATCGAGGAGGGCTATCGCGGGGCCGACGCCGAGATCGTAGCCGACCGACTTGCGGCGAGCCTCGGCGTACCTCGGCCAGCGGCGGTCAGCGCGTGCCGTGAGCGTGGCGCGAGATGGCGCCAGCTCGCGTTCGACTTCGGCACATCACAGAGCTGCGCAGCGCTTCGGTTCGGCGAGGTCACAGGGCAGCCCATCTTGTTGGTGACGGATCGCCTGCTTCGGACGCGTGGGGAGCCCGCGCCCTGGCCGAGCGTCGAGGAGCTCCGAGCGCCACAGATGTCGCCCGGTATTCGGAAAAGCTGGCTTAGCGACGCGATCCGTCGCGTGGTCGCGCGGCGAGTCGCTTAGGGGCCAGCGCCGGATCGCGTGAAGGCGCCGGCTTCACCTTCGCGGTGCCTTCTTCCTCGGCACGAGCGCGCACCATCGTCGATACGATCCCATCTGCGATCTGGCGATCCGTCGTGCCGTGCGGCTCGTGGAAGCGCTCGATGAACTTCCCAATATCCGCCATCACGCGTGACGCTTTCCAGCCGTGCAGACGGACCATGTCGGACGCGGCGAGCGCGCGCGCCCGTCGGTAGTCAGCGCCTTCGTCGAACGGATATTCCTCGAGGGCGGCTTCAGCGTCCTGCGCCGGCCCCTCCCGACCCTCGCGCGTCCGCTTGTCGCGGTTCCGTACCTCTTCGGGGCGCGGCTCCCGTCCGGGCTGCCACGGCGTGCCGGTGCCCTTGAGCCACCACCGGGAGTCCAGTCCTGTGACGGTGGTGACGGCGTGGACCACCTCGCCCGACGGCCTCTTCATGTCTCTTGAGAACCGGCTCTGGTCGAGCCCCGCTTCATGCGCCAGCGAGAGCTTCGTGTGACCGCACTGCTTCAGAGCCCACTCGAACCGGCCCCGAATAGTTGAGAGATCCGGCGGGTCATCGCTGCCGCGGCGCGCCATGCGTTCATTATTGCGCTCTGGCAATGATGCCGGCAACCGCGCCGCACTCATTTGCGTACTTGCAATATTGCGCCTTCGCATCTATGTTGCCTGTTCATGGGCTCTCCGATGCATCGACGAAACCTGGGCAAGCACTTTTCGGAAGGTGCTCGCCTGGCGTGGCTCGAGCTGCGCGCACGGGCGTGGACGCTCGCGGACCTGACGAAGAACAGCGGCCAGGACGGAAGTGCAATCCACCGGGTCATGTACGGGGACCGGAAACCGCCGCTCGCGGTCGTGCTCCCGCTCCAGCAGCTCTTCGGAGTGCCGGTGGCCATGTGGGCATTGCCGCCGGCAGAGCCGTTCACGCTGCCAGGCGCCGAGGACCAGGAGCAGCACCGTGCCACCGGAACTGAGGGCGGCTGAGCAATGGCAAAGGTGCTGCGCCCGTCTCTCGCGCTTCTGAAGCGTGCGCTCCACCGAGAGGTGGATCGATGCGTCGACGAAGAGACCGTTGGCTGCTTCGAGGCCATCAAGGCGAACTCGCACATCGAACTCTACGAATACTCGAGCAGAAAAACGCCTTTCGCGCGCCGCTTGAAGACAGCGATCTTCGCCGTGTCGGACCAACCCGAGCGCCGAAAGTTGGGGCGTTAGATGCTCGCCTTTGCATTGACGTTTCTGGGAGGAGCCACGCTCGCCGCGGTTCTCTTGGTGGTGGTCATCTACGCTGTGCTCTTCCGCGCAGCCCGCGGCGCGCCGCTCGGGAGTGATGGCGCGCCCGACGCAAAGCCAGTGACGGATGGGCGCGTCCCCGAGGCGAGTGTCGCCGTCGGCGCTGCCATCGAGCAAGCTACCGCTGCGCGCCCGGAAGAGCGGGACACGGATCCGCACTTGATGCGCTTCGACGAGATCCGTGAGAGGTGCGCCGCGGCGCCTCCGGACGCCGTCGCCGAGCCGACGGTGATCTGCCCGACGTGCCGCTCTCTCTATACGATCGAGCCTGACGGAACGTGCTGGTTCTGCCGCGATGGATCCTCGGGCGTCGTTGCGCGAGGTGCGTCGTGAAGAGTTCCCCCGCTGCCGCCGCGGTGCTCGATCCAGAAGACCTGGCATCGTCCGATCCGGATCATATGTTGCGGAGGCTGTTCGGCTCGTCCGACGCCAGCGCAAAAGCTCTTCCGCGTTCTGTGACCACCGCGCATGTCGCATTGTGCGACTCCCATATTCAGCGTGTACGAGGTTGCTCGCAACACTCTCCGGTCGTTCAGCCGTACGCGCCGAACCCGGAGGAGATCCGTTTCCTTGCCGTGTTCGATCGGTGCGCAGCGACCACCGGCATCACCAACGCTGCGGAGCTCTCCGACGCGCTGAGTCTCGCCACCCGACGTTGCTGGTCGGAGACGATGGTGCGCACGAAGCTAAAGAAGCTCTCTGCGAAGCACGTGATCGTGGGCATCCCGCGCATCGGCTATCGGCGGGCGCTGTAGGCAACATGACGACTACAGCACACGCTTTCGAACGCCTGCCATTCGGCCATCGACTCGACGCATCGAGTCACCTGAACGCGCGGTGGCCACACCGCCTCTCCGACTGAAAACCGCCTGCCACGCGGCGGGACGCCGGTCCCGTCAGGAGGTGATTGCTTGTCTGACGTAGAGAAGATCCCGGAACGTTTCGAGCAGCGGAGCTGCCGCCCATGACGGCGTCGGCAATCATGCTGGGCTTCGTCCTGGGCGTGCTCGCGGCACGCGAGGGGGCCGCCATGCTCGCCCGCATCGAGGCGCACGAGCGGGAGTGGCTCCAGGCGAACTGGCGGCGGCGGTCCACCAGCGCCGCCGCTCGACGCGCTCGCGGCCAGGGTCCAGACCTCGCCGGGTGGAGCGCGCGCGGTGGCCGGATCGGTAGCGGCGATCCGAAAGGGGCGGCGTGATGCCGACGCGGATCCAGCTTCGACGCACGAAGGGCTGGCGGAAGCCGGAGCACGCTGTCGTCGTCTCGCGCCCGTCGAAGTGGGGGAACCCTTACACGCTCGGCTACTACACGTTCGCGAAAGCGGATGGCTCGCCCGCGCCTCACGACGAGGACGCCGCGCGTGAGATGGCCGTCCGTGACTTCGAACACGCGCTCCTCGTCGGCATGCTCGCGGTCACCGTCGACGACGTGGTCCGCGAGCTCCGCGGGAAGACGCTCGCGTGCTGGTGCAAGCCCGGACACCGGTGTCACGCCGACGTGCTGCTGCGGATCGCGAACGCGCCGTCGAAGGGACGTGCCGCGTGAAGGCGCTCTCCGTTCGCCAGCCCTGGCCGTGGGCGATTCTCTACGCCAACAAGAGACACGAGAACCGCGACTGGGAGCGCTGCCCGTCGTGGATGCGCGAATTCCGTGGCCGAGTACTCCTGCACGCGTCCAAGGGCTGCACGCTGCGCGAGTACGGTGACGCGGCCGCGTTCATCTTCGACGTCTGCGGGCTCGAGGTGCCGCCGCTCGAGGAGCTCCCGCGCGGCGCCATCGTCGGGGCGATGACGATCGTCGACTTCGTCACCGAGGCGAGTTCGCCGTGGTTCATGGGCCCGGGGGCGCTGGTGCTCGAGGACGTGAAGCCGGCACCGAAGATCGTTCCCTGCCTCGGGGCGCAGGGCTTCTTCAACGTGCCGGCGGACGTCGCGGCGCAGCTGCGAGGTGGGTCGTGACAGTCGCGCGATCGATCTCCGTCGCTCAGCTCCAGGAAGCGCTCGGGTGCTCGCGCCCGAAGGCGTACGAGATCGCGCACGAGATCGGCTTCAAGGTCGGCACTTCGGTACGGGTAGATGAAGACAAGCTCACAGCTTGGAAGGAAACAAACGCATGTCGAAAGGGCTCTACAAGCGAGGCGGGATCTGGTGGCTCCGTACCGACCCAGTCACCGGTGACCGGGAGTCGACGAGGTGCAAGAACCGCAAAGCAGCGGAAGCGTACCTCGCCGAGCGGGAGCGACTCGCCGCCGACCCGCATTACGAAGCCTCGCACACGGCCACTATCGCAAAGTGGTCCGAAGAGCTGAACCGCGTGAAGACGGCAACGAAGGCCGAGGGCACTGCGGAGATGTACGCGGTCAAGATCGGTCACGCCGTGCGCATCTTCGGAGCGGACACGAAGATGGCCGCGATCACGCCGACGAGCGTCGACCGCTTCGTCGCGCAGCGTCGTGAAGAGGGCGCGTCGTCGAACACGATCGGCAAGGAGCTCACGGCGATCGTGCAGATGTGCAAGCTCGCGAAGCGCGGCGGCGCGTTCGCCGGCGACATCTCGTCGCTACGCCCGGTGGGGTTCTCCATCGAGTACACCCCTCGGAGCGGCACCCTTACACGGCAAGACGCGACGAAGGTGTTCGCGCAGCTCAGCGATTCGAAGAAGGCTGCCCTAGCGATCGCACTGTCGGTCGGGGCACGTCACTCGGAGATCGCACGCATCACCGCTGATGACGTCGACCTGGCGAACTGGACGGTTCGCGTCCGTGGGACGAAGACGAAGAAGTCCGATCGGATCATCCCGGTCACACTCGACGCGCACCGGTTTCTCCTCACCGCCGCAGTGCGGCTCGGGTTGCCGGCGTCCTGGCCCCGGATGTCGAAGGACCTCCCGGCGCTCTGCGACAAGCTCGGCATCCCGCGGGTCACGGCGAACGACCTTCGACGCTCCTTCGCCACCTGGAACATCGAGGCCGGAGTATCGCGAGAGGACGTCGCGAAGCTCATGGGCCATGGCTCGACGACCATGGTTTTCAAGGTCTACGGGCGGGAGTCCGCGGAAGCATTCGGGAAGAAGCTCGAGCGGGACATGGGTACAGATTCGTCACAATCGCAGCACGACGGCTCCGTCTGCGACCCACTCCCGGAAGACGAATCCGGCGGGAATTCTAGCGGTAGCCCCTCCCGGACTCGAACCGGGACGACCTCGCGGTCCAGGGATTTTAAATCCCCTGCGTATACCGTTCCGCCAAGGGGCCGAGCACTCACCGGCCGTGGCCAGCGCGGCCGAGAGATACCGACAACGCGCGCCGAAAGCGAGCCCTCTCGTTCGCGAGGGTCGGTCGCGCGCCTTCCGCCGAATGTCCCCGGAGGCCACCCGGCGGCGCCGGCGCTCGGGAGCTCGCGCGCTCCGAGGAGTTCCCCGCACCGCGTCCGCCCTCACACGTTTCGACACACCGGGGTGTGTAACTACTGCACACAGCGAGCGATTCCGCGGGGTTCGAAAGCGGTTATTTTTGCCACGACCCGCGGGCCTTCACCTGTAAGGACCGATGTCCGCAAATACCCCCTGGTCAATTCCCTTAGTCTGTCGCACATATCGGTCTCACCCGTGAGGCACGTGCGAATCAATCGATGCCCTCGTGTGCGACAACTCAACTTGCCACATAACCGCAACATTACGCCTGCGCCACTCTTCATCTCGGAGACGTCATGACTTTTTTCGCCCGACTTCTCGCTGCGGCCCTCCTCTTGCCGCAGCCGTACTATCTGCCGGGACACGAGCCGGAAACGGCCTCCGAACGCGCGCAACGCGTCGAGGTGATCGTCTCGTCCGCAGTGGCAGAGTCGCGCGAGGTCGAGGGGTGGCCCGGTACGCCGGATGATCTCGCAGCGGCGATCCTCTCCGTCACGTGGTTCGAATCACGCAGGTGGGCGCTCGAGGTGCACAGTGGCAAGCGTCGTGGCGATCACGGAGCGTCGGTGTGTCTCGCACAGATCTGGACGTACGATCGCACGCTCGCCGGGACGTCACCGGAGGCGACGCGGCGCTGTTTCCACAAGGCCGCACAGATCCTCGCCATGCACGCGAACCGTTGCGGCATCCACAGGATGGACGAGCCGAACATGGCCCGACTGCTCGGCGCGTACGGAACTGGCCGCACCTGTCACACGATGCCCTGGGCTCGAAAGCGTGCCCGGCTCTGGGCGCGCCTCATGGACGCCGCTGCTGCCGATCCGACCACGCCCGGCATGCCCGCCGACCACGCGCTCCCCGGCAAGCTGACCAGTCTGGTGGACGATGATGCCTGGTCGTGGAAGCGGCCCGCTCGCGCCAAGACGGTGATGAGCATCACGGCGCACTGAACGTTACCGCCCGCGGTAGCCCATACGGCCAGTTCCGGTCCTCTTTAGCCAGCAAGTACCCAGCAAACACCTCGCGCGTGCCCTTCGAGCACTCGCGGGGCCACGCGAGGTGACGAAGAATCCGCGCTTCGTTTCGGGAGAAGCACGTATCAACGTTTGCCCCCGCTGCCGGACGATGAGATGCTCGGGGAGACTGGGGCGATCTCGATGGGCGGAAAAGTCCTATTTGCTGGTACTCACGGCACACATGCCGACGATCTACGCGTGGCGCTCGCACGAAGGGGCTACACGGTGGTCGGAGAGCCCGACGAACGGGCCGACTACGACGTCGTGCTCGCGGTATGTGACGCCGGAACGACGAGCGAAAGCGCGATCTTCCGTACCGACGGGCGGGCCGTCGTGGTCGTCGATCCCGAGCCCAGCGTGGAGCGCACCGTCGCGGCGCTGCGCGCCGGCGCGTCGGACTACGTCACCGACCCGTGCGACGTCGACGCCGTCGACACCGCACTTCGACGGATCCTCGACAAGCGCGCCATCGAGGACAGCCTGCGCGGCCTCGGCGCGAACGACGCGCCCTTCGGCGGCTCGGAGTCGATCCTGCTCGGAGAGAGCGACGGAACGCGGCGCGTCCACGCGACGCTCGAACGGCTCCGGAACTCCGACTCCACCGTGCTCGTCACCGGCGAGAGCGGCACGGGCAAGGAGGTCGTCGCGCGGCTGCTTCACAGGAACGGCCGGCGACGCGGCGGTCCCTTCATCGCCGTGAACTGCGCGGCCCTGCCGGCTCACCTGGTGGAGAGCGAGTTCTTCGGGCACGCGCGGGGAGCCTTCACCGGCGCGGAGATCGCGCGCCGCGGTCTGCTCGTCGAGGCGTCCGGCGGCACGCTCTTCCTCGACGAGGTGAGCACGATGCCGCTGCCAACGCAGGCGAAGCTACTCCGCGCGATCCAGCAGCGCACCGTCCGTCCGCTCGGAAAGGCGGCGGAGGTGGGGTTCGACGCGCGCATCATCGGCGCGTCGAACGTCGAGCTCGAGACCGCCGTCGCCGCCGGCACGTTCCGGGAGGATCTCTTCTTCCGCCTGAACGTGGTGCAGATAAAACTGCCGCCGCTCCGCGAACGCGGGCTCGACGTCCTCCTGCTCGCTCAGCACTTCATCTTGCGGTTCGCGCGGGCGAGCGACAAGCACGTCCTCGGGATGACGACCGGCGCTGCCCGCGCTCTCCTCGCGTACAGCTTCCCCGGCAACGTGAGGGAGCTCCAGAACTGGATCGAGGCCGCCGTCGCGCTCACGCGGCACGATCACATCACCGAGAACGATCTGCTCGCGAACCTCCGCGTGCTGCCCCCCATCGAGCTCCAGACGGACGAAGACTCGCTGTCGTCCTGGGACACCCTCGAGGCGCGACACATCTCCCGCATCCTCGAGGAGGCCAGCGGTAACAAGGCGGAAGCGGCGCGTCTCCTCGGGATCGACAGAAAGACGCTGTACCGGAAGCTCCGGCGATACGGCACCGACGTCGAGGGCGATCCGGAAGACGACTGAGACGGGGAGCGCGCCGCATCGCGACGGCGCGCTCGTCTCTCACGACTCAGCGCGTGGGACGCATCGAGCCCGGTCGCTTCACTCGACGGTATAGAGTGCCCCGATCCATCCCGAGCACGCGCGCCGCCTTCGCGACGTTGCCGTTCACGGCCCGCAGGACTCGCTCGATGTGCTGGTGTCGCAGATGATCGAGAGACGGTCTCCGTCCATTGGTCGGTCGGCCCGGCTCCTGGACGACCTTCGGAAGCTCGTGCGCGGCGATGACGTCGTCATGGGCCAGCGCGGCGGCGCCTTCGATGCAGTTCTCGAGCTCGCGCACGTTGCCGGGCCACGAATAACGGAGGATTGCGGCGAGCGCGTCGTCTGAGAAAGCGAGCCGCGGCCGGCCGAGGCGCTCCCGCGCCGAGCCGAGAAAATGCTCGGCGAGCTCGCGAATGTCCTCTCCGCGCTCGCGGAGCGGCGGGATGTGCACGTTCAGCACCTCGAGCCGGAAGAGCAGATCATCGCGGAACGTCCCCTGACTCACGGCATGTCTCAGGCTGCTGTTCGTCGCGGCGAGCACGCGAGCGTCGAACGGTTCCTCGCGCGTGCCGCCCACCGGTCTGACGGCGCGCTCCTGGAGAGCCCTGAGCAGCGCCGGCTGGAGCTCGACCGGCATTGCGCCGATCTCGTCGAGGAGCAGCGTGCCCCCGTTGGCGTCGAGAAAGATTCCCCGTCGCGATTCGGCGGCGCCGGTGAACGCGCCCTTCACGTGACCGAAGAGCTCGCTCTCGAGGATCTGCGCGGGCACCGCGGCGCAGCTTACCGCGACGAAGGGCCCCGAACGCCGCAGGCCGTTCTCGTGCAGCGCGCGGGCGACGAGCTCCTTGCCGGTTCCGCTCTCGCCGGTGATGAGCACGCTCGCGTTCGACGCGGAGACGAAGCTCACGTACTGCATCAGCTCGCGCATCTTCGAGCTTGCGCCCACGAGGTTCGGCGCGTCGAACGCGCGAGGCACGTCGTCGAGCTTGCGAACCGCCGGCGGGATCGTCGCGCGGCGTTCGGTGGCGCGCGCGACGCTCGCGCACAGATCGGTCAGCGGGAACGGCTTAACGAGGAAGTCGAACGCCTCGGCGCGCATCGCGTCCACGGCGGCGCTCATGCCGCTGTACGCGGTCATCAGGATGACCGGGATCTTCGAATTTCGGCCGATCCGCTCGCAGAGGCCGATGCCGTCGAGCACCGGCATCCGCAGATCCGAGAGCACCACGTCGATGTCCTCGGCGTCGAGGACGCGAAGCGCGTCCGTCGCCGAGCTACACGCTATCGTCTCGTATCCCGCGTCTTCGAGCGCGTCGCTCAGTGTGCAGAGCAGGTCTGCATCGTCATCTACGACCAGTACACGTGGCGCCATGTTTTCCCCTCGGCCGCCCGTCGGGCGAGCTCATCCGAACCATCAATGATGAGCGCGACCGCGACTCGGTATCAAGGGTTCCCGGGCACCGACGTCAGATTTGACGCATTTGACTATCTCAGCGCACGCGATGCGCCCGCGGCGTGAACTCCGCGTCGTCCGACGGGGTCTCTTGGAACCTTGCATCCACCTTCACCGTCGCTCCATCTTCCCGCTCCCCGAAGCCTTCCGTCTTGGGGAACATGCCGCTGTGCGCGGGCCAGAGGTCGAGCGAACCGAGCCAGGACGTCAGCTCTGCGCGATCGAGCGGCAGGCTCACGTGCTGGGCGAAGGAGCGAATTGCGTCGGCGAAATCGCGAGCTTCCTGGAATCGCTCGTCGGATTCGCGCGCCAGCGCACTCGCCAGGATCAGGCGGAGCTCGAGCGGGAGGCGGGCCGTCGGCTCGGCGATCGCGGACAGATCGGCCTCGTAGGTGCGCGCGAGTGACTCCAGATCGCTGCCCTGGAAGAGGCGCTTACCGGTGAGCATCTCGTAGAGCATAGCGCCGACGGAGAACACGTCGCAGCGCGCGTCCGCCATCCATCCGCCGACCTGCTCGGGCGCGAGGTACGGCAGATGTCCCGACTCGTCGTCAGAAGTGCCGTTTTCGGCAACCTCACGGATCGTCACGTCACCTTTCGGGCCCACGTAGATGGTACGCGGCGACACTTCCTGCTGCTGCTCGTGCACTCTACGAGGGTCGATCGACGGCGGCGGTCGATCGCGGTCGAGCCGGTCGAGGACGTCCCTCGCGATCCGGAGAGCGGCGGGCAGCGGGATCGAGCGACCCTTCCGACGCGCGACATCCATCAGCTCCGCACACGGAACGGCTCCGTAGGGGTCCCCCTGTCGTTCGTCTTTGCACGATGCGAGACCTCTCAGTGATCCGTTCATCTCAATCTCCTCCGCCGGTGGTGAAATACGTCTCTTCCAGGGTCGAATGCGGCTGCCTGCCCTGTTCGATACAGCGCGCACAGAACACGATCTCGTCCTGCTCGTGGCGGCTCGGAAGGCCGTGCGCCGAACCGCAAGCCGCGCAGGTCCGGAAGCCGTCACGGAGCGCGCCCGCGTTCGCCAGATCGCGCAGTGTGAGGACGCCCTTCAGGCAGCCCGACCAGTCGACGACGGGCAGGCAGCCGATCGCGCAGCGGTCCATGAGCCGCTCGGCAATGTCGACGGTCTGCTGATCGTCTATCGTGACGGGGTTCGAGCGCATGCAGTCCTGCACGCGCGCCGAGCTCCCTGCGACGAGCAGGTCGCAGCGGCAGACGACGCCGATCAGGCGGTATCCGCGTACGACTAGTAGGTCATGCACGCACTTCCGCTGCGCGAGACACTCTGCGCTCCACGTGATTGTTTCAGGGCCCACCACGATCGGATTCGCCGACATGATGTCCACCACGTACTTGCTGTGATCCGTGTTCATGTGATGCGCCTCCGCGTTGCAATTTGGAGCAACAACCATGCCCCTCACATCGACGTGAGCGACGCGTCTCGGAGCTCGCGAGATCGCCAAACAAAGGCAGCGCGATGAAAGAAAAGTGCGGCCTGCCGCCCGGGGCTAAAAGCGACATGTCGAAGCGGGAAACGACCCCGGACGGGGCAAGCGTCTCCACCGGCCCTGCGGCATGTCTCGCGAGCGGGTGGCGGGTGGGTCTCTGGACGACGCCCCTGCTTCTCATCCCCCTACGGAAAATCGACGCCAACCGCAGAGGTGGAGCCGATTTCGGCGCAGGGGTTTGAATTTGAAAACCGTTTTCAATTGCGCTAAGTAAATCAGGTGATGACCCTCGGAGACGTCGCGATCGGCGTACCGGTAACCGTCGCCCACGTCGGCGGCGACCGCGCATTCCGTCGCCGCTTGATGGAACTCGGGCTTTTGCCGGGTACCAGGGTCGAGGTGGTTCGAGTGGCTCCCCTGGGTGACCCCATCGAGCTCGTGGCCCGAGGCTGCTTTCTGTCGATCCGCAAGCAAGACGCGCGTCTCGTCGACGTGACCATGGAGCGAGCATCCCTGCCGGAGACGAGCCCTTCGGCGATCCGGATTCAGCCTGGTCTTCCGGCATCGTCGTGACGGCGCGGCAGTCGGCCGGCGCAGCACACGTCTCCACTCGAGCGGCACCGGGGGCCGCACCGCAGCGCATCGTCGTCATCGGCAATCCCAACGTCGGCAAGACGACGCTCTTCAACTCGCTCACGCGGCAGAACGCGCGCGTCGGCAACTACCCCGGGATCACCGTCGAATGCCGGACCGGGACGCTCGTCGGCTCGACGGGCGAGTCGACGCCCGACGTCGTCGACGTGCCCGGCGCCTATTCGCTGAGCGCCCGCTCGTCCGAGGAGCAGATCGCCATCGCGGCCATCCTTGGACTTTCCGGCACGCCGCGCCCTGATCTGTGCCTGATCGTCACCGACGCGGGCCAGCTCGTTCGCAATTTGTATCTCGCGCTGCAGGTGGTGGAGCTCGGGGTGCCGGCCGTCCTCTGCCTCAACATGATCGACGAGGTGAAGGACGCTCCTCCGCTGCCCGACGCAGTGTCCCGCACCTTCGGCGTGCCCTGTGTCGCCACCGACGGGCGTTCCGGAGTGGGGCTCGCGGAGCTCACGCGTGTCCTGCGGGCTCAGCTCGAAGCACCGCAACGCGGGTCCGTCGAGGTGCGTTATCCGCCGTCGCTGCGGCCGGACGTCGATCGGGTCGCGGAGAGCCTCCCATCGTCATGGCGCTCCACCGTGGAGCGCGATCGCGCCCTCGCGCGCTGGGCGCTGACGAGCATCGAAGACGGCGACGAGCTGGTCGGCATTCCCGACGAGCTCAGGGCGGTCGTCCTCGATGTCCGCTCGCACGCAGGCGCTGGACGCGACCTCGACCAGGAGATCATCGGCGCGCGCTACGCGTTTCTCGACGCCGCCGCGCCGACCTTCTACGCGCACGGCCATCACGACCGGAAGGTGATGCGGCCGACGGAGCGCATCGACCGCATCCTGATTCACCCGGTTTTGGGGTTCGCCATCTTCCTCGTCCTGATGATGGTGCTCTTCCAGTCGCTCTTCACCTGGGCGGATCCCGCGGTGCGCTTGATAGAGCGCTTCATCGCGTTCCTCGAGACGCGCGCGCTCGAGCAGTTTGCGCCGAGCTTCGTGCGCGATCTGTTCGTGCAGGGCGTCCTCGGCGGCGTCGGCAACGTGATCGTCTTCCTGCCGCAGATCGTGCTCCTCTTCTTCTTCATCGGGATCCTCGAGGACTCCGGATACATGGCGCGAGTCGCGTATCTGATGGACCGCGTCATGCGCGCGCTCGGCCTCCACGGGCGCGCCTTCGTACCGATGCTGTCAGGCTTCGCGTGCGCGATCCCCGCGATCCTGTCGACGCGCACGATGGAGCGAAAGCGCGACCGACTCCTCACGATGCTCGTCATCCCGCTCATGACGTGCTCGGCAAGGCTGCCCGTCTACACGCTCATCATCGGCGCACTCTTCCCGCCGACGAGAGTGTTCGGCGTGCTCCCCGTCCAGGGCCTCTTGATGGTCGGGATGTATCTCTTCGCGACGGTCATCGCGCTCGTCTCCGCGCTCGTGCTCGGACGCATCGCGGTCCGCGGCCCGAAGATCCCGCTGATCCTCGAGCTTCCGCCGTACAGGCTACCGAAGCTCGGCGCGACGCTCCGGATGATCGGCGACCGCGCGCGGTCGTTCCTGACCGAAGCGGGGACGATGATCCTCGCCTGCACGATCGCTCTCTGGGTGTTGCTGTCGTACCCGAAGCCCGATCACGTCGATACGTCGCTGCCCTCCGCCGCCGTCGCCCAGCAGACGATCCGGAACAGCTACGGCGGGAAGCTCGGGCACGCCCTCGAACCCGTGATACGTCCCCTCGGGTTCGACTGGAAGATCGGCGTGGGGCTCATCGGGGCCTTTGGCGCGCGCGAGGTGTTCGTCTCGACGCTCGGGCTCGTCTACGGCGTGGGCAGCAGCGTGGACGACGTCGCGCCGCTCCGCGACCACGTCCGCGCCGAGACCCGTGCCGACGGACGCCCCGCGTACACCCCGCTCATGGGGCTCTCGCTCATGGTCTTCTTCGCGATCGCGTGCCAGTGCGTCAGCACCCTCGCCGTCGTGCGGCGAGAGACGAAGAGCCTCCGCTGGCCCGCGTTCCTCTTCGCGTACACCGGTATTCTCGCCTGGGTCGCGAGCTTCCTCGTCTATCAGGGCGGGCGGCTACTCTTCGGGTCGTGACCCGAGGTTCATACGCCGCGCGAGGGTCAGGGCTCCCATCGCGGCGCGAAGCACCGGCGGCTCGTCGTCTTCAGAATTTGCCGGCGAGCGTCGCGTAGGCGCTCCCGGGGGCGGCACCGACGTCGAAGTGAAGCTTGCCGGCGGCCTCCGGGGCGGGCTCGCTCTTCGGCTGGGAGAGGAAGAACAGCGCGACGCCGGCACCCAGACCGGCGATGCCGACGCCGAGGAGTACGTCGGCTGCGATGTACTTCGTCTTGATCGCATCGGTGTCGGACCGGCTGCAGTTCGGCTTGCAGTTCTTGCTGACGAGATCGTTCTCTTCGCCCTTGCCGATGCCGCCGAGGACGGCAAATCCGATGATACCCGCAGCGCCGACGCCGCCGGCGATGTACGCGTAAGGCCGGAGCGGACCGGGGCCCGTCTTCACGCCGGTGTCGGCGCCTTCGCCCTTCGCGGCAGTCGCGTAGGGGCTCGTCCCGGGCGTCTCCGTCGTCGCCGGCGCGAAGCTCACCGCGACGACGCGGTCCTTCTGGCCCTGACGGACGACGACCTGCTGCTCGATGGGATCGGCGCCCTCGAGCTCGAACTTGAACGCGTGAGGACCGGGGTCGACGCTGACCGCCTTGCCGTCGAGCTGCTTCAGGAGCTCGTTGCCGTCCATCGACACTGCCACGGCCGTCGTGTCCTCCCCCGCCTTGTCCTTCGCGACGACGACGATCGTCGGCAGATCGCGCGACACCTCGGTGAGCCACTGGGCGCAGTCCGACTGCACGAATGCCGGACAGAAGTCCTGTGCGCACACGACGAGCATGTCGTGGGCGGCCTTCAGGCTACCTGCGGCGCGGAGCTCCTGGCTCTTCTCGTAGGCGGACGCGCACTGGGCCTTCTTCGAGTCCTCGGCCGCCGCTTCGCGTGTACCCGCGAGCAACGACAGGGTGGACAGGAAGACAATGCCGGCGCGGCGCCAGGCGAGAAAGCTCGTCATCCCACAGAGTCTACAGCGTCTTCCCCTGACGTGGGAGCGCGCGAAAACGAGCCCCCGTACTGCGAGGGCTCGTTTTCGCGCCTCAATCCCGGCACTCTGGTCGACGCTGCGGTTGCCCAAGGTGTTCCGAGCGACCGACAGTCGTTCGGGCCCCATCCGAGGGCGATTTCACAAGCAGCCGGGCTTGAGTCGCTTGATGCCGTTCGCGTCCACGGTGAACGGCGGATTGCACGCGTTCGCAGGGACCGCCACGGGCTTGGTGCTCGCGGGCTTCGTGCTGTGGTGCTGCGTGGGCAGCGGCGCGTGGGTCACCGGATCCACCGGCACCTTCGGCTCTTCGTCGGGGGGCGCGGGAGGCAGATCCTGGATGTGTACCGTCTCGGTCGGGGGAGCAGTGTGCGCCGAGCCGGAAGGCGCGCTCACGGCGGGGCGCTCGGCCGCCGACACGGGATGGTACGCCGGGTCGTGCGCTTGCCGGGAAAAGAGGAAGAACGCCACTGCGCCGCCGCCGAGGCACGCCGCGAGCGCACCGATGAACACGCTGCTACGGGCGTTGCTGGGCGGCACCGCGCCGGCGAGGCTCGTGACCTGCGACGTCGAGGCGCCCGCGGACGAGGCGTAGCTCGGCTCGTCTCCGTCGGGACGGCGTACGGCGAGCGCCAGCGGCGGCACCCGAGGACGTGATCCCGTCGCGGGGCGAACCGCGCTGCTCACGCTCTGCCGCTCGACGAGCGCGTCGTCCAGGAGCTCCGCGTCGAAGTCCTCGTCGAACTTGGCGAGGTCCTCGGGGTTCGTCGAGATGCTCTCGATCTCGGCGACCATCTGGGCGCGGCGCTCGAGATCGAAGCCCGCCAGGTGTTCCACCCACTCGCCGATCGCGCGAGGGGTCGCGGGAGTCGTCGAGCCTTCGAGCTCGATCGCGAACTGGCGAGCGGTCTGGTGACGCTTGTCGGGATCGCGCTCGAGCGCCTTCATCACGACGTCGTCGAGCGCGGGCGAGATCCCCTCGACGAGTGACGACGGACGCGCGATCTCGGAGGCGAGGAGCTTCGCGAAGATCTCGCCCGCGTCGGCGCCGTCGAAGAGACGGCGTCCGGTGAGCGCCTCCCACAGCACGACGCCGGCGGCGAAGAGGTCGGTCCGGCGGTCGACGGGTTTGCCGTTGAGCTGCTCGGGCGACATGTAGCTGAGCTTGCCCTTCATCTGCCCGTCGCGCGTCGACTGAGAACGCATCGCCGCCTTGGCGACGCCGAAGTCGAGCACGCGGGCCGCGCCGTCGACGCCGACGAGGACGTTCTGGGGCGACACGTCGCGATGGACGATGTTGAGCGCCTCACGCCGCTCGCTCTTGGCCTCGTGCGCGGCGTGGAGGCCGTGCAGCATCCCGGCGATCACCGACACGGCGTGCCCGGGCGGCACCATCTCGCCGAGCTTGCGTGCGTTCCTGATCAGGCGAGAGAGGCTCTCCCCCTGCAGGTACTCCATGACGAGGAACACCTCGTGAGGCATGTTCACGACGTCGAGCGTGGTGACGACGTTCGGATGCTGGATGCGGGACGCGAGCCGCGCCTCGTCGAGGAACATCGCGACGAACTCGGGGTCCTTCGCGTACTGGGCGTGGAGGCGCTTGATCGCCACCGTTCTCGAGAAGCCGACGGGCCCCACGAGACGACCGAAATGAACGGTCGCCATCCCGCCCGCGGCGATCTCGCCGAAGAGGGCATAACGACCGATGACCCTCGGGGCCATCGCCGGCTTGTCCGCCGCTAAGTGCTCAACCATCCGAGACAGCACTCAATCTACCAGATGGGGGACGCTTCTGGTAATCGACCAGCCATGCGACGGGCCCGAGCCGAGCGGGAACACGGCCGACCCGACGGAGCAATATCGACCTTTCCGGTGAGAGCGGCATTGCCACGTGCCTTCTACGCTCGGCCGGTGCTCCAGGTCGCCCGTGACTGCATCGGCAAACTCGTGATTCACGCTTGCCCGGACGGCATTACGGCGGGCAGAGTCGTCGAAGCGGAGGCCTATCGTGGCCCCGAAGACCTGGCTGCACACAGCTCCGGCGGGCGACGTACATCGCGTACCGAGGTCATGTTTGGTCCGGCAGGGTACGCTTACGTCTTTCTGATCTACGGCATGCACTTTCACTTGAACCTGGTCACCGGTGGGGTCGACGAGCCGCACGCCGTGCTCCTCCGAGCCGTCGAGCCGACGGAGGGCCAGGCGCTCATGGCCGCGCGGCGCGGTATCGACGTCGCTCGACGCGAGCTGACGAACGGCCCGGGCAAGCTCTGTCAGGCGCTCGGCGTCACCAAGCGCGACTACGGCGTCGACCTTTGCGACGCGAGCGACCTCTACCTGACCGAGGGCACCGCGCCGCGGCGCGTCGCGCGCGCGCCGCGAATCGGCGTCGACTATGCGGGGGCATGGGCCGCCCGGCCCTGGCGTTTCTTCGATCCGGATAGCGCCTACGTGTCCGACGCGAAAAAGGCACGAGGTCGCGATGCCCGCTGACGGCGGAGTGCTTCAGGGCCGCCGCATCACCGTCGGGATCACCGGCTCCATCGCGGCGTACAAGGCGGTGCTCTTGGTCCGTCTCCTGCACAAGGCCGGCGCGCGGGTTCGCGTACTCATGACGGAGAGCGCGCGGGCCTTCGTCGGCGAGAGCACGCTGTCGGGCCTCACAGGGCAGCCGGTGCTCACCGCGATGTTCGATCCGACCGAGGGCGGGGAGCGACATGTCGACGTCGCGCGGTCGAGCGATCTCGTCGTGATCGCGCCCGCGACGGCAGACGTGCTCTCGCGGCTCGCGTCGGGGCGCGCCGACGATCTGCTCACGGCCACGGTGCTCTGCGCCCGCTGTCCGGTCCTGGTCGCGCCCGCGATGCACCCCGCGATGTGGGCGCACCCGGCGACCGCGCGCAACATCGCCGTCCTCGCGCGCGACGGCGTCGAGATCGTCGGGCCCGCCGAGGGAGAGGTCGCGTCCGGCGATCACGGTCTCGGGCGCATGCTCGAGCCCGAGGTCATCGCAGAGCGGATAGCCGCGCGCCTGGGCGACGGGGATCTCCGTGGAGTCCGCCTCGTCGTGACCGCCGGCCCCACCGTCGAGGACGTCGATCCGGTCCGCTTCATCGGGAATCGCTCCTCGGGGAAGATGGGCTTCGCGCTGGCCGAGCGCGCAGCACGCCGTGGAGCCGACGTCACGTTGATCGCGGGCCCGGTGACGCTACCGACGCCCGCAGGAGTGACGCGAATCGACGTGCGCAGCGCGCTCGACATGAAGCGGGAGCTCTTCACGGCTCTCGGGAGCGACCTCGGCGCTGCAGACGCGCTCCTCATGTGCGCCGCCGTCGGCGACTACCGCGCCGAGCGCATCGCGAGCGAGAAGCTGAAGCGCAAGGACGACGGGATGACGCTCCGGCTCGTCCAGAACCCCGATCTCCTGTCCGAGGTCGGCGCGCTCCGGCGCGGCGAGCGTCCGGTACTGGTCGGCTTCGCCGTGGAGACGGGTACCGACGAGGAGATCGTCGCCCGCGCACGGCAGAAGCTCCGCAAGAAACGGGTCGACGTCGTGATCGCGAATCACGCCGCCGAGTCGATGGGGCGGGACGACAACCGGGTGCTCATCGTGGACGCGACCAGCGCCGATGCCTTGCCGGCATTGCCCAAGGGCGAGGTCGCCGAGAAGCTCATCGACTGGCTCGCGACACGACTCGCGGCGTCCCGCGCGCGAGCCGGGAAGGCGGCGCGGTCGAAGCGCTCGAGGCGCTCACCCGGAAACGGAGCGAGAAGGAAGAAGCGATGAAGCTCGCGCTGCTGGTCACGGCGATCATCGCGACGGCGATGGCCTTCGCGATGCGAGAATCCGTCGCGGCCACGCCTGCGATGTGGGTCGGCCTGCTCGTGCCCCACGTCGTGCTCTCCGGCTTCGCACTGAGGCGCTTCCAGCGGGACGGCACGCTGCGCGACGTGATGCGCCTCCGCGGCGGCGACTTCACGGTCGGCTTCCTCATCGCGGCGCTGATCTTCGGAGGCGCCTACGGCGTTCGCCATCTCCTCTTCGGCCAGGGGTCGCCGAAGACGGTCTGGCTCTTTCACATCGCGCTCCAGATCGGGAGCATCAAGCCGTCTCCGACGTTGCTGGTGCTCGTGGCCATCGTCGGCGCGCTGGAAGAGCTGGTCTGGCGTGGCCTTGTGCTCTCGGCGCTGACCGACTCTCTCGGAACGCGACGAGCATGGCCGGTCGCAGCGGCGCTCTACGCCGCGGCACATTTGCCGACGATCGTGACGCTCGGCGATCCCATGGCGGGACCGAACCCGGTGCTGCCCATCGCCGCCCTCGGCACCGGCCTGGTGTGGAGCTTCGCGGCGAGGCTCCTCGGGCGACTGCCGCCCATCATCGTCTCGCACGCGATCTTCACGTACTTCGCGGTGGCATTGCTGCTGCCGCACTTCAGCTAGGTGTCCCGTCGGGCAAAGCCCGACAGGCTTTTCAGAGGCCGGCGATGCGCTGGAGCTCGTCTTCCGGCACGTCGAAATCTGCATAGACGTTCGCCACGTCGTCGTGCTCGTCGAGGGTGTCGGCGAGGTTCAGGCACACCTCGGCGTCACGCCCGCGAACCTCTTTCTTGTTCTTGGGCACGTAGGCGAGCTTGCTGCTCTTCGTCGTGATCTTGGCACCCTCGAGGGCCTGGGTGACGCGGTCGAGCGCCTCGTGAGGGGTGTAGATCGTCCAGACCTCACCGTCCTCCGAGTAGTCCTCGGCGCCGGCACCGACGGCGATCTCCATGAGCTGATCTTCAGTCGCCAGAGGAACGTCGACGATGATGACCCCGCGCCGATCGAAGGCCCAGGCCGCTGCACCGCTGCCGCCCATCGCTCCGTTGTGCTTCTCGAAGATCTTACGGAGCTCGGCCGCGGACCGGTTCCGGTTGTCGGTCGTGCCTTCGACGAGGAAGAGCGAGCCGGAAGGGCCGGTCCCCTCGTAGAGGACCTCCTCGAACGCCGCGCCCTCGATCTCGCCGGTGCCGCGCTTCACGGCGCGGGTGATGTTGTCGGCGGGCATCTGCGAAGCCTTGGCCTCGTCGATTGCCTTGCGGAGTCGCGCGTTGCCGCTGAGATCGCCTCCGCCGAGACGCGCGGCGACGGTGATCTCCTTGATCAGCTTAGTGAAGAGGCGGCCTCGCGCGGCGTCGGTCGCACCCTTCTTCCGTTTGATTGTCGCCCACTTGGAATGCCCGCTCATGATCCGCGGGGAAGGTACCCGAGGCGGCCCGAAAGACAAGCCCCCGCCCGCAGCAGCTCCGGGCCCGCGTGAACCATGCCGTGAACCGTGCTTGAAAGCGGCCAAATGCCCCGAGCAAATGGCCGGGGAAGCGAGGGTCCTCCGCGGTGCCGCTGAGATGGAACACGGGGACAGCGGACAGCGGACATCGAGTCCGATGTAGTCGCGACGGCTTATGCGCCGCGCGGCCCCGGCCGTGTGAGCGATCGCTCCCACTTCGGAGTTGCTTCGTCATATGCTGTGTCCCAATGCCCGCCATCCGGGGAGGAGTCTTCATGCGTAGACTAGTAGCCAGCGCGTTCGTGGTTCTTACGTTCCTGTTCGCGCCCGCCGCCGCCTTCGCGGCGTCCACGTCGATCGTCATCAGCGAGTTCCGCACTCGCGGCCCTAACGGCGCCAATGACGAGTTCGTCGAGATTTTCAACGTCTCGAACGCGACGATCAACATCGGTGGCTACACGCTGATGTCGAGCGACTCTCTCGGAACGAAGACGGTCCTCGCCCAGCTCCCCGCGACGTTCAACCTGCTCACGCAGCGGTTCTACCTGTTCGTCAACACCGGAACCCAGGGCTACTCGGGAACCACGGGTCCGAACCAGACATACTCGCTCGGCATCCCCGACGACGGCGGCATCGCCATCCTGAACAAGTCCGGCGTCGTCCTCGACGCGGTCGGCATGAGCTCCACCAGCGCCTACGTCGAGGGCACCCCTCTCCCCCCTCTGACCGCGAGCGTGAACCAGAGCTACGAGCGCAACAACGGCGGCTGCGCCGCGACCATCGACACCGACAACAACAAGAGCGACTTCCGATTCAACCCGATCTCGTCGGGTCCGACGAACTCGAACTCCACCTGCATCGTCAACCCGTGCACCGGCATCGTCTGCAAGTCGCCGCCCTCAGCCTGTTACACGAACCCCGGCGTGTGCGTCGCGGGTGCGTGCACGTACACGGCCTTCGCGCCCGGCGCGTCCTGCAGCGACGGCAACGCCTGCACGGTGAACGACCTCTGCGACGCCAGCCAGACCTGCCTCTCGGGCACGGCGAACCCCTGCAACACCCCGCCCGCCGCGTCGTGCTCCGACTCGAAGACGCTGGTCACTCCCGCCGCGGTCGGTACCTGCTCGACGACTGCCGGCTGCACCTACGCGCAGACCACGACGACGTGCCAGTTCGGCTGCAACGGCACGACGAAGGCTTGTAACCCCGACCCGTGCACGGCCGTGAGCTGTAACTCGCCGCCGAACGATTGCTACCAGGCTGCCGGCGCCTGCGTCGCGGGCGTCTGCCAGTACACGCCGGTCGCCGCGAACGGCACCTGCAATGACGGCAATGCCTGCACCACCGTCGACAAGTGTGACGGCAGCGGCAAGTGCGTCGGCGGAACGCCGAAGACCACCGACGACGGTGAGGCCTGCACCACCGACGCCTGCGACCCGTCGACCGGCACCGTGAGCCACACGGCGGTCGCCGACTCGACGAACTGCGACGATGGTGATCTCTGCAACGGCATCGCGGCGTGCGCGGCCGGCAAATGCACCAACGGAGCCGCGAAGACGTGCACCTCGCCGCCGATCGGCGGTTGCTACGCCGCGAGCGGCATCTGCAACCCGAGCAACGGCGCCTGCACGTACCAGCCCTCGTCGCCCGACACGACCTGCGACGACGGCAACGCCTGCACGCAGACCGACAAGTGCGACGGCAACGGCGTCTGCGGCGGGTCCGCCGTCATCTGCACGCCGAGCGTGCCGACCTGCTTCGACCTCAACACGTCGCGCACGTTCTCGACGGGTTCCTGCCAGGCAGGGGCCGGTGATTGCAGCGTCGTCTACGCGGACAAGCACTGCGACTTCGGCTGCGACTCCAAGTCGGGCCTCTGCTCGCAGGACCCGTGCATCGGCGTGGTGTGCAACGCGCCGCCGTCGGGCTGCTACCAGGCAGCTGGCACGTGCAGCGCCGGGAAGTGCAGCTACACCGTGACGGCGGACGCGGCCTGCGACGACGGTGACTCGTGCACGAGCAACGACAAGTGCAGCGCCGCCGGCGCCTGCACCGGTACGCCGCTCGCGTGCAACACCCCCGCCGTCCCGACGTGCAAGGACGCGAACACGTCGACGTCGTACAACGTGACCGGCACCTGCTCGAGCGCGACGTGCTCGTACGCCGCGACGGACACGCCGTGCAGCTTCGGTTGCGACGCGACGAGCGGCCTCTGCGTCGGCGACCCCTGCAAGAGCGTCACCTGCGACGCGCCTCCCGATCAGTGCCATCAGGCGACCGGGACGTGCGGCTCGGACGGCAAGTGCACGTACGCACTGAAGGCCGAGGGGTCGACGTGCGACGACGGCAAGCCGTGCACGACCGCAGACAAGTGCGACGCGACCGGCGCCTGCAGCGGCGAGACCGCCTGCAACGCGCCGCCCGTGGCGACCTGCGACGCAAACTCGATGACGTCGCACGGCTTCAACGCGGCCGGCACCTGCGACACCGGCGGGGCGTGCAAGTACGACACTGCCGACAAGGCCTGCAGTGCCGGATGCGACACGACGACGGGTCTCTGCAAGAACGACCCGTGCGCGGGCGTCACCTGCAACGATCCGCAGCCCGCCTGCGTCAACGCGGTCGGTACCTGCGCCGGCGGCAAGTGCACGTATGCGCCGCGCGACAACACCGTGTCGTGCGACGACGGTAGCGCCTGCACCAAGAACGACAGCTGCGACGGTACCGGCAAGTGCGCCGGGACCGGGACCTGCGCGCCCGACGGTGGCGTCGGTGAAGACGCGGGCAGCGGTGGCAAGACCGGGGCCGGTGGCAAGACCGGCGCTGGTGGCGGAAGCGGCGGCAGTGGCGGGAACGCAACCGGTGGTACGTCGAGCGGCGGCGCCGTCTCCACCGGCGGCAAGTCGAGCAAGCCCGACGCGGGCGCCGGCGGCGGCCCGATCAGCAGCGTCGACGGCGGCGTCGACTCCGGCGTCCCCACGACCATCTCCGGTGGTGGAAGCGGTAGCTGCGGCTGCAGCGTCCCGCGGTCGACGTCGGGCACCGCGTGGCCGCTCGGCCTCGTGGCGCTGTCGATGCTCGCCATCCGGCGCCGTCGCCGCTGAGCGGCGCTCAGAGACCAGAGTCGAGGAATAGCCCCCGGGCCGCGTCGCGACCCGGGGGCTCGATTTTTCCCGGACTCTGGTACTAATCGTCGGGAGCGCACTTTCGCGGCTCGAAAACCGGAGAAGACGACATGGCCGATCTCGAAATCGTGAACGTGAAGGAGGGGACTGGCGACGAGGCGATCGCCGGCAAGACCGTCAGCGTGCATTACGTCGGCACGCTCACCGACGGCTCCAAGTTCGACAGCTCGCGCGATCGCGGGGAGCCGTTCAACTTCCGTCTCGGCGCGGGTCAGGTCATCAAGGGATGGGACCAGGGCGTCGCCGGCATGAAGGTCGGCGCGGTCCGCAAGCTGACGATCCCACACGACCTCGCGTACGGCGAACGCGGCTACCCGCCGGTCATTCCCCCGCGCGCGACGCTGGTGTTCGAGGTCGAGCTCCTCGGCGTGAAGTGATCCGCTTCAGGCGTCGAGGTCGCCGATGCGGCGACTGATGACGTCGGAGAGCGCCATGATCGTGGCCTGCGGGTTCACGGCGCTCGGGCTCGGGAAGATGCTGGCGTCGACGAGGTGAATCCCGTCGACGCCCCGGACGCGCCCCTGCTCGTCCACTGCGCCGCCGTCCTTGCTCATGCGGCAAGAGCCGAAGACGTGGGTGGCGCTCATCTGCAGGTGCGTCGCGCGGAGCTTCGGCGAAAGCAGGCTCGCGGTGTCCGCCGGCGTACGCATCTCGTCGACGGCCCCCGGAATGCCGGTGTGGACGTAGCGAGCGCCCACGCGAAGCAGCGCGTCGGCGCCGATCTTGAGACCGCGGAAGACGGTGCGCGCCTCGTCGTCGGGGATGTAGAGGCGCATGTCGGGCATGCCGTCGCGCCGCGCGCGGACGCTCCCGTGCACGCGCGCGCGATACACGGTGGCGATCACCGTCGCGTGCTTCACCTCGTGGAGCCGGCGCAGGAACTCGTGCCCGACGTCTCCCCAGCGCACCATGAGCACCGACAGCGGCGCCCACAGGCACTCGTACTTCATGCCGCGGATCTCGTCGCTCATCGCGCCCCAGCCCTGGGTCGCGCCGGTCCACGGCTCGACGACGTCTTCCATGATGCCGACCATGCCGCCGCCTATGTGCGAAAAGAGCGTGCCGCCCACGGCGCCGCCCGCGCGCACGCCGCTCATCTGCAGGATGACGGGGGTGTGCAGCACGCCGGCCGCGAGCACGACGCGCTTCGCGCGGACCCGGAAGGGCGCGACGTCGCGAAAACCCTGGGGATCGACGACGCGACCCTCGACGCCCTCGGCGCGGCCGTTGCGAATGAGCACGCGATCGACGTGCGAGCACGTGAAGACCCGAGCTCCGTCGTCCACTGCGTCGGCGACGTAGGACCTGTCGAGCGACTGCTTCTTGCCGCTCGCGCAGCCGGTGAAGCACTCCGCGCACCCCTCGCAGTCGACGACCGCACGGGGCAGCGGCCCGCCCTTCATTCCGATGGCGTCGAGCGCGTCCCGCACGACGAGGTTGCGCTTGCCGAGCACGGCCATCGGCGTCGGTGCGACGCGGGTGCGGGCGAAGACCCGGGCGTAAGCCCGGTCGAGCTCGGGCGACGTGAAGAGCGACAGCCCCGTCTCCTCTTGCCAGGCGCGCCTCACCCAGTCGGGCAGCGCGAGCATGATCGCGGAGTTGACGACCGTGCTGCCCCCGAGACACCTCGCCTGGAGAGTCGGTATCGGCGTCGTGCCGCCGAGCGCGCGTATCCCGCCCTCCCAGAAGTAGCGCGCCATGAACCGCGGCGCCTCCTGCATCATGTCCGACGGCTCGAGACGCGGCCCGGCTTCGAGCACGACGGTGCGAAGGCCGGCGCGTGCGAGGTTCGCCGCGGCGACGGCGCCGCCCGCGCCCGAGCCGACCACCACGACGTCGGCCTCGACGTCGAACCCGGCGCGGATGTCGTCGATGCCGTGGATCACTCGATGTTCGCCCGCGTCGTCGTGTCCGCGACGCGCCCGCAGCCGGAATAGGAACCGACGTACTCGAGCGCGGCGGGATGCGACATGTACATCATGGTCGTCGACGCCTTGAGGGCGTCGCCGACGAGGCGCAAGGGGCCCACCGACGAGCTCCGGAACCGACGCACCGCCCGTTCGCGCCTGCCCACCGGGAGACTCGAAAACCGCCCGAAACCTACGAGCAAGAGCGGCGCGGCGAGCTCCACGAATGCGAACAGGAAGAGCAGGAGCCGCCGCTGACGGGCCGGCAGCAGGCGAAGATAATCGAGCATGCGGGCGACGACCTCGGTCGTTCGATAGTCCGGCGCGCCGAGGTCGTTGACTGGAAACAGCGCCTCTGCGGTGGCCGACAGACCGGCCTCGGCGTAGCGCTCGAGGATCGACTCCAACATCGTGATCGCGGCCCGAGCTTACCTCAAAGCATCGGCGACTATTGCGGGAACCTTTCGCGAACTATTCGGCAATGGCTCGAGACGTCGCGCGCCACACCCGGTGAACTCGCGCCGCCGCCGTCGGGGGTGACAACGACGACGTTAGGAGTACGCTCCGGCGGACAACACCACCTCGCGCGCCGCGCTCGCATCGTGTTCGCGGTGCGCTTCACGAGACGGAGACCTGTCATGGACTCCGAGATCCCGCTCGGCAAAAAGCAGATCATCGATGGACGCCTGCGCGTCTATTACTACGGCTACTGGATCCGCGCGTACGAAGCGCCAGCAGACTCGCTGCTCGCGAAGAAGCAGCTCATCCACGCGCTCACGCGCCGTCTCTTCAATCACGTCGAGCACGGGCTCAACATCCCGGGAGAGCGACTCGAAGAGGCGCGGCACGCGTTCGAGACGGAGACCCGGCACGAGCACCGCCGCGTGAAGGGCGCGATGCTCGCGGGCGCGCTCTTCAACCGTGCCACCGACATCTTCACGAAGCTCGTCGAGATCCAGTCGCTCGGCGTCGAGATCCACGCCGACAATGCGCTTCTTCGCGAGTGCGGCGAGTACTTCCAGGAGGCGCTCGAGCTCGGGAAGATGGTCCTTCACCGGAGCGGCGACGAGGGCATCGACGAGCTCTGGGGAGAGCCGCTCAAGGCCTTCATGTTCCCGATCGACAGCTTCTACGAGAGCCGCTACGTGAAGATCTCGCAGACGATGCGGGAGATCGACCAGATCTGCGACACGCTGAGGGAGACGTTCCACGGCGTCGCCGCGTTCGCGGGCGTCGAGGAGCCGATCATCGAGCTCGCCGCCGCCGCCAAGCTGAAGTCGGAGATCCTCCGGACGGACACCGACATCTTCGACGTTTGGGCGGCCTTCGTCGTCGTCACCGAGGCGCTCGCGGCGTTTGAGCCGCACCTTGCTTCGGATGCGACGGCGGACGACCGGCAGCGCGCGGCCGACGGCACACGCCTCCTCGCCAGCGGGAGCGCGCTCATCTCCGACATCGCGCGCGCCCGGGTGCCGATGCCGAAGAGCGCGCGCGAGTTCATCGAGCAATGCAAGACGTACCAGGCCACCGGCCGGCGCCCGTCGAAGGCGCTCAGCGTCGCCTGATGTACTAACAAGGGGGCCTTGGCCCCGCGGGTTTAACTACGGGGGGCCTTGGCCCCCCGCAGCTTCGCCTTCGGCGAACTGCTGTTACTAACGGGGGGCCTTGGCCCCCCGCAGCTTCGCCTTCGGCGAACTGCTCCCCCCGCCGCTTCGCGGGCTCGCTTCGCTCGCGGGGGGCCTTGGCCGGGCCTTGGCCCCCCGCAGCTTCGCCTTCGGCGAACTGCTCCCCCCGCCGCTTCGCGGGCTCGCTTTGCTCGCGGGGGGCCTTGGCCCCCCGCAGCTTCGCCTTCGGCGAACTGCTCCCCCCGCCGCTTCGCGGGCTCGCTTTGCTCGCGTAGGTCCGCTTCTTTGATGCCTCGGGGACGACGGTGGCGTCGATGGGGATTGAGCACCGCGGTTCCGCTCGAGGTATGACCCGGCGTTCACGACGCCCGGGTTCGCGCGCCTTTGTTCGCGCTGCTCGAGCTGGCACTCTTCGTGCTGGAACGACGAGTTCCCGCATGAAACGACTCAGCGCGCTCACGGCTCTCTTCGTCCTCGGCGCGTGCAGCGACGAGGGCGCGGCGTTCACGACGCGCCTGCCCGACGGCGGGAACGCGACGGGCGGCACGTCGATGACGTCGACGTCGAGCGGCGGCGCCGTGACGTCCGCGGCGAACGGCGGGGCATCGGGGGCGTCTCCGTCGAGCGGCGGCGCTGCCGCGACCGGGAGCGGTAGAGGCGGAGCGGAGTCGCCCGACGCCGGCGTCGACGGCTCGAGCACGGCGCGGCCACGTGCGTTTCGGCTCGCGACGAGCGGCGCGCAGCTCGTGGTGACGGGACCGGACCTCGGGCTCCAGCTCACCGACGCGAACGTGGCGGACGACGCGGACGTCTTCGACGTGCATCAGGAATTCTACGGCGTCCCGTGGCGCGAGCTCGAGGCGGGGCAAGCGCCGCCCGCGGAGTGGACGGCGCGGATGGAGGCGCTCGCGGCGGCCGCCCGCGCCGCGAAGAAACCGGTATTCCTCTCCGTCACGATGCTCGACGGGACGCGCGACCGTCTCGCGGCGACCACGACGATAGACGCCGGACAGGTGAAGACGACCGACGACACGTCCGACACTTGCTACGATTTTCACACCGCGACCGACGCGGCGTCGAAGCGCGCCGCGTATCTCCGCTACGTCGCCCTGATGGTCGACACGTTCGCGCCCGCGTACATGAACGTCGCCGTCGAGGTGAATCTCTTCTTCGAGAAGTGCGCGGCCGCCGCCCCGGCGCTGCGCGACGTCGCGAACGCGGCCTACGACGCGGTGAAGGCGAAGGCGCCGTCGACCGTCGTGTTCCCGTCGATCCAGATCGACCACCTGTACGGCTACAGCACCGACAGCTGCGCCAATCAGTCGGCCCGTGACGCCTGCTTCGACGTGAACTACGCGACCCTCGACGGCCTGAAGCGCGACCGCTTCGCGATGTCGTCGTACCCGTACCTGAGCGGGCTCCTCGATCCCGACGCGCTGCCGCCGGACTGGTTCACGCGCGGCGCGGCTCGCGGCGGGGAGAAGCCGCTGATCGCCGAGACGGGATGGCTCTCGACGCCGCTCGTCGCCCACGCGCGCGACGGCACCTGTCCGAGCGTCTTCGACGAGACGGAGACGACGAGCGCGGCGTACCTCTCGCGGGTGCTCGACGACGCCGACGGCAAAGGGCTCGAGCTCGTCACATGGTGGTCGGATCGCGATCTCCTGCTTTCGAGCGTGATGACGGACTGTCCGTGTCACCTCGACGCGACGTGGTGCACCGTCGAGGACATCTTCCGTGGACCGGCGCAGGCGAGCGGCACCGACACGCAGTTCTTCGGCGAGCTCCTGATGAAGGCGTTCGGGACGATGGGGCTCCGTCTGTACGACGGTACGCCGAAGCCGATGCTCTATTCGCTCTGGGAGCGGGCTCGTTCGCGACCCCTGTCGCCCTGAGCTCGCATCCGAGACGCCGTCACGGGTGCGCGGCGAGCCAGTCGAGCACGCCCTTGTACTTGGGCGAGACGTCGAGGGCGTCGCTCGTCTTCTCCTTCAGGCCCCAGCACGCGCCGGTGTGCGTGTACTGCATGAACGGGCCCTTCAATCCCGCGCCGGAGATCCCGTCGAGATACGACGTGTAGAGGTCGTGCATTCCCGGATCGTGCTGCACCGTCGTGCAATTCGAGGCGGAGAACGAGTCGGAGCCGCCTTCGTACGAGACGAGCGGGAGCATCTTGCCGCTCGCGCATTTATTGCTATCGGTCGTCCACTGATTCACCGTCGGGAGCGCCGATGAGAGCTCCGCGGTCGTCTTGCCGCCGAAGTAGGGCGCGATGGCGTACACGGTCGGCATCGTCCCCTTCGGGTTTATCGTGGAGTCGGCGAGCGCGAGCATGTGAGCGTCGCAGGGGCCCGTCCACGCCGCTTGCCCGGCGAGCACCTTGACGAGACGCGGGCTCCCCTTGCCGAAGACGCCCTCGAACGCCTCGTAGAGCCGGACCGAGGCGTACACGTAGTACGACGAAGCGGGGATGCTGCCGGCGAGGTTCATCGCCTTGGCCTTGTCCGCGGCGTATCCGTTCTGTGGGAAGCCGGCGTTCCACACCTCGTTAGAGTACTCGAGATAGACGCGTAGCGACGGATCGAGCTGGTCCTTCACCAGCGTCGCGAGCTTCGTCCAGTAGTCGGCGGTCGCCTCGTGGGGGACGTTGAGCCAGTAGTCTTTCTTGGTGCGGTTACAGAGATCGATCTGCCACTCGAACGCGACGGGCTCGTTCTGATTTTGCGTCTTCTGCTTCCGCGTGTCCCACACTGCCTGCGGGTTATTGCTGTCGTTCGTCTGGTTCCAGTCCATGAAGCGCAGCACGTGATACGGCGCGAGATCGGTGAGGAGCGCCGGCTGCCAGGGGTTCGTCGTCGTCGTCCAGTCGACGTTGCTCTGGAAGAAGTCGCCCTGCCCTTCCCAGTCGATGTTCCAGAAGTTCGCCCCGACGAAGAACTTGCTGCCAGGAGCAGGATTGACGAGGGCAGTGCCGCTCCCGCCCGCACCGCCGTTGCCGTTCTTGCCGCCCGATGACGTGCCGCCACTCGACGTGGCGCCGCCGGACCCGCTGTTCGACGTGCCGCCCGATGACGTGCCGCCGCTCGACGTGGCGCCGCCGGACCCGCCGTTCGACGTGCCGCCGGCGCTGGTGCCGCCATGCGCGGTGGCGCCGCCGTTCGACGTGGCGCCCGCGCTTGCACCGCCGTTGCCGTTCTTGCCGCCCGATGACGAGCCGCCGGATGACGCGCCGCCGACGGAGCCCATGGAACCCGACACACCGCCGCTCGGCCCGCCGTCGCCGGAAGAGGCGGAGTTCCCGTCACTTCCGCACGCGACGAGCAGCGACCCGGCGACCCCGAGACAGGTGGCGACCACGAGCGGCGAGCGACGGAAAAAGATGGGCATCATGACCTTCCATGATCGGTACCCTCGCCGGCGACGAAAGGGTCAAACGCCGGTGGCCGGCGCCGGCTTCTTGAATTTTCGTGGGGTCTTGCGGAAAGTTTGCGATGTACTTTTGCGAGGTACATCGCAAACTTTTCCGTGGGAGGGCGTGATGAAATTCGATGCGAGCGGTGGCCGATCTGACGCGGACGTCAGGTGCCGGGGAGGGGGCGGGGGGCGGCGGCGAGGCGCCTGGCGCGCCGGTTTTCGAGCGCGCTGAGGGCCGCTGCCCAGCCGAGAACCCATGCGAGGCCGAAGCTCGTGCCGGCGGTGACGTCGCTCAGGTAGTGGACACCGAGGTAGACGCGCGACGCCGCGACGGAGGTCATGACGAACCCGGTGCCGATCAGCGCCATTCCTTGCTGGGTGCGCGACGGCAGGTGTCGGCATGCGATGAGCGCGAGCGCGCCGAGGATGGACGCCGAGGCGAGCGAGTGCCCACTCGGAAATGAATAGCCGCTGGTCACCACGAGACGGGCGGCGAGGGGCGGACGCTCGCGCTCGATGAGATCTTTCAACCCCTGGGTCCAGCCGATCGCGCCGACCGTCGCGGCGCCGAGCAGCACCGCGCCGAGACGATCGCGTGTCACCCGCAAGCCGACCGCCGCGGCGACGACCACGACGCCGAGCACGGCCGGGGAGCCGAGCGACGTCACGTCGACGGCCACGTGAGTGAGCGGCGCACGCCGGATCCCGGCGACCCAGTGCGCGGCGGTGTCGTCGATCGCGAGAACCCGCGGGCCGTGGTGACCGTGGAGGAGCTCCTGGCTCACCTTGAGAAAAACCCCGAAGTACGCCGCGCCGGCAGCAGCGGCGGCCCACGACGCGGCGTGACTCAGCGGCGGTGGACCTCGCTTCACGAGATGAAAATAGCATCCCCTGCCCTGCTCACAACGTCTCGCGCGCCTGGGGCGTTCACAGGCTCCGTCGTTCAGGGCATCCTGGAAGGATGCGGAACTCTCGCCTGCTCCGTTGCTCGCGACCCGCCCTGGTGGTCGCTCCCATGCTCGTCGCGGCGACGTTCTCGTCGGTCGCCCGCGCGGACGACGTCCTGCACGTGGGCACGGTGTCCCTCGATCGGCCCACCGTCGTCGCGCTCGGCGTGCAGCTCCTCGTCACCGGGGACGACGATCACGACGCGACCGTCACGGTCCGCTATCGCGTGCAGGGGACGACGACCTGGCGCGACGGTCCGCCGCTCTTTCGCGTCAGGCCGGAGAGCGTCGCGGGCCGCACCGTTCCCGCGCAGTTTGCCGGAAGCGTGTTCGGCCTTCAGCCCGCAACGTCGTACGAGATCGAGCTCACCGCGACCGACCCCGACGGCGGCAATGCGACGAAGACGGTGACGGGCACGACGCGCGCGGTGCCGAAGGATCCCGCGATGCCGCATGCGAAGAGCGTCACCGACGCCGCGTCGCTCACGAAGGCTCTCTCCGCCGCGGCTCCGGGCGACGTGATCACGCTGGCGAAGGGCACCTACGCCGGCCAGTTCCGCATCGACGCGAGCGGCACCGCCGACGCGCCCATCGTCGTCCGCGGCGCGTCGGAGGAGGACGTCGTTCTCGACGGCGGCGGCTGCACGGCGTGCAACGTGCTCGAGGTGTACGGCAGCTTCGTCCACGTCGAATCCCTCACCCTGGCACACGCGAGCCGCGCGCTCCGGTTCCAGGGCACGGGCACCCAGGCGAACGTCGTGAGGCGGGTGCACATCACGGACGTGATCCTCGGCATCGGCTCCAATACGGACCAGCTCGACTATTACCTCTGCGACAACCTGCTCGAGGGGCGCCTCGAGTGGCCGGCCGTCTACGCCGACGACGGTGGGGCACACGCGAACGACGACGGAATCCACGTGCAGGGTTCCGGCCACGTCATTTGCCACAACCAGCTCGTCGGCTTCGGCGACGCCATGAAGACCGAGCAGGACGGCGCGCGGGCCGTCGACTTCTACGGCAATGAGGTGCTCTCCGCCTACGACAACGGGGTCGAGCTCGACGGGAGCGAGGGGAACGTCCGCTGCTTCGAGAACCGCTTCACCAACACCTACGCGACGCTGAGCTTCCAGCCGATCTTCGGCGGACCGGCGTACGCGATCCGGAACGTCGTCGTGAAACGTCGCCAACGAGCAGATGAAGTTCCACGCCCTCGGCGGCTCGCCTCCGGAGGAGCCGAGTGGGGTGCTGGTGTACCACAATACTTTCGTGAGCCCGGTGAACGCGCTCGCCGACCATACGAGCGACACGAGCCATCACTTCGTCCTCGAGAACAACCTGTTCGTGTCGGCGCCCGCGGCGAGCGGTCGCACCCTGGACTGGACGAGCCCGATCGACGACGGCACGTTCGACTACGACGGCTATTACCCCGACGGCATCTTCGACTACGACTTCGCCGGCTCGGGCTACCAGAAGGTCACGAGCTTTGCGATGGCGCGCTCGCTTCAGCCGGTGTTCGAGCCTCACGGCATTCTGCTCACGACGCCGATCTTCGCGAGCGGGCTCGTCCCTCCGGCAACCTACGAGACGACGCTGCCGGCTCCCGACGTCGCGCTCGCCGACGGCTCCAACGCCATCGACCACGGCGTCGTGCTGCCCGGCATCGACGACGGCTTCACGGGCGCGGCGCCGGATCTCGGCGCGCTCGAGCACGGTTGTCCGGCGCCGCTCTACGGGGTGCGTCCCGCCGGCATGGACGAGGTGAACATGCTCCACAGCTGCACCACGCCAGTCGACACCGACGGCGGAGCAGCGCCCAGCGGCGGCGCGACGTCGAACGGCGGCACGACGTCGAATGCCGGCGCGACGTCGAACGGCGGCGTGCACGACGGCACCGCGGGGGCGCGGGGCGTCGACGCGGGCCCGCGCAGCGACCTGGGAGACGCCTCCGACGGCGCGACCGCGACGTCGGGCGCCGGCAGCGGTTGCGGCTGTCGCACCTCGCCGGCGGATGCTCCGCCGTCGCGTACCCTCGAAATGATCGCAGCCGCCGTCGCGCTCTCGTGCGCAAGACGGCGGCCGCGAAGCCGGTGACGGATACCGGGCTCAGTACTGCGTGCAGTACATCGGGAAGCTCGACGGAAGGCCGCCGGCGTACGGATCGGGATTCACGCCGTAGGGGTGATCCTTGCAGAACTGCCACTGCGACGCGATGAGCGCGGCAGGTGCCTGGCAGTGGCCACCACCGTGGTCACAATCGACCGCGATGCCGCCTGCGCTCTTCACCTGCATGCACTCGTTCTTGCTCGTCGTCGAGAAGGCGATGACGACCATGTCGCTCGTCCCGCCGTGGGCGGTGATGAGCGACGGCACGTGGGTCATGTCGTCCTTCGGGAAGGGCAGGATGGCGCCGCCGGAGTTCGGCATCGCGGCCGCGAGGTAGCTCGCGCGCGAGTACACCATTGCGCCGGCCTGGAGGCCGCCGGCGCTGCACCCGGCCGTGTAGATCTTGTGCGGGTCGATATCGAGCTGCGCAGCGGCGCAGGCCACGATCACGTCCGCCATCTTGAAGTCGTCCGTGTACCAGACGGCGTCTCCGGTGTTCGTCCCGGTGGCGAGCGACGTCGAGAACGACGCGACGACACCACCGCCGGCCACGATCTCCTGGACCGCGCCGCCGAGCAACGCAACTTCCGCCGCGGAGCTCCCCGTGCCGTGCCAGTAGAGCATCACCGAGCCGTGCTGACCGGCCGTTTTCACGCCTGCCGAGATCGTCACGCTCTGTCCCATGACCTGGATGGTGCCCGTCTTGATCTGCGGACAATCCGCCGGAGCGGCAGGAAGCTTCGGGTCGCCGGAGCCCATGATCGGCGTGCCGCCGGAACCCGTCGCACCGGCCGTGCCGCCACCACTCGTGCCGCCATCGCCGATCGGCGGAATGTCGGTGCCCATGCCTCCGGTGCCGGGCATCGTGATGGGCGTACCGGCCTGGCCGATTGGCGTGCCGGCTTGGCCGACGTTACCCGCTCCGGGCGTGCCACCAGCGCCGCTGACGGCAGAAGTGCACCCGCTCAGGTCAAAGGTGCATTGGTTCGTGCAGCCGAGCGCGCCCGACGCCATGGCGCCCATCGTGGCGCTCGAGCATGTCGCGCCCGTGGTCATCAGCGAGGCGTCGCACTGCTCACCGGGGTCGAGCGTCCCGTTGCCACAGTTGGTCGGGATGACGTTGTTGCTCGTGTCACCCGGCTTGCTGGAGGTGCCCGAGGAGCACGCTGCGACCGTGAGAGCTCCGAAGATCAGCGCGCGCCAGCGCGCACCGCGCACCGCATTCAAAATCCGTCCACCGCGTGTCCCTGAGCGCTCGCGCTTACCGTTCGAATACATGTTCGGCCCTTTCATCGTCCAACTACCCGCCCGACTGATCGGGTTATGACAAATCGAGGACCCGCGAACGAGCTGTGAGAAGCGCTCACGGAATCTTCGGTATTCATCGAAAAATGGCCTGGATGCTGTACCCCAGTCCGCCAGAACGTTGACCCGAGCGGCAAGGATCCGGCCTGAGCGCAAAAGACGACTCTCGGTCAGAATTATCCAGCACGATAATATCCGCGCGGCACTGCGGCGATCCGGCGACGACCGCGGGAAGGCGTTCGAGTCCGAACGGATAAGTGCAGCTTCCTCAGCCGGGATTCGACACGACGCTGAGCGTCTGCGCGCCGAGCGCGACGCGGCGGAGATGCGGCTCCAGCGGGCGCAACTTCGCGAGCAAGCGTGGGAAGAAGACGATGTAATCGACTCGCTCGACCACGAAGCCAGCGCTGCGGAAGAGCGGCCGGAGCTGCCAGGGCCAGAGGAGCACCGCGTCGTCGTCGAAGGGGCACATCGCGACGGCGCGCCGGGTGAGCGGGTTCAGCGGATTGTGCTCGAAGACGAAGAGACGTCCACCGGGACGGAGCTTCGTCCGAAGCCGCGAGAGCAGCGATCGCCGCTCCGACGGGGGGACATGATGCAAGACTCCGGAGCAAACGGCGGTCGCGAAGCGCCCCTCGGCGAGCTCTTCTTCGGTCGAAACGCACGTCGCTCCCGGCGCTCGCCGGCGCGCGTGCTCGAGGCTCTGGCTCGACGGTTCGTATGCCGTCACGTCACGGAAATCCCGCAGGAGTTGCTCCGTAAGGCTCCCGGTGCCGCAACCGAAGTCGACCACTGGCTCCGTCACCGGCGCGCCGAGTCTGAGCAGGCACTTCAGCTTGTACTGTGCGAAGTACTCCGCGCTTTCACCGCTGTCCTGGATGCTCGCGTCCATCAGCGTGCGGTACTGGTCGGCGTACGCATCGAATTTCTGCGGAGCGGATTCCATGGGTGGGTCTTGAAGCATGACCGAAAGACTCTAGCAAACGATACCGGCGGCGTTTCCGGGCCGGATCCGGCCCGACGCTGCGCTTCCGCCACACTCGACGGCATCACCGCAAGAGCGAAACTTTCGTCCTGCTGCGCGACTCACACACTCTCGATACGGCGAGCGACGAAGCCATCTCATCGTCATGCGCTGTGTTGGTCGTAGTGAACGCGCAAAGAGAAAGCGCTGTCGCATCGGGGTAGTGCGCATTGTTCGAACACTCTGCACCGAGTTGCGCGCGCTAAAATATCAATGGCGATCTGCTCGTCGGTGCATGAAGATTGTGTTATCCGTTGCGACGTCAGAGGCGTCGATGACGGGGGTATCGAACGCGTCGGAGGTTTTCCCATGGCCCAGTTGAATTCATTCGTGAGCGGTTTGGCTCTGTCTTTCTCTGCGACCGCTCTGTTGGTCGGATGTGGTGGAAGTTCGGGCGATGGTGATCAGAATCCGGCCCTGGGCGCTGGCGGCTCGGTCGTCGGCCTCCCCGGAGCGGGCGGCGCTCCCGCGGTGACGACGCCTCCCGGCACGGGCGCGACGCCGGTCGGTCCGACCGGTCAGGCAGGTGCCACGACGGTCGGCCAGGGCGGCCTTCCAGGCGCAGGCGGCGCTCCAGTGCTCGGCGCTGGTGGCATTCCGACCGGCGCTGGTGGAGCTCCGGTCGTCTCGTCGAGCGGCGGCACGACCGGCGTTGCCGGTGCACCCGGCGCTGCGGGTGCCGGCACGGCGGGCGCAGCCGGCGCGAGCGGCGACACCTGGACGCCGACGGGAAACCTCGACGCGATGGGTAACCTGATCCCGCCCGCGTCGGCGGACGTCGGTTTCCAGATCAAGACGACCACGTTCACCCTCAGCCCGGGTCAAGAGGTGTTCAACTGCTTCCACGCCACCACGCCGAACACCGCGACGTTCCCCGTCGGCGAGTGGGACGCTCAGATGTCGGCGGGAAGCCATCACTTCATCCTCTACCGCGCAGACACCGACACCACGCCGAACGGCACGCTCGTCAACTTCGGTTGCACGGCGGGCTTCGGTGGGACGCAGTGGCTCTACACGCAGGGTTCACCGCGCTCGCATCTGCACTTCCCCGACGGCGTCGCGATGGAGCTCACGCCGAGCGAGAAGATCACGTTCGACATGCACTACATCAACACGGGGACCGATGTGATCCAGGCTCACATCATCCTGAACGTGAACAAGGTGACGACCGCGATGTACCAGAAGGCGGACGCGCAGGTGAGCTTCAACACCCAGATCGCGATCCCGCCGAACGGGATGCAGACGGTCGGCGGTGACTGCACTCCGGCAGCCGGCGCGAACTACTTCATCATGCAGACGCACACGCACAAGCGCGGCATCCTCGCCGTCATCAACCGCAAGCTCGCAAACGGCATGCTGGGTGAAGAGCTCGTGCGCACGACGAACTGGGACAACCCCCAGGCCCACGTCTGGCAGGCGGCCCCCTTCCTCAACTTCCAGTCGGGGGAGAAGTTCCACTACAGTTGCACGTACCAGAACGACCGTGCGTCGCTCGTCACCGTGGGCACCTCCGCCGAGAACAACGAGATGTGCATGGCAGAGGCGTACTTCTTCCCGGCAACGGGAGCGGTCCCCGGCTGCAGCTGATCGTCGCGTAGCTCAGAACGCAGTCCAGTGATGGGGCTGCTCACCCCCGCGGTGAGTGGCCCCTTCGCCATTTCTGCTCCGGACATGGCGCTTTTTTCGGGATCACAGGTGCGACTCTGACGTACTTACCCGCGAACGATTCCGTCCGGCCCGCCGAAAGGCCACTCAGGGAAATATCGATGAAGAAAGCGCCGTTCCTTTTTGGTGTCGCACTTGCGTCCGCAATCGCCGTCCCGGCAATGGCCGACATGGCCACTTCGCCGACTGCCGAGCACTGGCAGGCGGGCGCGATGCTCGGCTACGGCTTCAAGGACGTCGTCGGCGTCGGCCTCGGCGTACGCGGCGGCTACACGCTGCCGATGAACGTCTACGTCGGCGGCACGTTCGTCTATCACTTCGGCGCAGACCACGTTTCCTCGTTCGTCCTTGGTGTCGAGGGCGGTTACGATTTCTATCTCGATCCGGTGATCGTGCGGCCGTACCTCGGCCTCGGCCCGGACTTCTTCTCCGTCTCTTCGGTGTGCTTCCAGGGCATCTGTGGCGGCAGCGGGAGCGACACGAAGTTCGCTGCATGGCCGGGTGTCGCGGTCTTCTACCCCATCACCGAGAACTGGCTCGTCGGTGGCGACGCGCGCGTCCAGATCGTGTCCGACGTCACGAATTTCCAGCTGTTCGTCAACGGCGGCTATAAGTTCTGAGCTGTTTTCGGCGCCGGCTCGGGCGCCCTGTGGCATGACAGCGCGCGCGGATCATCCACGATTCGCGCGCGCACCCATGTCGAGACAAGACGAACCCGGTCGCCCGAACTCCCACGCAGGCTCTCGCGCGACTCTGCGCGACATCGCGCGCCGCGCGATGCGACAGCGCGGACTCTCGCCGGAGTTCTCGCGCCCTGCCCTCGACCAGACCGACGCGACGAAGCACCCCGCGACGGAGGCGAAGCCCGGAGAGGCCGCCGTCCGTGACCTTCGCGCGCTCCTCTGGGCGTCGATCGACAACGACGACTCGCGCGACCTCGACCAGCTGAGCGCCGCGGACGATCTCGGCGGCGGGAAGGTCCGCGTCTACGTCGCGGTGGCAGACGTCGACGCGCTCGTCGAGCGGCGCTCCCCCGTCGATCAGCACGCCGAGACGAACACGACGTCCGTGTACACCGCGGCGGAGATCTTCCCGATGCTCCCCGAGAAGTTCTCGACGGATCTGACGAGCCTGAACCAGGGCGAGGAGCGGCTCGCCATCGTCATCGAGATGGTCGTCGCGGGAGACGGCAGCGTGGAAGACTCCGGCGTGTACCGGGCCAAGGTCGAGAATCGCGCGAAGCTCGCCTACGACTCGGTCGCCGCGTGGCTCGACGGCAAGGGCGTCGAGCCGCCGCGCATCGCAGCGGTGTCGGGCCTCGCCGCCGTGCTGCGGCTCCAGGATCGCGTCGCGCAGTCGATGAAGGGCCGTCGCCACGAGCACGGCGCGCTCGAGCTCGACAGCGTCGAGCCGCGCGCGATCTGGGACGGCGATGCCATCTCCGACATGCGGCAAGACGAGCGAAACCGCGCCCGCGAGCTCATCGAGGAGCTCATGGTCGCGGCGAACGGCGTGACGGCACGCTTCCTCGACAAGGCGGGCTTCCCGTCGCTCCGGCGTGTCCTGAAGTCGCCGGAGCGCTGGGCCCGCCTCGTCGATCTCGCGGCCGAGCGCGGCGAGAAGCTCCCCGGCGCGCCGGATGCTCGCGCTCTCGAGGCGTTCCTCATGCGCCAGCGCGAAGCGCGCCTGGAGACGTTCCCGGATCTGTCTCTCTCGGTGGTCAAGCTGCTTGGCCGCGGCGAGTACGACGTCGAGTATCCGGGCAAGCGCGCCGAGGGGCACTTCGGGCTCGCGGTGCGCGACTACACGCACTCGACCGCGCCCAACCGTCGTTTCCCGGATCTCATCGCCCAGCGGCTGCTCAAGGCCGCGCTCGGCGGCAATCGCCCGCCCTACGACGAGAAGGAGCTCGCCGCTCTCGCCCGTCACTGCACCGAGCAAGAGGACAACGCCTCCAAGGTCGAGCGGCAGGTCCGCAAGTCGGCCGCGGCACTGCTCCTCAGCTCTCGCATCGGCCAGCGTTTCGAGGGCATCGTGACCGGAGCGTCGTCGAAGGGCACCTGGGTGCGCGTCGAGCACCCCGTCGTCGAGGGACGCCTGGTCCACGGCGAGGGTGGCGTCGACGTCGGGGATCGCATCCGCGTCGAGCTCGTCCACACCGACGTCGAGCGCGGCTTCATCGACTTCGTGCGAGCAGGGTGACGTGATGAAAGACACGACAAGCTCCGGCCATCGGCCGCTCGCGTACAAGAACGAGGAGTTCATCGACAGTGACGCGGCGCGACCGCTCCGGATCCTGTCGGAGTACCTCGAGCCGCTCGGCGCGTTCGCCCGCGAGCGGGTGAGCGACACGATCGTCTTCTTCGGCTCGGCGCGCCTCGCCGAGAATGGCCCACTCGGCCGCTACTACGACGACGCTCGCGAGCTCTCGCGCCTCATCACGGTGTGGTCGGCGGCGCTCCCTACCGGCGCGAACCACTACATCGTCTGCTCGGGCGGCGGTGGCGGCATCATGGAGGCCGCGAACCGCGGCGCCCACGACGCCGGCGGCAAGACCATCGGTCTCAACATCGGTCTCCCGCGCGAGCAACGACCGAATCCGTACATCACGCCCGAGCTCTCGTTCGAGTTTCACTACTTCTTCATGCGAAAGCTCTGGTTCGCCCAGCTCGCGCGCGCGCTCGTCGTCTTCCCCGGCGGCTTCGGCACGCTCGACGAGCTGATGGAGATCCTCACGCTCGCCCAGACCCGCAAGCTCGAGCGGAAGATCCCCGTCTTGCTCTACGGCCCCGAGTACTGGAACGAGATCGTGAACTTCGGCGCGCTAGTCCGGCACGGCATGATCGACGCGACGGATCTATCGCTGTTTCAGTTCGCCGACAGCCCGAAGGACGCCTTCGACGTGCTCTGCCGCGCGCTCTCCCCCGCCCCGAGCGAGGAGACGCCCGCGTTCGCGAGCGCGCGGACGCCCGAGTCCGGCTGATTCGCCCTTAACACCCGGAAAGTACCGCCGTTCTCGAGGGGGGCGGATATCGCACCGCGTTTCAAAGGGAGCTTTCCGTGAGTGACTGGACCTCGGGCTACGTCGCGGACATCGGCTACACCTACGGCTATTACTCGGCGCTGAACCCGGTGCGCGCGCGGCTCCCGTTCCTGAACGCCGGCCTCGCGCTCCCGGTGATGCGGACCGCGTGCGAGCTGGGGTTCGGACAGGGGATGAGCGTGAACCTGCACGCCGCGGCTTCCGCCACCGAATGGCACGGGACCGACTTCAACCCGTCCCACGCCGCCTTCGCCCAGGAGCTCGCCGGGGCGTCCGGCAGCGGCGCGGCGCTGCACGACGCGGCCTTCGCCGAGTTCTGCGCGCGGCCCGATTTGCCGGACTTCGACTACATCGGGCTCCACGGGATCTGGAGCTGGGTGTCCGACGAGAACCGCGGCATCATCGTGGACTTCATCCGGCGAAAGCTCCGCGTCGGTGGCGTGCTCTACGTGAGCTACAACACGCTTCCCGGCTGGGCCGCGATGCTCCCGGTGCGGCACCTGATGGCCGAGCACGCCGAGGTCATGGCCGCGCCGGGCCGCGGCACCGCGTCGCGGGTCGACGCCGCGCTCGAGTTCATCGAGAAGCTCTTCGCGACGAACCCGAAGTACGCGCAGATGAACCCCGGCATGGGCGATCGCCTCGACCTCATCAAGGGTCAGAGCCGGAGCTACCTCGCGCACGAGTACTTCAACCGCGACTGGATGCCGATGCCGTTCTCGACGATGGCCGAGTGGCTGTCGGCGGGGAAGGTCGAGTACGCCTGCTCGGCGACCCACAACGATCACATCGACAACCTGAACCTCACCAAGGAGCAGCAAGCGTTGCTCCGCGACGTGCCGGACCCCGGTTTCCGCGAGTCGGTCCGCGACCTGATGGTGAACCGTGCTTTCCGGAGCGACTACTGGGTGAAGGGCGCTCGCCGTCTCTCCACGCTCGACCAGGGGGAGGCGCTGCGCGCCGAGCGGGTGCAGCTCATCCACGACCCCGGGGACGTCGCGCTGAAGACCAAGGGCGCACTCGGCGAGGTCGGCCTCAGCGAGGCCGTGTACCGCCCGCTCCTCGACATCCTGCGCGATTTCACGCCCCGGACGATCGGCGCCCTCGAGCAATCGGTGCGGCACCGCGACATCACCTTCGCCCAGCTCGCGCAGGCGATGCTCATCCTCGTCGGCAAGGGCGACCTCGCCGTCGTGCAATCCGAAGAGACGACCGCCCGTGCCCGCCCATCGACCGACCGTCTCAACCGGAATCTCATCCTGCGCGCGCGCGGGAGCACCGACGTCAATCACGTCGCGAGCCCCGTCACCGGCGGCGGCATCGGCATGAACCGGATGGAACAGCTCTTCCTGCTCGCGCTCCTCGACGGCAAGAAGGAGCCGCTCGAGTGGGCGCGGTTCGGCTGGGCGACGCTCTACGCACAGGGTCAGCGCGTCATCGCCGACGGCAAGCGACTCGAGACGGCCGAGCAGAACCTGCAGCACCTCGCCGTCGAGGCCGCGGAGTTCGCCAAGAAACGGCTCCCATCGCTGCGCGCGCTCGGCGTCGTGTAGAGCGACCCGCACCGGTCAGTGCGTCGTATCGAGGCCGAGCGATTTCAGGAACGTGACGACGGAGCGCGGCGCCCACCAGTTGAGGTTCCCGAGGAGCCGCATCGTCGTCGGAACGATGAGCGCGCGCACGATCGTCGCGTCGATCGCGACGGCGAGGGCCATGCCGAACCCGACCGCCTGGATCACGACGATCCGCGAGAACGCGAACGCGCCGAACACGCTGACCATGATCGCGGCCGCGCTCGTGATGAGCCCGGCGCTCTTCTCGAGGCCGTCCACGACGGCGCGGCGATTGTCTCCGGTCTGCTCGTACGCCTCTTTCATGCGCATGAGCATGAGCACCTCGTAGTCCATCGACAGACCGAAGAGCGCACAGAACAGGAGCACGGGGAGCGACGGATCGAGCGGCCGCGGCTCGCTCACGAAGAGGTGCCCCTCCTGGAAGACCCATACCAGCGCGCCGAACGACGCGGTGATGGACAGGAAGTTCATGAGCACCGCCTTGAGCGGCAAGAGCACGGACCCGAGCGAGACGAAGAGGACGAGGCACGTGATGGCCACGACGAGCGCGATCAGGTGCGGCGCCCGCACGGAGAGGAACTCCGCGGAATCGACGTTGTTCGCCGTGTCGCCACCGACGACGAGGGTGCCGTCGCCCACCCGCCGGTCCTTGCGGAGTGCGCGCACGAGCTCCTGCGCTCGCACGCTGTCGGGCAGCGCCGGAGTGGTCACGTCGAACGAGACGGCGTGCGCGCCCACCGTGAGACGCTTCACGAGCTCCACCGCGGGCGCCGTCTCGGGTGACGGCGCGAGCAGCACCGACGCCAGGGCTTCCTTCGGGACGGGTTCGCTCGGGTCGATGAGCCCCCTCACCTTTCCCACCGACGGCATTGCCTGCACGCGCTTCACGAAATCGTAGAGCGCCTCGATGCGGGCCGGCGTGAGGGCGGGGCTCGACGGAAAATCGACGACGGCGGTGATGTGATTCTCGGCCTGCTCCGGAAATGCTTTTCGCAGGAGCTCGTAACCGGCGCGGGCCTCGGTATCGAGCGGAAGGACACGGACGTCGGGTGCCGCGATCTGAAGCCGGAAGAACGGCAACCCCGCGTAGACCAGGCACGCCAGTGCCGGGACGAGCACGAGGAGCGGGCGGCGCATGGCCCACTCGGCGAGCACCCGGAAGAGCGTCCCCTGAGGCCGGGTACGCGTCCAAGGGAGCCGTCCTCGATCGATGGCCGGCCCGAGAACCGCGAGGAGCGCCGGCAGGAACGTCAGCGCGAACACGACGGCGAAGCCGACGACGATGGCGCCGCCGAGCCCCATCGAGAGCAGGTACGAGCGCGGAAAGAGAAGGAGCCCGGCGAGCCCCGTCGTCACTGCGAAGCCCGAGAACACGACGACGCGACCCGCCGTACCCGTCGCCTTGCGGAGCGCCTTCTCGTAGTCCGCGCCCGCGGCGAGCTCCTCACGATACCGGCTGACGATGAAGAGCGAATAGTCGATCGCGACGCCGAGCCCGATGAGCGAGCACATGTTGAGCGTGTACTGCGCGATCTCGATGTAGTGCGAGAGCACCATGACCGCCGCGATGCCGCTCGCGACGGACAGCGCGCCCACGCCGACCGGGACGAGCGCCGCGACCACCGAGCGGAACACGGCGAGCAAGAGCAGGATGCAGATCGGCAGCGAGATGAGCTCGGCGTGGATCAGGTCTTCTTCGAGGACGCGATCGAGGTCGTCGGTGAACGAAAGGGTGCCGGTACAGGTGACCGTCAGGGTGTCGGACCGTAGCTTCGCCCGGAGCGCGGGATACTCGTGCGCCGCGTCGCCGAACTCGCCGCGCACCGACACGACGGCGAAGGCCGCGCGCGCGTCCCTGTTCGTCATGGCGTCACCGAGCGGGCCCAGGTCCGCCGCGGTCGTGATGGCACCGACGCGCGCGTCTTGCCGGAGCGGCGCGAGGGCGCGCTCCACGGCGTCGTCGAATGCTTTCTCGCCGGGGCGCGCCATCGGGGAGCGGAAGATCGCGACGAACGTCGTGTCGGACGCGTGTCCGGTGATCGCATCGGCCAGCGCTCCCGCGCGCTCGGCTTCCAGCCCATGGATCAGCCCGGTCGAGAGACGTCCTCCCCGCACCAGAAGCGCGAGGGCACAGGCGAACCAGACCCCCACGACCGCGAGGACGAGCCGGCGCCGGCGATAAGCAAAAAGACCCAGTCTATCGAACACGAAAAAGGTTTCTGTACGCCGAGTGCGCGCGCGTACCGCCGCGCCGCCGCGCTCCCGGCACGGCTCGGCCGGCGGACGCTACGCGACGACCCGACGTGCCACAAGCATCGGGGTCGTCACTTTGCAATTTGGCATGTGTACGCTACGTTCACGCGCGTGAAACCGACTCCCGTCACGTCGAGCGACCATATCGAGGGCCCGGAAGACGCGCGTGTCACGCTCGTCGAGTACGGGGATTTCGAGTGTCCGTACTGCGTGAAGGCCTTCCCCGTCATCGAGAGCGTGCGGCTCGCGCGGAAGGGCTCGCTACGTTTCGTCTTCCGCCACGTGTCGCGGTCGTCGAACGGCTTCGCCAAGCAGGCGGCCGAGGTGTCGGAGTTCGCCGCGTCGGAGGGGCATTTCTGGGAGATGCACCGCGCGCTCTTCACGCACGCCGGGGAGCACGAGCTCGAGCAGCTCGTCGGATACGCAAAGGCGTGCGGCCTCGACACCGAGAAGTGCCGTCAGGCGCTCATCGACCGCAAGTTTGCCGCCGTGGTCCGAGATCTGGACGCCACCGCCGCGCGGAGCGGCATCATCGGGACGCCGGTGCTCTTCATCAACGGCGAGCGCTTCGAGGATCGTATCGAGAACGAGACGCTTCTCGCGGGCGTCGATCGCGCGTACGCACACGCGTAGGTACGGGGGGCCTTAGCCCC
>DATAZL010000007.1:0-3527 GCA_036272055.1 Polyangiaceae bacterium | reverse complement strand
CCTCGATGCGCAACGCGTAGCCGAGACTGCGCCGGGAGACGAGGTACTCCTCGACGAGGTCCAGCATGGTCGGCGGAAGGCTCATGGCTGCACCTCGGGCCAGGCGAGGGCGACGCCCTGGAGTGCGGTCCGATCGACCTTGGCGTAGATCGCGCTCGTATCGAGACTGCGATGGCGCAGCACATCGGCGATCTCCTTCATCGACGCGCCGGTCCGCAGGAGGCGCGACGCCGCCGTGTGGCGTAGGACATGCGTCCCCGTCAAGCGCGGATCAAGGCCCGCGCGTGCGTACGCGCGGCGCACGGCGACGCGGATCAAGGACGCTTCACCGCGGGCCCCCCGCGGCGCGCGGTGATGCACGAACACCGCCCGCTCGGTGGTCTTGGGTCGTCCGCGTCGCAGGTAGTCCGCAAGCGCCACCGCGACCTGCGCCGGCAACGGCAAACGGGTCCCGCGTCGGGTCTTGCCTGCACGTATGACGAGGGTCCCGGCGCGCCAGTCGATGTCATCGAGGGTGATGGCGGCGACCTCGCCGGCGCGTAGCGCGAGCACGAGGAGGCAGACCGCGATGGCGTAGTCGCGTCGGCCTAGCACTACTGCCGGAAACTTTTCCATGTGCGGCTTCTCATGCGAGAGGTCGGACATGGCCTACGAAGTGGATGGCGCGGCGGCGGCGCGGCTCGACGGGTACTTTGCCCGTATCGGCGAGCATCTGAAGGATCGACGCAAGCGGGAGTCGTTCGCGATGTACGCCTTCGGCATCCTCGGAGACGGCGAGCGGAAGAGCACCGAGCCGATTGCTGCTCGTGCTTGCGGAGATCCGGAGCGTGCGAAGAACGCGCACGACAAGTTGCTCCACTTCCTGTCGCGCAGCGAATGGGATGACCGCGCGGTGCGCCTGGAGAGCGCGCGCTACGCCATCGAGGCGCTCTCGAAGCGCGAGCCGATCTCCACCTGGATCGTCGACGACACGGGCTTCCCCAAGCAGGGCAAGCATTCGGTCGGTGTCCAACGACAATACACGGGCACGGCCGGCAAGGTGACCAACTGCCAGATCGGCGTGAGCCTCGCGGTCGCGACACGGACCGAGCATGTACCGCTCGACTTCGAGCTCTACCTGCCGCGCTGCTGGGCCGATGACGCCGCTCGGCGCGAGGAGGCTCGAATCCCCGACGACGTGCAGTTCCGGAGCAATATCGACCTCGCACTCGCCATGATCGCCCGCGCGGCATCGGCGTCGATTCCCGGCGAGATCATTCTGGCCGACGCGGCGTATGGCGGCTCCGCGGAGTTCCGCAACACCGTGCGCGTTCTCGGCTTCGACTTCGCGGTGCAGGTTCAGAGTCGTACCCACGTCGTCATGCTCGACGCACGAGAACGATCCGGCGGTCGCGCTCTTTCGCTCATCGAACTCGCCCAGCAGCGGGGCCACCCGGCGTTCCGGCGATTTACCTGGCGTGAAGGGTCCAAGCGGGCCCTCACCTCGAAGTTTCTCTTCGTTCGCGTCCGAACCGCGGGCGACGACAGATTTGCCATCGATGAGCACGAGCCGATGTGGGCCATCGTCGAGTGGCCCGACGACGAGTCCAAGCCGACCAAATTCTTCCTCACGACGCTGCCACGTCGGATGACCAAGAAGCAGATTATCCGCGTCATCAAAGAGCGCTGGCGCATCGAGCGCATGTACGAAGACCTCAAAGGCGAGCTTGGGCTCGACCACTTCGAAGGGCGCTCGTTCCAAGGCTGGCATCACCACGTGTCCGTCGTGCTCTGCTGCTACGCGTTCGTCGTAGCGGAGCGCGCACGGACTTTTCCCCCCTCGGCGCGACGGGCGCGTACCTCTGATTCGCTCGGGGCCGCGGCCTGAACGCCACTTCGCCGACTCCTTCATCACCGCACGTCTGGCCATTGCTCGATGCCTCGCTCGTTGGCTCCCTCGCTGCCCTCTCTGCCACCAGCTCCATCCCCCAGCTCGCGTTCATGTCGCTCGCTTCGCCCGCCTAGCCTGAAGTTTCCGGCAGTAGTGTTAGGGCGCGCGCAGAAATAAAGGATGCCGTGACTACGCATGATCGCGCGAGTTGATCTTATAGTTCCACTCTCCGTGGAACCGACGCGGGACGATCGCGAGAGCTCGCATGACTGCATTCGGGACCTTCACTTTGGTCCGATATTGGCGGCGGTCGAGCCTGGCTTTGACCTTAAGGCCCGTGGCGGTCGTCGTATTCGCGATCAAGCTCACGATCGTCTCGTGGTCGACGAGCGGCCGACCGCGCCAGTTCTGCGAAATATGCGAGAAGAGCCGGTGCTCGATCTTGTTCCACTTGCTGGTCCCCGGCGGCATGTGGCTGATGCTCAGCTCCAGGCCCGCGTCGTCCGCGAACTTCTGCAACTCGGCCTTCCAGAGCCGGTTGCGGTAGGCATTGCTGCCACCGGCGTCGGCGACGATGTAGAGTTCGCGCGCGCTGCCATAGGCTCGCTTGCCCATGGTGTTCCACCAGGCCCGGATGCTCGCGACGGCAAAAGCGGCCGTGTCATGGTCGACCCCCACGCTGACCCAGCCCTCATTGCGTCCCACGTCGTAAACGCCGTAGGGGATCGCCTTGCCGACGGCATCGCTTGGAAAGTCGTGGACCTGAACCTTCGTCGGTTCGCCGGCGGGCTGCCACTCGCGCCCCTTGTTGGCGAACTCGCCGACCAGCTCCTTCTTCTTCGTGTCCACCGAGATGACGGGGTGCCCAGCGGCGTGGAACGCCTTGGTCTGCCGGTTGATGTGTTCGAACTGAGCGTTGCGATCGGGGTGCTGTCGCCCCTCGATGGTCTTGCGGGTCCCCTGCAAACTGTAGCCGTGCTCGTGGAGCAACTTCGCTACGGTGCGCGCGCTGACTCGGTGGCCACTCTCCCGCAGCTGCTCGGCCAGAGCCCGCGTACCCTTGGACGTCCAGCGCAACGGCGACTCCGGATCCCCGCGCGTCACTGGATCCAACAGGGCCTCCAGATCGGACCAGAGCGTGGCGTCCGCCGCGGCCAGTGCCTTGCGACCCGCACCTCGTCGCCGAATGCGCTGCCGTCGTGCCGGAAGCGTGGGGGGCTCCTCTTCCAACTCCACGAGTTCTCGGATCCCAATCGCAATGCGCTTGCCCCGGATGCCCGTCGCGGCCGTCACCGCGGCGATGCCGCCGCGGCCCAACGCCTTCGCCTCCGATGCCGCCCACAGCCGCAGCCTGCGCTCGTCCAACACCGGCGCAAGCGCGTCATGTTTCACACGGATCTCTTCGACTCGTCCCGCGTCAATGACCATCGAGCACGCAATAGACTACGCGGTTCATTTCCATCGCGTTTCCATGCGCTTCCATCATCGTTCCGTTCCATTATTTCTGCGCGGGCCCTAAAGGGAGTCTGAAGGCTGAGCATGGTCCAGGGACTCCCTCCCGATACGGCGGCGACGCCCTCCCGCGGACTAAGCCGGTCGGCTCGGAAGCTGCTCCTCTCTCTCGGCCTTTGTGTCAGCGTGGCGTCCCTGTGGCTCG
>DATAZL010000006.1:0-45912 GCA_036272055.1 Polyangiaceae bacterium | reverse complement strand
GGGCCTTGGCCCCCCGCAGCTTCGCCTTCGGCGAACTGCTCCCCCCGCCGCTTCGCGGGCTCGCTTCGCTCGCGGCGAACTGCTCCCCCCGCCGCTTCGCGGGCTCGCTTCGCTCGCGGCGAACTGCTCCCCCCGCCGCTTCGCGGGCTCGCTTCGCTCGCGGCGAACTGCTCCCCTCGCCGCTTCGCGGGCTTGCTGGGCTCGCGTAGTTTCGCAACGGAACTAGTCCGTGTTGTGACGTGGCGAGGCGGCGCGGGTCTCGCGACGTCGCTCCTCGGCCAGGGACACACCCGATGAGACGGCCAGGAGCACGCCCACCGGCGCGAGGAGCGCGGAGAGTGACGCGCTGCCGAGCGCGAACGCGACGCGCTCCTTGAGCGCTGGCACGTGGGTCGCGCCGCGCAGGCCCTCCGGCACGCGCGACGTGATCGCGATGCTCACCGCGGCGACCACGAACGGGACGAGGACCAGCGCGATGCCCGCGTACATGCCGGCGGTGAGAAGCCGCCGCCGTCGTGGCGTCATCGGTGGCCTTGGAACATCGTCGTGATCGGGCATCCGGGCCGAGCATAGATCGGCGCGCGCGACCGCGCTCTTCTCTGGTAATTTCCGGGAAAGTGCTACATTCGCGCCCGATGGAGGAGCCCGTCGTCGTGAAGAGCATGCGCGTCGAAGACCTCGACGACGTGGGCCGGATGGCAGCCGCCCTGGTGCGCTATCACAACGACGTCGATCCGAAGCGCTTCCTGCTCGTGGAGGGCGTTGAGCGGGGCTACAAGCGCTACTTCGAGAGCCAGCTCGCCGACACCGCGACCGTCCTCCTCGTCGCGACGCGGGGCGAGCAGCGGGTCGGCTACGCCTATGCGCGCGTCGAGCCGCGTGATTGGAACGCGCTCCTCGACGCCCACGGCGCGCTCCACGACATCTACGTCGAGGCCGGCGCGCGCCGCGGCGGCGTCGCGACGGCGCTCCTCGACGAGGTGCGCTCGCGGCTCCGGGCGGCAGGCGCGCCGCGCATGGTCCTCATGACCGCCGTGCAGAACGAGGCCGCGCAGCGGCTCTTCGAGCGCCACGGGTTCCGCCGCACGATGCTCGAGATGACCGAGGAGCTGCCTTGATGGACGCTGCCTCGACGGACGCTGGCCAACGCCGGAGCAGCGACCGCTCGCGATGACGGCGCTCCGGGCGCTCTACGTCACCGATCGCTGGGACGGACCATACCGGTACCGCGTCCAGCAAGCGTGTGAGCAGCTGCGCGCCGACGGCGCGGTGGCCGACGTCGTTCACCTCGAGAGCCCGGACCTCTTCGAGGCTCTCGAGAGCTACGGCGTGGTCGTGCTCTTCCGGCTGCCGTACGGCGAGCGGGTCGATGCGCTTGTACGCGCCGCCCGCAAGGTGGGCGTACGCCTGCTCTTCGACGTCGACGATCTGATCTTCGATCCACGGATGGACGGGCTCATGCCGTTCCGCCGGCGCTTCTCGCCCGAGGAGTGGGCCACGAGCTACGGCCAGATGATCACGAACCTGCGCCGCACGTTCGACGCCTGCGACGCCTTCATCGGCAGCACGCCGGAGCTCGCGGAGCATGCACGAAGGCTCGGCAAGCGCGCGCACGTGCATCCGAACGTCGCGCCGCCCGCCTACCTCAGAGCCGGCAAGTGGGCGGCGCGCCTCTCTCGCGCGCTCCGCGTCCAGCCGACCATCGGCTATTTCTCCGGCTCCGACACCCACGACGAGGACTTCGCGTCCATCGCGCCCGCGATCGAGACGGTGCTCGCCGAGTACCGCGACGTGCGGCTGCTCATCGTCGGATTTCTCGAGCTCCGCGGGCGCCACCCGGAGATAGAGCAGCGCGTCGTCCGGCTGCCGTACATGCACTGGCGCGATTTCGCGCTCGCCTACGCGGCTTGCCACGTCACCCTGGCGCCCCTGGCGATCGTCAACGAGTTCACGAGCAGCAAGAGCGCGCTCAAGTTCTTCGAAGCAGGCTCGTTCTCGACGCCCGTGGTAGCGACACCGGTGCGCGAGATGGCGAGCGCGATCGAACCGGGGAAGACGGGCTGGCTCGCACGCACGCGCCAGGACTGGGCCGACGCGGTCGCCAACGCGCTCGACCCCGCCGTCTCGGCGCGGGTCGGCAAGGCTGCGCGGGAGGCCGTCCTTTCGAATCACTCCGCCGACGCGCATCGCGGCAAGCTCGTCGAGCTGCTCTCCGAGTACGCGGTGACGCCGAAGGGCCCGCTCCGCGCACCGTCACTCCTCGAGGTGGTGGACGAGCGCGGCGCAGCGAGCCGCTTCGAGCGTGCGCTCCGACCGGGGCGCGCCGCGCGCGACCTCTTGAACGTCGTCCGCACCGCCCGCCGCGAGGTACGCCCCGAGCTCGACGTTCCCGCGCTCGAGCGGATCTTGCAGCAGGTCGAGACGGGTAGCGACGCGCGGCGCCTGGCGACCGCCAACGGCGCGTTCGTCCTCCGCGCCGGGGACGGAGACGACTTTCGCGCGAACGACCAGGTCGTCAAGACCGGCGCGCTCCCCGGGGAGAGCGGCTCCCGTGGCTCCGATCCGTCTCTCACGAGCCCGCTCGTGTCGGTCGAGACGTCACGCTATCGCTACGTCGTACTGCGGCTCCGCTCGAAGGCCACGACTCCCTCTGCGAAGGCGCAGCTCTACTGGAAGAGCGGCGACGGGCAGCCTTTCACCGAACGCGCCGCAGTGACGTTCTCGATCGCGACCGACGGCTTCGATCGTGCGTACGTCGTCGATCTTCATCGCGCGACGACCCGAGCGGAAGAGAAGACGCGCGAAGCCTGGCAGCGCGCGGGCGTGGTCACTCGCTTCAGGCTCGATCCGCTCGACCACCGCGGCTCGTTCCGGGTCGGCCCCATCGTCCTCTTGCCGGGCGCGCCCGCACTGGGTGAGGCGCCGCGAGGCGACGTCGCCGCCGCGCCGCCGGGGACGTTCCTGCCACTCACCGACGAGGGCAAGGAGACCCTCGAACGCGCGCTGTCCGAGCTCGAGCCGGGAGCGAGGGCGGCGTTCTCTCTCGGCGGCGCGCCGGGCGTCGCGCGGGACGTGCTCGCCGGCTGGGTGAAGAACCGGGACGTCTCCGTCGAGCGTCTCTTCGAATCGAAGGACGGCGCCGCGGCGTGCGTGCTGCGGCGTGTCGTCACCGAGGCGCGGCCTGGCGTCGACATCGTCGTTCCCGTGCACAATGCGCGCGCCCTGGTCCGTGCGTGCCTCGCGAGCGTCGCGCGACACGCATCCGGCGATTACCGGCTGGTCATCGTGGACGACGCGAGCACGGATCTCGCTCTCGTGCAGGAGCTCGACGCCTTCGCGCGCGAGAACGACCGCACCGTGCTGCTCACGAACCCGAAGAACCTCGGGTTCGTGGGCACGGCGAATCGCGGGATGCGCCACGCTGCGGGTCGGGACGTGCTCCTGCTCAACAGCGACACCGAGGTATCCGAGGGGTTCCTCGAGGGCCTCCGTGACGCCGCGTACTCGGGCCCCCGCGTCGCCATGTGCTCGCCCCTGTCGAACAACGCGACGATCTGCAGCGTTCCCGAGTTCTGTGTCGACAACCCCTTGCCGCTCGGGATGACGCTCGAGGAAACGGCCGCGCTGGTACGGCGCTCGAGCCGCAAGCTACGCCCGGGCCTCGTCACGCCGCATGGCTTCTGCCTCTACATCCGCGCCGACGCACTCGAGAAGCTCGGGTTCTTCGACGAGCAGCGGTTCGGCAAGGGCTTCGGCGAAGAGAACGACCTCGGCGAGCGCGCGAAGGCGGAGGGCTACGAGATAGTCCTCGCCGACGACGTGTACGTCTGGCACGCGGGAAAGGCGTCCTTCGGAGACGAGGGGCGCGCGCTCGAGCGACAGAACGCCGCGGTGCTCGCGGAGCGGCACCCGGACTACGCCCGCTCCGTCGCGACCTTCGTGCGCGAAAATCCGCTCGCCGCGGTCCACGACGTCGTGCGCCGGAACCTCACGCGCCGTTCCGCGCATCTCGAGCCCGCGCCGCTCCTCATCCTGCACGCGAACCCATTCGCCGACGAGCCCGGGGGAGTCGAGCACTGTGTCCGCGATCTCGTGCGCGCCGTCGGCGCTCCCCGGACGGTGCTCCTCTACCCACATGGCGCGAGCGTCGAGGTGGCCGAGATCATCGACGGCAACATCGGCGCGCCCTCGCTCTACGTGTTTCCACTGAGCAGCTTGCCGGGCCGGTTCTGTCACGACCACGCCGAGGCGCTGTCCGCCGTGGCGGAGGTGCTCTCGCTCTTCCGGATCGGGTGGGTTCACGTGCATCACCTGATGTTCCTTCCGCTGACGATCGGGGAGCTCCTCGTCGATCGCCACATCTCCTATGTGGTCACCGTCCACGACTTCTACCCGGCGTGTCCGAGCGCCAATCTGCTCGACGTCCGGACCGACACGCTCTGCTGTCCCGCGTCCCGCTGCGACGCGGCCCGCACCGCGGCCTGCCAGCGGGCGCTCTTCGCGAAGCTCGGCGAGCCGATACCCGCCGATCCGGTGGCATTCGTCGAGGAGCACCGGCGTGCATTCCGCGCACTACTCGCAGGCGCACACCGCGTCTTCTTCCCCGCAGCGAGCGCCGCGAAGCACACCGGTGAGCTCCTCGAGCTGGGCGGCGTCCAGCTGGAGATCCTTCCTCACGGTGTCGACGCGCCGAGGGCCGTCGCTTCACCCCGCGCGGGTGGCGGCCGCGCAGAGCGCGCCGGAGCGCGAACGAAGCCCGTGCTCCGCGTCGCACTACTCGGGCAGATCGCTTACGCATCGAAGGGCGCGGAGGCGTATCTCGAGGTCATGGAGCGGCTCCGCGACGTTCGCGTCGAGTGGCACGTCTTCGGCCGCACCGATCTCTTCGACTACGATAGACGCCTCGACGCCCTCGGGCCCAAGGTCACCGTCGTCCGGCACGGGGCGTATCGCCGGGACGACATCGTGAAGGCGCTCGGCGACGCAAACGTGGACGTGGGTCTCCTCTTGCCGACCTGGCCGGAGACGTATTCGTACACGCTGACCGAGCTGCTCGCGGCGCGCGTCCCGGTCGTCGCCCGTCGCATCGGTGCCCTAGCCGACCGCCTCGACGGGCAAGGATACGCCATCCTGGTGGGCGACGCGATCGGCGCAGCCGACGCGCTCCTCCGTCTCGAGCGCGCACCACAGGCGCTCGCGGCGATGCGGTTGGCCATGACCGCACACGCCGGTGACGCCGGGACCGAGCTCCGGACGCCCGGTGTCGCCGAGTGGAGCGCCCGTCACCGCGCCGTCTATGCGGAGTGCGCCGCGGCGTCGCAGGTGCACGGCACGGTGAGCACGACGGCAGCGGAGTACGCGCGGTTGAACGAGCTCGCAGTGACGCGTGAGACGCCGGTGGCGCGCGCCGTCACCGTCACCGGGCCGTCCCCGGAGATCGCCGGCACGTGGTGGTACAAGCACGCCGAGCGGGCGAAGCCGTACGTGCCGGAGTCGATCCGCCAGATCACGAGACGTCGCCTCGCGCGCGACAGCTCGACGGCAGTCGTCAAGTTCCGGCTTCCGGGCAAGAAGGCCGTCCTCGGCCAGCAGCTCACGGTCGAGCGTCGTTACGTCGGAACGACGCAGCTCGTCTCGCACGGCGTCGACCCCTTCCTCTTGCTGTCGCACGCGCCGCTCGACCCGAGATCGGTGAAGCTCCTCCGGTTCAACATGTGGTGCAGCACGCCGAGCGTCGTGTTCGCTCAGCTCTATTTCAAGCACGAGGGCGCCGCCGCCTTCGACGAGGAGCACAGCATCACGGTGCCTCTGAACGGCGCGCTCGGGCAGTGGCAAGAGTACGTCGCGAACCTCGAAGCAGCGGACGGCGCGCGCGCCTTCTACGACGGCGGCGAGATCGTCGCGCTGAGGTTCGATCCGATCAACGTGCCAGGCCCGATCGGCCTGGGCGAGCTCTCGCTGTGCAGCGCGGGCGATCGACGTCGCCCGGCTTGACCCATCCGACAGCGGGCAGGTAACGTCGCCCGAAAATGACGGAGGCCGCCGCGTCGACGGAGCAACCGCACCTCACGCAATGGGTCCATCGTAGCGCGCGCGGCATCGAGCTCGGCGGTGAAGTCCCGACCGGCAAGGTCGAGCCCGGGTATCGCGCGTTCGTGTCGGCGATCCGGCTGGCCGTGAGCCTCAGGGAGACGTTCTGGGCGCTCGTGGCCAAGGACTTCAAGGCGCGCTATCGCGCTCAGTCCCTCGGGCTCTTCTGGTCGATAGCCCATCCCCTCGTGATGATGCTCACGACGACGGTCGCGTTCGAGTGGGTGCTCAAGGTGCAGATCGCCAACTTTCCGATCTTCTATCTGATCGGCGCGATCCTCTGGCAGCTCTTCGCCAACGTGCTCACCGGCACGACGAGCTCGATGCTCGACAACGCCGGGCTCATCAAGCACACGACGTTTCCGCGCTTCCTCTTCCCCATCTCGACGGTGTTCTCCAACCTGATCCCGTTCGGGATGGAGCTCGTGCTGGTGTTCGCGTTCTTTCCGGTGTTCCCCGGCTCGTATCACCTGAACGAGTCGCTCCTCGCGCTGCCCTTCGTGCTCGCGCTCGAGGTGATCTTGCTCATCGGGCTCGGGCTCATGACGTCCTCGCTGAACGCCCGCTATCGAGACGTGCTGTACCTGGTCACCTCCGTGCTCACCGTCGGCTTCTGGGCCACGCCCATCCTCTATTCGAGCACCATGGCGCCGGAGTGGATCCGGCCGTTCTTCCTCCTGAACCCGATGGGGTTCGTCATCGAGAGCACGCGAGGCATCGTGATGAAGGGGACCTGGCCGTCGGCGCCGTACATGGCGGCCGTCACGGTGGAGTCGCTGCTCGTGTTCGTCGCCGGCGCTGCGGTCTTTCGCCGCCAGGGCCGCAAGATCGCGGACTACGTATGAGCGCAGCAGTGAAGGTCCGCGCGAAGGACGTCGGGAAGCATTATCTCCGCGTTCACGAGAAGCCGATGCTCCTCCGTGAGGCGATGATGCTGCTCTCCGGGCGCAAGCAGCGGGTCGACGATCTGTGGGCGCTCCGACACATCGACTTCGAGCTCCGGTCGGGTGAGACGCTCGGCCTGCTCGGCCCCAACGGGAGCGGCAAGAGCACGCTCCTCACGCTGGTGGCCGGCACCTCTTTCCCGAGCGAAGGGACGATGTCGACGTGCGGCCGCATCTCGACCCTGCTGTCCCTCGGAGCGGGCTTCAATCCGGACATGACCGGGGAAGAGAACATCGTCGCGAGCTCCGGCCTCCTCGGCATGTCGTTCGCCGAGACCCGGAAACGCGTCAGTCGCATCGTGGAGTTCGCGGAGCTACAGGGCGTCATCGACACCCAGATCCGCTACTACTCGAGCGGCATGGTCACGCGGCTCGCTTTCTCCATCGCGATCAACGTGTCCCCCGACATCATGGTCATCGACGAGGTGCTCGCGGTGGGCGACATCTCGTTCCAGGCGAAATGCATGGACGCACTCGAGGAGCTCCAGGCAAGCGGCGTCACGACGGTGCTCGCGTCGCAGTCGCCGGTGATGATCAGCGACCTCTGCACGAACGCCCTCTGGCTCGAGGCAGGGCAGATCAAGATGGCAGGCCCCGCCGCCGAGGTGGCGGACGCGTACCAGGTCGGCATGACCGGGTACGCCATGGGAGCAGTACTCGCCGATGAACCGCAGCAGAGCTAGCCGACGGGTCGACGCGCTCGCACTGGTCGCGGGCGTGTCGCTGTCGTGCGCGTCGTGCGTCCGAAATCAGCCGGACGCACGGAAGGACCAACGAGAGGACGTCGCGGTCTGGGATTTCCCCGTCGAGCTCCCGAAGGCGACGGTGCACCTGTGGCCCGTCGTGGCCGGCTCACCCGCCCGCTCGCGGCGCCACATGGAGACGAAGACGGAGGGAGGCCGCCTCACCGCGGCCGTCACCGGCCAGGACCCGTATTTTCTCTGGCAGCTCGAGACGCCGGTCCTCGCCTTCGGCGTGAACGTCGTCGTCGACGCCGAGAGCGCCGGCCCGTTACAGCTTTTTTACAGCACTCCGCGCTGCGCCGTCTTCTCCGAGGGGTGCAGCGTGACGCTGCCGCTCGTCCGCGGGCGACAGACCGTCGCGTTCGTGCTCGACGCCCACGACCCGGTGAGGGAGCTGAGGCTCGATCTGCCGGAACACGTCGGGACCCGCATGGCGTTCGAGGAGATCACGGTGCTGCGGAGCGCGGAGCTCGAGCAGACCTTCTCTCCGAACGAGAACGTCACCGCCGCGAGCGAGACGCCGACCGGCTTCTTCGTGGACGCCAGCGCGCCCGATCCCTGGCTCGTGACATCCCTCGGCGGGCTCGACACGACACGGGTGACCGCCGTCGAGCTCGTCATTCGTGGTCCAGCCGGCTTCGCGCCGCAGCTGTACTGGGCCAGCACGCCGGAAGCATTTCAGGAGCCGGCGAGCGTCTTGTTCGAGACCGCGGATGCGGGAGAGCTCACTCACCGCGCGAAGCTGCGCGGGCGACCGCTCTGGTCCGGCAAGGTGAACGCCCTGCGGTTCGATCCCGGAAGCGGCCCTGGCCGCTACATCATCGAACGACTCGCGCTGGTCCACGATCCAGACGACTGACGGATGGACGCGGTCGCGCACTCGGAGCGACGCCGCTGACGTCACCGAGCGCGAAATGCACGAACGCCATACCACAAGGGCAATAGCCCTCACCGCATGACATTTGGCGGATCACCGCCGTCGCTGGCGCGACTCCCAAGACCGACCCTGATACGAGAACACGGAATGGCGCCGAAGCGTGAGCCCCGGCGCCAGACGTGAAGAGCGCGCCTCGCGGCGCGCCCTAGATATCAGTTGCCGTCGGGAACAGCGCTGTCGGCGGCTGCATCGCCGTTCGACGTGATGACGTCGCCCGAGTCCCCGGCTTCACCACCAGAACCCGCGGAGCCAGCTACGCCGCCACCAGCGCCGCCGCCGGCCTTGCCAGCCGACCCGGCAGTTCCGCCGGTGCCGCCCTTGCCAGCCGTGCCGCCAGCGCCGCCCTTGCCACCGCTGGAGCTGCCGCCGGTCTCGATGATGCCGCCGTCGGTACCACCGGTGCCGCCGTCGGTTGAAGTGCCCGTGTTGTCACTACCGCAAGCCACGAACACCACGCTCGCTCCGAGCGAAACGGTGAAAGCGACAAGGGTAGAATGCCTCCGCACAAAAGAAAGCGTGCCCATGAGCAGTAAGATGAACGAACTAACGCAGGCTGTCAACGGCAGTTTGCAATGCGTGACGAAAAAAGAACGACCTTCGCAACCGTCCCTCCGAGCTCGCGCATTCACGTTCGCATCGAACATGTTGAGCACGGTCAACTGTGTTGACGGCGCGCTCGCTCGACGTCGACGTGCCGCAATGATCCGGGAACCGTCACGCAATTCTCGAGGTCGGAAACATTTCTCGATTTCGGTGATGTTTCAGACACTTACATATCCGCGCAACGAGCCGCTTCGAGAGGCTGCATCCGCGCGCATTCTTCCGCGTGTCGCATGCCGAGCTGCCGCGCACCACCACGACGGCGGATGTCTTCGAGCTCGCTGCGTGCACCTTCGACGTCACCGCGAGCCAGCAGGTTGTACACGCGTGTGACTCGAGCTCTCATGAAAGAAGGTTCGAGCTGTATGGCATGTGTGACAGCACGATCAGCCCCCTCCAGGTCGCCCGCCAGACGGCGGGTGCGGGAAAAGCCGGTCCAGGCGCGAGCCGAGCTGGGCGCACGCTCCGTGGCCACCGACCAGAGGGTCGCATCGGAGCGCCAGGGCGCCGCGGCGCCTCTCGCAACGAAGATCAGAGGGAGCAACGAAGCCGCGAGCACCGGGACGCGCAGGCGTCGCGGGATGCGGTTTGCGAGCCGCGCCGCGAGCGCGCCCCACACGACAGCCCCGCCCAGTGTCGAGAGAAACGCGAACCGATCTGCGCGCTCGTTGATCGGCGAGACCAGCGGGCTCGTCGACAGCCCGGACACCATCGCGATGGCCACACCGGCAGCGACCACCCGGAGGCGCGGCACGCGCGCGAGCGCGACGACCAGCGCGATCACCATGAGGAGAGCGACGACCCAGCCGACGGAGGCGTTCGGCTCGGGCGCGTAGTCGGGCGACCAGAAATACGGCAGCAGGCCGTCGCGCGTGACGCGAACGACGTAGCGCGCCGTTCGCAGCAGCCGCTCGTCGATGCCACGCTGCACGAGCACGACCGGTACGTCGTCTCGCCCCGCCAGACGTAGCCAGGCGCGCCAGCTTCCCCAGAACGCGAGCACGGCGCCCGCGCCGATGAGCCCCGCACGACGCTCCGCGACCCAGCCACGGACGTCGCGCCGCGCGAGGAGCGCCGCGCACACCATCGGCACGAGCGTCACTGCGCTCTCTTTGCCGAGCACGCCGAGGAGCACGAGCGCGACGACCGGTACCGCTTGCTCGGCGGTCATCGGGGTACGCCGCGGCGCGAAGAGCAGCGCAAGGGCGCCGAAGATCGCCGCGGCGGCGATGGCGTCCTCGCGGTAGTTCACCGCCGCGACGACCTCGGCGTGAACGGGGGCCACGGCGAAGAACACGCCGCCGACGACGGCAGCGACGGGCCGGCGCGTGAGCATCAACACGGCGAGCCCCGCGAGCGCCGAGCACAGCGCATAGAGGAGGAGCGAGTGCAGGTGGTACCCCGACGGATCGGAGCCGAACAGATGGCGATCGAGCCACACCGACGCGACCATCGCGGGCCGCGTCGCGTCGGGGATGCCGCGGGCAACGGCGCGGCCGGTGAAGAGCGCCCGGAGTAACGGCGCGAGCGAGCCGCCGAGAGCCGCGTTGTGCTCGACCGTCCAGTGATCGTCGTACGCGAAGCCGTAGGTGACGACCGGCGCAAAGACCACGATCGCGAGCAGCGCGACGCACGAGAGCGCGAACGGAATTCCTCGCCTCGACCGACCCTCTGTCATGACGAGCTTTGCATGTGCCCGGCGCTGGCCCGCCGAGGTATAACCCCGGCCGTCATGCCGATGCCGCTGAAAATCACGCCGCTCGAGATCCCCGAGGTGAAGCTCATCGAGACGGGCCTCATCAAGGACGATCGCGGCTGGTTCGCAGAGACGTACTCGGCAAAGGTGCTCGCGAGCCACGACTTCGACGAAGGGTTCCAGCAGGACAACCTGAGCCTCTCCCGCAAGGGCACGCTGCGCGGCCTTCACTACCAGATCGAACCTCACGGCATGGGCAAGCTCGTACGCGTGCTGTCGGGCTCGGCGTTCGACGTCGCGGTCGACATCCGGCGTGGCTCCCCGACGTTCGGCAAGTGGGTCGGGCGCGTGCTGACGATGGAGAATCGCTCAGCGCTCTGGGTCCCAGCGGGCTTCGCTCACGGCTTCCTCGCGCTCGAGGACGACACGCTCCTCTTCTACAAGTGCACCACGACGCACACGCCCGAGTCCGAGCGCGCCATCAACTACGCCGACCCCGCGATCGGGATCGAGTGGCCCATCGCGCCGTCGCTCTTCGCGCCGAAAGATCTCGCTGCGCCGCCGCTTGCGACCGCCGACTACAACTTCCAGTACGTCGCACCTACCTAGGCGCCTTCCGGGCGCTCGCGTGTCGCGATTACTCCGAATTGAGGGGGAATAACCGCGCGCGAGTTTCGTTCAACCCCCCGGAAGAACTCTGGTATCAGACGGTCCGCGGAACCCGCCGGGTCGGAAACAAAGCCGAAACACTTCGGCCATACTTTCGAAAGACCCCACCGGTTAGGGGAATGCTCCCACGGGGGCCGTCAGGGCAATCGGGAAATTAAAGGAAGTAGAGATCATGAACGGAACCACTGTTCGGCAGCAGGCTGTTTCTGCGGTCGCGAGCTACAAGCTCAAGCCCAAGGGCGATGGCAAGAAGGCACAGCGCCTCGAGGACATCTACGGGTCGGAGGTCTTCGGCTTCGCGGCGATGAAGAATTCCCTGCCGAAGGAGGTCTTCCGGTCCATCAAGCGCACCATCGAGAACGGTCAGGCGCTCGATCCGGCGGTGGCCGACGTCGTGGCCTCGGCGATGAAGGACTGGGCAATGTCGAAGGGCGCGACGCACTACGCGCACGTCTTCTATCCGCTGACCGGCGCGACGGCCGAGAAGCACGACGCCTTCCTCACGCCTGACGGCGAAGGCGCGGCCATGTCGGAGTTCTCGGGCAAGGCGCTCGTCCAGGGCGAGCCCGACGCTTCCAGCTTCCCGAGCGGTGGCATCCGCTCCACGTTCGAGGCGCGCGGGTACACGGCGTGGGACGTCACCAGCCCCGCCTACGTTCTCGACGGCGCGACGCTCTGCATCCCGACCGCGTTCGTGTCGTGGACCGGCGAGGCGCTCGACAAGAAGACGCCGCTGCTCCGCTCCGGCCAGGCGCTGAACACCCACGCGCAGCGCATCCTGAAGCTCTTCGGGCACAAGAACCCGGCGAAGGTCGTGTCGTACGCCGGCGCCGAGCAGGAGTACTTCCTGGTCGACCGGAAGTTCTTCCTCGCGCGTCCCGATCTCGTGACGACGGGCCGCGCACTCTTCGGCGCGAAGCCGCCGAAGGGTCAGGAGTTCGAGGATCACTACTTCGGGTCCATCCCCGAGCGCGTCCTCGCGTTCATGGCCGAGGTCGAGCACGAGCTCTTCAAGCTCGGCATCCCGGCGAAGACACGACACAACGAGGTGGCCCCCGGCCAGTTCGAGCTCGCGCCCATGTTCGAGAGCGCCAACGTCGCGACCGACCACCAGCAGCTCGTCATGGTGACGCTGCGACGGGTCGCGGAGCGCCACGGCATGGTCTGCCTCCTTCACGAGAAGCCGTTCGCCGGCGTTAACGGCAGCGGCAAGCACGTCAACTTCTCCTTCGGCAACTCGACGCAGGGCAACCTCCTCGACCCCGGCTCGACGCCCCATGAGAATGCGCAGTTCCTCGTGTTCTGTTCGGCGGTCATCCGCGCCGCGCACAAGTACGGCGGCGTCCTTCGCGCGGTGATCGCGTCGGCGTCGAACGATCACCGTCTCGGTGCGAACGAGGCACCCCCGGCGATCATCTCCGTCTTCCTCGGCGAGCAGCTCAACGACGTGTTCGAGCAGATCCGGGCCGGCGGCGCGAAGAGCTCGAAGGGCAAGGGAACCCTGGAGGTCGGCGTCGACACCCTGCCGAAGCTTCCGATGGACGCGGGCGATCGTAACCGCACCAGCCCCTTCGCGTTCACCGGCAACCGGTTCGAGTTCCGCGCCGTCGGCAGCGGGATGTCGATCGGCGGCCCGCTCATCGCGCTGAACACCGCGTGCGCCGAGGCGCTCGACTTCATGGCGACCAAGCTCGAAGCCGCAGTCGGCGAGGGCAAGAGCCTCAACACGGCGATCCAGACGCTCCTCACGGAGATGATCAAGGAGAGCGGCGCCGTCGTGTTCAACGGCGACGGTTACTCCGCCGAGTGGCACGCCGAGGCCGAGAAGCGCGGTCTCTTGAACCTGAAGACGACCCCCGAGGCGTTGAAGGTTCTCGAGGCGCCCGAGACGGTGAAGCTCTTCGACAAGTACAAGGTGCTGTCGCCGCGGGAGCTCCACAGCCGCTACGAGATCTACTGCGAGCAGTACGTGAAGACGATCCTGGTGGAAGCGAAGCTCACCGCCAGAATGGCCACCACGACGATCCTCCCCGCGGCAGTGAAGTACCACGCGGAGCTTCTGCAGAGCCCGGTCTCGTCGGAGCTCAAGGTGCCGGGCAAGGTCGCCAAGCTCGCCGTCGACCTCGAGAAGGCCATCGACTCCCTCGAGGGCGCGCTCGCGCACGAAGGCGCACACGGCGCGGCGGCAGAGGCGGACTACCTCTGCAAGACGGTGGTGCCGGCCATGTTGAAGGTGCGGGCACCGTGCGACGCGCTCGAGGGCGTTCTCTCGGACGAGATCTGGCCGCTGCCGACCTTCCACGAGATGCTTTTCCTCCGCTGATGCGCTGAGGAGAGTCGTCGACTCCAAAGCAGGCCGATCCCCCGGGCGGGGGTCGGCCTGTTTCTTTTCGTGCGATGCGGCTCGAGCGGGCCGTCACTCGCTGAGGTCGGCTTGCTCTTCTATCGCGCGACGGAAGCGATCGGGCGCGCGGAACAGCGAGTTCATCCGTTCCCACGCGAGGTCGGCGAGGGGGCCGCGCTGTCGTCCGAGCGAGCACTGGAGAAACACCGCTTCGCGGAGGAGCGGAACGAGATCCATCCCACGGCGTTTGTCCCAGTCAGCGGGCTCGAGCGTCTCTTTCGGGATCGAGCTCTCGAAGTCGATCACGACGAGCTCGAGCGGCGCGGGGCACACGACGAAGTTGTGAAGCTCCGCATCACCGTGGGCGAGGCCGCCGTCGTGGAGCTTCGTCAGGTGCTCGAGCGCTTGCTCGGAGAGACGCCAGAGGCCGGCCGCCGCGGCGAGCGCGAGGCTCTGCGCGGAGCGCATGTTGCTCTCTTCCGGCTCGGTGCCGAACGGCGAGAGCCGGTTGTACGGCCTGCCCGGGACGAGGCAGCTACGGAACGTCTCGGGGCCGAACCCGATGGGCGGCGGCACGCCGATCAGCCCCGAGGCGATGCCCTGATACTCGTACTCCTTCGCAGGATCGCCGTGGAGGCGCGCCGCGGAATACGTCTTCCGGAAATGGAGCGGATACTGCTCGGCGAGCGGATGCTCCTTCCGCGTCGCCGAGCCGGCGATGACGATCTCCGCCGACATGAGCGGCAGACCGTTCGCCTCTCGTCGGACGATGGTGCGCACGACGTAGTCGCTCTTCGGCGGCTTGCCGAGAAGATGCATGTACTCGCGCGCAAGCCGGACCGAGTGCCTCGGCGACACCACGATCATCCCATCGTCATCGGCGGACATTCTTGTGGGGGCTCCCAGCGCGGCGAGCGCGTCGGCGAGACTTCGTTTTAGCCCCCGGTCCGCTCGGTCGCAATCTCACCGCGTGCTATCGCGGCTTCGACGGCCTCGAGCAGCGAGGGAACGTCGTACGGCTTCTCGAGCACGCCGCTCACGCCGAGGCTCGCGGCCTGCATTGTGTCCACCTCGTAACCGCTGCTCAGGAGAACCGGAACGCGACTGCCGGACGAGCGAATGACCTTCACCGCGTCGAAGCCGTTCATGCCGGGCATCGTCACGTCCATCATGACGAGCGACACCGTTCTCGCGTTCTGCTCGAAGAGACGGAGGCCGGTCACGGCATCGGACGCGACGAGCACGTCGTATCCGCGACCGACGAGCGCGCGCCGCACGAGAGAGCGCACGCCCTCGTCGTCGTCGACGAGCAGCACTGAACCGCGCGTGCGCTCGCCGGCGCGCGGGTTCGTCGAGCCGTCCCGGATGGGCCAGAGCACGGTCACCTTGGTCCCCTGCCCTTCGCGGCTGTCGATGGCGATCGCGCCGCCGTGACTTCGCACGATGCCGAGCACGGCGGCCATGCCGAGGCCGCGTCCCTTGAACTTCGTCGTGAAGAACGGATCGAAGACGCGCGCGGCCGTCTCCTTCGACATACCGACGCCGGTGTCTTCCACCTCGAGGCTCACGAACGCGCCCGCCGTCGCTCCGTCGCAGAGAAAGCGTTCGAGCACGTCGGCGCCGACGTAGCGCTGCTCGAGCGAGATGACGAGACTCGTCTGCCGGCCGTCCATCGCCTCGGCGGCGTTGGTGATGAGGTTCATGACGACCTGACGGACCTGCGTCGGATCGCCCTGGATGGCGGGCAGCCCGTCCTGGAAATGATAACGGAGCTGCACGCGCTTCGGGATGAGCGCCTTGAGTAGCTTCATCATCTCGCGCACGACGGCGGCGAGATCGACGCTCTCAACCCGGACCTTGCTCTGGCCGGCGTAGTCGAGCATCTGCTTCGTGAGCTCCGCGGCGCGGCGCGCGCCGGTCTCGATGTCGGCGAATACTTCCTGGAGCTCGTCTGCCGCCTCGTCGGGCGGCAGCGATTTGCCGTGCGAGGCGTTGCCGAGGATCGACACCAGGAGATTGTTGAAGTCGTGGGCGATGCCGCCCGCCAGCACGCCGAGGCTCTCGAGCTTCTGCGCGTGACGGAGCTTGTCCTCGAACCGCTTGCGCTCGGTGATGTCGAAGAACGTGACGACGGCGCCGTTCACCGCCGACGTCGCCGGATCGCGGGTCGGTACTGCGCGGAAGACGGCCCATGACGTCTCGCCGTCGGGCTTCCTGATTCCCATCGTCGCCGCGGGCTGCGTCTGGCCGGTCGCGAGCGCGCGGCTCACCGGGTAGTCCTCGGGGCGTGCCTCGGTGCCGTCCTCGTAGACGGTGACGCCTTCGAAGTCGTTCACGTAGCGCTGCGAGAGCTCGTCCCACGAGAGGCCGAGGATGCGACAGGCGTCCGCGTTCGCGCGTACCATGCCCCCGGCGCTCGTCACGTAGACGACCCCGCCGGGCAGCGCCTCGATCAGACGCTCGTTGAGCTCGATGCTGGAGCTCAGCGCGAGCAACGTCTGCTCGTGCACGGCGATGTCGCGCTCGAGCCGCTCGTTGATCGACGCGAGCTCACGCGCGCGCTCGTGCGCATGCTGCTCGAGCTCCTGGTTACGGCGGAGGAGCTGCCTGTCCGTCCGATGACTGAAGAAGCCGGGGACCTCGTAAGGGACGATCCTCGACGCGAGGTCCGGGTGCTCCGCCGCGTAGCGAGCGACGTGCTCCTCGATTCGCTCCGGCGGAGCCATCACGAAGCGGCAAGCATGATCGCCCTTCGCGCGACAGAGGAGCTCCACCGCGACCAGACGGAGACCGAAGCTCGACTCGCACCATCCCGACGAGTAACCCGCGCTCATCGTGCAGACGGGACGCGCGGAGGCCTTCTTCGCCGCGAGCCACGAGTCCGACTCGAACGAATAGGGATGATCGAAGAGCAGGTAGAAGTTCGAATCCGGCGTGGGCCGGCTCTCGGGGGCAATATCGACGAAGGCCCAGCCCGCGTGCGCGAAGTGCAACGGACCGGCCGACATCCGCGCGATCGGATCGCCGAGCTCCATGCGGCGCGCGAACGCCTCGGCATCGGCGAGACCCATCGCGTGTGCCACGTCGAAGAGGAGCGAGTGAACGACGCCGGCCGCCTCTGCGTCCGCACCGTAGAAGCTCTGAAAAAGCTGATGAAATTCGGATGACAGGGACGCGGCGCGAACCAGGACGTAACGCTCTCCCCGTACCTCGATCGTGCCGTGCTCGGGGACGGAGCGCTGCTCGGCGAAGTAACGCCCCACGAAGTCCTGCGCACGCTCGAAGAGCGGCCCAAGGTGTTCCGGGACTCTGACGTTCGTCAGCGCCATCCTTCCACGATATCACCCCTTCGGCTCCGTCGCCGACCGGTCGATTCCCCTCAGGTGATCGCAAAGAACTGGAGCACGACGGCGCCCGGCTCGGGAGCCGCGGTGCCGATGATCATCGTTCGATTGAGCCAGGCGTACGCGCCGTCGGCCGGCGCTTCGAATCGCGCGCAGGTTCGGAAGTAGTAGAGCGACGGCTCGACCGCCTCACCCTGCGCGAGCTTCGCGCCGATCTCAGGCGGACCGTGCCAGAGGCCCTGATTCGTGACGACGATCACGACTCCGTCGTGCGTCTCGAGAGAGTACCGCGCGACGACCTCGAGCACGCCGTCGGGGCGGAAGAGTTGCCGATCTTCTCCGCCCGGGAGCACCTTTCCGTGGAGGCGAGGTCCGTCGAAAGTACCTCCCGTGATGGGAATCAGACGTCGAAAGCCCCACGGCGTCGCTCCGGTGTTCAGGCCCGGCGCGAGGGTGAAGCGCGCCTTCATCAGGAACTCGTTGGTGAGCATCGCCTCGGCAATACCATACGTGAGACGTGCGGATTAGAGTAGCGGAAGGATGGCGCTCACCTATGGACGGTATCTGAGGCTCGGTGAGCTCCTCGCCGTGCAGCATCCGCTGTCGTCGGGGCCCGAGCACGACGAGATGCTGTTCATCGTGATCCACCAGATCTACGAGCTCTGGTTCAAGCAGGTCCTGCACGAGACGGCCCACCTGCAGGCGGGGCTCGAGAAGGGCGACACCCATCACGCGCTCGGCACCCTGAAGCGAATGTTGACGATCTTGAAGACGCTCGTCGCTCAGGTCGACGTGCTCGAGACGATGACGCCCACGTCGTTCGCGACGTTCAGGGCGCGACTCGACACCGCGAGCGGGTTCGAATCGGTACAGTTTCGAAGGCTGGAGTTCGCCCTCGGGTACAAGCGGCGATCGGCGCTCGAGCATTATCCCGAAGGCTCCGACGAACGCACCGAGCTCGAAGAGAGCCTCGAAGCGCGTACCCTGTGGGACTCGTTCCTTGGTTACCTCGCGGGCCAGGGCTTTCCGGTGCCCGCCGCGGCGCTCGCGCGCGACGTTCGCGAACCCGTCGAAGGCTCCGTCGAGCTCGAGGACGTGCTCTTGCTCGTCTACCGGCAGAACGCGCTCGTGAGCCAGGTGTGCGAGCGTCTCGTCGACCTCGACGAGGGGCTCCAGGAATGGCGCTACCGTCACGTGAAGATGGTGGAGCGCACCATCGGCACCAAGAACGGCTCGGGTGGCTCGAGCGGCGTGGAGTACCTGAGGCGCACCCTATTTCGCCCATTGTTCCCTGATTTATGGGCAATCCGGGCGCGGCTGTGACGTCGGCGAGCTCGCTCCACGGCGCGCTGAACCCGCTCGCGCCGCACTACTCCCGCTTCCGGGTCGGGGAGCGGCTCTTGCTCACGGGGCATTCGCACCAGGCCTGGCCCGACCGCGCTTTCGACGGCCAGAGTCGCGCATGGGAAGACGCCGCCGAGTACGTCGATCGCAAATGGGAGCGCGCTGCCGAACGCGCCGACCGTGTGCGCGACGGATTCGCACGCCTCCTCGATTGCGCACCCGGCACGCTGAGTCTCGGCGCGAACACCCACGAGCTCGTGGTGCGCTGGCTCTCGGCGCTGCCGCTCCGCGAGCGGTCCACCGTCGTCACGACCGACGCGGAGTTCCACAGCGCGCGCAGGCAGCTGAGGCGGCTCGAGGAGGCGGGTCTCCGCGTCGTGTGGGTGCCGGCATATCCGTCGGAGAGCGTCGGTGAACGGCTTGCGCGCGCCGTGGACGACCGCGTCGCCGCGGTGCTCGTCTCGACTGTGTTCTTCGACTCTGCGGAGCTCGCGGGAGGCCTCCTCGACGTCGCGCGCGCCTGTGACGCACACGGCGCAGCGCTTCTCCTCGACGTCTATCATCAGCTGAACGTCGTGCCCTTCTCCGTGAAGACGCAGGGGCTCGAGAACACCTACGTCGTCGGCGGCGGCTACAAGTACTGCCAGCTCGGCGAAGGGAACTGCTTTCTGCGTTCGCCCCCGGACTCCGAGCTACGTCCGGTGATCACCGGCTGGTACGCCGAGTTCGACGAGCTCGAACGGGCCGATCCGTCGCGCGTGAGCCACGGCCCTCTGTCGTCTCGCTTCGCCGGCGCGACGTACGATCCGACGAGCCACTATCGCGCCGCGGAGGTCTTCGCCTTCTTCGACGAGATGGGACTCGTGCCGGAGCTTCTCCGCGAGGTGAGTCAGCACCAGGTCGCGCTCCTGCGGGAGCGCTTCGACGCGCTCGACCTGCCGCCGGACCTCGTCTCACGAAGAGAGCTTCCCCTCGAGCGGCTCGCCGGCTTTCTCGCGCTCCGCTCGTTGCGCGCGACGGAGCTCCAGAGCGCGCTCGCGCGGCGCGGCGTGTTCACGGACGCGCGCGGCGAAGTGCTCAGGTTCGGCCCCGCGCCGTATCTCGGCGCTACGCAGCTCGCCGACGCGATGCTCGCGCTCGGCGAGGCCGCCCGCGCGCTGGTCTGACGTCCCGTTCAGCGCGGAATGAAGTGCGGAATGCCGGTGAGTAGCCCGTCGGAGAATCCGACGCGGTAAGCGAGGACGAGCCCGAAGACGACGCTGACGAGCCCGGTGAGACGTACCAGTCGGCGTCCCGCGTGCCCGGAAAACGCCGCGGCCCTGGCGAGCGGCACGCCCATGCCGAGCGTGAGCAGCATCATCCCCGATACGGTGCCGATGCCGAAGACGGCGAGGTAGACGACGGCCCAGCGAGCGTCGTGAATCGTCGTCAGGACGAGCAGCGCTATCGCCGCAGAACCGGCCAGCCCGTGGACGAACCCGGTGACGATCGGTCGCGCGACCTGCGACGACCTCAGGTGACGGAGCAAGGAGCCGCGGTGCACGTGCTCGTCGGCGTGGAGCCCGTGCTGTGCGGGGGGCGCGCCGGTGAGGTTCAGCGCGCCGAGGACGACGAGCAGCGCAGCGACGGCCATCTCGAGGACGAGCCCGAGACGCGGCGGAATGACGAGCCCGAAGAGCACGATCGCGCCGCCGACTGCGACGATGGTGACGGTGTGCCCGAGCCCCCACAGCGCGCCGATCGAGACGGCAGAGCGAGCGGAGCGCTCGCGCGCAACGACGGTACCCACGGCGACGAGGTGATCGGGATCGGTGGCGTGGCGCATCCCGAGAAGGAAGCTGAGACCGAGGATCGCGAACAAGTCCGCCACGCGCGGCGACCGTAGCACGGTTTCGTCAATTGATGGCACGCCTCGGCCGGCGAGTATGGCTCATATGTGGCACACGATTTCGCCGTGTGCGGGACATTGCGTCCCGTGTGGCAGAAAGGCCGTCCCTCGAAGTCGCGGCGCACTGCGAAATAACGGCCTGTGCTCGCGAAAACAGTGTATTCACTCAGGTACGGTTCGTGCAGTTCTGACGATCCGCGATGGCAACGCCCGGCCGGAAAACGGCCATACGGGGCGTCACAATTGGATGACGACCATTCGAGGGCGTCTTCGCGGAAAGGACTCGTTTTATGGCTCCGCACGCACCCGTTCAGTCCGCGGTCGAGTGGCAAGACGTCTCCAAACGGCATACCTGCCGGATCTGCGGCGCGACCCGCGGCTGTCGGTTCGACTCGAACGATTCCTTTGCCTGCTGTGTGAATCGGCCGTCCGAGTGGCCGCTCACCAATGGCGCCTGGCTTCATCGTACTAGTGTCGTGGGGGCGAGCCAGATTTCTGGCCCGTTCTCCGGCGCGACCACATGAGCGAGGCCGAGTCGTCGTTCGTAGACGCCCCGGCTGCCGTATCGGACTGTCCAGCGCTCGATCCCCACGCCGAGTGGGACGACCCCGATCTGCTCCGCGGTGCGATCTACTCCAGAGAGAGACTTGCGGCCCACGCGTTGGAGCTCGCGCGCAGCCACGGCGAGTCGTCGCTACACGTCCCGGGCGGGCTCCTCGCCGCACGCATCGTCGCCGCGAGAGAGACCATCCGCGATGCCTACGCGGTGATCGCGAAGAGCCCGCGCGCGGCACGTTACCCGACGCCCGCCGAGGAGTGGCTCGTCGACAACTCGCACATCGTCAGCGAGCAGCTCCGCGAGATAGACGAGGATCTTCCGCACAGCTACCTGAAGCGTCTCCCGCGGCTCGTGACGGGCGCGATGCGCGGCTATCCGAGGGTCTACGGGCTCTGCCTCGACTATCTCCGTCACACCGACGTCCGGATCGATCCGGAGACGCTCGCGCAGTTCGTCGAGTCGTACCAGACGGTGAACCCGCTCACGATCGGCGAGCTCTGGGCGATCCCCATCATGCTGCGCCTCGGGCTCATCCTGACGACCGGCTCCATGGCGTCAGCGGAGGTGAAGTCCGCGACTCGCCTGCGGAGAGCATCGGTGCCGCCGGTATCGTCATCGGACCCGCCGGGGTTCGCATCGGTGCCGCCTCCGCCGCCCGAGTCCACCAATCGCATGTCCGAGCCGCCCGGGGAGCGCGCGTCGGACATCGTCCTCCGCAGGGAGCACGCACGTCAGGCCGCCGACCAGGTGCTCATCGGCAACGCGATCACGAGCATGCGCGTCATCGCGGCTCACGACTGGCCGGCCTTCTTCGAGCGCACGAGCCTCGTCGAGCGCATCCTCCGCGAGGATCCGCACGGCACCTACGCGGCCACCGAGAAGAAGTCGCGAGACCGCTACCGTCACGTCGTCGAAGAGCTCGCCGAGCGGAGCGACGCGACTGAGCGCGGCGTGGCTCAGGCCGCCATCGATCTGGCCCGCGAGGCCACGAATCGTGCAGGCGGAGACGGCTACGCGCGGCACGTCGGTTACTACCTCGTCGACGACGGGAAGAAGCTCCTCGAGGAGGCGGTCGGCTACCGCCCTCGCCTCGGGGAGCGCACGGCGCGGTTCGTCCTCGCCCATCCGCTCTCGTATTACCTCGGATCCATCTCGCTCCTCACCGCCGCGCTCTGGATGCTCTGGGCGCGCGACGTCGGGCGCCACTCGGTCTCGCTGTGGCTCGCGCTCGCGGTGGTCGCGTTCGGCATGCTCCCGCTGAGCGAGATGGCGCTCGCGTTCGTGAACGCCGTCACGGTGACGCTCCTCCAGCCTAGAGTCCTGTCGAAGCTGTCGCTCGAGGACGGCATCCCCGAAGATCACCGCACCCTGGTCGCGGTTCCCGTCCTCGTGGACGGCGAGAAGGCGGCGCAAGCGCTGCTCCATCACCTCGAGGTGCGTGCGCTCGCGAACCTCGATCCACGCCTGCATTTTGCGTTGCTCACCGATCTGAAGGACTCCGACGTCGCCGAGCGACCGGAGGACGTCGGCATCGTCGCTGCCCTCGAGCGCGGCGTCGCGGAGCTCAACGCGCGCAACGGCGGAGCGGAACGCGACCGTTTCATGCTCTTTCATCGCCCGCGGCTCTGGAACGCGTCGCAGGGCGTCTTCATGGGCTGGGAACGAAAGCGCGGGAAGCTCGAGGAGCTGAACCGTCTCATCGCGGGTGAGCAAGGGACGACGTTCACCGTCGTCACGGCGAAGGAATCGCTCTACCTCACCTTCCGTCACGTCATCACCCTCGACGCCGACACGGAGCTCCCGCGCGATACCGCGAACGAGCTGGTCGGTACCCTGATACACCCGCTCAATCGCCCGCGGTGGAACGCTGCCGGCAACCTCGTCGGTGGTTACGGCGTGGTCCAGCCCCGCGTCGGTTCGCTCCCGACGAGCTCTCGCCGCACTCGGTTCGCGCGCATCACGTCGGGCCCCCCGGGCATCGATCCGTACACGAACGCGATCTCCGACGTGTATCAGGATCTCTTCGCGAGCGGCTCCTTCGTCGGCAAGGGCATCTACGACGTCGAGGTCTTCAACCGCGTACTCGGCGGTCGCGTCCCCGAGAACTCGCTCCTCAGTCACGATCTGTTCGAGGGCATCTTCGCGCGGACCGCGCTCGCCTCGGACATCGAGCTCTTCGATACTCAGCCCTCGTCGTACGCGGCGATGGCCGCCCGGCAACACCGGTGGATCAGGGGCGATTTCCAGCTCCTGCCCTGGCTCTTCCCGCGGGTGCCGTCGCGTTCCGGCAAGCGCCCGTCGGACGTGCCGGTGCTCGGCTGGTGGAAGCTCTTCGACAACCTCCGTCGCGCCCTGGTCGCGCCGGCGCTGGTCGCGGCGGCGCTCCTCGGCTGGTTCGCGGGGCGCGGCCTCGCTCCTCTGGCAACTGCACTGGTCGCTTTTTCTCTGACCGCGCCGCTCTACAGCCGGATCGCGATGACGGCGATCCGCTCGCCCAACGACGGCGCGCCGGCCTTCGGCCCGTTCGTCTCCGACCTCTGGACGACCGTCGGACAGATCTTCCTCGGCGCGGTCTTCGCTCTCGATCAGGCGATCGTCACTCTCGATGCGACACTGCGCACACTGTATCGATTGACCTCGCGGAAGAAGCTCCTCGAGTGGCAGACCGCCGGTCAGGCGGAGCGCGAGTTCTCGCGCCGGCTCCCGTCGCGGATCTGGCTCGGCGCCGTGCTGGCGGCGACGGCCGCGGTGGCGCTCGCGTTCGTGTCGCGGGCGTCGCTCCCCTTCGCGCTGCCGGTGCTCGCGCTCTGGATCTCCGCGCCGGCCTGGGCGCTCTACCTCGCGAGGCCGTCGACCCGAAACGACGATGCGCTCTCGCCCGTCGACGTGAAGCTCCTTCGCGTCCGCGCACTGCAGACCTGGCGGTTCTTCGAGACGTTCGTCACCAAGAACGACAATCATCTCCCGCCCGACAATTTCCAGGAAGAGCCGCTCGGCGTCATCGCTCACCGCACGTCGCCCACGAACATGGGCGGCTATCTGCTCTCGATCCTCGCCGCCCGTGACTTCGGCTTCATCACGCTCGCCGAGGTCGCGGAGCGACTCGAAGCGACCCTCACGACGATGGAGGGCCTCGAGCGCCACGAGGGGCACATCCTCAACTGGTACGACACGACGACGCTGAAGCCGCTCCAGCCGGCCTACGTATCGACGGTCGACAGCGGCAATCTCGCAGCGTACCTGTGGACGGTAGGCGAAGCAGCGGAGGAGCTCGCGCGCGCGCCCATAGCGAGCCCCGAGGTCCTCCGTGCGGCGGAGGACGCCTTCGCGCTGTCACAAGCGCCGGAGAGCGATCGCCCGCGCTCCGACGCGGAGTCGAAGCTCGCGACGATCCTCACCCAGCCCGCCTTCGAAGCGACGATCCGGCACGCGCCGCCGCTCCTGGCCGAGCTCGACATCGTCACCGCCGCGGCGCGTGCGGCGCAGGCGGCGCGCACCGGCTCCGCCGACGTCGAGCGCACGTACTGGCTCGAGAAGACCTGCGACGGCGTGGCGCGCGCAGCGACCGAGCTCCGGAAGCTCGCGCCGTTCCTCGAGCGGATCGAGACGCCCCCTCCGACGTTTGCGACGGGCTCGCGAGCCGCGGCGTGGGAGAGCATCCGCGCGACGCTCGCGCAGGTGGAGTCGCTCCGCGACGTGATGCAGGTCACGCCGGAGGCGCTCGCCCGCCTCACCGAGCTCGACGAGAGCATCCAGGCCGACGCCGCGCTGCCACGCGAGACGCGCGAGACGGCCTGGCGCTACATCGCGGATCTCTCCGCCGATCTACGCAACGCGCGCGGCTCGTGCCAGACACTCCGCGAATCCCTGAAGCGCCTCGGGGAACGCGCTCGCTCGCTCGCCGACGGCATGAACTTCTCGTTCCTGTACGACCGCGGGCGCCATCTCTTCTCGATCGGTTACAACGTGCAGGCGTCGCGGCTCGACGGCTCGTTCTACGATCTCCTCGCTTCCGAGGCGCGGCTCGCGAGTTTCGTCGCGATCGCCAAGGGCGACGTCCCTCAGGAAAACTGGTTCCGTCTCGGGCGTCCGATCACCGGGAACCGCCAGCGCCGCGCGCTCTGCTCGTGGACCGGGTCGATGTTCGAGTACCTGATGCCGCTCCTCGTGATGAAGGACGGCGACGAGACGTTGCTCCGAGAGACGCACGTCTCGGTCGTCGAGACGCAACGTGACTACGGCATCAAGCACGGCACACCGTGGGGTATCTCGGAGTCCCTCTTCGACCTCCTCGATCTGTCGATGACGTATCAGTATCGCGCCTTCGGCGTGCCCGGCCTAGGCCTCAAGAAGGGCCTCGAGGACGACCACGTGATCGCGCCGTACGCGACGGCGCTCGCCGCCCAGGTGTGCCCGTCGATGGCCGTCGAGAACCTCCGCGCCCTCGAGCGCGCCGGCCTCCTCGGACGCTTCGGCTACTACGAGTCCATCGACTACACGCCGTCGCGCATGCCGCCGGGCCGTCGCGGCGTCGTCGTGAAAGCGTTCATGGCGCATCACCAGGGCATGGCCCTGGTCGCCTTCGCGAACGCCCTTCACGCAGGCTCCATGCAGCGCCGCTTCCACGCCGAGCCGCGGGTGCAGGCGACGGAGCTGCTGCTCGAGGAGCGGATCCCGACCGCAGCGCCCATCGCGGAGCTCCGTTCCCCGTCGAGCCCGACCCACGCCGACGATGCGTCGTATCACGAGCTCGTCGAACGCGTGCAGCTCGACGTCAAGGCCGCGCCGCGCGCGCACCTGCTCGGCCACGGCGACGTCTCGACGATCGTCACCACCGTCGGCACCGGCGTCACGATGTGGCGTGGCCTCGACGTCAGTCGCTTCCGCGAAGATCCGACGCTGTCGCCCGGCGGCGTCTACGTCTACGTACGCGACCTCGCGTCGGGCGACACTTGGTCCATCGGCTACGAACCAATCCGCAAGGCTCCCGACTCGTACGAGGCTTCATTTGCAGCCGATCGCGTCGAGATCCGTCGGCGGGACGGCGACATCGAGTCGCTGCTCGAGGTGGCGGTGTCGCCCGAGTTCCCCGCCGAGGTGCGACGCATCACGCTCAGAAACCACGGGCTCTCGCGCCGCGAGCTCGAGGTCACGACTTACACGGAGCTCGTCCTGGCTCCGCGGAACGCCGATCGCGCGCACCGCGTCTTCAGCAGCATGTTCGTCGAGACGCAGGCGGTCAGCGAGAGCGGCGCGCTCCTCGCCGTGCGGCGCGGCCGCGGCGAGAACGAGGGCGAGACGTGGGCGCTCCAGGTGCTCACGCCCGAAGAAGGCGTCGTGGGCGGCCTCGACTACGAGACGTCGCGCGCGTCGTTCATCGGCCGCGGACGCGACACGTCGTCACCGCTCGCGCTCGCCGTCCGTGCGACGCTCGCGAAGAACGTCGGGTGCGTGCTCGATCCCGTGTTCGCCCTGCGCCGCACGGTGACGTTGAAGGCTGGACGGCACGCGCGCCTCTCGCTCGCGACGGCGCTCGCGACCGATCGCGAGACCGTGGATCGTCTCGTCGCGCAGTACGTCGAGCCGAGCACGATGTCGCGCACGTTCGAGCTTGGCAAGGCGGACGCGCGCGTCGAGCTCCGTCATCTCGGCGTGAGCCCGGCGGACGAGGCCATCTTCCAGAAGCTGCTCTCACTCCTCGTCTTCCCGAGGCCCAAGGTGCGGAGCGGAGGCTCTGTCGAGTTCCGGGGTGCGCACGGCAAGGGCGCGCTCTGGTCGCTCGGCATCTCCGGTGACGTCCCCATCGTGATCCTCCGGGTGGACGAGCAGGACTTCGCCGACACGGCGACGGAGCTCCTGAACGCGCACGAGTTCTTCCGCGTGAACGGCTTCTCGATGGATCTGCTCATCCTGAGCGAAGAGCCCGGCGGCTACTTCCACCCGATGCAGGACCAGGCGACGGAGATAGTCCGGAACAGCGTCGCGAAAGGGAGCCTCGACAGGAACAACGGCGGCGTGTTCGTCCGGCGCGCCGATCAGCTCTCGGACGCGGACCGCGCGCTCGTGCTGCGCGCGGCGCACGTCGTCCTGTTCGCATCGAAGGGCTCGCTCGCGCGCCAGGTGAAGCGCGCGCTCGATCCGCCGCCGCTCCCGTCTTTGATCCTGCGCCGTCCGCCGCGCGAAGAGATGAAGAGCGTACACCGCCCGTCACTCGACTTCGACAACGGCATCGGCGGCTTCGATCCGAAGTCCGGCGAGTACGTCATGACCCTCACCGAGGGCCAGAAGCCCCCGATGCCGTGGTGCAACGTCATCGCGAACCAGGACTTCGGCTTCGTCGTCTCGGAGAGCGGCGCGAGCTATTCGTGGTCGACGAACAGCCAGACCTACCGGTTGACGCCGTGGAGCAACGACGCCGTCTCCGATCCGCCGGGAGAGTGCTTCTACGTCCGCGACGCGGACAGCGGCGCGGCGTGGTCGCTCACGCCAGAGCCGTGCGGCGGTCGCGCGACGTACACCGTGCGGCACGGCTTCGGTGTCACGACGTTCGAACACGAGCGCAGCGGGCTCGTGCAGCGCTTCGAGATGTTCGTCGATTGCAAGAAGACGGCGAAGGTCTACCGGCTCTCCGTCTCTAATCGCGGCAAGGAGACACGCTCGCTCAGCATCTTCGGCGTGGTCGAGTGGGTGCTCGGCTCGGTGCAAGATCGGAGCGCCCTCACCGTCGCCACGTCGTGGGACCGCGACGCCGCGACGCTCGTCGCGACGAACCCGCTCTCGCCGCACCCCGAGCGCTGCGCCTTCTTCACCGCGACGTCGCCGGTCGGGAGCTTCACCGGCGACCGCTCGGAGTTCTTCGGTTATCACGGCTCGCGCAAGCGCCCCGCGGCGCTCGATCGCACGGCGCTCTCCGGGCGCACCGGCGCGGGCCTCGATCCGTGCGGCGCACTCGAGGTACGGCTCGAGATCGCGCCGGGTGCGACCGAAGAGGTGTCGTTCGTGCTCGGTGACGGACCGAGCCTCGCCGACGCGATGAACGTCGCGAAGAGCCTCCGCGAACCGGGCGCCGTCGCGCGCTCGTTCGAGGACTCGATGGGGTTCTTCCACGCCCATCTGAAGAAGATCACCGTCAAGACTCCGGACCCCGCCTTCGACTACCTGCTCAACGGCTGGCTCCTTTACCAGGCGACGAGCTGCCGCATCCTGGCCCGCACCGGCTTCTATCAGTCGAGCGGCGCCTACGGCTTCCGCGACCAGCTCCAGGACGTCATGGCGATGCTGCACTCGGCGCCGGAGATGGCGCGCTCGCACATCCTGCGGGCCGCGGCGCGTCAGTTCATCGAGGGCGACGTGCAGCATTGGTGGCACGCCGACACCGGCGAGGGCGTCCGGACACGCTGCTCGGACGACATGCTGTGGCTGCCGTACGTCACGGCCGAGTACGTGCGCGCGACCGGTGACACCGGCGTCCTCGACGAGAGCGTGCCCTTCCTCGACGACAAGCCGCTCGCCGAGCACGAGAACGAGTCGTTCGGTCGGCCTCCGACGTCGACCGAGTCGGCGTCGATCTACGAGCACTGCCTGCGCGCCATCGACGTCGGCATCACGTCCGGGCTCCACGGCTTGCCGCGCATGCGTGCCGGCGACTGGAACGACGGCATGAACCGCGTGGGCAACGGCGAGGGCGGCGAGAGCACGTGGCTCGCGTGGTTCGTCGCGAAGACGCTGCAAGACTTCACGCCGCTCGCCGCCCGCCGCGGCGACAAGGCGCGCGTCGAGAAGCTTACCGCGGAGGTGCAGCGGCTGAAGAGCGTCGTCGACGGCGCCGCCTGGGACGGCGCGTGGTATCGGCGCGGCTACTTCGCCGACGGCACGCCGCTCGGCTCGGCCGCGAACGCCGAGTGCCGCATCGACGCGATCGCCCAGAGCTGGGCGGTGATCTCCGGCATCGCGAACCCGACCAAGGCCGCCGCCGCCGTCGAAAAGTCGGAGGCGATGCTCGTGCGCGAGCGCGAGCGCATGATGACGCTCCTCTGGCCGCCGTTTCAGTCGAAGGACCACGACCCGGGTTACATCCGCGCGTACCCGCCCGGCGTCCGTGAGAACGGCGGACAGTACACGCACGGCGTGCTCTGGACGGTGCTCGCGCGCACGATGCTCGGTCAGGGCGACGCGGCGATGCGTCTCTTCTCGATGATGAACCCGATTCACCACGGGAGCTCCCCGGCGGGCGCCGCGTTCTACGGCGTCGAGCCGTACGTCGTCGCAGCCGACGTGTCCGCGTCACCGAGCCACGCCGGGCGCGGCGGATGGACCTGGTACACGGGTGCCGCGGGGTGGATGTACCGGATCGGGCTCGAGCACATCCTCGGCATCCGCCTCGACGGCGGGGCGCTCGTGGTGTCGCCGTGCGTGCCGTCGACGTTCACCCACTTCGAGGTCGATTACCGGAGCGGCCGCTCGACGTATCACATCGTCGTGGACAACACGGACGGCGTGGCCACCGGCGTGGTCGAAATGCAGGTCGACGGGAAGATGCTCGCCCCGGGAACGAACGGCGCGACGATTCCGCTCATCGACGACGGTGCCGACCACGAGGTGCGCGTCCGCATGGCTCATACTGCGTCAACGCGTCTCGCCGTCGGCGCGTCCTGACGGCCGAAACACCGCTATTTCGTCCCGAATTGCAACGACGACGCTGGCACGCTCATTGCTCCTGCATTCCGCAGGACCATGAATACGTTACTGATTCGCAGCATGATCATCGGCGGGCTGCTCGCCGCGGGCCCCGCGCTCGTGCTGGCCTGTGACCGCGAACGTCACGAGTCGACCACGCCGAACACCTCGAACGTGACGAACGCCTCGAACTCCGGTTCCGGCACCTCGAATGGCACGAAGGTCACGGTGAAGGCCGCGCGCTCAAGCGGAGTTCGCTGGCTGTGAGACGGGCTCGGTCGAGAAGCGGCGCGGCCGGAAGGCGCGAGGAATGAGCGACCGCACCGTGAGCAGGCGCTCGCGCCGCGTTTCTTCCTCGAGATGACGCTGCTTGGCTTTGAGGGTGTGGGCGAGAGTGACCACGCCGAGCAGCCGTGACGGATCGTCGCGCTCGACGACGGCGAGCTCCGTGTGCCCTGTGTTCGCCATCCGCTGCACGACGTCGCGCATCGTCTCGTCGGGATAGGCCGTCACCGGTACCGGCGCGCCGGCTGGCACTTCGAAATCCATGACGTCGCGCACGAACAGCACGTCGAGAGGATCGATCGCGTACTCCCGCGTGACATGGAATCCGCGGCGCGCGACCTTCTCGGTGAGGATGGACCTTCGCATGACGAGCACCGTGAAGGCGTGCGCGACGGTCGCGGTGACCAGGAGCGGCAGGAACGCGCCGGACTCCCCCGTGAGCTCCACCGCGAACACGATACCGGTCAGCGGCGAACGCATCGTCCCACCGAGGATGCCACCCATGGCGAGGAGCGGCCACATCCCGGCACCCTCCGCCGGCAAGATGCGTTCGGCGAGGCCGCCGAGCGCGCCGCCGATCATGAGAAGCGGGGCTAGCACGCCGCCCGACGTCCCGGAGCCGAGATACGCAGCCCAGATCCCCCACTTGACGAGCACGAGACGGAGCACGTCGCCCTGCGGCAGATCACCGCGAAGGAGGGACTCGATCGAGTCGTAGCCGACGCCGAGCGCACGCGGCTCGACGAGACCGCCGAGGCCGACGAACACTGCCCCGAGCGCCGGCCACCACATCCAGTGCACGGGCAGCTTCTTGAAAAGATCTTCCGACGCATACACCGACAGCGTCATGAGCCACGCGAGCACGCCGACGAGCACGCCGAGTACGACGCACCCCGCGAGCCCGACGGGGCCGAGCGCCACCGCGTGATGCGGTAACGTGAAGAGCGGCCCCTTGCCGAGCAGGAACGTGCGCACGACCATCGCCGTCGCGCTCGCGAGCGCCACCGGCACGAAGCTCCGCGGTTTCAGCTCGAAGAGCAAGAGCTCCACGGCGAGGAGCACCGACGCGATGGGCGCGGAAAACGTCGCCGACATGCCGGCCGCGGCGCCCGCGACGAGCAGCGTCTTCCGCTCCGCGGCCGTGAGGTGGAAAAATTGCGCGAGCATCGAGCCGAGCGCACCGCCGGTCATGATGATCGGACCCTCGGCGCCGAACGGGCCTCCGGAGCCGATGGAGATCGCCGACGACAGCGGCTTCAGCAGCGCGACGCGCGGCTCCACGCGACTGCCCCGCGTTAGGATCGCCTCGAGCGCCTCGGGAATGCCGTGTCCACGGATCCGCTCCGAGCCGTAGCGGGCCATGACGCCGACCAGCGCCCCGCCGACGACCGGGACGAGCACCATCCAGAGACCCAAGGAGCTCTTCGACGGGGACACGAAGTCGCTCGAGAAGCGCTGGAAGTAAAAGAGGTTCGTGAACAACCCGATGAGCCGCAGCAGCGCAAACGCGACGACCGCCGCGAGCGCACCGATGCCGATCGCCGCAGCCGTGATCGGCAGCATCCGTGTGGTGGCCGTGAAATCGCCGAGATGTTCGGGCGCGACCCCGGAGCCTGATTGGGCCGAAAGGCCTTTTTTTGTGCCTGTCACGATAATATCGCATCACGATATATATTTGGGAATGGCACCCGTCAAGACGTGCGTCGTCGCGGACTCGGGAAGGAACGCGACGCCGGGGAAACCGCGGCTTGTCGACAGGCGCGCGACGTCGCATGTCCCGTGGATGCCCGAGACCTCGACGCGACGGGGGTTCTTCCACGGCTCGCTCGCAGCGGGCGCGCTGTTACTCGTGGACGCGTGCAGCGCGCGCACGGCTGGGCCCGGCGCGGCCAGTCCGGCGAAGCACGACGACGAGCCCGACGTCACCGCGGTGGAAGACATGATGCGTGAACACGGCGTGCTCCGCCGCGCGCTCGTCGTCTATGGCGAGGCCGCGACGCGGCTCCGGTCGAACGCCGACGTGCCGCCCGGCGCGCTTCACAGGACGGCAGAGCTCTTCCGCGCCTTCGGCGAGGACTACCACGAGAAGAAGCTCGAAGAGGCGCACGTCTTCCCCGCCGTCGCGGGCGCGCCCGGGCTTGCCGCGCTGACCGCCGTCCTGACGGCGCAGCACCAGCGCGGCCGCGAGCTCACCGACTACGTGCTCGCAGTGACCGCGGCGCCGAAGGTCGGCGCGCGCTCCGCCGAGCTCGCGATCGTCCTCGAGAGCTTCGTCCGGATGTACGAGGCGCACACCGCGCGCGAAGACACCGTCGTCTTCCCCGCGTGGAAGAGGGCACTGCCGGCCGCGAAGCTCGAGGAGATGGGTGAGCGGTTTGAGGACATCGAGCACGCGCAGTTCGGGGGCGACGGCTTCGAGCTCGCCGTCCGGAAGATCGACGCCATCGAGGAGGAGCTTGGGCTCGGTGATCTCTCCACGTTCACCGCAGTGACGGCGCCCACGGCGAGTTGACCCGCCGGGCGTGACGCGTCAGCGGCGCGTCGCGGTGACGATGCGCTGGAAGGTGAGCGAGTGAAGCGCTTTGCCGAGCTCGGGGGAGAGCGCAGTGCCGAGCGCGGGGATGGTCTCGTCCCACACGATTTCGAAGCCGTGACGCTCGAGGAGTGCGCGCATCGCGGACGGGGCGAGCGATGTGCGGAGGGGTTCGCCCAGACGGCGGAGGTAGAGGCCGATGACGCGGAGCGTGAATGCAGGGGCGTGATAGTGGACGGCCAGACGGCTTCCCGACGCGGAACGACGGGAGACGACGGCGAGCGTCGATTCGATCTGTTGCTGCGTCAGATACATGACCACGCCTTCCCAGATGAAGGTCGTGGGAAGAGACGGGTCGTGGCCGGCACGCGTGAGTGCGTCGTCGAGGGAGTCGCGAACGAAGTCGACCGCGACGAACCTGATGTCCTTCGCGCACGGCGTGAGGCGGGCGGCGCGCTCGCGCTTGTCGCGCTGGGAATCGGGATGATCCACCTCGAAGACGACGGCGTCGTGAAGCTCGGGCATGCGCCACGCGCGTCCGTCGAGGCCCGCTCCGAGAATGACGACCTGTGGCGATGCCGCGGCGCGGACCGCGTCGTCGATTGCGACGGTGCGCGCGATCATCAGCTTCGACTGGACGTCGAAGTAGCCGGCCTTCATCCGTTCGCGAAGTCCACCCGGCACGACACCTGCGCGCAGGCGCTCCATGCGCGCTTGCGTCGCGGGGGGCAGGAGCGCGAGCGCCGTGGGATCGGAGAACCGGGTGACATCCGTGCGCCCGTGGGCGAGCGCGCGGCCCGAACAGACGAGCTCCGCGGTGCGACTCGCGCGTCCTTCTTTCATGCCATGGCGATACCACGACATGCGAGTAGTGTTCTCCCCGCGTGAAGTCCGATTCGCTCGTCCTGGTCGTTCTCGTCCCGTTGCTCGCGTTCGGCGTTTACTGGCGGGTGCGTCGGACGCTCGGTCGACAGCGCTTCGCGCCGCGCCGCATGCGGGCGCGGATGGTGATCTTGACGTCGATCGGCGTGCTGCTGCTCGCGTCTCTTCCGACGCTGCCGGCGTTCGGCGCCGCAGCGGCCGGCGCGGTGCTCGGTGTGGCCCTCGCGGCGTTCGGCATTCGTCACACGCGGTTCGAGCGAACCGACGCGGGCGTCTTCTTCACGCCGAACCGGCGGATTGGCCTCGGGGTGACGGCGCTCTTCCTCGGGCGCCTCGTCTATCGACTGATCACGGCGTATCGCATCGCACAGGAAGCAGCGCTCAGCGACGAGCCCCTCGCCGGACTCAAGCGGAGCGCGTTCACGCTGACGTTCTATTTTCTCCTCGCCGGTTACTACATCGCTTACTACGCGCTCGTGCTCCGTCATCCGGAGACGCGCGCGGGTACCGGAGCGGCGACCGGGAGCAGCGACAGCGCCTGAGCGCGGGCAGCAGCGCGCAGGGAGCGGCGTAAATCCGTGTCGTCGGTCGTGCGCGCGATGACCATGCCGCCAACGCAGAGGTTCAGCATGATCTGCGCGCGATTCTCGGCCTCCGGATCGTCGTCGTCGAACGCGACACGGAAGACGTGGAGCATGTTGCGGACGACCTGGGTGTAGGCCGCTCGCGGCTTCAATCCGGCGCGCGCGACGTCGGACGGCAACGCGACGAGCGGACAGTGCTGTGTGACGTCGTTCAGCACCTCGTCGGAGAGGTACAGCTCGACGAGCATGCGCGCGAGGGTCGTGGGGTCAGGCCGCGCCGGAAGCCGCGCGAGCTCCTTCGCGAACGGGTTACACGACCCGAAGCTCATCACCGCCTCGGCGTAGAGCTCGTCCTTGCTGCGAGAGTGATTGTAGAAGCCGCCGCGCGTGAGCCCCGCTTCGCGCATGACGTCGTCGATGGAGACCGAGTCGAAGCCGCGACGGTTGAACATCACGCGCGCGCACTCGACGATCTTCGCGCGAGTGCGCGCCTTGTGCTCCTGCGTGTACGGCATGCTCGAACCTCGTCTTCGCTCACGATAGCGACGCGCAAAATATGTCCTTGAACATAAATAGCGCGCCGGCAAGCTTCTGCCGGAGCAAAGGAGAGGCCCATGACCCAGCTATTTTACTTCGAGACGGTGAACCCTCGTAAGGCGTGTGCAGTCGCCAAGTACCTGAAATCTCCCATCGAATACGTCCGACTCGACCCGAAGAAGGGCGAGCACAAGACACCGGAGCACCTCGCGCGGCATCCGTACGGACGGGTCCCCGTGCTGGTCTCCGGAAAGGACACGGTGTGGGAGAGCGCGGCGATCATGACGTGGCTCGCGGAGCAGGCGAAATCCGAGCTCTGGCCGACCGATCCGCGCAAGCAGGTCGACGTCGTGCGATGGCTCACGTGGGACGCTTTTCACTTCCTGCCGCACGCGGGCGCTTTCTACTTCGAGCGTCACATCAAGAAAATCTTCGGGCTCGGGCCGGCCGACGAGGCGGTGCTGGCGGCGAAGGCTGCGCCATTTCACCAGTCCGCGAAGGTGCTCGACGCGGAGCTCGCTTCGAAGAAGTACCTGACGGGCGACGCGCTCACCATCGCCGATTTCTGCGTCGCGGCGATCTTGCCGCAAGCCGAGGAGATCCATCTCCCGATTGCCGACTACGCGAACATCCGCCGCTGGCACGACGGGTTGATGGAGCTCGACGCCTGGCGCGATCCGTGGCCAGTGCCCGCGCAGATGTGAGCTTCGCCGCCACGACGACGCTCTACAGCCATCGTCGCGGACGTGCTTTGCTCGGCGGATGACGAGCATCCGCGCATCGTGGTCCGGCGGCGACGGCGTTTCCGTGCTGGTGCACGGCGGCGCGGGGAGCCGCGTCGAAGACGGCGACGCGACCGACGGTTGTGCCGTCGCAACGGAGCGCGCGTTCGCCATTCTCGCAGCGGGTGGGACGGCGCTCGACGCCGTCGAGGCGGCGGTCACGACGATGGAGGACGACCCGCGCTACAACGCGGGCGTCGGGGCAGCGCTCACCGAGGACGGCGACGTCGAGCTCGACGCGGCGATCATGGACGGCGAGCGCCTGCGCGTTGGGGCCGTCTGCACGCTCCGGCACCACCGGAACGCGATCCGCGTCGCACGCGCCGCGCTCGAAGACGGACGTCACGTCTTTTACTCCGCCGACGGCGCGCGCGAGCTCGCGCGCCGGGCGCACCTCGACGAGGTCGACCCTCTGTCGCTCGTGACGGAGCGGGCGCGCGAACGGCTCGCACGGTTCTTCGCGAAGGGCGCGGCGCGCGACGCGGGCAACACCGTGGGCGCGGTGGCGCGCGACGCGCGCGGCAACGTCGCAGCCGCGACGAGCACCGGCGGCATAACCGGCAAGCGACGTGGTCGCATCGGGGACTCGCCGGTCATCGGTGCCGGCACCCACGCCGAGAATGGACGCGGGGCGGCCTCGACGACCGGACCCGGCGAGGCGATCCTGCGACTCACCCTCGGCTTCCGCGCGACGCTCGCGATGAGCCTCGGCACCGCGCCGGAGCTCGCCGCCCGCGCGGCGCTAGACGAGCTCTCGGTGCGACTCGACGGCGTGGGCGGTATCATCCTGGTCAACGCGCGCGGGCAGCTCGGGCTCGCGCGCTCCACCGACGCGATGCCGTGGGCCGCGCGCTGGGATGGAAGCGACGTCCAGGTTGGCTCCTGATGCGCGGCATGCCGGCGCACGCGTGGGGGTTTCGAGATATAGCCCAAAGGGCATGAAATGCGGCGTGGCGCGCGGACGGGAGCCCCGAAACGACGACTTTGAGCCGATCGCGATTGCCGGCGGTACCGGTGTCACATGGCGTCGAAGCGTCCGCTCCGCGGGTCCGTCGTGGTCTTTGCCGTAACCGGTCTGCTCGCCGCGTGTGGCTCGAGTGGCGGCGATCAACCGGGTAACGATGCTGGGCCGTCGTCGACGGGCGGCGCATCGGGAAGCGACGGCGGCAGCGGCAACAACGCCGCGGGCACGAGCGGCAAGGCCGGTTCCGTGTCGACGGGTGCGACCACCGGCGCGACGTCGAATGGCGGCACGACGTCGAATGGCGGCACGTCGTCGACTGGCGGTACGTCGTCGAGTGGCGGCGCGACGTCCAGCGGTGGCGCGACCGGAAGCGGCGGCGCGACGTCCAGCGGTGGCGCGTCGTCGAATGCGGGCGCGACCGGAAGCGGCGGCGCCGCTGCGTGCACGACCGTCGCTGACGTTTCCCTGAACGACGCCTCGACGGGCACCGGCGCGGATCAATTCGATTACCAGGGGACCTGGGACACGTCGACGGGCGACGGGAAGTACCAGAACGACGATCACTACTCGTCGACGACCGGTGACACCGCGACGGTGAAATTCACGGGCCGCAGTGTCGCGCTCCACTCCGCGAAGGCGTCTCATCACGGTATCGCGCAGGTCACTCTCGACGGCGGCACGCCAGTCGACGTCGATCTGTATTCCGACACCCGCGCCGACGACGTCGAGGTGTGGAAGAGCGCCGCGCTCACCGACGGACAGCACACGCTGGTCGTCACCGTCTCGGGACGCCATAACGCCACCTCGACGGGCACGACCGTGTCCGTCGATCGCGTCGTGGTCGAGCGGCTCTCCTGCGGCGGGACGGGAAGCGGCGGCGGGACGGGAAGCGGCGGTAGCAACGGGGGCGCCGTGAAGCGGCCTTCGTACAACACCGGGACGGGGTTCTTCGTCGTCGGCAACAAGCTCTACGACTCGAACGGGAACGAGTTCCGGATCAGGGGCGTCGACAAACTTCACTGGGACGCCTCGTCGCCAGGTATCCCGAAAGCGCACGCGAACACCGAACGGTGGACCATCGACTTCAAGCAAACGACGGCCACGAACCTCGGTCTCATGCAGACGTCGGTGAACAACCACATCGTCCCGATGCCCGGCAACTGGGACGGCACCTGCAAGGAAGACGCGGCGACCCTCTCCGGCATCGCCGACACCTGGGTCGCGCAGGCGTCCGCGTGGAAGACGTACGACAAGTACATGATCCTGAACATCGCGAACGAGTGGGGCCCGTCGGGCACCGTCTGGCGCGACTCGTACATCACGGCGATCGGCCGTCTCCGCGCCGCGGGTTACCTGAGCACGATCTCGGTGACGTCGGGAGGCTGCGGCCAGAACAACGACGATCTCGTCAACTACGCCGCTGCCGTGCTGAACAGCGATCCGCAGAAGAACGTGATCTTCGATCAGCACATCTACGGCTCGTGGGGCAACGGCCAGAACGGCACGATCGACCTCGCGACTGGCCTCGACAAGCTCGCCGGAACCGGCCTAGCGATCATCGTCGGGGAGTTCGGCCCGGGCCGGAGTATCGGGCCTTCGCCGACGACCTTGACGCCAGGGGACATCATTCAAGGCTGCGAGTCGCGCGGCTTCGGATGGATGGCGTGGGCGTGGGACGACCCGGCGAGCAACGCCGACGACACGTGGTTCGCGCTCTCGAAGAACGGCGACTACAACTCGAGCGCCGATCTGACGATGTTCGGCAAGGACGTCGTCGAAAATTCCACGTACGGCCTCCTGAAGCTCGCGCACCCGGTGACCGCCTTCTGAGCGCGCCACTGCATGGATTGCGCCGCGGCATCGACCACGGCATGCGTCGACCGGGCCGCGGCATTGACCGCACCGCGCAGTGACCCTTCATGCCTGACCACGCGCGGCATTGACCGCGGTGGGCGGTGGCAGGCAGGCTTGGTGCGTGCTGCGCCGCTTCGCCCTTCGCGCCACGCTGACGTCGTCAGTGCTCGCTGCCGGCTGTGGCTCGTCGGGGCCAGCGACGCACACCGGGCATGGCGCGCCTCCGCCAGCGGGATCCTCCGCGACCATCGCGCCGCCTGCGTTCTGCGCGCGTCCCGGTGACGACACGATCCGGGACGTCTTCTGCAAGGGCAGCACGCCGTCCATCGCGGGCATTGCGGACCTCGAGGCCGCGCTCGACGTCACGCCGCCGAGCGACGACTACGGGGTGGGTACCATCACCGGAGCGTCCGCGGTACTGCTCGGGCATTCGACGTCACTCTCGGGCCACGTGGTGTCGCCGCTCAACCCGCGAGCGATTCTCCCCGTCGATCAGAACCACGTGCTCGTCGCGTTTCAGCGCGGCGTGCAGCGCGCGGAGATCGCCGCTCACGACCGCGTCGCACCGCACGTCAATCTGTACCTCGTCACGTTCCGGCAGGCGTGCAACGCGGCGAAGAGCGGTTGCGTCCCCGGCGATCTCTACACGCCGTCGATCGAGTCGGGGTGGACCTCCGTCGAGATACAGGACGACGAGGACCTGAAGAATACGCCGTCCGATTGTCGACAGTGCCACCAGCGTGATCGCGACGCGCCGTCGCTCCTGATGCGCGAGTTCGAGAGCCCGTGGGTGCACTTCTTCGGTCCCGAATCGGCGGATCCCGAGGACGGCGCCATGACGAGCGGCATCAGCGGCGGTCTCTTGGTGCAAGACTACCGCATGGCGAAGGGTGACGAGCCGTACGGGGGCATCCCGATGGCGTCGATCGAGCACACGACGGGCTTCGCGCTCCAGCTCGCCATGGATGGACCGCAGCCGCTCCTCTACGATTCGCCGACCATCATCGGGGAGATGTTCCCATACGTCGAAGGCGAGACGTGGCCCGGCCCGGAGCAGAGGAGCCCGTCGTGGGATCGTGAGTACGCCGCGTTCAAGCAGGGCCTGCACCTGGCGCTCCCCTACTTCAGCGCGCTCGCGGCCGACCCCGGCAAGCTCTCACGACTCGCTGACGCGTATCAGGGGTATCTCGCGGGCACGACGCAGCGCAAAGACCTGCCCGACTTCTCCGACGTGTTCCCCGACGACCCCCAGACGCGCGCGGAGATCGGCCTCCAGACGGAGCCCGACGCGACGCCTGCAGAGGCGCTCGTCCAGGCGTGCTGCGGATGCCACGACGACGTGCTCGATCAGAGCATCACTCGCGCGCGCTTCAACATAGCCCTGCCGAAGCTCGATCCCGCAGAGCTCGCCGTCGCGATCGAACGCCTCGGCCGCTCGCACGACGCGGCCGGCGTGATGCCGCCTCCCGAAGCGCGCCAGCTCGATCCGTCGATGCGCGAGCGCCTGATCGCATACCTGAAAGACGCGAACTTCTCCGACGACGACAGCGCGCTCCTGACGAAAGCCTCCGCGCTCGGCATGGCAGGCCCCGCCCTCGGCGCAACCCAGTAGTTCCGCACCGACGGAACTACGCGAGCGCAGCGAGCACGCGAAGCGGCGGGGGGAGCAGTTCGCCGCAGGCGAAGCTGCGGGGGGCCAAGGCCCCCCTTCCTGGATAACCGCACCGACGCCACCATCGTCGCGAAGCATCAACGATACAGAACAACGCTCGCGCAGCGAGCACGCGAAGCGGCGGGGGGAGCAGTTCGCCGTAGGCGAAGCTGCGGGGGGCCAAGGCCCCCCCGTTACTTGAAGGCGAAGCTGCGGGGGGCCAAGGCCCCCCGTAAAAGTCGCACTTACATCTTCATGGAAAACGATCCCTGCCGTTGGACGATTGACCCGCGCGTCGCGCACGCGTGCGGCCATCTCTCGCAACGCAAAGGTGGATCTTGCATCACGGTCGGTCGCTGTCGGTTCTCCTGTCCCTCTCGACCATCGTCACGGCTTGCGGTGGCGCCACCGGTAACGACTCTGCCGTAAACGGCGGAAGCTCACCCCCGACCACCCCGGCGGACACCGTGGGCGTCGCTGCTTCGACCTGTGCGACGCCGACCTCGCGCGTGACCGTCGCGGCGAATCTCGACGCCGCTCCGCAGGCGCTCGGCGCGCCCTGGGATTCGAAGGACCCTTACGCCCAGACGAACTACGTCTCGATAGAGACGATCTACGACGCGCTAGGTCAGGAGCACGCCCTGGCGCTCACGTTCCGCGGTGCGGGTGCGAACAGGTACGAGTATCACGCCCTCGTCGACAGCTACGTCGCCGTCGCGGCGGAGGTGAACGGCACCGAGGTGAGCGCCGGCGTTCTCTCGTTCATGACGAACGGCGCGCTGGCCGCCGTCACCACGACCCTGAGCGCGCCGGTGCGCTTCGAAGGCATCGCCGCGCCGCAGACCATCGCCGTCGATTTCGGCAGAGCCGTCGCCGACGGCGGGACTGGCTTCGATTCGACGATCTCCGTTCGTTCCGCGACGCGCGTCGTCGGTCAGTGGCAGGACGGCGCAGCCTGCGGCGCCACCGTCGTGAAGCCGACGCCGTGCGCGTGGCCACTTCCGCAGGCGACGAGCCACCTCGCCATCACGGCGAACCTCGACGCCCGCATGGACATGATGCCGGTGCTCGCTCTGCCGTGGAACCAGGCAGCGCCGTTCGCGACGTCGAACTTCACGCTCTCGACGACCGTCTACGATTCGGTCGGCGCCGCTCACACGCTCGAGCTGTACTTTCGCCGCACGACGCTCGGCACCTGGGACTATCACGCCGTCGCCGACGAGGGCACTCCGTCCATGCCATCTGCCGTGGGCACCGAGGTCGGTGCGGGAACGCTCGCGTTCGACGAGAACGGCGAGCTCACGAGCGTGAGCACGTCGACCCTCATGAACCTGTCGTTCCCCGGCGCGACGCCGAACCAGGTCGTCACTCTCGACTTCGGGGAGACCACGAACGCGAGCGGTCAGGGCCACATGACGGAGCTCGCGGAGACGTCGACCGCGGTCACGACGGTCCAGGACGGACGCGCGCTGCCCGTCGATCTGCTCGCCGCGACGTCGATCTGCGAGTGAGTGCGCGCGCGGCTCAGTGGCAGCCGAAGGGCGCTTCGACGGTCACGGTGATGGGGCCGCAGAGGATGAGCGTCGTCGACTCGCATTTCGACATCTGCGCGCTGCCGCAGAGCGCGTTTCGGCCGGTACCGTTTCCCGCCGCGCGCTTCGTGGCGAGGTAGCCCGAGCCGCCGCAGGCTCCGACCCCGACGAGGTTACAGCTCGTGGGCGCGAGCGGCGCGGACGGATCAGGATCCTCGCCACCCGAGCAGTCGTAGTCGAACGAATCGTCGCCCGTCGTCGCGGTGTACGCAGTGCCGAAGTACGTCTTCTGGCCAGGGTGCACGCGCGCGTCCCCGTCGTCGCAATCCTCGGAGTTGGACACCCACGCGCCGTCGCCCGGCTTCGTGCATCCGACCATGGCACTGGCCGCATTGCCGAAGCCGTCACCGTCGCCGTCCGCGTACCAGACGAGTCGCGTCGTGCACGTCGCCGGACCGGCGTCGGTCGTCGCGGCGTCGACGGGGATCGTCGCGCCGCCATCACCGGCGAGTGAGCGGCCCGCGTCGGCGGCGCTCGCGTCGTGGTGCGCCACCGGCTCGCCCGCAGCGCCCACAGTGCCGGCGGTGCCGTCGTGTGCGCCACCCGCGCCGCCGTGCGTCGTCGTGGCGCCCCCTGCTCCGCTCTTCGGCGGCTCCGTCGTCCGCACACCACCGTCACTCATCGTGTCTGCGTCGGGCTCGCGCGCTTCGTCGTGCGTGAACGGAGAGCCGTCCTTGCTACAAGCAGCAGTGAAGAGCAGTGCGAGCGCGGGAAGAGCGAACAGCGTCTTGCGATGCACCAGTGGAACGTCCTTTCGCGCGCCGCGTCGGCCCGCAGGACGTGGTTTGTGAGCAAGAACGACTCCACCCGATATGCGAGCGTCAACAGAGCCGTATTGCGGCGGATACGGCCGAGGCGCGACATTGCCGTCACGCTTTTACGCAGCGCGGCTGCGACGCTTCCGTCGCGCTTCGTGCGTCAGCGACAGGAGAACGCGGGCTGGCCGCTCTTCGTCGTCGTGGTGCAGACCACCGCCGAGGGAATGCAGGTGCGCACCGTCGTGCTCCCGCACCAGGCGTTGATGCCCGGCCCGGCGCGATTGTTCGTCTCGTAGCCGCTAGCGGAGCCGCACGCGAGGACCTTCAGCAATCCGCAGTCGTCGGGCGCGATGGTGAACTCGGGATTCGGCTCTTCCTTTCCCGAGCAGTCGTAGTCGAACGAATCGGTGTTGTCGGCTTGCTGATACGGGACGCCGAAGAACTTCGTCTGTGCGGGGTTCACGGTGGCATCGCCGTCGTTGCAATCTCCGCCCGCGCGCACCCATGTGCCGCGCGGCGCGGGACACTGGTACTTCGTGACGGCGTCGCTGCCGTACCCGTCGCCGTCCATATCCTGGTACCAGAAGACGGCACTGGTACATGCCGGCGCGCCGCCCGCGCCAGGTTCGGGGTGTACGCCCGCGTCAGGGGCGTCACGACCGCCGGCATTCGCGGCGCCTTGGCCCGCGTCAATCATCGACGTCGTGCCGCCCGCTGCCGTCGTGCCGCCGTTCGCGACGACGGCGCCGCCGTTCGCGGTGATTCCACCGCTTCCCGTCGTTCCAGCGCCCGTCGTTCCACCGCTCCCCGTGACTCCTCCCGACAAAGCCGGTGTCGCACCTTCGCCCCCGTTGCCCGCAGCGCCGGTCGCCGCAGCGTCGGACCGGCGGGACGGGCCGTCACCCACGACGAGCTCACAGCCGAGCGCGCCGGCCAGTGCAGACAATGCGAGTGCACCCGTGGCCAGATGGACGGCCGCGCCGGAGCGTGCGGATCCGGGTGGACGATGGCGTATGATGCGGGTGTCGGGCATGCGGAGCAAAGCTTGCGTTCAGTCTACAACGCGGGCGCTCGTCGTGTTCCTCCTGGTGGCGAATGACGTGCTCGGCGCCCCCGCGGATGACCGGACGCGCGCCGCCGAGCTCTTCGAGCAAGGGGTGCGCCAGTTCTCGAGCGCGGAGTACGAGGCGGCCGCACGGACGTTCCTGGCCGCCGACGACCTGATCCCGAGCGCCCGCGCGCTCGTCAACGCGATCACCGCGGGCCAGCGTGCCGGGCTTCATCTCGTCGTGGCGCGCGCCGCAGAGCGGGCACTCTCACGGCCCGACATGGACGCTGCCGGGACGTCGTTCGCCAGGGAAGCCCTCGCGACGGCCGCGCCGAAACTGAGCATCGTCGAAGCGACGTGCGCGCCCGAGCCCTGCGCGCTCACCCTGGACGGCGCGACGCTCACGTCGGCGCACGAGTACGCGCTTCCCGGCAAGCACGACGTCGTCGCGACGGGAAACGACGGCGCGACGGCGAGCGCCGAGCTCAGTTGCGTCGCGGGCGCGACGTGTCGCGTGTCACTGACGCCGGCGCGCCCGCAACCGACTCCACCGCTGGCCGTCCCGCCGACGGCTGCGTCCGCTCAGGGAGCCCTCCCCGCCCAGACAGAGCCGTCGCCGGCAACCGACGAACATCGGCGTCCGTTGCCGCCGGCGGTCTTCATCGCGGGTGCGGTCGGGACGGCCGCGCTCGTCGCGCTCACCGTCTGGTCCGGCGTCGACACGCTGTCGGCAAAGTCGTCGGCGGGGTCGGATCCCGACCGCTGGCCTCACGTGCAGCACCTCGCGCTGCGCACGGATCTGCTGCTCACCGGCGCGCTCGTGCTCGGTGCGGCCACCGGCGCAGCCGGGCTCTGGTTCGTCGACTGGGGCTCGGGCCGGCGTGCGACGGCGGTGATCTTGCCGGGCAGTGGCGTCGCCTTCGCCGCCGAGGGACATTTCTAGAGCCGCATGTACGTCGGCTCCTATCAGGTGCTGCTCGAGCTCGCCCGCGGCGGGATGGGGAAAGTGTACCTCGCGCGCAGTATCGGGCCGGGCGGCATCGAACGCCTGGTGGCGATCAAGCGGGCCCACCAGCACCTGATGGAAGCGTCCAGGGGAGTGGCCGAACGCTTCCTCGACGAGGCGCGCATCGCCGCGCACGTCCATCACTCGAACGTCATCGGGGTGCACCAGGCCGGCTCCGACGACGACGGGTACTACCTCGTCCTCGACTACGTGGAGGGCGAGTCGCTCGACGGGCTCCTCGAAGCGGCGCGGGAGCACGAAACGCGGGTTCCGCCGCAGATCGTGCTGACCATCCTGTGCGACGCGCTCGCCGGGCTGCACGCCGCGCACGAGGCGACCGACGGGCACGGGCGCGCGCTCAGGATCTTGCACCGTGACGTCTCGACGCAGAACTTGCTCGTCGGACGCGACGGGGTGACGCGCCTCAGTGACTTCGGGATCGCGAAGAGCGCGCTCAGCCTCGTGGTCACCGACGAGATCTACGTGCAGGGCAAGCTCGCGTACATGTCGCCCGAGTATCTGCAGCGCAAACCCGTCGATCGTACCCTCGACGTGTACGCGATGGGGGTCACGACGTGGATCGCGCTCGCGGGGGCGCTCCCGTGGCCCGACGCGGAAGACGCACAGCTCTTGCAGTCCATCCTGGTTGGGGGAGTGCCGCCCTTGGCGACGCGAGCCGGCGAAGTGGGGGCCGAGATCGCCGCCGTCGTGGATCGCGCGTGCAGTCTCGATCCGCGTCGTCGCTTCGCGACTGCGCGGGCGATGCTCGACGCGCTCGAGGACGCGAGTAAATCCATCGGCGGCCTCGCGCGCCACGTGGAGGTCGCGGAATTCGTCGAGGGGCTGGTGGGGCCGGAGCTCGCCGGGCGGCGCGATCTCATCGCCAAGCGACGTGGCGAGCTCGAGGTCGACGTCGCGCCGCTTCCGTCGTCACCACGAAGCCTGAAACCGGCGCCCCCCGCGCGCGAACCGAGTGAGCGGCACGAGCGCGTCGAGGGATGGGTGCCCGAAGGGCCGCGGGTCCTGACCGGGGCGCTCCGGCGCACCTCGGAAAAGCCGTGGAGGGCCGTCGTGTACGGCGCGCTCCTCGCGCTCGTGCTCGCCATCGGCGTCGTCGCGTTCCGTCGCGGCACCCACGACGCGCCCCCCGCCGAGAGCGCCGCCGCAACGAACCCAACGACCACCGCAATGGTCGCTCCGCCGCCTGCAAAAACCGCCGCCCCAATCGACGTCACCCCCGCGCCCTCCGCACCCGCCCCCGGCGTCGCTCCCGCAGAGCCGTCCTCGCCCCCCGTCCCTCATCCGCGCGCGCGTCCTCACGCCGCTCCGCGTCCGCCACAAGGGCTCACCGAACGCCCGAGCGTCGTTCCCTTCTCGACGGCAAATCCATACAAGTAGTTCCTCATCGACGCCAACCATCGTCCCCGACGCATCAAGATGCGTAACGACGCTCGCGCAGCGAGCCCGCGAAGCGGCGGGGGGAGCAGTTCGCCCGCGAGCAAAGCGAGCCCGCGAAGCGGCGGGGGGAGCAGTTCGCCCGCGAGCAAAGCGAGCCCGCGAAGCGGCGGGGGGAGCAGTTCGCCCGCGAGCAAAGCGAGCCCG
>DATAZL010000005.1:0-78409 GCA_036272055.1 Polyangiaceae bacterium | reverse complement strand
CAAGCAGGTCGGGCATTAATCGCCTGCTTCAAATGCGGGGTTGCACTTGTCAATAACGCGCGCCAGCCCCCAAAGATTTGGGTTAGGAATCCGAGGCGACTGATCCGCTGTCAATGATTCTGTGGACGAACGAGGAGATAGGGCCGCGCCGTGCCTCTTCAGCCTTTTTCGCGGCTGCCATCGCCTCGACTGCGACTGTGTGCCGCGCGTCATCTATAGTCTTGTCCAAGGTCGTAAGAGCCGACAACTTGCGTCGTTCAAGTGTCGTCTCTCACGCTATTCCCCCGCCTGATTCCCACGTATTTGCGGGACGCTCACGCGGTGAAATCCCGGAATGCGAGGCTCGCGTCGGTGGCTCGAGCGGTGGCAGAAAGCGAACAGCCCGACGGAGACGTAGATCTCCGCCGGGCTGACGTCCGTGTGCGGGTGTCGGTTACGTGACTTCGGCCATGGCGGCCTGGACGTGTTCTGGGGTCACGATTTTTCCGCGGGCGAGCGCCGCGGCCATGAGGGCGTGGTGAGCGAGGAGGTTCAGTTTTCGAAGTAGGCCGCTCGAAGCCTGAAAGAGCGCCTCCTGGGTCGCGGGCTCGAAGAGCTCGAGTTCGGTGCCAGCGAGGCGTAGCAAGTGCATGAGGTAAGGGCCGATCTCTTCACGCATGAGGCCATGCACGTGGGCGCGCACGACAATTCGCTGGGAGAGAGCCTCGTGCACGGCCATGTTCAGGCGGCGCCTGAGTTCCGGGTGTCCGACCAGGACGAGACAAAGACGGTTGTCGGAGTCCATCGCGTAGTTCGTGAGCAGGCGCAGATCTTCGAGGACATCGCTCCGCAGATGATGGGCTTCGTCAATGATGAGGACCGGCTTCTGTCGTGCCTCGCCGCAGAGCCGCGTCACTTCGCTCCGGAGTTGTCGGAACAGCCCGGCGCGATTTCGCTCGGTGGGTAAGCCCATTTCCCATGCGATGGTTTTGTAGAGATCCATCACGTTGCCCGTGGTGAGTGAGACGTAGAGGACGCGATGGAGACCGGTGTGGAGCCCCGCGACGATCTTGCGACAGGCAGTGGTTTTTCCGCTGCCGCTCTCGCCGGTGACGACACCGATGCCGCGGAGCTCGAGCAAGTGCGCCATGCGTACCTCGAGCTCGCGGAGCGCGCCCGAGGCGAAGAGATCGTCGGGCTCGATGTTCTTGGCGAACGGGTGACGAGTGAGGCCGAAGTGTTTGCGGTACATCAGAAGAGGCCCTCGTCGTCGTCGCTGGTGCGCTTTTGGGGTTCTCTGTCATCGAAATCGCGCAGACGCATGCCGGGCGGCGGCATGTCCGCGGTCTCAGACGGATGCAGCATCTTGGTCGCGTGGTCGCGACGGACGAAGCAGTTGGCGTACACGTTCACGCGCCGAGCGATCTGGATTTGCTTGCCGCGATGCCAGACTTGCACGGCTCGCTTCTCTCGCGGAAGCGACGGATCGTAGCGCAGCACCACGGTTTCACTGACGAGCATGGCGTCGACCTCGTAGGCGACGCCCTCGAGGGAAACCGTGCGATCGGCCTGCACGCGCCGCTTCTGTTCGAAAAGAAACAGATCGGCGATATCGCCCGAGGGGAGCCGCACCTCGTCCGAATGCATCGCCCAGCGATCAGCGGGCGTGTCACCGTCGAGCCCGCGATGCGGGTTCCGGTGATACTCGCCTTCGACCCACGCCCAGAGGCGGCGATTGATCGCGTCGAGACTCTTCTTGTCCTCTGGCTGGAGCGTCGGCAAGAGCTGCAGCCGGACCGTTCGAAACCAGCGCTCCATCTTCCCTTTTCCCTGGGGCGAGTACGGGCGCGCGTGGATGAGTGTGATGCCGAGCTTCGCGCACACGAGCGCAAGGTGTTGCGCCCGGAACGCCGCCCCATTGTCGACGTACAAGCGCTTTGAAACACCGCGGCGGCGGATCCCTTGCTCGAGCACCGTCAGGAATGCAGAAGCGTTCTCGCTCAGCGCGAAGGCCGCGTACGGCACCAGGCGCGTCGCGTCGTCGATGAGCGCCAGCAAGTACGTCTTGCGCTGCCTGCCCGAGACCATGACGGCGGGGCCGTGCATCACGTCGCTCATCCACAGTTCTCCGGCCTTCTCGTAGGCGAAGCGGCGGCGATCCTTCGTCGTCGGCTCGCCTTGCTTCTTCTGCATGAGCCCAGCCCGAGACAAGATCCGGTGCACCGTCGAGGGCGCGAGCGTCACGCCATCCGGTATCCGCGCGAAGCGCGTCACGTGGTCGATCACTAGGCCCACGCTGAAGTCAGCGTGCTGCTCCTTCGTTTCGCAGAGCAGGTCCGCGAGCTCCTGTGGGATCGCGCGCCCCGAGCCCGCGTCGCGCCGGACCTTCGGCAGAAGCGCGTCGAAGCCGCCGCGACGATAGTCCGCGAGCCAGCCGCGCATCGTCTCGACTTCCACCTTGCGCCGTAGCGTTCCGGGGATGTCCCAGTCTTGCGCCGCCTTCTCGCGCAGCTTGGCGTAGATGCCGCGCTGGCCGGGTGCGAGGTGGATCAGATCCGCGATCACGCCGTAGCGAAACAACGCGACCTGCTTTCTACGCTCGTCATCGGCGAGCGCGCGTTCATGGTCGGGGGTCGGGGTCGTCATCAGAGCCTCTTTCGGTTTCGTCCCGGGTCCGTCCCGGGCACACCGACCCGCTACCGGCCCCGCCGCGGAGGGTCCGGCCCCGTTTCGTGTGGGGTCTGTTCCCGCAAAGCTCGCCGCGTTCGCGCACGGGCTCGGATCCCGACAGGTGCCGGTATTGCGACCAGGTGGGTTGCCGCAGCCGACCGGAGCGCGATGAGAGCCTCGGAAACCCCGAGCCGCTTGCGCACGGCCACGAGCGTCGCCGGGCATTCGGAAAGCGCCGGCACCAGCGTCACCGCCGCCAAAAGCGCCGCGTGCACCGCCGCGAGCCGCCGTCGCAGCCACCTGAGCCCGCTCGGCAACGTCACCGCGTTCGCCACCGTCGCGGGCCGCACCTCCTCGACCGCCGCTTCGCGGCTCGGCGCGCCCTCCGCCGCATCCACGACTCCTTCCACCTCCGCGAGCGTGCCCGACAGCCCAGAGGCAAGAAAATCAGGCAAAAGGCTGATCGTTACCCGGGCCTTCGGGCAGAGCATTCGGGCAACGCGGATCCCGGCGGGCCGTACCCGTGGGTAGCTCCCGTGGCCCACCACGCCGCAGCCGCCTTCCGGATGCATCGGGCACCGCTCTAAAGTTGCGGTCCGCCATGCCTGCTCGGTAACGTACTGCTCGCTGGTGACGGACGTCTCGTAACGGACGACCACTCCGATTTCGCCGGCCGGGTCCGTGCGCGCCAACGCAGCGGACCAACCTTCTCCGGCGATCAGCGTCCCGCAGATCAGCCTCCCAGGAAAAAAGATCGGCGAACCTTCCCGATCTCCGCCCCCGTTTCACACGAACCAGCGACTGCCCAGACCGAGCGCGCCACCCCGGGCGTTCACGACGAAGTGTGACGGCCTACAGGGCGATCCTCCGCCCGCACGCGTGCCACCTCGTGCGCCCGCCGATCTACACGTCGTCCGTGGAGGGGTTACGAAGCTCCAGGATGCGCAACGGTGCGGATTCCGTTCAACTTGAGCGCTCGTTCCGGCGGGACTTGAGCGGACGTTCCGGAGCACTTGAACGCGATCGGAGCGAAGCGACGAGTGATGGGGGTCAGGCCGGTTGGGGTTGAGGCTCCAGTGCTTTCTTCTTGCGGATGGACGGTCCGCCGAGTTTGAGGACGTGGGCGTTGTGGACGAGCCGGTCGCAGATGGCGTCGGCGATAGTCGGATCGCCCAGACCCTCGTGCCAAGTTTTCGTCGGCATCTGGGTGGCGATCACCGTCGATGATTTGTCGTATCGATCTTCGATGACCTCGAGCAAATCGCGCCGCTCGACATCCGTCATGGGATTGAGCAGGAAGTCGTCAAGCACGAGCACATCGAAGCGAGAGAGCTTGCCGAGCAGCGACGCGTACACGCCCGACGCTCGTGCAAGCGCCAGTTCTTCCAGGAGCCGCGGGACGCGGAAGAAGACCGCTCGGTGTCCGTGGCGGCACGCCGCGTCAGCGAGCGCCGATGCGACGTAGCTCTTGCCGACACCGGTCTTCCCGACGATCACGATGTTGTGCTTCGACGTGAGCCAATGACAACTCGACAGACCGCGCATCGTCGCTTTGTCGATGCCGCGTTCGGGGTCGCAGAGGACGTTGTCGAGCGAGGCTCGTGTCGCGAGCTTCGCGTCCTTGAGTCGGCGCGACAGGAGTTGATTGTCGCGCTCGGTCCATTCTCGATCGACGACGAGTCCGAGCTTCTCGTCGAATGACAGCTGGTGTCCCGGTGGGGTGTCCATTAGCTCGCGCACTGCCTGGGCCATGCTGACGAGCTTCATCTCGACAAGCTTCGTGATGGTTTCTTCGATGGTGGTCAATGTATCGTGTCCTTTCTGTCGTAGTACTCGGCGCCTCGCACGTTCTCGTGCTCGAGCGTCGAGCCCCGGGTTGGGGGGGCACTCTGCGGTTGTTGATCCAACCCCTTCTTCAAGATTGCTTCGATGTACTTGCGTCTCGGGCCGCCCGGGACGCGGACGCTGAGCGCGCGTTCGCACGCGGCGTTCATGCGACTGCCGCCGTAGCGCTCCGCCGTTCTCAAGAAGCCAAGGCACGCGCGGTACGACTGCTCGGGGTTCACGTAGCGCTCGATCGTCATCTCGATGACTCGCGCGACGGAGGGGCCAAACTTCGCGCCCCAGGCAATCAGCCGCTCCGGCGGCCACACCTGGTCTCGATGGTTTTCCGGTCGGTGCGCTGGGTCGGTGACGGCCGTTCCGCGCGGGCCGTAGCTACGCGACGCGTTCGGTGTCGTGAAAGATCTCGACGATGGTCGCTGTCGCTCGTACCTCCACTCGTTGGTGGATGAGCCGATGATCCACGCTGTAGTAACGGCCTTCGTAGTCGACGTGGTAGTCGATGTTCACGCCGACATCTTTGCGATCCGCAAACTCGTAGCGCACGGGCGGCAGCGCACGCATTGCGGGCCGATCCAGCTTCTCCAATGCTGAATTCCTGCATCCATCCAGCTTCTGAAAGGGCTTCTCGTTCAAGTCCGCGAGCAGCTCCCAGATCGCTTGGTTCAGCTCGGCGAGCTCGAAGAATTTGCGCCGACGTAGCCGCGCGAGGATCAATCGCTGCACGATGAGCACCGCGTCCTCGACCTTCGCCTTGTCTTTGGGACGCCGCGGTCGCGCAGGCATCACGGCGACGCCGTAGTGCTGCGCCATCTCGAGGTACGTCGCGTTGATGTCCGGCTCGTACCGGTCCGGCCCCTTCACCGCGCTCCGAAGCTGATCGGGCACGATGATCTCCGGGACGCCGCCGAAATGTTCGAAGCCGTGGATGGTCGCGCCCACGAAGTCTCGCAGCTTCTGCGTGTTCGTCGCTTCCGCGTACGTGTAGTTGCTCGCGCCGAGCACCATCACGAAGAGCTCGACCTCTCGGACCTCGCCCGTCTCGCGATCGCATAGCTTCGGCTTCTTCCCGGAGTAATCCAGGAACGCCTTCTCTCCCGCACGGTGCACTCGGCGCATCGACGGCTTCAGTCGCCCTCGCCACGTCCCGTACAGCTCGCAGAATTGACTGTACTGATACGGCTTCAGGCCATCTCCTCGCGCCGCCACCGTCTCCTGGTACTCGGCCCACAAGAGCTGCATCGTCGCCGTGCTCTTGTGCAGTTCGTGGTGCACATGCGCGTAGTCGATGGGCGCGCGCCGCGCCGCCTTGTTCCGCCCGCCGTCCCGGTACAGCGACGCCTTGACCTCGCTGTCCGTCAGGTCCTGGACGCTCGCCCACGTCAGACCCGCCGCCCGCGCCCGCTTCAGGTGCCCGCAAACCGTGCCGATCGCCACGGACAACGAGCTCGCGATCTCTCGCTGGCTACGGCGGCCGCATTCATCGGCCAATCGAAGAACTTCTCGAATCTTGCGCATGGTCAGGCGTTCCGACATTCCGCCGCCGTCGCACCGCTGCGCGGCGCGCTCGACAGCTTCGTGGCCGTCGCCCCGATCCCCCCGTTTCGTCGCTCCGATCGCCGGGTTCCGACGCGTTCAAGTGCGTCGGAATGACCGTTCAGGTGCCTTCGGAATGGGTGTTCACGTCGTTCCGGAATCGGCGTTCAAGTCGCGCCGGAATACGCAATGGCCGAACGCGAGCGCGCTCCGCTGCTGGTTCCGAAGTAGAAACGAAGCTGGGCCGAACACGGCCTTCGCAATAGTGCCAGCGGTGCCGCCTCTACTTGCAGACAGACGCGAGCCGTCGAAGCTGCCAAAAGTCACACCGGTGGTACGACGAATGATACTGGACAAAGCTCAAGAACGCTCCATGGCAGTCGCTCCTGCGAACGACTGTCGCCGAACGTCGTGCTTGCCCCATAGCTCCCATGGCTCATGACTCATCCAGGCTCTCTACCCTGGTCAAGCCTTCCTCAATAAACTTGCCATTCGCATCAAACAACCAAGTGTATCGCCCTTCCTTTACCGCAGACTCATCCACCCCAAGAAGAAACTCTTGATTCATGAAATAAACTATTCCCCCAAATACTCTCTGATCGTCCGGTAGCAACCCGGAATGCTCCGGAACTCGTGCATGAACAAACATTTCGCCAGTATTTCGATTCATATACGTATGAAAGTCGGGCCTTTCTTTGAGGCGTAGGTTCGTATAACACAAGTAAGCCATGACTTCCCGGGCTTGCGGCGCTGACAGCCGCCCTAGGCGGCGAAAGAGTGGCTCTGTGACCTGCTCCGTCATTCCGCAATCGTTGAATACGGAAAAAATAATCCAATCACCGACACGAACCATGGCCGCCCTGCCTATCATGTGATCGCCGTAGTCAAAGTTGTCGTGCAGTTCCCCAGTCGCAGCCGGGTGCATGATGAGCGTTCCTATCGCGTTGTCTCGCAACGTAACCCCTGCGACGGGACACCTGGCTAAGCACTGAATGTGATGCAAAGCACCCCAATCATACCCGGCGCCAATCGGCGACAGGCCCTTGCGCCTGTCCCGATTCCACCTGATGGCCATATCTTTCAAGTGTGTCTTCAGAAAAAGCAACGCCAACCAACAAAACAGTCTCTGAATGTCTCCGAGCTCGAGCCGCTTACCCTCGAGGGGGCCGCCTAAAAGCAGCTCGCGAACGGGGTCCTCGACCACTTTGCCCAACGCACTATTACATTCCTGGCAACACGGCACCGTATAGCTGCGATACGCAACGAGCTCCGAGTTTGGAAGGCGGATCTTCCTGTCGTGCAGACCGTATGCGCGTAGTAGCCATTGCGGTACGATGTGCTCGTCATTGAACGGCACCGCATCAGATCTTGCCCGAGCGCAAATGAAGCAGCCTCCGCCCTCAATAACATCAGCAATCAGACGAGCCGGGCTGAGGTGGATCGCCCGCCCATTCGGGCCAAACAGCGAGTCGTCAGACGACACAATGGGCATTGTACAAGGATATCACAAGAGCACGTGCGCCGTGGGTGCTCCCGATGATCGCGCGGCCGCACGCATCACAGGGGCCTTGTCGTTCACTTGTGGAGGACGCTACGGGCGAGCGATGGGTGGCGATGCGCTGTCGACGGGTGTCACCTCGTTGCGTTTTTCGGACTGGCGACAATTGCCGTCGCTCTGCGATGCCGTGCCGGCTGGCGGGTGGCTCTGACGGGAATCGCGGCGTGGGACAAGACGGAGGCGTCGCGGCCGCGGAACGGCGGGTTCCGGGCGCAGTGAGTTCATCCGTGAGCCACACGGGGGCCGTTCCCGTAGACGAGCGGGCGACGTCGGGCGAGGACGCTGCCATAGAGTTCCGGCGAGAACTGGCGGCGCTCCTGAAGCGCCTGCCGCCCGCGCCTGTTCTGCCAGTCAGCGCGTTCGACCGAAATCAGATTTACAACGGTTGACGTAGCCTTCGAGTCGGGGGTTTCACGTGTCCTCGGGCGAGCTAGTCGTCCCCGCGACGCTGCAAATTGCAGCATTGCCTGCTTGATGCAACCGGGACGCGCGATGTTCAGACCCGTGGGCCGCGGACGCTGGTCGACGAACCGAGCGAAAGTCGTACCAGTGGTGCGACAAATGGCAGCGCCTGCTCAAGTGCTCGGGACCCCGCGACCGCGCAACGCGAAAGGAAACCCTGGGTTATGTTCGTGCATCGATTGCTACTCGAGTAGACTTCTGGGCTCGCTCTTGCTCGCTTCCGGTAAGAGGGCACCGTCCCCGACTTCCTGGTCGAGATCGAATGTATAGTCGCCAGAGCGCACCTTCTTCTGTGCCATTTTGAAACACAGATCTGGTGGAGTCAGCCCAAGCGCACGAACCTTGTCCAACCTGGCGCGGAGTTTCGTAACTTCGGCCTCGAACTCCTCAAAAGATTTCTTGGACGAAACAAGGGCCGCCTGACGAAAGCTGTCTCGCAGAGACGTGAGTTCTCCAGCCGCCGTCCTCGCCTCCGCAATGTGCGTGTCGAGCTTCAGCGCGGAGTAGATTGTGGAGAGCAAGCCGCCGAGAAAGGACCCGATCGCCCCGAGGGCTGTCATGGTGCCGCTGGACGAAGCCGTCAGGATCCTCCAGCTTCCTAGAGAGCCGCAGACGATCGGAGCGATTGTAAAAAACACCTTCAAGCCGCGAAGCCAACGCAGCCAGATCAGGAGGGTGCTCGAGGTGTACAGACAGTTCTCAAATTGCCGTTTGCACTCCCTCGCGAGCTCGACGCTCTTCGTCGCCATCGTTTGTCGTCCTCATCCAGCTGTGCAGCGCGGGCCATGCAATACGTACCCGACCCCGGGCGATCTTTCGGGCATTGCCCGGTTGTGCCCGCCCTGTGGTCCGGGGCATCGTCGGCGACGGAAGAAATCCAGGTAGTCGGCATTGATCGTAGCGAAGCGCCAAATCACGAGATCGACCACGGCCACTGTATCGCCGACCATAGTCCCGATGTGTTCGCAGAGCGAGTCAGGCGACGCGTAGCCGGTCGCGTCTGCGACGCGCAAGAGGTGCCGATCGGGTTTCGCGATATCAATGCCGAGATTCTTAGCCAAGTGCCGCGATGTCGCCGGGCCCATATATGGGAGGGCGCGCAACGCATCAGGCCCCACGATCCTCAGCTCTGCGAGCAAGGGCTCTACGCCACGCTTTGCGACGTTCACGGCAATATCCACAAGCGCGTCGACTTTGCGCACGTGGCGGAACGTCTTCATCGCCTGTAGCTTGCAATCAGCGGCGTGCTCGACGATCCAGGAACCACTCCGCCAGTTTCCAAATGCCGCCTCAACAGCTGGAAACAGCCCACGGATCACCGACTCACGCATGCCACTGGAGAGAACAACCCACGCGGCTTCGCGCAGGAACGATCGCTCATCTATATCATCAAAGGAGCGTCTTTCCTGCCATGTGATCTCCCCTTCGAAACCCGCCTCAACGACGGCCATCTTCGCGAGTAGGTACGAGGTGAGCACATCGCAGGCCTCGGGGCGACCTTTGACCGCGGTCATGTGCCGCCCTCAAAGAGCTCGCGCCACTGTTCGACCGATTGCGCCCCATCGGCATTCCGCAAACGACGACCGATCCGATCAAGACTGTCGGCAACTACCAGACGTTCGACACTATGGGACGGACCAAGATGCTCGTCGACGAAGCGTGACTGTCCGGTCGGGTCGTGCAAGGGCTCACGCACGAGCCGTGGCACATTCGAAAAGAAATGCTGAATCATCGCTTTGGGCGTGAGCGGCCCGCTGTAGGCGGAGAAGATCTGCGTTGCGAGGAGTTCCGTGTGGTACCCCGATATGCGCTTCGCATCCGGCAGGGACGCCATGAGCGTCTTTGCCAGTTTGATTGTCGGCACTACCTTGTTCGCACAGGCCTTGTTCACCGCCGTCAAGGCGTCGGTGAATGCCTTTGGACGGACGCGTGTCCACGCGGTGTGCTCCCTGTTCGGAAGCAGGTATTCCTCTCCGCGCCGGATCACGGGCACGACCTGGACGATCACGTCGTTAAAGCATACGTCCAGAGCGAAACCGTCGGGCGCAACCTCGGTTCGCGGGAACCGTTCCCGTAGGCGCTGCAGGAAGTAATCGCAAACTTCCTTTGGCGTTTTATCTGCAAGCTCACTGTTGTTCAGCAGGACCAGCGCGTCAACGTCGCTCACGCCCTCGACATACGTCTTCTTCGAGACAGAACCGCCGAAGAGGAGATCGATAGAGCCATCAATCTCCTTGCCCAGCGCGTCGCGAATTTCGACGAGGTGGTCTGCCACAGCATCCGTGTTCCGATCATTGGCGCTCGCCAAGACATCTCCGAGAAATCCGGCGACGTCCGTCTCGAACTGTTCGTTCTTGGCTTTTGCTTCGAGATCGCGGATCGACTCAGCAATTGTCTGCGGCGATGTGTCCCCTAGAAATCCCCCGCCTCCTCCTGATCCGGCCATCAGATCCGTCCTTTCAACTTCGTCGCTCGGAGCGAGTCGAACACGTTCCGGAGAGCATCCGCGTGATGCTTGAACTGCGAGAAATCGCGTTCAAGGGTGAACCTCCTCATCTCGAGTCGAAGGGTGCTGAGGTAGTGGACGTTGGACGTCAGAGTTTGAGCGCGAACCCGCTCATCCCGTTGGTCGGAACCTATGGAAAGGACGCCGTGATTGGCCTGGTACACGCACAAGCCGTCGCGGTACGCGTACCGAAGCCAGGTTAGTCCATCGAAGACCTCTGCTCCGGCGAGGAAATACAAGGAGCTGGTGAGCGGGTCGAGCGCACCGAATACGTGAATGGGAGTAGCGACGGCAGCATCGTCGAGAGCGAGGCGGAGCTTCGCGATCTCGTACATGCGATCGAGCATCGTGGCCCCGAGCTCCTTCTCGGTAACGCCAAGGAAGTCGAACGCAGCGAATTCCTCGGCCGATGCGCACGCCTGTTGGAGCGTTTTGCCGAGGGTCTTCTGGTTGTCAGTCTCCGGCTTCAGCAAGAGCGTGTGGAGCTGCCCCGGGTAACGTGCCGCAAAGGCCTTCGCGGCCTCCAGCTGCTCAGCGAACGAACGCCGGTCGGATGGGTGATCGAACGTGACGAACGCCGCAGCGAACCGCGTCGGCCACGAGCTAAGAACTTCGTCGAGCAGTGCGACATTCCACTCCTTCGGAGCGTGCGGCGCGTGGACGGACGTCGACTGGTCGTGCTCGACGCGAACTTCATAGCCGCCGCTGTCGACCACGGTGAGTTCAGGCGCCTTTACCATTTCATCGGGCTTGGCGAGGTGGCCATGGTGGATGTCGTAGGCGCTAACGAGCATGGAATCAGTCAGCCACTCTGACGCGAACTCGAGCAAGGCGCGCACCTCCGACTTGCCGCCTCTGTCCACATGGAAGCCTTTGCTCGAAAAGGATGGGATCAGAATCGGCGTATCAATCGAGCCACCTCCCGGGAGACGTACCTGACTGCAGCGTGCGAGAGACTTCCGTCCGTCAATGGAGCTCACGAAGCGCCCTCCGATCTCTGCAACTCAGACAACGCCCGCATGGCCGATTGCCGCCTTTCTCGCAACTGTAGGTCAGCTCGAGAGGAACGTCGGCCTCGCGGCAGAACTCCCAGATCTGTGTCTTCGTCCAGTTGAGAAAAGGACAAGCGAGCCGTGCGCGCCCATCAGTGTAGACGTCGAACACGCGTTGACAGGCCTCGACAAACCCTTGCGAGCAATCGGCGTAACTGGTGCCGGCATGTATGCCGAGAGCGATCATCCCCGTGCGCGTTTGCCAGTGGGAAAGGGCGGCGGTCACCAGCAACGCGTTTCTCGCCGGGATGTAGCCGTTCCCGAAGGGGCCCAGGCCAACGATCCGGACGGTCGACAACGGAACCGCACCTTGTTTCGCGATCAGGCGCGAAGCGCGTCGCTCCTGCATGAGTGCCCCCTGCCCGTATTCGATAAACAGCGCCGAGACATCGTACTGCTGCGAGCGGTAGAAAGCGACGCACGCTGCGGAGTCGACGCCACCGCTAAGCAGGACGAGGACCTGCGGCCGCTTGGCGGCCTTATTGCTCGACGAACCACCTCTTTTCATCGACGAACCGTGCGGCGCCAAACCCTTGCCCATTCTGCCGAAGGATTTCGGTAGGCAAACATAAGGCTTTAGCGATCACTGTATCCCTTTTTTTGCGGAAGTGGCACGGGAACGGCTGCGGGCGGACGTCAGTGGGAGCGACTACGCTGCGGGGCTGGCCGGGCAGAGGGCGCTTTGGCGACAGCTAGATGCCCGTCGGGTCGGCACAAACGAGCTACCGGAATCGCCCGCCAAGTTCGATGTGAGGCGGCGTCTGCTAGCAATTGCGTGCAAGCACCATGACGTGCCAGGAGCGAATCGTGCGTGACGCCGCGATCTGTGAGCTGCGACAGTTTGCGACGCCTTCTGCGTCGTTCGCGCTGATCGAACGCGGCTGTCGATCGCGACCTCACGTCCACGGTCCACCGGCTTGCCATCGCGATGCGGTAGACGTTCCGCCGATCGCGGCTTGCAGCAGTCGCTCCACGAACGCGGACACAGCTTGGACGGTCTCGGCCCAGCTGCCTGCATCCCGCACGCCGGCCTTTCGCACGAAGCCGGACCACTGCGTTTTCTTGGTCGTATCGTCCGCGAACGCAGCCGTGAGCGCCACTGGCGGGGCTTCGGGCATCGGCGTCCTTCAGGCGGGCGGCGCGACAGCGCTGGACGGCCTTGCCGGTCGTCGCTCGGCGGCGGGCGCGCGCGTCGTCGATCTTCTCCTTCATCTTGCCGAGGGTCTCCCGCGCGCGTGCCGCGAGGTCTTTCTCGATCTCGCGGCGGACTTCGCGCTTGGAGAACTACGCACCGCCGGTCATGGGTCAGTCGCCGCTGAGTAAGCGACGCAGGAGCTGTCGGCGTCGGAGCGCTTGGCTCGCTCCCTCGTAGATCGGCGATTCGTCGCCGAGGACGCCGCTCACGCGGGCGCGACGCAGGAACGCCCGCCGACGGGCGAGGATCTCGTCGCCGTGGACGCTGGCGGCGTGGGCGAGCATCTCGAAGTCGTCGCCGACGCGAGCGCGCCTGCGGTGAATGCCGAGCAGCGCGGCACGATGATGGCCGGCGTGGTCGCCGAACCGGGCGCCAGCGACCGCTTTCGGCGGCTCGAGCTGAGCGGCGCGCGCGTCGAGGATTGCCGCGAGCTCCGCATAGCCGAGTTCCCGTATGTTCTTCGCGGCAGTGCGTAGCGCGACAGGGTTCTGCGAGAAGAGGGCGTTCGCCATGAGGTTGCGAATCGGCTCGGGCGCAGCGACGGGCGGCAGGTAAGCGGCGCCGGACATGAGCGGCACGAGCGGAAGCGACGTGACGGGCGTCGTTGCCGGCGCTCCGTGCTTCTTCTTTGCGCGTTGCTGCTCGTAGAGCGTCCAGAGGGCGAGGCCGGCGCCGAGCGAGCGGGACGAGCGGGGCGGGCATGGCTACGGCGGCACCGGCATGGACTTGGTGGGGCAGACTTGCGTGATGCTGTCCTCGCCGATCTCGAAGGCGACGAACCACGCCGAGTTGCCGGCGGTGCCGACCGCCCCGCCGGGGATCTGTCGTCCCGCGACGATGCCGCCCCACCCGATGACGGGGTCCTGGGTGATCTGCGCTGGATCAGGGCGCCAGAGCGCGACCTCGGTGAGCGTTCGGATGAGGTCGGATCCTGCGAAGCTTCCACCCATCTCGTTCAAGGTGTTGTCGATGGCAAACGACTGCGAGCCGATGACGATGAGTGGAAAGAGCACGAACGCGGACGGCTCGCCTTCCTCGTCCTGCTCGACCTGGAAGTAGCTCACGGCGGCCGCGGTGAGGATGCTGTTTCCCGGGCGGAAATTCGGTAGCGGGATCTGGATGAGATCGGTCGCGCTGTTCGTCCGCTGGAAGATGAACGGCGCGGCCGGCGGGTACGTAACGTTCTCGCGCGTGCAATCCGAGCCTCCTCGGACGAGGCCGGCGCGCGAGATCGGCAGGAATGGACCGCTCGGGCTGAGTCGGTCGGCGGAATCGGGAAAACGGACCCATCTGAAACCTCCTTAGTTCTTGTGACCACCCATCTGTTCGTAGACGTGGACGACAGCCGCCCACGGTTCGCGGTACACGTGCCAGTGCGGACGCACGACGTGCTTCGCGCGCTCCCACAGGTGTTCGTCGCGGACCCACGCCGGCGGATTGTCCGGATGCGGGTACGTGTGTCCCCAACCGGCGATGCTCGGTGCATGGGGCTCGGGCGAGGCGTGCTCATGGCCTGCGAGCTCGTCGCGCTCGGCGGCCGAGGCCTCGGTGCGCAGTCGCACGAGCAGGTAGAGGCCGCCGAGGCCGGCGGCGACGGCTAGGAGCTCGGCGAACCCGATGCTCTTGGAGGCGCCGCCGACGGCTGGCGGGGCGGCCGCTGCTTCACGCCAGCCCGTTCCAGCGCGCGCTCGAGGATCTTGTTGTCGCGCATCTATTGTTCAAGAGCCGCCTTCGTCGGCCACTTCAGCGGTTGTGGTAATGCTTCGTTGTCATGGTGTTCGCTTCCTCCGAGTAGCTCGAGCAGCACGCTCGAGGTGTGCTCTCCGTCCTGCGCGATCTTCCGGACCACGGTGCCTCGCGGCGCGGCCTCGGCGAGCTTGCCGAAGCCGCGCTGCCAGAGTCTGAAGATGGATCCGAGCTTCTCCATGTCGTCACCGCCTGAATGCGTGCCCGATGGTCCACACGCCGAGCACCGCGAGCGCGGCGATCGCGAAGCTCACCGGCGAGGGGAGCAGCGCGCTCGCGACCTTGCTCACTCCCTCGGAGAGCTCCTCTCGCGCCGTGCGCTCCTTCGGCGCCGCGTCGGCGGGCGGCTCGTAGGCGCGCGCGAGGATCCAGTCCGCGTTGACCGGGCACCACGGGCCGACGATCTGCGCCTTATGCACGGGCCATGGCAGGTCGCGCGAGTTACCGCGAAAGACGAACTCGACCATGACACCGATGGCGCCGGCGATCGTGGGAAGCGGCGTGCAGTCTTCGCGACTCGCGATCGGGCGCCACGGCGCGGACCCAGTCCCAGGGCACGATCCGGATCGAGAGGTTGTCGACCTGGCCGGTGCCGTTGCCGGGAAGGCTCACCTTATCGGGTCCCTCGACGAGTTCGAACCACTTGCCGAAGACGGCGTAGGTCGAGCGCTCGACGTCGAGGGCGCTCGCCTCGTCGCGCGTCGTTCGCCAGAGGAGCCAGCGGTTCCAGCCGCCGGGGTTCAGTGGCGCGCGACACGTCCGCTTGAAGGCGTCGACGTCGACGGGACCGCCTGCGTCGCGGCGTTACAACGTTTCCGCGGAACAACGGAAACGCCGCGATTACGGTGCGGGTCGCCCAAGGGCGGCGGCTTCAGCCGTATGGATTGCTTCAAAGAGCGCGCTGGACGGCGGGAAGCACTTCGTTCGATGCTCGGGCCGATGCGGGCGGGCGAGATCGCGGCGGGACGTTTCGTCGTCGAGAAGGTCATCGGCAGCGGCGGCATGGGATCCGTCTTCTCCGCTGTCGATCGTGTTGCGGGCGGCCGCGTCGCTCTGAAGGTGCTCAACCTCGCGTCCGAAGGGGCCGTGGAGCGCTTCTGGCGCGAAGCCCACCTCCTTTCCGAGCTCTCGCATCCGGCGGTCGTCCGCTACGTCGCCCATGGACAGACCGATGATCACGTGCCGTATCTCGCGATGGAGTTGCTCGCGGGCGAAGACCTTGAGCAGCGCCTTCGTCGCGGGCCGCTTCGCGTCGACGAGTGCGTGGCGCTGGCGACTCGCGTCGCCGACGCACTCGTCTTCGCGCACGGGAAAAACATCGTTCACCGAGATCTGAAGCCGAGCAATCTGTTTCTCGTCGACGGCGAGCCCACGCGGACGAAGATCCTCGATCTCGGCGTCGCCAAGCCGCTTGCCGCGACGCACCCCTTGACGCGTTCGGGCATGTTGATGGGCACCATCGGGTACATGGCGCCCGAGCACGCGTTCGGCGACGTCGCGATCGATCCGCGGAGCGATCTCTTCTCTCTCGGCTGCGTGCTGTTCGAAGCGCTTGTTGGGCGTAGCCCGTTCGCGGCAAAGCACGTTGCTGCGGTATTCGCGAAGGTCATTCACTTCGAGCCACCGCGCCTTGGCACTCTCGTCGACGGCATCCCCCGCGCTCTCGAACAGCTCGTCCAGCGCCTGCTCTCAAAGAGCCCCGATGAGCGTCCGCGAACGGCAAAAGACGTACTCGCCTCGCTTGGGAGTATCGGGGCGACCATCGCCGCGGCACGCGCGCCAGCATACGAGCCGCGTCTCGACGCCTCGGGTGTGGTTGCCGTTCCATTGCCGCAACCGCTTCTCGAATCGGCGTTTAGAGGTGCAGAACAGAAGTTTGCCTCCGTAGTCTTGGTCGAACTACCGGAGGTCCCACTCGGCGATCGGACGCTTAGGTCCGACGGCGCCCTCGCCAATTTTGTAGACGCAGCGCGGGTGATAACCCGCCTCGGAGGTGAGCCAGCGCGTATCGGAGAACGGAGCTTCCTGGGTCTCTTCCGAAGCGGCAGAGGCGAAGCCCGGGATCAGGCGACCCGGGCCGCAGCATGCGCGCGCGCATTGCAGGAGGGTCCGCAGAGCACGACGGCTGCAATTGCGATTGCGACGGGGACTGCGGACGGTACGCGGGCGCTCGGGAGGGCAGTCGAACTCGCCGCAGATCTACTCGCAAGCGCTGGTCGGTCAGGCACCACGATTGTCGACGCCGTCACCGCGCGCCTCATCTCCGGGCACTTCGAACTGAAGAACGGCAAAATCATGGAGAAGTGGTCGAAAACGACCAACGACGAGGTCGAGGGTCAGCTCCTCGGTAAGCCGACGCCTTTCGTGGGTCGGCGCAAGGACCTCGCACTTCTCTGCGCGACGCTCGAAGGGGCTTTGGACGACCGTGTTGTTCGCCGAGTCGTCGTCACCGGCGCGTCGGGTATGGGTAAGACTCGCCTTCGGCGGGAGTTCGTGCGGCGGGCGAGGCGGGAGCTGAATCCATTGGTGCTCCAGGCAGCCGGGGATGTGGTGCGTGCGGGTTCTTCGGCGTCGCTCGGGAAGCAGCTCGTGCGAGCGGCCGTGCAACTTCGAGAAGCCGAAGCAGTTGACATCGTACAGCGTCGTATAGCTGCTCATCTCGACAAACTCGTCGTAGTTCAAGCGATCGCCGGTGGCGAGGCGCGCGACCTGACTTTCGAATTCCTTTGCGAGCTACTCGAGGCGCCTGTCGCCACTGCAAGCCACGCTTTGAGAATGGCTCGAACCGATCCCGGAGCGATGGCCGAACGGGTTGCGCGCGCGTTCGTGGCGTTGCTTTGCGCTGAATGCGCGCGAAGCCTCGTGCTGATCGTCCTCGACGACGTGCAATGGGGAGACGCGGGAACACTGCGCTATCTCGACCGCGTGATCGAAGAACTCGGCGAACGGCCCTTGATGATCGCGGCGTTTGCCCGCCCAGAAGCGCTGGACGCGTTTCCAGAACTGTCTCCCCGCGGCTCACAGCATGTAGAGCTTCCGCGACTCGGTTTCGCGGCGAGTGTTCAGCTCGTCCGAGCCGCGCTCGGTGATGCGGCCTCGGACGTGGTCGCCGACAAGATCGCGCTGCAGGCCGAAGGCAATGCCTTCTACCTCGAAGAGCTGATCCGGCACGTAGCCGAAGGCGGCAGTGTCGACCAGGGTTTGCCCGACACCGTGCTTGCCATGGCTCAGGCGCGATTCGATCGGCTGGAGCCCGAAGCCCGTCGCCTGCTACGCGCCGGCAGCGTCTTTGGTGAGATTTTCTGGGAACAAGGCATCATTCGTCTTCTAGGCGACCAGTACGCCTCTCACCCGATCGAAGAGTGGTTGCAGACTCTCGTCGATCGCGAGCTATTGAAGACGCGCGATGACAGCCGCTTCATGGGGCAGAAGGAGCACGCTTTTCGCCATTCCCTCGTACGCGAAGCCGCGTATGCTTCACTATCGAACGACGACCGGCGATCGGCGCACGGGGTCGTCGCTGCATGGCTGGAGGAGTGCGAGGAGCACGATCCCTTGGCGATCGCCGACCATTGGGACCGCTCCCGGGAGCGATCGCGCGCGGCACCCTATTTCTCGAGGGCTGCGTTCCTTTCACTCGAAAGACAGGACGAGAGCGCGACGCAAGCGTGTGTGCATCGTGGTCTTGCCTGCGAACCCGACGACGGCGTGCGCTGCGCGTTGCTGACCGCCGCTGGCTTTCGCGGTTTCCTCGCCTCCGACTGGGACACGGCGGTCAGGTGCACGATCGAGGCGTTGCCCCTCGCGACTCGTGGCACGGAGGGCTGGTACACGCTCGTGGCCGGCATAATCACGGCAGAGTCCTTCCGCGGGCGAGTCGAGCGTGCACCCGAGTTGATTCTTTCGCTGCTGGACTCGGATCTCCCAGTCCATCAGTCGATGAACGTCGGCCGCTCCCTGTTTGTTGCTAGCGGGGGTCTGCTCATATATGGAGAGCGAGCCTTGGCCGAGGCGGTCCTATCGCGCATGGATACCCTCGAGCGAAGCAACCCTGGTGCCGAACCGGGGTTCTCGTTGTACTATCATGTTGCCTGGGCCCGGTGGCATATGTGGGCGACGACCGACTATGGCAGCGCGCTCCGCCACGCCGAGCGCGCCCGAGCTTTGTGTTCTCAGGTGGTCGACACGTTGGCGCAGCTCTTCGCGCTTCACGTCTACGCGAACGTGATCGGAGTTACCGGTCCGAGGGAAGCAATGCTGCGCGTATCGGAGCAAATAAGAGACACACGCATGGCCAGACAGTTCGAGTTCTGGTTCAGCACCATTGCCCTCAACTACGAGCTCACGCGAGGAGCGAAAGGTTCCTCGCTCGAGGTCGGCATGCGCTCGCTTCCAGAAGCAACAACTCCGCTCGATAGAGCGTTCGCGCTGTACTTTCACGCGCACCTACACCTCGTCGCGGGCGAATATGACGGAGTGGAGCGCCATGCCCGGGAGCTACTCGTCGACGCGCCGCCACTTTATCATTGGTTTGCACGGGCATGTCTGGCGTTCGGGGCACTGCATGGCGGTGACGGCGAGGCGGCGTTCGCTCACACTGAGCGCGGTATGCAGGTCAGCATCGGAGCCGCCCCCATTCACCGGTCACTGCTATTGCTGGCCCACGCCGAGTCTCTACGCGCGATTGGGCGTAACACCGAGGCAATGGACGCAATCGCCGCGGCTCGCTCCTTCGTGCTCGCATGCGTCTCCGGATTGCCGGATGCAGCGCGGGAAGATTGCTTGCATCACACTTGGGTGAACGTCCGCGTTCTTCGTACCGCAGGGGAATGGCTCGGGGGATGATGCGGATGACACCTGGCGCCCGCGCCCGAATGAACATCGCTTGGTACGCCACCAAGTGACAACAGTCCGGGAGAGTGAATCCCACCTCGCAGACCGGCGCGCCAGGCACGGGGCAAGGTCGGAGGCCGGGCCCCAATATGGATGACTCTGCCAGCGCGCCGTCACTCGAGCGAGCGCGTCAGCGCGAGAACGAGTCGTCCCCCAGCAAGGCACCGCGCGAGGTCGGAGGCGGACGCCGCCACCTGGATGACTCTCCCTCCTGCCCGCGATGGTCGTCCGCACCCGAGCCCCGTCACCTGCCAGGCACTCGGGCGAGGTCGCAGGCCGAGCCCGCCACCTGGATGATTCTCCCTCCTGCCCGCGATGGTCGTCCGCGCCCGAGCCCCGTCACCGGCCAGGCACTCGGGCGAGGTCGGAGGCCGAGCCCGCACCTGGATGACTCTCCTGGCTGCGCACTGGCGGCGGGTACTCCCGCCGCAGAGTTGCGCGCCAACTGGGTCCCAAGCATGAAGGTGCGCTCGACGGGATAATCGACCTGGGTCTACGTAGGTCACTTACTCGGGCTGCTCCGGCTACATCCTGACGTTCGCGCGGCGATCGCGGCTCTGCCCCCGGGAACGTCGCGGGAGAGTGATCTCGGAGCGGAAGCTTCGGCCGTTGGCAAGGTTGACGTGGGAGCGGCAGCTCACGAAGCTAGAGTGGTTGCTGAGACGGCGGAATCGGGCGCGAGTGGCCCCGCATCACGGGATGCGATGGGTTGCGGCAGGTAGTCGGAGGTTCGAATCGCGGGGCGATACGCGGGCCCTACCACGACATCAAGCAGCCGGTCCGCGCGCGACTCGCGCGGGCATGACGGCCAAGGTCACGACTTCGGCCGCCCCGTGGACGCGATCGGCACGTGGTTGTCACCGTCGATCGCCTTGTCGTTGAGCGCGTGCGCCGCGCGCACGACGGCGCAGAGCTCGCGTCAGCCGGCGCCGACCTCGTCGCCGTTCGCGTCATCAATTTCGATCGCCTCGCCGAGGGCGGCGATTGCTTCGCAAAGGTGCTCGTCGGCCTTCGTAAGCAGGTCGGCGGCGCGGTGGGATCGCGCGGGCCCGTGTACGGGTGCCACGGCTTGAGCCTGACGACCTTGGCGTTGGCGGATTTCTTCGTGGCGGACTTGGCTTTCGTCGACATCAAAGATGATACCTTTCTCGTGGGGCCTCTCGTGTTCCCGCGAACGTACGGCAGCCGAGACGAATTGCCCCAGGCCGGACGCGATTTTGGTAGTCAGATGTACGCGTCAGCGAATCACGCGACGTCGAGCACTTCGCCACGCCACGCCACGTCTCTGGCGTCCGCGGCGGCGCTGTGCCTTCCTGGTAGTCCAATGCCGCCGGAGTCCCGCCCCTCCCGTTCGAGGCCGTGCGTGACCTTCTGGGCATCGCTCGCGCCATGTACGCCGTCGAGACGGACCGGACGCGCAAGGCCGAGCTCGCGGAGACCGGGACGGCGTTGCGTAGCGCCGCGGAGCGCGCGCAAGGCGCCGGCCGTGAGCCTCGGCGGCAAGGCCGCGCTCAAGCGTGCCGAGGACGCTACCGACCGGCTGTGCGCCATCGTGGCGGGCGACGTGCTCCGGCTCGTGCACGCGACCGCGGGGCGGGTGCGGCGGGGGATCGGACCTGCGAGGCCCCGAGAACGCCCCTAGAAGCAGCCGAAATGGCTTCGCACTTTCATCGCCTCGAAGAGGAAAACGAGGTAGAAACAAGAGGCTTCACGATGTCCTCGACAATAGCCTCCACCCTCGTTCCGGATCCGTTGCCGGCATTCGATGGCAGTGGGTATTTACCCGAGGGTGACTATTGGCCCTGTGAAACGGACTTCGAGAGCCGATTCGTCCTGGTAGCGGGGCGTAGCCGAAGGGAGCCCGTCTATAGCGGCTATAAGCGGCACCGCGTGGACCTCGCCGCCGCGGGCGTGGCCGGCAACGCGACATGCCTCCTCAATGGGAGCTTCACAACGAGTAAGGTGGATCCTGGCGACATGGATCTCGTCGTCGAGGTTGACGTCGCGATACTGATGAACAGCGTGGCGGTGCAAGCGCTTCTAGCTGGGTCGGCTTCGAAGCCGCGCTACTCTTGCGACGCTTACGTCGTCCCCGTGTTTCCGCCAACGGATCCTCAGTACACGACCGTGACCGAGCATCTTCGCGCCTATTGGCGAAAGTGGTTCGGTCAGGACCGAGCGGGGTTGAAGAAGGGCCGGGTTTGGACATGCGTGGGCGGGTTCCGATGAACGCCCTGACTTTGATTCAGGAGGAGATTTCGGATCTCAAGGCGCTAATCGAGAAGCTGCCCGAGTGGATGCTGCAGTCTCCTGCTGGTGCCGCGTACACGCAGCGCCTCGTCGCTCTTCAAGCTGAAGCCGCCGACGCTGATCTCTGCTCGACCGCATCGGTTTTGAACGTCCCCCTCATGGATCTCTTCGTGGTGGGATTCCCCAAGCACGGGGCCGCGCCCGCTCGCTTCGTCGGGGAGTTCCTGCAAGCCATTCAAGCAATGATCGCGTCCCTTGGACAATCAGCGACTGGCAAGCCGACGACTCGAGGCCTGATTCCAAATGACGTTGTTGAGCAGACGTCGCTTGACGTTCTCGCTTTCGCGCCTGGCTCCTTCGTTTCACGCCTTTCTCTGACTGGCGCGGCACAGCAAGTTTTGCCTGGCGAGAGTCTCGCTATGCGAGCGGCGGAGGGCTTCGGCGATCTGATCTCTGTGGGCGCTGAGCGAGTGCCCCTGCTAGCCGCAATTCACCGATGGCGCGGCCGCGTACCGCAAAGCTATGCGCGTGTTCTCGCGTTACTCGACTCGTGGAACGTCGACCTATCCGCGAAGCTCGCGCGGCCTGGCAGCGCGACGGTGCGTCGATACTCGATTACTGCGGGTATCGCTCGAAGCGCGCTGCCTATTCTGACCAACGCCGATAAATCCTCGGTGGAGGAGGAGTCGTTCACGGTCCGCGCTCGCCTCAATGCAGCCAACAGAAGAACGGGCGCGTTCGAAGCTGAATTGGCCGATGGTACGATATTCTCGGGGCGCGCTGCATCACCTGAAGCGTTCGAGAGCGTCGTGATCGGCGGTGTCTACGAGATCAATGTGACAGCCACGATCGTGAAGGACGCACTGACAGAGCTAATGACGGAACAGCTCACGCTGGATGCTCTGCGGCCGATCGTGTCACCAAGCACTGTTCCCCCGCCGAGTTAGTGACGGCCGATCTGGGCTCACCCGAGTCCCACCGCGATCGCCACCCGCGGCTCGGAGTCCAGTCGTAGTACCTCCCCCCGCGATTCGAACTCGGAGTACTCAACCAACGACGGATCGGGCCCACGACGGAGGCCGCTCATGCCAGATTCCGTCGTCTCACCAACCACTCCAGCTCCGCGAGCTGCCGTTCCCACGTCAACCTCGCCAACGGCCGGAGCTTCCGCTCCGAGATCACCCTCCGCGACGTCCCGGGCGGCAAAGCGGCGATCGCCGCGCGAACGTTAGGATGTAGCCGGAGCAGCCCGAGTAAGTGACCTACGTAGACGTGCGAGAGTCCCTCGCGGCGGGCGAGTTCGGCGCGGCTTTGGATGTCTTCGCGGTCGAGTTCGCGTTGCCAGTGCTCGGCCTTGGCGAGTAAGCGACCCACCAGCGGCGGCTCCAAGGAGGCGGAACGTCGACGTTTTCGCTCTTCCCGAGGTCGATGATTCCGCCGAGCGTACGTTCAAGCTTGGGACCCAGTTGGCGCGCAGCGGAAATCCCGCTGGATTCGCATTCGACCCGGACGCGGGGACGGGTGGTTTGGGGGCCAATTGGGGGCCAATTTTCGTTTCGGCCGCAGCCTGCGAAATAACGGAGGGGGCCAAATGCGCGTAGCGCTCCGTCATCGTGATGCTCGCGGGACCGAGCACCTCGCGAACCTCCTTGAGGCGCCATGGACGCCCCCACCAGCCGGCGATCAGCGACGAACCGCAGGTGTGACGTAGGTCATGGCAGCGCACGTGGCGCTTGATTCCGACTTTGCCGAGCTGCGCCTTGAACCGTAGAGCTTTCCCTTCGCACGTCGGCAGCCTCTTGGCGTCGGCCAGACGAGGCTTTCCGCGTTCTTCTTCGTGTAGCCCGGGAGGAGCTCCAACCACCGGCGCACGACGAGGATCGCGGCCGGAAGGAGTGGATGCGGCGTACCGCTTGCTCTTCGGGGACTTGCCTTTCGAACCGCGCCGAATGACCACGTGGGGTGCCGGATCCTCGTGACGGAGGTCCTGGAGCTCGAGGTTCCACTGCTCGCCCTGGCGGAGAACCCCGCGGCAAGCGTCAAGCTCATCGACGACGGCAGGACGGAGGACGGCTGGACTTACCTCACGCTCGAAGAGCAGATGGCTCCAACCAGGTCGCGCACGGCGATTTTGTTGCATTGATGGACGCGACACTTTGAGACTGCTGCGTGCATACAACAAGCTGGACAAGGCGGTCGCGCTGACGAGCCAGAGCGCGAAATGAACGCGACGTAAGCAGCATCGCCGCCCAACCCGGGCGCTTTCAGCTGAACGCGAGAACGTCGGGCATGGCGCGTGGCCTTCGTTGCGCGTTGCTGCCGTGGCATAACTGCGATACGCTAGCCCGATCATGTCACGCATGGGTAAGCAGAAGCAGGTTCGCTATGCGGACATTCTGTCCATGATTGCAGAGGGGCGAGTGTGGTCCGCGTACGTAGACGACACAGGACCTGGCGGGAGGTCCGTGGCGCCTGCGACCCTGCCGCATGATCGCGAGACACACGTCGCAGCCGTGTTTCCACCCGCGGCTGGGGCTGCGCTCATGGAGCAGATGCCCGGAGTCCTCGAAGAGCTTCGCGCTGCGGGCGGCGGTGTGGAGTTTCACTTTGTTCATATCTACAACGGTTCTGGCCCGTATCGCGACCTCCCCATCGCGACGCGTCTGGCGCTTCTTGAGTTCTTCGCAGAGATCGCGGTTTCCCACGACATCCGTTTTCTCGTTCAATCGATCGACGCGAGTGCCTCAGCTCACGTACTCGCTGCAGCAAAGAGCCTTCCTAAAACGCCCGGCCTGTTGGATCCCACCAGCAACAAGGATGTCTCCCGAATGTTCTTGCTCGTAAAACTTAGAAATTACCTCTTGAAGCAGCTTTCGCCGGGCGAGAGCGCGCCGGTCTTTCTCGACGAGGGCTGGAAGAAGAACGGACGCGCCCTTTTGGTGCCTATGTGGCATCCTCCGTTCTTTCGGGGCCTCGTGATGTCCGCAGACTCTCGCGACATCTGGGGTCTGCAGTTTGCAGATTTTGCCGCCTTCGTGCTCAATCGCTCGCAAATCTTGTTGGATCGGGATCCTCTCTCCTCTCTCGACGTCGCTCTTCTGAGCATCGCGTCGAGGATCGCACCGTTGTTCGTCGATGGAGTCACGGTCAAGCCCATGGAGCTTGAGGATGTACCGCCAGAGGAGACCGGGCAAACGACGTGAGCCCGCCCGGCGGGTTCCGCCGCGCGTCGCAGCGAGGTTCGCAGTGTCGCCACCGGTCACGTTGTGCTTGCAGGCCAGCGCGCTTAGGGTGGATGCAGCAGCGCCGTGCGCGCCCGCGATAGCGTTCAAGGAAATCGCATGACCATCGGGTTCGTCGCCACGCATTTGGGAAGCGGGGAAGCATCGTTCCTACTCGCCGCGGATTGTCGGCTGAGTTTCGGTCACGCGAAGGCCAACGTCGGCATCAAGACATACGCTCTTGGCCCGCGGGTTGGCGCAGTCGCCGCCGGGAACGCGCTATCAGCAAGCACTGCCGCCGAACTGACCCGGGGAATTTCCGAAGACCACGACCGAGCCGAACCTGACAAGCGTATCAACTTTTACAGCACCGTTCGACTCTATGCCTATTTGTTGAACCGCGTTGAACTCGACAATCCCTGGTCCGACGGTTGTGAGGTAGCCATCGCCGGATTTCTGTCGAACGGAACGCCCGCGCTTGCGAAGGTCACCACGGCCCCTTCGAGACGGGCCGAGGTGCACCTTTACGCGCCCAAGCGCTTTGGTTCGCTGATTCTAATGGTTGGTCGCGCCGACGCCAAAGAGCAGATTTTCGGTGCCATCGCTCGTGATTTGAGGGAATCAGGAGCGCGGTGGATCGCGAAGGCCGTGGGAACGATAGCATACCTCTGCGAGCATGAGGGCGAACGTACTATCGGAGGCGCGCCATCGGTCGCGGTGTGTTCGCAGGCAGGTCCGGTGTACTGGCCGCTGGTGGTCGACGGCGACAGGACGTACCTTCGCGGCCTTGATATCACGGAGTATGCACCTGCGTCCAAGCCATTCCCGGGCGATGACCGATTGCACCTGCAGTACGATCAAACGTGGCATTCTCAAGTGGACCGAGACCGCGGCCTACGGCCCATGAGAGTCGACGAAGGGTTCATCGGCCTTTCTCACTACGTCGACGAGTGGCTGTCCCTGAAGGACATCTTCGAGTGGCGCGTCGATCCCGACGCGTTTGCTCTGGCGCCCGATCCTACTCTTCCGCCGGAATACGTTGCGATAGTGCAGCCAGGAGAGCTCTCGGGATTCCTGGTGCTGGAACGGTAAGCCAGTGAACGTCCGCGTACGAGCTGCCGAAATCCGCGTTCCTCCGCGTTGAAGGCGACGAGCTCTTCGCTTACGCTCGGACCTCGCAGTTTAGCGCGGGAACGTTAGCCAGACGAGGACAGGAAACGATGTGTCGGCACGGCGAAAGCGGTCTGGTGCTCCGAGACTCCGGAAGGTTGACGGCAGTCATATCGATCGCTTTATGTCCGCCAAGGACCACGTCTTCGATCTTCTCGGAGCGCGGCAGAACGCCGAAAGAGGGCGGTTCCGAGAAGATCGTTCCTGCGAGGACTACTTCCGACCGCCTTTCCGTCGATAGCGGTTTCATCTATGGATTCGAACGGGTGCCCACGAGCCAGCAGTTCGACGTCATTGTTTGGCACAGGGCGGCCCGCTCTCCAATTTACGACGCGGGTACGATCGTCATCGTTCCGCCCGAGTCCGTGGTCGTCGCCGTCATTTCCGTGAAGAGCAGGATGACGCGTCGAGAGGTCAAAAGCGACATGAGAATCTACTCAGTATCGCTCTCCTTGACTAGACATTTCGAAGCAATCTTGTGCTGCGACGGACAGGGAAGCCGCTTCCGTCCATCGCGAAGTTCCTTCTTTTCTACTCGCAGCCAGATCCCGTGGAAGACATCCTAGCTAGATACGCGCCTCTGCGTTGCAGCAGACGAGTCTCTCGCATACGTTCGGGCGCTCGCAGCTGAACTGCCAACCGTTAAGGTAGGCACATGCATTCGCGACCGTTCCAGCGCTCGCGCGTACTGGTAGTTGTATGCCGATGCAGAAGCGCTTCATCGAGGATGGCGGAGGCTGGACGGTTGAGGAGTTCATTCGACCCGACGGAAGTGGTTCCCGCGCCTACTACTATCGTGAACAGCGCGCGATGCGGTTCGAGCGCGATACGCCAGCGAGTCGCAAGCTCGCTGGATTCACTCTAATTGAAAAGGACATTCGAACGATCAAGAACTGGGTAAATGCCCTGCGCGGGCTGTTGACAATCATTAGTGGAACCGCAGTCCAAACGGTCACCACGTTCATGCCGCAAGACGAAAGAATCTCCGTGGTGCGAGCCCTTCATGTCGCGATCGTCACGACGTACGGGAAGATGTTCACTCAGGCGGATGGTCGAAGAACGTCGCTGCAAAGAAGTGGGTGGATTTCAGACGAACGGCATCTTCGAATGCATGATTCGCTGATGCACCATCGTCACACATTCGCAGCTCACAGCGGTGCCGGCGGACCAGAAGGCTGCAAGGTTGTCGTAGCGATCGACTACTCGCGCAAGGACCGTACTGCACCAAGGCTCTTCACGGAGTTGCATCAGCCGGCGACGATCGGTCTCCCTGACCTCGAGCAGATAGAACGTCTTGTGGATGCGCTTCACCAGAAGGTTGAGGAAAAGGTTCAGAAGTCGATCGCATTTGTCCACGACGAAGCTATGTCGATGCTCTCCGAGCAGAAATTGCGAGCGCTTCGAAAAGGCGCAACCGGGCGATTGCTTCGGCGAAAGTAACGCCGCTCCGTTAGGGGGAGGGGGTCGTTGCGCGTTTTCGTCGGGTGGATCAGCTCCGGCGAGGGCGCTGAGGTACTGTGGCACTGTGCCGCCGTGCGCCACGTCCGGGCGATTTTTGCGCACCCTTGTGCGCGTCGATAGTCAGCGCTTTCTGTACTGCCGAGCAGGTGCAGGGTGCGCTCAGCGTGCGCACGTCTGAGCACCGCGTTGAAAAACCGGTCCTTGCCGCTCGCCCTTCCCAGAGTCAGCTCTGTCGTGCAGAGCAAATCGCTCAAGGAGGTTTTGCGAGATGGCGATCAGTGACATCGTGAAAGGCGCTGGCGAGCGTCAGCTTCGTGAGCGCGCCGAGGCGGGGATAAGGGTGAAGCAAGCGCTGCGCGGAGTGCGGGAGACCGTGGCGAAGACGATGGGCGAGGTGAGCGGCACTGCCGAGGCCGGCGTCACCGCGCTCGGGTTCGGCTACCTCCGTGGTCGCTACGGCGCCGATGGTGATCGCCCTCGACGAGCTCGAAGCGCTCGATGCCGCGCGGCGACGAGTATGTCGGGGACGAGTACGTTGGGGATGAGTACGTCGGCGACGGCGTGAGCATCGGAGACCACGAGCTCGAGGCGATCGCCGGGTATTCGCGACACCGGCATCATCCGCATCACGCCTTCGCTGGCTACGACGAGATCATCGGCGCGGACGCGGATCTCGCGACGCTGATGGCGGCCGCGGGCGCGGCGCCCGGTCACCGCAGTCGAGTGCCGGTGCGCCGTCCGATGATGCACCGCGCGCAATGGCACGTCCGATGATGGCGCATCCGGCGGCACCTCCGCCAGCGCACCATCATCACTATCACCCGCACCACCACCACGGGCCTCCGGCGCTGCACCCGTCGCGCCTCGCGGAGCTCGCGTCGCGGCTCTCGGAGGCCCGGCAGGTCGACCCGAGCGCGGTGGCGGTCGTCGACCGGCCGCAGGATCGGCGGCGCGAGTTCCGGTGGGACTCGTTGCGCCCGGGCCGACGGTGTTCGGGTCGAGCGCTCAGGCGGTGGCATTCCCGCAGGTGACGTTCCGAGCGGAGCGCCTCGTCATTCCGAGCCAGATCGCGCCGTTCTTCTCGATCGATGCGATCATCGTCGGAAAGGACAACCAGTCGGTGAGCTTCGACCCGCTGCCGGCGACTATGTTCTCCGAGGTGGGGGTCGGCGTCCGGCTCAGTCTGAAGACCGCGGTCGTGGGCATGCAGATCATCGTTCGCTTCACGAATGTGGATCCGCTCGATGAGTGGATCCGCTTGGCCGATCCGCGGTGGCTCCATGAGGCCGATCGTTGACACTCAAAGACGGCGCGAAGCGCCTCGCGCGCGCAGCGGATCTGCGGCGAGCACTTTCTCGAGGTCGTGGGCGCGATCGAGAAGCGCCGCCGGCGTCGGCAGACTGACCGGCGCGCTCGCCGATCGTTTGAGCTCGTCGATCGCCGCGCCGTCGATGCGTGCCTGCGCCTCGAGATCTCGCAGGGTCTGAAGTAGTACGAGGCGCTCGTCCCCGACGCGCGTACGTCGCCGAGATCCACGCGCTCGTGAAAGATGCCGATCTCAAGATTACGAAGGCGCCGGGGCCGAGCAGGATCTCAAGTGGGCGCTGGCATACGCGGACCGGATCGACCCGCTCACCTCGTGGCGCAAGGCATCGAGAAGGTGAAGTCCGAGGCCGCAGGAAAGCCATGCCCGGACTGCGGCAAGGTCCATGATGCCGACCACGACGGGAAGGCACGTGCGGCCGAAGCGGTATCCGACGACGCCTTGCGCTCCCCTCACACAGAGGTGGCGGATGAGGAAGCTGACGAGGAGCCCGGCCCAGACGCCGCATTATCCCGTGATACAGCGACGAGGCGGGCTCCCGAAGGCGCCCCGCCGGGCTCCACGGTACGCAGCCCATCCCTAGCAGAGTCCGCTCGCTAAGCGCGGCAGCCGGGATATCCTCGGTCTGCATGGCTCTCCTCACGAAGGTCGAAGCGGCCATCGCCTTGGGCGTCAGTATGGAGCTGCTCGACTGGTTCGTGTTGCATCCGGCGAAGCCGAAGGAGTCACGCCAGCTGCGGTCGTCCAAGGTCGAGGGCGTCGAGATGTTCGACGAGGCCGAGCTCCACGGCTTCCGGATCTACCTGCATAGTCCGTGGCCGAAGCCCAAGAAGGGCCGCCCGCATCTGCCTGCCCCGATAAAGGACGACATCAAGGTCGAGTCGCACTTGAGTTGTGCCGTCTGCGGTCTCATGAATCGAAATGAGGTCGCGCATATCGTGGCCGTCGCGGACTCCCTCAACAACGGGCCAGACAACCTTATCTTTCTGTGCCCGAACCATCATGAGCAGTTCGACTACGGCTACAAGCCAAAGAACAGTGTCTCGGTCGAAGCCATCAAGGCTGCAAAGACCATCAAGCGGTGCGCGCGGGCACGCGTTCTACGGATTGAGGCCAACGCGACGAAAGCCGTCTTGGCCTTGATACGAACCATCGGCGAGTTCGAGACCAAGTTGAAGACGTTGGACCCGAAGAGTGACGTCGCCAGCGTGTACCTGACGGAAGCCAGAGAGCTCATGGCGCTCGTGCCCGAGTACTCAGCCCGAGCCCAAGAGGTCGGACGTGATGATCAGTCGTTCGAGGACGACGTCGCCAAGACAGTGGCGCAGCGCGCGCCCGAGCTCTCGAAGTTGGCTGTCCCCAAGACAGCGAAGGAGCCGGCCGCACGTGCCGCAATGCAGCAGTTGCGGGAGGCCGTTGCAGATATGCTGCCGGAGTTTGATGACATCGACTGCCCGCATTGCGGAGGGTCGGGGACTCGAGGACTGTGCGGCGACTTCTGCTCCTATTGCCGAGGCTCCCAGCAAGTCTCACGTGAAAAGGCCGACTCGTACGACGAGGCCGACTTCGACGAAGGTGAATGTCCGCGATGCGGGGGAAGCGGAACGGTCGGTCTTCGAGGAGACTTCTGCCCCTATTGCCGGGGCGCGCAGCTGATCACGAAGACCCGCGCAGAGTCGTTCGACGAAGCCGCCTTGGACGAGGTCGACTGCCCGCACTGTGAGGGCGCTGGAACCCATGGCCTGCAGAGTGACTTCTGCCGCTACTGCGGCGGTTCACAGACGATCTCAAGGGCCAAGGCCGAGGCGTATGACGTCGACGACATCGACGAGGTCGACTGCCCGCACTGCGAGGGTTCTGGAACCTATGGCCTTCAGAGTGAGTTCTGCCGCTACTGTCGGGGCTCGCAGAAGATCTCGGGGGCTAAGGCCGACGCGTACGAACCAGACGACATTGACGAAGTCGACTGCCCTCATTGCGGAGGGACCGGCACCATCGGACTGATGGGCGACTTCTGCCGGTACTGCCAAGGCGCACAGCGCGTTTCGTCGGCCAAGGCGAAGAAGTATGACGAGGCGGCGATGGACGAAGAGGAGTGTCCTCGCTGCGGGGGAGGGGGAACCACTGGCCTCGCCGGCGACATCTGCAAGTTGTGCAAGGGGCAACAACGAGTGCCAGCGGCCAAGGCAGATGCGTATCGCGCTAGGAAGGGCTAGCGAGTTGGCTCTCGACGCTGTCGGGCACGCCGTGGACAAGCCGCGCCCCAGCGACTGCCTCTGCATCGTGTTCCAGCGTACGTGCGCTCCCGCGATTCGAACCTCGGACTACTCAACCCACGACCGGTCGGTCCCACGACGGAGGCCGATCACGCCAGATTCCGTCGTCTCACCAACCACTCCAGCTCCGCGAGCTGCCGCTCCCACGTCAACCTCGCCAACGGCCGAAGCTTCCGCTCCGAGATCACCTTCCGCGACGTCCCGGGCGGCAAAGCGGCGATCGCTGTGCGAATGTCCGGATGTAGCCGGAGCAGCCCGAGTAAGTGACCTACGTAGACGTGCGAGAGGCCCTCGCGCCGCGCGAGTTCGGCGCGGCTTTGGACGTCTCCGCGGTCGAGTTCGCGTTGCCACTGCTCGGCCTTGGCGAGTAAGCGACTCACCAGCGGCGGCTCCAAGGAGGCGGAACGACGACGTTTTCGCTCCTGCCCGAGGTCGATTATCAATGCCGAGCGCACGTTCATGCTTGGGACCCAGTTGGCGCGCAACTCTGCGGCGGGAGGACCCGCCGCCAGTGCGCGGGCAGGAGAGTCCTCCAGATGCGCGCTCGGCCTCCGACCTCGCGGGCTCGCGTCCGAACTCGCCCGCTGCCTGGCCGGCGATGACGCTCGGGCAGCACCCCATCCGCCCACTCATCGTCGACGCTTGCCAGCACATGGCGCGACGCAAGCTCACGGTCGCGAGTTCCTCTCGACGAAGCTCGTATCTCCGCCGGCAGTCGGCAGCGTCACGCTCGAGGATATGGACAGCACGTACCGTGGGTCCGACGACGTCCGCTCGAAGCGAACCGCTGCGCGGAATGCTTTCGGTAACGGGACCGTTGAATGACTCTGGCATTGTCGCCGCCGCCCTCGGCCCGACGAACGAGAGGTTGTTGCGCAGCGCCAGCTCGCATCATTCGTGGCCGGACCAGCGGTCCCTGGCCCTTCCTGCAGCGGCCAGGCCGACGCGCAAATCAGGTCTCTTTCGTGGCGCAGGGCAATCCCGTAACAAGGTGAGTAGAAGGAGTAGCTACATGACCACGATCAGCACCCTGATGAACCAAGTCGTCACCGTTTCACCGACCGACACGATCGCCGTGGCAGCGCAGCGCATGGCCGAGAAGGGCGTCGGCGTCGTGATCGTCGTCGAGGCTGGAAAGCCGCTCGGGCTCTGCTCGGAGCGGGATATCGTGCAGAAGGTCATTGCGCTCAGGAAGGATCCTGCGACGACCACGGTCGGGCAAGTGGCCAAGACGGTCGGCGAGACCGTGACGCCCGACACTCGGATGCGACGCTGCGCGGAGGTCCTTCGGTCGGGCGGCTACCGGTACCTCCCCGTCGTCGTCGAGGGGCGCCCGGTCGGCGTCGTATCGGCACGCGACTTCTTCGAGCAGGTGGTCGGACATCTCGAGCAGGTCGTGGACTACGCAAAGTACCGCAAGGAGCTCGGTGACGGCGTCGACCCCTACGATCACCCGGGCGGGTCGTACGGTCGTTGAGACGGATTCACGTCGTGTACGGGGCGACGTGCTCGAGCGGTTCGTCAAGTCATCGCGCATGTGAAGCAACCCCGCCGATCGCTGACACGCTGGCGCCGGAGGCGCGTCGGGATGCATCTCGGACACCCTTGCAACGACTTGGAGGCTGCGGCGAAGCAAGCGCTCGAGCGCGCGCGCCGCGGTATATGGCGTGGTGGCAGGCAGCCAATGCACTTCGAGCGCCCGAAGGCGCACGGCAGCCCCGATCCGTGTCGTCGATCACGCCCCGGGGCTCCCAAGGAGCCCACCCCTCTGTGCACGAACTCGACCGAAGCCGCCCGGGAGCCCGCGCGTCGATGGTTGAACTCGACGATAGGCTCCCCGGAGGCGGCCATCCCGGTGCTCGAACCTGGTGGAGGGCTCCCGGGAGGGCTCGATTGGGTTGCACGCATCGGTAGTGAGTCTTCCGGGAGGCTTCGGAGGGGTTGCACCACACCTCGCCGGGCTGCCGGGAGGTTCGCGAGCGGTCGCGCGACGTCCTCGGGACCTGCTGGGAGCCCTCCGAGCGGTCGCACGACGTCCTCGGGACCTGCTGGGAGTCCTCTGAGCGGTCGCGCGACGTCCTCAAGGCTCCTAGGAGGCCGCTGACTGAATGCGCGCTGCTGGGAATGACCTGCTCACTAGCAATGTTGCCGATGGGACGGAGCGGCGCGCGCTTGGTGCGCGCTCCTCGGCGAGGAAGAGGAGGAGTGCGATGAACACTGTGGGAGCGGTGTCGATGGAGGGCGGGCTGCGGTTCGAGGAGCCGTTCAATGAGCTGCTGCCGAAGTTCGAGGCGCTGACGGTGGCGGAACTCCGGGTGGTGAACCTGGATATCCCGGCGGCGGTGACCATGGTGCTCGGCGTGCAGCCGGCGATCCTGGAGCTGTCGGAGCGCATCGCGAAGGAGTTGCCGGAGTTCGATCAGAGCAGGAGCCTTTGACGGTAGCCGCGAGCTCGGACCTGCGGACCCGGGCGTTCACGCTGTTCGTGAACGCATACGATCAGGTGCGGCGCGCGGTCAGCTATCTGCGCTGGGACGACGACGACGCGGGCACGGTGGCTCCCTCGCTGTACGTGAGGCGCGGGAACGGCAAGAAGAAGCCGGACTTGCTGGCGCTTCCGCCGTTTCCCGCGCCGGTGCCGATTGAACCGGTGCCGTCGCCGTCGCCGTCGCTGGCTCCTCCGTCGGACCCTGGCTCTGCAGGAGCGCCTCGGACGTTCGTAGGGTAGCAACTCCCAACGATCGCGCTTGAACAGGAAGCGAGACCGACGGTACGTTGAGTGCACTGAGGAGTGCGCTCGATTCATGCGAGACGTCATTGGGTCGGTTGGTGTCGTGCTGGTCGTGGCGGCTATCACGGCGTGTTCCTCCGCGAAGGGTGGGACGCCGAAGGCTCGCATGACGGACGGGGGGACGGAGGAGGGGCCGCTCGGGACGAGTGTTTCGCTCGACGTGCGGCCGTAGATGTTTCGCACCGGTGTCGATCCTTCGGTGACGCCCACGGTCGAGATGTCATTTGATCCGTCGAGCCAGCTCGACCCTGCACAATCGCCCATCGAGCTGACACTACAGCGGGACGAGACGGTCACTGACGTCGTGGCGAACGCCATACGAACCTCCCGGTGACTCCGGCAGAGCCCTCTATCGCTTGACGCCGGCCGAAACCCTCGAGGAGGGCTGGTACACCATCACACTCCGGGCACCGGCCGGGGCAGCGGTGCAGGGTGAGGTGCCTGAAGGCCCGTCAGGCCCGTCAGGCCGCGCGTCCTTTCCGTGGCTGCGTGCGCGTCGAGCACAGACGGTTCTTTTGCCAAGCTGCTGATCGGGTTCTCGGAGCCAGTGACGGTGCCCGCGACGTCGCCCGTCGCAGTCACTGTGGACGGCCGCGCCGTCGAATGCACCCCCTACATGCAAGGCTCCGACTGGCCGTATTTTCTCGGCCTGAAATGCAATCCAGAGGTGCCCTCCACCGCCGACGTCTCGGTCGACTTCTCAGAAGGCATCGTTGGCGCGGCGACCGGCTCCGCGGTGCGCGACGAGTTCAACCATACGGCCTTCAAGGTCGAGCTCCCTCCTGGCGACTCGTCGATAGTGTGCACCGTCCTCCGCGAGGAGGATCCCTTCGCAGCCACGTCGTTCTGACGCGTCTGGTCCGGAGGGTGCAATTGCTCGCTTACGGTCCGGCGCTGCCGTGCAGCGCGAGGGGTTCCGGCGCGCCGCATTCGGGGGGGCTGGCGTCGAAGAATGACGTCAGCTCTAGTCCAGCCGAATAGTCTCCGCTCGCCGTCGGCTCGAAGTAGATGGTGATGGTTTGCTTGCCACCGGGCGGGACGGTCGGACTCCCGAACTGATCCTCGCCGCGAGGTGCCCAATCGACGTATCGAAAGGGCGCATTGACCGCTGCTTGCGGCTCCAATAGCGAGAGCGGCGCCATGCCGAGATTCGTGACGGTCACCGTGGCGCTGGCGCTCTGTCCGATGGCGACAGTGCCGAAGTCGACTTGAGCCGGGTCGAGAGAAAAGCGGGTCTCGACCAGTTCGGCATTCACGTCGAAGCGAACGGGTGTGAGTGCCGGATCCGTCGTGTCGATCACGAGCGTTCCGCGCGCCGTCGCACCCGGTGTGGCGTCATCAGGAAAGTGCACGCCGACGCCTGCGCTCGTCGGTCCATAGCCGGCGCACGCGGAGCCGGACGGCGGCTCCGGGGTCAGTGCGCCGTTCGCCAGAACGACACTCGCGGTCCAGTCGAAGCCCTGTCCGGCATCGTCGCTGACGAGAACGACCGTCGCCTGGACTCCGCTGTGGGTCTCTACGCGACCGCCGCCGCGAACGTCGCGAAGAGATCTCCCGACAGCGGCCGGCGCAGCCTCCACGTTACTGCCATCGGGAGTTCTCCCTCGTGACTCACGTACTCAGCCGGTCCGAGGAACCAGAAGGCGCGGTCATCGCTGCGCAGTCGCGCAAAGAGCTGCACCGTGGAGCCCTGCTGCGCGTGCTTCCGGTAGCGCCTGCCCGTTTCGCTGTCGGCACGAGTGACCGATTGACTCTCCCAGTGGATCAGTTCGCTACTGATCGCGTAGTCGCGGTACCGGGTTGTGGGTGAGAACTGTCCGCTCGTCTTGTCGAGCGTGAACGCGAGGAGGTCGGCTCGGCTCTCCTCCGCCCAGTACACGCCGGTCTGCCACGGAGAGACCTTCGCGCCCTCGCCGATTCCGAACGCCGCCAAGATCTCGAGTCGCGAGTAACGAGCGTGAACGCGGAGCGGTACCTCCGGGTTCGTTTCGAGCGGGTGATGCAAATGCGCGACTCGCGCGCGGAGCGCATCGAGAAGCTCGAGGAGCTCCTGACGTACCCCGGGGTGCCGCCATAATAGTTCGCATCCAGCTTCGAGGCTGGTTGCTTTCGTCACGGCCTTGTCCAGTAGCGGCGCGGCCAACATGCGGAGCAGCCGTCGCTCGCGGACGGCCAGGCTTTCCTGATTCGGCGGAGTGTCGTTGCGCAGGAAGGCGGCGTAGACATCGAGACGCGTCGTGTCGTCGACGTGCAGGAGTCGACCGCACGCGCGGCGAAGTGTCTCCTCACTGGGTCCGGGCGCTGAGAGCGGAATGCCTGATTCTGCGCGAAGCTCCGACCAGGATCGACCCCCGTCGTAAACGTCCTCTACCTCGAGCCCGGTCTCTTCCAGGTAGCGCGCAAGGGTAACCTCGCCGCGAGCGCGAGCGAGGGCACGGAGCTCCTCGAGCTTCGCCGCCCAGCGCGAGGGAAGGGATTCGCGAATGTTCCGCAGCACGATGTCGGCCGCGACTGGGTCGAGCTCCATGTGGCAGCCCGCGGGCAAGAACGGGAAACCTTCCGCGACTTGCTCGATGAGGTTCTTGCGCGTGCCGCCGAGAAGCGCTCGAAATCGACGGTCGAACCGGAACTCGGCACGGTGGTGGCCGACGAAGTCGAGAACGGTGCACACCGTCTTGCCGAAGGTTTTCCTGAGACCGCGGCCGAGTTGCTGCAAGAAGAGCGTCGGACTGTCGGTGGGGCGCAGGAACAGGACCGTGTCAACGGCGGGGACGTCGACGCCCTCATTGAAAAGATCGACGGAGAAGACGACGTTGAGCGCACCGCTTGCGAGGTCGCGCAGAGACGCTCGCCGGTCGTCGTCCGAGCTATCCGCCCAGACGGAATACCGCTGCAACCTTGCCGACGACACCAGGGTTACGCGCGCTCGAGGCGCGCACGTTCCATTCGAGGCCGGTCACCTGAGCCGAATGCGTCAGATTGGACGAGCCGATGTAGGCGGTCGAGAAGCCGGAACGTCTATAGAATAGCCATGCCTTTGCATGCAGGCGCGTCGTGGTCGTGTCGTACGAGATCCGCACCTCGGCGCCGGCGTCGCGGAGCATCTCGAGCGCCTTGCCTTCGGTCGAGCCTGTATATGTCGTGGTGAGCACACGCAAGACCCTGCCGGCCTCGCAGTGAGCGCGCAGCGCATTCAGAAGCGGCGCGACTCCGCTCTTGCGAACGAACGCCATGACGACGTCGATGCGGTCCGCAGAGTGGATCTCCGCGAGCAGCTGGCTGCCGACGCGAGGTTCACCAGGTGCATTCGTAAGAAGTGTCGTGTCGAGCAAAGGGATGAGCGGCTCGGCGATCGCCTCGGGAGTGCCGTCCGGCAATCTCGACAGGAGGGCGCGGAGTACCGCACCGGGGGCGACCGGCTTCTCTTTTTGCGCCGCCTCGGCCGCCACCGAGGCGACGTCGTCGATGAGTTGCCTGGCGAGTGCGATTCCTTTCTCGACTCGCTCCTCACGTCCGAACGAACTCACCGCACGCTCCACGACGCGGCCAAGATGGAACGCGATGCGATCCGCGGCGTCTGCTTCGCGAAGCCCGTCGCGACGGATCTCGCGCGACTCCTGACTGTCCTGCAACCCGGCGTCCAGCGCCTCCGTGATCAGGACCTCGTACAGACCGCGTGAAGTGGGCGGCATTCCGACCCGCTATCGTACTCCACCGCGATGCGCGCTGGGACGGGTTATCCGAGCGGGGTCGGCCCCCAACCGTCGGAGCAGCGCCCATGCTAGCGAAGCTCGAGGCGGCGATCGAGGAAGGATACGCAGACTTCGAAAGCGGTGATTTCGAAGACGCCCGAGCTTCTGCAATCCGCGCTACCTGCGCTCCCTGCGCTCCCCGGAGACCGACGGCCAGAAGTGGACAGCGCTCACCAGCCCGATGATGAGTCAGGGCGGCACCTTCGGCTACGACAAGGCCCACCGGCTCCTCTACTCGTCGAACCTCGACGCGGGAATGTGGAGGGTCGTCGTTCGGTAGAGGACGGACCTAGAGCGCTCTTCCGATGGCCATCAGGCTCATCGAGGGGATCTCGACCGTTTCTTCGCCCGGCAAGGCGAGGATCACGGCGCCGATTGGCAGATCGCCTGCAGTGCGTGGTCCATCGATGAGATACGGAACCCAGCGCTCACCACTCTCAGGATCGAAGGTCCAGCTGTGATCGGTAGGTCGCCTCGGAAGGCTGGATAGACCCACGGTCTGCGTGGCGGGCTCGCTCACCTGCATCAAGTAGTCGGCGACGACGGCCTCAAGGTTGCCCGATACCGTGAGGCCTGCGGTGACGGCGAATCGCGTCCATTCGTCACCGACCCGCGCGTAGAGGATGCCCCCTCTGGCGCCCGTGCGTTCGACCAGGACGGCAAGCGCATCGCTCGCGATGGCCGAGCCGGAGCTACCGTCCTTGATCGTCGAATGCACAGCCGCGGCTTGCTTTCTCGCGCCCGTCACGGGCTCGAGATCGCCCTGCGCGGCGCGCACGCTCGGTGTCCGGCGCTCGCGGAAGAGTGCATCGTACCGCGCCGTCAGGACGGGATTTTCGCCCCGCCGGTAGTAGCGGGCACACGCATCCGCGCGCTCCTTGAAGGCCGCTCGATCGCCGCGCAGTGAGGCGATGCAAGCCCCGACTTCGTAGCAGCGTCCGAGATGAATCCCGGAGACGCCCCGAGCTTCGAGCGCCAGGCGAGCGAGTGTCACGTGCTCTTCGGCGGCCTCGCTGTTGCCCGCGTTGGCAAACGCGAGCGCAAGGGAGAGCATGATGCCGACGGGCGGAACGCGCCGCTCGCGGGATTCTGCGAGGTAGGCGACGCCGGCGTCGACGGCCGCCGCCGGATTGCCGGCGAGATCGAGCAGCGCGATCCGGAGCGCTGCGCTCGGTGCCCAGTCGCCATGCTCCGGCGGCAGCTCGTCGAGCGAGCGCTCGATCGTCGCGAGGCCGGCGGCGATCTCGCCGCGGCACCGGTGGAGATGAGCCGAAGCGAGGGCCACGCGAGAGGCCCAGTGCGGACGCGTTTTCGCGACCTCTGCGATGCCTCCGAGCGTGCGCTTCAAGCCGAGCACGTCATCGGAAATGGCGTGGAGAACGAGGTACGTCGGAAGCTCGATGATTCGCGCTTCGCGTGAGCTACCCGGACGTACGGATAGGATTTCGAAGTTTCGGCGCGCGAGCTCGGACTGCGCCAGCAGCCCCTCTGCCAGGTAGTAGCGAGCGCGGCAGCTCTCCGCCATGTTCGCCGATCTGGGCGTGTACTCGTCGATGTGCTGCAATGCCGTCGCGCAAGCATATTCGGCTTCCAGCGCGCACAGCTGCCCGAGCGCGACGCTTTCGAGCGAGAGCCGCGTGAGCGGGTCGAGCCCATCGCTCGGTATCGCGCGTAACTCTTCGCGCAATCCGTTGATGGCGTCCCAGGCTTCCCAATCTTGCCCCCGGACGAGCATCCCCATCGCACTCACCAGTCGAACAGCCAGGGCGACGCCGGGCGACAGCGGCGCGAACGGGGAGAGATCCGGAATGCCGCGCAGCAGGTGCGGATCGGCCATGAAACGCGCGCACAGCGCCGTTGAAATGCTGAGCTGGCAAAGCCTGCGAACCGCGTTCACCGGGTCGAGCCCGCGAGGATCCTCGCTGCAGCGCGCGTGAGCCAGTCCCAGGGTAATGCCGAGCCGCGCGCCGGGCTCCAGGTCCGTCCGCGCATGATAGTCGTCGAGGGCTGTGAGCCTCGACAGGCGCCCGAGGAACTCCGTCGTGTGGGGAGCCGCACGCTCGGGTAGACCGTGATAGATGGCGTTCATGACCATCCCCGCGCCGTGCCCGGCCCGGAAATTATCGCTGAAGTCTGCGTCGCTGTAGACGATCATCTCGAGGGCGTCGTGCACGATCGCCTGGCTCAAGATCGGCGCGTTCGGGCGTGCTTCGATGACGTCGCGAAAGCGGTCGACCGCCGCTGCCGACTCCTGCGGCTTGCCCGCGAGAAAGAAGTGGTACGCAGGGTAGATCGGGTTCGCATTCGCCGCCTCGGTCCGCTCGGCGAGGCGACGGTGGAGCTCGCGACGCGTCTCGCTCGGCAATGACTGAACGATCGCGTCCCGAACCGCTTCGCGTCCGAACCGGCACTTGTCCTCGACCAGCGACACGAGCTCCGACTGCAGAAGATCGGTGAGCGCCTGGTTCGCGCGCACCTTGTCCCCGCCGAATGCGACGTCGGAGTAGTCACGGAGGCCTATCTGCATGTCGCGATCGAGCGCCAGCACCGACAGCAGCTCACGAGCGTCCCGAGGAAGCGCCTGCACACGATGGGAGACGTCGGTGCTGCGTGCGAGCACCGCCTCGATGGCTTTCGGGTCACCGGAGATGGTCCAGGCGCCGCCGGCATACCCGGCGAACCCGTTGTCGACCAGCTCCTGCGCCGCGTCGAGGAGCTCACGCGCGTTCCCGCGCGTCGTCTCGTGGGCGACGGCCGACACCGTATCGAGGTTCGGAATTTCCCCGAACAGCGAAGACAGGAGCGTGCGGGTCTCCGACGCGGAGAGGGGGCCGATTTCGATGCGCGCCGAGGACGCGAGGAGCAGTGAGAGAGCCGGATCGCGCTGCCGGATCTCGTCGGCGTCGAGTGTCGTGAGAACGAAGAGCCGCAGTCCTTTTGCGGCGTTGGTCAGAAGAGCGAGCGTCGCGAGCGACTCGTCGTCGATGACGTGCACGTCGTCGACGGTCACCGCGATGGAACGATGGCGACTGGCCTCGCAGATCGCGTGAGCCAGCGCATTGATCGTTTCACTTCGTGGCCGCGCGGCGCCGGCCACGTCTACCTCGCTGCTCGTCGCGAGGAGCGAGGATGCTTCGGACGTCACCTCGGCGAGCCCTCGCACTATCGAGTTTATCGCGGCGAAGGAGGACGTGCGTCCTTCGGAAGTGTCGGCGCGGAGCACCGTGAAACCGGAGAGCTTCGCCTCGAGAACGGCGGTTTCGAACAACCGCGACCGACCGACGCCCCCGCGCCCCGTCACCACAATCGCGGTGCCCTGGCCGCGAGCCGCGCGGAGCATACGGCGACGGATCCGCGCAAGCTCGCTGTCCCGACCCGCGAGAGCAGGGCGCGCCAGATAGGCGCGGGCGACGGTCGGGGGCTCGCCTGCATCGAGGGCAGCGACGGTGGTGAGACGCTCGAAGACCTCCGCGGCCGAGCCGGGCCGCCCTGCCGGCTGCAGGCTGAGAAGCTCCAGGATCAGGCGATCGAGCGCCTCGGGCACGGTACGCTCGAAGCGCGAGGGCCTCGACGGGGCGCTTTGCCAGCAGGTGTGCAATTCGGCGATCGTTCGAGCCGGATATGCGTGCCTCCCCGTGATGGCGTAGTAGAGGCAAGCCCCGAGCGAAAAGAGATCCGTTCGGCCGTCGACGGGCTGGAATTGGATGCACTCGGGGGCGATGAACGGGGGCGTTCCGACGATGACCTTGGCCACTCCGAACGGCGACATCGCTCCGAAATCGATGAGCTTCGCGTTGCCATCGTTCGAGCAGTGAATGTTCCGCGGGGTCACGTCGCGGTGGACGAGCCGCCGCGAGTGCAAGATGGCGAGCGACGAGGCCACGTCGCGAATGAGCGAGCAGGCGTCGACGAGGGCCAGCGGCGAGCGTTGCCGAAGGCTCGCGCCTTGAAGCCACTCCATCGTGTAGTACGGCCCCTCGTCGTCGACGCCGTAGTCGTACACCTCGATGATCCGCGGGTGCGCGAGCTGCGCGAGCACATGGTACTCGCGTTCGAAGAGCGCCTGCGTGCGCTGGACTTCTCGCGGCGTCGCGAGCTTGTTCGGAGCGAGACGCTTCAGCGCGACGGTGCGACCGTCGAGCGTATCCAGCGCCTTGCAGACGAAGCCGGCGCCACCCGTCCCGAGTACCGTATCGATTTTGTACCGTGAGGTCGCCATTGGATCACGCCGAGCATTCATCCTAACGCGAACGGGTCGCTAGCATCTCACCCCGAAGTTCCGCGTGTACTGTTCAATATCTGGCGCGCGGGGTTAGGGGTCGAAGGTAGCAAGACGGCCCTGGCAAATCGTGACCGACTGAATCAGCTCTTCTCGGTCTTGGCCCGCGCGAGTGCTTCGCGGAGCTTGTCCTTCTTGCTCTTCCGCTTGCCCTTCACGCCGCCGTGCGACGCTTCTGCCGAAGGAGCGAGCTCCGTCGGTTCGAACCCCGCAATTCGTTCGAGCTCGACGTTCAGCGCGTAGCGCTTCGCGATCAGCCGGAAGTGCGCGTCGGTTGCTGCCGTGACGAAGCTGACGGCGAGCCCCGATTCGCCGGCGCGTCCGGTGCGGCCAATGCGGTGCAGATAGTCCACGGTCGAACGCGGGAGATCGTAGTTCACGACCAGCGGGAGCTCCGCGATGTCGATGCCGCGCGCGGCCAGATCCGTCGCCACGAGGACGCGCACCTTCTTCGCCTTGAACCCCGCGAGCGCCTCCGTCCGGGCGCCTTGACTCTGATCTCCGTGGAATGGGCGCGCGTCGATGCCCGCGCGCTCGAGCTTCGCCGTGAGATGCACGACCGTGTGCTGGCTCGCCGCGAACACGAGCGCTTGCGGGAAATCACGGAGCAAGTGCCGGAGCAGGAGCGTACGCTTGTCGGTATCCACCGCGATGAAGCGCTGAACGATCGCCGCGACGGGTGTTGCGTCGACGTTCAAATCGATGCGCGTCGGCTCGTGCAACAGCCGCTCTGCGAGTGCCGCGACCGCGGAAGGAAACGTGGCGGAGAAGAGCAAGTTCTGACGTCGCTCCGGGAGGAGTGACAGCACCCGGGCGAGCTCGCCTGCAAATCCGAGCGACAGCAGACGATCGGCTTCGTCGAGCACCAGCGTCTCCACCGAAGAGAGCCGGAGCGCATTCTGTTCGACCAGATCGAGCAAGCGCCCGGGCGTGGCCACGACCACATCAGCGCCGCCGCGAAGCGCCATCATCTGCGGATTGATCGACACGCCCCCGATGGCAAAGCACACCTTTGGGCCGTCCACGACAAACCGGCCGTAGTCGCGAAAGGCATCGGCGACCTGGGTCGCGAGCTCTCGCGTCGGGACCAGGATGAGAGCACGAGTGGGTCGCGGCGACTTTGTCCTCGGCGCGCTCAAGGTTTCGAGAAGTGGAAGCGCAAACGCGGCCGTCTTGCCCGACCCTGTTTCCCCCGACCCCCAGACGTCCCCTCCACGCAAGATCGCCGGAATCGCCGCCAGCTGCACGCGCGTCGGCGCGACGTATCCCAGCGCCTCGAGCCCACGCACCACCGCATTCGAAAGACCGAGTTCAGCGAAGGTCGGGGTACTGCCCACGGCCGGCACCATAGTCCGCCTTCGCTCGGGCGCGCATGCCCAGTGTGAGCGCGCCGCGCGCATCAGGTAAGTCGGGGACGCTCATCGTCGCTCGATGTGCGCTGGGGGTCTGTGCGAGGGCGCAACGAGGCGCGTTGTGGACGTCGTGCGGTTCCGGGGACATGCTCAGTGGTTCAATGGACGGAGGTACGAGCAAAACCGTGGACGCATCTTCCCGTCACGCCACTGCCGCTGCGTTCGGCTTCGTGTCGAAGCTGGAAGATGGCGCTCAGCGCTTCCTCGCTCGCGCGATCGCGCACGGTCTCGGGCGGGGACGCCGTACGGCTGGCGACCTGCTGAGACATTTTCCGCCCTCCGCGATCATGAAGGGGCTCGAGCACAACGCCGAGCTCCGGGCGGTCATCCTGGTATCGACGACAGGGGTCAGAGAAAAGATCGCGCTGAGGAAGTCGTGGGAGGACGCGGCGGCCGATCTCCGGCTCGCGTTCGACGAGGGTGAAACGAACGCGGAGGCGATCGTCGAGCTCTTCACGGCCGACGACTGCGTTCGCCACCTCGAGCCGCAGAAGCTCTGGCAATTCGTGAGCGAAGGCGAATTCTGGAACGTCGCGTCTACCGGACAGGCCGCTGCCGTCGCGCGGGAGCACATCGCGTACCTGCTCGACAGCGCTCTCGAAGACGAATTGATCGATCAGCGCGACGTGGTGGAGGCCCTCACCATGCCCGAGCTCGCGAACTGGCTACCGCGAGAACTTCTCGGTGCCGTGCTTCGCGGCGCGCTCGAGAACGGGAAGAATCGACGCGGCTTCACCGCGGTGGACATGCTCGCGGCAGCGGGCCCGGGCGTCCTCGTGCAGCACGTGCCGCTGGCGGACCTCTGGAACGCCGTCGTCCGGCCGCGTATCGCGAGACGTCACGGCTACGAGGCGTCGCCGGAGTCTCCCGCCCGGAGCATTCCAGCGAAGCCGACGTCGACGTCGACGCGAAGCGAACGCGCATTCCTCGAGGACGACGAGCCCGAAGAAATCACCCGCGTCATGACGGAGGAGGCTCTGGGCATGCTGCGTCCTGTGCGCGACGAGCCGTTCGGCGACGACGAGCTCGACGGTCACATCGTGATGATCGACGACGTGGCGAAGGCCATGTGATTTACCCCGCCGGCAGGGCTCAGGGCGCTTGCAACGTGCACTGCATGAGCGTCGGAGAGACGTCCTTGCAGAGGTTCGCGCTGTTGCAGAGGGAGCGTGCGCAACCGCAATGGGACGCCCCGTTGCACCCGACCGGCAGCTTGTCGCACGTGTAGCTCGGCGCCGTCTCGCAGATGGTTCGACCGCCGCTCGGGACGGGTACGCGGCCGTTCGCGCAGCGTCCGGCGTCGGCGAGGAACAGCGCGCCACCCTCGACGATGTGCTCGACGCAGAGCTCGCCGGCCTTGCACGACGAGCAGGGATCGCTGCCGGCGTCCGCTTGCGCGTCGGTCGGCTCCGTCATGGCGTCGCGATCGGTGGTGCCGCCGGAGCCTTGCGCGCCGGAAGCACCCCCCGCGGAAGCGCCGGCGTTGCCGCCTTGCGCCGCGCCCGCAGCGCCGCCCGCGGTCGCTCCTGCGCGCCCACCGGAGCTCGCTCCGGAAGAGCCGCCGGCCGCCGCTCCGCCACTGCCGGCCTTTCCCGACGAGCCGGCACTTCCCGACGACCCGGCCTTTCCCGACGAGCCAGCGGACGAGCCGGAGCTCCCTCCCGACGCGGCACCGGCGTTGCCGCCGTCAGCGTTACCCGGCGACGAATCGCTCGAGCATCCCGCTCCGAGCAGAGAGGAACAAGTTACGAGCGCGATGCCCCGCAGCACGCCGAGAAGGTTCGTCATTGGACGATATTCTACATGAACCCCTTGCTCTGGCACGCGAGCCAGGGCGAGCGAGGACGTCGCCGGGCTCGCACCCGACGCGTTGGAGATGACTCCTATCCGGCCTATGCTCGTGAAGGATGAGCTCACGGCTCGACGCGACCGCGCTGGAGCTCTGGCCGGAGCTGGCGCGTCGATGCGTCGGCGCGACGGATCTGCGGGCTCGAGACGGTCACGTCCGAGACCTGGAAGCACATGCCGACGGTGAACGCGAAGTAGGCGAAGTCGAAATCGTCCGGTTTGCGATCGCCGGGGAACGACAGCCCTCCTTCGCCCTCGTCGTCGTCGCGGTAGTAAAGATGCGCGTACCTGAGGGTGAACGACGTGTGTGTGAGAAACCACGCCGCGATCACGGCGACGAGCGACAGACACACGAGGAGCGTGCCCGCCTCGGGCGCGATTCGTTTCGCGTGGCGCATCAGGCCCGCGCCGGCGAAGAGGCTCAGTGCGCTCGCGCCGAGGACAATGACCCACACGACCGTGTGTCCGGGATCCGCCGCGGCCGCTCGACAGCGAGTCGCGACTGGATCGCCTGCCAGGATGAGGAACCAGATCATCACGAGCAGCAGGCCGCTTCCCGCGTCCCATCCTGCGACGATGCGGAGCGCCCAGCTCATCTCGCCAGGAAGCGATGCAGCGACGGCGAGCCCGACCGTCGCGCCGAGAACCACTGGTAACGCCGACGGCGGGAGGCCGCAAGAATACTGCCGTGGCGCCGGCTGTCTCTACCCGTCCAACCGTCGTCGCAACACTTCGCGGATCGCGTCGTTGGGCGCCGTGTCGATCGCGATACGACGGTGCTCGGCGGCTCCGTCGGCGTTGCCGCAGCGTCGATGTAGATCGGCCAGGACTGCGGCCCACATGTACGAACCGGCGAGCCACGTCGGCGGAGCGAGTCCCTCGAGCAGAGCGAGTGCCTCCGCGGGGCCGCGCCACTCGGCGATCGCGACGGCTCGATTCAAGGTGTGGAGCGCAGACGGCGCGACGCGCTCGAGCAGCTCGTAGCATTCGACGACGCGATCCCAGCGAGTATCCGCGACGGAGGGGGCGAGGCAATGCTCGGCGGCGATGCCGGCTTCGGCGTGATAGCGCGAGAACACGTCGCCTATGGACGACCGGCCGAGCCACGATAGGCCGTCGTGAATGTGACGGGCGTCCCAGAGGGACCGGTCCTGCTCTTCGAGCAGGAGAAGGCCGCCGCTTGCGTCTTGTCGCGCGGAAAGCCGCGCGAGGTGGAGATGCATCAGGGCGAGCAGCGCGAACGTCTCTGGCGTGGCACTGACGGGGTGCTCGGAGAGGAGCTCGGTGAGACGACGCGCTTCGTCGCAGAGCTCGCGGCGAATCGACGTTTCGGCGTGGGACGAGAGATACCCCTCGGTGAAGAGCTGGTGCAGCACGGCCCGGACAGCGGGGAGCCGTGACGACAGCTGCTCGAGCGTCAGGTCCGCTTCATGGAGTGGAAGCTCTCGGAGCCGGGTTCGCGCGCGGCCCAGGCGCTTGTAGACGTTGGCGTCCGTCATGAAGAGGCGCGCTGCGATCTCGCGGACGTCGAAACCGCAGAGCGTCTTCAGGGCGAGCACGAGGTGCGACTCGAGCGGAATGGCGTCGTCGCAGCAGACGAAGAGCACGCGCAGAAGATCGTCGCGCACGTCGGCCGCGAGGAAGACGTCGGGTTCCCTTGCGGCTGCGTCCGGCGCTTCGCTCGCCGAGCGCAGCCGTCATCCAGGTGCGTGGATCTCGATCACCTCGACGCCCGAACCAGGACGGACGAGCCCCGGGCATTCGCTCGCGACGCGGATCGCTTCGTCGAGCGTCGATGCAGAGACGATCATGTATCCGCCGACGAGCTCCTTCACCTCGACGAAGGGACCGTCGGGTGCGGGCTCGGAGACGGCGAGCTTGCCTTTGCCGAGTCGACCTCCGAGGTCGACCAGGTTGTCGCGGAACTTTTCCCGCCACTCGTTGAACTTCGCGTACATGGCCTGCATCTCCGACGGGGAAGGCTTGGCGCCCGACCCTTCACCGCCACCCAGATTTCGCTGCAAGCACAGGAATTTCGGCATCGTTTTGTCCTCGAGTGTAGACGATCGGAGGGGTCCGACACTCTATGACGCCCGAGGCTCGCGCTTTTGGACACTGTCATCACGCCGGCGTGAAGTGACGCTCGAGGCCGTCCAGGCACCCGGTCCAGCCCGTTCCGTGCGAATCCCGGATCGTATCGCCCGGGATCTGTTCGTGGACGATGATCACTTCGGTCGCGTCACCGCGTGGCTCGAAGCGCACGGTGACAAGGGATTGGCGATCTTCACCGGCGCACCAGGTGTAGACGAGGCGGTGTGGTCGTTCGACGACTCGAAACTGGCCTTCGATGATGAAGATGCGGCCGTCGGGGAGCAGATTCGAGATGCGATAACTGCCCCCGACGCGAAGATCCACCTCCGCGCTCGAGCAGGTCACGGGTTTTGGACCCCACCAGGCGCGAAGCTCATCCGGCGTCGTCCAGGCGTCGAAGAGCCTCGGCGCGCTCGCGCGGATGGTGCGGCGTGCAATGAGCGCGACGCCGGCGCTCATCGGCTCCTCGCCTTCTTCTGGTCGGGTGCTTCCACGTGCTCTGCGAGTGCGTCGAGGGTGCTCTCCCAGAACGGCTGATACTTCGCGAGGAACGCGACCGCGCTTTCGAGTGGGCGTGTCTCGAGATGGCAGTGGTGATACCAGCCGTCGCGCTCGCGCCGCAGAAGCCCCGCTCGCTCGAGCACGCGCAGGTGCTTCGACACCGCCGGCAACGTCATCGCGAACGGCTCCGCGAGCTCGGTGATGGTCGCGGGACCGTTCGCCAGGCGCGCAATGAGACGACGGCGTGTCGTGTCGCCGAGCGCGGAGAAGACGAGATCCAGCCGCAAGTCCCGGGACGCAGCCGTCGCTCTTGTTGACATGGCACCTGGATCAATATACCAAACGGTTAAACGCTCCGCTGAGCGAAAAAGAGGTTTCATTGTCGAATATTCATCAGGAAGTGACGTTGATCGCAGGCCCGACGCTCGTCTTCGAGGCGCTCGTCGATGCAAAGCGATTCACGGAGCTGACGGGCGCGCCGGCGGCTGGCGACCCGACGGAAGGGTCGGCATTCTCGGTCTTCGGTGGTCACATCACCGGGCGTCACGTCGAGCTCGTGCCGAGCAAGCGCGTCGTTCAGGCCTGGCGCGCCAAGACCTGGCCGGAAGGGCTCTATTCCATCGCGCGTTTCGAGCTTCACGAGAGCGGCAGCGGGACGAAGCTCGTCTTCGACCACGACGGCTTTCCGGACGGCATGAAGGACCATCTCGCCCAGGGCTGGCAGGCGAACTACTGGGACAAGCTCGCCAACGTGCGCTAGTCACACGTGCATGTCCGTCGACGTGCTCACCGAGATCGTGATCGGGCGGCCGCGCTCGGAGGTGGCCGCATACGCGGGAGATCCGGGGAATGCGCCGCAGTGGTACGTCAACATCCAGTCCGTCGAGTGGAAGACGGCTCCGCCGCTCGCCATAGGTTCTCGCGTCGCGTTCGTGGCGCGCTTTCTCGGTCGCCGGCTTGCGTACACGTACGAGGTCGTGGACCTCGTTCCGGCGGAACGGCTCGTGATGCGGACGAGTGAAGGGCCGTTCCCGATGGAGACGACCTACACCTGGGAGTCCGTGCAAGCCGACGGAACGCGGATGACCCTTCGGAACCGCGGCGAACCGAGCGGGTTCTCGAAGCTCGTCGCGCCGTTCATGGCCTCGGCGATGCGGCGCGCGAACGAGAAGGACCTGAGGCAGTTGAAAGAGCTGCTCGAGAAGAGCTGAACGCCGATAACGGCTTTTTCGCGCCCGTTTGGCGTGATCCGGGCCCCCAGCGCAATACGGTGCATCGGCTCGGGCCCGTGTCACACCGCCGCGTTGTGAAGAACGGGGTCCGCCTGTAAAAGACGACATGGCCGTGATCGAGGCGCAGGGCGCCCGAGAGAGGCGCTGGCGCGTGCGCCCGCGTTGCGCGCACGACGGCTCCTCGGTCGCGAGCGTGAGCTCGCGGCCGTGACGGAGAGTGTCCTCTCATCATCGGTCACGACGGTGATCGGGCCTGGCGGCGTCGGCAAGACGGCGCTCGCGACGACCGTGGCCGCGACGATCAGTCGCGAGGAGCTCTCCGACGGAGTGGCCGTCGTGTGGCTCGCGCCGCTGCGCTCTGCCGAGCTCGTGACCGCCGAAGTGGCGACCGCGATCGGGCTCACGAAGCTCGGCGGCCTCTCTTACGAGGACGCCATCGTCGCATGGCTTGCAGACAAGGACGTGCTGCTCGTGCTCGACAACTGCGAGCACGTCGTGTCGGCGGTCGCCGATCTGGTCGATTCGCTGACCGCGCAGCTCCCGCGATTGCGCATCCTGGCGACCAGTCGCGAACCGCTGTGGGTCGACGGCGAGGTGAGTCATCGACTCGCTCCGTTGCCGCTGGCCGGACAGCTCCACCGGATGGCCGTCTTCGCCGGCGGCTTCGATCTGCCGGCCATCAACGGCATCTGCGCGACGGAGGGACAGAGCGCCGCTCAGGTGGCCGACCTCACCGCCCGCCTCGTCGAGAAGTCGCTGTTCATGAAGCTCGACGGCGGTCGCTACCAGCTGCTCGAAACCATCCGCCAGTATTCCCTCGAGCAGCTCGGCGTGGCCGGCGAGCTCGACGCCGTCCGCGATCGCCATGCGCGGTTCTATCTCGAGGCGGCGCTCCTCGAATGCAATGGCCTGACGATGGGCCCGGAGCGGCCACACCTCGAGGTGCTCCGGCGCCTCGAGGACAACGTACGCGTCGCTCTCGCGCGGCTCCTTCAGCTCGCTCCTCTATCGGCGCTGGAGCTCTCTGCCGGCCTCACGAATTTCTGGTGGACCCAGGGCAAGCTTCGAGAAGGCATCGGCTGGCTCGAGCAAGCGCGCACAGCCGCGACGAACGCGCCGCCCGAGCTACGGGCATCGGGGCTTTTCTGTGAGGGATTTCTGGTCGCGCACGACGCCGATGACTGGGTCGCGGCGGCCAGGCTGCTCGACGTGGGAATCGACGCGGTCTCGGGCAACGGAGACCCGCCGCCGATCCTCGGCATGCTCTATTGCCTGCGCGGGGAATGCGACGTCTTCAACGGCGATCCGAAGTCTGCCGTCGTTCGCACCGAGATCGGGCTCGAGATGATGTCCCGATGGAGCTGAACCCGGCCGAGCGCGACAAGATCGCCGCGCTCGATCGCGGTTACCGTCTGATCGCCGGCGCATTCTGGGCCGTGCCGGGCGGACCCTGGACGCTGCAGTCGCTCTGGGACGAGGGCTGACGGCCTCTAGCATCCCCCCAGGCCGCAGAAGTGTGGCACGAGGAACTCCGCCATCTTGAAGTTGTCGTCGCGGCAGAGAAGGCTTCGCGATGCGGCGTAGAGGGCGATCTCTCCCTGGGGGGAGACGTAGAAGGTCGCGGACGCGCGGAAGTCGGCGTAGCCGTCGTTCACGAACGAGTTACGGTTGCCGAAGAGCGAGAGCGACAGCTTGTCCCCGTCCTTCACGAGCTTGTGCATGTTCACGCTGTTGCCGATGCCGTTCTCGCCGAGCGAGCCGCCCTGCTGATTGCTTGCGGTGAGAAGATAGACGGTCCCGTCGCACTCGGTGAGGAACGTCATGTTCTCTGCACCGGGACCGTTGCTGATCGCGACGTGGTTGTGGAAGTACCAGTGCGTGTCCGGGCCGATGGACGAATAGTTCGTCAGGTATAGCCACACGCTCGCGCCGCTGTTCACCGCCATCAAGAAGCCCGTCGCGAGCGGCACGACCGCGACCGCGGTGATGCTCGTGGGCGCGTCGACGCCGGACGGATAGACCATCGACTGGAGCGGGACCCTGTCGATGATCGCATCGTCGACGTGCTTGCCGGTCGGGTTCGAGACGTCGATGAAGTAGATGGAGGGCTGCCCGACGTTGGTGTCCTGGTCGAGTGCCACCGCGAGTGTCCGACCGAGGACCTGCATGCCGCCGGGATGGGGAGCAGGGAGGGTGTAGTAAGCCTGTGCGCGGTTCTGGTTGCGGTCGTCGTTCTGTCCGGCGCGGAACGGCTCGCCGCCGTTGCCGTTCACCTGACCGAGCTGAGCGAACAGGACGCCGCCGACGACGATGCCGTCGCTACTGCCGTGGGTGTCGATCGACGCGGCGATCCAGTTCTCGCCGGAGCTCCCCGGCAAGCGCACCAGGCTCTGCAAGTGGTCCCATGGAAGATCGCCTTCCAGTACGCCGATCGCCGAGCAATCGCCGCCGAGCCCGCCGAGCATCGGGACGGACTCGTTGTCGGGCGGCAGCGGGACTTCTTCTCGCTGATCGAAGGACACCTGCGTGTAGGCGTACTGATCCATGTCGGCGAGCTCGTTCGGCACCGCGTTCGTGGTGCAGCTGTTGAAGTCGTCGCCGCTCGTCCAGTGGATCGTCGCGACGGGATCGCCGGAGTACGTGTCGATGGTCGACGTGCAGTTGCCCTGCGCGTTGTCGAACGGGTTATTGCACGTGGCCCCGTTCCCACAATCGGCGTCGGTGTTGCAATCGCCGGTCGCGATGAGGGTGCAGCCCTGTGGTGCATCGGTGACACCGACGCAGTTGCTCCAGTAGAGGGCGCCGCCCTGGAACGTGTTCATGCGCCCGCCCACCGGGCTGTCCGTCTCGTCGCTCGTCGGGTAGCCGAGGGAACCTTGTTCCCAGCCGAGCTCGCCCCATCGACCCAGGATCGCGCCGTGCACCTCGTGCGCGCCGGTGTCGGGCGACCAGTAGATCGCGCCGTTCTGGAAATACGAAAAGAAGCCTCGCCCATCCGGCGCGGCGCGCGTGTCGTCGATGGGGTAGCCGAGAAAGCCCGTTTCCCATCCGAGGTCGCCCCATTTGTCGCGGATCGCCTGGAAGACCATGTGCGCGCCGGTGTTGGCCGTCCAGTAGATCGCACCGCCCTGGTACTGCTGATACACGCCGGTGCCGTCCGGCGTCGGGAGCACATCGGTCGTCGCTGCGCCGAGTCCGCTGCTCGCGCCACCCCACGCATCGTACGCTTGCTGCACCGCAGTGGCGCCTGCGGGATCGAGCTTCTCGCTCTCGCGATTCACGGGTCCGGACCCATCGCTCGACGAAGCGGGAGCCGACGAGCACGACACGACGCCGCTCGCCAGCGCCATGCCGAGCAGGAGTCGCATCGGGACCATCCCGACGGATGAAGTGGATGGGATTCGCCTGTCGCGTCGTGGTTTCGGCATGGTCGACCCGGTAGAGCAATCACCGGACCAACCGCTGCGCGACGTCAAAGCGGCATGTTTTCCACACCGCGGTCACTTCGGCGCTGCTCCGACCATCGCCCGACGATCGGGCGACGGTACCGTCGTCAGGCCACGGACTCCGCCGCGCCGGGGTCCTTCTCGACGACCATCGAGTGCGTGTGTCCGGTGCGCATCACCTCGGCGAGTGCGTCGCTTGCGCTGTCGTTCAGGGCGGAGAGAAACGACACGATGTCTTCCGGCTGGTTGTGCCGGGTGACCGTGAAACGGAGACCGGGACGATTCATGGGGACTGCCGGGAAGACGCACACGCAGCAATAGAAGCCGCGCTCCTTCATCTGCTCGGCGATCGCGAACGCAACGCGCGGCGAGTCACAACGAACCTGGAAGATCGGTGACCGGGCCGCGGTGACGTCGAGCATGGTGTCCCCGAGGGCGCTCACGCAGAGATCCAGACGGCCCGCGAGATCCGCTTGAAGGTCCGCAAATCCGGGACTGAGATGCAGCTTCGCGGAGCCGACGGCCGCGCCGAGCATCGGGGGCTGGATCGGACCAGAGAACAGCATGGGGCCACCGCAGCGGCGGATCCGCGCGACCAGCTCGCGATTCGGTAGTGCGAGCACACCGCCGGCCGCGGAGAAGGCCTTGTTGAGCGAAAGCGCGACCACGACCCGTTCGTCGTGCTCGAAGTGGTCGAGCGCGACGCCGCGACCGTTTCTGCCGACCCAGCTCGTCGCGTGGGCGTCGTCGATGTAGAGGCGCAGGTCATCGTGACGGTCGAGGAGCGCCTTGAGATCGGCGATGGGCGCGAAATCGCCGAGCATGGAGTAGAGGCCGTCGCAGACGTACCAGACCTTGCCGGCCTGTGACCGTCGCTTCGTGAGAAACTCGTCCAGGATGTCCATGCGGTTGTGGCGCATGACCTCGAGGGGGACGCCCGGCAAGAGCTGCACGGCAGTGTGCAAGCTCGCGTGCGCGAACTGGTCGATGACGATCTGATCGCCGTCCCGGACGAGGACCGGCAGCGCCGCCATGTGCGCGAGGCTGGTCGATGCCGCGACGACGACGGGGCGCCCCGTGAGCTGCTCGAGCAGCGCGTCGAGCTCTTGGTAGAGGGAGCACTGTACGTACGCGCGTGAAAAGTGAAACTGGGTGCCGTACTCGTCGAGCGCGGCGTGGGCCGCGTCGCGGAGCTCCGGCATCCGCTCGAGGGCCATGTAGCTACACGAGCCGAAGTTCTTGAGCGTCACACCGTCCACCCTTACGTCGCGGCCACCCGCGAACGTCCCGGTGTTCAGGATGACGCCGGCCTCGGCCGCCTCGGTGACGTACCGGTAGGCGCTGTCGAGCTTGCGGGTGTGCGAAATGCGAAATCGTTCGATGCGTGCCATCTCAAACCCCTCCGCCGACCTTGTGGAGACCGGCCATGCTGAATGGCGCGTGGTCGTCCCAGCACAGGCTCACGATCTTCCACCCTCCGTTTTCACTGACGAGCTGCAGGGAGTTCACTCCTCGCTCGATGTAGTCGACCGCGTCTGGAGAGATCTTCGTCTCGTAGGCGCTCGCGACGTGCATGACGTTGCCGAAGCGATCTGCCCGGCGGCCGATCTCCCGCTCGTGGAAGCTCGTGAACGCTCCGAGCTCGATCATCTCTTCGGCCATGTTCTTGAAGGCCGTGAGATCCATGTAGTCGATGGCCTCGGGGGTGATCCGCGTGATGCGGGCGTGGCTCGAAAATAGCCCTTCCATGGATTGCCAGTCGGGTGCGCCACCGTCCTCGAACGAAATGACTTCGTAGAAGAGGCGCATCAGGTCGTCGACCTGCGCCTCCGCCTGTTTCCCGATTCCTACTGCGTTCATTGCCACGTGATTCGTACAGGACGAGTCGCACATCGCAATGGTGATGTTTGCCGTTCGGAAAATTGACTACCCCGATCGTGGACGAGTTTTCATTCACGATACGTTTCACGTACGCGCGACGAGGCGGGCAGCCTCGGCACGGTGGTGACCTCGCCGGCGAGGGCGAGGCGCCGCCGAGCGTTTCGAGACGCCCCATCAACCTCGCCGGTGAGCGGAAATTACCGCCGTGGGCGCCGCGGTGAGCATCGCGTCTCGACCGTGACGTCGATGGCGCCATCGGCGAATTGCTCTGCGGACGCTGCTCGCCTTTACTCACGGCGTGAATCCATCGTCTCGTCGTGTCGCGTGGTCGTTTCTCTCGCTCCTCGTCGCAACGACCGCGTGTTCCGGGGTCGTCAGGACCGACGTAAACGCGGATGCCGGCGCAGGGGGAGGGGGTGCGCGTGCGAGTGACGGTGGCGTCACCGCGCACCCCGGTCCCGGAGTCACCGACGCTTCATCGGTCCTTGCGCCGGAGAGTGGCCACGAGCAACGCAGCTGTCAGGAGCTGACGGCGTCCGCGCAGCGTCTCTACGACGCGATCGACCCGGACCTGACGTGCACTGCCGACGCGGATTGCATGGCCGAACCACGGCCTCCGTGCGTCCCCGGTTGCGGGTTCGCCGCTGTCTCCGTTGCGGGCGCGAGCATGCTCCAGAGCGCGGTCGACGCTGCCAGTGCGGACTGCGACGCCTTCTCGAAGCAGACGTGTCCGGTGGAGGCTCTCCCCTGCGTCATCCAGATCGGTCAGCCCGCTTGCGTCAAGGGTCAGTGCACGAACTTCATTCCCCTGGTGTGGCCGAGCATGACGCTGGTCGAGTCGAACGTGCCCTATCGGCTCGAGTGCGAGACCAGCGACCATTGCACGTCGTACACGGTCGTCCCGTCGGGGAACGTGTTCAGCAACAGCCCAGCCGGCGGCAAGGCTTTCGACGCCGCAGACCTCGCTGCGATCAACGCGATCGCCGACGACCTCGATTTCCGCCAGGGCTTCATCACTGGCTTCGGTTGTGCCGCGTCGACGTCGAAGACCTACATCACGTTGAGCCGTGAGTACACGAACGGAGCAAAGACGTCGCAGGACGTCACGGGATGCATCTTCGCAGGGCCCCCGAATAACCAACCGCTCGCGCTCTGGAATCTCTTTCAGTCGCTCGGCGCCGCGTCCGACGGCGGAACGACGATCACCGACGCAGCCGTCACCGACTAACCGTCGCGCGGCACTTGCTGAGCGCCGCCGGTCGAGGCCGCCCAGGCGTAGAGCGTCTCGTCTTCCAGTTTCGAATGTGAACGCAGGAGCTCCAGGAACTCGTCGCCAGTGCTCTTTCGCAACACGTGCAGATCCGCGCAGAGACCGAGCTCGGCCATGAGGCTCCGGAAGCGCACGTGCTCTGCCCGGATCGCGGCGACCTCCGCGGGGTGTGAGCGCTCGAGGCCCGGGAGCAGGTCGCTCTCTTCGGTGTCGATGTGCGCGAGCAGGCGGCTCTCGAACGTCGTCCAGCAGCTCTGAATGGCGCCCGCGTCGCCGCCGTCGACTGCGTTCTCGAGGTCGCGGAAGAGCCTGGCGAACCGTGCGTGGTCGTTTCGGAGGCGGCGTATGGATTCGGCCATTGGATTCCTCGCCGCGTTTGCGAGCGGCGCGCCGCTACCCTTGCACACCTCCGGCGCGGCAGCTGCCGCCCTCAGTCCGGAAAGTTCGCCGTCGGTGGGGCGTGAACGGCCCTGGGCTGAACCTTCACGGAAAGCGCGCGCGGCGCCCTGGCCGGGTGCCGTCGCTGGACCGCCTTAGAGGGTACCTTCGCCGGCATTTCCGTCGCCGCCGTCGCCATCGGGGTGGCCTCTGGTTCACGCTGCGTAACCGGTGGTGACTCGACGTGGATGAGCGGCGCACGCGCGGGTTCCACGGTGGTCGCGCCGTGCGGGTCCGCGGTGTCGCGCTCCACGGCACGTGCGTGGGCTCCGAGCAGCACTGCGAGGACGAGCACCGCTCCGAGCGAGCCGACTATCGTCGTCACGAGGCGCGCGAACTTGCGGCGCCTCTCGAGCTGGTCCAGCGTCGAACCGAGGCTCGGCGCGCTGTCCGGCTGTTCATCCGTCGCGAAGGGCAGGAGCGACGCGGGGCCGCCGTCGTACGTGCCCTCCTCGCCTCTGCGGAAGAAGGCTTCTGCGTCGTCGTCGAGGTGTGTCATTTCCCTGGCCGCTGCGAGTCACCCGGGCGTTCACGGAGCTCCGTTCAACGTTCTTGGCGTGGCGCACACGGTTTTCTGACGAAATCGACGCCGAATCTCGCGGGTGAGCGCACGGAATACGATCGCCTGGCGAGGGGTGGTCGACGTTTTTCGACGGGGGCGCTCTCACGGAAGTACGTTCGCTCTCGGGCTCGCCCTTCGACACGCGGTCGGAAAGCCGCTCACCTTCATCTGTGGGGCTATCAGTATCAATGGTGGCTCCGGGGGCGTCCCGGCGTGTTCATGGCAGCCGGTGCCTGGGGCCAGTTCATCTACGTCGATCCCGCACGCGAGCTAGTCATCGTGAAGACCGGCGTGGACCCATGACTTCATGGCCCACGGCGACGAGACGTCGCGGTGTTCGACTCAGTGGGCGACGCGATGCTGTCGGCCGGCGACGTTACTGCGCCGTAGCGGCGCGCGATGTGGCGCTGCTTCACGGCGCGGCGCTGGCTCGCGACGCGGCGCTGGCTCGCGACGCGCCAATTTTATGTGTTTTTGAGATATAGCCTCCAGGCGATATGCCATTTCGGCATATCGCTGGAGGGGCACGCGTGGCGGCGACGCAGGACGGGGCGTCTGCGTCGCTCGTCAGTTCGTGAGGCCGACGTCGTTCGTGCAGGGCTCGAAGAGGCTGCCGTCGAGATCCAGGTTGAAGAGGGCACCGGCGATGTTGGCTTTGATGTCGGCGTCGCAGAACTTGGCGGTGGTTTCGCCGTCGTCGGTGTACTCGGCGTCCCACGCGGGCTTGCCGGCTGCGGTATAGGGCGCGAGAGTGTCGCACTCGGAGTACTTGTTGCACTCCTCGTCGAGGATGCCATCGAAAGACGGTTCGAGCGCTTTCACCTGGTCGAGATCGTTCTTCTGGAAGATGGCCAATCCGAGCCCGTGTGCCGTCGTGGCGAGCCACTGGTTGTACGCGAGCTGATCGGCCGCCTTCGTCGCGAAGCCGGGGCTGTTCTGGTACGAATCGATGTTGTCCGGCTCGATGGCGTCGAAGCCCTTCTGCTGACACACCTTGAAGCGCGCCATCATGATGCTCTGGAGCTTCGCGTAGTTTGGCCCGGACGGACGCACGTCGAGCCAGAGCTCGCCGGGCCAACCTTCCACGTCGGCACCCTTGAGCGACGTGGGAAAGTCGCCGGTATCGGGCCGACCGGGTTCGTAGGTGCCCGCGTCCATGTAGCAGACGACCTTGATGCCCTTGGCGTGAAGCAGAGCTGTTTCCTTGGCGTCGTTGCCCCATCCGTCGATGTCGTACGCGCCCACGTTGCGCGTGTTGTTCGGCGGTGCGTTCTGCAGATCCCAGTAGAACGTCGTGTTCTTCGCAGGCTTCCACCAGGTACCGGCGCTTGCACCACCGGCGCCCGTGTTCGCGCCGCCGGCGCCCGTGTTCGCGCCGCCACTGCTCGTCGCGCCACCGCCGCTCGTCGCGCCACCGCTGCCCGTCGCGCCACCGCTCGACGTGGCACCACCGGAGCCCGCATTCGTGGAGGCGCCGCCGCTCGACTGAGCGCCGCCGATGCTCGTCCTGCCGCCGCTCGACGGAATGCCGCCGGAGCCCGTGCTGGCGCCGCTGTTTGCCGGAGCGCTGCCACTAGCAGCCCCACCGACGCCGTTGCCGGAACTGCCGCCCGACGACACGGTCGCGCCGCTGCCGGCACTGCCGCCGGACGATGCGGCGCCCCCGTTACCGGAGTCGAATCCGCTGCTTCCGTTGCTGGAGCAGGCTTCGAGGGACAAGGCGAGGACAAAGACGGCCGTCGAACGGAGCAGCATGGGCTCTAGGTGGGCCGCTTGCGGTCGCAAGTGGTCATCGCCGACGTCGATTTTCTAAAATTGGGCTCCTGCGCCGAGTGCCGCGCCGATGAAGCCGCCACTGGCGTCGACGAGGCGACGGCCGTCGCTCACGTCGCCTCGAACGGGAAGCGCGAGGAACCCGGCGTCGATGCGCGCGTAAATGAGCAGCGCGGAACCGAGCGCGACGCTGCCGTACACGTCGAGCTCCGGGCCCCCGAAGGCGCCGCTCACGCGCTGGCCGTGCGCGGCGTCGATCTTCACGGTCGGCGCGAGCTGTAGCGCGTCGAGCGAGAAACCTGGACCGCCGCCGGCGGTGAACCGACCGGCGCGCACGTCCCAGCGTACTGCGACGCTTCCGCCTTCGACGGTCCAGCCGACGCGCGCCACCTCGGTACTCGTGCTGCCGAAGCCGATGCGTGCGCGGAGCTCGATGCTCAGCGGAAAAAATGCGCCAGTCGCGAATCCGAGCTCCGGTCCCCAGAGGCTCGCCGCGGCGTGCGGTAGCCACTGCGCGCGTGCGCCCGCGAAGAGTCGCAGACGTAGCGGGAGCGTTTTCGCAACGGGTGCCGACGTTTCAGACGGCCTTGCGGCGACGCCGGGGTGTTTCACCGGCGTGCTCGCGGTGGCGATTCGCGCGCGCGCCTCGATGACGAGCTCGCTGACTGCGAGCGCGAGCAAGCGTGGCCACGCCGATACCGACGTCCCCGACAGCTCGACTCCGCTCGACGCACCGCCCGGCTCGAGCGTCAGCTGCGCACGCTCTCCGCTGCACGTGACGACGACGCGCTCGCCGTCGTTCCGCGGTTCGACGCCGAGCGTCTGATATTCGATGGCGAGAAGCTTCTCGAGCTCGGTGCGATCGACGTCAGAGCAGGCGAGAAGCTCGACCGGGATCGCGAGCGAAGGGGGCTCGTCACCGCTCGATGCGGCGCGTGCAGCGTCCGGGCGGAGCACGACGGCGAGCACCGCCGCGAGCGCTGCGGAACCGAGCTTTGGCGCCCACGGCATTCGCCGGAGCTTATCTCGACTGGCTCGACGCTTTCCCGTCTATCAAGCCCGCGGCCTTGCGAACGCTGTCGGCGCGGCGTCCATTCGGGTAGCGCGCTAGGTATTGCTCGCCGAGCTGGCGCGCACGGTCGCGTTCACCGGCGAGCTCCGCTGCTTCGGTTTCACGCGCCAGAGCGTCTTCGGCCAGCGATCCGCCGGGGGCGAGGGCGAACGCGCGCGCGAACGCATCGGCGGCCTTTGCCGGCTGTCCGAGCTGGCTCAGCTCGATTCGCCCGAGCGTGAACGCCGCGAGCGGCGCCACCGAATCTCGCGGATGCTCGTGCACGACGCGCTCGAGGTAGCGCGTCGCTTCGCGCGGATGATCCGAGAACCGCGCCGCGTCGGCCGCGCGAAGTAAATCGCCAGCGTCGTTGCCCACGACGTCGGGTGTCCGCTCGATCGCGGCATACGCCTCCGCATACTCACCGCGCGAAGCGTGCTCGAGAAAGCGCCCGCGTTCCGTTCTGGGATCCTGGGTTCCCTTCACGCCACTCCCCGTCGGCGATACGCCACCCGCCGTCGCAGACGCCGAGCCCGTCGCGGACGTCGCACCCGTCGCGGACGCCGAGCCCGTCGCGGACGTCGCACCCGTCGCGGACGTCGCACCCGTCGCGGACGTCGAGCCCGTCGCGGACGTCGAGCCCGTCGCGGACGTCGGATCGCCCAGCGTCGGTTCTGCGAGCTCTGCCGGGGGGAACCAGTTCGACTCGCCGTCGGTGAGTAGGCGCGTGCCGCCCGCGTACGTCACCGAGACGCGACCGCGCGTTACCTCGACGCGCACGCGCTCGGCGGTTCGCGTCACTCGGAATTGCGTCCCGAGGACGCTCACGTCGGCGACGCCCGCGTGCACGATGAAACGACGACGCGGGTTCGGCGTGATCGCGAACTCGGCTGTGCCAGTGCGCAGCGTCACCTCCACGGCATCCGGCGAAGCCGTGCCGATATCGAGCGCCGCGTCGTCCCCAAGCAGGTGCACCGACGAGCCGTCACTGAAGCGCACCTCTTGCCGGCTGACGGCAGCGACGGCACCGGCGTTCCCGCCGGCGACCGCGTTGTTCGCGCCAACGTTCACGCCGGTGGCGGAGCCGTTCACGCCAGCGCCGTTGCCGACGAAGCCGTTCATGCCGGTGGCGGAGCCGTTCACGCCAGCGCCGTTGCCGACGAAGCCGTTCACGCCGGTGACCGCGCCGTTCACGCCGGTGGCGCTGGCGACTGCGCCGTGGTTCGTGGAGCGGGCGCGCCACGCGAAACCGACGCCGAGGAGCAGTGCGACCATGACGGTGGCCAATGTGGCGAGTCTGCGCAGCGATCGCACGCGCTCTATGCGGCCGTGAACGGCGTCGAGCAGGCGCTCGCGGCGTTCGGTTCCCCATCGTGGAGCGATGGATGCCGCGAGCGGGAGCGGCTTCATCGGGCCTTCGCGCGACGTCATGGTTCGTTCACCACTCCGGCCGCGACGCTGCCGATGGCGCGCAGCACGGCGTCGGCGCTACGCAGGCGGCGTTGCACCGTCGATTTCGAGCACGTGCACGCGGCGGCGATGTCGTCGAGGCTCTGGCCTTCGAGGTGACGGAGAACCCATGCCGCGCGAACGAGTGCCGGCAGCTTCTCGAGCTCGTAGTAGAGGCGCGTCACCTCGGCGCGAGTCTCGGGCGACGCGTCGATCGCTGCCGACGCGGGTTCGTACACGAGGGACTCGAAGCTGAGCCACGCCCGCAGCTTGCGGCGCCGCAAGCGCCGTACGGCGCGACGTACACAAATTCGCGCCAACCAACCCTTGATCGCTCCCGGGTCGCGAACGCTCGATAGACCGCGATGCGCCTCGAGGAATACGTCCTGGATGAGATCGTCGACCTCGTCGTCGCGGCCGAGGAGGCGCACACCCACGCTGGCCACGTACGGCGAGTAGCGACGGAACATCGAGTCGAAGTCGAGCCGCTCGTCGACGGACGCGCTGCCGTCGACGACTCGCAGGTGCGAGTAGCCGGGGCGTGGCGGTTTGCGGTCGGCTGCGGACATGGGGCGACGCTCGGTGCTTTATCTAAGTGGCGCGCGGGACGAAAAAGTGGTCACCGGTTCGACGATTTACCGTCTAGTTCAAGTATCGCTGCCAGTTCGCGACGTTTACTGACCGCCGTCGGCCAACCCGCAGCCGACGCGAAACGCATCGAGTGAAGAACGCTTGATGACGAGAGAAAAGCCGAGCGCCGCCGCCTGCGGGCACAGGACTGGCGCGTCGACGGCCGAGCCGTACTCGATCATGAAGACAGCTTTATGTGCGTCGACGAGCGTTCGCCATGCGTCACAGGTGCCATAGGAAAGGCACTCTTCGGTGAGCCCCCAGTCCATCTCCGGCGCGAGTGAGCCGACGAGGTCGTCGCTGGACACGCCTGCGGTGAGCCCTTCGCCGTGCGCGACGCCCAGCAGGAAGCGCGCGTAAGCGAGGTCGTCGGCGGCGGTCAGCGGGAAGCCACTGTCGACGGTGTGGCCCTGGATGTTCGAGAGCTCGACTCCGTCGCAACCGCGTGTTCGTGCGAGCGAGAGTCGGCGCTGATTCACGGAGCGCACCGTCGCGTCGCGGACGTCGACCCAGTGCTCACGCGAATAGTCGGACAGCGCATTGCCCACGGCCGACGCAGGGAAGTCCGCGCTGTCGTCGCGCCACGCCTCGTCGGTGCCGGCGCTCACGTAGCAGCTCACCGTGCGACCGCGTGCGTGGAGCGCTGCGATCGTGCTCGCGTCGGTGTCGAAGTCCACCTCGTACCAGCCCACGTCGATCGTCGTATCGAGCGTGCCGCTGAGCTGGATCTGCCACGCCGTTGCGCTGAGCGGACTCGACGAGACTGCGCCTGCATCGATGTGCGGCGCGGCCGTCGGTGACGAGTCTGGTTCCGCCCCGACGAGCTTCACGAGCGTGCCTGTCGTGCCGTCGCATCCGGCTACGCCGATGACGAGCGCGAGCAGGGCGAAGCGCAGCATCGACGGCACAGAGTAACACGGGATTTCGCGAGATCACGCGAAGGTGCCCACGCGCCGATTTCTGAACCGTATCGAGCGATGCCCGTTACTACGAAGAGATCGCGCGTTACGGCGAATAGCTTCGGTTACGCGCTCAGAGAGTCATGCGTCGTTCAACCTGCTCGTACATTTGCGCCGCGCTCAGCACGCTGATCACTGCGTGTGGCAGTAGCGGCGGCAAGTCCGGCGTTGCTGCGGGCAGTGCGGCCGGCGCCGGCGCGTCGAGTGTCGGTGGTGCGATGTCCGCGTCTTCGAGCGGCGCGAGCGCGCCCGGTGGAGCGCCAAATAGCGTGGCCGGCGGAGCTAGCGGTGTCGGCGGGACCGCCGGGAACGTCGCGACGTCATCCGGCGGTACGACCGGCAGCGCACACGACGGCGGGATGCCTGTCGTCGGCCCCGTTCCCGACGTCGCGTTCGTGAAGGGAACGTGTTCGCCATCGGCGAGCAACATCGCGCTCGAGACGGCCGAGTTCTGCGTTCAGCTCGCGAAGAGCTCGCAGACCATCGCAGCGCTCGCGCCGAAGGCGGCGCCGGGCTTCGACTTCACACCGGTGGATCAGCTCGCGACGCGGAGCGCCGCTGGGTACTTCCAGCTGGGCGACATCACGCTCCGCCTGCGCAGCGGTTCGACGGGAGACTGGCAGAACGTCACGACGGCAACGTCGCGCACGCAGGTCACGACGCAGACTCCGTCGGGCAGCGTTCTCGCTTCGGCAGATCTCGCTCCTGCTTTGCCGGCGGGTCTGCCACTCGACGTCACTCGCACCTGGTCGATGGAGGGCGGGCGACTCGTGATGCGCTTCGTTCTCGCGAATCACTCGTCGTCGCCGGTGCAGATCGGCGCGCTCGGCCTGCCGATGGTGTTCAACAACGTGCTGACGAACCGCACGCTCGAGCAAGCACACGACACGTGTTCGTTCGCCGACCCGTACATCGGCGCCGACGCCGGGTATCTACAGGTCACGCGCCTGAACGGGCAGGGTCCGGTGTTGCTCGTGCTCCCCGACGGCAAGACGCCGTTCGAAGCCTACAACCCGATCCTCAATGTGCCCAAAGCGGGCTCCAAAGATCCCGTCGCGATCTTCACCGATCCCACGCCGCGCGGCACGTCGTTCGAGGGCTTCCTCGAGTGGATGGTGCACAGCAAGGCATACGCCGACAAGGAATGGGCGAACGCGTCGCCGTGGAATCCTCCGACGGACCTCACGCTCGCACCCGGCGATTCGAAGACGTACGGCCTTCAATTCGTACTCGCTCCCGAGGTTCGCAAGATCGAGAGCGTGCTCGCTACGAATCACCGTCCCGTGGCGGTTGGCATCCCGGGTTACGTGCTGCCCACCGACGTCGAGGGGAAGCTATTCCTCGAGTATCCCTGGGCCGTCTCGTCGATCGCCGTCGAGCCGAGCACCGCGCTGACCGTCACGCCGCAGGGCTCGACGGCGACCGGGTACGCGGCCTACGCCGTCTCCGGCAAGGCACATGGTCGGGCCCGGGTGTCCGTCACTTACGCCGACGGCACCGTCCAGACGATTCAATACGACGTCGTCCCTCCCGCCAAGGATGCCGTATCGAGCCTCGGGACGTTCCTGACGAACAAGGCGTGGTTCGTCGATGCGAACGATCCGTTCGGCCGCAGCCCGTCCGTCATGACCTACGACCACGACCTTGGTCAGAGCGTGACCCAGACGAAGCAAGCCTGGGTATGCGGGCTCGGGGACGATGGCGGCGCGACGTGGCTCGCCGGCGCAATGAAGCTCTTCGGGCAGCCGGACGCGGCGCAGGCGGCCAAGTACGAACAGTTCGTCGACGGCGTGGTGTGGGGAAACCTGCAGTACGACAGCGGCGCGCAGAAATACGGCGTCAAGCGCTCGCTCTTCTACTACGAGCCCACGCTCTTGCCCGCCGGCTACTACAGCCAGAGCGTGCAGTGGATCGATCCCACGACGAACATGACGTACTGGGGCGCGTGGAGCAAAGCCCACACGCTCGAGGTGCCGCGCTCGTACAACTACCCGCACGTCGCAGCGCTCTACTGGGCGCTTTACCGGGTAGCGCGCAACACGACAGGCACCGTCACCCACCATCCGTGGGACTGGTACCTGAACCAGGCTTACGAGACGGCCGTCGCCATGACGACCATCGGCACCGACTACACGAAGTACGGGCTCATGGACGGCACCGTCTTCCTCGAGATTCTCGACGACCTGAAGCGCGAGGGCCTCACCCAAAACGCGTCCGATCTCGAGACCAGGATGAAAGCCCGCGAAGCCGTCTGGCGCACCGAGGCGTATCCGTTCGGCAGCGAGATGCCCTGGGACTCGACGGGACAGGAAGAGGTCTACGCCTGGACGCGGTACTTCAAGGACACCGCGAAGTCCAAGACGTGCATCGACGCCATCACGAGCTACATGCCCGCGATCCCGCACTGGGCCTACAACGGTTGCGCGCGGCGTTACTGGGACTTCGTCTACGGGGGCGCGAAGATCGACCGCATCGAGCGCATGGTCCACCACTACGGGTCGAGCCTGAACGCGATCCCGATACTCACCGAGTTCCGCGATCACCCCGACGACCTTCACCTGCTGCGCATCGGGTACGCCGGAATGATGGGCTCACTCGCCGCCATCGCCGACGACGGCTTCCCGTCGATGGCCTTCCACTCCTTCCCCGACACCCTGAAGTGGGATGCCATCACCGGGGACTACGGCCTCAACTTCTTCGGCCACGCCGAAAGCAGCGGCACTTACTTGGTGAACGATTCAGATTTTGGCTGGCAAGCCTTCGGCGGCAACGTGGCGGTCAACGGGAGCGTCGTCAACGTGACGCCGCTCGACTCATTCCGCCGGCGCGTATACCTCGCACCGGTCGGCTTGTATCTCACCCTCGACGCCGGTGAATTCGCAAGCGTAGACCTCGACGCCGTCACCCACGACGTGCACGTGCATCTGGCGCCCACGAACGCCTACACGGCATCGGCACGCTTGCGGATCGAGCAGCCTGCGCAGGTCAGCGGCGTGGGGACTTACGGCGTGCCGGGGACAACGGAACGCGGCGCCGTCGTCGTGCCGCTGACGGCGGCGACGACCGACCTTGCTTTGACGGCGAAGTGACGAGCCCGGTCGGAGTGCAGACCGGTTGGGTGCGATAGGGGTGTTGGGCGGAAAACTTTGCGATGGGCCGTCGCGACGATTTCGCGCAACCGAGGGCAATCTTCGCCGATTTGAACGACGTCGTATCGAGCCTTCGGGCGCGAAACGTCGACCTCGAAGACCCGCGCCCAAGTGGCGGCGGGAGCCGCCGCGGACGCGCGGCGGAAGGGCCTCTTTTTCACGGTATCAGAGCGAAAGGAAGCGAGCGGTGAAGACGAAAATGGCGTTGCTGTTGGGGAGCGGATTCACGGTGGCGAGCATGCTCGGGGCTGGCTTGCCGACGTTTGGCTGTTCGACGGGCGGCTCGGAGAGCTGCGCCGAACCCGAGTGCTCCTCCGGCGGGAGTGCCGGCGCGATCACGTCGGGTCAGGGCGGTGGACCGGCGGTCGTTGGAACGGGAGGGGTCGGGGGCGCGAATGGACGCGGCGCTGGGACGAATGGAGCTGGTGGCATGGGGAACGGCGGCGCACCTGGAACGGGCGGCACGGCGAGTGTCGGCGGAAGCGGGGGTTCGAGCTCCGGGGCCGGCGGCTTCGCGACGCGCGACGCCGGCATAGACACATCCGACGCCGCAGGTTCGACCTCGGACGGCGATGGGGGCATGCTCAGCCCCCTCTACGTCAGTGCGTTGAGTGGCGACGATTCGAACTCCGGTGACGAGAGTCATCCCCTGAAGACGCTCAAGAAAGCGTGGCTCGTCGCCCGCTCGGGCCAGACCGTTCGGCTCTTTGCCGGCACCTACGATGCGCACAACGGCGAGGATTACGCAGGAGCCGTTCCAGACGGAGTCACCGTCGAAGCGGTCTCGTCGGGGGACGCGGTGCTCGACGGCCAGGGCCTCGACCGCGCCAAGCTGAGCCTGGCCGGAAGCGCCACGATCAGAAACTTGAAGCTCAAGAACTTCTGGTCGGCGCTGTTCATCCAGAGCGGTGACGTCGACGTCAGCGGCCTCGAGCTGACGGCCAATTACCACGGTCTCGAGATCGGTGAGAACGCCGCAGTCACTGCTTCGTCGATCCGCATCCACGATGGGGTCATGGGGGCGGCAGTTTATGGGTCCGCCACGTTGACGGTCAACGACAGTACGGTCACGGACATGACGGACACGGAGTGTGGCAGCGGAACGGGTTTCTACGCCGACTATAGTGCCACGCTGCGCCTCAACGGTGTGACCGCGACTGGTATCAATGGTGAGGTGGTCGAGCTTCGACGAACGTCCAGCGCATTTCTCGACCGCTGCCTTCTCACGAAAAACGGTGCCGTGGGATGCGGTAATATGGACTCCATAATGGTGGGCGATTCGTCGTCCCTGACGATGTCGGACACCGACATAAGAGCGCCAAATGATCCGCAAGCTACCATCGTCTGGCTGACGACCTACGGCGACGTCGAAATAACGAATGGGACGATCAGCGGCGCGGTCCAAGGAGAGGGGGTTTCCGGATCGGCGAGCTGGCTGACGCTCGTGGGTGCGACCATCTCGGACAACGACACCGGCGTCCGCTCCACCGGATCCCTTCACGTCATCGAGGGCCATTTTTCCGACAACTCGCGCTATCACATCGATTCCGTCGCCCGAGGCGCGATTATTCGCCACACGGAGTTCCTGCCGGGTGTCGTCGGAAACGACATCGCGGTGCATGCATCCGATAGCTCCCGCATAGACCTCGGTACGGCGGATGACCCCGGGGGCAACAACATCCAGGGCTCTCTCAGCTACGGACTGAGCGCAGAGGGCGCGTTTCCTCAGATAGATGCAGCGGGCAACAGCTGGCGGCCGGCAACCCAGGGCAGCGACGGGATAGGGACGTATGCATCAGGGACCGTGGTAACGGGCCCAGACTGTCCAGCCGCGAAGGGAAAGTCGAACTACTGCATTTCGACGGGGTCGAGCATTCAGTTTTGACCGCGTCGCACTTTGAAGTCGGGCAGGCTGCGCTTAGAGCTCCAAGAGCTGCCGGTCAGCGTTGGAATGGCCTGGGAATGGATCGGGGAGCTGAAGTGCACCTCGACGTGAGTTGAAATCCTTGCTTTCGTGTACAGCCCAAGTGGCGCGAGTCACTGGGCCGATTGTAGTTTGGACCGACGATTCGCCTTGACGTGATCCCTGAGACGGTCGGCGCAAGCTCGAGGCATCGCGCTAAACCGGTGCTGCGTCGTTCGACATCAGCCGCACGCGAGGCTTCGACGCGGTGGGTAGCGGTGAAGGCGATCTGCTCATCGAAAGGCCCGCTGCGCGGCGATACGGGGGCTGAAAATCAGCATGCTAGTGCTTGGGTATGGCGGGCACCAACATGGAAGCGAACGACGATTCCGGCGAGAAAAGTGAATGGGTTCGATCGCACGAAGTGCTGTCGCTCTTGGCTGGCGAGCGCGCTGCGGCGGACGCGGAAGAAGGCCGTTGGTTTCTCGCCGCGTTGCGCTCGGCGGCGCATGTGCACCTCGGGTACGGTAGCTTCGGCGAATACATCGAGCGTCTGTTCGGATACAAGCCACGCTCCACGCAGGAGAAGCTCCGCGTGGCTGAAGCGCTCGAAGAGCTGCCGGCCATCGCGCAAGCGCTCGCGACCGGCGTGCTGAACTGGTCCGCTGCGCGTGAGCTCACGCGCGTGGCGGTCGCAGAAACCGAGTCCGCATGGCTGGACGTTGCTCGTGGCAAGACCGTGCACCAGCTGGAAGAGCTCGTGGCCGGTAAGAGCCCCGGCGACGAACCCTCCTCCGCGGGGCGGCCTGATGCGCGACGCCACGTTCTTCGGTTCGAAGTTGCGCCCGAAACGCTGGCGCTCTTCCGGGAGGCCATGAGCAAGCTCAGGCGCAGCAGCACTCGGCTCGATGACGACTCCGCGCTCATGCTGATGGCGCGTCACATTCTCGGCGGTCCGGCCGACGAAGGCCGGGCGAGTTACCAGATCGCCCTCTCTGTCTGCCCGGAGTGCGGCTCGGGTTATCAGCACGCAAACGGAGAACTCATACCCGTCCGCCCAGAGATCGTCGCGATGGCCGGGTGCGACGGTCAGCACATCGGGGCGATCACGCCTCCTGTTGAGCGACGCGGCGCTCCACGCACGGGCGCACGCCCCGCCAAGGACGAGAGCGCCCAGGTGGGCGCAGAGCCCGCTAGGCACGAGAGCGCCCACGTGGGCGCCAACGAGAGCGCCCACGTGGGCGCTCGGGCGAAGCAAACTGTCTCACCGGCGACGCGCAGAGCCGTTCGACGCCGCGATCACGAGCAGTGCGTCGTCCCTGGTTGTCGCAACGCGCAGTTTCTCGATGTCCATCACGTTGCGCTGCGTTCGGAGGGTGGCGCGCATGATGCTGACAATTTGACCACTCTTTGCGGCGCGCACCATCGCGCGGCACATCGCGGTGAGCTCGTCGTCTCCGGCAGCGTCTCGGCGGGTATTCGATTCCGGCATGCCGACGGCAGTGACTACGGACAAGCGCCGGAACCGAGTGCGGTGGAGATGAATGCGAGAGCCTTCGCCGCCCTACGTGGCCTGGGCTTTCGAGAAGGCGAGGTTCGTCGCGTCCTGGCCGAGTCTTGCAAGCTCGGGGTGCCAGAGATGAACCTCGAACGGGTCGTACGAGATGCGCTGGCCAGACTGACCACGCCGTGCGCCCACGTTTGATACACGCGCGGGACCGAAGTGTAGATCAGCGGTGGCTTCCCAGGTGCCGTCGCTCGCTGCTCCGGCGCATATCATCGGGACGGACATTTCATGGCGCTTCGCGCTGGTGCAGCAGTGTTTCCAGTTCGTCGACCCGTGCTCGAAGTCGGCGTACCTCGGCAACGAGGCGTGGAACGCTTTGCCGCGCGTTGGCGATGAAGTCCTGGTCTGCGACCGTTGCGCCGCTGAGTTCGATGTCCTCGCCGCTCGTGCGAATGAAGTCAGAACCGCACTCGTTGTTGCGTCCCTCCACGAATGATTCCCACGTGCCACCAGTGGTACCGTTGCACAGGGATTCGATTTCTTTCAGTTCGCTGTCCGTTAGTGGGTCTTCGCTCATTGTCTTGCTGCCTGTTTCGCCATGCCGCATCTCAGGGAACTTCAGGGTCCACGAAGCGTAGGTCAGCAGCGGCTTCCCAGGTACCGTCGCTCCGGAAGTGCACGCGTCCGACAGCCTGAAGTTCACCGTCGGAGAACAGGATCTCCTCGCATTCTTGCAGAGGCTCACTCAGCTTTGCGATCGCAGTGACGCTACCGAGGCAGGTCAGTGCGAGCGTCCCGTCGGCGTCAAAGTCGGTTGAAGTCTGCGTAGAGTTCTCTCATTGGGATCTGGCTTCGAAGAGCCGGCTTGCGTGCGCGATTTCTCGCGCGGAAGCTTCCCGTACCTTCATTTTTTATCGATACCGAACGACCGGCACACGACTTCGTATGTTGGGCCGTCATCGAAGCCGATCATGAGGTGCGCTAGGCCGTCGGCGTCGCCACCATTTTTTCTCAAGTTCGTCCGAACTTCCTCGAGCCACGAAGTCGATCCGCGGTCAATGAGGCGATCGTAGGCTTCGAGCATCGAGGCATCACCTGCACGATGGTACGTACATTTGAAGGCCTCTACTCCTCCGAAGACCAATGTTTCTGTTTTTTGTTCGTCGTCCTCCCCCTCGTACGAAAAACACAGTCCGAGCTTTCGGCCGAGTCGCTTCTCGAGAACTGGACCGGCATCGAGCAATGCTGTCGATGGTACCGGTAGAGTCCAAAGTATGTTGGGAATCATGGCTGTCGCTCCTATTTCAGGTCGCTCGCGTTCTTGCCTAACCCAGTGATACGAAGTGTCGTGGTGCCTTCGGAACCCAACCCGTTGCGCAACAAGCGCTGCTCGATCGAGGCCGCATCCGTTGCCGTTGAGTTCGTCAGCGTCCATTCGCTCTGTGGTATCCCGGCGCGCATCAGCGACAACGATGAGCGCGTGTTCACGATCAGATTGTTCCCGCCTATCGTCACATATTTCAATGGCACATCGCCAGCCGTTATCTCCCCGGCGCGCAGCTCTGCGGCGAGTCCTCCGATAGTCTTTCCGGCAAAGGTCCCGTCCGCGTGGAACGCAGAACTTGCCGTCGTTTGGCTGAACCGCAGGCCCAGTCCCTCTCGGCCACCCCCCTCGATAGCGCTTGCCACCCTCGATGCGACGGCGCGGGCCGCTCCGGGGGCTTCGGTGGCCAATGCGCGTACTAGTTTTGCTCCGCCGTGGAGGATGCCTGCGGTGGCCGCGCCCATTCCGGCGTCGAAGGCGGCTTCTTTGAACGTTCCTGCGTCGCGACCGTGGCTTTCGACGAGCCTTGTCGCCACGCCGCCGGCTGCGCCGCTGACGGCTCCCATTCCCATCATGGAGCCGAGCGCGACTACGGGATTTGCCGCGGTGATCGCGCCGGAGACACCGCCGCCCACGGCTGCTGCGCCGACGCGACCCCAGTCTTCTACCTTGCCGTGTTCGACGTACTGGCGGCCTGCCTCGAGCGCTCCACCGACGAGCGCACCGACGAAAGCTCCGGCAGCGATGTTCCAGAAGTGTCCGTCGTGGTCGGCGGCGAGTAGGGGGCTGTCCTTGGCGTAGGCGTACGGGTTTGCCGCGGCGAAGTCGCTCGTGACGAGATGTTCAGGCCCGGTGACGGCGAGTGGATCGCCGCTGGTCCATAGGCCGAGATCTGGCGCGTAGTAGCGCGCGCCCATTGCGTCGAGCGCGACGGAGCCGTCGCGCGGCGTGCCGGCGTATTTTTGCGTCTCGGTCGAGGTGTCGAAGCGCGTCGCGCCGAAGGGGTATGCCGCGAAGTGGCCAGTCGGTTTGCCGGATGCTGTCGCCTCGCCGAGCACGGAACCGAGGAGATCGGTCGTGAGGAGGGTGTCGGCGTCGGTCAGTTGCTCGACGGCGCCGTGGACGGAGGCGCCCGTGCTACCGCCGTCGCCTGGCGAAGCGGCCGCGACGGTGTGAAGGCCGTGTTCGCCGTTGCACGCGGTGACGCCGAGCGCGACGCCCGCCGTCGCTGCCATGACCGCGAGCGCCCCGCGGAAACGTCGCAATTTCGCGAGCACGACGAGCAGGGCGAGGCCGACCCACATGACGAATAGCTCGCCGCGCACCGTCGCGGCGCGCGGCTGTGCCGTGACGGCACTCCGTGCGCTGTCGTCACTTGCCAGTCGCACGACGCGCTGGCCGCCGTGGACGATGTAGCGGACGAGCTGTCCGTCTTTCACGTCGCTCCAGGCGTCGATGAAATGGGTCGTGCTGTCCGTGCCCGAGGCGGTGTGCTCGACGCGGATTCGACGGGTACCGTCGCCGTCGTAGGTGTTCTCTTCCGACGAGCCGTCGCTCTTTGCTACGGAGACGAGCTCGTCGGCGTCGTTCCAGGTGTTCGTTCGTTCCCCGTCGCTCGTCATCCGCCCGCGCGCATCGTAGACGATTTTGCGGTCGTCGACGCTGGTTGGCGCGTGCGGCCGTGCCCCGTACGCGACGGTCCCGATGGCCTGGCCTTTCACGGAGCTCGCACGTGCAAGAAGGCTGCCGCTCGGCGAGAACGTCCACGACTCGTGACCCCATGCCGCCTTGACGCCGGTGAGACGATACAGATTGTCGTAGTCGTACGATTCGGAGCGTTCTCCGGTGTGCCGATCTTCGACGGCGGTGAGGTTGCTCGCGGAGTCATACGTCCAGTGGAGTGACTCGAGCCTCGCGCCGTCGGGGGCTTCGACGAGCAGATCGGTGCGCCGGCGATCGTCGTCGTAGCCGCTCGTGATTTTCACCCCGGTGTTGAAATGGCGCTGCGTCTCGAAGCCGTCGCCGCCGTAGTCGATGGAAAGCGCGCTACCATACGCGGCGAGCTGTCCGCGCGCGTTGCGGTGTAGCTCGATGGACGAGCCGTCGGGATAGACGTGACGCGATTCGCGTTCCTGATCGTCGAATTCACTGCCGACGGCGTACGTCTTGCCGTCGATGACTAGAGTCGTTTTGCGGGTGCGCCCACGATCGTCGTATTCGTGGCGTGTCTCGCCGCTCGGCCCGGTGACGCGGACGAGCTTGCCACGGGCGAGCACGTCGGTGACGTCATCGGGGTAAGCGTCCCAGGTGCGCGTCACTTCGGGCGTGCCGTCGCCATCGTGGTCCTCGGTGAGGGAGCGACCGGCGAGGTCGAAAGTGAACCGCGTCGTCTTGCCGTCGGGGTAGGTGTGCGCGACGAGGTTCGACGTCGCGTCGTAGACGAGCTCGTGCTCGCCGAGATCCGGATCGACGACCTTCGTGCGCCGTCCACGTCCGTCGTAGGCATACGACGCGCGCGCGCCTTCGGGGTCGCTGCGAGTCAGCAGATGGCCGGCGGCGTCGTAGGTATATCTCGCCGACAGCTCAGCGCCGCTGAGCGTTTGGGTGTGAGAAATTGTGCGACCCACGCCGTCTTGGCGTTGCACTGTGGGAGTGTGTTCATAAGTCGCACCAGCATCACTCTGGCCCCCATCCCAGTGACGCGACTCGAACGGCCAGTACTCGGTGCGCGACACGATTCCCGATGGCGAGCGCGTCTGGAGCTCGCGGCCCGCCGCATCCTGAATGCTGTCCGTGCCGCCCGGCGCGTCTTCCAGGATGGGCGGCGCTTCGTGCGCGTTCGCGTCGACCCAGCGCGGAAGCAACGTGCGCCGCGACTTGCCACGTGCGTCGAAGAGCGAAACGCCAGCGAGCACCCAGCGCGCGCCGTCTTGAGTGAGCGTGCCGCGCGAACGCCCGAGCCCGTCGAAGAGGGTCTCGCTGTGTTCCATCGCCGGCTGCCCGGCGACGACGCGCGCATCGGTTATCACGCGTGAGAGAGGAGCCTGGGCTCCGTAAGCGTACGTGGTCGTCGGCGAGTCGTCGCTGTCGCCGGGACGGATCACCGCCGTCAATCTACCGAATACATCGTAGGCGTAGCGCGTCTCCTGTCCATTGTACTCGCGCGCTGTGAGCAGAGTTCCGAACGCACCGTCCACGTCCGCGGTCTCGACGAGCTCTTTGCCGTGCTCGAGCTTCACGTGCTCGGCACGGATCGCGGTGTGATCGGAGGCCCACTCGAAGACGTGGCCGCCACCGAGGGCGTCCTTCGTCTCGACGGGTTGCCCATCGGCGTTGTACTTCGTGCCGGCGACCAGCTCGAAGGCTTCGCGTGCGGGTCCGAGCCACGCCTCTTCGCGGCTCAGATCGCCGCGCGTCGCTTGTGCGAGCGGCAATCCGACGAACGCATCGCCGTCGTAGTATTTTCGGGTCATCGAGACGCGGTCGCCCGTTGCGTCGGTGAGCTCCTCCGTCGCGAGCACGCCCAGGAGCCAGTCGTCCGCGTCGTTGATGAACGAACGGTGCACGATGGCCTCGTCGTGGCCAGTGAGGTAGTCACTTCCGGCGATGAGTCCCCAGTGACGCTCCTCGGTGACGTTGCCGTAGCCGTCCTCGACGAACTCGGTCAGCGTCTGCTGGGCGGCGTCTGGATGGCCCTCGACGTGCTCCACGAGCTCGGAGGTGGGGTATCCGTACTCGACGCTGCGACCGTCGGCGGCCTGGTCGAGCTGCTTCGTGTCGTAGGTCGTCGTGGTGCGCGTGAAGACGCTGCCCGCTTCCGTGGTGAGCTCGCGTGTCAGTGCGGCGCCGCGTAGCTCGCGCGTGACGAGTCCGGTGTCGAACGTCGAGGTCGTGACGAGGGTCGGTGTCGAATCGTCGCCCAGGTCGTTCTCCGTCCCGCCTCCGAAGGCGGCGAAGGTGCGCTCGGAGGCGTCATAGGTTCCGTCGCGATACGTGTATTCGACGACGCGCGCCGGATCGCCCAGTGACGAATCCACGGTGACGCGACGGATGATCGGCATCGCGACGTTCAGGCGCGTCGTCCACGGCTTCTTCGCGTCGCGAGCACGTGCGGCGTGCAGCGACGCGGGTTCGTAGTCGATCGTCTGCACCTTGCCGAGGCCGTTGTCGATGCGGTGTAAGAGCCCGGCGCGCCCGTCGGGGAAGAGCTCGAGGTACTTCCACGACGTCGTGTCGGTTCCGGTGACGTCGATCCAGACGATGTCCACGGTGCCCGAGCCGTTCATGTCGGCGAACTGCACCGATGTGGTCGGGTTCTTCGTCGGTGTGTCGTCGATGGTCTGCACGGCGCCGAACGCGCCTTCCGCCGTCGCGAGTGCGTACGACACGCGATTCACATCGACGCGAACCAGGTCGACCCATCCATCACCGTTCAGATCGTCGAGTCGGTAAGGTGCCGATACGTCGAACGCGGGTACGCCCGTCGCTTCCACTCCGGACTCGAAGCGGCCGCGTCCGCGACCGAGCCAGTACGTCAGCCCGCCAGAGCGCAGATAGCAGAAGTCCTGGACGCGATCGCCGTTGACGTCGCAGAGCTCCGTGTGTCCGTCCGAGAATCGCAGCGGCTGCGCAGCGTCGACCTGGCCGACGAGCGCGGGCTCCGTGAAGTCCGTGCCGGACTCGTTGTAGCCGATTGCGATGCCCGCCGATGTCGTCACGATGGCGTCGGTGCGCCGATCGCCGTCCATATCTGCGAGGCGCACGTCGGGATCCTCGAAGCTGAAGGTCGGCACCGTCGCCATCGTCACCGGCGCGTCGAAGCGCGTCCGCGCCGGGCGAGGGAAGTAACGGAGGCTGTCCGCCCCGCTCTTCACGACGAGATCCGGCGCGCCATCGGCGTCGAGATCCGCGAGCTGCACGCCCACGCTGCCGAGCGACACCGACGGCGAAGCGCCAGCGGGCCAATCATCAGCGGCGAGCCAACGCGTGCCGTCATGATTGATGTAGGAGCGATACTGGCCGGCTTGCGCAACGAGAAAATCCGGCAAGCCATCGCCGTCGAGGTCGGCGAGCGCCGTATCGGGAGACGCCGGGGAGCGCCCCGGAGTGTTCGTCATCGTGACGAGCTGTCCCGCGGAGAGCTTCGCCTCGGTATATGCAAAGCGCGCCGCCGGCAGCGACGTCTTGCCGTCACTCCCGACGAGCGTGACGGTGCTCAGGGCCGGGTGAGTGCCTTTTCCGTAAGCGAGATCGAGACGGCGTACGAGCTTGCCGCCGTGCTGCACCGTCACCACCGCGAGCCGTCGCGTGACCGCTTCGAGGATCCCCGTCGCGAAACCGCGATGCACATCCGGGCGCGTCTCATAGTCGAACAGCACTTCATTCCGCGCTGCCTCGTCGAAGTCGTTCCACACGACGTGAGTGAGGAGCGCGTGCCCCTCCGACGTGTCCCACGAATACGTGACCCGGTGACCGTGCCGGTCCATCTGTTGTCGCAACAGATAGGCCGCCGTCTTCGTCCCTTCCGCTTCTTCGTATCCGTCGCCACCGAGCTCGTAGGTGACGCCGCTCTTCGTGCGAACCTCCCAGTGTCGCCCGTCATCGTCGCGCGTCACTCGAATGAAGGATCCGTCCTCGTAACGCGGCCGCAGCACGCCCGGCGACACTTCGAGGAGCTCACAGGGAATGCCCGCGCCGACCACCTCGAAGGTGTCCGTCGAATCGAACCGCGGCAGCCCATCCTCGACGCGCCGCCGTATCTTCGCGGCGCCGGCGACACGCCACCCGATGCCTACCTCGGTGAGGCCCGCTCCCGAGTCGTACGCCAACGACAGCGCCGGCCCGAACCCGGCAGAGGCCGGCGGAACGGCAATCGGAATGCCGTAACTCGACGACCCTGACGCCAGCGACGGCGCGAAGTCGGCAGAAGCGAGTCCCTCGATGGACCCTGGGCCCTTCGGCAGACTGACGCGCGTCGCATTGACGGAATCGGCCGCGGCCGTGCGAACGACGAGGAGGAAGGCGAGGGCGACGAGAAGGAGACGAGAGACTGGGGCCACGATTCGCGGATCGGGCGGGCCGCGGGCGAGTTGCGTGATTTCCGCGCAGTCAGGGCGTCACGGGCTCGCCTTGCGCGTCGAGTAGAGCAAAATCGTGTACGCAGAAGTCGTAGTCGCCGGGGCCCACGCGAACGAGGATGTCGTTGATGGCGCCAGCGTCGAGAGACATGGTCGCGTCATCTGCCGAAACGAAGGCGTTCAGCGGCGCCGTCACCGTGCTGGCTTGGCTTATGTCGTTGAATTTGAAATCCGGCGGAAAAAAGCAGTCCTGGGGACCTGATGGACAGGACGTCTTCACGACGGAGTGCGCGAGCAGCGTCGCGCCCTGGCTCGGCGGTGAATCGATGGTGAGCGTCACCTGAGTGATGCCGCGGGCTGCGGCGTCGAAGGCGTGCAGGATCTTTCTCCCGTCGTCGCTCTTGTCGGCGAGCACCAGCGCAAGCAGAGCAAATCCGCCCGCTGCCACCTTTCCGGAGAGGCACAGGCTTCCGGGCGAGGTCTGGCTCATCTTCCGCGTCGACGCTCCGTCCGGCGGCACGGAGGAGTAACAGGTCGAGCCCGGACCACCGAGACAGAAATCCGTCCCAGCCGCCGCGAATTTCACGAAGGGAAACGCCTGGAGCTCGGTCGCGCAGACCATTCCCGCGTTGCTGACGCAGCCGCCCGCCGGAGGCTCTGGCGATTTCGAATTGGATGAGCAACCGAAGAAAGCGAACGCGAGGACCCAGTAGTGACGACTCATGCGATGAGACGCACACTACTCGCGAGCAACAGTCACGTCGCTGAGCATTTCATCGAGGCTCGCGTACGTTTCGGGAACGTGACGATGTGTCGCGAAGGATGATGAGCGTCTACTTAGGAGCTGACGTTCTGGGTGCCGAGCTCTGTGCGATGCTCTGGAGCTCCGTCCATGCGGATTCCGGGAAGGTCACGAGAAGCTCGCGCTGACCACCGGTGCGCCAGCTGTGCGCCGCCGTCGCCAGGACGTCGAGGTACACGCCTAGAACGTCAACTGGCATCCGCGGCACACCATCGTGCTTGATGACGATCGAGCGTTCTGCGAGCCAGCTGAGGTCACGAAGCATTTCATCCATCGCATCCCAGTTTGCACCGACATAGTCCGGTGCATCGAGCGCCCTCTTGAGGAGCGAAATGAGTTCATCCTTCGTCGCGGTCGACTGCGGTATCGTGACGACTCGGGTGACGGAATTGATCGGCGCGAGCGAGTCGGAGAACACGAAGGCATCGATCCGTGGGTGCGGCTGCTCTTGGGGTGACGGAGGGCGCACGTGCCCAATTGACTCTTTTGAGCAAGCGCCGAAGTTCCGAAAACTTTTCCGAGCCTCTCGTAGAGTCCCAGGGTTTGCCCCGCCCGAGTAATCCGGATCGGTAAACTGAACGCCATCATCTTCCCAATGGCAGACGGGACATAGCTCGTACGATCCACGGTCCGCGTTGTGCATCGTGAGAAAGCCGCAACAGGGGCATGGGGACCGGCGATCACTCAAGATGGGGTTTACCTGAACAGGACGCCGCGCGCCGCAGGATCGAATCCGTCGGGCCATTGCGTCGTATCGTCGGCGATTGCGCCTTTCAAGTCGGCGTCCGCCAGATCGATTGCACCGTGCAACTTCGCGCCACGCAGGATCGCGCCCTTGAAGCTCGCAAGTCCAACGTCGGCATCCGTGAGATCCGCGCCCGTGAAGTGGGCGCCGTCGTAGTTCGCGCTGCCCATGAAGGCGCCTCTCAAAGTCGCGCGAGTAAAGTTTGCTGCTCTAGCGTTGCAGGTGAAGCTCCCCCGATCCCGTGGACATCGTGATTATGCCGCAACCCGCGCCGTCGCGGATCGCAATTCGAACTCGATGGGGTTGAGGTAGTCGAGGAACGAGTGCCGTCTCTCGATGTTGTAGAAGGTCTCGACGTAGTCGGCGATGGAGCGTGTGGCGGCTTCGTGGGTTCGG
>DATAZL010000004.1:0-1501 GCA_036272055.1 Polyangiaceae bacterium | reverse complement strand
GATGTCCGTCGCGGGCGTGATGCGTCCGTCCGCGCGGAACTGCTCGGGCGCCATGTAGATCGGCGTGCCGACCGTTTGCGTGCGTTGCTCGCCCGAGTTACCGAGCGGCAGCACCTTGGCGACGCCGAAGTCGAGCACCTTGACGAAGGGGCTCCCGTCTTCGCGCCGCGTGAGAAACAGATTCGACGCCTTCAAGTCGCGATGAACGATGCCCGCCTGATGCGTGCGATCGAGGGCGAGCGCGACGTTCCACAGGTACGTCACGGTCTCGCGCGCCGTCAGCGGTCCGAGTCGGAGAAGCCGTTGCCCGAGGTCTTCACCCTCGAGGAGCTCCATGACGAGGAAGGGCGCTTTCGTCACCTCGTCGACGCCCGCGTCGAGGACGTCCACGATGTACTCGCTACCGATCTGTGCGGCGAGTCGCGACTCCTGCATGAAGCGCTTGCGGAGGGTCTCGCGCTCGACGGTATGGGACAGCATCACCTTGAGCGCGCAACGACGCTCGGTGACCGCATGCACCACTTCGTACACCGCTCCCATGCCACCGGATGCGAGTTCACGCACAATCCGGTATCGGCCGGCGAAAACCTCGCCTTCCTGCAGCGCCGCTACAGCCATGGGTGTTTGGAAACGCTACAAGCTTAGCCGACCAGATACCGTGGTTCCGCGGATTTCCGGGGCATGGCGCGCTGAGTCATTCGAACCCGCTTTTCAACAGGTTCTCCGCGAGGCTCCGCGACACCCCGGGTGCCCCTAAAATTTTTAGGGATTCTAGAGAGTTGCCCTCGTCGGCGTGGGCGTCGGCCAACTCAGAATGCGCCGCTGAGCCCTGCCGTCGCGGCATTCGGCGCGACCCCAAATGATGGCGTAATGCGCCCACTTGACTGCGACCCCTTGTTGCTGCCGTCGACGATGAGGAGCACGAGCGTCGCGACGGCGCCCGCTGCGCCCACGCTGAGCGCGACCGTCGTGAGCGGCGCGAGGGTGTTCTGCGCCAAGTCCGCCGCAGCCTTTCCACTCGGCGAGCACGACAGCGTGTTGGAACCCAAGCTCGCCTCGTGATGGCACTGGCTGTTGATGGTATCGCGCTTGGCGAGCAAGAGCCCGCCCGCGATTCCGCCAGTGATGAGGCCGGCCGCGCCGATGCTACCGGTGACCCACGCCCAGGGCCGGAGTGGATGCGCGCGATCCGGCGGCGCGTCTCCAGGGGGCTCTTCGATGCCCGGCGTGACGGGAATTGGCGCGGGTGTCACGAGCCCTGGCTGTACGTCGAGGCGGATCTGTTTCCGCTCGCCCTCGACGATGTCGATGCGTTGCTCGATGAGCGGGCTCTCGGGCGTCCGCGTGGTGAAGACGTGCGGCCCGGGATCGACCGCGGTGGCGATTCCGAAAAGGCTCAGCGGAAAATCTTCGCCGTCCTTCGTTACTACGAGGCCCGGCGGTACCGGCGTGGGCACCGTCACCGTGAGCCACGAGACGAGCGCCACGAGTCGCGTGCGCT
>DATAZL010000003.1:0-10680 GCA_036272055.1 Polyangiaceae bacterium | reverse complement strand
CACGCCCGGCACGGTGCGAATCCTGGCGTCGTACGAGCGGCTCTTCACGCCGAACATCGGCGCCGAGGCGCGCGTCGGCTTTGCCTTCAACGGCGGCCCCAAGGGAAACGGGCCCGCGTTCCTGCCGCTCCACCTCGAGGTGCGCGGCAAGTACTGGTTCGGCCGTGACCTGTTTACCCGGCGGGGCTTCCGTCCGTTCGTGAACCTCGGTGGCGGCCTGGGTCAGGTCGACGCCAAGCTCGCGGTCACCATCTACGATCCGACGATCCCCAATAAGGCGCAGCAAACGCCTCAGCTCGACGCTTACCGCAAGCTCGGCCAGGGGTTCATCTCGGCGGGTGGTGGCTTCATGTACGCCTTCGCGCCGAATCACGGCCTGGTCGTGAACCTGAACTTCATGTTCATGCTGCCGGCGACCGGGTTCGTCCTCGAGCCTTCCGTCGGTTATCAGCTCTCGCTGTGAGCGGCGCGCCCGCGTCCGAGACCGCAAGCGTCTTCGGATTGCTGGAGTCACGGGCGCGCGCGCACGCCGGCCACGTTGCGTCGCGCACTCGCCGCGGCGGTTCGTGGGAATGGACCACCTGGGGCGACCTCCGCGACGCCGCGGCAGCGCTGTCCACGGCGCTCGTCCTTCGCGGCGTGAAGAAGGGGGACCGAGTCGCGCTCATGGCCGCGACGCGGGAAGAATGGACGGTCACCGACTTCGCGGTGATGGCGCTCGGCGCCGTCACCGTGCCGATCTACCCGACGGCGACCGCCCCGCAGGTCGCGCACGTCCTCGACGACGCGGCCTGCGTGCTCGCCCTCGTCGAGACCGCCGCGCACCGCGCCATCGTGGAGCGGGCACGGAGCGCGACGAGCGTACTCCGCGAGCTCATCGTGCTCGAGCAAGGAGCCGCGGAGCCCGGCGCGCTCCCGGTGACGGCATACACCGCCCTCGTGAAGAGCGGACGCGACGCGCTCGAAGCTCCGGAAGAACGCCGTCGCTTCGAAGAACGCCGTCACTCCGTCACCGGGGAGGACGTCGCGACTGTCGTATACACGTCCGGCACGACGGGACCGCCGCGCGGTGTGAAGCTCACCCACGCCGCGCTCCTCGCCCAGACCCGCGCGCTCCTGTCGACCTTCGAGGTTCGCCCCGACGACGAACAGCTCCTCATCCTGCCCCTCGCCCACATCTTCGCGAAGATCCTCGTCCTCACTCACGTCGCGTCGGGCGCTCGACTCGCCTACTCGGAGGGCCCCCACCGTCTGACGCGCGATCTCGGCGAGATCGAGCCGACGTTCTTCGCGACGGTGCCGCGCTTCCTCGAGAAGGTCTACACGGTCGCGAACGAGTCGGCACGCGCCGAGGGGCCGCTCAGAGCCGCGCTCTTCACCTGGGCCATCGACGTCGGCAAGCGACGCGCGGCGCGGCGCTCGCAGGGCCTCGAACCGCGCCGGCTCCTGTCGGCCCAGGCGCGGTACGCCGACAGGCTCGTCCTCGCGCGCGTACGGAGCGCGTTCGGTTCACGACTCAGGTTCGTGATCAGCGGCGCGGCGCCGCTCTCGCGTGAGCTCGCGGAGTGGCTCCTCGCGTGCGGCATCACCGTACTCGAGGGATATGGCCTCACCGAGATCGGCGGCGCATCGCACGTTAACCGACCGGGACGCCCGCGCCTCGGCACCGTGGGCCAGCCGCTTCCCGGTTACGCCGCGAAGCTCGCACCGGACGGCGAGGTGCTACTCCGCGGCCCCTCCACGATGCAGGGCTACGTCAACGACGACGCAGCCACGCGCACGGCGGTCGACGCCGAGGGCTGGGTTCACACCGGTGACGTCGGCAAGGTGGACGACGACGGCTACCTCGAGATCGTCGATCGCAAGAAGGACGTCCTCGTCACCGCCGGCGGCTCGAACGTCGCGCCGCAGAACATCGAGGCACGGCTCCTCGAATCGCCGTGGGTCGCGCAGGCCGTGGTGTTCGGCGATCGCCGTCCGTACCTCGTCGCGCTCCTGACGCTCGACGCCGTCATGTGCCGGAGGTGGGCCGAGGAGCGCGGCCGTAAGGCCGACCTCGCACTCCTCGCGAACGATCCGGAGCTCGTCGCTCAGATCCATCTCGACGTCGACGCCGTGAACCGGCACCTCGCGAGCTTCGAGACGATCAAGCGCTTCGCGCTGCTGCCCGAGCCCTTCTCGCGAGATACCCTCGAACTCACCGAGCTCGGCAAACTCCGGAGAGACGTGATCCGCGTGCGACGGGCCGCGGAAATCGAAGCACTCTACGCTTGAACCTCGACGTGGTACGGCATCCGTCGATGTCCGAGCCGGATCCACTCGAAGAGCTGTCGGCCCTGACGGCTGCGCTGCGCGTTCACGCCGAGCTCTGCGCGCTCTCCGGCGCGGCCGGTCTCGAGCCCGCCGCGCTCTCGTCGCTCCGTCCGCCAGCCGCCGTCGAGGCAGCACCGCCCACTCCCGGCGTCGCTGTTCGTGCGCACGTGGAGCCTCCCGCGCCGGCCTCGCCCGCGCCTCACGTCGCGCCTTCCGCGTCTGGCGGCGAGCGTCGGGTCCGTCTCGAGGTGCTCTCGCGCGAGGTCGCGAGCTGCACGCGCTGCGAGCTGCATCGCGAGCGCACGCACACGGCGTTCGCCCGTGGCACCGGCACCAGCGGGCTCTGCTTCGTCGGCGAGGGGCCCGGCGCAGAAGAGGACGCGCAGGGGATCCCCTTCGTCGGCAAGGCGGGCCAGCTCCTCGACCGGATGATCGCAGCGATGGGCTTCGACCGTGACGAGGTCTACGTCTGCAACGTCGTCAAGTGCCGGCCGCCGAACAACCGCAAACCGCAACCGGACGAGATGGCGACGTGCCGCCCCTACCTCGTCGAGCAGCTCGAGCTCCTCGAGCCCAAGGTCATCGTCGCGCTCGGTGCAAGCGCGGTCGAGGGGTTGCTCGGCATCACCGGCGGCATCACACGCCTGCGCGGAAACTGGCGCCTCTACAACGGCCGCATCGCCGTCATGCCCACCTTCCACCCCGCCTACCTTCTCCGCACACCCGAAGCCAAGCGCGAAGTCTGGAACGACCTGAAAGAAGTCGTGAAACACCTCGGACGAACGCTCCCCGGTACGCCGAGCACCGAGAGCAGCTAGATGGCCGCGTGCTCGAAGCGAGCGGGCATCGGTGCCCGCCAGTAGCGACTACTACGCATGAGCACCAAGCCACCGCTCGGCTTCGAGAGCGGCCATGCAACCGGTGCCCGCGGCGGTGACCGCCTGGCGGTACGTCCAATCGGCGACGTCGCCGGCAGCGAAGACGCCGGGGACGCTCGTCTGCGCGGTGCCGGGCTTCACCTTGATGTAGCCGTTGTCGTGAATGTCGAGCTGGCCCTTGAAGAGCTCGGTCATCGGCGTGTGACCGATGGCGACGAACATGGCCCCGCAATCGACGGTGCGCACGTCTCCGCTCTTCAGGTCCTTCACGCGGACGCCGGTCACCTTGTCGAGCGCCGGGTCCAGCACCTCGACGACGGCGTGGCTGTACAGGATGCGGATCTTGGAGTTGTTCACGACGCGATCCTGCATCGACTTCGACGCGCGGAACTCGTCCCGGCGGTGCACGAGCGTGACGCTTTTGCAGAGGCCGGACAGGTACGTCGCTTCTTCCATCGCAGTGTCACCGCCGCCGATGACGACCACGTCCTCGTTGCGGAAGAGCGCGCCGTCGCAGACCGCGCAGGCGCTGACGCCCTTGTTCTTCAGCTTGTCCTCGCTGTCGAGGCCGACGTAGTTCGCCCTTGCGCCGGTGGCGATGATGACGGTGTCGGCGAGGTGCAGCACGTTCTCGTCCTCCCCGACCCACACCTTGAACGGGCGTCGCGAGAGATCCACCTTCTGCACGTCGGCGGTGACTATCTCGGTCCCCTGTCGCTCGGCCTGCTCGCGGAAGCCGACCATGAGCTCCTGCCCCGACACCTTCTCGGGGAAGCCGGGGTAGTTCTCGACGTCGCTCGTGAACATGAGCTGACCGCCGGGGATGAGACCGCCGGCATTGAACCCCTCGACACAGAACGGCTTCAGGTTGGCCCGCGCCGCGTAGATCGCAGCGGTGAGCCCCGCGGGGCCCGATCCGATGATGATGACCTTGTGGTGGCGGGGTTCGCTCATGGGCGACTCTTTAGCACACCCCGGGCGCCCTCATTCTTTGATGGGGCTCGCCTTGAGGGCGGCCTTGCCCTCCTTGATGTAGACGCTGAATTTCACGCGCCGGACCCCGTGCCGCTCGACGATGGCGTCGCGGTGTTTCTTCAGGGTGCTCTGGAACTTGTCGAAGGTGAACCCGTCGAGGGACTCGCCGCAGCGCTGCTTGGTCGCCGCGAATTCCTCGTACACGCTGAGCCACTCGGAGTTCTGGGAGTCCCCACCCTGGGACGCGGGGGGCGCGACGGGCGCCGCGGCCGGTGCCGGCGCACGGGGCGGCTTCGCCGGGAGGCGGCGGGGTGACTCCGCGACCTCCTGCTGCGCGAACGCGGGTTCCATCATCGGAGCGGTGCGCGGCGCCGAGGCCGGCGACGCCTTCGGCGCGGGGAGCGGCTTCTGGGGCGCGGGCATGGCCGCCGGCGCCTGGGGCGGAGCGGGCTTCGGCTTCGCCGACGAATCGGGATCACCGGGGAAGCTGAAGGCGCTCATCTGCGGTTCGGCGGGGAGATCGCCGAGGACCTGCTGCAGATCGGCGGCGCGACGCGTGCCGCCGGTCTTCGCCGCGGCGACGTCGATGCCGTCGTTCACGTCGGACGCGATCGTCCGGTACACGCCGCGATAGCGCGACGGCTGCATCGCGTCGGACTGACCCTTGGCGAGCAGCTTCATGTCGTCGCGGAACTGATTCAGCGGCTTCGAATGCTCGAGCCACGTGAGAAGCAGCCCGACGACCATCGCGAGCAGCGCGATACCGACGACGATGGGGATCGGCGCGCCCGACTTGTCCTTGTCGTCGGCCGCGGCGAAGAAGCCGAGGGGCGAGCGGACGGTCACGACGTTACGCCCCACGGCGTAGCCGGCGCCGAGGCTGAAGGCTTCACCGGGTAGACGGCTGTAGACGACGCCGAGGGACTCGGTGAGCTGACGGAGCGTGCTCCGCCCCTTCTCTTTGTAGTCGGGGTCGGAGTCCGCGCCCTTCAGGTCGTTGATGATCATGTCGAGCTGGCTTCGGTCGAAGCCCTCGGGCGCACCGGACGCGATGCGGACGCCACCCGAGTAGAACGCGACGGCGGCACCGGTGCGCTCGGAGAGCTCGCGCGCGAAGCGATCGTCGATGATGCGGGCGCCGATGACGGCGCCTGCCGGCGCGGAGCCGAGGTCGTACTCGACCGGGCGCGCGACGACGCGGTACACGCGGTCGAGCACCAGCGTCTCGTCGCGCACGAAGCCGTGGAGGGCGTCGGCCACGACGGGGTAACCGCCGAGCTCGAAGTCGTCCATCCCGTTCGCTTGCTCGTAGCCGGAGTGGGCGACGACGCGGCCGTACTGATCGACGAGGAAGATCGCGTCGAAGCTCTGGTCCTTCGGGATGGTCGCGGCGACCTTGTTCAGGCCGGCCTGGACGCTCGCGCGCACCTTGTCCGGAATCTTGGACTCAGAGGCGCTCGAGTCGGAGAGGCCCTTCGGGATGCTCCCGTCGAGCGCGAACTTGATGAGGTGCGACGCGCGCTCACGAGCGTCGTTCTTCAGATACCAGGAGACGAACTGGCTGTCGGCCGAGAGGCCCTCGGCCATCGCCTTGGCGCCGTGGCGGTTATACATGCTGTCGGCCAGGTACAGCATGAACACGAGCGCTCCGATCGCGAGGCCGAGGAGCACGTACCAGAAACGAGAAAGCAGCATCAGCTCATCAACTCCGGCTAGTTGCTCTTGTCGCTCTTGTCGGCCTTCTCGGCTTTGGACTCGTCCGCGACCTTCAGCGGCGCCTTCGACAGATCGATGTCCGCACCGGCGACCTTGACGGGCATCTCTGGGCCCACCTTCTTGCCCGCGAAGTAGGCTTGCACGCGGTAGTCACCGGGCGTGTCGACCGACAGCGCGAACTCGCCCTTCAGAGACGGGTACGCGACCGCGGCGACGTTCGGCTCGGCGATCACCCACATCCGGAGACTCGGCGCAGCTTCGTCCCGGATCTCGACCGTGCCGGCCGCGGGCGCCGACCACGAACGCATGCCGCCCTTCACCGTGTCTGACGGCGGAAAGGTCGCCTGACCGACGGCGTAGAGCCGATGCGCAAACGGGTCCGTGTTCTGGAACTGGAGCTGGGTGCCAGGCGCGACGACGATCGTCACCGGCGCCGTACGGCCGCCACCGACCCGGATGAGGATCGGCTTCTGTGCCGGCGCCTTCTCGGCCGAGAGCGCCGCGATGCAGAGCTCCTTCGGGATGTGCGGATAGAGGCGGCGAAACTCGGCCCGGACGGTCGGAACCGGCTCCCTGAACGAGTAGAGATGCCTGTCCGGGTCTTTCGCCTCGTCCCAGACGGGATTGAGGAGATGCTGATAGCCGACGACGAGCCCACGCACGTGCGCGGCGCCCGCATCCGTCGCCAGTGTCACTGCACCGGCCGAGACGACGGCAGCAGCACAAGCCGCAAACATCCACCCGCGCCGTAAGGGCTGGAGCCCCGAAACTCTGAACCTTTTCGCAGAGTCACCCATTGAACCATGCACCCTACCCGACGTGCGCCGCCGGCGGAAGCCCCGCTCGCTGCGACGGATCGGTATCGCAGGTGGGTGAATGGGGGAGAGTTAGCGGCTCCTTACCGCATGAGACGTGAGTAAGTCGCCCAGCATGAACCCCTAGCATCGCTAGGTGGGTGACTCGCGACGGCGTCAGGCTTCCCGGTGAACAATTCCGGGCCTAGCTCATCAACCGCAGCTCGTCTCCCTGGTTCAATGACTTGTACGGGATTCATTCTGGCGTACTACGCGCCTCCGCAGAGGGAGCCTACCCAACAACGTATTTCTCCCGGGTAGACCCGTCAACGGACGCAGGGCGGTAAATCGACGTCCGTCACAAGACCGCGACTTCAGGGTCGATTGCTCGCCGCGTCACGGAGGCCCATCCGCCGAAATCTGGGCCAGGGGGGCTCAAATAAGCGAGTTCTTCCCGTCATGACCTTTGGAGCCGTTTCGAGCGACCATTGGGCCGGCGAAGGCGGCCTCGCAACCGCCGACCCGAAAGCGACCTTCTCGAGCGAGGCGCGCGCCGCGAACCTCCTCTGGGTGGAGCTCGAGCCGCCGCGTCCCGCGGCGCGCGGTCGTCTCGGTCTCTACATCGAAGGCGCGATCGAGCGAGCCCTCGACGCACGTGGAGCGCCGCCGCCCTCGCCGCTCGCGGCGTCGGCGCGCGAGGAAGTCATCGCCGACCAGATCCGGCGAGCGCTCGTCACCGGGACGTCGGGGATCGCGCTCTGGGTCGCGTCACTCGAGGCGATCACCGGACCCGAGCTGGCGCTCGACACGGGTGACAGCATGGCGGTCCGCTGGTGGCTCGACGCCGCGCGCGCGTATCCGGTGCGGCTCGCGTTCGACGCCTCGAACGACAAGGTCGGCGTCTACGCTGCACCCGAGCCGCTCGCGTCGCTCTTCGACGAAGCGTCGGAGAGTGACGACGACGACGACGAGCCCGTCTCGAGCGAACGCTTCACGTCGTTCGATTCCGACGCGACCCAGCTCGCCACGCGGTCGGAGGAGCTGACGTCGGACGAGCGTGTCGTCGCGAAGGCGGCGGCAGTCGTCGTCGACGTCCACGACGAGCCAGCGATGGTCGTTGCCGCGACGGAGCAAGACGTGTTCTCCGCCGACGCGCACACCGCGGAGACCGTCGTCCCCGGTGACGTCGCGCCGCGCATGCCCACGATGCCGTCCGTGCCGGATCTCGTCCTGGACGAGAAGCCCGCCGTCGCTGCCGCTCCCGTCGAGGCGCCGCCCGCGGTGCCCGAGACGGCTTACGCCGAGAGCGCCCGCGCCATGGCGCAGGACATCGCCGACGACAGCGACACCGGCTGGCTCCATCACGCGCTCATCGAGCTGTCGACACCGGAGCCCGTCGTCGCGAAGCAGCCGAAGCGACTCGAGCCGCTCGCGATCCGCGTCGTCGCGGCGCCAAGGATGGAAGAATCCCCGCACGCCGCCATGGCCGTGGCACGCATCGCGCGTCCGACCGCCGTCGTCGTCGCTGAGCCGGCTGGCGTCGCAGCACCGACCGCCGACGTAAAGCCGAGGGCCGTCGCGGAGCCGAGGGCCGTCGCGGAGGCGGCCGCCGACGTGAAGCCGGCTGCTGCCGCTGAGCCGGAACGCGGGCGCGAAGCGGCACGTGCCGACGAGGTCGTGCCGGAGGACGACATCGTCGCGGGGCCGCCCCTCGAGCTCCGGCTCGCGGACGCGCCGCTCGAAGTCGAACCCGACGCCGCCGACGCGGAAGCCGAAGCGAAGCGCAAGCTCGAGATCTGCTGGCGCGAGCTCTCCACCGCGACGGGACCGAAGCCGCTCACCGTCGTCGAGCGACTCTTCTCGACGGCGTACATGCCGCTCCGTGCGGCGCTCGACCGCGGCGCGAACATGCCGGCGCTCCGCGAGACGGCCGACGACTGGTCGCAGAGCTTCGAGAAGAGCTACAAGGACGGCTTCGACGCGCTCCGCGTGCGTAACAAGCGGCCGGCGATGGTCGTCGACGTCCCCGACATCGCACTCCGTGTCGCGCGCTTGCACGGCGCGCGCTCGACGCAGCTCCTCCTCGTCGATAGCCTCCGCTACGACCTCGGCGAGATGGTCAACGATCGCATCCGCGCGATCGTCGGACAGCGCGCCGCGTGCGCCGAGCGCTTCCTGCTCTGGGCGGCGCTCCCCACGAACACCGCCACGCAGATCGAGCTCATCGGCCGCGGCCCGGCCGGGCTGCGTGAGCCGATCGCGACGTCGAGCGAGGAACTCATCGTCGGTCGCGGTCGCAAGGCGCAGATGGTGCGCCGCCTCAAGACGGGACACCGCGAGCTCCTCAAGCTCGACATCGTCGCGGCGCGTCTCTCCGAGCCCCACGGCGGGGAGCCGGCCGGTTTCGAGGCAATCGCCGACGAGGTCGCACAGCGCATCGCGGCCCACTTCGAGGGCCTCCAGCCGCGCACCCTCGTCATGATCTTCGGCGACCACGGCTTCACCGTCGAACGCCACTCCGACGGCCGCACCTCCCTCAGCGAAGGCGGCGCATCCCCCGAAGAAGTGATGGTCCCGGCGTTCGCGTGGCTCGTCGGCGCCATTCATTGAGCCACTCGTCTGTTGCGGTGGTCTGTCGGGATTGAGCCCCCCACTTTGGGTGAGGGGCTCAATCCCGACACCTTTTTGCCACCGATCTGACTCGGGCTCTGTTTCCTTTTTTCTGTGGCAGCGCTCGCGCGCTGCGGCGCTGTGCGGGCGCCCTCCAGCCGACCACGACCTTCGGCGTGTATCAAACGTGAACGCGCGGCGGGGTCAGTCTGGCCAGCGCGTCTCGTACGACCCGTTCGAGGTTCATCTCCGGCACCCCGAGCTGGCACGACTCGGCCAGCGCTCGACGGATCTCGCCTTCACGAAAGCCCAAACCGCGTAGCGCAGCGAATGCTTTGGCCCGCATCTCCACCGCACGCGGTTCCGGCGCGCTGCCGTAGTCGCTGCCGTCGGCATGCCGGAATCGAAGACCCGCCGAGACGCTGCCGAAGACGACGAGCTCACCTCGATGGGCCGCGCGATGATGCGCGCCGCAAGGAGTAACCAGATTGTCGGCATCGTGCCTGCCACCCTCCGAACGCAGCGCAACGTGATGAACGTCGAGAAACCGCGCGTTGCGGCAACCAGGGACGACGCACTGCTCGCGATCGCGCCGCTGCACGGCTCTGCGCGTCGCAGGTGAAACGTTTTGCTTCGCCCGGATGCCGCCGATTGCGCGAATCCGCGCCGCGCCCACGTGGGCGTTCTCGTCGTTGGCGGGCTCCGCGCCCACGTGGGCGCTCTCGTCACTGGCGGGATCTGCGCCTGCAACGGGAGGCGTGATCACTCCGATGTGCTGACCGTCGCACTCGGCCATCGCGACGACGTCTGCGCTGACGGGTATGAGTTCTCCGCTTGCGTGCTGGTGACCCCTGCCGCACTCCGGGCAGACAGACAGCGCGATCTGGTAGCTCGCGCGGCCTTCGTCGGCCGGACCGCCGAGAACGTGGCGCGCCATCAGCATGAGCGCGGAGTCGTCACCGAGCGGAGTTCCGCTGCGCTTGAGCTTGTTCATCGCCTCCCGGAAGAGCGCCAGCGTTTCCGGCGCGACTTCGAAGCGAAGAACGTGGCGTCGCGCATCAGGCTTGCCCGCGGAAGAGGGCCCGTCGCCCGGGCTCTTACCGGCCACCAGCGCTTCCTGCTGGTGCACGGTCTTGCCACGAGCCACGTCTAGCCAGGCGGACTCGGTTTCCGCGACCGCCCCCCGCGTGAGCTCGCGAGCGGCGGACCAGTTCAGCGCACCGCTCGCGAGCGCTTGCGCGATGGCCGGCAGTTCTTCGAGCGCTTCCGCCACGCGCAGCTTCTCCTGCGTGGAGCGTGGCTTGTATCCGAACAGACGCTCGATGTATTCGCCGAAGCTACCGTACCCGAGGTGCACATGCGCTACCGAGCGCAATGCGGCGAGTAGCCAGCGG
>DATAZL010000002.1:0-89638 GCA_036272055.1 Polyangiaceae bacterium | reverse complement strand
TGTGAGGGGGGTCTTACCCCCGCGGGCTCGCTACGCGACCCGCTCCCCCGCCGCTACGCGGGCTCGCGTAGCTCGCGTGGGCGTGACGGCACTGATGTGCGGACGGCGTCGGCGGCGTGGGATTGGTTTCATGGGGGTCTTACCCCCGCGGGCTCGCTACGCGACCCGCTCCCCCGCCGCTTCGCGGGCTCGCGTAGCTCGCGTGGGAGTGACGGCAACAGGTCGTTGCCTTACTCGCGCGGAGACGGTGAGGGACGGCGTCTAGGGCGCAAGGCCATTGACGTTCGAGGGAGATATTCACATATGGGGCGTGCCCAGACGGCAAGCTCCCATCTGGTGGTCGCCATGTTTCTCCCGCGAATCGCTCGTGTCACGGGACGATGGCGAACACAGCGAGTTTCCCGCTACAAGCGGGCCCGCCGTAGCCGACGAATTTCGAGGATAGCGTATGCAAAGCGTTCGAAGCTGGTCCCCCTTGCTCATCGTCTCGTTGCTCTCCCTGACGACGTGGGCGTGCAGCCCATCCCAGGCCGAGACACAGCACCAGATGCCGCCGGCAGAGGTTGCCGTGGCGAAGGTGGTGTCGAAGGAGATCGATAACTTCAGCGACTTCAGTGGTCGCCTCGAGGCAATCGACACGGTCGAGCTGCATCCGCAGGTCGACGGCACGGTCAACGCGATTCACTTCACCGAGGGCTCCCACGTCAAGAAGGGCGATCTGCTCTTCGAGATCGATCCCCGGCGTTTCCAGCGGGAGCTGAGTCGGCTCGGCGCCGAAGAGCGGCGCGCACAGAGCGCGCTGACGCTGGCCACGTCCGACCGTGGCCGCTCCGAGGCCCTGACGAAATCCGGCGCGATCGCGCCGGTGGAGCTCGAGCAGAACACGGCCAAAGAATCGGAGGCCAAGGCGGCCCTCGACTCCACGCGGGCGTCCCAGTCGCTCGCACGGCTGAACCTCGACTACGCCAGCGTCCGCGCGCCCATCTCCGGCCGCGTGTCGCGAGCCCTCGTCACGGCGGGAAACCTGGTTTCGCCCACGACGGCGCTGACGACGCTCGTCTCCGACGGTGCGCTCTACGCCTACTTCGACATCGACGAGGCCACGTATCTCGCCATCAGCAAGGGCCCGAAGGACGAGAAGTCCGTCAAGCTGGGCCTGATCGACGAGGACGGGTTCCCCCACGACGGCACCCTGGACTTCCTCGACAACCGCGTCGACCCGCGGAGCGGCACCATGCGCGCGCGGGCGAAGATGGAGAACACCGACGGCCGGCTGATGCCGGGCCTGTTCGCGCGCGTACGGCTCGTCGCCGGGGGCAAATCCCAGGTGATGCTCATCGACGACAAGGCCGTGCTCACCGATCAGGACCGTAAATACGTGTTCGTGGTCGGTGAGGGGAACCATGCCCAGCGGAAGACCATCGTGCTCGGCCGCATCGCAGACGGGTTCCGCGTCGTCCAGTCGGGCCTCGACGCGAACGACAAGGTGGTCGTTCACGGCGTGCAGAAGATCTTCTTCCCCGGCGCGCCGCTGAACCCGCGCGAAATCGAGATGGGCGCTCCGCCGCCCGAGCCGCTCGCCGCCGGCGCACCGGCCCAATAATCGCCATTTTCGCGAGAAAGTATCCCCCATGGGGTTTGCAAAGTTTTTCGTAGACCGCCCGATCTTCGCGGCGGTGCTCTCCATCATCGTGCTGCTCGCCGGCGCGATCTCGATCCCGATCCTGCCGATCAGCGAGTACCCGGACGTGGTGCCGCCGACCGTGCAGGTGCGAGCCATCTATCCCGGCGCGAACCCCAAGGTCATCGCCGAGACTGTCGCCACGCCCCTCGAGGAGGCGATGAACGGCGCGCCGCACATGATGTACATGAAGTCGGTCGCCGGCAGCGACGGCGTGCTGGCGATGACCGTCACGTTCGAGCCGGGCACCGACGCGGATCTCGCGCAGGTCCAGGTGCAGAACCGCGTCAGTCAGGCGCTCGCGCGCCTTCCGGAAGACGTGCGCCGTCAGGGTGTCACGACGCAGAAGCAGTCGCCGAACCTGACGATGGTCGTGCATCTCGAGTCGCCCAAGGGCGAGTACGATCCGATCTATCTCCGCAACTACGCGACGCTGAAGGTCAAGGACGAGCTCGCGCGTCTCCCCGGCGTCGGCCAGGCGCTCGCGTTCGGCGCCGGCGATTACGCCATGCGGATCTGGATCGATCCGAACAAAGCGGCGTCGCGCGGCCTCACGGCGGGCGACATCGTCGGCGCGATCCGCGAGCAGAACGTCCAGGTCTCGGCCGGCCAGCTCGGCGCGCCGCCGATGCCGCACGCCTCCGACTTTCTGGTGTCGATCGACGTGAAGGGCCGCCTCACGACGGAAGAGGAGTTCGGCGGGATCGTCGTGAAGGCCGGTCAAAACGGCGAGATCACGCATCTGTCCGACGTCGCACGTATCGAGCTCGGTGCTTCCGAGTACTCGCTGCGCTCGCTCCTCAATAACCACCAGGCCGTCGCGCTCCCCATCTTCCAGGCGCCGGGCTCGAACGCCATCGAGGTGTCGAACGGCGTGCGCGCGAAGATGGCCGAGCTCGCGACGCGCTTCCCGAAGGGGATGGAATATCACATCGTCTACGACCCGACGGTGTTCGTGCGCGACTCCATCTCGGAGGTCGTCCGTACGCTCTTCGAGGCAGTGCTCCTCGTCGTTCTCGTCGTCATCCTGTTCTTGCAGACGTGGCGTGCGTCGATCATTCCGCTCCTCGCGGTGCCGGTCTCGATCATCGGGACTTTCTCGATCTTGCTCTTGCTCGGTTTCTCGATCAACACGCTGACCCTGTTCGGGCTGGTGCTCGCGATCGGCATCGTGGTCGACGACGCCATCGTGGTCGTCGAGAACGTCGAGCGGCACATCGAGAACGGCGAATCGCCGCGTGAAGCCGCGCACCTCGCGATGAAAGAGGTGAGCGGTCCCATCATCGCGATCGCCTCCGTGCTCTGCGCGGTGTTCGTCCCGATGGCGTTCCTCACCGGCGTGAGCGGTCAGTTCTTCAAGCAGTTCGCAGTGACGATCGCGATCTCGACGGTCATCTCCGCGATCAACTCGCTGACACTGTCGCCCGCGCTCGCCGCCGTCCTGCTCAAGCCCCACAGCGCAAAGCAGGATCTGCTCACCCGCGGCATCAACACGCTCTTCGGCTGGATTTTCCGGCCGTTCAACCGAGCCTTCACGAAGAGCTCCAACGGCTATCGCGCCGTGGTGTCCGTCAGCCTGAAGCGGCGTCCGCTGGTGTTCGTCGCGTACGCGGCGCTCCTTGCTGCGGCGGTATTCATGCTGCAGCTCGTCCCCGGCGGCTTCATCCCGACGCAGGACAAGCTGTATCTCATCGGCGGCGCGAAGCTCCCCGAGGGCGCGTCGATCGACCGCTCCGAAGAGGTGGTACGGAAGCTCACCAAGATTGCCCTCTCCACCGAGGGCGTCGAGAGCGCCATCGCGTTCCCGGGTCTGAACCCGCTCCAGTTCACGAACACGCCGAACTCCGCGACGATCTTCTACGGCCTGAAGCCCTTCGACGAACGGAAGCGTCCCGCCTCCGCCATCGTCGGGGAGCTCATGGGTAAGTTCCAGCACGTCCCCGAGGCGTTCGCGTTCGCGATCATGCCGCCCGCCGTGCTCGGCATCGGCGCGGGCTCAGGCTTTTCGCTGTTCGTGGAGGACCGCAACGGCGCCGGCTTCGGCGAGCTGCAGAACGCCGTGAGCGGCCTCTCCGGCGCGCTCAGCCAGGTGAAGGGCATCGGCTTCCCGATCTCGAGCTACCAGGCGAACGTGCCGCAGCTCGTGGCGGAGGTCGATCGCACGAAGGCGAAGTCGCAGGGCGTCGCGCTCACCGACCTCTACGAGACGCTGCAGGTCTATCTCGGCAGCGCGTACGTGAACGACTTCAACCGCTTCGGCCGCACCTACCAGGTGATAGCGCAGGCGGACGCGTCGTTCCGCGATCAGATCGAGGACATCACCCAGCTCCGGACCCGCAATCAGCAGGGGGAGATGGTCGCGATCGGCAGCATGGCGTCGATCAAGCAGAGCTACGGGCCCGATCCCGTGATGCGCTACAACGGCTATCCTGCGGCGGATCTCCTCGGGGAGGCGGATCGCAGCGTGATGTCGTCGAACCAGGCGATGGCGCTCGTCGCCGGCATGGCGCCGCAGGTGCTGCCGAACGGCTTCCAGTTCGAGTGGACGGATCTGAGCTACCAGCAGGCGCACGAGGGCAGCCGCAATCTGCTCGCCTTCCCGCTCGCGATCATCCTCGCGTTCCTGGTGCTCGCCGCACTCTACGAGAGCTTCATTCTTCCTCTCGCCGTCATCCTCATCGTGCCGATGTGCGTGCTGTCGGCGATGGTCGGCGTGTGGCTCACGCAGGGCGACAACAACATCTTCGTGCAGGTCGGTCTGGTCGTGCTCATGGGTCTCGCGTGCAAGAACGCGATCCTCATCGTGGAGTTCGCGCGCGAGCTCGAGATGGCCGGCATGAGCACGGTCGAGGCGGCGCTCGAGAGCTGCAAGCTCCGTCTCCGTCCCATCGTCATGACGTCGATCGCGTTCATCGCGGGCGTCGTGCCCCTGTTGACCGCGGCGGGCGCCGGTAGCGAGGTGCGCCGCGTGATGGGCGTCACCGTGTTCGCCGGGATGCTCGGCGTGACGTTCTTCGGGCTCTTCCTCTCCCCGGTGTTCTACGTCGCGCTCCGCAAGCTCGCGATCCGTCTCGGTGGCCACAAGGAGCCCGCACGCGAGCCGGCTGCGCCGTCTGCTCCGTCAGCGCACGGCGCGCCCGCGGAGTGACGCGCGCTCAGCGCTTGCGATAGGCGTCGAGAAGGTCGTGCACGACGTGCTTCGCGTCGTGCGGCGGGTACGCGTGCTCGACGCGCGCCGCGACGAGGAGCTTCGACTCGTCACGCGGCGCGTACGCTATGAACCACGTGTCGCTCCCGGCGTCCTCGCCGGCGATGAACGGCGAGCTCTCGCTGCCCGTCTTGCCGGCATACGGGTAGCCCGGGATCGCGACGTCGTGAGCGGTGCCGTCGGGCTCGTCGACGACGTTGGCGAGGGCGACCCGCAGGATGGCCAGGTTCCGCGGCGCGATCTCGACGGTTCGCTCGACGGAGCCGCGCCCCTCGAGCGTCAGGCGTACGAGCTTGCCGCCGTTGGCGATGACGGCGAACGCGCGCGCTTGCTGGAGTAACGTCACCAGTATCTCGCCGTGACCGATCGCGTCGAGCAGCGGGAGTGTGCTCGACGGATCGCGATGGATCTCCTCGGCGCGCGCGGCGCTCGGCAGGGTGCCGGGTGCGTCGGGGATCTCGATGCCGGTGAGCTCGCCGAAGCCGAAGCGGCGTGCGACCTCGAGCACCGCACGATGATCGACCTCGGTACCGACCTCGTAGAAGAACGAGTTGCACGAGCGCTCGAGCGCCGAGACCACCGTCTCGCGGCCATGCACGGCGTTGCACTCGAGCTCCTTGCCGGCGTAGGCGAACTTGCCGGTGCACGTCTTCTCGGTGCGGACGGTGAGGGTGCCGCTCTCGAGCCCAGCGAGCGCCGTGAAGACCTTGAACGTCGAGGCCGGGATCTGCGGCACGAGCAGCGGATCGCCGCGGTCGCCAGGGACGGAGAACACCGCGCGGACGACTCCGGTGTCCGGCTCGATCGCGACGACCGCCGCCGGTCTCCCGGTGCCGCGGATGGTGCGCTCCGCGACGTCCTGCAATGCGCTGTCGAGCGTGAGATTCGGCCCGACCTGGCGATGGAGCGTCTCGACGTAGGAGAGCGTCGATGGTTCGAGCGGCGCGGGGATCGGCGCGAGCTCGCTGCTCGTCGCGACGGGGGCGGCCGTCGGTGGCTTCGTCGCGGAGCTGCAGCCGGCGAGCGACGCCGCGACCGCGACGAGGGCGTGGAAAGAGAGCCGTTCGCGGCGCGCGCGCGGAGAACCCACGACGCTCTTTTTACCGGCGACCCAGGGCGACGTCACGCGCAGTGATTTCGACGGTGCAGGTCCGCTCAGAAGTCGTCGGTCTTGAGGTGTGGGCTGTCGGTCTTCGCCGTGCTGGTCGCGGTCGGTGCGGGTGACGCCGGCGCCGTCGCGGGCCGCGGTGGCCGCTGCGATGGACGCGGACGGCCGCCGCGATGCTCGCCGTGAAGGTCGGCCCCGACGCCGTTGACGCTGTTCGTGACGGACGTCGCCGTGTTCGCCGGCAATGTCGCCAGCGTCGTGCTCGCCGTTCCGGCGGGCAACGCGACGGTATTCGGGAGCCCTCCCGACGCGCTCGCGGTGTTCGTCGTGACGCTCTCGCGGACCGGTGAACGCGTCGCGCCCCAGTACACGAGCGCCGCGATCGCGAGCACCGCCGCGAAGGCCCAGACGAGCCCCGAGCCGCGGCCCGGGCGAGCCGTAACGAGCGACGCCGTGCCGGACGTCGTCGTGTGCATCGAACCGCCGTGGTCCGACGCGCGGCCCGCGGGGAACCCGCCGCTGCTGCGGGCGCGCTCGAGTGGCTCGAGCGCCGTGACGAGCGCCTCGACGGTCGGGTAGCGGCGCGAACGGTCGCGGGCCATCGCCTTCTCGACAATGGCAACCAGAGTTGCCGGAAGGTCCGGGCACAGCGACGCGAGTTTCGGCGCCTCGGTCGTCGCCGCGTTGATCGCCAGCGCGGACGACGTCGCCCCGGTGAAGGGCAGTCGCCCCGAGAGCACGCGGTACAGGATGACGCCGAAGGCGTAGACGTCGATGCGCTCGTCGGACGTCTTCTCGCCGCGGAGCTGCTCGGGGGACATGTACGCGGGCGTGCCGAGCTGCACGCCGGTCTGGGTCGAAGCGCCGTCGTCGTAGTGCGAATCGACTATCTTCGAGATGCCGAAGTCGAGGACCTTCGGGCCGAGGGGGTTTCCCTGGTCGTCCTCGCAGATGAAGATGTTTGCCGGCTTGAGGTCGCGGTGCAGCACGCCGCGAAGGTGCGCCGCATGCACGCCGCGCATCGCCGGGAGCAGCAGCGCTAGCGCTTCCGGCCAGGGGAGTGGTCCGTTTGCGAGCAGCGCCTCGAGCGACATGCCGCGCAGGTGATCCATGACGAGGAAGAGCGACCCCTCATGCTCCCCGACGTCGTGCACCGCGAGCACGTTGGGGTGATGGACGCGGCCCGCCGCCCGTGCTTCGCGGATCAGCCGGTGCATGAACTCCGGATCGGTCGAGAGATCGGGCGTGATCCACTTCAGCGCCACCGACTTCTGGATGATGGTGTGGCGCGCCTCGAAGACGGCTCCCATGCCGCCTCGCCCGAGAAGGCGCTCGATCTGATATTTTCGGGCGATGAGATCGCCCGGCTGCGGCATTCGCCCGGTACTCACTGTCGCTCCCGAACTGGTATGAAACGAAAGAAGCCGGGAAGCGATACCCGATGACCCGGGTACGACCAGCTACGATCGAGCATGCGTTGAAAGGGGCACGAAAATTCCTCGATTCCTTGCCCCTGTCGCTCACACCCTTACCTTCGCGCGTCAGGGCCGACTCGAAAGCCGGGCGCGGCGTCTCTCCATTCGCCGAGACAGCACCGGCGGTGCCTTCGAATACGCCAAAATCGCACGGAGTTTCGGCCTGGGCGGCACGAGCGCTACTCTGCGCAAGACCCAGCTCGGCTGAGCGCTCATGACGTACACCAACGCGACGACGCAAAAACGTGCGAGCGACAGGCCGCGGCCCGGACGCGCCACCGTCCCTTGCCTGACCCTGCTCGCCCACGTCGATGCGCGGCGGATTGGCGAGCGGACGGTGCTGCCGCAGCTCCTCGTCGGCCAGTCCGTGGGCGTGTCGCGGCTCGAGCCGAGCTTCGCCGCGGTCGCATCCGGTTCCCCGCTGCGCCCGCTCAACGACACGTACCTGAGCCGCAAAGCGATCTGTACCCTCGCGGGCACGCCCAACGGTGGCGTCCAGCTCGAGCCCGGCGCGGGCGACGTGACCGTCGACGGCGAGCGGCTCGGCGCGCCCCGCGTCTGCACGCGGGAAGAGCTCTCGCGCGGGCTCGTGCTGGCGCTCGGCGATCGCGCCGCGGTGCTCCTCCATCTCACGACGAACCCTGCGCAGTTTCCGCTGCCCGGAGTGCTCGGCGCATCCGACGCCATCGCTGCGGTCCGTGAAGAGATCACGCGGCTCGCCGACACCCTGGTTCCCATCCTGATCCGCGGCGAGACCGGTGCCGGCAAGGAGTGCGTCGCGAGAGCGATCCACGACCTCGGCCCGCGCGCGAAGAGGGAGTGGGTCGCGGTGAACATGGCGGCGATGGCGGAGTCGATCGCCGTCGCGACGCTGTTCGGCCACGCCAAGGGCGCGTTCACCGGCGCGCAGGGACGTCACCAGGGCGTCTTCGAGCGCGCCTCGGGCGGCACGCTCTTCCTCGACGAGATCGGCGAGACGCCGGAGAGCGTCCAGCCCATGCTGCTCCGTACCCTCGAGACGGGACGGATCCTGTCGGTCGGGGACGAAGCGGAGCGCGAGCTCGACGTTCGCGTGATCGCCGCCACCGACGCGAACCTCGAGCGCGAGGTCGCGACCGGCTCGTTCCGGGCGGCGTTGCTCCACCGTCTCGCGGGCTACGAGGTGCAGATACCGGCGCTGCGCGAGCGCCGAGACGACATCGCCCGCCTCTTCGTCCACTTCCTCGACACCGAGCTCCGGCAGCTCGGAGACGCTCTCCTCGTCGAGCCCGCGTCGCCGGACGAGCTCAAGCTTCCGGTGAACGTCGTCGTTCGGATGGTGCTCCATCCGTTACCCGGCAACGTGCGCCAGCTCCGCAACATCGCGCGCACCGCGGCCATCGCAAACCGCGGCGCGGCGTCCATAGTCATCGGCGACGGCCTCGAGCGTCTTCTCGCGCCGGCCGCGCCCACCCAGCGCTCGGAGGGCAACGCCGCCCCGCTGGACGCGCCGATCGACGTCCAGAAACGACCAGCCGAGTTGACGGAAGAGCAGGTCCTCGCGGCGCTCGAACAGCACGGCTGGTCGCCGGGTCGCACCGCAGCGAGCCTCGGGCTCGCGACCAGCACGCTCCACGACCTCCTCCGCCGTCTGGGCATCCGCCGCGCAGCCGACCTCTCCGAAGCCGAGCTCCGCGACGCCGAGTCGAAATTCGGTGGCGATTTCGGGACGATGGCGCGGTCGCTGCGAGTGTCGGAGCGTGCGCTCCGGCTCGTGTTCGGGGCGCGGAAGGGGCGCTGAAGACGGCGGGGTCGCGCGTTTCTCGAAAGGGCAAAGCTTCCGTCATAGGGCGTCCGCGCCCGAATCCACGGTGCCGGGGTGATCACGTCTCCCGTTGGAGGCGCAGAGCCCGCCAAGGACGAAAGCGCCCACGTGGGCGCAGCGCTCGCCAAGGACGAAGCGCCCATGTGGGCGCAGCGCGAGTTCGCGCAATCGGCGGCGTTCCGGTGACGGTCGTTCAGAACGTCGCTTCCACGCCGATGCGGCACGCGCCGTATTGATCGGTCGCGAGCGCCGGTACGCCTCGGACCATGTCGTAGGCCCAGAAGGTGTACGACGCCTCGAGCCGGGCGGACAGCATTCCGACCAGTGCGATGGTCGCTCCGGCGCGGAGCGTCGTGCCGGGGCCGGTCGAGGCGGGTCGCGCCTGGCCGAGGTAGCCGATCGCGACGAGCTCGTCGTACTCGGCCGAGCCGAAGACGGCGGCCTTGCCGAACGCCGCGCGCGCCTCGACGCCGGCGCGCACCACGTCGTAGGTGCCGGAGGGGTTCTCCGTGTTCTGCGGCGCACCGTCGAAGGCGTACCTGGAGTACGAGAAGCCGAGCAGTGGCGCGACGTAGGCGCTCTCCGCGAAGAAGAACCGCGCCTTCGCGGCGACGTCGAGGCGTGTGTAGGAGGTGCTCACTTCGCGCCGCGTGGACGTCGGCGGATCTCCGACGAGCGCGTCGTCGGTCGTGGAGTGGACGCCGAGCGACTGCGACAGCGCCGCCTCGAAAGCGAACAGGCCGTCGCCCTGCGGAACGAGCTCCGCGCCCAGAAAAATGCCCGGGATCGGCAACGCGCTGTACGTCCGCGGTGTCCCGTCGAGCTCACGGTCCTCGAAGTGCCGAAAGCCGAGCTCGGCGCCGGCGCGGAGCGAGAGACGGAGGGCGTGCGGGTCGTCGTTGCGGTGCTTCTCCGACGGCGCGCGGGTCGCGGTGTCTTGCTCTGCCGGCGAAGCCTGCGCCGCATCCGTCGCGGTGTCCTGCTCTGCCGGCGAAGCCTGCGCCGCATTCGTCACGGCGAGGAGCGACAGCGCGACGGCGAGACGGCGCGCCGTCACGGGTAGGTGCGCGATTTGGACCATGTGCCGTGGTGCAGGTCGCCGGTGTCGTTCTCTTCCGGCGCAATGATGACGAGATCCGTCCGCTTCGAGGTTCGGACCTGTGCGACCACGGCGGGGCTTCCGCTGCTGACGCCGCCGAGAAACGTGTAGCCGCTCCACCCCGACGTTCCGACGCTCCCCGTCGCGATCGCGTCGGTCGTCGTGCGGATGTAGACGTCGGACGTGGTGCCGTCGTGCGAGCCGGCTACCGGAGAGCAGCAATCCGGGCAGCTCGGGTCCCACTTCAGGAGCTTCGTGGTGTCGAGCGGCGCGTAGCCTCCCCACTGTGGCGATGCCGAATCGGTGTAGCGGACGCTCCACAGGTCGTCGCCCATGCTGTGGACGAACACGTCGATGATGCCGCCGCTTCGCGCGATCGCGGCGGGCTTGCCGCGGATGGTGCCGCCGTAGATCGCCGTCCATGCGCTCCAGTTGCCGGCGTTGCCGCTGCACCCGCCGCTGCACGACTCCCAGTACACCTGGTCGTCGACGCCGCGGAGAAACACGTCGAGGCGATCCGGGCCCCACGACGTGATGACCGGCGCCGACGCGGCGGCCACCGGCGGAGCGGGGAGCGGCTGCCACGTCTTCCACGTCGGCGTGGACGTGATGTAGACGATGCCGTCGCGCAGCACGACGACGTCCGAACGACCCGGCGCCCACGACACGATCGCGGGATCGGAGACGGGGCCCTTCCCCACCGGCGCGCCCAGTGACTCCCATGCGCCCCACACGCCGTTCGTGACGTACTTCTTGTAGACGTTATCGTCCTCGCCGCGCACGTACACGGCGAGGCTATTGCCCTCCCACGTCTCGAGCGCGGGACTCGACGTCTTCGGGATCTTCACGGACGGCGCGAGATCGTCGCTGAAGGGCGCGAGAGTGCCGGGGTCGTACGGAGCCTTCGCGACGGTGTCGAGGGTGCGCACGAACCTCGTCCACGACGGCGTGTAGAGCTCGACGACCGCCGATCCGTCGCCGTCCGTCGGCGCGCCGCCGGGGCCCGTCGCCGAGATCGGGCACGCGGAGCCGGCGTAGGCCGGACAGATCGGCGAACCGTCCCATCGCGTCGTGGCGGGATCGGTGACCGGGTAGAGCATCGCCGATTGGTAGTCGAAGGGGCCGAAGTCGCCGGGCGCCGTGGAGAGCCCGCAGCGCGCTGGGTGCGCGTTCGCGCCGCACTGGCCTTGGTCGCGGACGTAGTGGTCGCGGTCGTAGCGTGCGTGCTCGTGACCGAGGCCGATGATGTGACCAAGCTGGTGGTCGATATCGTCGCAGAGCGCGACCGTGCAGCCGTTCGTGCACCCGGAGTATCCGCTGGCCTCGGTGCTCGCGCCGGCGCAGGGAGCAATCGTCACCTTCGCGGTCTGCGACGCGTCCTCGACGAAGTGGATCGTCTGCGACGCCGCGATCTCCCAGCGATCCATCGAGGCGCGGAGCGACGCCTGGTTCGTCACCCCGCCCGCGAACGTGTAGTAGATGGCGCCGCCGGGCCAGGTTCCGCTCGAGCAGCTCGTCGTCGTCAGATCGGAGCACACGCCGGACGCGCCGCTGTTGCCCTGACCGCCGACACTCACGCCGCCGCTCGCGCCACTGTTTGCACCACCGTTCGCGGGAGCGGAACCGGCGCTCGCGCCGCCGCTCGTCGGCGTGCTGCCCGCTGGGCGGCCGCCCGCGCTTCCTCCGCCTCCGACGTTGGCCGCTGCGCCGTTCGCGCCGCCGGAGGGACGCGCGCCCGTGCCGTTGAAGCCATAGCCCGCGGCGCCGGAGAAATGCGTCGCGCCGCTCGCGCCGCCGCCTTGGTCGTCGAACGTGGAGCTCTGGCCCGCGGCGCCGCCGTCAGGGCCGTCCTGTCCGGGCGCGCCGTTGATGCAACCCGACGCGGAGACGAGCGCGACGAGACAGAGGGACGCGTACGGTGACGTGATTCGCGGAGTGAGCACCACCTCCGCCTATCCACGTCGCGTGCCACGCGCCGATGCTGGGCGATCCGCCGACGTCCGCGCCGGAAAGGGAGCCCCGACCATCGCCCGACGATGTCCCGACTGTCGGACGCGCCGTTTCGGCCGGTCCGTGCTCACCGAAACATATGGACACACCAGTGGAAAACTCCGTCAGCATCCGTACGTCAGTCTCCACGAGATCCCGGCGCGACGGACCGCCCGGCGAGGAAGGAACCTCCACGATGAAGCTCAGAGACAACACCGACGCGTCGAACCCGGAGCGCGTCTCCACCGGACGCCGGCAGCTCCTCACGATGGGAGCGGCGCTCGTGTTCGGCAGGGTGCTGTCGGCGTGCAGCACGACCACGTCGTCGAGCGGCGCGCGTGACGCGAGCACCGGCGGCCCGCTCGACGGCAGCAATGGCAGCGCCGCGACCGACGCCGCGAAGAGCGTTCCGGTGACGGACGCGACGACGCAGGCGTGGGCAACCGGCGGCACGAAGGCCATGACGGCGAAGGCGAGCTACCCGAACCCGTTCACGAGCATGCCGAACGCGTGCAGCGTCAGCTGCACGCTCACCGAGGGCCCGTGTTACTCGTCCCAGTCGGAGGAGCTGAGCGACATCAGCTACGGCTACGACGGGCTACCGACGCGCATGTATCTCCGCATCCTCGACGAGTCGTGCAAGCCGGTGTCGGGCGCGCTCGTCGACGTATGGCACGTCGGCCCGACCGGCAAGTACTCCGGTGACGACGCCGTCAACGAGCAGATCGGCTTCTGCACCGGCAACGACCCGGAGTTCACGTCGCACCTGTATTTTCGCGGCAAACAGAAGACGGACGCGGACGGCGTCGTCTTCTTCGATACGTGTTTTCCGGGCTGGTACGCGAGCCGCACCATTCACATCCACATGACGATCAGCGTCGGTGACAGCGCTTACCTGACGACGCAGTTCGGCTTCGACGACGCGCTCGACGATTCCATCGTCGCGAGTCAGCCGCTCTACAAGGACCGCGGCAAGCGCGACACCTCGAACACGACCGACACCGTGCTCCCGAGCACCGACCTCGACGAGTATCTCTTCGACTGGAAGCAGATGAGCGACGGCGCGATGCTCGCGTACAAGACGATCATCCTCCGCTCCGCGCTGTCGGAGACCCTCTGTTCACCGGCGGGAGCGGGCGGCCCTCCCGGCGGCGGCATGGGCGGCGAAGGCGGACCCCCTACTCGAGCACGCACACCTTGATGGTCAGCTTGGTCGCGAGCGCGTCCTTGCTGACCGTGAGGTAATTCTCCCAGTAGCCTGCCATGTTGAAATTCACCGGGCCGAGCGAGTACTGGCCCGCGCCGAGCTCCTCGATCTTCGGATTCTTCGAGCCGCCGTGGCCGTGATCGACCATGAGCTGCACGAACGTGATCTTGGCGCCGGCGATGGGCGCGCCGGCGGTGTCGTCGAGCTCGACCTTCCACGCGTTGTCGCCGACCTTCGGCGGCGCCGGATCGGACGACAGGAGCTTCACCGTGTAACCGGTGTCGTTCGGGAACGGCAGCTCCGCCTTGAACGCCGGCGCCCGCGTCTCCTTCGAGCAGACGTCGCCGAGACCCATCGGAACTTCGCTGGTCGGTGTCTGATCCGTGCCGCACGCGCTCACGAAGCTCGCGACCACCAGTGCACCGATCTGGATTGATTGACGAAACATGGCTCTACCTCCTCCTCGGTCTCAGAAATTCACGCTCGCCGACGAGACGCAGAGCTCGCCGTTCGACCCCGAGGTGCCCTGCGTTCGCGCTCCCGCCATCGTCCACTCCACCGTCGCCGGGACGCCCTCGTTGGGAAGGAGATCGAGCGTCGGCATCGCGGCCCGCACGGCAGTGCCGTCTCCCGATGCGCCCGGGGACGAGTAGAGATCGTCGAGGACGTCGAGCCCGACGGGCCTCACGTGGACGGTCACGCGAATCGAACCCGACTCGAAGACGAAGCCGGGGAGCGAGAACGCCTTGCCGCCCGCAGGGAGCGTCACGACGTCGCCGACGGCGTGATAGCGCGGGTCGCGGGTGTCGCTCGTCACCGGCGCGTTCAGGGAGCCCGGCACTATCGACGCTATCTTCCAGAACAGGTGCGCGGGGTTTCCCGCAGCGTCGAGCCCCGTGTCGCGGAACACCTTGGGTGACGTGCCGTCGGGATCGACGAAGCCGACGACCGGTGTGCCGTCCGGCACTGCGCCGCTCGTGAAGATGACCTTGCCGTCGGGGTCGTCGGGCGACGGATTGCGCGCCTCCACCTCGAGCCACATGCGGCGATCCGCCGAGGCGCCGCTCGGCGCGCCGTGACCCGCGCCGCGATTCTCCACCGTGACGCGCGCGAGGTGATTCTGATTCGCGCACACCGTGAGCGCGACGGCGCGGGTGAGGAGCTGCTCCACCGCGTTGCGCTGCGCGGCCTTCTGCGCGACGGTGTTCTCCTTCGGGAAGTCCGTCAGCGCGACGTCGACGCCGGGGAAGTCGTGCATGTGGCGGGTGCGATTCGACTTCACCCCGGGGTAATTTGCGATGGTGCCGCCAGTCCCGGTCGCGAAGTGACAGCCCGAGCAAGTCAGCGGCGCCTTCGACGTCGCGAAGAGCGAGCCCTGCCACTCGGAGTACGTCCGTTCGAGAGCGACGTCCTCCACGGCGCCTGAGAAATGCGCCGGTACCGAGATATCGTGACACGAGCCGCACAGGTTCGAGCTGTCGAGCGAGCGATCGTCGTGGAGCGTCGAGTACTTGCTGCCGTGCGCGCGGTTCGCCACCGGATCGGCGACCTCGCCGCGCATCGTCGTGTCGGAGGCCAGATCGAGCGCGGCGTTGCTCGAGCCGTGGACGGCGCTCACCTGGTGGCAGAAGTAACAGGTGACGCCCTGGAGCGAATCGGGAACGCTGTCGAGGTTCGTCCCGTCCTTCGTCGCCCCTTCCTGGACGGCCATCGGCGCGTGACACTTCACGCAGAAATCCCCGAGCATCGCCTCGTCTTGCCCCCGCTGATTCATCGCGCGAAAGACGGGGTCGACCGAAGCGTAGGCGTGCATGCTGCCCGACCACTCGTCGTAGTGGCTCTGATGGCATTCCTTGCACGTCGCCGGATCGAGGAGCTTCTCCCGCGGGTACGTGCTCGTGTCGTTCCCGCTGCACGCCGATATGACCAGCGCACTTGCCGCAGCGAACACGAAGAGAGACGGCGTGGGGTTCACTTCTGCGGTGCTCCATCGGCGATGAAGCGACGGATCGCGCAGAGCGTCGCGTCGTCGAGGTGGCCGCCTTGCGGCATCGACCATGATTTGCCCGCCGTCTCGAGCCGCACCACGAGCTCACCGCACTTCGCGTCACCGGGGACGAGTCGCGGTCCGGTGCCCGCGGCGTTCATCGACAGGAGCGCGGCGTAGCTCGTCGCCTCGTCGTCGAACGCGAGCCCGTTGGGCGGATCGGGCGCTGTGTGACATCCCATCGTCGCGCACTCCGGCTTCAAGGTGTTCGTGAAGACGTCGGCGTAGGTAGGCGCGAGCTTGCCGTCGTGGTCTCCGTAGAGCGCGGTCGTGCACGCGACGTCGGGCGCGACGCCGAGGCACGCCGGCACGGTATCCACCGGCGGATCCCCTCCACACGCCGCGCAGGCATAGAGCCCCACGAGCGCACGCACACCCGATGCGGCACGATTCACACGACTCCCTTCGCGTATTTCCCTGTCTCGTCGGGTAGGAGTCGCGAGGCCGCCGCCACGGCTCACGTCGGCTTCGCGAAGCGTCGATTCAGGGCGTCCGGGCGTCCGCGGCGTCGCGAAGCTCGCGGAACATCACGGCCAGGTCGGCGAGCTGGTGATGCGCGTTGAGGCCGCTCGGGTTCGGCAGCACCCACAGGCGCGCGCCCGCGAGCTCCCTCGATTGAAGACCGAGGACGGCTTTCGGTTCCGCGAACGCTGCACGAAAAGCGGTCACGCCGAGGATCGCGACGAACGCCGGACGGTACTTTCGCACCTTCATGATGAGGAGGAGGGCTCCCTGCCGGAGCTCGTCGTCGGCGAGCTCGTCGGCGCGCGCCGTGGTGCGAGCGACGACGTTGGTGATCCCGAGCCGGTACCGCGCGAGCTCGTGCTCGTCGAACGGCGACAGCAACGTCTCCGTGAACCCGGATCGGTGCAGCGTCGGCCAGAACCGATTCCCCGGTCGCGCAAAGTGATGGCCCACCGCGCCCGAGTAGAGTCCCGGATTGATCCCGACGAACAGCACGCGCAGGTCCTTCGCGATGACGTCCGGAACGGTGCGGTCACGCGCCGCGGAGAGCTCCGCAACGGAAGGCCGCTTCACGTTCGGCGAGATTGCAGCTTTGCGACGGCCAGGCACCGCCCGGGAGTGTGCCTCAAGCCGTACACCTCGATCCGACAGTAACGGCAGCGCCGCGAAGAACATTAGGGGTCGCGAGCGATGATTCGCGGAGGACGCGGCGTGCCTCAAGCAAAGCTCAATGAGTGTGACGTTTTTGCCCGGTCATCCGCGCGAACCCCTCGATCTAAAGGTCTTTTAACCTTTGCGAGCGTGCTTCTGTGACGGAATACTTCTTTGCTGTGGACGACGGATATCTGAGGGGCATGGAGCGGCTCGTATCCGTCATCCAGGAGCTTTCGAAGGCGCGAAGCGTCGAGGCCATCCAGGCGATCGTCCGGAAGGCCGCACGCGAGTTGACCGGCGCGGACGGCGCGACTTTCGTGTTGCGCGACGGGGACATGTGCTTCTACGCGGACGAAGACGCGATCGAGCCCCTGTGGAAGGGACAGCGCTTCGCGATGTCGGCGTGCATCAGCGGCTGGGTCATGCTGAACGGCCGTCCTGCCGTGATCGAGGACATCTACGCCGACTCCCGCATCCCGGCGGTCGCTTACCGTCCGACTTTCGTGAAGAGCCTCGCGATGGTCCCGGTGTGTACGACGGAGCCGATCGCCGCCATCGGAAACTACTGGGCGACGCGGCACTCGCCGACCGACAGCGAGGTGAAGCTCCTGCAGGCCCTCGCCAACAGCACGTCGGTCGCGCTCGAGAATGCGGGTCTCTACGCCGAGCTCGAGGAGACGATCCGCCAGCGCACGGCGGCGCTCGAAGCCACGACCCGCGCGCTCGAGGAACGCACGCGCGTGGAAGGCGCGCTCCAGCGAGCCGAACACCAGCTCCGTCAATCGCAGAAGATGGAAGCCGTGGGTCAGCTCGCCGGCGGTATCGCCCACGACTTCAACAACATCCTCTCCGTCATCCTCAGCTTCAGCAGCATGGCGGCGGAAGGCCTCAAGGAGGGCGATCCGCTGCGCTCCGATCTGGAAGAGATCTACAAGGCGGGAACGCGCGCTGCGGCCCTGACCAAGCGTCTCCTCGCGTTCAGCCGTCAGCAGCTCCTCGAGCCGAGGATCCTCGATGTGTCGGCGGTGGCCCGCGGAATGGAGATGATGCTCCGCCGGCTCATCGGCGAGAACATGCAGCTCGAGCTCTTCACGACGGCGACGCCCTTCCCGGTGTTCGCCGACGTGAGCGCCCTCGAGCAGGTGCTGATGAACCTCGTCGTGAACGCACGCGACGCCATGCCGAAGGGCGGCAAGCTAACCATCGAGGTCACCAACGTGCACCTCGCGGGCGAGTACACCGGGTCACACCTCGGAGTGAATGACGGGGATTACCTGATGCTCGCCGTCTCCGACACCGGCGTGGGGATGAGCAAGGAGACGCAGGTCCGGATCTTCGAGCCGTTCTTCACGACCAAGGACAAGGGCAAAGGGACGGGGCTCGGTCTCTCCACCGTGTACGGCATCATCAAGCAGAGCGGCGGCCACGTCTGGGTGTACAGCGAGCCCGGCGAGGGCACGACGTTCAAGATCTACTTGCCGAGGCGCATCGAGGACACGGCGGCGAAGTCCGAGGAAGCGCCGGTCGTCACGAAGCTGACCGGCTCGGAGACGATCTTGCTCGTCGAGGACGACGAGCAGGTCCGGCTCGTCGCGCGCGGCATTCTCCGTCGCAACGGCTACAACGTCATCGAGACGTCGAACGCCGGCGAAGCCGTGCTCGCGTCCGAGGACCGCAAGCGGAAGATCGATCTGCTGCTCACCGACGTCATCATGCCGCACATCAGCGGCATGCAGCTCATCGAGCGTCTCACCGTCGGGCGGCCCGAGATGAAGGTGCTCTGCATGTCGGGCTACACCGGCGAGGCCGCGGCGCGACACGGCATCCTCGATGCGAACATCCCGTTCGTGCAGAAGCCACTGACGCCCGAGGTGCTGCTCATCCAGGTGCGCAAGCTGCTCGATCACGACGCGCCGCAGCCGTCGGTCGCACCGCCCGCGTGAACGAGCGCGACGGCGTCAGGCGCCCCTGCAGACGATCCGGAGCGCCACGCGCATGCCGTCGTGGTACTCGCTGGCGCTCACGCCGCGGTGCTTGATGCCCGCCGACGTGGAGTAGATATTTTCGGCGAGCGCCTTGGCCGTCAGTCCGGCGCTCTTCCACCGCGCGGCGACGCCGGAGCGCGACAGGGCGTGCGCGACGTCCGCGACGATGCCGTCGTCGAGACCGTGGATCTCGTCCCCGACGAGGGACGTCGCGGCCTCGAAGAGCTCCGCCAGGTTCTCGGCCGACGCGGTCTCGACGGTGTGCGCGTGGATCGTATCGAACGCCGCGAGGAGGCGCTTTTCCACGTCGCCCTCGCTTTGCTCGAGTGCGCCGCGGAACCCGGTACGCAGCATGGTCACGAGGTTCGACACCGCGGCCTTGAAGAGCGCTTCCTTCGTCGGGAAGTGGAGGTAGAGCCCCTGGCGCGACAGCCCCGCGGCGCGCGCGAGGTCGTCCATCGACGTCTTCTTGAAGCCGTAGCGCAGAAAGACGCGCGACGCCGCTTCCAGGATGGCGGCGCGTCTCTCCGTGCTCGGTTCGGGGGCAGATACCATTCAGCTCGCCGCGCGTAACGTCGCGCCGAGGCTCTTCGCGAGCGTGACGCCCGTCAATCGTTCGCTGACGTCGAAGAGCTTCGCGGCGTCGGCCTCGACGAGCGCGCGCTTCGAAACACGAGCAGGCCCCGGACGTCCCCACAGCTCGAAGAGCCCGTTCGGCCCCCAGTAGCTCCCCGATTTCGCCGACGGATCCACCGCTGCGCGGAGGGTGGGAAGCGCGCCGTCGAACGACTTCATGGCGACGAGCGGCGTGATGGCGGCGACGGCACCGGCGGTACGCTGGAGATCGGTGGCAGTGAATCCTGGGTGCGCCGCGGTGACGAGGATCTTCGAACCCGCCGCTGCGAGCCTCCGCGACAGCTCGAGCGTGAACATCATGTTGGCGAGCTTGCTCTGCCCGTAGGCCGGCCACGGCTTGTAGTTGCGCTCTTGCCAGTTCAGATCGTCGAAGTCGATGCGACCGAAATTCTGCGCCGTGCTCGACACGACGACGACCCTCGAGCCCGGCGTCTTGTCGAGGAGCGGGAGTAGCGGGAGCGTCAGGGCGAAGTGGCCGAGGTGATTCGTTCCGAACTGGAGCTCGAACCCCTGCTTCGTACGCGAGAACGGCGGCACCATGACGCCCGCGTTGTCGATGAGCAGATCGAGGCGCGTGTTCTCTGCCGCGAAGGTAGAGGCGAACGACGCGACCGAGTCGAGGTCGGACAGGTCCAGGAGCCCCAGGCGCGCGCTTCCCGTCGGCTTCGCGGCGAGGATGCGCTCGACGGCGTCACGGCCCTTGTCCGCGTTTCTGCAAGCGAGCACGACGTCGGCGCCACGGAGGGCCAGGGTCTTGGCCGTCTCGAAACCGATGCCGGTGTTGGCGCCGGTCACGATCGCAACTCGGCCAGTTTGCTCGGGAATATCGTCGAGAGTGAACGTCTTCATTGGGCAACTCCTCGGTCGTTCATCGACCAGGACAGTGTTTACGGAGTTGGTTCAAATTGTCAAGTGCGACTCGACTGTCTAAGGCGCGTCCAGGCCACGATCTCGAACCGGATGCCGTCCGGATCCTCGAAGAAGGTCGCGTAGTAGTCGGAGTTGTACTCGGGGTAGATGCGGGGCGGCGTGGCGCTCACGCCGAGCGCCGTCAGCCGCGCATGCGCCTCGTCGACGCCTCGTTCGTCCGACGCTTGCAGGCAGAGGTGATGCAGTCCGGCGCGATGAGGATCGGCGCGCTCATCCGACCGCGCCGGACGGATCGTCAGCTGCAGGGACGGGTTCAGGTAGTGCGCGTGCCGGTCGCCCGCGAGCTCGTTCTCGACCTTGCGAAATCCGAGCGCGGTCATGACGCCGTCGTAGAACTTCTCCGAGCGCGGCAGATCGGTCACCGACAGAAAGACGTGATCCACGCCGACGATGCGGAGCGTCTCGTCGAGCGGCGCCGCGGAGAACGGCGGCGCAACCGTCGTGACGAGCATGGACGTCTCGCGGATGGCGTCGCTGCGAGCGCCCGCCAGAGCCGTGTATCCGGGGTCCGTTCGATACGCCGAGAGCGCCGCCTCGTCGGGGAAGGAGACGACGTGGATCTCGTCCGGTTCATCGCCACCCGCGCCGAGCAACCGTTGCTCGAGGCGACCGCCATGATTCGCCAGGATCGACTGCACCCGCCGCTCGAAGTCCTCGAACTCCGCCCGCTTGCCGTCCCGCACGTGAATCGAGATGACGAGGCAGAGCCGCTGATTCATGCGGCCCAGCTTAGAGCTTGTTCCACGACGACGTCAGTGTCGCGCTACAATGGCTCCCGAGGTGGCGATGAGCGAGCGACAGGTGCGGACCTTCACGGCGGCCGACGCGGACGCCCTCGAGCGCTGTCTTCTACCGCGGCGAGACAGCTCGATGTTCCTGCGCGCGAATGCGCTGCGCGGCGGCCTCGAGTACCGCGGTGAATGGGAGCAGGCCGTCTACGTCGCGGCTTTCGACGGCGAAGAGATCGTCGGTGTCGTCGCGGAGCGGGCGCTCCTCGTCGAGTGGCGCGCCGCGTACAACACCGAGGCGCTCGGCTCGGAGCCCACCGACGAGACCCGCGAGAACGCCGCGCTTCCTCGACGCGCAGATCGCCCGCGGCGATGCCTGGGTGGCGCTGGACGGCGCGCGGGTCGTGTCGCTGTCCTCCTTCAACACGTCGCCGCCCGACAGCGTGCAGCTCGGAGGGATCTACACGCCGCCCGAGCTTCGCAATCGCGGGTTCGCTCGCGCCGCGGTGGTCGGCGCACTCCTCGTCGCTCGCGACAGGGGCGCCTCGCGTGCGGTGCTCTTCGCCGAGAACCCGAGCGCGATCCGCTGCTACGAGGGCGTCGGGTTTCGCCGCGTCGGCGAGTACGGCCTCGTGCTTCTCAAATGACGAGCGACGTTACAGGCCGAGCTCGCTCAGCGACGGGTGGTCGTCGGGGCGGCGTCCGAGGGGCCAGTGGTACTTGCGGTCGCTCTCGGTGATGACGGCGTCGTTGATGCTCGCGATGCGCACCGCCATGAGACCTTCCGCGTCGAACTCCCAGTTCTCGTTGCCGTAGCTCCGGAACCAGTGGCCGCTGTCGTCGTGCCACTCGTAGGCGAATCGCACCGCGATGCGGTTCTCACGGAAGGCCCACACCTCCTTGACGAGCCGGTAGTCGAGCTCGCGCTGCCATTTACGCGTCAGGAACGCCTCGATCGCGGCGCGTCCCTGCAAAAATTCGCCGCGATTTCGCCACCGGCTGCCCTCGGTGTACGCGAGCGCCACACGTGCGGGATCACGGCTATTCCATGCGTCCTCGGCGAGCCGCGCCTTCTGCGCGGCGGTCTCTGCGGTGAACGGCGGTAGAGGCGGTCGGCTCATCTGTTACCTCCTTGTCGGGTCTGTACCATCCTGGCCCCCAAACCTGGTAAATGCCGGGACAAATGATCGAAAAGGGCATCATCCTGGCGGGCGGTACGGGGACGCGGCTGCATCCGCTGACGCGGGCGGTGAGCAAGCAGCTCATGCCGATCTACGACAAGCCCATGGTCTACTACCCGCTGACCACCCTGATGCTCGCGGGTATCCGGGACGTGCTGCTCATCACGACGCCGCAGGACCGCGCACAGTTCGAGCTGCTCCTCGGCGACGGCAAACGGTGGGGGATGAACATCTCGTACGCCGTACAGCCGAGCCCCGACGGGCTCGCGCAGGCCTTCATCATCGGGGAGAGCTTTCTCGCCGGTCAGGCCGCGTCGCTCGTCCTCGGCGACAACATTTTCTACGGGCACGGGTTGCCGGGCCTGCTCATGGCCGCCGCTCAGCGCGACAGCGGCGCCACCGCGTTCGGATACTGGGTGAAGAACCCGCACGACTTCGGGGTCGTCGAGTTCGACGCTACCGGGAAGGCCGTCAGCATCGAAGAAAAGCCGGCGAAGCCCAAGTCGAACTACGCCGTCACCGGCGTGTACTTCTACGACGCGGAGGTCGTGAGCCTCGCGAAGAGCCTTCGCCCGTCACCCCGTGGGGAGCTCGAGATCACGGATCTGAACCGGGTTTATCTCGAGCGAGGCACCCTCCGCATCGAGAAGCTCGGGCGCGGCACCGCATGGCTCGACACCGGTACGCCGGACGCGCTCCTCCAGGCGGCGAACTTCGTGCAGACGATCCAGGCGCGGCAAGGCCTCCAGATAGCGTGCCCGGAAGAGATCGCGTTTCGCCTCGGCTGGATAAAGAAGAACGACCTCGTCACCCTCGCGGAGCCTCTGCTCAAGACGGCCTACGGCCAGTACCTGGTCGACCTCGCGAACGCGCCCTGAGCGCGTCGTCGACCGGAAACAATCCCGACCATGACGTGAGGTCCCGCGGCAATGCGCGGTCGCGCACGCTTCCGTCGCGCGATGACCTCCGCCGTCCACAGCCGTCACGCCGCCTTCCGTGAGTTGCCGCGCGTGAGCGTCGCGGGGCTCGGCTCGCCCGAACGACGTGTCCGTGAAGAGGCCGCGGGTCGTCTCGTGAAGGCTGTACGCGACGCGGGCTTTCTCTACGTGGTCGAGCACGGTGTCGCGGCCAGTGTGTCGGAGGAGCTCGTCGCGACCGCGAAGCGTTATTTTGCCGAGCCCCACGAGAAGAAGCTCGAACAATACATCGGCCGGTCGAGCCTTTCGCACCGCGGCTACGTGCCGGAGGGCGAGGAGGTGTTCTACGGCGGCTCGCGGGACCGGAAGGAGGCGTTCGATCTGTCGTTCGAGCTCCCCGACTCGGATCCCGACGTGCGCGCGAACACGCCGATGCTCGGCAAGAACGTGTGGCCCGACGTCGAAGGGTTCCGGGACGTCGTGAGCGCTTACTACCGCGACGTGTTCGCGCTCGGGCGCACGCTGCTCCGCGGCTTCGCGCTCGGCCTCGAGCTCGAAGAGAATTTCTTCGACTCGATCGTCCAGAAGCCGCCGAGTCAGCTCAGGCTGGTTCACTACCCGCCGAGCGGCGCGGACGGGAGCGGCGGGATCGCGGCGCACACCGACTACGAGCTCTTCACCATTCTACTCGCGACGTCTCCGGGGCTCGAGGTCGTGAACGGCGCGGGGGACTGGATCGACGCGCCGCCGCTGCCCGGCGCGTTCGTCGTCAACATCGGCGACATGCTGGAGATACTCACCAACGGCGAGCTCGTCGCGACGTCACACCGCGTTCGCCGGGTCGCGCTCGATCGCTACTCGTTCCCGCTCTTCTTCTGCTGCGACTATCACACGGTGGTAGGGCCGCTCGCCGACTTCGTGACGCCGGAGCGTCCTGCCGCATACGAGAGCCTCGTCGCCGGCGAGCACCTGTTCGCCCAGACCGCCCAGAGCTTCACGTATCTGAAGGAACGAATCGCGCGGGGCGAGCTGGAGCTGCCGAAGAACGCGCGGCCCCTGGGCTCGTTCGCGCGGCGCGAGGACGTCGCGAAGTGAATCTCTTCGAGCTACCGCATCTCGTCCTGCCGGAAGCGGGCGCGGCGCCGCGCTGGACCCGCGGTTGCTTCTTCCGGCGTGCGATCACGTTCTTCGATGGCGCGACGGATACGACCACCCTGGTGGTCTGGTTGCAAACGCGAGGGCTCACGTTCGACCTTCGCATCGCGCCCGGCAGACCGCGTCCACACGATCTCGGCGAGCTCCGCCGGTTGTCGCTGGACGACGTGGTCCGACTCGCCGAGGCAGAGGGCGGCCTCGCGGAATCGACGTTCGAGGCAGGGACCACCGAGACGTCGGGCTCGATGAACTGGGGCGGCTGGGTGCGCGCACAGGTGCACGACGGATGGCCCGAGCCGGGGGAGCTCCGGCGCGTCGGCGATTGCCTCACCGAGTTCGCGCCGAGCGGCGCCTACGTCGAGGACTGGCGCGCGCAGCGCTCGAGCCCCGGCGTGCTCGTCGGGCTCGTCCTCTTGACGGAGAACGACGCGCGGACCGGAGCGGTTCTCCACGCCGGAGGCGGTCTCGTCGTGGCGGGCGATCACGCCGGCTTGGTTCGCGGCCGACCGACGGCACTGCCGCCGTTCCCGCGCCTCGTCGACTGCGTCCGGGCGGCCGATGGAGAGCGCGAGCGCTGGGACGACGTCTTCCGGTTCGAGGCGTCCTACGCGACGCGGTCGGCGAGCGGCGACTACGTCGTTGCCGCGTCGACGCTGCCGTTTCGCGAGGGACGCCAGCTCATGTCCCTCGACGGCTTCACGGTGGAGGGCGACCTCGTCGTGCAGCGCGCCACCGAGGACGACGTCGACATCGAGCGACGCTTCCGGCTCGAGACGTGCGAGCCGTACGACGGCGAGCGCGCGACGAGCGCTTCTCCTGCGGCGCAGAGCTGGCTCGACGCTGAAGCGAGCACGCTGCTCCGCAACGCCCGCTGAGCGAAGGCGTGGTCCACGTGGCGCGTCGCTCGCGGCAGGGTACGATCGGCGCGACGTGGCATTCGTTCAAGCGAGCTTGCTCGGCCGTGAGGAGCCGTCATGCGCGGGCTTCGACGGGATGATCCGTCGTCCGCTCGCTGAGGGTGCCTGGTACGACTACCTCGGCGGTTTCGTTCGCGGTCACGAGACGCTCTTCGACTGGCTCGTCCGCACGACCACGTGGCGCACCGTGCGCGAGCAGATGTACGACCGCACGGTCGAGGTGCCGCGCGTCCTCGCGTCGGTCCCCGCCGACGGACCGGGTCATCCGCTCATCGAGCGCATCCAGGAGCTGCTCGCGGCGCGCTACGGGGAGCCGTTTCCGCGCGTCAGCATGGCGCTCTATCGCGACGGCCGCGACAGCGTCGCGTGGCACGGTGATCGTATCGCGCGGAAGATGCCGTCGACCCACGTCGCGACCGTCTCCCTCGGCGAGCCGCGCAAGCTCCTGCTGCGGCCGTACGGCGGGGGCGAATCGACCGGTCTCACCCTGGGGTGGGGCGATCTGTTCGTCATGGGAGGCACCTGCCAGCGCACCTGGCAGCATTCGGTCCCGAAGACGGCCCACGCCGGTCCGAGAATCGCGTTGATGTTCCGACCACTATGGGAGACGGAGACCGACCCGCTGTCCGAATATTGAGGACGCACGTTCCGCGGCACGCGTGATGCAGCCAGTCTTCTCATGGCACAGGCACAGCTACACAGGGTCAAACAACAAGAGAACAGCGGTTCGGCACCGACCACCAGCGAGGCCACCGCGCGGCTCGTTCGCCGGTACTTCGCGGCGTTCCAGGCCGGCGATCGGAGCGCCTTCGAGGCATCCCTCGCCGATGACTTCACGTTCACGAGTCCCTACGACGATCACATCGACCGCGCCGCGTTTTTCGAACGCTGCTGGCCGAACCACGACAAGATCAAGGCGTTCGATCTCAAGGTGATGACCGACGGTGGTGAGGCCTTCATCGTCTACGATCTGATCCCGAAATCCGGGCCGCCGTATCGCAACGTCGAGCATCACGTTTTCGAGGGGCAGAAACTGAAGAGCGTCGCCGTTTACTTCGGCGATCCTCCGGCCGACGTTCCGCGCAGAAAATTCGCCGCGTTCCTCGGCGCCGCAGTGAAGGCGTGGAAGAACGGCGCGTTCGACGCGTAGCGGCGGGTTCCCGGTGATCATCGTGCTTGCGAAGCGTCGCGTTTAGGGCGAAACGTGGGGCTCTGCGCCGTCCCGGGAGCGGGTCCGGAGCGCTCGCGACGCGATGATCCAAGCACGGAAAATACCGGCGTTCGCTCTCTGGGCGCCTGCTCTGTTTGCGCTGGTGGTGCTTTCGATCGACGTCGCGTTCGTCCATCGGTTCACGGTCGACGACTCGTACATCACCCTCCGCTACAGCCGGAACGTCGCGAACGGCGTCGGCGCCGTGTACAACGCGACGGGCGCGCGCGCAGAGGGTTACACGTCGTTCCTCTGGATGGAGTTGCTCGCACTGGCGCACCTCGTGACGCCGGATGCGCTCGTCGTGGCGAAGGCGCTCGGCGTCGTGTTCACCTTTGCGACGTGCGCGCTCATCGGGTTCTGGGCCTTCATCGAGACGTCGGGGCGCGCCGTGCGCGTCCTCGCCGCGGGCGCTGCCATGGCCGGCTATGCCGCGCTGCCGCGCACGGCGATCCACGCCGTGTCCGGCATGGAGACGGCGCTCTTCACGACATTGCTGACGTCGACGTTCTTCGTCGCAGCGCGGCTCGTGCGCGACGGCCCGCGCTGGGCGATGCCCTTCGCCGTGCTCGCGCTCGCGTCGGCGGTGACGCGCCCGGAGGCGAGCCTCGCCGTCGGAGTCGTCACGCTGGGGTCGCTCCTGATGCTCCCGCGCGACGCGGCGTTGCGTACGCTCGTCACCGTCGTGCTCGTCTGTGCACTACCCCTCGTCGCCTACGAGCTCTGGCGCCTGCACTACTACGGCCTTCCGCTTCCGCTGCCGTTCTACGTGAAGCTCGCGTCGCCGGGCGCCTTCGCCGGCGCGGAGCCGGTCATGACGTGGCTCGCGAGCGAGCTGCGCTTCGCGATCCCACTCGTGTTGCTGCTGAGAGCACCGCCGCGCCATCTGCGTCCGGTCCTCGCTGCGACGCTGTCGCTCGTTCTCTTCTTCGTCTTGCCGCAGCACCTCATGGGGTACGACAGTCGCTATCTGTCGCCCGTCGATCCGACGATGTGCATGCTGTTCGGGCTCGGCGTCGGGAGGCTATTTGGTGACGCGCCCATCGGCTTCGTCCGGAACGGCAACGTCAGTTCGCCTTATTTCTCCCGCGCTGCGGCGGTGATCGTCGGCTTCGTCGTCCCTGCCGCGTTCTCCGTCGTCGAGGCTCCCGCCGCGTTCCGCGAACGGCTCGACTATGCCGACGGGCTCGCGGAAGCGCACGAGCGTCTCGGTCGCGACCTGGCCGCATTGCACGTCACGAATCCGAGGCTGGCGACGTCCGACGCGGGCGCCGTCCCGTATCTCTCCGGATGGTGGACTCTGGACCTAATAGGGCTGAACGACGCGAAGATCGCGACGACGGGCTCGCGTGATCCCGACGCGATCCTCGCGAATGCTCCCGACGTGCTGGTGCTCATCTCCACGGAGCCCGATCACTTCATTCCCTACGACTGGAACGCCTTCGAGCTGCCCATCTACGACAAGGCGCTCGCCGCCGGGTTCACGCGTGTAGACCTGCGTCGCTTCGCCTCCGACTACTGGCTCTGGGTGCTGGTCCGCCGCGGCTTCACGGCCCGATTGCCCGGTCCGCAGCTATCGCTCACCGAAGCAACGGGACCGGGAACGGGAAGCGCCGCTTCGCGGAGCGAATGAGCTCCGCGCTCGGGCGTCGGCCCGACGTGTCGAAGTAGAGTGTCGGCTCCGGCGTCGCTGCTCCGAGCGACTGGAACGACAGGCTGGAGAGGCTCTGGCAACCCGCGCGCGTGGGCGCCGTCGGTGACGCGAGGAACGCGTGCAACGTCTCGCTGCCGCAGGCGTCGATCGTCGAACCGTGGGCTTCGCCCGCGAAGACGACGTTGCGCGAGTTCTTCAGAGTCGATGCTGCGAGCGCGCCGTAGCTTGGTGGCGTCACCGGGTCGAACTGACCGGACGTCACCAGCGTCGGGATGGCGCTCGACACGGCCTCGTTCTCCTTCGCGGGCGACGCGGGCACGTTCCAGATCCGGCAATTGTCGAACGGTGTCGACGGCGACACCCACTTTCGCCAGCTTTCCGGCACGCGCGCGAGTGCCGCGGTGAGGGCTGCCGGCGACGAGAACGGCGTCTCGTCCGCGCAGGTGACGGAGAGATACGTCGCGAGATCGATGGGCGACGAAGCGCCCTCCGCAGATGCGAGCGCCGCGAGTGCCGAGTAGTCCCCGCTGGTGAGCTCCTCGACGAGCTCAGGCAAGAGCGAGATCGTCGGCGGTGAATACATGAACGTGACGAGGAGATTCGCGACGACCGCCGCCGAGACCACGGCGGTCTTGCCGTTCGACAGCATGACCCTGGGCGGTGCGGCGTCGAACCGCTCCAGCACCGCGAGCTCCTTCGCTTCGAGGTCGCCATAGGTTTCGGCGCAGCTCGACTGTGTGGCGCAGGCGCCGGCGATGAGATGGAGCGCGCTGTAGACGTTCGCTCCTTGCTCCGCGATCAGATCGACCTGGAGCGGCACCACCGAGTCGATCACCGCCGTCTTGACGCCCTGGGGATGATCGCGGAGCACGGTGAGCGCATAGCGGGTGCCGTACGAGATGCCGTAAAGGTTCCACGACGTGTAGCCGAGCGCGTGCTCCACGGCGACGGCGTCTGCGGCGTTCTCCACACTGCGAAAGATGGAGAGATCCGCACTCGCGGCCGCGCTCGTGTGACACATCTCGACCGCCGAGGGCAGCGTCGCATGAGTGGTCGTTGCGTCCGGCACGCCGCCATCGCCGTCACCGTCGGTCCCTACCGCGCTCATGACGATCGAGCTGTCGACGTTGCAGTCGGGCTTCGGCTTCGAGAAGCCCGTGCCCCGCTGATCGAAGAGCACGAGATCGTGATCCGCGAGCACCGTCGAGAACGGGATCGAGTCGGTGAGAAGGCCCTGGAGCGAGCCCGCGCCGGGCCCGCCGTCGAGGAAGACGACCGGCTCGCGTGCGACGTGCTCGCCGCTGCTGTAGACGACGGCGACGGCGAGCTCCACCGTGCCGCCGGTTCCGTCGGAGTGCCCGGTGGTCGTCACCGTGCCGCAATCCACCGCGTATTCCGCGGGCGGCGTGACCCAGCACTCCATCGGGTGGAACGCCGCCCCGCGCTCCGGGATGCGCGCCGTGGGTCTCGCCGGAGCGCCGTTCGGATCGAGCAGCGGCGGATGATCCGACGACGAGCAGCCGAGCGACGCGCACGAGAGCATGCAGGCGGCGACGCAGGCGAACCTTCCCCAGCTCACTCCGTCAGTCTACGCCCACGAGCCCGCGATTTCTCTTTAACCATCCGATGGAAAGAGTTCGGCGGCCGCCCGTCGCTTTCGCGCCGGAGGGCCGCCGTATTCTCGGGCTGTTTTCAGCTCGTGACGCGGATCACTCGGCGCCCGGAGGCACGCCGCCACCCGGGAAGTTACCTCCCTGGATACCGACGCCGACGGACGAACCGAAGAGGATGCACATCTCTCCCGTGTACAGCTCGTTCTTGAAGTAGAGCGTGTTGTCGGTCTGGTTGTTCACGTCGCACTCGATGTTGATCTTGTCGCCGGTGGTGACCGGCAAGATGCCCGAGGTCGCGCCGTCCGTCTTCTTGTCGGGATCGAGCGCCGGGTTCTGCGTCATGCTGTCGTAGTCGTACGCGACTGACTCCTGCCAGTTCCACGAGTCGTACACGAGCTCGTCGTTCTTCCACACCGCGAAGCGGTCGGTCGCGACGTGACGATGACCGAACATGTTGATGATGCGACCATCGCCGTTGACGGTCGTGTTGGCCTTGAGCACCGTCGACGTGTGCGGCGGGATGCCCGTCCACGGTCCGGCGAAGATCGTCACCGACGACGTTTTCTGCGTGACGTCCGCCTCGTCGACGAACCACACGTTGATCCACACCTCGCGCAAGATTGGCTTGTCGCCGTTCAGATTGTAGGCGTGGTGGTTCAGGCAGAGCTTCGCGTTGCCGGGCAGCTTGCTGCCGAGGCCCACGTTCTCCGGCGCTTCGACGCCGTTCGGCGGCATGTTGCGGATCAGGTTCTGCGTGCCGGGGAAGCCGCCGACGGGCGTCCCGGGGCAGCCGACGCCGTCGGGGACGTAGCCCTCGGTCAGGTCGTCACCGGTGACCAGCGTGTTGATCAGATGATGCGAACCCGGACGCATGCGGATCTGCGTGTAGTTGTAGTAGTGGTCGTCGAGTGCATCGATGTTCGCGATCCCGTAGGCGTTGAACTCCTCGCCCGGGTTCATGATGTACTTTGCGATCTCTGCCGGGTCCGTATAGCTCTTTGGACCGAAGTGGATCTGGATGCCCTTGCCCGCGGGGGGCGGGGGAATGCAGTACTCGTCACCGGGGTACCCGCTATTGATGTTGCAAGGGTTGCCGGTGGGATTGCAGGGAACCGTGGAGGAGGCGAGGGCGTTGTCGTCGCAGGCCCCGCCCGCATCGGTGCCCGTCGGCGCAGCGCCGTCGGCTTCCTTTACGACCGGCTTCTTCGTGGAAGAACCGTGGGTGGGAGCATCTGACGAGCAACCCGCAGCGACGATCGAGCACACGGCGATTAGCGCCGTAGCAAAACGAGAAACCATACGCAGACTCCTTTCGGACACCGTAACCACTCCGCTGTACCGAACGTTCCACGCTTGCATGGTCCCGTCTAGACGCCCTCCGTCGTTTGGCGCCAAGTGGCAAAAGACGAAGCTCTACGGGCATGTTGACTGGCCAGCCTGGGATGTTTCCGTGGCGTAAATTTCCGTCGGCGCTAGCAACTTGCAGTCGCGCTGAACCGACGTCCCTCGAGGCCGGTGAGCGGCGTGTCGTCGCGAGTGCTCAGTCGGCGAGCGTGTCGAGGCCGTAGTTCTTCGACAGGATCGCGTCGCGCTTCTCGCCCTCGAGCTCCGCGAAGCGCGGCAGGGTGTCGGAGCCGGTGCCGAGGCGGATCACGCGCGGCGGCGGCGCGACGAACGCCTGCAGGACCAGCTCGCGCGCGAAGTCTTCTGTCGGCATCGGTCCGTCCTGCGACGAGTAAGCGCGCTTCTCTATGCCGGCGTAGACGCGGTGGTAGAGCGACGGCGGCGCTTTGAAGCGCGCGATGTCGTGCGCGGCGTTGTCGGCGATGCTCGACTTCACGCCGCCGGGCTGCACGACGACTACGTCGATGCCGAACGGCGCCGCTTCCATCCGCATCACCTCGGAGAGCATGTGCACGGCGCTCTTCGTCGCGCAGTAGGCGGCGGCGAACGGCGTCGGCAGGATCCCGACGACGCTTCCGACGTTCACGACGAGCCCGTCGCGCTGTGCGGCCATGACGGGAAACACGGCCTGGGTGACGGCGAGCAGCCCGAGGACGTTGGTCTCGAACGTGGAGCGTACCCGCTCGAGCGGCAGCTCGAGGATCGGGCCGAAGGCGTTCTGGCCGGCATTGTTGATGAGCACGTCGATCCGGCCGGCGCTCTTCCGGATGGTGGCGACGGCCGCCGCGATCGACGCCGTGTCCTTCACGTCGAGGGCGAGCGTCTCGATGCCCTGCGCGGCGAGATCCGCTATCGCCTCGAGCTTTCGCGCGGTCGCGAACGGCCGGTGACCGCTCGCTTTCAGCTCGAGCGCAAGCGCGCGGCCGATGCCCGTCGAACAACCCGTGATCAACACCACCTGATTTTCGAGCTTCGTCATCGACGCGGACGATACACCCGCGTGGAGCGCGAACGAAAGGAGCGTCCGTACGGGCTTCTCGTGATTGCGAATCGCGCGGTCCCACCTTAGAAAAGGAGTGTGCCGGACCTTCTAGCCGCGCGGCTGCAGATGGCCGTCTCGCTCGGCTTTCACATCGTCTTCGCCGTGATTGGCATGGCGATGCCGGTCATGATGGTCGCGGCCGAGTATCGCCACGCGAAGACGGGTGACGCCGTGTATCTCGACCTCGCGCACCGCTGGGCGAAGGGCACGGCCATCCTGTTCGCTGTCGGCGCCGTGTCCGGCACGGTGCTCAGCTTCGAGCTCGGGCTCCTGTGGCCGCGGTTCATGGAGCGCGCCGGTCCGCTCATCGGCATGCCGTTCAGTCTGGAAGGGTTCGCGTTCTTCCTCGAGGCGATCTTCCTCGGCGTGTACCTGTACGGATGGGAAAGAGTCTCGCAGCGCGCGCATCTCGTCGCGGGCGTCGTGGTCGCCGTCTCCGGGCTCGCGAGCGGCGTCTTCGTCGTCGCGGTGAACGCCTGGATGAACACGCCCGCGGGTTTCGTCGTGAAAGACGGTGAGCTCGTGGAGCTCGACCTGGTGCGTGCCTTCTTCAGCCCGTCGTTCCCGGCGGAGGCGATGCACATGGTGCTCGCGGCCTACGCCGCGGTCGCCTTCGCGGTGCTCGGCATCCACGCCGCGGCGCTCCTCCGTACGCCAAAGAGCGTCTTTCATCGTCGTGCCGGCGCGATCGCCCTCGGTCTCGCGACCGTCGCGATCCCGCTCCAGCTCTTCTCCGGCGACTTCGCGGCGAAGAACATCGCGAAGTATCAGCCGGTGAAGCTCGCGGCGGCAGAGGCGCACTTCGAGACCACGGCGGACGCGCCCATCGTGCTCGGCGGAATCGCCGACACCGAGCATCGGGAAGTGCACGGCGCGCTCCGCATTCCCTACGTCCTCAGCTTTCTCGCGAAGGGCGACCCGCACGCGACCGTCACCGGCCTCGACAGCGTCGCGGAGACGAACTGGCCGCCCGTCGCGGTGACGCACCTCGCGTTCGACGCGATGGTCGGCTCCGGGATGTGCATGCTCGGGCTCGTCGCGTTCGCCCTGTTCGAGCGCGTGCGAAAGCGGGATCCGTTCGACAGCCGGGCGTTCCTTCGCGGCGCGGTGGTCGTCGCGCCCCTCGGGCTCGTCGCGATAGAGGCGGGGTGGACGGTGACGGAAGTGGGGCGCCAGCCGTGGATCATCGGCGGGGTGCTCCGCACGGCCGACGCGGTGACGCCGGTGCCGCACCTGCTGATCCCGTTCGCGACGTTCACCGCGGTCTACGTGATGCTCGGGGTCGTCGTGCTCGTGCTCCTCCGCCGCCACGTCGGGAGCGTCCCGCACGACGCGGAGGGTCCGGCGTGAGCTCCGCGGAGCTCCTCTGGTTCGTCATGGGCGCGGGCGTCTGTGCCTACGTCCTGACGGCGGGCGCCGACTTCGGGGGCGGCATCTGGCACCTCTTTGCGCGCGGTCCGCGAGCCCACGAGCAGCGTCACGCCGTCGAGCGGGCGATCGCGCCGATCTGGGAGGCGAACCACGTCTGGCTCATCTTCGTCATCGTCGCGATGTTCACGGCGTTCCCGCGCGCGTTCGCGGTGGTCAGCGTCGCGCTTCACGTGCCGATCACCCTCGCGCTCCTCGGCATCGTGTTCCGTGGCTCGAGCTTCGTCTTCTATTCGTACGATCTCCGGCAGGTGGACCGTACACGGGGCTGGGCACGCGTCTTCGGCGTGTCGAGCCTGCTCACGCCGGTGTTCCTCGGTGACAGTCTCGGCGCGCTCTCCACCGGCGCGATCCGCTGGGACGGCAAGAACGTCACCAGCGACTACTTCGCCGGGTGGCTCACGCCGTTCGCGGTCGGCACCGGCGTCTTCGCGGTGTTCCTCTTCGCGCTCCTCGCCGCCGTCTACCTCACGGTGGACTCCGACGTCGCGGTGCAGGGTGACTTCAGGGCGCGCGCCCTCGCGCTAGAAGTGGCCACTGGAATGGTCGCTGCCGTCGTGTTCTGGCTGTCGCGATGGGACGCGCCCGCGCTCTACGCGAGCCTCGCGTCGTCCTCGTACGCTGTCGCGGTCCAGGTCGCGACGGCGCTCGCCGCCTCGGCCGTCGTGGTGGCGCTCGTCGTGCGACGGTACCGGCTCGCCCGCGCCGCGGTGGTCGTCCAGGTCGCTCTGGTGGTCGTCGGGTGGGGGCTCGCAATGCGCGGCGCGATAGTCCTTCCCGACGTCCGGCTCGGGAACGCCGGCGCACGGAGCGAGGTCGTGGCCGCCGTGATTCCGGCGCTCCTCGCCGGCACGGCGCTGCTTTTGCCGGCGCTCCTCTACCTGTTCCGCGTCTTCAAGAAACCGGTGTGACGATTCACGTCGGGGCTCGCGTCCCGGCCGGCGCTGAATAAGCTTCGGCGGCCATGAAAGGTGCGCTGGCGGTCCTGTTCGCGACGACGAATCCTCACAAGGTGCGGGAGCTCCGCGGCATCTTCGAGCCGCTCGGCATCTTCGTGCACTCGCTCGACTCGCTCTCCGCAGTTCCACCCGAGCCGGAGGAGGACGCGGACACGTTCATGGGGAACGCGAAGCTCAAGGCCGTCGCGTACGCGCGCGCCACCGGGCTCACGTGTCTCGCCGAGGACTCGGGGCTCGAGGTGGACGCGCTCGGGGGCGCTCCCGGAGTGCACTCGGCGCGCTACGCCGGCGTGTCCGGCAGCCGTGAAGCGCGCGACCGCGCCAACAACGACAAGCTGCTCCGCGCCTTCGCCGAATTGCCATCGGCGGACCGCACCGCCCGGTTCGTGTGCGCGATGTGCGTCGCATCGCCCGAGGGGCGCGTCCTCGTCGAGACGACCGGGACCTACGAGGGCGTCATCGCCTCGTCGCCGAAGGGCGAGAACGGGTTCGGCTACGACCCGCTCCTCTACTTGCCCGACGTGGGGCGCACGAGCGCCGAGCTCAGCGACAAGGAGAAGAGCGAGCGGTCGCACCGCGGCAAGGCGGCGCGACTCCTCGCGAAGGAGCTCCTCTCGCGCGGCGCCGCGCTGTCGGCGCTCCTGGCCTCCGTTCCCCCTGCTGCTAAGGTGCCCGCCTCGTGAACGTCCGACTCGTCAAAGAATTACGGTTCGAAGCCGCGCACCGGCTTCCGAAGGTCCCCGCGGGACACAAGTGCCAGCGCCTCCACGGGCACAGCTTCAAGGTCGAGCTCACCGTTGCCGGCCCCGTCAACGAAGAGACCGGGTGGTTCATCGACTACGACATCCTCGAGGCGGTCTGGCGCCCCCTCTACGACGTCCTCGATCACAACTATCTCAACGAAGTGCCCGGCCTCGAGAACCCCACGAGCGAGCATCTGGCCCGCTACATCTGGGACAAGATGAAGCCGTCCCTCCCGTCCCTCGAGCGCATCACCGTCCACGAAACCTGCGACGCCCGCTGCGAGTACGAAGGGAAGTAACCCGCGCCCCCTCGGCGCCGCTCATTACCCGCTTTTCCCGCGATGCCGATCGCCCCGCGACTACGGCGCTCAGGAACCTGGCATCACCGGCGCGCTCATAGGGGCTCTCGCGGAAAACTTTGCGATGTACTTCTCAGGTACATCGCAAAGTTTTCCCGTAAAAGGCTGCGCCGCGCTCTCGTGAAGCGGTGCACGCCGACGCGCGCGGCGTGGAGGGCTCCCCCATAAACCGTTGCGCGTTATTTGCTGGAGACGAGTGCTAGCTCGCCGGTATCGGTGATGCGGTAGACCCCGCGCCCGCGCTTTGCGGTGCGAAGGTCGTAGAAGTGGGCGTGATAGCCGAGGGCGTGGAGCAGGATGGCGACGCGTGCGCCGTCGCCGCCCATCGGGTTCAGGTGCCTGGGGACCGTGCCGTCGACGAAGTTCAAGGGGCGGTGCTCTGCCTTGAGCTGTTCCATGCCGGCGACGACGTTGTCTTCGTAGATTTTGCCCTCACGCGTGGGCGCGTAGAACCCGTGTTGCAGGTCGAGGGCGCTCTTCGTCGAGACGAGTGTGAGCGCCGTCATCGCCATGAGCGCGGACGCCGCCGAGAGCCAGCGGCTACGCCGGCCGCGGAGCGCCTGAGCGCCGCTCGGGTACGCGCGCTGCCAGACGAGCGCGACGAACACCATGAGGACGAACATGACGTCGGGGTAATAGCGATGCGAGTAGTAGGGCAGCATTTCGCCCCACACCTGGGAACGCGCGACGGAGATCCCCGTCGTGAGCAAGCTCACCGTCGTGACGACGATCGCGCCGCCCCAGATGAGCGCGGTACGCGGCGCCCGTCGTATCGTCACCACGACGAGGAACGCCCAGAGCAGCAGCGCCGGCAAGTACCAGTCAGCGACGCGCCCGACGCTGGCCGACAGGAGCATGCGGTAGCTCGCGACGGCGTACGTGACGGCGTGTCTTGGCGTGGCGGACAGCGCGGACCAGCTCTCGCCCACTGCCCAGCGCCACGCCACGAAGTAGACGAGTGTGAGCGCGCCGAGCCCTGCAACGAGCGCGAAGTTCGTCTTTCTATCGCGCGCGTCGGTCTCGAACCAGAGCGACGCCTCGACGGCTCCGAGGATGAGCGGAAAGAGCGCGCCCTTCTCGAAGAAGCCGACGGCCGAGACCATCGAGAGCACAGCGCAGGCGGCCCACGTCGCCCGGTGCTCCTGCCGGAAGCGCGCATAGGCGTAGAGCGCGGACGCGAAGAACGCGAGATACGGGAGCCGGTGCGCCGCCGACGTCCACCATCCGAAGATGGTGCCGAGATAGACGAACGTGGCGTACCAGAACGTCGCCACGGCGTTGCCCGGGTTCGGCGCGAACCGCTCGAGGGCTCGATAGAGGAGCACGACGCCAGCGACGTGAACCACGGTCATCGCGAGCAGGAGCGCGTCGTAGTCGGGCCTTCCGAAGAGTGTGACCAGATACGTGGTCGCACGGTGGAGCGGTACCGCGTGGACGTCGATCGGCTCGCCGATGAAGCTCAGGAAGTGAGTGCGCCGCGCCTCGGAGAAGTAGACGATGTCGTCGCCGCGCAGCGAGCCGTTTTCGTACTGTATCGCCAGCGTCGCGAGCGTGTAGACGGACGACAGCAGACCCGCGGCGAGGACCACGGCTCGTTCCGGCGCTAGTCGGCGAAGGCTCCACACCGGCGCAGAGGGTTACCCCTGAGCGACATCGGCTCAACCGAAAACGCCACTGAGGCGCGATCCGCTATTCTGCCGGGGAAACGGACAGCTCGGGCGCGGTGGCGCTCCGCTTGGTGTCGCTCGTGAACTGGAGGATTCCGAGCTTCTCGAACAGCTTGATGGCGGGGTACGAGGGGTCGATCTCGAACCAGCGCACGGCGAAGTTCGGCCGCGCGCCATAACGGTGATGGTTGTTCTGGAAGAGCTCGCCCATCGTCAGGAAGTCGAACACCAGGGTGTTCTTCGATTCGTCGTCCTGATCGAAGTTGCGGTAGCCGACCCAGTGCCCGAACCAGTTCACGATGGCGCCGTGAACGGGCCCCATGAAAAAGTGGAACGGCAGGAGGAGAAACTGCCAGCTCGCGGTCGCGAACACGAGATAGAACCCGGTGTATGCGACGCCCCAGGTGAGGCTCGACAGCCAGCGCGACGCGAATCGATCGAGCGCCGGCCACGACGGGTAGCCACCGTCGAAGCGCGCTTCGACCGGATACCTTCCTGCGTTGATGTCGCGATAGATGTCCCGCGTCCGGTTCATCATCTTGACGGGGTTCCCCGACACGCGCGGCGAATGGGGATCGCCCTCGGTGTCCGAGAAGGCGTGATGCATCCGGTGCAGGATCGCGTAGCCGCGCGGGTTCAAGAACGACGACCCCTGACAGAGATACGTCATCAGGTGGAAGAAGCGCTCCCAGCCGGGAGCGAACTTGAACATGCGATGCGCGCCGTACCGGTGCAGATAGAACGTCTGGAAGAAGACGCTCGAGACCCAGTGCGCCACGAAAAACCCGATGATCGGCAGGGGTAAGCTCATGCGACCCGTCCAAGCTACGAGAAAGGGCCCCGACGGTAGCGTCAGATGTCCGTCACGGTTTGGTCAGGACGGACGACGTCTCAGCCCTCGATGTCCTCGCACGTCGTCGCGTCCTCGCCAGTCGAGCGGCCGTTCTCCATCTCCACGGAGCACGAGAGAGGCGCCTTCAGCTCGTCGATGAGATCGTGGACCAGCGGGCTCGTCCAGTCCCGGGCTCCGTCGAAGCGCGCGCGGATGACGCCCTTCCGATCGATCAGCCATGTTTCGGGATAGAGCTTCGTGCCGTACTTGCCGGCGACGACGTCCGAGTCGGGGTCGACACCGACGGCGAAGGGGGGCGGGCCGCCCAGCACGGATTTCAGTGTGGCTTTCACGTCCTCGACGCTGTCGTCGGTCGAGACGGTGACGATCGCGACGTCGGGATCCTTCGCCAGGGACTGCGTCAGCGTGGCGAGCGACGGCATCTCCTCGAGACAGGGACGGCAGTTCTTCGTCCAGAAATTCAGGACGACGACCTTGCCGCGGTACTGCGAGAGCCGGAGCGGTCCGTCGCCCGCGGGTCCCGTGCTCGGCCGATCGAAGTCCGGTGCGATGCGGTTCTTCGCCGCGTAGTTCGGGTGAAGATGACAGAGCGGCGCGCAGAGCCGGCGGCGCTCGCCGTCTCGCGCGGCGGTGACGAAGGAGTAGACCGCCAGCGCGGCGACGACGATGAACGCCGCCTGGATGAGCTGGGAGAACTGCTTCATCGGGAGCACACATCTAAAACGAGCGACGGTGCCGGGCAACACCGGCATGGGGCGTTTTTCGACAAACGGGCGGACTCACGTCGTTTCTCGCCCGGTTAGTGTCCCGGAACCGCGTCGCGCGAGCGGTATAGTGCTCCCTCCGTGGAGCCTTCTTCCAAAGCGCCGCCGGAGCCGGCCGTCGCTCCCACGCCGGTCGATGCTCTGGGGAAGACGAATGTCGGCATCGTCGTCGCGCACGTCGTCGACGGCGTGTACGTGTGCGTGTTCGCGAACGAGCGCGTGAAGGCGCTGCTCGGCCGCGCGCCGGGCGTCGTTCCGTTCGAGCTGGGGCTCGACGCTGAAGCGACGGCGAAGCTCGGTGCGTGGCTCGCCGATACGTCGCTCGCGACGTTATCTCTCGACGCACGGTTCGTGAACGGAAGCTCGTCGCGGCTCGCCGGAAGCCGCACCAGCGTCGAGGGGCGCGCCGCGGTCGTGCTCTTCTTCCACGAGCCGCCGGAAGACGAGCCTGCGGAGCGCGCGCTCGCCGAGTCGGAGGCGCGCTTTCGCCGTCTGCTCGACGCCGCTCCCGGCGCCATCGGGCTCGGCACGCGAGAGCGCTTCATCTACGCGAACCCGGCGTCGATCCGGTTGCTCGGCTACTCCACGATGGAAGAAGTCACGAGCATCCCGCTCCGGCAGCACGTCCATCCCGACGATCGGCCGCTCGCGCGGCAGATCGTGACGCTGATCCTCTCGACGCGCTCACCCGTTCCGGTGACGCGCATCCGCTTGCTTCACAGGGACGGGCGTGAGGTCCTCGTCGATCTCAACGCGATGCTGATCGAGTTCGGCGGCGAGAAAGCGCTCCTCGGCGTGGCACACGATCTGAGCGAGCGGCGCCGCGTGCAAGCGCAGCTCGTCCGCGCCGATCGCCTGTCGTCGGTGGGGACGCTCGCGGCGGGCGTCGCTCACGAGATCAACAATCCGCTCGCGTACCTGATGCTCAATCTGCAGTATCTGATGCGCGAGCTCCCGCGCTTCGATGGGGACGAATCGCGGCTCGAGGGCCTTCTCGAGCGGCTCGCCGAGGCGGAGCACGGTGCGCGTCGAGTGAGCACCATCGTCGGCGATCTGCGGACGCTGGCGCGCCCGGAGGAGACGAACCGCGAGCCCGTCAGCGTGCCCAAGGCGCTCAGCGCCGCGCTGAAGGTCGCGGGAGTCGAGCTCCGCCGTCGCGCGCGGGTCGTCGAGGTGTACGAGAACGTCCCTCACGTCGACGCGAGCCCGACGCGGCTCGAGCAGGTGTTCGTCAATCTGCTTGTCAACGCAGGGCACGCGATCAAAGAAGGCCGGCCCGACGACAACGAGATCCGGGTGACGGCGTTCGGCGAAGGCGGCAACGTCGTCGTCGAGGTGCGCGACAGCGGCGCCGGTATCCCGCCGGAGATCCTCGGGCGCGTCTTCGATCCGTTCTTCACGACGAAGCCGCGCGGGCTCGGCACTGGGCTCGGGCTCCCGATCTCACGCGGTATCGTCAAGTCGCTCGGCGGCGAGATCACGGTGACCAGCGTGGTCGGCAGGGGCACGACGTTCCGCATCGCGCTGCCCGCTCTCCCCGACGACGATCCGCGCCTCGCGCCCGCGCCGGAAGAGGCGTTGCCGTCGACGGTCGGGCTCCCCGCTGAAACGTCCGCGCGCCGTGCCCGCGCGCGCGTCCTCGTCGTCGACGACGAGCCGCTCGTCGCGGACATGCTACGCCGCACCCTCGCCGACGGCCACGACGTCACCGTCGCCACCGACGCGCGCACCGCGCTCGACTTCGTGCTCTCCGGCGCGGAGTTCGATCTGATCTTCTGCGATCTCCTCATGCCGCGCATGTCCGGAATGGACCTCTACACGGCCCTCCGCGCCGAGCGCCCCGGCGTCGAGGAGCGCATCGTCTTCATGACCGGCGGCGCCTTCACCGAGCGCGCCGCCGCATTCCTCGCCACCGTCCCCAACCGCAAAATGTCCAAGCCGTTCGATCTGACGGAGCTGGAAAGAGTCGTATCGAAGGCCGCGCGCAGCGCTTCGAGTCCGTGAGTCGCGGCTTCTACGTGTGCTCCCATCGCGACGCGAAGTACCGGCGGCTCGTCGTTCCGCGGCGCGCGATTTCCGCGCACTTCGCGCTCTTGAAACCGTATGCCGATATCGTCGTTACGACGCAGGCCGGAAGGGGCACGGCCTGATTGCACCGGATGAACTGCCCGGAGCAACGGACAGGAGACGGGACGAGCGCGGCGTAGGCTTGGCCACCGGAATGGCCACATGGCCGATTGTGCTCGGACCGACGAATGGCCTTGACGTGATTCCGCGAGACGGTGGGCTCGAGATCGAGGTGTGCCGCTAACCCGGTGCTCCGCCGCTCGACATCAGGCCGCGTGAAGCTTCTACGCGGTGGGCGGCGCCGAAGACGATCTGCTCGTCGAAAGGCGAGCTGCGCGACGATACGGAGGCGGGGAATAAGCGTGGTATTGCTTGGTCATGGCGGGGACCAACATCGAAGCGAACGAGGATTCCGGCGATAAAAGCGAATGGGTTCGGGCGCACGAAGCGCTGTCGCTCCTGGCCGGCGAGCGCGCCGCGGCGGACGCGGAAGCGTTCGGAGGGTGGCGGGCACGGTGCTGACAATTTGACTACGCTTTGCGGCGCGCATCATCGCGCCGCACATCGTGGTGAGCTCGTCGTCTCCGGCAGCGTCGCAGCGGGGATTCGACTCCGGCATGCCGACGGACGCGACTACGGACAGGCACCGGAACCGAGTGCGGTGGAGATGCAGGCCAAAGCCTTCGCCGCGCTACGTGGTTTGGGCTTTCGAGAAGGCGAGGTCCGTCGAGCGCTGGCCGAGTCCCGCAAGCTTGAGGTGCCAGCGATGAACATCGAACGGATCGTGCGAGACGCGCTGTCCAGATTGACTGCGCGGTGCGCCCCCGCTTGACGCCGCGCGGGACGAAGGTCGAAGTCCCAGCCGACGTTAGAGCGACTTTCAATCGCTCGGAACACCTCGGAGAAACGCAACGACGACCGGAATGCTGACGGACCCGACCAACTCGTGCCTGGGGGCCACCCAGATCTCTCAATCGCGCGCCCCCCGCTTCGTCCCTAGAATCAACGTCGTCGACGCGAGCTCGAAGTTCTTTTCGGTGGGGAGCTCGCGTACGAAATCCCGGGTGAGATATTCGTGGCCGCCACCGACGAGATCGGCGACGCGCAGGTTCAGGAAGGCGTCGCGCGTCGGGGCGGGGAGGCCTTCGGCCCAGCTTCGGAGGATCCAGGAGAGGGACCAGATGGGGAGGCCGCTGTCGGGGACGAGCTGCGCTTCGACGTCGAGCTCGCCTTCGAAGAGGCGCGCGAGGCCGTCGGCGGTCATGTTGAAGTAGTGGTGCGGGTAGGCGTGCACCGGTTGCAAGAACGGGACGACGGCGAGGAGCTTGCCGCCCGGCTTGAGGACGCGCAGGAGCTCCTTTGCCGCGGCGAACGGGTTGCGGACGTGCTCGAGGACGGCGAGTGACAGGACGCCGTCGAAAGACGCGTCGGCGAATGGAAGACGCTCGCCGTCGGCGAGCACGTCGGTGCTGCGGTAGGGCACGACCTCGAGGTTCACGACGTGAGGGAACTCGACGTTGCGGAAGCCCGCGCCGCAGTCGAGGATCAGCGCGTCTGGGTGCTCGTTCACGAACGCGAGAGCGGCGGGCTCGTACTCGTTTCGCGAGATGCCCGCGTCGCTGCCGAGCGCGAGCCGCGCGCGCGCCTCGTCGGAGAGCAAGTCGAAGAGCCCCTGCGAGCAGTCGTAGCTCGTGCCGCAGCTCGCGCAGCGAATGGCACGAGCGCCGGCGACGTAACCCGCCTCGGCAAAGGCGCCGTTGCAGTGGATGCAGCGGAGGACGGGATAGACGCGCGCCAGCCGCGCGGCGCGAGCAGCGAGCGCGCCAGGGCTCTCCGGCGGAGGCGCGAACCGGGTGACGACGCTCTCGTGCTCGAACACGAAGCGGAGCGCGAGCTCTCCGCCGGAGAGATGCTCGCGCCGTGCGACGCCGAAGAAGCCGCTCGCGTGCGGTGCGTCGGGCATCGCCTGCACGACGTCGGGCCGATGACGGAGCGCGAGCGTCACCAGCGTCGAGCCGTCCACGACGACGGCCCGCAGCGGCGCGCGGCTCGTCACCCATCCCTGGACGGGAAACTCGTGCTGGCGCGGAAGCGCGTCGGGGTGCTCGAGGTGAGCGCCGATGAACGCGCTTTCCACCGGCTTGGTCACAGATAGAACGAGCCGCCGATGGTCAGGTAAGGGACGCCGACGCGTAACGTGATGGCGAACGAGTTCGTCAGTGTGAACCGCGGACCGACCAAGAAAACCGGGCGAACGCGGGTGTACGAGTCGCTGTACGCACAGATCCCGGTGGGCGTACCCGGGTCACACGCGACATCGTAGCTCGCGTGCTGGATCGCGAGCCCGAGCTCCGCGAAGGCGCTCACGACGGGCGTGAACCAGAAGTTCCACTGCGCGACCATCGGGATCCAGAAGTGATTCGCGGTGCAGCCGCCGAACCCGTTGGGGCGAACGCGAACACCGTAGAAAGCGTTACAGTTATCGTCGAAGTGCGCCCAGTCGAGACCCACGCCGACGGCGAAGCTGTTGTTGATCGTCGTGATCGGGCCGTTGTCCATCACGGGGATCGACACTCGACCGCCGATTCCGATGCCGTCGCTGTCCCAGTCCGCGTATTGCCACTGAACGACCAGGTGCGGCTCGAGCTCGACCGAGTACTTCGGGTGGTTGCCGGGCTCGCGGATCTGCGCGTGCGCGGGCGTCGCGGCGAGCAGAAGACCCACGACGAGGCTCGAGGACAGGGCCGTGCACAACCCTTGCGTGGAACTCCGCATGCCCGGGACTCTGCACTGGCCACGGGGTGTGTCGCAACCTGGAACGCCCGTCGCACAGGGCGCGACGCACTGAGGCGTTATTGCAACGTCCGAGGCTCAGGCCGGAGCGACCGGGAGACGGATGCCGATCGGCTTGCGCGGAGGCGTGCTCACGCTCGGAGTCGTGACGACGGGCACGCGTGGTCCGGTCGGGCCGCGCGTGACGTAACCGAGGTCACGCAGCTCGTTGCGAAAATCCGCGAAGCGTCCGCCTTTTCGTACCGCGCGGGCGACGGCGAGCCCCTCCGTCTCGTCGCCCTGCGACATCGCGTACTCGACCCACGCCCAGCGCGCGCTCGGCGAGCGGAGATCGGCTCTGCCGCGCAGCTTGCTGCGGAGACGTGCGATGCGGTCCTCGACGACGTCGATGCCGGCGAAGGGCGTACCGTCGAGCGGCGTCTTTCTCTTCGCGCAGAACGGCGCGACGCCGAGCGCGACGGGCAGCACCTTGGAGAGCTCCGAGATGAATGCCGCGCACTCGTCGATGTCTGCCTCCGTCTCGGTCGGCAGCCCGAGCATGAGATAGAGCTTCATGCGGTCCATGCCGTGGCGCTTGGCACGCTCCGCCGCAGCCACGTAGTGCGGCTCGCGCCCGCGGCGCTCGATGAGGTTCCTGAGCCGCTCGCTCGCTCCGTCCAGTGCGGTGGTCAGCGTCCGATAGCCGGCGAGCTTCAGCGCCTCGACCATCTCCTCCTTGAGACGATCGGGGCGGAGGCTCGAGAGACCCACCTCGGCGCCGCGCTCGGCGAGGGCGCGCAGGATGTCGACGATGCGCGGGTGATCGCTGACGGCGGCGCCGACCAGGCCGACCCGGCGCGCGTCCATCGGGATCGTCTCGAGCACGACCTCCTTCGGCACGATGCGCATGCCGCCGTTCGTCGAGCGGCGCATCACGCAGTACTGACAGCCGCGCGAGCAGCCGCGCTCCGCCTCGATGAGGAACATGTTCGACAGCTCGGTGTTCGGCGTCCGGATCGCGCCGTACGCCGGGAGCAGCGCGTCGTCGCAGGCTGCGACGGGCTTCAGCGCGCTGCCGTGCACCACTGGCACGAAGATATGAGGATGCGCGGCGAGCGTCATGAGCGCGACGTCCCGCGACGGGCTGTCGCGGATGACGTCGATCGCCCACTCCACGATGCCCTCTGCTTCCCCGATGACGAGCGCGTCGATGAACGGCGCGAGCGGCACCGGGTTCGAGAAGGTGAGCGGACCACCGGCGAGGATCAGCGGGTGCCGATCGGTTCGCTCCGTCGAGAGCGCCGGGATCTTCGCTGCGTCGAGGAGCCGGACCACGCCCGCGAGCTCGAGCTCGTAGGCGACGCTGAGCGCGATGACCGGAAAATCGCCGAGCGGCCGGAGTGACTCGTATGTCACCGGCTCTTCTTCGAGCATCGTGCCCGGCTCGTCGGCACCGTCGGGAAGGAACGCCCGCTCGCAGGCGACACCGGGCATCGCCTGGATCTCGCGGTACACGCGCTGGTAGCCGAGCGAGCTCATCCCGACCCGGTAAGGTGACGGATAGGCAAGGGCGACCCGGAAGGGCGCGTCCTTGTCGATCCGCCCGACCTCGTCCGCGAGGCGTTTCGCGATGAGGGCGCGTGTCGATTCGGCGACCATGAAAGGGACCGGAGTATAGCCCTGCCCTTCTTTTGTCGAGTTTCCCCCTATACTCGCGGCGTGAGTCCCCCTCCGAAGGCGCCCAATGTGCGCGGAAGCCGCCCGAAAAAGCCCGGATCTTCGCCGAAATCGCCCCACGCCAGGCGAAAGCCCCCGGGTGAGAGACCGCTCCTCCGCCGCGAGCGGCGTGCCCTCGCGAGGCAAGCGGCCGAGGAAAAAGTCGCCGAGGGGCCGCCGCCCGAGCGGCGTGAGCGGCGCCCCCTCAGCCACGTCGGTGGTCGGATCGAGGTGTGGGGCGACGACCAGGTTGCGTCCGCGCTCGGCTCGGCGCTCGACGTCTCCGACGACGACGAGTCGACGCGTGCCCACGTGCACGGCTTCCACAGTTACGCGGCGCGGCTCCATCCGCTGACCGCCGCGCGCCTCGTCGACGGTCTCTCCGGAAAGGGCGACACCGTGCTCGACGCGTTCATGGGGAGCGGCACCGTGCTCGTGGAGGCGCGGCTCCTCGGCCGTCACGGCGTGGGCACCGACCTGAACCCGCTGTCGCTCGAGCTCGCGCACCTGAAGACGCGCGGCACGACGGCAGCCGAGCGCAAGGAACTCGTCGAGGCATCGCTCCGCGCCGTGGAGCACGCGGATGAGCGACGCATCTCGAAGGCGGGCCCGACCGAGCGCTACGGACGCGAGGACATGGAGCTCTTCGACGTGCACATGCTCCTCGAGCTCGACGGGCTCCGCCAGGGGATCTCGCTCGAAGAGGAGGGGTTCGCGCGTGAAGCGCTGAAGCTCGTGTTCTCGTCGATCCTCGTCAAGGTGAGCAAGAAGCCCGGCGACACGACGGAGCGCATCGCGCCGCGGCGGCTCGCGAGCGGCTTCGCCATCAAGCTGTTCGCGAACAAGACGACCGAGCTCGTCGAGCGGCTCGCCGACTATGCCGAGCTCTTGCCGCGCGGCGCGCCCGCGAGCGACCTCTACATCGACGACGCACGCAAGCTGAACAACGTGGCCAGCGATTCGGTGGATCTCGTCGTATCGTCGCCGCCCTACCCCGGCGTCTACGATTACGCGCATCATCACGCGGCGCGACTTCGCTGGCTCGGGCTCGAGGTCGCGCCGTTCGAGCGCGGCGAGATCGGCTCGCGCCGGAAGCTCCGCGGACGCGATCGCGACGAGGGTGTCGCCGCGTGGGAAGAAGACTTCGTGAAGAGCCTGGTGGCGATCCGTCGGGTGCTCAAGAAGGACGCGCGCGCCGTGCTCGTCATCGCCGACTCGGTGGTGCAGCGCTCCGCGCTCTACGCCGACGAAACGATGGACCGGCTCGTTCCCCGCGCAGGGCTCGAGATCGCCGCGGTCGCGTCGCAGAAGCGCCCGCACTTTCACGAGCCGAGCCGCGATGCGTTCCGCGGGCGGCCACGACGCGAGCATCTGTTCGCGCTCGTGAAGCGGAGATGACGTGGCGCCGCGCGGCCACGACGCGGCCGAAACGGCGCTCCTCGACGAGCTCGCGGAGCTCTATCGACGGGTCGAAGCGGCGTACGCAGGTTCGAGCTGCCCGGCATCGACGGAGTGCTGCCGGTTCGGCGTGACAGGCCGCGAGCCGTACGTGACGTCGATCGAGATCGCGGCGCTCACGCGGGCGGTGCGTCGCCGCGGCGGTCCTCTCTCGCCGAAGCGCCGCGCCTTGCCGCTCGCTTCGAGCACGACGAGCGCGGCGAGCGAACGTATCTGTGCCCTCCTCGACGCTTCCGGACGCTGCTCGGTGTACGACAGCCGGCCGTTCGGGTGTCGCACGTTCTTCTGCGAAAGAGCCTCGATTTCCGGCGAAATCGGCTCTTCCGAGCGGCGCGATCTCGTCAATCGGCTGCGCGACATCGCGTCCCGGCACGAGCCGGGTGGCGACGGGGCGAGACCGCTGTCGAAGGTGTTCCGGCCGCACACCGATTGACGGCGCTCGCCTTGCCGCTCGCCTTGCATTGCGGCGCTCGGGGTTCCGCTCTACGGCTCCACCATGCCACCAGCGCCGCACCGGCATACGAACCGGCTCGCCCACGAGACGAGCCCGTACCTGCTCCAGCACGCGCACAATCCGGTGGACTGGTACGCATGGGGTTCCGAGGCGCTCGAGCGCGCAAAGCGCGAGGACAAGCCGATCCTCCTCAGCATCGGCTACGCCGCGTGCCACTGGTGCCACGTGATGGAGCGCGAGAGCTTCGAGAACGAAGACGTCGCGACCGTCATGAACGCGAACTTCGTGTGCATCAAGGTCGACCGCGAGGAGCGACCGGATCTCGACGACATCTACATGTCCGCGACCGTCGCCATGACCGGCCACGGTGGCTGGCCGATGACGGTGTTCCTCAACCCGAAGCAGCAGCCGTTCTACGCCGGCACGTACTTCCCGCCCGATGATCGGCAGGGTCGCCCCGGCTTCAAGACGCTGCTCGAGCGCATTGCCGAGCTGTGGAAGTCGGATCGGACGCGCCTCTCCGAGCAGGCGGCGGAGCTCACCGAGCACGTCCGCGGGCGGAGCGAGATCCTGCGTGAGGCGTCGGTCGGTGAAGAGGCGATGTTCGGTGCGGCAAGTGAGCTTGCCGGATCTTACGACCCGGAGAACGGCGGGTTCGGTACCGCGCCGAAGTTCCCGCCGTCGGCGTCCATCTCGCTATTGCTCCGGCTGCACCGGCGCACCGTGGAACCGACGCTGCTCCAGATGGTCACCACGACGCTCGACCACATGAAGAGCGGCGGCATGTACGACCAGCTCGCGGGCGGCTTCGCGCGCTACTCGGTCGACGAAGCGTGGCTCGTCCCCCACTTCGAGAAGATGTTGTACGACAACGCGCAGCTCGCGCGCGTCTACCTCGAGGCGTACCAGGCCACGCGGAACGACGAGTATCGCCGCGTCGCGGCCGAGACGCTCGACTACGTCGCGCGCGAGATGCAGGACGCCGAGGGCGGCTACTACTCCGCGACCGACGCCGACAGCGAGGGCGTCGAGGGCAAGTTCTTCGTCTGGGCTCCCGATCAGATCGAGGAGATCGTCGGGCAGCCCGCGGGCGACTATTTCTGCCGCTATTACGACGTCACGCCGGAGGGCAACTGGGAGGGCGTCAGTATCCTTCATACGCCGCGTCCGGTCGCCGAGGTCGCGACGGAGCTCGGTGTCGGCGTCGATGAGCTCCGTACGTCGCTCGCCGAGTCGCGACAGAAGCTCTACGCGGCGCGCCTCCGTCGCGTGCCGCCGCTCACCGACGACAAGATCCTCACGTCGTGGAACGGTCTCATGATCGGCGCGATGGCCGAGGGCGCACGCGTGCTCGGCGAGCGCCGTTACCTGACGTCGGCGGAGCGCGCCGCGCGCTTCGTCCTCGGGAGCCTGTCGCGCTCCGACGGCGGGCTCTATCGCACTGCGCGCGCCGGCAAGGCGCATCTCGACGCGTACCTCGAGGACTACGCCTTTCTCGCAGACGCGCTCGTCGATCTGTACGAAGCGGGCGGCGCCGAGTCGTTTCTCGTCGAGGCGGTGCGCCTCGCGGAGCGGATGGTCGCGGAGTTCGGCGGGACGGAGAACGGCGCGTTCTTCCAGACCGCCGAGCGACACGAAGCGCTCATCGCGCGCACGCGGGAAGGCCACGACGGCGCGGTGCCGAGCGCCAACGCCGTCGCAGCACGCGTCCTCGCGCGGCTCGGCCTTCACCTCGGCCGTGACGATCTCAGGAATCGTGCACTCGCCGCGATCCGCGCTTATGGGCGTCAGATCGAGCGCTCACCGCGGGCCTTCGTGACGACGCTCTCGGTGCTGGATCTCTTGCTGGAGGGCCCCCTCGAGCTCGCGTTCGTCGGCGAGACGGGAAGTGCGGGCCGCATGGCGCTCGAAGCCGCGGTCGCGCGTCACTATCTGCCGAATCACGTCATCGCGCACGGTGCGCCGTCCGGCGGGGGCGCGCTGTCGAGCGAGCTCCCGCTCCTCGCCGGCAAGACGCTCGTGAACGGCGAGCCCGCGCTCTACGTCTGCAAGGACTTCGCGTGTCAGGCCCCCGTGACGAAGCCCGAGGACGTCGCGCGCGTGCTCGAGGGCGCGTCGGCGGAGCTCAACGCCGGTCGCGGGCGCTCCATCGTCGCGAAGCGGCTCGGCGGCAGCGCGACGGCAGAGGCGACGCGTGCCTACGCCGAGAAGCTCTCGCCCGTGCGCGGCGAAGCGGCCTACGCCGCGTTCGGCACGACGGGCCTCGTCACGAGCCGCCTCGGCTTCGGGACGTACCGCGTGGACGATCGCGTCCAGGAACACGCCGACGCGCTCACGCGCGCCGTCAGTCGCGGCGTGAACGTCGTCGACACCTCGACGAACTACGCGGACGGTCACGCCGAGCGCCTCGTCGGCAGGATCCTCACCGAGCTCGACCGCGACGGCACCGTGCCGCGCGACGCGGTCGTCGTCGTGTCGAAGATCGGTTACGCGCAGGGCGAGAACATGGAGCTCGCCGAGTCGCGCGAGCAGGCCGGCGAGCCCTTCCCGGAGATGGTGAAGCTCGGCGAGGGCCTCTGGCACTCGATTCACCCGGAATGGCTGGAGGATCAGCTCGAGCGCTCGCTCGAACGCCTGGGGCTCGAGACGCTCGACGTCTGTCTCCTGCACAACCCGGAGTACTTCTTCGCCGAGGCGAAGGCGAAGCGCATGCCGCTCGAGGAGGCGCGCACCGAGTTCTACCGGCGTGTCACCGAGGCGTTCCGTCACCTCGAAGAAGAGGTGAAGCAGGGACGTATCCGGTACTACGGCCTGTCGAGCAACACGTTCGGCGCGCCCCACGACGACGCGGAGGGAACGGACGTCGAGCGCTGCGTTGCAGCGGCCGTCGCCGCGGGCGGCGCGGGGCATCACTTCAGGGTCGTTCAGCTCCCGTTGAACCTGCTCGAGTCGCGCCCGGCCCTCGAGCCGAACACCGGGGAGGGCGGCGCGAAGACGGCGATCGCCGCGGCGGAGGCCCACGGCCTCGCCGTCCTCGTGAACCGTCCGCTGAACGCCATCATCGAGAACCGGCTCATCCGCCTCGCCGATCCGCCGGACTACGCCGACGCGCCGTCGTTCAGCGACCAGGTGCAGGCCGTCAAGGAGCTCGAGGTGGAGTTCACGCGGACGATCGCGCCGCAGCTCAAATTCGCGGAAGAGGGCGGCCCCAAGCCGAACGAGATCTTCCGCTGGGGCGAGCAGCTCGGCGCGATCGGCGCGGAGCTCGACGGCCTCGAACAGTGGCGCGAGCTCGAGACTCAAGCCGTCGCGCCGCGCATCATGCAGACGGTCGCGGCGCTCGATCGCGGGATCACCGGCCCGCTCGCGCCGAAGTGGCAAGAATTCCGCGATCGGTACGTGCAGCAGGTGGATGCGCTGCTCCTCGCGCTCCGCAAGCGCGCCGCCGATAGATCTCGCCGACGCACCCTGACGATAGGGAGAACCCTGGATCCTCTCCTACCGGCAGAACGACGCACCACGCCGCTCTCGCAGAAGGCCCTCTCCGTCGTGCGGAGCGTCCCCGGTGTGACCACAGTGCTGGTCGGAATGCGGGAAACGCCCTACGTCGCAGACGCACTCGCCATGATGGGCGCGCCGCCCCTCGACGGCACGTCCGCCATCCTGCGCGCCTGCGCGGCCCTCGATCTGCCCTGAGCTCGGAAGCCGTGACTCGTCCCTTCGTCGTCGTCAGCGATATGCATCTCGGCGCCGAAACGTCAGCCCGGGTCGGGCGGGATCTCGCGCGGCTCGTGGACGCGCACCCGGGTCACGAGATCATCCTCGCCGGCGACGCGTTCGATCTGTCGTACGCGCTCCGTCACGACGCGCAGGCCGCGCTGCTGTCTTCGCTGCTCGAGCGGACACCGGAGCTCGTCGCTGCGCTCCACCGTCACGTCGCATCCGGAGCGACGCTGACCGTCCTGCCCGGCAACCACGACGCGGCCCTCGGGGACGAAGACGTGGCCGGCCTGCTCCGCGAGCGGCTCGACGTCGCGAGCGACGCGCCGGTCTCCGTGTCGCCGTGGTTCGTCCGGCGCGGGGATCTCCACATCGAGCACGGCCACGTCTACGATCCGGACAACGCACCCGTGCATCCGCTGGCCGAGTGGAACGAGAAGAGCGAGCCGCTCGGCATCGCGCTCACACGCCGCTTCGTCGCTGCGACGGGCGCGTCGGATTTCTCCCACGCCCAGGACGCGACGCCCGTGCGCGCACTCTCCCGCGCATTTCGTCTCTACGGATTGCGGGCGCCCGGCATGATCGCGAGCTACTTCAAGACGGCAATCGAGCTCTGTCTCGAGGCCGGACCGTCCCTCTCGTCGCGAGCGAGCGAGGAGCTCTCCATCGGTTCCGCGCGCTTGCAGGATTTCGCGGACCGGAGCGGCGTGCCTGGAGTCACGCTGTCCACCTTGCTCGCCGGCGCACCGCGCCCGACGCATCTCTCGCGCCGGGACACGTTTCTCCGTCTGTATTTCGACCGCGTGTTCGCGTCACTCGTGCTCGCCGGAAGCCTCACCGCGATACCGCGTCGTCCCGCAGCGTCGTCGATCATGGCGCTCGCGAGCTTCGCGTATCTCGCTGGCTCGGTGCTGCGCAGCCACGACCGCTACGGCGATCTTCCGAACGAACGGCTCCGTCTCGGCGCATCCCGCGTTCGCGCGGCGACCGGCGCGCGCGTCGTGGTCTTCGGGCACACGCACCACGTCATGGTCGACGACGGCTATTTCAACACCGGCTCATTCGCGTTCCCGCGCGACCTCGGCCGTCCCTACGTCCACGTCGACGAACACGGCGCGCCAGAGCTCCGGCGTATTCCCGCCGGCTGACGGCGCACCGTCATCGCGGCATTCGAAATCGCGAGGCGAGATCCGCGTGTCAGCCGAGGCCCCGCGTTTCGTCGAAGTCGAGCATCAGGTTCATGTTCTGGACGGCGGCGCCGGACGCGCCCTTGCCGAGATTGTCGAGGCGCGCGACGACGAGTACCTGCTCTTCGGTTCCGAAGACGAAGAGCTCGACGTCGTTGGTGTCGTTGCAGCCGGTCGGCGAGAGATAGCCACCGTCCTCGATCGCGCCACCGCCACCGAGCGGCATCACGCGCACGAAGCGCTCGTTCGCGTAGCGGTCGCGAAGCACGGCGTGGACGTCCTCGGGCGCGGCGCGCTTCGCCAGTGTGCTCACGTGGAGTGGCACGAAGACGAGCATGCCCTTGTAGTAGTTGCTCACCGACGGCGTGAAGAGCGGCGTGTGAACGAGCGACGCGAACGTGCGCATCTCGGGCACGTGCTTGTGCGCGAGCGGCAAGCCGTAGGCGCGGTAGGCGAACGCCGGCTCTGCGGCGCGCTCCTGGTACGCGGCGATGAGCTTCTTGCCCCCGCCGCTGAACCCGCTCGTCGCGTTGACGGTGAGCGGCTGCTCTCTGGAGACGATCCCCGCGTCGACGAGCGGCCGGACCGCGAGCAAGAAGCCCGTCGGATAGCACCCGGGATTCGAAACCTGATGTGCCCGGCGGATCGCGTCGCGCTGCCCGGGCGCCAGCTCCGGTAATCCGTACACCCACGACGGATCGACGCGGTGGGCGGTGCTCGCGTCGATGATCCGCGTCCCGGCTTCGCGCGCGAGCGCAGCGGCTTCCACCGCGGCTGCGTCCGGAAGACACAGGACGACCACGTCGGCGGCCGCGATGATCTCGCGTTTTGCGCCGGGATCCTTGCGAAGCTCGGTCCGGATCTCGAGGAGCTCGACGCCGCCGTGGCGCGCGAGCCGCTCCTGGATCTGGAGCCCGGTGGTCCCTTCCTGCCCGTCTATGAAAACCTTCTTCATGAAGCGGTCTCGACGAAGCATCACTTGGCAGACCAGCCCGGGGGGCGCAAGGCACCCCGGTCGGGCGAGCCGAACCTGCCCGGCGCGAGCCATCGCCGGTGAGAGGATGGACGCAGCGCGCGCGCGGTGGCATGCGATGGACTTCCGTCGGGGGGAACCCTTCCGAACCCCAGTACGCCCATGAAGACCTTCGTTTACCGCCTGCTCGACGTTTTCACGAACGTCCCGTTCGGGGGTAACCCCCTCGCCGTCTTCACCGACGCGCGCGGCATCAGCGACGCGATGATGCAGAGCATCGCGCGTGAGCTGAACCTGTCCGAGACGACGTTCGTGCTACCGCCGCGTGATCGTTCGAGTCACTACTGGGTGAGAATCTTCACGCCCCTCGCCGAGCTCCCTGCCGGTGGTTTGCCCACGATCGGCACCGCCTACGCGCTCGCGCTCGAGGAGCGATTGCGTCAAGAGAAGGCGCGCCAGCGCGTCGTTTTCGAGGAACAAACAGGCCCTATTTCCGTCACGATGGAAGCGCCGATGCTGACGATGCAGCAGCCGCTTCCGCAGTTCGGAGCGATCTACAACGAGCGTGACGCGATCGCGGCGATGCTCGGGCTCGAGCCCGCGGCGCTTCCCGCCGGCATGCCCGTGCAGAGCGTCTCGTGCGGTGTCCCGTACCTGCTCGTCCCGGTGCTCGATCTCGAGACGATGCAGCGCATCCGTTTTCGCCTCGACATCTGGGAGCGCGTGCTCCGTCGGTCGCCGCACCCGCACGTTCTCGCGTTCACCCTGCAGTGCCGCTACGAGGGTTCGTCGGCGCATTGCCGCATGTTCGCTCCCGGTCTCGGCGTTCACGAAGACCCGGCGACGGCGACCGCCGCGGGCCCTCTCGTCAGCTATTTCGCGCGCTGGGGCATCCTCGATCCGGTGCCGAAGGTGTCGTTCGTGTGCGAACAGGGCATCGAGATCGGGCGGCCCAGTTTCATTCACGTGACACTCGAGCGGAACGGCGAGGACATCAAATCGCTCCGCATCGGTGGTCAGTGTGTGGCCGTCGGCAACGGCCAGATCCAAATAGAAGGCTGATTCTCGGCGTTTCGCGGCCGCGGCCCAGCGCTTCCGCCTCGGCGGGTTCCCCGGCACCCGGGCTCGCGCACTGGATCGGTGCTTGGTGAGCGTGTAGCGTTTTCGTCATGAAGATCGAGACCGCGACGATCCGAAGGCTGAGGGACGCGCTGCTCGAGAGCGGGCGGAGAGCAAGCCCGGTCATGTCGCCGGCCTACGAGACTCTGGCGCGCGCCGGCCTCCTCTCCGACGACGAGAGGACGGCCCTCACCCGGATCGACCCCGTCGGGGAAACATTGTTTCTGATGATGGCCGCCGACGGGAAGGTCACGGCCACCGAGCGGGAGGCGCTCCTCGGAGCCATCCGCGGGCTCGCTGGCGACGTCCTCCACGAGGGGACCATCCAGGTGATGCTCGAGCAATACGAGAAAACGCTGGCTAGCGAGGGGCGTGAGGCACGCCTGATGTCGCTAGGTGCCACACTGTCCGCAGTTCCAGCAGCCGCCGAGGGCGCGTTCCAGCTTGCCGCCGCCGTGGCCATGGCAGACGACGAAGTCGCCGACGAGGAGCGCGCGCTCGTGGATCAGATTAGAAACTGGTTCGGAATCTCGTCGGATCGGGCATCGCTTATTCTGCATCAGCTCGACGACGACAAAGCTTGAAGCCACGGGCTTCGACGGAGTCATTAGAGTGAAAATTGCCATCGTTGGAACCGGATACGTTGGTCTCGTCGCGGGTGCGTGCTTCGCCGACGCGGGGAGCGACGTCGTGTGCGTCGACGTCGACAAGGAGAAGATCAAGCGGCTCGAGGCCGGGCACGTACCGTTCTACGAGCCGGGCCTCGAGGGCCTCCTTCACCGAAACTTCCCGGCGCGTCTCCGCTTCACGTCGGATCTCGGTGCGGCGATCGAGGGGCGTCGCATCGTGTTCGTCGCCGTCGGAACTCCGCCGAGCGAGGACGGCTCCGCCGATCTCTCTCACGTGCTCTCCGTCGCGCGCGAGGTGTCGCAGAAGGCGAAGAACGACGTCGCGCTCGTCCTGAAGAGCACGGTACCCGTCGGCACGAACCGCAAGGTCAGCGACCTCGTCGAGAAGGAGTCGAAGCGTCGCATCGCCGTCGTCAGCAATCCGGAGTTCCTGAAAGAGGGCGACGCGATCAACGACTTCTTGAAGCCGGATCGCATCGTCATCGGCACCGACGACGATCGCGCCTTCGAGCTTCTGTCGCGGCTCTACGCGCCGTTCAACCGCCAGCGTAACCGCCTGCTCCGAATGTCACCGAAGAGCGCCGAGGTCGTGAAGTACGCGGCGAACGCGCTCCTCGCGACACGCATCTCGTTCATGAACGAGATAGCGCGCCTCTGTGACGCCGCAGGCGGCGACGTCGAGGACGTACGCATCGCGCTCGGCGCCGATCACCGCATCGGTTATCACTTCCTATACCCGGGCCTCGGCTTCGGCGGCAGCTGCTTCCCCAAGGATCTGCGCGCCCTCGTCCGCACCGGGGAAGAGCACGGCATTCGACTCGAGATGTCGCGCGCCGCCACCATCGCGAACGACGCCCCGGTGATCGATCTCGTCGGCCATCTGACGAGCGCGCTCGGCAGCCTCGACGGGAAGGTCATCGGCATCTGGGGCCTCGCCTTCAAGCCGCGCACCGACGACGTGCGCGAGGCGCCGGCGTTGAAGCTCATCGAGCGCGTGGTCGCAAAGGGCGCTCGCGTTCGCGCAATGGATCCGCAAGCTCTCGAGACCGCGAAGAGCTCGCTGGAGCGCTCCGGCATCGCCGACAAGGTGGAGCTCTTCACGAACCCCTACGACGCCTGCAAGGGCGCCGACGCCCTCGTCATCGCGACCGAGTGGAGCGAGTTCCGTTCGCCCGACGCCGAGAAGGTGAAGGAGCTCATGCGCGGCCGTCACGTCTTCGACGGACGTAACGCGCTCGTCGCGGAAGAGATCGTCGAGGCCGGCCTCATCTACCGAGGCGTCGGCCGCCCCGTGCTCGGCGCCTGAGCCCGTCTCAAACGGCGCTGGTCGCGCGCGTGCCAGATACGAGACCCACGAGCTCGTCGTGGATACGTCCATTCGTGAGGACGATGTATCCACGCGCAAGCTCTGCCGGACCGCCGTCGAGCGCCGTCAGGTGCCCGCCCGCCGCGAGCGCGATCGCAGTGCCCGCCGCGATGTCCCAGGCGTGGAGCGCGCGTTCCCAGTACCCGTCATAGGTTCCGTCGGCGACGAAGCAGCAGTCGATCGCCGCGGAACCGCAGCGGCGCACTCCCTGCACATGCTGCATCACCTCGTTGAATGCCGGCAGGTTGCTCTCCGGGTGCTTCGAGCGATCCGGCGGAAATCCGGTCGCGAGCAGACTCTCGGCGAGCTTCTCGGCGTCGCTCACCCGACACGGCGCGCCGTTGCGAAACGCGCCCCCGTCACGGCTACCCCACCACTCGAGCCCGAGCGCAGGAGCGACCACCACACCGCAGAGCGGCCCATCCTCGTCGACCGCGCCGATGCTCACCCCGAAGCAAGGATGTCCGTGCACGAAGTTCATCGTCCCATCGAGCGGATCGACGTACCACGTCACCCCACTCGGCGAGCCGCCCCCTTCTTCACCCACCACTGCGACGCCCGGCGTCTCCCGCATGAGCCGCGCGCGGATCAACTCTTCACTCCGAGTATCGAACTCAGTGACGAGATCCCGCCGCCCCTTCTCGCGCGTCGCGGGCCGACTCCGATACCCGTCGAGCAACACCTTGCTCGCATCCCTGGCCGCACCCAGCGCCGCCCGAACCAGCTCGTCAGTCTTCACCCGCCGAATCGAGCACAGGGAGCGTGCAGAGGGAAGGCGTGGCGCGCCGCTAGGGGTAGGGCGCGGCTTTGACGGGCACGACGCGGTACTTCGTGGTGCTGCCGCGGTATTCGTGTCCGCTCATGTAGACGGTGCCACCGGCGGTTGTGGTGACCTGGATCGCGCTCGTTCCGGAGACGTTCCAGTTGTACCGCCTCGAGTCGAACTGATAGGTCGACAATGGAACGAGCTGCGAGACAGTGTGCAGATCGGTGGTGCCGATATTCGAGAATTGGATGTCGAAGGGAAAGTTGCTCAGGTTCGTGATGGTGAGTACGACTCCGGTGCAGCCGCTCCAGTAAGGAATTCGATATGATGCTCCGCTGAACACGCTGCCGCCGGACGACCACATGTCGAAGCCGGTCTGCACGTAAGTCTGGAAGACCTGAGTACCACTCCCGCCTCCGATGACGCTCAAGAATACCCCACCGTAATTTCCGGCAAACGCTGGGTCAGTAAGGTCGACGTTCACCTGCGTAGTGTGATCGGTCACCAGAGACACCGTATTCTTGAGAACCGGAGCAGCAATGGTCCTACCCGTGTCAGTCGTTTTGTCGCCGAGGTAAAACACCTGGATCGTGAGGTTCGAGCCGTCGGCCGTTAGCAGCAGGCTCATGCCGTTATTCTGCAGTTGCGTCTCGTTGATGACGGTCTTATCGGCGAACTGCGCGCCCTGTGACAACTCGCCGATGTGCTTCGGACTAAGGCTGGAGGCAGCGCTGTCTTCGCCTTGCGTTAGTGCTTCAGGCGGAGTCTGTTCGACGCCGCAAGCCGTCAGGACTCCGACGCTCAAAAGATGAAGTGCTCGCATTCCGCCCCTTTCGCTATTCGGACTCGGCCCCAGAATGCACCGCGGGCCGACGCGCGTGAAGACGTGTAATCGCGCAACGCGATGCGAACCAGTCTTCTCAGTCGACCTTCGTCGGCGTACGACCAGTGTTAGTTACTAGTACTGAATAACCACTGGTGTTGCGCCGTTCGCGACGATGATCGCGTAGTGGCTGCTCGTCACGATCGCGACGATGCCCACGGCTTGATCGAGCGTGAACGAGGCCGCGGTGGAGTCGTCTCCCGCGCGATGATGGATGAGTACCTTGCCGGAGCCGCCGGCGAGGGTCTTGATGAATATCGCGTCGTCGGCATCGATCAACCCTGGGACCTTGGGATCGCTATTCGTGTTGGCAGTGTACGTCGCCTTCGGCGCACAGGTACCGCCGGACACGGTGCCGAGTGACAGCAGGTTGTTACCGCCAGCGATTCGAAACCACGCGAGCGTCTGGCCGGACACGCTCAACGGGTTTCCTGCCTCCCCCGCCGAGGTACCGCCCATGCACGGCGATGCGACAGGAGAGAGACTGGCGCTCGCTGCGACAGCGTGCAGGCGCATTATGCTGTTCGTGTCCCGGGTGACGAAGCCGAAGTTCGCACCGTCCGACGCTACTTGCCAGACGGGACCGAGCTTGGTCTGCGAGCTCACCGTCCCCGAAGCCTCGTTCAGCATCTGGGCCACGGTCGAGCCCGAGTTCGAGGAGTCTCCTATCAGGAAGAAGCCGCTCGCGTAGGCGCCGGTAGCATCGACGAGGTTCTGCTTTGCGAGGGTTGCACCGCTTTCGCTCGTGTATCCGGTCGCGGCCGGAATCTTGTAGGCACTCGTTGCGGTGACCACGAACACCGAGTCCCTTGATGCGCCGAACGCGTGCGGCTGGACTCCGGTCGGGAGGTTTTTCGGTGCGCTGAGGACGCGCCCTTCAGGGTCCAGTCGCCAGAACTGATGTGTGCTTGCGCCGAGCAGGTAGAAGTACGGCGCAGACCACGCGGCAGCGGTGATGGTGCCGGGTAAGCCGGGCACGGTGACGACCACGGGATCCAGCGGTCCCGTCACTGCCATCCCTCCGGCGCCCATGCCGCCCGTCCCTACGCCGCCCATGCCACTGCCGCCCATGCCCATCCCGGCACTGCCGCCGTTGCTCGCGCCGCCGCTGCCGCTCATTCCAGCGCCGGCAGTGCCGCCGGTCGTGACGCGGCCGCCGTTACCGTTTCCGCCGTTACTACGTCCACCACTGACGAAGGACATGACGCCGCCGCCGGCGGTCGCGCCGCCGCCACCCGGGTCGTTCCCGGAGCCGCCGTTCCCGCCGCTGTCGGCGCTTCCGCCGGTCTCGGCGTTGCCGCCTTCGCCCTGCCCGCCGCCGTTGGCGGTGACGTCACCGTTTCCGCCGTTTCCGCCGTTGCTCGTGCCGCCGCTTTCGCCGTTCGCGTTCCCGCCGTCACCGCCGCCATGTGTCGAGCCGCCGACGGATGAGCCGTCGAGGGAGTCACCTACAAGATGGAGGCCGTCGATGCCCGAGCTGCACGCGACGGTGCAGGCGGCTACCAGCGTGGTGAGCCGCGCTCGTGCGCCCGCGGTGCCCGTTCCCCGAGACATTGCGTTCATGTTGCCGCTCATTTCCCCCCGGGCGCAAGCGCCGCAGGACGCCCCGCTACCCGGGCGACGAGGGACGATGTCATGATAGGTGAGAACCGAGGGCGGATGACGGACGCCAACGAGATACGGATGCCCGAAGAGCCGAGCAGGCTCGTGGCACACAGCGCCGTCGAGGTGCTCATGACGCTGCAGAGGAGTCAGGGTGACTCGCGGCCGCTCCTCACCGGTCGCTGCACGACGCATCACCTGCGCCCGAACGGCGTGATCGTCGTGGTGCGCCCGCAGCTCGTCGCGAAGGGGCCGACGCCGGTGAAGCGCGCGGACGCGGTGCACGTCCGTCTCAAGCGCAGTCAGAACGAGACGATGGACGTCGACGGCGTGGTGTCGTGGCTCCGCGCGAGGGCGTTCTTGCCGAGTGGGCTCGCCGTGTCACTGATCGGCATCACGTTCGACGGCGATCCCGACGAGCGGGTGTTCGAGGTGACAGAGTTCCTGTCGCGTCAGAGCCTCACGCCGCCGGAGTGACGCTCACGCCGGAGTGACGCTCACTGTGCCGTGCGGAGGACGCGCGCTTCGAGGAGCTGCGCGAGGATCCGGATCGCGGCCGGCGTACTCGGATCTTCGAGGAGGCGCGGGAGCGTCACCAGGGGCGCTGCGATGCCCTCGGCCATCTTGCGCAGGCTGTCGATCTGGACGCGCTCGCTCACTGCGCGTCGCATGGCCGCCGCGATGCCCTCGTCACCGGCATCGCCTGGCGTCAACGCGAGCGGCTGGGACAGTGCTTCACGCTCGGCGTCGTGGAGCAAGAGGTCGATGACCTGGTTCACGACGACGTTGGCGATGGGCAATCCGAGCTCTCCCGTGACGGCCCTCGCGAGCTCGAGCGACTCGTTCGCGGGCATGTCCTCGGGCAGCGCCACGATGACCACGCCGCTCTGCTGCGGATCGCGAAACATGGTCCACGCCCGCTCGGCGTCGCGCCGGAGGAGACCTGGGGGAACGACGTCGACGATGATCTTCGGCACCCTGAGCATGTCGAGGCCGTGTCCCGTCGCCGGGGCGTCGAAGAGCACGGTGTCGAAGCGGTAGGCGCCTCCCGCCGTCTTCTCGGTGGAGTGGAACCAGGCCTTGCCGAGCATCGCCCACTGGTGGAGGCCGGGCACCGCCGCGAAGAAGCCGCGGACGTATTTGTTGCCGAAGACGGCGTTCGAGACGGTGCTGCTGCGCAGGATCATCTCGCCGTACTCGCGCATCGCCGCTTCCGGGTTAATCTTCACGGCGAAGATGTTCCGGACGACCTCGACGACGTCCTGCCCGAGCGGCGCCACGCCGAGGAGCTCGGAGATCCGCTCCTTGGGCTCCGACACCGCGATGAGCACGCGCTTGCCGCGCGCGGCCATGGCCATCGCGAGCGCGGCGGTCACCGTCGTCTTGCCGGTGCCTCCCTTGCCGGTGATGAAGAGAAAGCGACGCTGGTCGATGGGAACCGTCTTCGGCAAGGCGGCTCGCGTTTTACCGCAAACCCCGCGCTGCCACCCATGAAAGTCGCACTGCTGCAGCTCGATCCCACGATTGGCGCAATCCGTCACAACGCCGATCGGTTGCTCGATTTTGCTCGAATGGCCGCCCGCGGCGGCGCAGAAATCGCCGTTGGCTCGGAGCTTTCCATCGTCGGCTATCCGCCGAGGGACCTGCTCGATCGTCCCGCGGTGCTGCGCGAGATCGCGCGCGAAACGGAGCGCGTCGTCCGGGAAGCGCCGCGCGGCTTGACGCTGGTCTTCGGTTCCGTGCTCGGCACCGGCGCTTCGGGGCTCACCGCGAACGCCGGGGTCGTTGCGCGCGACGGCGTGGTGGTCACGACGGCGCAGAAGCGCCTGCTTCCGACGTACGACGTCTTCGACGACGCGCGTTACTTCGAACCGGGGAAGGCCGCGACGACGATCACCGTGGGCGGCGTGCGGTTCACCATCGCGATCTGCGAGGACGCCTGGGCGGAGGTTCCCGGCATCGGTTCGCGCTATCGCGACAACCCGCTCGGCGACGTACGCCCCGAGACGACCGACGTCTTCGTGAATCTCTCGGCGAGTCCGTTCACCCTGAGCAAGCTCGACTTCCGTCCGCGGCTCTTCGGCGAGCTCGCGCGCCGCCACGGCGTCGGCGTGGTCCTCGTGAACCAGGTGGGCGGCAACGACGAGCTCCTCTTCGACGGCAGGAGCACGGTGTGGAACGCGCGCGGCGAGATGCTCGCGCGCGCGCCGATGTTCGAAGAGTCGTGCTTCGTCACCGAGCTCGACGCGCCGGGCGTCACGAGCCCCGAGGCGGAGAGTCGCGCCGAGGCCGCCTATCGTGCGCTCGTCATGGGCGTGCGCGACTACACGCGCAAATGCGGCTTCTCGAGCGCCGTCATTGGTCTGAGCGGCGGCATCGACTCGGCGCTCACCGCCGCGATCGCCGCCGACGCGCTCGGACCGGAACGCGTCCTCGGCGTCTCGATGCCGACCCGTTACTCGTCGGAGCACTCGCTCACCGACGCGCGTGTGCTCGCAGAGAACCTCGGTATCGGCTACCAGGTGCTCGACATCGAGCCCATGTTCCGTGCGGCGCTCGAGACGATGGGGCCGCTGGTGGAAGGCCTCGGCGCCCCCGGGCCGGGCGACGTCACCTGGGAGAACGTCCAGGCGCGTATCCGCGGGGCGACGCTCATGGCGGTATCGAACCGCAGCGGCGCGATGGTGCTCACGACGGGTAACAAGAGCGAGCTCGCGTGCGGCTACTGCACGCTCTACGGCGACATGGTGGGCGGCCTCGCCGTCATCAGCGACGTCCCGAAGACGATGGTCTACGAGCTCTCCCGCTGGGTGAACCGCGAGCGCGAGCGCATCCCCCTGAGCTCGATCGAGAAGCCGCCTTCCGCCGAGCTCCGGCCCGACCAGAAGGACGAAGATTCGCTCCCGCCCTACCCGATGCTCGACGCGATCCTCGAGCTCTTCGTCGAGCAACATCGCGGCAAGGACGAGATCATCGCCGAGGGCTTCGACCCCGCGGTGGTGAGCCGGGTACTTCACATGGTCAGGAGGAGCGAGTACAAGCGCCGGCAGGCCGCTCCGGGATTGATCATCACCGGCAAGGCGTTCGGTCCGGGCAGAAGGGTGCCCGTCGCAGAGGGTTTCACCGAAGAATGACGCTCCACGTTCGAAGGCTCGCCGGAACCGCGTCCGTCGCTGTGCTGGCGCTCGTGTTCACCGCTTGCACGTGCTCCCCCGACGACACCGCACGGCCGACCCCTGCGCCGAGCGTGGTCGCCCCGCTCACGTCGGTTCGTCCCGCTTTGACGGCGACGAAGCCGGGGCTCGATCACATCATCCGGCTGCCGTCGGGGCCACCGCTCGAGATCCTCGCGGGTCAGGGCGTGGGCGCCATCCGTCTCGGCGCGACGGTGCCGACCATCGAGCGCCTGATGGGCACGCCCTGCGAGTTCAAGACCGACACGGCGTGTCGTTACGTCGGGCGGGCCGTCGAGTTCTTCCTCGACGACCAAGGCGCGACGAAAGAGATCCACATTCACCGCGTCGAGCGGCCCACGACGCCCGAGGGTCGCACCTTCGGCGTGTTCAACGGCCGCATGGCGAACAGCTTGACGTTGATGATGATCCCGACCGGCGTGAAGGGCCTCATCGGTCCGCCGCTGAAGACGGAGCAGGTCACCAACGGCGGTCCGGCCGGCACCGTCGAGATCGACGACTACGACGGTCTGCGCATCGAGTACGACAAGCTTCCGCCGGACCGCACCGTGGTCGGCGGTATCGACATCGTGAAGGGCTCGCAGACCGGCGCTCCGTCGTATCCGTCGGCGCACGCGGCCGCAGCTAGCGCGCCGGGTGCTCCCGCGAAGCCGAAGCACGTCGAGATTCACTGAGCGCCGCGCACACCCGCGCACCCGGTGCGCAGATGGAGCCGTGCACGAGGGGCGCGTGCGAGCCGGGGCTCGGGTGATACGCTCCAGGGTTTGATGCTTCCGAGCGACGACCGGGCGCGGCGCAGCCTTCGCCTGCGTGCCGCGCTGGCCCTCGGCGCCCTGACGCTGGGCGCGCCGTGGTCATGCGGGCGCGTCGGGTACGAACCGACGCCGCTGTCGACCCCCGACGTCGACCGCGATGCGTCCACGGACATGGTCGATTCCGGCGGTGGCGGCTTCGACGGCGCGGTTCCCGGCGCCGGGGGAGCGCCGGCGAGTGGCGGAGCGCCGGCGAGTGGCGGAGCACCGGCGAGTGGCGGAGCACCGGCCAGCGGCGGCACCGACTCCGGCACGGGCGGCATGGACGCCTCCACGACGTCGGGCGGCGCGCCGGCCGCGGATGCCGGCATCGACGCCGCGCCAAGGGACGCGGGGCCGTCGTGCGCGCCGCAGGATCTGCCCGACTGGTGCGCCGCGATCCCGGAGCTCATCGCGCCGGCGGTGATCGACGGTGAGCTCGAGTGCGGCCTCGTCGCGCGGCGGATCGTCCCGGTGGCGTACAATCTCGTCGGGGCGACGCCCGACTCCACGGTGGACTACGCCATTGCCTGGAGCGCCGAGGGACTCTATTTCTACGCCGCAGTGCACGATCCCGTCGTGCTTCCGGCGGCGGCCGCCGATCCGCCGTGGGAAGGCGACAGCCTCGAGCTCTACGTCGACAGCGACGGCGTGTATGGCGCGCCGCCGGCCTACGACCCTGCGACGCGCCAGATCGTGATCGCCGCTCCATCCGGCGCGACACCGACGATGCGCGGGCAGCTCTACGCCGTGCCGCCCACCGGCGTGGACTGGACGTCGACGCGCTTCGCGTCGTTCCTGCGCCCCGACGGGTACGTCATCGAGGCGGTGATCACCGCGGCCGATCTCGGGCTCACGACGTGGACGCTCGCGGCCGGCGATCACATCGGCTTCGACGTCGGGCTGAACGTCTCTGCCGCGAGCAAGGACGCGGGCACGCAGGGCACTCGCATCGGACAGTACTTCCTGCGCGTCGAGCCGGTGGACGCCGGCAATGTTCATCCGTTCCAGACGGTCGCGGCGTTCTGCGACCCGGTCCTCGTCGCTCGCTGAGCCGGCTACTTCACGCGACGGGCCGTGATCGGGATCGTGAACGAGAGAGACTCCGTGAGCGCACCGAAGTCGATGCGGCGCGCGACGCCGATGAGACACTGACCGAGGGGCGTGGCGTTCAGCGCGGCCGGCACGAGATCCGCCGCGTCGACGCGGCCCGACGCATTCACCCTGAAGTGAACCGACACCTCGGGACGTCCGTCCATTTCCTTCACGTTCTCGGTGAAGCACGACTCGATCGCGCCGCGGTGACCTTGCACCTTGCGCGACAGCGACGCCGGGTCCGCCTTTCCGGCGGTGCTCGGTGCGACGTCGGAGCGCGGAGGCGGCACCTCCGACGGAGCCGGCTCGGGCACGCTCGCCGTCACCGCCGGTTGTGCTGACGGAATGGCGGACGGAACTGGCGCAATCGCCGTCACCGGAGCGGACGGCTCGGTCGTCGATTGTCGCTCGACGACCACGAAGCGCGACGTGGGCTCGTCCTTGCGCGCGGTGAACGCGTACGCCGCGGCGGCAGCGGCGAGCACGGCGACACCCGCCGCGACCCACGCCGTCCGTGAGACGGCGGGCGCGCCGGTCGCGGTCTGGGTCGTCTCGGCGAATGCGTTCCGCTCGACGATCGTCGCCTTCGAATCGCGCGGCGCCGGCAGCGACGCGGACGTGGTGCCCGGCACCTCGCCGCCGGTCAGCGTCCCTCGCCACGCGGCGTCGCGTGCCTGGAGCGGCTCGAGCTTGAGCTTCTCCGCCATGTCGCCGTTGAAGTCGTTCCAGACGTCGTCGATGAACTCCGTCGCGAAGTCGTCCTCGGGTCGCTCGCGCACCGAGCGAAGCGCGTCGGCGAACGCCGCGGCGCTCGGATAACGTTCCTGCGGGTTCTTCGCCATGGCGCGCTCGACGGCGGCGTCGAGGGCCAGCGAGACGTCGGGGCGTAGCCCGCTGATGGGCGGCAGCTTGTACGTGAGCACGCGCCGCACGATCTCCGCCATGTCCTTGCCGCGGAACGGGTTCTCCCCGGAGAGCAGCTGATAGAGCACGACGCCCGCGCTGTACACGTCGCTTCGCGGGCTCGTCACGCCGTCGTACACCTCGGGGGCCGAGTACGAGAGCTTGCCCTTGAACATGCCGTCGCGCGTCTTGTACTCGTCGCTCTCGTCCGCGCGCGCGATGCCGAAGTCGAGGAGCTTCACGTGCCCCTGGGCGTCGATGAGGATGTTACCGGGCGAGACGTCGCGGTGGACGATCGGCATCGGCGTGCCGTCGGGGCGCACGAAGGTGTGCGCGTACTGCAGGGCGTCGAGCACGCGGGTCACGATGTAGATCGCGTACTCGACCGGCAGCTTGCCGCGCGTGTCGACGACGTACTTGTGCCACTGCCCGAGGTTATATCCATGCACGTACTCGAGGACCATCACGTACGCGCCACGCTCTTCGTTGAAGTCGATGACGTTGACGATGCCCGGGTGCTGCAGGTTCGCGAGGATGCGCGCCTCGCGAACGAACGCGCGCGCCGTCGCCTCGTCCTCGGCGAGGTCGGAGATGATGCGCTTCACGATGACCGGCCGCGTGAAGCCCTGCGCGCCCTCGGTGCGCGCGAGATACACGACGCCCATCCCGCCGCGCGCGATCTGCTTGACGATGCGATAGCGCCCGAGGACGAGCCGGCCCTGCATCGAGCCGGGCCCCACCGTCACCGCTTCACCAGGCAGCGTGGCGCGCGCGCGGCGCCCACGCGGGAAGAGCGGTCAGGGGGAAGCACGTCTCAGATAGTAATGTAGGCCGCGCTTCGGATGGACGAACTCGATCGCGAGGGCTCGCTCTCCCGCCGGCGCGGTCGCTTCACCCGAAAATCGTAGCTGATCGTCGAGCGGTAGGTCCTTCCCCCCGACGGAAATCTTCCAGCCTTCGAGCGCGGCGCCCGCGACGGTGACGGTGGACCCCGGCGCGAAGCCGCCATTGGCGGGAGAGGTCAATGTCGCGGTCGGCGCGGCGTTGTCGAACTTGATGTCGATGCGCGTGTCCTTCGTGCGCGCGCCGCCGCCCTCGTAAAAGGCGTGGTGTTCGCCCTCGTGGAGCGCGCCGGAAGGGAATGAATACGCGGGCGTCGCCGTCGTGAGCGTCTCCTGCTTGCCGCCGGGAGAAACGACGTGGAGCGTGTAACCGCTCGCCGAGGGCGCGTTCGGCCATCGGATGGTGAGCTTCGGAAGCAGGTTCTGATAGAGCACCGTGTAACTACGTCCGTCGGTGTCGACGGCCGTCGCGGGCGCCGTACGTGGAATGCGCGCAGTGCCGGCGTCCGCGATGACGGCGATGGTACCGCTCGCGACGACGTCCTTCTCCGCCGCTCCGACGCAGCGGATGGCGTACTTGTGCGCACCCCCGGAGACGAGCACGCTGGTCGTCGCGCCGTTCGAGCGCACGCGCGGCGCGCCGCTGAGCTGGATCGTCGCACCCTCCGGACACTGCGTGCCGGTCCCGAATCCGATGGCCGTCGGAGGATGCGGATCGTGCACCGCGAACGACGCGCCCGCCGCGACGACGAGATCGACGACCGCGGGACCGCGCCCCAGCACCTCCGCGCCCTTCTTGCCGAGGACGCCTTCTTCGCCGGCCGCGAGCTCCTCGTTGCCCGACTCTCCACGCAGCTCGGCCGAGCCGCCGGTGACGCTCACCTTGGTGCTGTCGCGTCCGACGCCGACCTCGCCCTTCGCGCCGAGGCGCGCCACGATGGAGCCGCCGGGGACCGCGACCTCGAGCTCCGACGGCGCTCCGGTGAGCGACACGCCGCCGCCCTGGGTGACGATGAACGGCTTGCCCGACGCGCCCACGACGAACTCGCCCGCTCCGCGTAGCGTGACGTGCTGTCCGCCGCGCGCGACGTCGGCGGAGCTTCCCGCGGCGAGTCGCACCGTGCTGCCGCCCGGGATGTGCGCGTCGCCCGCGGCGAGATGCGTGAACGCCTGCTCGCCGGGCTTGCGCAGCACGGCGCCGCCGCTGACATGAGCCGTGACGTCGGAAGCGTCCGCGTCGAGGGTCACGGGTTCAGGGGTTTCAGTGCTCCCTGCCGGCGCCGTCGTCGGCGGCTCGACGCTCGCCGTCGCGGACGGCACGACGCGTTCGAGCTTCGCCGTCCCGATGTCGACGAAGACGGCTTGCCCGACGGCGAGCTCCGTCTTCTCGCCGCTCTTCGACTCGAAGCGGGCCATCCCCACCTCGACTTCGTAGCGTGTCGTCTTGTCGACCTTCTTCATCGACAGCGACGTACCCGGTTCGAGCACGGCCACGCCGATGTCCGTATCGAGGGACACCTCGGTGCCGCCCGTCTCGAGCACGGCCTCGCCCATCTGCACGTCCACGTGCTGGTGCGCGGGCCCCGTCGGTCGCTCGAGAAAGCGCACGAGCGTGCTGCTCTCGAGACGGAGCGCGCTGTGATCGGCGAGCTCGAGCTTCGCGCCGGAGTCCTTGCCGGTGCGGATGCCGTCCCCGACGAAGAACTTCGCGGACGTCTCGGCGGGGTGCCACACGCCGACGCTGCCGCCGCTGTCACGCTCGGCCTGCCCGCTCTTCGACGTGAGCACCGCGACGGTGTCGTCCCCGCGCTGCACGAGCCACCGCGTCGCCGCGTAGCCGACGAGGAGCGCCGCGGCGAGGAGCGCACCGACGAGGATGCGGACGTCGCGCGTCCCCGTCTCCGTCCCTTTGCGTGGCGAGCCCGGCGCGGTCATCAGCGCTTCTCGAAGAGCTCCGCGTTCAGCACGGTGACGCCGTTCTGATCGACGTGGATCTTGCGGCGCTGCGGCTTGAAGCGCTCCGCCTTGATCACGACCTCGTAGTCTCCGGGCGGCACGTCGAGGGTGAAGTTCCCCTCGGCGTCCGCCTTGCCCTCGACACCGAGCGGCTCGACGCGAATGGACGCCGCGAGGCCGCGTCCGTTGAACGACCGCACCAGGCCGCGGAGCTGTCCGGAGGGCGGAGCTTGCACGAGCTCGACGGCGACGGCGCCGCTCGTCGCGCCGATTTGCACGTCCCGTTCCGACTGGGTGAATCCGTCGGCGGTCACGGTGACGTGCGCGGGCCCGAGCGGAAGGCCGTGTCCGACGAAGTCTCCGTCGTCGCCCGCCGTCAGTCGCTCCGTCCTGTCCCCGACGTGTACCTCGACCACGACGTTCGCGACCGGCGCGCCACTCTGACCACTCACATGGACGGAAATGTCCGCCGTCGTCGCCGCGGGCGGCAGAGCGACCGTCTCCGGCGTCTTCACCGGTTCCGGCGGGGGCTTCGGGGCCTCGGGCTCGGGCGGCTTCTGGAACGGGAGCCGGTAGCGGAGCCCGGCCATGACGCTGAACCGCGGTTCGAGGGGCACGAGCGGCTCCGCCGGCGCGAGCGACGGACGCCCGCTCGCCGACACCTCGGCGAGGAGCTCGACGGTGAACGCGTCCGACAAATGTTGCCGCGCGCCGGCGCTGATGCGCATCGGCGACTTCGACACCGAAGGTGCCGACGAGCCAACGAGAAAGTCGGCGGAGAACTCGCCGAGCACGTCGGTGTGTGGCGCCACGCCGACGGACGCGCCGAGGCCGACGAGAGCGGCGTTCGAGCTACTCAGCTCGAGGGTGATACGGTCACCGGGTCTCAGCCGGTCGAGGTCCGGCGCGGCGTTCTTGCTGTTGTCGAGACGAAACCCGAGGAGCGCGCCGACGACGACGGGCTTCTTCGGCGGAGCCCACGCGCCGAGAAGGTTCGCGTCGAGAGTGGCGGCGCCGGGCGTCAGCGACGGCGCGTCCTTCCCCGGGAACCATCCCTGTAGCTCGCCCCCGACGAGAAACTGACCGGCACGCGCGCCCGCTCGCGCGAGCAAGCGCGGATCGCCGACGCCCGCACCGTGCGCGCCCTGGCCATCGTCGGGGTGAAGGTCGTAGCGGCCGTCGAAGCGCAGCGCGAGCTCGAGCATCGGCAGCGGCGCGACGGCCGCGGCGAGGTCGCCGGAGAGCCGGTGATGCGCGCCGTCCGACGACGATTGCGCCTCCGTGAACCCGTATCCCACCGTGCCCGCCGCGGCGAAGCGCGTCGGTCCGGACGCGGGCACCCCGACGCGCACGATACCCGGCAACGCCCACGCAGTGTCCCCGAGACGCGTCGCGGCGCCCGCGCCGTCCTCTGCGTGCGCGACCGCGGGGAGTACGACCAGCAGCAGCGCCGGTGGTACGGACCGCAGGGACCGGAATACCACGGCCTAGAAGATAGCAGAATTGAGCGGAAGACCGTTCCATGAGCGGCCGCCCGCTTACGTAACTACTCTGTGCGCACCCGGCGGCGTTCCTGGATCATGTGCTGCGCTATCGCTCGCTGAGCTTCTGCCGGCTCGATCAGCGTCCACACATCGTGCTCGCGCCGGCCCGCGGTGCGCTCGAGCAAGATGTCCGCTGCGAGCTCCGGCAAGATCGCGCCGAAGTGCCGACCGGGAAGCTCGACGACCGCGGTGCGGGCACGAAGGCCCTCGAGGGTCGACAGGATCCGGTCGAGCAGCGCCCGATACGTGGTCTCGTCGAACGACGCCGAGTCACCCACGCCGAAGAGCAGGATCTTGTCGAACGGGAGCTTCGGCTTGCCCGGCACGAGGAGCACCTCGCCGGCCTTGCCGGTCGCGAATCCGCCGATGAGCAGCCGCGAGATGCGACCCGAGAGACGCCAGTCGACGAGGCCCGCAGTGCCGTGGGGCGGCCGCTCGTCGGTCGTCAGTGTTGCGACGAGCACCTCGCTCCCGAGAAGATCGAGGCGGCGCAGGTTCGGAGTCGTGTAGCGGAGCTCCACGGCCTTCGCTCACGCGCCGGGGTTCGGCTCTGCTGCGCGCCCGCAGTCGTCGGCGACGCGACCGAGCACGCCGTTCACGAAAGCGCCGCTGTCCTCGCTGCCGAACCGCTTCGCGAGCTCGACGGCCTCGTCGAGGATGACGGCCCGCGGCGTCGTCGTCTGGTGCACGAGCTCCCACGTCGCCAGCCTGAGCACGTTGCGATCGACGCGCGTCATGCGCGACAGACGCCAGTGCTCGCTCGCGCGGGTGATGCGCTCGTCGACCGCGTCGCGGGTCGACACCACGCCGAGCACGATCGCTTCTGCGTAGCTGCGGCCCTCGGCGTCGCCGGGGAACTCGCGCCAGAAATCCTTCAGCGCCTGGGGTGCCGGCGTTCCCGCCAGGTCCATCGCGAACAGCATCTGCAGGGCGGCTTCACGCCCGCTGCTTCGTGCGCCCACTCGCGCCTCAGAGCCCCGCCCGGGTGAGCTCGGCGGACAGGGACACCATCTCGATGGCGGCGACGGCCGCCTCGAACCCCTTGTTCCCCGCCTTCGCACCCGCGCGGTCGACCGCCTGCTCGATGGTGTCCGTCGTGAGAACGCCGAACGACACCGCGCAGTTTCCTTCCATCGCGACCTCGAAGACGCCCTTCGAGACCGCTCCGGCGACGTAGTCGAAGTGCGGCGTGCCGCCGCGGATGACCGCGCCGAGCGCGATGACGGCGTCGAAGCGCTTGCTCCGCGCGAGCCGCGATACGACGGGCGGGAGCTCCCACGCGCCGGGTACTCGCACCACCGTGACGCGGCTCTCGTCGGCGCCGTGGCGCACGAGCGCGTCGCGCGCGCCGCCGATGAGCGCCTGCACGATGAAGTCGTTGAAACGGGATGCGACGATGGCGAAGCTCGCGGTGCCCGGCACGACGAGCGTGCCTTCGATCAGCGGCTTCAGCGATTCGGTCTTTCTCGTGGCCATTTTCTCTTGCTCGACGGTAACACGCAAAAATCGTTTGGAACCCGGACCGCGTGTCACTCCGCGCCGGCCATCTGCGGAAGGGGCACCATCTCGACGATCTCGAGACCGTACCCGCGAATCCCCGCGATCTTGCGCGGATTGTTGGTCAACAGACGCAGCCGCTCGAGGCCGAGTTCGCGCAGGATCTGCGCGCCGAGGCCGAAGTCGCGGAGCGCGCTCTTGTGCGGCATCTCGTTCAGCGCGCTCGACGCGGTGGGCGTCTTCTCGGGCGCCTTGTCGTGGGCGCGGAGCCCGTGGCCCTCGAGCTGATCGCGAAGCGCGCGCGTCGTGGGCAGATAGACGATGACGCCCTTGCCCTCCTTCTCGATGGCGTCGATGGCCTCGCGAAGGTTGTGACCGCCGTCACTCGGGCTCGAGCAGAAGAGATCCCCGACGATGGTGCCGGAGTGCATGCGGCAGAGCGTCGGCTCGTGACCACCGAGCTTGCCCTTGACGAGCGCGAGCACCTCGCGGTTCTCGAGCGGCGCCTCGAACACGATGGCCTGCCAGGGCGAACCGGTCCGGTCGAGCATCACGGTGCGCTCCTCGACGCGCTCCACGAGGCGCTCCGTCTGGAGGCGAAAGCGAATGAGATCGGCGATGGTGACGATCCGGAGGCCGTGGGTGCGCCCGAAGATCTCGAGGTCGGGCATGCGCGCCATCGTGCCGTCGTCGTTCATGATCTCGCAGATCACGCCCGCGGGGAGGCAGCCCCCGAGGCGCGCGAGGTCGACGGAGCCTTCGGTCTGGCCGGTCCGCATGAGGACGCCGCCCTTGCGCGCCTTCAGCGGGAAGATGTGCCCCGGCGTGACCACGTCGTCGGGACGCGCGGCGGGGTTGATCGCGACCTGGATGGTGCGCGAGCGATCGGCGGCGCTGATGCCGGTCGTGACGCCCTCGCGTGCCTCGATGCTGAGCGTGAACGCGGTGCCGAGCGGAGGGCCGCCGCGCCACTTCGGGAGCTGCATCATCGGCAGCTCGAGGCGCTCGACCTGCTCTTCTGCCAGCGTCAGGCAGATGAGGCCGCGCCCGTGCTTCGCCATGAAGTTGATGGCTTCGGGGGTGACCTTGTCGGCGGCCAGCGTGAGATCGCCTTCGTTCTCGCGGTCCTCGTCGTCGACGAGGATGACCATCTTGCCGTTCTTGATGTCGTCGATCGCGTGCTGAACGCGCGCGAGCAGTTCGGGTTCGATATCGAGAGCCATGTTCCGTTCGGGGGAGCGAGCGTCAGCGGATGAAGCCCGCTCGCGTGAGGGCAGCTTCGAGCCCGGGCTTCTGACCGTCGGGCATCGCGGCTTCCAGATAGCGAACGACGTAGCGCGCGACCAGATCCACTTCGAGATTCAGCTTTCGCCCGGCGAAAAGCGACCCGAGCGTCGTCACGCTCATGGTGTGGGGGATGAGCATGATATCGAAGCGGTCGCCCTCGACCCGGTTCACGGTGAGGGAAACGCCGTCGAGCGCGACCGAGCCCTTGCCGGCGATCAGGCGGAGAAGCTCCGTCGGCGGCGTCAGGACGACCCGCGTCGCCTCGCCGCGCGGCTCGACGCTCGCGATCTGGGCGATGCCGTCGATGTGACCGGTCACGAGGTGACCACCGAGGCGGTCACCGGCGCGCACGGCGCGTTCCAGGTTCACTCGATCGCCGGCCGAGAGCGCGCCGAGGATCGTGCGGTCGATCGTCTCCACCGACACGTCGGCCTCGAAGCCCTCGCCGTTCATGGTGACGACGGTGAGGCACGCGCCCGACACGCTCACCGACTCGCCGAGCGTGAGCGGTCCGAGCGACGTCAGGATCTGCAGGCGGAAGCCGCCGCCGAGCGGCGTGCGACGGCCGAGCGTGCCAGTGGTCTCGACCAGGCCGGTGAACACGTGCGTCAAATAGCATCAGTTCACGCCATCGACCCGAACGATTCCGCGCCTATCGCTTGCGGCCGCGGTCCGCGAGCGGCACGCTCCGCCGGAGTGCCGTCAAAGCTCGCTTCCGTCGGCGCCGTCTCGGCGACGGTCCTCGTCTTTGGATGCGGCCCGGGCCTCGAAGCGATGCACGAGAGCACGCTCCGGTTCGAGCACTGCTACCGGCTCGACATGGACGTGAGCATCGCGTCGCCGCACCGCGAGCATTGCTGGCGCGACTGGACGGAGACCTACGCCAGCGGGCAGCCGTACGACCGTATCGAGTACGCGCGCCGCAGGATCTCGCAGCTCGAGTCGGGCGATACGCGCCTCCTCACGTTCAGCAACAGCTCCCGTCCAGAGACGCGGGTCTTCGAGGAATTGCCGCCGGCGAATCCAGCGGCGCCCATGGCCGCACCGGCGCCGACGAGCGCTCACGAGCCTCCACCGAAGACCGCGCCCGGGCCGAAAGAGCCGAGTGCCGCCGACAGTGCGAACTCGTCTTCGCTCCGGCCCGGTGATGCTTGTTCAGCGCTGTGCAGTACCGGCCTCGATAGCTGTAGCCACGGCTGTCAGAACCGTCAGGTCGATTGCGCCGCGTGTGCAGAGGACTACCGGAGCTGCATGCGACGTTGCTTCGAGTGAGGGAGCGGGCTTGCCCCGAAGTTGACGCCGCGTCCGGAGTCACGGTAACGGTGCAAGGCTCGAGGTAGAGAGAAATGACTGCTCGTTTGTTTCCCGTCCGGCAAGTCACTTCCGCTCTGGCGACGCCTCTCCCGAGGGTGCTGCGCCCCCAGCGCGCGCTGCCGAACGAGGCCGTGCGTCCGACGCGCGCGGTGATCAACCTCGCAGCGCTGCGTCACAATCTCCGTGTCCTCCAGCGTGCGACGAAGAGCCCGGTGTGGGCCGTCTTGAAGGCCGACGGCTACGGTCACGGCGCCAAGGCCGTCGCGCGCACGCTCGAGCGAGCAGGCGTCACCGGCATCTGCGTCGCCCTCCTCGAAGAGGGGATCGAGCTCCGCGAGGCCGGCATCAAGCTCCCGATCCTGGTGATGGGCGGCTACTACGGCGGCGCCTGGGGCGACCTTCTCCGGCACGAGCTGACGCCGGTCGTGTACGACCCGTCGCAAGTAGAGGCGCTGGCGGACGAGGTGCGGTTCTCCGGCTCCGAACCGATCCGAGTGCACCTCAAGGTCGATACCGGGATGGCGCGCCTCGGCGCGACGCCGCGTGAGATCCCGGCGCTTGCCCGCGCGCTCCTCCGTCACCCCGAGGTCCAGTTCGAGGGACTGATGACGCACTTCGCGTGCGCCGACTCCGGCGAGACGGAGTCCGTCGTTCATCAGCTCTCGATCTTCGACGAGGTCACCGCGACGCTCGCGAGCATGGAGCTCGTTCCCGTCGTGCGTCACGCCGCCAACAGCGCAGCGCTCCTCTCGTGCGAGGCATCGCACCTCGACGCCGTGCGCCCGGGCCTCTCAGTGTTCGGCATCGAGCCCCGCGCCGGCATGGCGAAGGAGCTACGTCCCGCGATGAGCCTCCAGACGGAGATCGTCGCGCTGCGCGAGCTCGAAGCGGGCGAGTCGGTCGGCTACGGCGCGACCTGGACCGCGAAGCGCCCGTCGCGCATCGCCACCATCCCCGTTGGTTATGCCGACGGGCTGAGCCGCGCGTCGTCCAACAAGGGCCACATCCTGGTGCGCGGCCGTCGCGCTCCCATCGTCGGGACCGTGAGCATGGATCTCACCATGATCGACGTGACCGATCTTCCTGGGGTCGCCCTGCGCGACGAGGCCGTCGCACTGGGGCCGCAGCGCGGCCCGCTCGGCACCGATGAGATCACGGTCGACGAGATCGCGACGCATCTCGGCAGCATCCCCTGGGAGGTGCTCACCAGCATCTCCCGCCGCGTCCCCCGCTTTTACCGCGAGCCCTGAGCCCGTCGCTCGCGGCGCGCGATCGAAGAGCGGAGGTCACGGTTCGGTCAAGGTGGCTTTCTGTGCGTAACACGCATCGTGGCTGCGACTTCATCGCGGATGCGTTGCTTCATGACGCTCTTAGGTTTTCGCGGCTCTGCCGAGCCCTCTTGTCGCACTTCGATGTGAGAGTGGGCGGCGTTCTGCTTCTCCGGCACGAACACCACGATCAACTCGTACGGCTTCGGCTGAACCGGTTGGGTAGGTATCGGTTCCGCGACGAAACGATCTGGCAGCGCGCCAAAGGTGGTCGTTGCGATGGCCACCTCGGCGTCATTGCAGCGGGCCAGTGCCTGCTCTGGAGTCGCAAGCAGAGCTCTATCGACCGAGCATTGAGGTACCTCGATGGCCGCTGGGTCGACGGCGCCATCCTCCCCGACCCAATCCTCAATCAGGCGTCGGTAGAGCGCCTCCGTTTCCTGGAACGGCGTGGTCCCCTCTTGTTTCGGCATCGCGCCTTATTTACGCGAAGAACTCCGATAAGAGACGCGCAACGTCGTCGCGCGCCACCTCAAAGTATTCGGGCGGCAGTTCGGTATTACTGCGCTTCGTAAGGACGATGTCTTCTTCGTTCGTCACATCCACGCGCGCAACACGGCCAGCCCGGGAAAAAACGAGACTGATGCCGCCGTCCGCCATTGGAACCACCCGCGGCTCGGAAAGCGAACTGTTGCACAGCATGCGCGCGATGCTGGTCACGGTATCGATGGCCCACTCGCCCGGTGCTACTCCGTAGCTACTTCGATAGCCGTTCCCTGCGAATCCACGAATCCTCGCGACGACCGCGTCAACGGGGAAAATTTCGTTCGATGTCGAGCCATTCTCCCGCAACCGATCGTGCAGAGTAGGATCGGGCACTGCACGACCCTGCAAGGGCTGCGCTTCGATGTTGCGTGGCGCCGCGCTACTCTTTGTCACGACCAGCGCAAACACACTATGAGTGGCGTGCGTCGGTACGGCGCGCGTTGCTGAAGGGGCACCGGCAGCGGACTGCGAGCCGGCATATTCGACATTGCTGCTGCCTGCCGCGCGGATGTCCTGAAGGCACGTCGGGTCGAAGTACGTCATCGTGGCTTAACCTCTTCGAACTTCTTCAAGTGTTCGGTCAGCCAGTCTCTAAGCGAGACCGCGAGCTCCGGTGACATGACGATTCCGACTTCCAGTTCTCGCCACACCCCGTCGAGACCTTCGCGGGACAGTTCCTTGCCGATCTTGTTACCCTCGTTTTCGAGGACGACTTTCTTTGGGATAGCGAAACGCTCACTGTAGACGGTCATGTGGATGTTGCCCGTCGGCGTCGCACCGCCAAAGATGCCGTCCGCGTGCACCGTTCGAAACTGTCCCGACTTTCCGTAATGGAACTCGACTGTGGCCGGCGCCTTTGTGTCCGTCATATCGCTCCCCGCGTTGCCAAGGCTCGCGTACATCTACCAGAAGAAACCGGTGCGTTTTCGGCTTTCTTGAGCAACGGGCTGCGCATCTTGCCTCAAAATAGCTCGCAGTCGAGCTGAGATATGGATGGAGGAGTTGCTCGTAAGTCCGCGGAATGGAGCACTGTTCCGACGAACAGGTAGCGCCCGCCCTTCATTCCCCTTTCCATCGGAATGAGGAGCGACTATCGGCCCGCGGCTTCAGGCTGCGACCGCGGTGCGCGAAACAGTCAGGCCCGCTGCGGATAGAATCGTTTCGGCCACATGAGCGCCACGTACTCGCAACTGCCGCGGAAAGGCGTTTCGTAGCAATTGCGTCCCGCGCATGCGGGTGCGCGCGCTTCGGCCATGGGGTGCCACTAGGACTAGGTAGCGCTTGGCAAGATGAGTGTCACGATCGCACTAGATGGGTTCACGCAGCCATTGCTGCGATCTTGCTCCCGAGTACGGGCACGGATGCTTATCGCGGCGTGTCAGAAGGAGGTCGGTCGGAGAAGTTCGATGTGGCTCGCGGCGCGCCGTCACGGCTTGGCGCGGGTGCTGTCGAGGGCCTTCTTGTAGGTTGCGGCAACTCGACTGGTCAGAAAGTGCCGGGGTAGGACGCCCATGAGCGCGGTGCCGGCGCGCATGAAGACGCCGGGGGCTTGCAGGTAGCGCCGTCGCGAGAAAGCGTCGATGGCTTCGTGCGCGCACTTGTCGGCCGGCATGAGCCAGCCGCCGAGCGCCTCGAAGCGCTCGCCGGACGTCATCTCCGTCTTGATGCCGCCGGGGACGAACGTCGTCACCGACACGCCGCGCGCGCGGGTCTCGTGATAGAGCCCGCACCCGAAGTTCACGAGGAACGCCTTCGTCGCGGAGTACGCCGTCTGGTACGGCACCGGCGTCAGGCCGGCCATGCTCGACACGAGCATCAACCCGCCTTCTTCCTTGCGCGCCTCGAGATACGGCACGAGCTTCGTCGCGAACCGCACGACGCTCGTCACGTTGGTCGCGAGCATCGTCTCGAAGTCTTCCCACGAGAGCTCGTCGTAGTCGCCGAAGTGGGAGATGCCGGCATTGAGGATCGCGCCGTAGAGCGGACCCATCCGGGTCGCCTCGTCGAAGAGCCGGTCCACCTCGTCGAGACGCGAGAGATCGGCGGCAATCGCGTGGACCTTCGACTTCGACGTCGACTCGATCTCGCGCTTCAGCTCGTCGAGCTTCGACTGACGGCGGGCCACTGCGATGACGTTCGCGCCGTGCTCCTTCGCGAGCGCCTTCGCCATTTCCCAGCCGAGGCCCGACGAGGCTCCGGTGACGAGGACGGTGCGGCCCGCAAACTCCATTCGCTTCATGGTGGGAGCCGCTATAGCCCAGCCGGCGGGGCGTCGCAGGCGGAATACCGTTCGCCCGCGCGTCGACCGCTCAGCGCGTCGGCACCGCGGGAGGGACGCCGCGGAGGATCGCGCGGCGCGCGGCGGCCAGCGGCGCGTCGTCGTGCAGCCTGACTTCGTTGCCGCGCCGTTCGACGCCGAGGTCCGCGAGCACGGCGTCGAGCGGCACCGGGCTCCCATGGTCCGCGTACGCGGCCGCGAGCGGCGCGAGGATCGGGCGCCCGAAGGCGGCGTCCACGAGGCGGATCGCCTCTTTTACCGGAACGACGCGGCGCGCGTCGTAGCCCTGGGCGAGCACGGCGCGGAGTGCTTGCTCGAGGCCGCGCTCGGCGTTCGTGCGGCGCGCCTCGACGTCGGCGAGGAGCGTGACGACGGCGCCGCCCCAGTACACCGAGCGGATATCGCCGTCGAAGTTCTCGAGGCCCGCGGTCTCGCAGAGGCGCACGCCACGGGGCATGTCGCGGATCACCTCCGCCCAGCCCTGTTCTTCGGTGAGCATGCCGGCGCGCGCGCGGATGAGCGGCTCGATGTACGTCGCGAGCCCCTCGTCGAGCCACATGCCGTCGCGGTGCACCGACGGAAAGCCGGTGTGGAACATCTCGTGAACGAGCACCCAGTCCGTGTCGAGGGCGGCGCGCGTCGCGTTCGCACCGAGGTTCAGCACGATGGTACTGCCGCCGGTGGAGAGCACCTTGCCGAACCCGACGCGGTCGCGGCCCGGAGCCGGCATCAGGACGACCCCGACGCGCTCCACGGGGAAGCCGCCGTAGAAGAGCGCGACGGCCGCGGCGTCGCGTGCGACCCAGGCTTTTCGCTCCGCGCGGGACAGCGCGAACGCGCCGTCGAGGGAGTCGACGTCGATCGACGTGGTGCCGTGCGCGGCGGGGAGCGTCACGACGTCGTGCTCGAAACGACCGAACACGCCGTAGGTCGCGTCGGGGACGTCCCGGAGCTCCATCGTGTAGCCGTCGTGGTCGGGCGCGAGCTCGGTGACGAACTCGGTGCCGTCTGCCGGCTTCACGCGCACGAACGCGGTGCCGGCGCGCGGCGGGTCCGGCAAGAGCGCGTAGCTCGACAGTGGCGCGACGATGGACGCTCCGACGGCGCGCGCCGTGTCGACGTCCCCGAGCGCGCGCGCCGCGCCGTCGAGGTCGACGCGATAGCGGATCTCGACGTCGTCGGTTTGCGGCACCGTCCACCGCGAACCGTCGGTCGCGAGCGGCGCGTCGTGCGCGTCACGGACGTCGGTGGTGAACGACGTCAGATGCCGGTCTGCGACGAAGCCGGACGTCGGTGCGCCGGTGCAATGCGCCACGACGTCGAGCCCCGCCGTCGCGCGTGCCACCACGACGTCGTAACGACACGACGGCGAAGGTGCGGAAGACGCCGCTCGTGGCGCTATCGTTCCTGACGGGCCGGCGACCACGGACGGCGCCCGCGGCGAACCGCAGGCCACCGCGAGCGTCGCGACGAAACCCCCAAAATGAACCACGAACCGAGCGCCGCTGCGGGCTCGCTTCACGCGGATGCCGGCGCGGTGCCGTCCTTGGCTTCCGCGGCCTTCGCGAAGCTCCGGAGCATCGCTTTTGCCGCGACGGGCGCGCCCACGCCGGGAAGGCCGGCCTTGGGCGCGAGCTGCCCGACGAGACCGAAGAGCAGCACCAGTGTGCGCTCTATGTAGAAATACCCTTCCGGATATTCGACGTGCCGCATGATCTCGCGGAGCCGTCCGCGGACCTGCGTGAGCCCGGACATCTTCTCGACGGCGTCGCGATCGATGTTCGAGAAGTCGTCGATGCGTACGTTGGCGAGCACGCGGAGATAGTCGCGCCCGACTTTTTCGAGCAAGGCGCGATCGCCGCCCTCGGCGACGAAGCCCATCTTCTCGAGTCCCTGGAGGATCTGATCGGGGTTCCGTCCGATGCCGCCGAGGACGATGTCTTGCATGCCCTCCGCGAGCTCGGGCGTCACTTCTTCGACCGCGCCGAAGTCCAGGATGACGAGCTTCGGACCCGGGCGTACGAGGAAGTTACCGGGGTGCGGATCGGCGTGGAACACCCGGTGTTCGAGCAGCATCTCGTAGTAGCACTCGACGAGTAGCCTCGCGATCGCCTCGCGATCGATGCCGGCGCGATCGATCGCCGGAAAGTCGGTGATCTTGAGGCCGTCCTCGAACGTCATCGTCAGGACGCTCCGCGCGGTGAGCTCGTCGATGATGTACGGAATGACGACGTCGGGCTGATCGGCGAGCGTCTTCCTGATGCGCTCGATGTTGCGACGCTCCTGCGAGTAGTCGGTCTCGCGCGCGAGCATCGCCGTGAGCTGGTCGAGGATGCGATCGAGCCGCCCGATCGGCAAAAGGAGCTGCGCGATCGGCAGGATGAAGCGAAGCACCGCGAGGTCGCGACGGATGAGAGTCTCTATCCCGGGGTAGAGGACCTTCACCGCGACGCTACGGCCGTCGAGCGTCGTTCCGCGATGAACCTGCGCGAGCGACGCGGCGGCGATGGCCTCGCGCTCGAGAGTCGCGAAGCGTGTGAGTGCGTCGGGGCCGAGCGCCTCTTGCAGTCGGCCTTCGATCTCGTGAAACGGACGCGGAGGGACGCGGTCCTGAAGCCGCTCGAGGGCGGTGCCGTACGCGCGTGGAAGGAAGCTTCCGAGGACGCTCAGCACCTGGCCGAGCTTGATGAACACACCACGAAGTCGTGTGCAGGCGTCGGCGAGCCTTACTGCGTTCTTCTGGTGGACGAGCTCGAGGCGCTTCTCGGTGCGCTTCCGACCGAGGACCGCCCGGAGCACGTAGAATGCCCCGTACGATCCGAGGATCGTGAAGAACACGACGAGCGCGCGGAGCGATCGGACCACCCTTCGAGCCTAGCGCCGATCGACCGGGGGAACTATAAGCCTGAGCCTCCCATGGCCGATGCGCCGCCCTCCGAACGCGGGCCGAAAAGCGTCGAGCAAGCAGCGCCGGTCGACCCGGCCGTGCAGCGCTCCGTGCTCGAGAGCGCCGTCGGTTACGTACCCCACAACCGTGCACTCGGGATGACGTTCGTGGGACAGGACGGCGGGCGCATCACCGTCGCGCTGCCCTACGACGAGAAGCTCATCGGCAATCCCGTGACGCGCGTGCTCCACGGCGGCGCGATCACCGCGCTCATGGACGCGACCTGCGGCCTTTCCGTCTATCTCAAGCTTCTTGAACCGATCCCGGTGGCGACGCTCGACCTTCGCATCGACTATTTGCGCCCGGCCACGCCCGATCAACCGGTGCACGCCCGCGCAGAGTGCTTCAAGTTGACGCGCAACGTCGCGTTCGTGCGCTGCGAGGCGTTCCACCCTGCGGCGGAGAGCGATCTGGTCGCCGTCGCGAACGGCACCTTCATCGTGTCGAGAGGCCGCCCGGCCGACGCTGCAAAGCCGAGGATCAAATGACGGAGCTCGGCGACATCGTCCGCGCCGCGAAGGACAGCGGCAACTCCGCCCTGCTCGTGCAGACGATCCCGTACCTGAACTTCATCGGCTTCACCCTCGAGACGACCCACGGCGAGATGCTCGGCAAGATGGCGTACGCCGATCCGCTCATCGGCAATCCCAGCATCCCGGCGCTCCACGGCGGCACCATCGGCGCGCTCCTCGAATCCACCGCCATCTTCGCCGCACTCCTCGAAACCGAAGCCCTCGTCCTCCCGAAGATCGTCACGATAACGATCGACTATCTACGTTCAGGCCGCCCCGTGGACACCTACGCCAAGGCGTCCATCACCCGCCAGGGCCGCCGAGTCGTGAACGTCACCGCCGAGGCATGGCAAGAAGACCGCGCGCGTCCGATAGCGCGCGCCAACGCGATTTTCTTGATCGAGCCGCTCTGAGCGCCGTGGTTCCCCTCGGGATTTGAGAGGGCGCTCAATACCGCCGGTTCTCTCGTTGGCTCCCATCGCGGCGCAAAGCACCGGCGGCTCGTTACCCGGCGTCGCGCCGTCAACCATCCAGCACCGCCGCCCAAGCATCGGTGCTCTGTGCGCAATCAAGTGGCGATCAAACGTGGGCGCACCGAGGCGTCAGCCTGACCAGCGCGTCTCGTACGACCCGTTCGATGTTCCTCTCGGGCACCCCAAGCTTGCAAGACGCGGCGAGCGCTCGACGGATCTCGCCTTCTCGAAACCCCAGCCCGCGCAGGGCGGCGAAGGCTTTGGCATGCATCTCCACCGCACTCGGCTCCGGCGCCTGTCCGTAGTCGCTACCGTCGGCATGCCGGAATCGAATACCCGCCGCGACGCTGCCGGAGACGACGAGCTCACCGCGATGTGCTGCGCGATGGTGCGCGCCGCAAAGGGTAGTCAAATTATCAGCATCATGCCCGCCACCCTCCGTGCGCAGCGCAACGTGATGAACGTCGAGAAACTGTGCGTTACGGCAGCCAGGGACGACGCACTGTTCGTGATCGCGGCGCCGCACGGCTCGGCGCGTCGCAGGCGAAACACTTTGCTTCGCTCGAACACCGCCCATTGCGCGAACACGCGCTGCGCCCACGTGGGCGCTCTCGTCCTTCGCGGCGTCTCCGTCCGCAACGGGAGGTGTGATCATCCCGAGGTGCTGACCGTCGCACTCAGCCATCGCGACGACGTCTGAGCTGACGGGTATGAGTTCTCCGTTTGCATGCTGGTAACCCCCGCCGCACTCCGGGCAGACAGAGAGTGCGATCTGGTAGCTCGCCCGGCCCTCCTCGGTCGGACCACCGAGAACGTGGCGTGCCATCAGCATGAGCGCCGAGTCGTCATCGAGCGGAGTGCCGCCGCGCTTGAGCTTGTTCATGGCCTCTCGAAAGAGCGCCAGCGTTTCGGACGCAACTTCGAAGCGAAGAACGTGGCGCCGCGCATCAGGCCGCCCGGGGGAAGAGGGCCCGTCGCCGGGGCTCTTACCGGCCACCAGCGCTTCCACCTGATGCACGGTCTTGCCACGAGCAACGTCTAGCCACGCGGACTCGGTTTCTGCGACCGCAACGCGCGTGAGCTCGCGTGCAGCGGACCAGTTCAGCTCGCCGCTTGCGAGCGATTGCGCGATGGACGGCAGCTCTTCGAGCGCTTCAGCCACGCGGAGCTTCTCCTGCGTGGAGCGCGGCTTGTACCCGAACAGACGCTCGATGTATTCGCCGAAGCTCCCGTACCCGAGGTGCACATGCACCACCGAGCGCAACGCGGCGAGAAACCAGCGACCTTCTTCCGCGTCCGCCGCGGCGCGCTCGCGGGCCAGGAGTGAAAGCGCTTCGTGCGCCCGCACCCATTCACTTTTCTCGTTCGAATCCTCGCTCGCCTCGATGTTGGTTCCCGCCATGCCCAAGCAATACCATGCTGATTTTCAGCCTCTGTATCGTCCCGCAGCGCGCCTTTCGACGAGCAGATCGTCTTTGCCGCGGCCCACCGCGTAGAAGCTTCACGGTGCTGATGTCGAGTGGCGCAGCACCAGGTTTAGCGGAACACCTCGATCTCGCGCCGCCCGTCTCACGGAATTCCGTCAAGGCGAATCGTCGGCGCGAGCACAATCGACATAGTGACCAGTCGGGTGGCCAAGCCCATGCCAGCGCTACACTCGTTCCGTCTCCTGCCCGTTGCTTGGCTTCGCCAGAGCGACTTTCGGTTGCGCGGATCACCGGGGTAAACACGGCGTCGACCTCGCCGATGGGGATCGGGCACCTTACGCGCGGATCTGCCGAGCGTCCGGCGTCATTCATTCGCTTGCGCACCGACCCGAGCCGACGCGCTTGCCGTCGAGGGCTCCCAATCCCAATTCTCCGGGCGCCTCGTCATAGTGAAAGGCATTGCTCGAGGTCGAGACAGACCCAGCGGACAGAGTCTGTCTGGCTGAACTTCCCGCGGCGACGGGAGAATCCCATACGATCGCCAGCCAGGAACCCATCGACCGACGGACGGACCTACCCGTGGAGCGTCTCGCTCGTCAGACCCCAGTGTAGGAACTGGTGCAGCTTGACGTCGTACTGGATCGTCCAGAACCACGCTCCGCCGTCGAGGACGGCGATGAGCTGATCGCGGTAGCAATAGGTGTCTTCGGGGAAGGCGTTGAGCAGCACGCGTCGCTGGCCGTTGATGACGATGCCGGCGTACTGGCGCACGTACTCGGCGAGGTGCGCGCCGATGTGGGTGAGCGCAGCGACGTCCTCGTTGCGCTCGTTGGACGGCGGCTCCTTGGTCGCCTCGGCGAGGCGCGACTTCACGGCGTCCCCGAGCGACGTCTCGAGCTCTCCGATGTCGTCCTCGGACGGGACCCAGTAATCCTCGGCGTCCTTCGTCCGGAGAGACAGATCACGCCGCGCCGTGTTGCTCGGGAGAACGACTCCGTGTGCGCCGTGGATCGTCACCAGCGGGAGCGCGTTCGGGCAGCTCCCCGGATTGCCCGGCCCGGAAGTTTGCGCGCCGGCGCACGAGGACAGGAGCAGCCAAGAAAATGCCGCGGCGAGCGATCGATTCATCCCGGTCGCGGACGGTACGAGGCCTGTCGGCTGACGGCAACACCGTGCTAAACGACTCATTCGGCCCGGGCATTTTGAGCGACGCCCGCCCCGAACGAGTCTCCCATGCCGGAATTCATTTTCACGATGACGGATGTCACGAGAGTGCATCCGCCCGACAAGCGCGTCCTCGAGAACATCCACCTCGCCTTCTATCCGGGCGCCAAGATCGGCGTGCTCGGCATCAACGGCTCCGGTAAGTCGTCGCTTCTCCGCATCATGGCGGGCGTCGACACCGAGTTCATCGGCGAGGCGAAGGCGCACCCCGGGACGCGCATCGGCTACTTCGCCCAGGAGCCGGATCTGTCGACGTGGAAGACGGTGAAGGAAGCCGTCGACGACTCCGTCGCCGAGACTCGCGCGCTCCTCACCGAGTTCGAGGAGATCAGCAACAAGCTCGGCGAGCCGATGGGCGACGACGAGATGACGAAGCTCCTCGACCGGCAGAGTGCGCTCCAGGACAAGATCGACGCTGCCGACGCCTGGAGCCTCGACAACACCGTCGACGTCGCGATGGACGCGCTCCGCTGCCCGCCCGGGGACGCCGAGATTAAGAACCTCTCCGGCGGCGAAGCGCGTCGCGTCGCGCTCTGCCGCATTCTCCTGTCGCGACCCGACATGCTGCTCCTCGACGAGCCCACGAACCACCTCGACGCCGAGAGCGTCGCGTGGCTCGAGCGGTTCTTGCACGAATACCCGGGGACGGTCGTCGCGGTCACCCACGACCGTTACTTCCTCGACAACGTCGCGGAGTGGATCCTCGAGCTCGATCGAGGACGCGGTATTCCCTTCAAGGGGAACTACTCGTCGTGGCTCGAGCAGAAGCAGAAGCGCCTCGCCGACGAGGAGAAGCAAGAATCCGCGAAGCAGCGCAAGCTGAAGCAGGAGCTCGAGTGGGTGCGCGCGTCACCGCGCGCGCGTCAGGCGAAGAGCAAGGCGCGCCTCGCCGCGTACGAGCAGCTCGCCGCGGACGCTTCCCAGGGTCCGTCCGACACCGCCGAGATCAGCATCCCCGTCGGACCTCGCCTCGGAGACGACGTGCTCGAGGCGAAGGGCATCAAGAAGGCGTTCGGCGACAAGCTGCTCTTCGAGGGGCTCGACTTTCGCCTGCCGCGTGCCGGCATCGTCGGCGTCATCGGCCCGAACGGCGCCGGCAAGTCGACGCTCTTCCGCATGATCATCGGCGAGCAGAAGCCCGACGCCGGCGAGCTCGACCTCGGGGAGACGGTCAAGGTCGCGTACGTCGACCAGAGCCGCGCGTCGCTCGATCCTGCAAAGAGCGCGTGGGAGGAAATTTCGGGCGGCGAAGAGAAGATTCCCCTCGGCAAGCGGGAGATATCTTCGCGCGCCTACTCCGGCTGGTTCGGCTTCAAGGGAAGCGACCAGCAGAAAAAGGTCGGGTCTTTGTCGGGTGGGGAGCGCAATCGAGTGCACCTCGCCAAGCTATTGCGCCAGGGCGGCAATCTCCTCCTGCTCGACGAGCCCACGAACGACCTCGACGTCGACACCTTGCGCTCGCTCGAGAGCGCCCTGCTCGCATTTCCGGGCTGCGCGGTCGTGGTCAGCCACGATCGGTGGTTCCTCGATCGCATTGCCACACACATCCTGGCGTTCGAAGGCGACAGCCAGGTGGTCTTCTTCGAGGGCAATTACCGTGATTACGAGGAAGATCGGAAGCGACGCCTCGGCCAGGAAGCCGATCAGCCGCACCGCATCAAGTACCGCAAACTGAAGATCTGAGTTCGACGAGGATCCCGTCACCCTCCATAGTCTTGGTGCGTTGTGAAGGTCGCCGGACGACGGCAGTGCACGGTTCCGCTCCGGGCATTCGCTGTACATGAGCCCAGCGGCGAATTTTTTTCCGCCCAAGCGGTCGTATCTTGGGCACTCACTTTGGGAATGCGGCACGTTGCCGCAGGAGAGCCTGAATGAATAAGCTTCACGGACCCCGGCGAATCTTCGGTGTACTCGGCGCGACGGCGGCGCTCGCAGCCGCGACCGCGTTCAGCGGGACGGCGCTCGCCGACGGCGGCATTCCCCGCGGCTACGGCATCCTGTTCGAGCCCGGTAATTCAGCGCACATGCTGATCCACTCGCAGTACTGGGGTCTGTTCGATTCGCGCAGCGGCCCCACGAGCTGGAACCTGCTCTGCTCGCAGGCCTTCGGCGGTCGCTCGCTGGATCCCGACAACTACGCCACGGTGCTCGCGCAGGGTGGCCGCATCCTCGTCGCCGGCGACTTCTCCGGCCTCATCATCTCCGACGACACCTGCGACTGGAAGAAGATCGACGCCTTCAACGGCGAACCCGTGCAGACGATTTCCCCCGCTGACACGGCGGGGAAGGGCTTCCTTGCCGTCACCGTGCAAGGCGAGATGGGCGGCGTCACGTCGCGTGTCTACTCGTCCACCGACCGCGGTGACACGTGGACGAAGCTGAAGGGCGCGATCGACGCGGATATCTCCATCCAGGGCATCGCCGTCGCGCCCAGCGATCCGATGCGGGTCTACGCCGTCGGCGTGAAGATCAACAGCGGCCCGCGCGAGATCGCCGTGAGCACCGACGGCGGCGCCTCGTTCAAGACGCTCCCCGTCGGCGCGATGACGGACTACGACGCGACGCAGGTCGCGCCGCTCTCCGTCGTCGGCATCGCCCCCGACGATCCCGACACGCTATTCGTGCGCGCCGACGGCTCCGACGCCGCGGGCTTCGTCCTGGCTGACGAGCTGTGGGTCTCGAGCGACGCCGGCAAGACCTGGAAGAAGACGTACCAGCCGGCGGACATGCACGATCTGCCCGGCTTCACCTTCACGCCGGACGGCAAGAGCGTTCTCATCGCCGGCCCGGCAGAGGGCCTCCTGAAGGCGTCGGTCGCCGACGCCGTCGCCGCGAAGGCGGGCGCGTTCACCAAGGTCTTCACGGGCGCCGTGTGGGGCCTCCGGTACCAGGACGGCAAGCTCTACGCCGGCAACGACGACTACGCCATGAAGCCGCCCTTCATGTTCGGCGTGTCGGAGGACGACGGCAAGACGTTCACGGGCATCATGGGTCATTGTGACGTCGGTTTTCCCAAGTGCGATCCGAGCAGCACTATGCAGATGGTCTGTGCTGAACAGTGGCAGCGAGTTGGCGGGTATCAGACGGACTATATCGACATGTGCCCCACGGGAACGACGACGGGGATGAACGGCCTCGGAGGCAGCGCCCTCGCCGGAACAGGCGGGGTCGCTGGATCCGGCGGAAGCTCAAGTTCCACTACCGGCGGCGCGACGAACACTGCGGGAGTTCCAGGAGGAGCGGCTGCTGGGTCTCCACAGACAGTAGGAGGAGCGGGTGGTACGAGCGGCACGATGCACGTCGGCATAAGGGATTCAGGTTGTTCAGTTGGGCCGCCACAGCCCGATGGTGCGGGTAAGCGTGCTCTGCTTGTCTCTCTAGTAGCCATGGTCCTCTGCGCAGTCAGAAAACGTCCTCCCCCCTCTAGGCGCGTCCAACGACCGATGCGAAAGGCGTCGCCGTAACCCGTCGTGAGGCCAAGCACTTCCTCCGGGCAGTACGAAGACTTGCGCAACAGTCCTGCGGCACCTTGATCGAATGATGGGCCCGGAACGGCGACCGCCCGCCCTGGCCGTGCGATGCCGCTCGCCTGGAAGACCGTGCGGAAGTCGAAGCTCGCTGGCAAGCGGACTGACCACGAGCGCGAGTTGCTTGACAGGTTGCACCTTGGACTCGGCACCGACGTGCGCGTGACCGTTCTGGCTGATCGCGGCTTCGGGGGTCAGCGGCTCTACCGACTCCTCACCGGCTACGGCTGGGACTACGTCATCCGGTTCCGCGAGGCGATTCTCGTCGAGTGGGAAGGCAAGGCCGCACCGGCGTCGTCGCTGGTCGCGCCGAACGGGCACGCACGAATCTTCCCCGGCGCACGTGTCACGGCCGGTCGCGGCGAGGTCGGCGCGGTCGTGACGGTGAAGGCGAAACGGATGAAGGAAGCCTGGTGCCTCGCGACTTTGTTCTCCAATTCTCCAAGCTCAAGGCGCAAGAGATCGTGAAGATGTACGACCGCCGCTTCACGATCGAGGAGACATTCCGGGACACGAAGGACCTGCATTTCGGCATGGTTCTTCGCGCGACGCACATTCGCGAAGCGGATCGCCGGGACCGCCTCTTGCTCCTCGTTGCAATGGGCCACACCCTGCTGACGCTGCTCGGCGCGTGCGGCATGGACGCGTACCTCAAGGTCAACACCGTGAGGAAGCGCACCCACTCTCTGCTCCGGCAGGGACTCTATTGGACCAGGGCTTGCCACGATGCGCGAAGACTGGCTCGAACGCCTCATCACCGCCTACGACGAGATCGTCCGCAAGTATACGTAGTTCAGCCGGTTTTTGCGCTGCCGGGCCCGCTTCCAGAGGCCGCGAATTGGGGGGATGCCTCATGTCTTCATCGTATAGAGGCAAAAGGATTCGAAACGGCCTTCTCCAGTTCGTCAGCATTCCCTCCCGCCACAAGCTGAGTCCTAAATTTCGCCTGAAGGGACAAATCAGGAACAAATGCGATGGCTCGATATGCCACGCCGCGCTCGGCGGCGGATGAGCTCGCCGCGAGACGCTCAAGAGTAGATTCGCAAGCAGCGCCACACCGACCCAGTCCAAACGCCATTGCGGTGTTCGTTGCAAGGCTTGGCTCAGCCGTTGATTCGATCAGCTGGCTCGCCAATCGATCGAGAGTTCCGCTATCTTCGGGATGAGCGAAAGCTCGCACGGCTGCGTCGCGGACGCGACCGCTCGTCTCACTAGCCGTTGCGATATCATAGACCTGCTCCTTAACATCCTGAGGCAGTGGCTCCACAGCATTACACTGAAAAAGAAGTTGTAACTCTGGGTCGGCTTTGTCAGTCAAATCTTGATACACATCGGCCGATAACTTGGGCGCAGCTGCATCTGTCACAGCTCGCAGTGAAAGCAATGCCGCGGTCCTTGTCACATCGTCATCGCTCGATT
>DATAZL010000001.1:0-155037 GCA_036272055.1 Polyangiaceae bacterium | reverse complement strand
GTCGATGCGCGCCAACATCAAGCGCTACTTACTTCCGCCGCGACGGTCCAAGCGTGTCTACCCACGAGCCGTCAAAATCAAGATGAGCAGCTATGACCGCAAGCGGCCATCCGTTGAGCGCCTTAAATGAACGGCATTGGGCCTAAGGGCCCCCTACGACAGACACGCTCCGCGCGCGATAGACGCCGGCCCGGGGTACGTCGAGCTCCCACACGGTCTTCGACTGCGTGTCCACCTCGCTCACGACGCCGCGCGGGCCCCAGGAGATGAGGGTGTGGCCGTCCGGCAGTCGCTCCACGGAGCCGGAGATGCGACCGAACATCGGCGGCGTACGCCGGTGCTCCCAGACCATCGTCGCGGTGTGGGCAGCCTCGTCGAGCTGATACTCGACGGCGCGGCTCTCGGGCGGCGAGTGCAGATTGCCGTCGTCGTAGAGGAGCACGCGCCCCGGGCCCACGAGGCGCGCGTCGTGTTGCCGCGAGAAGCCGCCGAGCTCGTCCCCGACGAAGTGAAAGTCGCTCCGCGTGCCGCCGAGACGCCACAGGATGCGCCCCGTCGCGCGCTCGAGCTTCGCGACGGTGCTCAGGTTGCGGAACGAGAGCAGGAGCGTGCCGTCGCGGAGTGGCTCGATGGAGTTCGCGTGCACGACCTCGTAGTCCTTCGGATCGAGCGGCTCCGACGGATCCGCCGTGATCTCGTCCTCACCGACGTGGCCGTAGCTCGACCAGCGCCACACGGTTTTCCCGGCTCGCGTCACCTCGCTCACGGTGTCGTCCCAGCGGACGGCGTTCTCGACGCCACCGGCGGCGAAGCGCGTGCGCGAATCGACGCGGTGGGTCTCGGCTCCGAAGAGCAGCGCGTTGCCGTCCGGCAAGAGCTGAAAATCGTGTCCGTCTGCGCCGCTCACGCTCTCCGCGTCGGTCCAGGTATGGAGCAGCGTGCCGTCGAGAGCGAGCTCCTCGAACGAACGCGCGTCCATCTGATGCAAGATAAGATTGCCGTCCGGCGTGCGGACGAAGGCGAACGCGCCGCCGCCGCAGTGCCGGTACCAGAGCACGCGTCCGCGTCGATCGACGATGACGGCGAGGCCGCGCTCGTGATCGCGGTTGAGCGACAGCATCACGACGCCGGATGCCGAGCCGTCGTTCACCGTGACGTGGAGCGACTCCGGGACGTCCGGCTCGAGTGACGGCGTGGTCACCGTCCGGTCGCCGCTCGAGCTCGCGGTGCCGTCCACGAAGTGAGCGACGACCTCGACGTGGGTCGTCGCGGCGGGACGGAGCCCGACGAGCGCCGTCGCGAGGGTGCCACCGGGGGGCATCGTGAAGCGCGCGCCGCCCGTCGCATGTAGACGGTCTGCGCCGTAGCGCACGATGACGCTCCCCGCGGCCGGCGCCACGACGACCAGGCGCGCCGCGACGGCGAGCCCGGCAATCGGGCACACGGTGACGCGCAGGGGCGGCGCGACGGGAGCCGTGCGCGTGGCGTGAGCGCCCGCGAAATGCGCGAGCGCCGCCGCGCCGAACCCGAAGCAGACGAGCCAGAGCGCCCGGGCGGTTCGTCCCGCGTCGCCGCGACGTCGAGCTCGGCCCATGTTCGCTTTTACCGCGAACACGCCGGGAAAGTCGTGCCGGGAGCGCGGTCCGGGTAGCATCGTCGCCGTATCCGTGACGAGTGACCCGAGCCCCGACGACCAGAGAGAGGCGCGGACCTGGCTCGATCACGGGCGCTTCGGCGTGCTCGGTGTGCTGCTCGCCGCGCCGTTCGTCGCGTTCCCACCGGACTTCGTCTCGAAGGCGCTCCTCGACGGCGGGGACGACCTTCTCGCGAACATCCCGGAGCTCGTCTATTCGGGCAAGAAGCTCCTCGAGGGGGAGCTTCTCTGGATGCCGGAGCTCTGGATGGGGCACCCGCTCCTCGCCGAGCCGGAGTTCGCGACGTTCTATCTGCCGAAGCTGCTCTTGCTCCTCGGTCAGCCCTTCGTGCTCTACGCGGCGTATCTCGTGCTGCACTATCTGGCGGCCGAGGGCGGCGCGTATCTCTACCTGAAGAGCCTCGGTATCGGCCGCGCGGGCGCGGTGTTCGGCGCGCTCGCGTATGCCTACGCGGGCTTCATGCTCGGGCACCGCGCGCACACGATGTACATCGTCGCCGCGGCGTGGACGCCGTTCGTGCTGCTCGCGTTCGACCGCGCCGCGCGTGGTGGGCGGCTCTCGTACCTCGTCGCGGCGCTCGCGTTCGCGATGGTGCCGTTCTCCGGCGCGGTGCAGCTCACGGTGTACCTCGCAGGGCTCCTCGTGCTGCTGGCGGCGTCGCGCGCGTTCTTCGAGCGCGCTCTCGCGCCGCTCCGGGCGACGGCGATGGGGCTCCTGCCGTCGCTGCTCGTCTCGGCGGCGCAGCTCTGGCCGTCGCGCGAGTATTCGCGGCAGCTCGCGACGTATCTCCGCGACGATTACGCGCTCGACGTGATGCACTCGTTCCATCCGCTCCTCTTGCCGACCCTCGCGTGGCCGGCGCCGCCCATCGAGGGAGAGCTCTACTCGCGTGCGGGCCTGGTCGTCGTGTGCGCTGCGGTCGTCGCGCTCGTGAACCTGCGCACGGCGTCGAGCACGCTGCGCGCGTGGGCCGTCGTGGCCGCCGTCGCGCTGGTGCTCATGCTGGGCAGATACGTGCCCGTCTTGCCGCACCTCTTGCACGGGCTCCCCGTCGTGGGCGTCCTGCGCGGACCGGCCCGTCACAACTACGAGCTCGGGCTCGCGCTCGCGGTGCTGGGCGCGTACGGCGTCGACGTCGCCATGAGACGAGGCGCCGGCGCGCTTCATCGCTGGCTTCTGGGCGGCGCGGTGTTCGGTGCAGCGTCGTATGGCGTGCTCGCGTACGCGCGCGCCGGCCACGTCACCGACGCTGCTGCCGCGAACCAGCTCTCCGTCGGCTCGTCGTTCGGCGTCGTCGTGGCGGTGGCGCTCTTTGCGCTGTGGCTCGGCGCGCTCGCCGTCCGGCGCGGTCGCGTGGGCGCCGCGCTCTGGACGGCCGTCGTCCTCGCGCCGCTCCTCGAGACGGTATGGGTGATGCGCGTCGAGTTCTGGCCGAACCGGAGCGCGCTCGGGCTCCTCGAGGTGGCTCGCGACGCGCTGCCCGCTCCGGGCGCGCACGTCCGGATCCTCGGCATGTCCCCGCTCCGCGGCTCGGTCGACGATCTTGCCGGAAATTCGGTGCTGTTTCATCCCGGCGTCGAGAGCCTCCAGGGTTACTCGTCCATCGCGTACACCGAGGCGCGCGAGGTGCTCGACCTCGACATGCACGGCCAGCCGCGCTTTCACGACGAGCTCGCGCTGTCGGTGCTCCCGAGCATCTACGGTGTCACCCACGTCGTGCTCCCGTCGCTCGCGTGCGCCGCAGAGCGCGCCTCCCTCGAGCGTCCCTACGAGCTATGCGAGGTGAAGCAAGAGCCGTCCGGGCCCGCGCTCTCCGTCGCGCATGGCCAGCTCGACTGCACGGTGGCGCCCGCGGAATCGACGCTTCGTTACGGCATGGAGCTCATCGCCCGGACCGCGAACCGTGAATCGGCGGATCCTTCGTTCTCCTTCGTGGGCAGCGCGACGTGGGAGCGCCGCTTCGGCGTCACGCTGCCGGGACCGGCGCTCGACGTCGTGCCGCTGACGCGGAAGGAGTTCGTGCATCTCGCCGACGGCGAGAGCTGGGGCGCGCTCTTGCTCGACAATCCGCGCGCCACGCCGGTCGAGTTCGCGGGCGCGCGCCTGTTCGTCGACAGCGACGTCACCGTCGCGGCGCTCTCCCCGTCCCGCCGGAGCGAACTCGACGTGAAGGGAGCCCTGATCTCTGGAAACGCCATTCGCCTCGACGCGCACGACGGCGAGGCGTCGGTGGAGCTCCATTTCCGGCTCCCTCGCATACGGTATCCGGCAAGTGCAGTGGCCGTACTGGAGGTCGAGGCGCGCGCACCCGGAGCGGCGAACGACGGCGCGACGGCGAGCGAGCTTCACGTCGATCTGCACGGCAAGGACTACGACCCCGACGACGCGGAGCTCGTCGTGCGTACGCCTCAGCTCGGGCGGGATTTCGGCGTCGCGCGCGCCCCAGTCCGGCTCGACGGCGCGCCGGAGGAGCTGTCGCTTCGCGCGCGGCTCGCGAGCGGCGGTCCCGTCGAGCTCCGGAGCGCGCGACTCGTGCGCACCTTCGAGGAGACGGCCTACACGTTCCCCGTCGCGGTGAATCGTTTTCGTCCCGGCGTGGACATCGACCGCGCGCGCGTCACGCTCGCGCCGCACGTCACGTTCGCGCAGGGAATGCACTTGCCGATCCGCGCCTTCGACGTCGTCCTCGACGCGGAATCGAGCGGGCCGCTCGACGGCTCGGCGTATTTCGGTGTCGAGCCGGTGACGCCGACGCACTTCGACGAACCGCGCGGCTGGGCGCTCGCGAAGGACACGTTCGTCCGGCGCGCGCGCGTGCATCACGTCGCGGTGCTCCCTCCCGACGACCGCGATCCGAAGCTTTTCGTGCGTGTCGACGGCAACGCGTCGCTTCGGGTGAACGCGCTGACGGCGCGCGACGCCTGTACCGAGCGCGGTTACCGGAACCCGAAGCGGCTCGCGAACGGCCTCTTCCTGTACGAGAACCCGGCGGCGCTGCCGCGCGCTTACACCGTCTCCGTGACGACTCGAGCGCCGGACGCCGCAGCGGTGCGAACGGCGCTCCTCGACTTCTCGCCGTCAGATCTCGGACGGCGCGCCGTCGTGTTCGACGACGTGCCGCCTGAGCTCCGGCAAGGCGTCGTGGAGAGCGCCGTGTTCGGCCAGCGTACCGACGACGTGGTCGTGCGGAGTGACGGCGGTCCGACGCTCCTCGTCGTCAACGAGCGCTTCGATCCGGACATCGGCGGCACTCTCGACGGAGCGCCCGCGCATGTGCTCCGCGTGAACGGCTTCGTGCGCGGCGTGCTCGTGCCGGCGGGGCGACACCGCGTACACCTCGAGTACCGCGCGCCGCGAGCGGTGTGGATCGGGGCCGCGCTCGCAGTGGCCGGCGTCCTCGTGGCGCTCGGTTTCGGCCGGCTGCGCCCTCAGAACAGCGTGTAGATGAACGGCGCGACGGCGGACCCCTCGGTCAGCACGAGGAGCAGCCCGAGCGCGAGCAGCGTGAGCGCCATCGGGAGCAGCCAGTAACGCTTTCGTCGCGCGAGGAAGCGCACGAGATCGCGTACGATGGCTCCCTTCGACACGCTCCCCCGAGCTTACTTCGACGAAGACCCTTTGGTACAGGGGCGAGGCACGGTACAGAAACCGGGGTAGATGACCGCGTCGAGAAGAGTCGTTGGACGCGTTCTCCTCGTCGTTGCGTCGGTGCTCTTCACGCTCAGCGTCGTCGAGCTCGCGCTCCGTCTCTCGGGGGCCGCACCGCTGCCCGACGCCGCGGCATCGGGTTTTCGGGCCGATCATCCGCTGCTCCGGCTCCTCACGCCCGATGTGTGTAACCCGATGGGACGGGTCGACGGCCCGTACCTCGTCTCGGTGTGCACGAATCACGCGGGGCTTCGCGATCGCGACCACGCGGCGTCGGAGTCGCCGCGTGTGCTCGACGTGGGAGACTCGTTCACGTTCGGCTGGGGCGTCGAGCAGAACGATACGTTCACCGCCGAGCTCGAGCGCTCGCTCCGGCTAGGTGGGTTGTCGCACGCCGGCGTGTACGACGCGGGGCTCAGCTACACGAGCCAGGTTCACCAGGACGTGCTCCTCCGGAAGCTCTACGACGACGTGAGGCCGGATCTCGTGGTGCTCCAGTTCTCCGAGGACAACGACATCGACGAGAACATCGTCTGGAACCCGAACAACGGCGTCTTCCCGGAGACCGGCGCGATCTCGAAGGACGCGGTGAGCGCCTATCGCAACGGCCTCCAGAGCCAGGTTTTCCGCGATTCCGCCTTCCGTCACTCGGCGCTGGTGCGCTTCTTCCGCCAGCGCACGCTCCGTTCGTCGGTCGCGGCGGAGGTCGCAGCCGTCGATGCGCGACTCGCGGCACACGGACTCGCGAATGCGCCGCTCTCGCGCATGGTCGAGGACGAGGCGCGCCGTCGCTTCTTGCAGGCGTTCAGCAATCGCTACGACGACGACTTTCACGTCAGCGAGATCCTGCTCGACCGGATGCTTCGCTTCGTCGCGGACCGTCACGGCAAGGTCGTTCTTCTCCGTATTCCGAGTCGCATGAGCGTCGAGGACGGTTCGTGGACGGCGGCGCGAGAGCGTTTCTGTGGTGCCGACGTCGCGACCAGTCAGAAGGCGTGCGGCACGCTCGACCGCGGGCACACCGCGCAGCGTCTCGCCGACTACGCGAAGGCGCACTCGATCGCCTACGTCGATCCGGAGAGCGAGCTTCGCGCGGCCGTCGAACGCGGCGAGTCGATGTATCTGCCGGAAGACATCCACCTGAGCCGGCTCGGGCACCAGCGCGTCGGAGAGCGCCTCGCGGAGGTCGTCGTCCCGGCGCTCGGCGGCAAGCAAGCGACGCCCGAGAGGAGCACCGCGCCGCAGAAAACGCGACGGGTCGGCGCGTATTTCTACCCCTGGTATCGCGGCGAGGACTGGAGCTCGTTCACCGACTACACGCCGGCGGGCGGGCCGTATCTCTCGACCGATCCGGCGCGTATCGAGCGGCAGCTCCGCGACGCGGAACGCGGCGAGATAGATTTCTTCATGATCGAGCTGCTTGCCGATCACAACCCGGAGAGCCGCTTCAACAACGCCGCGGTCGACGCCCTGGTGAAGGCGATCGCCGAGCGAAGGCGGCGTGGCTACGGCAACGTGAAGTTCGCCGTGCTGTCGGACATCTTCGTCGGCGAGGCGGACATCGCGACGAACGAGCGCTGGGCCGAGGTCACGCGGCGTCAGCTCGACCAGATCTGGACCCGCTTCGTCGAGCCGTACCGCGACGCCTACGTCGAGGTGGGCGGGAAGCCACTGGTCGGCATCTACTCCCCGCCGACGCCGATCGACGACCCCCGCTACACCATCCTCCGACCATACTGGGTGTCGCACGAGCAGTGGCAGAACTGGGACCGCGCGCGGGAGCTCGTTCCGTTCTGGGACACCGCGCCGCAGGCGGTGACCGATCGACGCTTCGTGAGCGTGACGCCCGGGTACAACGACTGGCGTCTCGAGCGGCAGCCGCAGGTCGCGCCGTATCTCCCGCGACTCGGCGGGAAGACCTTCGTGGAGCAGTGGCAGCGCGTCTTCGACGTCGATCCGGACATTGCGCTCGTCTACGGCTTCAACGAATACTTCGAGCAGACGCAGATCGAGCCCACGGTCGAGCAGGGTGACCGCTATCTGCTGCTCAACCGGATCCTCGCGCGGCGCTTCAAGGACGGTCGTCCTCTCCCGGCGACGGACGGGCCGCGGCTCGTCGACGCGCTCGAACCGCGGGAAAATCCGCACGAAGAGAAGGTCGCGTGGGTCACGATGGACGATCCGGCGCTCGCGGCGAAGGGCCTTGAATCGGCGGGGCAGGGGCGTGCGACGCTCACCGGGCGCGCGGAGCTGACTCTCGACGCGGACGGTGAGCACGCCTTCGTCGTCGGCATTGGACATGCGCCGTCGTTCGACCACTGCGCGGGTCTCGCGGTGACGCTCGACGGAGCCGCCCCGGTGACATTTCCGACCGACGTCACCCAGCTCTCCATCCTCCGCGACGCGCCGCTGTCGAAGGACGTGCGCAAGGTGAAGCTCGTGCTCGAACGTGTGCCCGCGACGGCGAGCTGCAAGGACGCGGGTGCGAAGCCGCTCGTGCTCACCGGCGTGGCGCGGTATCCGCTCGAGACGTCGGAGCGGCTGAACTTTCGTGTCGACGCACCCGCGGTGAAGCTCGACGGTTTCTGGGACGTCGAGGATGCGCCGGCGAACGCCTTCAGCTGGACGAAGGAGCGAGCGAAGGTGACGATCTCGGGGCTCACGCCGGGGATCCGTCACAAGGTGATGCTCACGTTTCGCGACACGGCCGGCTTCGGCAATGTCGACCTCGGCGCCGACGCGGAGCACCTCGAGCGCGTCGTGCTCACGCCGGGACGGACCGCGACGCTGCCCGGCCCGCTCACCGTCGCGCACGACGGCACATTGACCATCGTGTTGAAGACGCCGACCTGGACACCGCACGAGCGCTTCGGCTCCGACGACGCGCGCGCGCTCGGTCTCGCTCTACGCCTCGTCACGCTCGATCGCGTCGAGGGCACGAGCACGCCACGCGGCGCACACTAAGGCGAGGCGGACGCCGACGCGGACGGCGCCCCGTGCTCCGGCGCGTCCGCGATGCGCACGTCGGCGAGCGCGACCCCGAGCTCCCGGGCGTCACTCGAACCCTTCACGTGCTCGGAGGGCTTCCAGGCGTTCATGCTGACGCCGAAGGTGAGCGTCCCGTCGCCGTCGGCGGTGAGCGGCACGGTGCTCGTTGCCTCACCCTTGTCGAGCGTCACTTCGGTCGACGCGTCGCCGCTGGTCGGCTCGAAGCGCAATCGCTCGACGTGCCCCGCGTCGGTGATGCCGAGCGTGACGCGGTAGCGCCGGCGCGCGACGAGGCCGCGCACGACGAGCTCTATCTTGCCGCTCGTCCATGCGTAGGGCGTCGAGAGCGAGCCCTCGACGGGCCAGCAGCCTTTGCACGTGACATGGGCGTCGGTGACGACGAGACGCGCCGGTGTCTCGAGCGCGGAAAGTGGTGGAGGGGTAGGGGGGGCTCCCATCGCGACGAGGTTCGTCGGCGGCAGAGGTACTTCCGTCACTGACGCACCCTCTGGCCGAACGTGTCGCCCGATGACCACGCCCAGGGCGAAGACGGCAGCCACGCCGAGCCCCCAGCGTGCGCGCCGGGTCCAGCGTGATTCGGCCGGCGGATAGTGCTGCTCGAGATACGACTCGATCCCGTCGAACCACTCCGCGGCGCGCACGAAGGCACGGTCGTAGCGGCGATCTTCCGCGCCGGTCACGTCGCCTTCGCTCTTCACGACGCGCTCGCGCATCGCGTGGAGCAGCGCGAGATCGTCCGCGCGATCGTCGGTGACGAGATGCTCCGTCGCGGCGAGCACGAGGACGCGCGCGCTCCGCTCCGTGAAGTCGGCGGGAACGTCGTCACCGTTGAGACGTAGCGCGAGCTCGAACAGCTCCGACAGCGCACGGTGCGCCGGGATCGCGGAATCGACGTTGCCGATGAGGCGCCGCTCTTGCACGAGCTCCGCGATGGCGTACGAGCGTCGCGCCGACGCCATGAGGCGCGCCGCGGCCGCTCCGTCGATGGCCGGCGTGCGCGTCGCGGTCGTCCGTTCGCCGCTGTCGGTGGTCGTCGAAGCTTGCATGCGGCGCCCGCGGATTGTCGCGGCCCGCGTCGGCGCTCGTCAAGCCGCATCGGCCGCCTCTGCCTTGCCGCACGCTCAGCGAAGGAGCGGCGCGACGCAAGCCGCGATCACCGACGCGAGAGCGCGATTTCCGTCTGCCGTCGCGTGCCCGACCGGCGGCGCATTCTGCGGTATCGCGTCGATGTTCCACGGACAGCGATGAAACCCCCAAGCGTCGAGCTTCTCGAGGAACTGTCGCCACTCGGCGGCGTGCCCGAGCCGGCAGCTCGGGTGCATGCGTCGTGGGTCCGCGACGCCGAAGCACTCACTGAACACGACGACCTCGAAGTCGTTGGCCCGCGACAGCTCGGCGAGCTCCGCGTACGCAGCGAGGAACGCCGCGAACGGCATCTGCTCGAGCGGCGCGGCCTGCGCGCCGTCGAAGAACCGCGTCGCGAGCTCGCGCCACAGATACGAGTGGCCCGCGCCCGTGAACAGCTGTCGCGACAGGAACGTCGGATATTCGCGGTCATTGCCGCAGAGTCCCACGACCACGACGTCCGGACGGAACGCGAGCCCCTTGAAGCGGAGCGTCGCGACCTCCTGCTCGACGTCGTAGCCCCACACCGCGGTGTTCACGATGTCGACGCCGTCGAGCGTTTCACCGAGCCGGTCCAGGTACGTCTCGCCATTGTCGACGCCCATGCCCCACATCCACGAATCGCCGATGCCGAGGAGCCGCTTCACGCCCGGCGGCTTCACGACCGCGACGTCGCGGTCCTCGCGAAACCCATGACGATCGCTCCGGTAGCGGTGTCCGTCGTACGTACCGCGAAGATCGGGGCGGAGCTCATAGAGCACCCCCGGCAGCGCCGAGAGCCGCACCCCGGGAGCGAGGTGCCCGGCGGCGGTATCGATGTGCTCGGGCGCGTCGCTCTGCTTCATGCGCGAGAGCTCGCGCTCCGTGCGAACGGAGTAGTACGCCCGCAGCATGGCCTCGCCCACTAGGAGCGCGAGGAGCACGCCGCCCACGGCGAGGAGCAGGTCAGCCCGGTGCCGCTCGAAGCGATGCCGGACGACGGCAGCGGCGAGGACGAGCTTTCCCTCGACGGCATCGGCGCGCTGTTCCAGCTCCTTATTCATGCGAGTCCGCGGCGGGACGAGAGTGTAGCCTCGTCTCGTCATGAGCATCGAGACTCGGAGCGAGGTCCCGGTCACGCCGGCCTTTACGTCTTCGCTCCGGGTGCGTTCGCTCGTCCGGGTGCTCCTCCACGTCGTGTGGACGCGTGCGGTGCTCTGGGGCGTCGTCGACTACGCCGTGCACACGAGGCACCCGCGGTTTCACCCGAGCGCGCTCCGCGAGTTCGGCGAATCGACGCTCTCCGGCGTGCTCCGCTGGGACGCCTGGTGGTACGTGTCGGTCGTCCAGGACGGCTACGTCTTCGACGCACACCATGCGTCGAACGTCGCGTTCCTGCCGGGCTTCCCGGCGCTCATCGCCCTCGCCACGCCGCTCTTCGGGAGCGCGGCGCTCGCCGGCTTCTGGCTCTCGAACGCCGCGCTCGTCGCTGCCGTCGTCGTTCTCTGGTCGTGGGTCGACGCGCGCGCCGGTCTCGCCGCCGCGGAGCGCGCCTCGGTCCTGCTCCTTCTCTATCCGTTCTCTTTCTTCCTCGACGCCGGGTACTCGGAGTCCGTCTATTTTCTGTGGTGTGCGCTCGCCCTCCGCGCCGCCGATCGCGAGGAGCCCGCCAGGGTCGCTCTCTTCGCGTCGCTCGCGACGCTGACCCGTCCAATGGGGATCCTTCTCGCCGTCGCGTCCGCCTGGGGGCTCTTCCGTTCCCGTCGCGCGCGCTTCGTCGATCTCCTACCGCTGTGCGCGCCGCCCGTCGCCCTCGGCGCCTTCGCCGTCTATCTCTGGGTGACTCAGGGCAGTCCCTTCGCGCTCGTCACCGCGCAGCGCATCGGCTGGGGCGTCGGAGCCGCGATGGGCGTCCCCGGCTGGCACGACGAGCTCTTCCGTCAATTCGTCGACGCGTTCCGCGCCTTCCTACCGGTGCCGCTTCTCTACGCGGCGTGGAAAGCGTCGCGCCGCCTCGGCCCCGTCGCAGGCGCCTACGCAATAATGACCACTCTGATGGCCATATCACTCGGCCAGGACAGCGTCGGGCGCGAAGTCCTCGCCGTGGTCCCGCTCTTCGCGCTGCTCGGACTCTGGCGCCCCGGGTCCAAGACGGAATTGACGTTGCGCGCTGCGTCCTTCGCGCTCCTTTCGGTGTTCACGTACGCTTTCGCGCTCGGGCACTTCGTCGGGTAGCTTGCCGAGAGCCACGCGACGCTGCGGAGTCGCTGCCTTCTTTGCTTTCATGGCGGGGTGCCGCGGAAAAATTTGCGATGTACTCCGTCGGTACACCGCAAAGTTTTCCGCGAGAAAGGGGCGTGCGAAACGGGCGAGGGGCCGCACCGCCTTCACCCCAGCACTCCACGCCGTTCGTAGTCTCTCACGGTGAGCGTCACCCAGTCTTCGAGGGGCGCGTCGAGGGCGACGCCGCTTTCGAGAAGCGGTGCGACGTCGAAGTGTTGATCGACGGTGAGCGTTCGCACACGGGCGCGCGTCAGCATCACCGGGACGGACGGCGAGAGCCGGTGCAAGGCCTCGTTGACGGCGCCGGCCACGCGCGCCGCGCCGGGTGGGAGCGTGATGCGGGTGCGTCGCTTGCCGAGCGCGACTTCGATCGCGGCGTGGACGCGCGCGAGGCTGTACGGCTCGCGATCCGCGACGAGGTGGACGCCTGCGGGGAGCGTGCCGGCGACGGCGGCGGTGATGGCGCGGGCGACGTTTTCCGTCGTGGCGAGGGGAAACCGGTTTGCGCCGCTCCCGATGAGGCGGAACACGCCGCTCGCGACGGAGCGGACCAGGGAGAGAAAATTGTACGCCTCGCCGGGGCCGTACACCGTGGGCGGCCTCAGGATCACCACCTCGAACCCCGGGCGCGCCATCGCGAGGAGCGCGAGCTCCGCTTCTCGCTTCGCGCGACCGTACGGCGTCGTGGGGCGGCACGCGCTCGTCGCCGTCGCGAGCCCGGACCAGAACCCCATCGCGGCGATCGAGCTCACGAAGACGAAGCGGCGCACTCCTTCGCACTCGGCGACGCGCGCGAGCTCCATCGTGAGATCGCGGTTCACGAGCAGCACCCGGAGCGCGTTCGCCTGCAACGCGGGATCGACGACCGCCGCGAGGTGCACGACCGTGTCGGCACCCGCGACCGCCGCGTGAAGCGACGCGGTGTCATCGAGGTCTCCTCCGACGGCACTCGCCGGAATTTTAGCTCGATCGAGCCGCGCTTGCGGGTCGGGGCCGCGCACGAGCGCGATCAGCGAATGACCGAGCGCGTGGAGCGAGTGCGCGACGGGTCGCCCGACGAACCCCGTCGCTCCGGTGAGCATGACCCGCGCCATATCAGGGGGAGAGCCGCGCTGCAGCGAGCTTCAACGTCGCGCGCGTTCCGGCGCGGACGAGCGAGCGAGGGTCCATGAGCATGTTCATGTACGTCTGGTTTGCGAGCGTGCAGTGACAGCGCTCGCGCTTGATGCGCGCGCGGATGGTGCGTGCGGCGGCGCCGTACCAGATCGACGGAAAGTCGTAGTCTTCGTCGCGGAGATTTCCCATCTCCTCACCGAGGACGCAGCACGCCCACACCTTGCCCTCCGGCATGATGTGCGCGGACGTGACCGCCGCGTAGCAGGGCAGGAGCTCGCGCGGCGACTCGGTATGTCGCGAGAGCACGCCGTAGTATTCCGCGCGCAGCGACGCGACGAGGGCGTCGATGAAGCGCCCCGTTCGCCGCGTGCGTGAGCGCAGAAAGCGCAGCGCGGCCTGCACCTTCTCCGGCGCAGGGGCGAAGTCCGCGTTCTCGGTACCGAGCTCGACGCGCCGTCCGGCGACCTCTGCGACGTAGGAGTCGGGCTCGAGCTCGTCCACCCGCGCGACGATCTCGGTGAAGCGATCCTCGTTGAATTTCGAGAGCACGGTGTTCACGCCGAACACCAGGTTGTCGTGCTGCTCGCGGAGCTCGCGCAGCACCTTCGCGGTCTGCATCGCGAGCTCCCAGTTGCCGTCGAGGCCACGGAGCGCGTCGTGGGCCTTGCCGAGCTCGTCGACGGAGAGGTTCACGATGACCGACCGCGGCGCGATCGCGCGCGCGATCCGCGCGATGCCCTCGCGCACGCGCTCCGGAAAGCTACCGTTGGTGGGAATATTGATGACGCCGGGCCGGCAATGTTTGTCGAACGCGAGCACGACGTCCGCGAGGTCCGGGCGCAGGAACGGCTCGCCGCCGGTGAACGTCACCCAGGTCGGCGACGTCCCGATGCTCGCGAAGATCTTCTCGTACTCGGCGAGCGTCAGCACCTTCGCGTGGTGCTCGTAGATCTTGCAGGTGCGGCAGCGCGAGTTGCACGCGTAGAGCACGTTCACGGTGAGCGTGCTCGGGAGCACGAGCGGACGTCCGAGCGCCCTGCCGAGCCGGAACGCGGGGAGTCGCGCCAGCATCGACTTCAACGTCGCACCTCGGGCGGCTTCGCGCGCACCACCCAGCCTTTTCTCGCTATCCGGTCTTCTTGGCAAGCACGTAAAGGTGATGCGCGAGCCAGCGCAGGATCTACGCCTTCCGGGCAATGAAGAGGACGTGGCGTGCGCTTCCACCGACGCGGCCCACGGGGCGTTCGATGCGTGCGGTGAAGCCGGCTCGCGTCAAACGGTCGGTGAACTTCGGATCGTCGGACGTGGACCACACCGCCAGAGTACCTCCCGCCCGCAGCGCGCGCTTCGAGCGCGCCAGGCCGTTCGCGTCGTAGAGGCGAGCATTGGCGGGCGCGCTGAGCGCGTGCGGGCCGTTGTCGACGTCGAGCAGGATGGCGTCGTAGGTCGCGTCCGCTTGTCGGAGCACGTCGAACACGTCGCACTCGATGACGCGAACACGCGAATCGAGCAAGGGCGCACCCGCGAGATGCGCGAGGTGAGTGTGGTTCCAGTGCGTGACGCTCGGCACGAGCTCCGCGACGTCCACGCGTGCGTCGTCCCCCAGCTTTCGCAGGGCTGCGCGAAGAGTGAAGCCCATTCCGAGCCCGCCGATGAGCACTCGCGCGCCGGGCGTCGACTCCATGCCGGCGCATCCGAGCGTGGCGAGTCGTTCCTCGGAAGCATGGGCGCGGCTGCCCATCAACTCGCGCCCGTCCACGTGCACGACGAAGTCGCAGTTCCTCCGGTAGAGCACCATCTCCTTGCCACCGGGGACGGTTGCGCGGGCGAGCTCCACCAGCTTCTTCATCTTCGTTCGACGTACAGTCGCTCAGTCGCCTTTTCTCGTTATCCGGTCTTCTTGGCAAGGACGTAAGGGTGATGCGCGAGCCAGCGCAGGATCCTTCGCGGGATCCGCCGTTCCACGTGATCGTGCCAGCCGGCGAGGAACCGCATCGGGGGAGACAGACGAGCAGGCTCGTCGAAGACGCGCGCCGCGTCGGAGGGCGAAAGCACGGCGTCGCCCGGTCCGTAGGGCCGCGGCGCGCCCTTCAGCGTCGGCTGCGCCCGTCCGAAGCGCGGCAAGCGTACGTCGAGGTCGGGCCACGGTGGCAAGTCGCACCCGCCGAGCTCGACGAGCTCCGCGCCGGCGCGCTCGATCCGTCGTGCCACCGACTCGGCGCGCATCGAGCCGATCGCGCCGTGATCCCACCGCTGCTTGCCGAGGCGGTGATGGAGACGGTGCAGGTGCACCCCGGGCATCCACGCATTCTGCACGAACACCATGACGTACCCGCGCGCGACGCGCACCATCTCGGAGGCGAGTCGATCCGGATCGCGCGCGTGCTCGAACGCGCAGAAGCTCCATATGAGGTCGAACGACGATTCGCGCACCGCGACGCCGTCTTCCGGATCGCCGACGATCAGCGCCGGCGAGGGAGCCCCCGAAGCTCTCCAGATCTCGCTTGCGCCGTCGAGGAGCGTACGGCTCGGGTTCAAGAGCGTCACCGCGCAACCTGCGAACGCGAGCGGCAGTGATTTCAATCCCGGCACGCCGAGCACGCCGTTCGCCGGCCACTCAGCGACGGTGTGTGCCGACAGACGGCGCGCCGTCGATTCCATGAGCTCACCGATCGCGTAGCGCTCGTACGCGCTGCCGTACCCTTCCTGAAGCAGCGCGAAGTGCGGCAGGAGCCGCGCCGTCTCCGACGTCGGTGCGTCGCGCGCCACTCAGTGCCTCGCGAGGAGCGCGCGCTCTTCCAGGTGCGTCACGATCTTCGCGAGACTCTCGGCTTCGGTTTCCAGGTGGGTGTAGCAGTGTACGTCGGGTAGAACCGGCGGCTCGTAGAGGTCCGACACACCGGTGAAGCTCGTGAGCTCCCCGGCGAGCGCGCGCTTGTAGAGGCCCTTCGGATCACGCCGCACGAGCTCCGGCATCGAGCACTCGGTGAAGACGAGCACGAACGTCTTCATGAGCTTTCTCACCTCTTCCCGCGTCGCGGCATAGGGGCTGATCGTCGACACGATCGCGCATGCGCCGCACCGCTCGACGATGCGCGCGATGAAGGCGATGCGCCGCACGTTCTCGTCGCGGTCCTCGCGCGAAAAGCCGAGCCCACGCGACAGATGCCGTCGGATCTCGTCGCCGTCGAGTGCCTCGGTGTGCACGCTCCGGCGCGCGAGCTCTGCCGTCACCATCGTCGCGAGCGTGCTCTTCCCGGAGCCGCTGAGCCCGGTGAACCAGAGGACGAAGCCCGGCATCAGAGCTGGATTTTACGTCCAGCTCCGGAATGACGGCAGAGATTTCGACGGTGCCGGGGGACGGCTACCTACTCGATCGAGAGATCGTCGACGTAGAGCCCGAGGTTCGTGTTGTTCGTGCCGCCGTTGGCGTAGGCGAAGAAGCCGATCTGGACGGTCTGGCGCTCGTAGGGGCTGAGGTCGATGATGCTCTGCGTCCAGTCGGTGCCGGTGCCGGTGAGCGTTTCGTTGCCGAAGGGCTGCCACTGCCCGCCGGCGATCCGGATCTGCAGATTCGCGTAATCGCCGGAGCCGAAGTCGTACCAGGACCAATAGCGGAGGCGCGGGTTCTTCTCCTTGGGCGCGACCGTGAACGATGGGCTCGCGAGGCGCGCGCTCATGGCGTCGGGGTAACTGCCGGCGATCGTCGTTCCGGCCACGTCCTTGCCGCCGTGCGCGCCGGTCGGCCCGAGGGGCGCCTTCGGTGCGCCGATGGTCCAGACGCCGTCCTCGACGGACCAGTCGCTGAAGCCGTTCTCGAAGCCCTGCGGCGTCACGAACTTCATCGGCCCTACCTCGAGCGACACGTCGTCGATGTAGTAGCCGAGGCTCGCGTTGCTGGTGCCACCGTTGGCGTACGCGAAGAATCCGATCTGGATCGTCTGCTTCTCGTAGGCGCTGAGGTCCACGATGCGCTGGGCATATCCCTGTCCAGTCAGGTTGACGGTCTCATTGTCGAGTATTTGCCAGGAGCCGCCCACGACCCGGACCTGGAGCTGGCCGTAATCGCCGGCGCCGAAATCGCTGTAGTACCAGTACCGGATGCGCGGAGTCTGCTCCTTCGCCGGCACCACGAACTCGGGGCTCGCGAGGCGCGAGCTCATCGCGTCCGGGTACGCTCCCGCGAGCACCGTCGCCGCGACCTGCTTGCCGCTGTGCGACTTCGGTCCCTTCGGCGCGGTGTCCACGCCGATCGACCACACGCCACTCTCGACCGACCAGTTGCCGAACCCGCTCTCGAAGCCGTCCCCGTTGCCGAATGCCGTCGCGCCCGTCTCGAGCGAGACGTCGTCGATGAAGAGACCGAGGTTCGTGTTGCTCGTCCCGCCGTTCGCGTACGCGAAGAAGCCGAGCTGGACGCTCTGACCGGCGTACGTCGTCAGATCGACGATGCGCTGATTCCACCCCTCGCCGCTGCCGTTGAGCGTCTCGTTGTCGAGGATCTGCCAGGAGCCGCCCGCGATCTTGATCTGGAGCTGCCCGTAGTCGCCGGCACCGAAATCGTACCAGTACCAGTACCGGACGCGCGGCAGGTCAGTCTTCGCCGGTACGGTGAAGACCTGACTCACGAGGCGCGAGCTCATCGCGTCCGGGTAAGCGTTCTTCAGGCCGGTGCCGCCGACGTTCTTGCCGCCGTGCGCGGCGGGGCCTGTTGCGGCCGTCGGTGCGCCGATCGCGAACACGCCGTTCTCGACGGACCAGTCCGACGTCGTCTCGAACCCCTCGCGCCACACGACTGTTCCGTCCACCTCGTTTGCCGGATCCGTCACGGCGGCCCCCGAGTCCGGGGTGCCTCCGTCGGGAGTCGTCGCCGTGCCGCCGGTGCCGGAGTCGGTCACGGCGGTGGCCGCGTCGCCGGACGAGCCGCCCGCGCCGCTGTCCGTCGTTCCAGTCGCGCCACCGCTCGTCGTCGCGCCGCCGCCCTTGCCGCCCGCACCGGTCTTGCCGCCGGCGGATGAACTGGCCGCGCCGGAGTCCTCGCCGTCGCTGCCTCCGGTGCCGTCTTGCGCGCCGCCGTCGCCGCCCGGCGTGTCCTTCGTCTGACACGCGCTCAGCGCGAGAGCGAGCGCGAGAACCGAAGCCGTGGACGAGACGAATCGCGCACGACGAATCAACGAGGAAGCCATGTGAAGAGAGCCCTTTCGCGGGTGGCTCTCGCCAGTCGAGAACCGTGGGTCGGCCTCTATCACGCGCCTCACGCGCCCCTTTTGAACGATCTTGCTATCGGGTGATCGCGCTCCTCGAATAGCAACGCCGTTCCCACCTCAGCGCTCGGAAGCGCGCGGCGGACCGATCGCGGCGGTCGTGGTCATGGGTTGCTTCTGACTCAGCCATACGCCGCCGATCAGCAGCAGCGCGCCGGCGAAGACGTTTGCTCCGAAGTGTTCGCCGCGGAAGACGGAGCCCGACGTCAGTCCGACCACGGGCACCAGATACGTCACCATCGACGCGTTCGTGGCTCCGACGCGCGCGATGAGCGTGAAGTAGATCAAGAACGCGAGACCGGTGCCGAGCAATCCGAGGGCGGCGAGCGCGCCGATCACGACGGGCGCGAGGTGCGTCGGAGGCGGTCCGGTCGTTACCCACGCGATCGGTGCGATGGCCATGGCGCCCGCCACGAGCTGGACCGCGGCGATCTGCAGGTTCGGCACACGCCCGGAGATGCGCGCGCGGGTGACGACGCTCGCCACCGCGTATCCCGCCGTGGCCAGCACCGCGACGACGAGCGCAGCGACGGACTTCCCTGCGCTCACTTCACCGCCCACGACCTCCGCCGACGATGCCGACGAAGGCGAGCGTCGCCAGCGTCTTGCCGTCCCGGGGAAGAGGGCGTCGCAGCGCGCCGACGATCGTCATCAAGAGGACGCCCCCGACGGTCATCCGCGTCGTCACGATCCACACCGGCGGCACCGACGAGACCGCCATCTTGATGAAGAGGAACGAGTGCCCCCAGAACGTCGCGAGCAGGAGCAACAGCACGACGTCCCTCGGGCGGAACGCCGAGCCGGATCGCCTTGCCTCGAGCGGCGCTGTCATCGGGTCACCGGCACGTGGGCTTTCGCCGGCATGAATAGGACCCGGGCCGCATTTTTACAACCCGGCCGGTAGGCACCGGAAAGCGGAGGGTCCCCAAGGCGTTGGGGTCTATCTCTGTCGGACCCCAATCTGTCGTTGACGTCCTGCCCTGCATCACAATATATTGCACTTCGTGCTGGTACTCGTGGTTTCGGCCACGGGTTGAAAAGGGAACCCGGTGAAAATCCGGGGCTGCCCCGCAGCGGTCAGCGAGAACGAAACCCACTCCGATCACTGGGACGACGGTCCCGGGAAGTGGTGGGCGGTAGGAAGCTCGGCGAAAGCCGAGGCGTGCTCGTGAGCCCGAAGACCTGCCGGCATCCGACGTCAGATCGAGAAGGCGTCGGTTTCGACCAGAGCTTCGCGGGAGGCGGTAGGTCGGTTCCACGCGCATGGGGCGCGTCGGCCGGCTTTCTTTCTTCGCGGGCTTCACGGGGCGGCGGGTCTGCCCCACCGAAGCGAGGACGAGCATGCTGACCGAGACGACGACGAAGACCAACGGCCGGGCGCCGTTGCGTAACGCGAGCACGACTCCGACCACCTCGATCGACGACGGCTATCCGCAGTCGACCATGCGCGTGAAGAAGCGCAACGGCACGAGCGAGCCGGTCGACATCAACAAGATCGTGCGCGCGGTGAATCGTTCGTGTCTCGGCCTCACCAACGTCGACGCGCTCCGCGTCGCGATGAAGACGATCAGCGGTCTCTACGACGGCGCGACGACGCGCGAGCTCGATCAGCTTTCGATCCAGACCGCTGCAGGTCTCATCTTCGAGGAGCCGCAGTACGCGAAGCTCGCGGCCCGCCTGCTCGCCACCTACGTCGAGAAGGAGGTCCGCAATCAGGAGATCCACGCCTTCTCGCAGTCCATCGCCACCGGTCACCGTCTCGGTCTCGTCAATGATCGTCTGCTCGCCTTCGTCACCGCGAACGCGCGCAAGCTGAACGACGCGCTCCTGCCGGCGCGCGACGCGGAGTTCGAGTACTTCGGCCTCCGGACCGTCTACGACCGGTATCTCATCAAGCATCCGACGACCCGCCAGGTCATCGAGACGCCGCAGCAATTCTTCCTGCGCATCGCCTGCGCGCTCTCGGAGAGCGTGCCCGAGGCGCTCGAGCTCTACGCCCTCTTCTCGTCGCTCGAGTATCTGCCGAGCTCGCCGACCCTGTTCAACTCGGGGACGCGACACGAGCAGCTTTCGAGCTGCTTTCTCCTCGATTCCCCCTCCGATCACCTCGAGGACATCTACAGCCGTTACACGGACATCGCGCTGCTCTCGAAGTTCTCCGGCGGCATCGGGCTCGCGTACCACCGCGTGCGCTCGCGCGGCTCGCTCATCGAGAGCACCAACGGGCACTCGAACGGTATCGTGCCGTGGCTGAAGACGCTCGACGCGTCGGTCGCGGCGGTGAACCAGGGCGGCAAGCGCAAGGGCGCGTGCTGCGTGTACCTCGAGACGTGGCACGCCGACATCGAGGACTTCCTCGAGCTCCGCGACAACACGGGTGACGAGGCGAGCCGCACGCACAACCTGAACCTCGCGAACTGGGTCCCGGATCTGTTCATGAAGCGCGTCCAGGCGGACGCCGAGTGGAGTCTCTTCGATCCGAAGGGCGTCCCGGATCTGACGGACCTGTACGGCGAGGCGTTCGAGCGCCGTTACCTCGAGGCAGAAGCCGCGGGCATTGCACGGAAGGTCGTCAAGGCCCGCGATCTGTACGCGCGCATGATGCGGACGCTCGCCCAGACCGGCAACGGCTGGATGACGTTCAAGGACAAGGCGAACCGCGCCTGCAACCAGACGGCGCTCCCCGGTCGCGTCGTGCACCTGTCGAATCTCTGCACGGAGATCCTCGAGGTGACGTCGAACAGCGAGACGGCGGTGTGTAACCTCGGTTCGATCAACCTGGGACGGCATACGGTGCTCGGCGCGGACGGCGTCGTGTCGTTCGACTTCGACAAGCTCGCCAGCACGGTTCGCACCGCGGTGCGGCAGCTCGACCGCGTGATCGACCTGAATTTCTACCCGATCGCGAAGGCGAAGACGTCGAACCTCCGCTGGCGCCCGATCGGCCTCGGTTTGATGGGCGTCCAGGACGTGTTCTTCCAGATGCGTCTCCCGTTCGATGCGCCGGAAGCGCGCGAGATCTCGCAGCGCATCTCCGAGGAGGTGTACTTCCACGCTCTCTCGGCTTCCGTCGAGCTCGCCGCGGAGCGAGGACAGCACGAGACGTTCGCCGAGACGCGCGCCGCGCAGGGCGAGCTCCAGTTCGACGCCTGGAACGTCACTCCGGAGAACACCGAGCGCTGGGACGAGCTCCGTGCTCGCGTGAAGAAGCACGGGCTCCGTAACTCGCTCCTCGTCGCGATCGCGCCGACGGCGACCATCGCGTCGATCGCCGGCTGCTACGAGTGCATCGAGCCGCAGATCTCGAACCTGTACAAGCGCGAGACCCTTTCCGGCGATTTCCTCCAGGTGAATCGCTATCTCGTGCGCGAGCTCCAGGTCCTCGGCGTCTGGACGGACGCGATGCGCTCACGGCTCAAGATGAACGAGGGCTCGGTGCAGAACCTCACCGAGTTGCCGGAGTCGCTCCGCGCGATCTACCGGACGGCGTGGGAGCTCCCGATGCGTTCGCTCATCGACATGGCCGCCGACCGCGGTGCGTTCATCGATCAGAGCCAGTCGCTCAACCTGTTCATCGAGAGCCCGAACATCGGGCAGCTGTCGTCGATGTACTTCTACGCCTGGCAGCGTGGTCTCAAGACGACGTACTACCTGCGCTCGCGACCCGCGACGCGCATCGCGAAGGCGACGGTCGAGACGCCGGAAGAGCCGGTGCACACCGCGTCCCGCGACGGCGATCCCCGTGGAGAACCGGGCTGGACGCCCGCGCCGCCCGCCGTTTCCGAGCAGGAAGCTGCCGCGATCGCGTGCTCGCTCGAGAACCCCGAGTCGTGTGAGGCGTGCCAGTGAGCGGCTTACAGCGCCCCGCGCATCTGCTCGACCCCGGGCTCTGCCTCACGCTCCGACCGATGTCGTACCCCAAGTTCTTCGAGATGTATCGCGACGCGATCAAGAACACCTGGACCGTCGAGGAGGTCGACTTTGCCACCGACATCGTCGATCTCAAGTCGAAGATGTCGGACGCCGAGCGGCATCTCGTGCAGCGCCTCGTCGCGTTCTTCGCCACCGGTGACTCCATCGTCGCCAACAACGTGGTGCTGAATCTGTACAAGCACCTGAACGCGCCCGAAGCGAGGATGTACCTGTCGCGCCAGCTCTACGAGGAGGCGCTGCACGTGCAGTTCTACCTCACGCTGCTCGACACCTACGTCCCCGACCCCGAGGAGCGAAAGGCCGCGTTCGCGGCGGTGGAGACCATCCCGTCGATCCGGAAGAAGGCGGAGTTCTGCATGCGCTGGCTCGAGGGAACGAGTGAGCTCTCGCGCCTCGACTCGAAGGCGGCGCGCCGTCGTTTTCTGCTCAACCTGATCTGCTTCGCCGCTTGCATCGAGGGGCTCTTCTTCTTCGGGGCGTTCGCGTACGTCTACTTTCTCAGGTCGCGCGGATTGCTGCACGGGCTCGCCGCGGGCACGAGCTGGGTCTTCCGCGACGAGAGCGCGCACATGGCGTTCGCGTTCGAGGTGGTGCGCACCGTGCGACAGGAAGAGCCCGAGCTCTTCGACGACGCGCTCGCGGCCGACGTGCGGACGATGCTCGACGAGGCAATCGAGTGCGAGGTGACGTTCGCCGAAGATCTGCTCTCTCTCGGCGTGGCTGGCCTCTCGGTCAGGGACGTGCGCTCGTACCTCGAGTACTGCGCCGATCAGCGCCTCGCCATGCTCGGCTTCCCGAAGCGCTACGGCGCGAAGAACCCGTTCGCCTTCATGGACCTGCAAGACGTCCAGGAAGTGACGAACTTCTTCGAGCGACGCGTCTCGGCGTACCAGGTCGGAGTGACGGGCGACGTCGTGCTCGACGCCGCGTTCTGAGGAGGGTAAGAGACCCCGCATGAGGTAGCTCCGCCCGACAGAAATGCCGTTCGCTGTCCGAGAGGACATAAAAGGGAATCCGGTGCCAATCCGGAGCGGTCCCGCCACTGTGAACGGGGAATGAGCGACCAGGACGCCACTCGCGCGGCAAGCGCGGGGAAGGCAGGTCGCTCCCGAGAAAGCTCGAACCCCGTGAGTCAGGAGACCTAGCGAAACGGTACGGCAACTCAGCCCGCGTGGAACGGGAGACGTGCTCGAATCGATGATTCGCCGCACCCCTCTCTCCACAAGGACAGAGGGGTTTTCGCTTCTGGGAGGCGAGAGCCGAGCTCCTCCAAAGCCGTCGTGGAAAGCGGCAAAAGGAGCCCGAGTGTTCAGCAAGCGTTTCGCAAAGCGCCTTCTAATTCCGTTCGTCGCAGTTCCGTCCGGCATGTACGCCTGCGGCGGCCAGGTCGATCATGGGCGGCGCGGACACGGTGCGAGTCGGCCGGACGCCGGATTGCTCGACGCGACGGCGCCGCGCGACGCGGGCGCGTCCCATTTGGAACCCGGTGCGTCCATGCCGAAGCTGGATGCGTCGCTCGTCGTGACCGTCGATGCGAGTGACGACGCGAGCGCCGACGCCGGTCACGACCCGGACGCGACGGCGGCCGACGCGAACGCCTGCGTCGCGGGCGGCGCGCTCGCGATCGCGGGCGACTACGTCGCGACGGACAGGACGGAATACTGGCTCCGAAAGACGGCGACCGCGACGACGTACACGCTCGTCCCGCCGCCGCCGGCGCTGCCGTCGCTCTTCCGGGTGACGACGGTGTGCACGCGGTATCTCGCGCTGGCCGGCACCGACGGCACCTTTGCGCGCCTCGACTGGGTGCAAGGCGACACGACGCTTCGCGTCTGCGTGCGTCCCGCGACGAGCGGTGCGGGCGTCGGTCAGCTTTCGGCTCCCGACGGAGCGAACGCCGCCACGGGATGCGGCGGAGCACCGTGGTTGGTCCTGACGAGGGCTGCACCATGAAGCCGATGCATGCGCTGCGCGTCGCCTCGCTCGCACTCGCGTGGACGTCTTTCGTGTGCGCCGGCACCGGGTACGAAGGCGGCGACTCGATCACGCCGCCGCTCGACTCCACGAGCTTCACGACGGTGATGGCGGCGTTCCCGGCGGCCACGACGCGGACCGTCACCGGCTATCCGCTCGCGAGCCGCCTGCTCGCAGCGACCGGCCACACCATGTCCCTGCAGAAGACGTTCGGCGCGAGCGACTGGCTCCCGGTGGCAAAGCTCTCCTCTGACGGTCCCTCGATGGATCCGGCGTTCCTCGCGCTCACCCCGGATGCCGAGAAGATCGCCCTCGGCTGTGGGCTCAGCAAGCCGCTTTACATCTTCCCGACGTCGCTTCTTTCGGTCGCGACTCCCGTCGTGCTCACTGCGAACGCGAATGTCCGTCGCTACGATCGGCCCTATTATTCGGCTGCATTTCGCGACAATCGATATCTCTTCCTGGACGTCGGCGGCGCCGAGCTCGGCCAGAGCTTCATCGAGGTCATCGACACCGACGCCGAGAGCAGCAACGCGAACACCGTCATCGCCAACATTCCGGGCGCGTCCGGCGGTATCACGTTCGACGCGTCGGGGAACCTCGTCACCGGCCTCGGATGGGACAAGGACGACAAGCGCACCGGCGAGATAGCGATCTTCGACGCGACGGCGGTCGACGCTGCCGTCGCGAACGGCACGAGCCTCGACTACGACGCCACCGAGCACGTCGTTGCGACGAACTTGCTCAGCGCCGATTCGCTCGGCTTCGACCACGACGGCAATCTTTTCGTCGGCGGCGGTGACGTGTTCGGGAGCACGGGTCACTACGGGTACGCGCAGGTCGTCAGCGCGAGCGTCGTCGCGCGCGTGCTCACCGGCGGTGCACCCGCCGATCCGGACGACGCGAACGACGTGACGAAGCTGTCACCGGATCCGTGTCACAACGACGACTGGACGGGCATCACGTTCGTCCCCGGCGTCGACACCGTGATCGTCAGCGCGAACCTCGGCACCACTCCGCCGAACTGCGCGACCGTCGATTGGACGACGGGGCCCGTCACGCCGGCGACCATCTATTTCCCGCCGGACGCGCCGGACACGGATCACGACGGCATCCCCGACGGCGCGGACCCGGACTACGAGCAGCAGCGGTTCCTCGGCAGAGACGAACTCTCGCGACTGACCAATGCGCTCGACGCGACGAAGGCAGAGCCGAACTTCGACGCGTCCGTCGACTACGACGCGAGCGGCAAAATAGACGACGCCGATTTTGCGTTCCTGCGCGCGCACTGGGGCACGCCGGTGCCCGACGGAACGGTGACGCCGTGACTGCGCGCTTCGTCTTCGTGCACGCGACGTTGCTCGCCGCGTTCGTCGTGGGCTGCGGTTCGACGCGGGAACTCGGTTCGTTGCGCACCGGCGATCCTGCGCGGGACGTCCTCGCGTCCGGCGACGCCGCGCCGACGCCGAGTGTCGCGATGGGCGCCCCCCCAATCCAGACGGCGAAACCGACGGACGCGGGTACGGCTCACGATGCGCACGTCGCGGACGCCGATGCGACGGTGACGACGCCCGACGCCAGTGTGAACTGGGTCGACGCATGCGGGCATTCGCGTCCCGATGCGTTTGCCGACACCGTCGTGTCGTTCGCGCCGGGGGCGAACGCGGGGTTCGGTGCGAAGAACATGCCGTGCGTCGCGCTCGGTCCGCCTGACGGCGCCGGTATGGCGGGCGGCTCGACTGACGTGGTGTCGCTTGGCAACGCGGGCACCATCGTCGTGGAGTTCGAGGACGTGGAGCTCGTGGACGGACCGGGTCCAGATCTTCTCGTCTTCGAGAATGCGTTTCCCGGCTGGGCGGAGCCGGGCTTCGTCGCGGTGAGTGCAGACGGAGTGACGTGGAGCGAGTGGCCGTGCGAGCCCGAGAACGCCCACGGCGGATATCCCCACTGCGCGGGTGTCGCGTCGGTGCTCGCGAATCCGATGAACGGCATCGACGCAACGGACCCCGCGACGGCCGGCGGCGACGCCTTCGACCTGGCCGATCTCGGCGTCACGTCGGCGAAATTCGTACGGATCCGCGACGGCGGGTTCAGCAAGTACTCGGGCGTGTCCGGCGGCTTCGATCTCGACGCCGTCGCGGCCGTTCATTCGACCGAGATCACAGGGAGGCACGATTGAGCATGGAACAACCGAAGCCGCATCAGATCCCCGACAAGGACGGTCGGGTCGTCCGCGATCCACCATGGATCTTCCGCACGTACGCCGGTCACTCGAGCGCGAAGGCGTCGAACGAGCTCTATCGAGCGAATCTCTCCAAGGGGCAGACCGGTCTCTCGATCGCCTTCGATCTGCCGACCCAGTGCGGCTACGACTCGGACGATTCCATCGCGCGTCCCGAGGTCGGAAAAGTCGGCGTCCCGATCAACTCGCTCGACGACTTCCACGCGCTGTTCGACTCGATTCCCCTCGAGAAGATGAACACCTCGATGACGATCAACGGCACCGCGATGTGGATGCTCGCGCTCTACGTCGCGCTGGCCCGCGAACGGGGCATCGACACGAAGCTCCTCAATGGGACGACCCAGAACGACCTCATCAAGGAGTACCTCGCTCGCGGCACGTACATCTTCCCGCCCGACGCGAGCCTTCGCATCATCGCCGAGATGTACGAGTTCTGCCTCGACGAGATGCCGAGCTGGAACGCGTCGAACATCTGCTCGTACCACCTGCAAGAAGCAGCAGCGACGCCCACACAGGAGCTCGCCTTCGCGCTCGTCAACGCGATCGGTCTGCTCGATCTTCTCAAGGAGCGCGGCCGGTTCAGTGACGAGAATTTCGAGCGCGCGGTAGGACGCATCAGCTTCTTCGTGAACGCGGGCATCCGCTTCATCGAGGAGATGTGCAAGATGCGCGCGTTCTCCGAGCTGTGGGAGGAGATCACGCGCGACCGCTACGGAGTGAAGAACAAGAAGTACCGGCTCTTCCGCTACGGCGTGCAGGTCAACTCGCTCGGCCTCACCGAGAGCCAGCCCGAGAACAACGCCTGGCGAATCCTCATCGAGGCGCTCGGCGTCACGCTGAGCCGTAACGCTCGCTGTCGCGCGCTGCAGCTTCCCGCGTGGAACGAGGCGCTCTCACTGCCGCGCCCGTGGGATCAGCAATGGTCGCTCCGGTTGCAGCAGATCCTCGCCTACGAGACGGATCTTCTCGAATACCCGGATCTGTTCGACGGCAATCCCGCCATTCGCTCGAAGGTCGACGACCTCAAGCGGGCAGCGACCAAGGAGATCGACACCATCCTCGCGATGGGTGGCGTGAAGGCCGCGATCGAGTCGGGTTACATGAAGTCGGCGCTGGTCCGCTCGATGTCGGCCCGTATGCGCGGCATCAACACCGCCGAGCAGATCGTGGTCGGCATGAACAAGTGGACCGAAGGGATCCCGTCACCGCTCCTCTCGGGAGCGGACGGAGGTATCTTCAAGGTGGACCCGAGCGCGACGCGTGGCGCCCTCGGGAGCCTCGAGCGGACGCGGAAGAACCGCGACGCGGACCGCGCGAAGCGGGCGATCGACGCGCTCCAGGCCGCGGCGCGCGACGGCTCGAGCATGATGGAGCCGTCGATCGAGTGCGCGCTCGCGCGGGTGACGACCGGCGAGTGGGCGCGCGCATTGCGTGGTGTGTTCGGCGAATATCGTCCGGCCACCGGAGTGGACGGACAGAAGCTCGGGCTCGAGAACGACAGAGTCGAGATGCTCCGGCGCCGCATCGACGCGCTCGTCGACAAGCTCGGGCACCGGCCGCGTCTCGTGGTCGGCAAGCCGGGCCTCGACGGCCACTCCAACGGCGCAGAGGTGATCGCCGTGTCGGCGCGTCACGTCGGCTTCGACGTCATCTACTCCGGTATCCGCCTGAGCCCCGACGAGATCGTCCTCTCGGCGGTCGAAGAGAACGCCGACGTCATCGGCGCATCGGTCCTGAGTGGCTCTCACATGGAGCTGGCCGACCAGATCATGGCCGGCCTGAAGGCTCACGGCGCCGAGAAGCGCGTGGCGCTCGTCTTCGGCGGAATCATCCCGCCCACCGACTTCGAAGGGCTCTACGCGAAGGGGGTGAAGAAGATCTTCACGCCGTCCGACTTCGGACTCGTCGAGATCATGGAAGCCATCACTGATATCATCGAGGAGACGGCGTCGTCATGAGCCAGCCCCCCGTTATCAACGACGTGGACCTCGTCCATCGCGCCCTGTCGCGCGAGCGCTCGGCGATCTCGGAGCTCGTCTCGCTCTTCGAGGACCGGAGGCCCCAGGCCGCGGCGCGAAGAGCCACTGCGCTCGCGGCCGTCGAGCGTCATCCGAAGAACCGCTCTGCGGTGGTTCTCGGGATCACAGGGACGCCGGGCTCGGGCAAGTCGTCGCTGCTCTCGTGCTTGGTCCCGACGATGCTCGAGCTTCATCCGGAGCTCACGATCGGCATCCTCGCCGTCGATCCGTCGAGCCCCATCTCGGGCGGCGCCCTCCTCGGAGATCGCACGCGCATGCGCATGGAGCGCGACGAGCCGCGCCTCTTCTTCCGCAGTCAGGCGTCGGACACGCAGCTCGGTGGCCTGAGCCCGTCGAGCTTCCAGGTGTGCCGCATGATGCGCCGTCTCTTCGACTGCGTGTTCGTCGAAACGGTCGGGATCGGCCAGAGCGAAGCAGACATCCGGAACATCGCGGATCGCACGTATCTCGTTCTCCAGCCGCTCGGCGGCGACGAGGTGCAGTTCCTCAAGGCCGGGATCATGGAGATCCCCGACGCCTTCATCCTGAACAAGTGCGACGAGCCGTCGGCAGAGCGCAGCTTTCATCAGCTCTATCAGAGCCTCTGGCTCGCGCGTCCCTTCGACGGCGGTGAGGTTCCCATCCACAAGACGAGCGCACGCACCGGCGCAGGCATCGAGGAGCTCGGGAAATCGCTCCTCGAGTTCGTGCAGTCCGACGTCAAGCGCGATCCGCGAAAGCGGGAGGCGGTCATCTTCGAGCGATGGGTGCGCGAGGAATGGGGACGCAACGGCAGCCGCTTCCTCGCCGACGTGCTCGATGGTTCGCGAAATTACCTGGAAATGGCGGGCGGATTCGATCGCGGGCAGCAGGATTTCCCGGGTCGCGTCGGGGAGCATTTTTCGAAGAAGGCTGGACGATGATCGACGCGGCGCGCATCGACACCGACGGTCACGTCGGCGACGGCGCGCCCGCGGAGGGAGCATCGCCTCGGGGTGTTCCCTTCGGTGTCGTCGTTGCCGGTCTCGTCGTGCTCGCGCTCGTCGCGATCGGTGCGAGCCTTCTCGTCGGTCGCGGTAACCTCTCCGATCCGTCGTTGCGTTCGACGCTGCTCGCGCTGCGCAGTTACCGGACGGCGACCGCCTTTCTCGCGGGCGCGTGTCTCGCGACCGGCGGCGTGATGCTCCAGGGTCTCTTCCGGAACCCGCTCGCCGACCCGTCGATGATCGGCGCGACGTCGGGCGCGAGCTTCGGCGGCACCGCCGCGCTCGTCGCGTTCGACTTTCTCCTGAGGGGGCACGCACCCCGGTTCTTCGCTCCGGAGATGGTGCTTCCAGCCGGGTGCTTGCTCGGCGCGCTGGTGCCGCTCGCGCTGTTGCTCGTCATCACGCGTTGGCGGAGTGACCGCCTGGTGCTCTTGCTCGCCGGGTTCCTGCTGTCGTCGCTGTTCCTGAGCTTGCTCGCATTCCTCATCTCCGTCGCGCAAGAGAGCTGGGAGCTCGGACGCGCCGTCGTTCGCTTCTCGCTCGGTAACGTCGGCGGCAGCGGCCCCCGTCAGATCGCGCTCATCGCGCCGCTGGCCGTCGCGGGCATCCTCGCGGCGTTCTTCTGGGCGCGCCCGCTCGACGTCTTGCTCTCAGGCGAACAAGAAGCGGAATCCCTCGGCGTGGACACGAAGCAAGCGCGAACCTGGTGCATCGCGTGGACGGCGCTCCTCTCAGCCGGCGCGGTCGCCGTCGGCGGGAGCGTCGCGTTCGTCGGCCTCGTCGTACCGCACGCGCTCCGTCCGCTCGTCGGGGTCGGACATCGAAGGCTCGTTCCGACGGCGGCCCTCGGCGGCGGCGTGTTCGTCGTCGCCTGCGACGTCCTGACGCGCGTCGTGCCCGGCCAGGGGGAGCTCCCGCTCGGCGTCATCACCGGCGTCATCGGCGCGCCGCTCTTCCTTTTTCTCCTCGTGAAGTTCCGGAAAGAGGAGCGATGAGCGCCGAAGCACTCCGCGCCGAAAACGTCGTGGTTCGCTTCGGAGCTCGTGAGGCCCTCCGCGGTCCCTCGCTCACCGTCGCGTTCGGTGAAGTCACTGCGGTCGTCGGCCCCAACGCCTCGGGGAAGACGACGCTCCTGAAGGCGCTCGCCGGCATCGTGCCGTACGAGGGCCGCGTGTTCTACGGCTCCGAGGACGCCGCGACGCTGACACGCGCTGCGCGAGCGCGCCGCGTCGCGTACGTGCCGCAGAAGACGGAGCTCGACGCCGCACAGACGGTGCACGAGGTCGTCATGCAAGGCCGTTACGCGCACCACGGGTTCGGCGCGCCGTCCCGGCTCGACGGCGAAGCGGCGGAGCGCGCCATGACCGAAGCGGCGGTCACGCATCTCGAGCGCCGTCCGTTCACGACTCTCTCCGGTGGCGAACAGCGCCGGGTGCTCGTCGCGCGCGCGCTCGCGACCGAAGCGCCGACGATCTTGCTCGACGAACCGACCGCGTCACTCGACGTCGCCCACGTCCTCGGCATTCACGAGCTCTTGCGAGCGCTGGCAGAGCGCGGCCGCGGGGTCCTGGTCGTGCTGCACGCGCTCGACGACGCCCGCATGCAGACGGATCGCACGCTCCTCATGTCGAACGGCCGCATCGTCGCCGAAGGCGCGAGCACGGCGATCATCGTGGCCGAACACGTGCGTGACGTGTACGGCGTGGAGCTCGTCGAGGCCGGTGCCATCGGCTTTCGACGACCGAAGGGGGCAGCGTGAACCGCGTCGCAGTGCAGAACATCGCCGCTCTCGTCGCGGCGATCTTGCTGGCGATGACGGCAGTGGCACGCGTTACGCCGGGCGCCACAGCGTCGGTGGAATTGCCGGACGTTCCCGCGCCGTCCGTGCGGCTAGTCGACTTGCCGGACGGGACGAAGGGCATCGCCGATCGCCGGGGACACGTCGTTCCTCTCCGGAACTACCGCCATATCGTCTCCGGGAGCTCGCTCGTCGACGAGGTGCTCGTCGTGCTCGCCGAGCGGGAGCGCATCGCCGCCATCACCGAGTACGGGAAGAAGAACTCGCTCCCTGCGTCCGTCGCGTCGGGTCTCGCCAGCCACCCCGGCCTCTCGAACATCGAGAGCCTCCTGTCACTCAAGCCGGACCTCGTCATCACTAATCAGGTCGGCGACCCGGCGCCGCTCGAGCGGCTCGAGGAGCGCGGGGTGCAGGTGTTCGACCTCGGCGACATGCGCGGTCTCGTCACGCTCATGCCCAACATCGAGCAGATCGCGACGCTGCTCGGTCGACCCGAGGACGGCCGGCGTTATGCGGAGCAACTCACGCGTCGCCTGCACCGCGTCGCGGCAGGAAGTGCCCCCGCCGGGAGCGCGATCTACGTGAGCATCTACGGCGGCCAGATCTACGGCGGCGCCACCGGCACGAGCTATCACGACGTGATGCTAGCCGCGGGTCTCACCGACGCGGCGGCGAAGCGCTACAGCGGCTGGCCGAACTACACCGCAGAAGAGCTCCTCGGGCTCGACCCCGACTTCGTCTTCACGTCCGACGGCATGAACGAAACCCTCTGCCGTCAGCCCGGCCTCGACCGTCTACACGTGTGCCGCGAACCACGCCGCATCCTCACGCTCGAGAGCGAGCTCACGGGCGATCCTGGACCGCGCTTGCTCGAAGCCGCCGAACGTTTGCGCGACGAGCTCGACGCGTTCACGGCGGTCACGCCCGTCGCAGGTGCGCCTCGATGAGCGCCGCGACGACGTCGGGCGCCTCGTCCTCGATGTCGTGAGTCGCACCGGGCACGATCTCGAGACGCGCGTCGGGCAGGTGCTCTTGCAGATGCGTTCCGATCGCGACGGGCGCGATGGGATCGCGATCGCCGAGGATCAGAAGCGTGGGAGCAACCACCGAGGTCAGGCGATCGGAGAGATCCGTGCGGTCGTTGACCAACCAGCGCGGCGCCGTGGGTCGTTGCGCGACGAATGCGGCACGCCAATCGACACCGCCGAGTCCGACCACGTCCACACCACCTGCAGGCGCAATGAGCACGAGACGTCGCACGCTAGCGGGGTGCTCGAGGGCGAAGTTCAGTGCGACGAGAGCGCCCATCGAGATCGCGACGACGTCGACCAACGCGGGAGCGCGGCGCGCGACGAACTCGACGAGCTCCGCGACGCTCGAGACGCCCGCATCCGCCGGCGCATCACCGAGCCCCGGATAGTCGACCGACACCGTCGGCCGGCGTCGTTCGAGCCGCGCGGCGATGCCGTGAAACACCGCAGAGCGCCCGCTCGCGCCAGGCAGGTAAACGATGGGAAGAGCGGGCTGGCGACTCATGAGCTCGCGATTCGAGCACAGTTCCGTTCGCCTGGTACGGCGAGCGACGGTCGGCCGACGGTCGGTGATGGTCGGTGACGAGCGCGGGCGCGTTCCGCGCGCGTGAGCGCGGAGCAAATACCGGTGTTCCGATTGACCGGGACGACGGCACGGCTGTTGCGAAGCTTGCCCAACGACGCGGCGCACACGGCACGTCGAAAGGGGTCCGTCATGAGGTCGAGCATCATCGCGAAGAAGAGAAACCACCGCCGCGGCGCGCGCTGGATCGCACCATCGTGCGCGTCGCTCGCGTTGCTCGCGGGCTGCTCGGGGTCCGGTGGTGAGGCGGGCAAGCCGACGGACACCCGGGAGAGCGAGCACCTCGTGGATCCGTCACGACAGGCCGTGCCGCCACGCGGAGCCGATCTACCGGCGACGCCCGTCATCCCCGGACTCACCGACGCATTCTTGCAGGGGATGCTGCAGCCCGGCTCCGCGCTGAACGTGCAGCCCGACTCCGACATCCAGAACTGGAGAAGCCGCGTGACGGATCCCGGTCTGACGCCGTCGTCCCTCGGCCCCGCACTGGACGCTGCCATCGCGACCATGAGCGCTTACCCGGGTCTCGAGCTCGGAGACACACAGCTCACCATACGCGGCCTCGGTGTGCCGACCGGCAACAGCGTCGTCGTCGCCTACGAACCCGAGCGCGCGCGATGGATGCCGGACACGACCACGCCGCCCGCGGTGGAGGAGATCCGCGAGCGGGGAGCGCGCCTCTACTGCTCGGCGCGCGAGGCTTACCTTCAGGGCGGAGGCCGATCCCAGCTCATGGGGAAAAAGAGCCTCGCCCACTTCTCTGTGCTCGGGAAACGCATCGACCTCTTCAAGATTGAGCCGACCGTGGCGATGCGCGCGCCGCTCCGGTTCGCCGGGAACGGAAACGACGGTGCGCAGGCCTTCGCGATCCCCATGGCCGTCGGCGCGCGCTTCACGCCGATCACGCCCATCAGCCTGCCCGAGATGCGCACCAACGTCGACTTCGTCACCGCCGACGCCGCCGTTCTGAATCAGATGCAAGATCAGGGCGTCGACATGGAGACGGTGACCCATGCGGACGCCTTCCGCGCCGCCAAGGTCGACAGCGACAGCGATCTCGACAACGGCACCGAACCGTCGCAGGGCTCCGGCGACACGGGTTCCAACCCCATCGACATCCCGCTCTTCTCGCTCGGGCCCGTCGACTTCGACCTGGGCTTCGGCTTCGAAGCGCACACAGTGGTCTGCTCGCACGCCGACTCCTTCGGAAGCTGCGACGACGACGCGCAGCAGTTCGTGCCGCGGCTGCTCGACGTGGGTCAACCCGGATGGCCCGCGCCTCGCTCCGGCGGCGCCACGGGCGGCATGTTCCCCATCATGTACAACGACGCGCCATGGGGCTTCGACGCGAACGGCGTCCCCACGCTCGAGGGAAATGGCGGCACGTTTCCGTTGCAGTCGCCCGATCCCATGTGGATGCGCATGTTCCAGGACAACGACAAATCGCTCGAGGTCCGGAGCGGGCTCACCGTCAAGGCAGACCTCAACGCCACGCTGGGCGTGAAGGCGCAGGACCTACCGTTCCAGCTCGATATCACCGCGACGGGTGAGGTCGCCGCGACGGTCGCGCTGGCGCACGCGATCCGGGAGCAGCTCGAGGCCGTCGGCACCGCCGGTAACGACGAGTTCGGCTACTCGGCACAGACCGCCCTCAGCGTCACTCCACACGCCGAACTCGAGCTCGGCTTCGCTCTTCAGGTGCAGATCGCCTTCAAGCTGCACCTGCCCATCGTCGGAGAGATCGCGATCAAGATCACGCCGCTGAACAAGACCATCGCCAGCACGTTCCACTCCTTCCCCGCGTGGAGCGAGTCGGAGCGGCTCCGGATAGCGACGGCCCGGAACGCCGACGGCGGCGATCTTTCCCAGGAGCTGCTATCGACACAGATCGACTCCCATTGGCCGGCGCAGAACCCGTTCCCGGCGCAGTCGCTCAGTCTGAGCGATTGCCTGAACGAGGCGTCGCCGCCGGGCGCTTCCGCGACGGGGCAAGATCTGGAGAAACCTTGCGGGTCGGTGCCACCCTCCGACGCGGACGCCGCGCAGGTCGCGCCGCCGCACGGGCAGCTCTGCTTCGTCACGCCCGATGTGATCCTGGATGCGGACCATTGTCAGGGAGCCCTGTGGGGATTCGCGCACAACGACAACCTCGGGAATCAGAACTTCAACGGGCAGGACAGCCTCGTGCGCATCGTCCCGCTCGACCCCGGCGATCCCACGATGATGAGCACGTGGCAGGAGCTCGAGCAGGCAGTCGGTCAGTGCGACAACGGTGACGCCGGCGCGATCCAGTCCCTGCTCGAGCAGCATCTCTTCGTCTGCGACCCCGACGGCCATCCGTTGACGCCAGATCAAGCCGTCTCCGCCGACTCCGACGAAAGCGACGGCGTCACCGAGCTCCCGGTCGATTCGTGTCACTGAGCTCTGGAAGATCCGCTCGCCGGGCAGGCTAAATGATGGGAAGCGCGGTCACGAAGTTCCCTCACGATGCAGGGATTGACACGCCCCACGTCACCCGCAACTATCCGGCCGTTAAGCGCCCCTAGCTCAGCTGGATAGAGCATCGGACTTCGAACTCGACCGAGGGTGATCACGCCAGATCACACCAGGTAGTCACAACGAATCATTTCGCGGAGTTCAGGGGCGCGAGCGCGACGGGTGCTCACGGCGAGTTGGCGCGTTTGGGCGTCCATTGGTTACGCTGGGGTTACGCCGTCGCAAGCGGTGCAGCGGCGTAGACGTGAAGCTCTCGAGCGACCGCGTCCGCTGCACCGCTGTACCCGGATTCCAGCACGGCTACGCTATGGCGCGGGATCGAGCGGCTTCGCTGAACAGAGACTCTTCAGCGCGTTCGCCACCGATTCCGCTCGCGCAGGAGGCAAGACTCCCGAATCATCCGCAACGAACGCCAGTAGATTCTTCAGTTCAGGATAGCCGTTCATGATCTCAGAAGTCGTCTTGGCTTCTGCGGCCTCTGTCAATCCTGGCGTGAGACGTTGCCGGATCTCCTGGCAGGCTGCGCCCGGTTTCGCTCTATCTCCGACGAGTCCTACGCCCCCGTTGATGCCTGGTTCGTTCGAATCGCGGACCGCAGGTGCGTCATCTTTCTTTTCCTTCTCGGCCAAAACTCCTTCGGAACCTAGTCCAGCTCTACCTTCGAAGAATTCTTGCTCGACCAACCTAACAGCGCGTTCCGGGTCAACGTCATGCCAGGCGTCGAAACGTCGCTTGATCGCGGCGTTGCCAATGGGATCGCACTGTCGCAACCACATGCCTGCCACGAGCCCGACGATAGTGCCGATAGACAGCAGGAGCGGTCCCAGAGCACCTCGCTCCTTCTTGTGGCCGGAAGGCCCCCACAAGCTCGATAGAATTCTCCCGAGCGCACCATCGACTTGCTCCAGACCGGCGAAAGCGAGTCCCGCAGCCAAAACAGCAACGACGACATCGTGTACGACAGGTGTGCGGGAAAGTGAGACGAGGAGTCCTAAAAGAATCCCAAGCGATAGCGCGCCCAACGCGGCGAGCACGGAGCGAACAGCGTTCGCTAACGGTGTAGTTACCGGCGCAGGTCGGGTGTCATCGGGTCGCTCCTGGCCCGCTCGGGAGTTCGCCGGAAGTGCGTTGGCCGAACCGGCGGCGCCTGGATCCTTCGGAACATCCGTCATCGTCCGTTCATCCACCTTGCGCCGTGGGTGATGGGACAAGATCCGGTGTCACGGGTGGGGCCACCAGGTTCGGCGTTACGGGAGCGGCCACCAGATTCGGTACTTCGTGCAGGCTCGTCTCGAGCAGGTTCAAAAGTTCGGAAATCGGGCCGCTACCGCCGCTGGTTTGGTCGCCCAGAGCTTGACCAACCGCGTCGAAACGAGCGTTCAGGGCGCTCTCCCATCCATGAGAACCGCCAATGATCGATCCGAGGACATTCGGATTCGCGAACCCGAGGAAGACGCCAACGTTGCCCCCCCCTTGGAATGATTGCAGCGTAGTCGGGAGCAGCGCGACACGCGCGTCCAGGTCGTCCGTTTTCTGTCGTAGTGAATTCCAACCACTTGGTGACGTCGGAATCATCGCTCGGATGTCACCGATTTCACGGCGCACGTCGCGACCCTGCACAACTTCCACCCGTTGATGCACCGCGCTTCGTTGAACGCTATCGGCGTACGCGAGAATAGCTTCAGGGTCGAACCACTCATGCGATGCGAGGCTACCCCACAACGTGCTCTGCTGCCGACCACTCCTCGCGAACGAGGCCCAAGTGAGAGTATCAGGAATTGAGGTCGTTACGTCTCCCCACGAGATTTGTGCGGCATCGGACGAAGCCGCATCCGTACATTCTGCTGGGAGCCTGCTGCCGGCGAGAGAAGCGCCGCGAACGGTGCTGAGGATCGGACACGGATTCCAGCTACGCACCGACTGCTGTGACATATAAAACAAATCGGTCATCCAGCTACTCGGAGTTTTCACGGCAGCTTGCAAAAGAAGCTGCTCGACGGGATTGATCTCTTTGGGGGGCATGCCAGGAGGGCGTAGACAGACCCACGCCGCGTCGTCTCCCATCGTTCGGGGGACGAAGTCCAGACTGCCATTACTCTGGCATGGACCAAAAACATGGTTCGGCGGGTCAACGGGCGGGCGCGCCATGGAATACAGCATAGAGGTCCAAAGCGTGCGGACAGAACCCGACCAGGCCCGAAGATCGCTCACTTTGGAGTACAACTGCGTAAGGAGAGGAATAGCGCCCCGGACGGCTGGTGACAGTGCTGAACAGTTGCTTGCAACAGAATCTGCATCATCCGCGAGCTCACGCTTGAGCGCTACCAGTTGGCCGTGGAATGGAAGCTCTGTGAGTGGGACCGCCGATACGTCCGACTCTAGCTCGTGCTGGAGTCCCTCCATCCTATCTACGGCGGACGCAAGTTCGTGTACCGCAGGGCATCTGGCATCGGCGACAACGGCCCAAAGAGATCCGGAGTGCCCATCAGCAACGAACTCGCTTGAGAGAGAGCTGTCCACGAGTGGCCCACTGGTCAGCGCGCGTTGAATCTCAACCGGATCGGTAGTTGCAGTCGAACTACTGCGATAGGCGCCTACGCCCACGGCGACCATTCTTATGTCCGCAAGTTGCGCGTCCACCACCGCCACTAGGTCACTTTGGTCGTTGAAGATAGGGCTACCGCTGAAACCTCTCTGGACGAACGATTTCAGAAGCAGAATAGGAAACGGTTGAGACGACGAGTAGATGCTCGTCGCGACGGTTCCAGCGCGATGTTGCAAGGTAAAGAGGACCGCATCACTTTGCAATAGTTCAATGCTGTTTGGAGGAAGCGTTGTCACCGAAACGTTCGGATCCACGCGGGGCCAGTGTTGATAGAGCGCGGACGAAAGGGTCGTGTTCGGTGCGATAGGCTGCGAAGAGACGCACGCAAACCCGAAGTTCGGAGCGTCTGACGGAAGATCGATGGCGACCAGATCGCGAGCAACGTCAACCCAGGACACCGTTACCTTCAGATTCCCCTTCTTCTTTACGTACCGGTTTAACGCGGCATCGACCGCAGGTTCGAATTGACTTGTAAGCAGAGTCAGCGCGTACGGATTCGCGCTTTGTGCGTTGCAACTACCCAGCTGCGGAAGTGCGTGCAGGACTGTCAAAAGCCTCCGTGGCCCGACGAACACGCCCTGCGCGTTCAGGGGGGACGCAGTATTGCCAGAGCACGATCCCTGAAAGCGGACGACGGCCCGCAGCAAGTCCGTTCCCCGGAGGCACTGCTGTGCTGAGGCGCGCATACTGACCGCGCTTAAGCATACAAATACGGCAAGGAATGTCGCCCGCGGTTGATGCGTTCGCGTTCGCTGCATCCTCCGGTCTCCGGACCCGTGAGCTACGTCGCTTTCGGTGTTGAATGCCATCGCCTTCCTCCCCCGCTCGGACATTGCCCGAACTCTTGAGCCGGCCTCCGACGGTGCGCTCTTGGGGACGGCAAATCAAGCAGTCGCTTGATGACTGCGCTGAAAGTTTGGCATGGTCATCTTTACGACTGCACAAACTCCGACGACCGAGATCGGGAGTGTTGCCTGCGACAGCAACGGCGTCCACGCGCTGCGGACTTTCTCGCGCCGTATTGCGGTAGTCGCGCGATTCGCTGGTGCCGGCGTCTCGACGCTTCGCACCAGCCCGTTGGCAGAGTCCTTCGTCCGTCGCTCAACGAGGACAATCGCCTCGATGTCGGCCGCGGGAATTGGCGTAGTACGCCTACTCGCCCCTAAGCCGTCCAAGAGCGTGCTGGTGAGGCGATGGCGTGCGTGAGAATATCGTAGAGAGGGATGTCGACCGCAACCGCATGGGTCAAGCCCGCGCCCGTTGTCACGGGGCAAGATCACCTGGGGACTCAGGCGCCGTGCGTATCGATCTTCACGGATCTTCTGCCGGGCATCACGAACGTCACTTCACGGGCGCGCTACTACAGCTTCTACCCTTGGTTCCTCTGGTCGTACGGACGGCGCGTCGCGGGAGGCGACACGGAGAAGCTGCAGATGACGCTTCGACGAGCGGAGTGTCTGTTCGCCCTCATCGGCGCGAGGCATGGCGTCGTGCGAGAAGAGCATCCCGATCTCCATGGCGCCGCGATGGTTGGTCGCGATGTGCTGGTGCCCGCGCTTGATGCGCTGACGCCGCGCGGTCGTCTGCGGCTGTCGACGCATGCGACTCTGGACGATGGGAAGGACCGCTACTTCTTGAATCCTCTGGGCGGCCTTGGGCAGTACTATTTCGGTCCTCTGCGCGACTCGGGAATTCTTGGCGGGGACACACGCACGGGACAGGTGAAGTTTACCCTGGAGCGGGGAGCACCGCTCGCGGAAGCGTTCGACAAGGGAAACGACGCCGACGCCTTCTTCAAGGTGCTCGAACGGGATGTCTGCACGCTCGCCGATCTCGATGCGCTCGCGTCGTTCTGCCCGTGCCGGCTCAAGGACAATGCGGTCGAACAGACAGCGCTTCTCGAGTTCTTCACCGACAGGACGGGCAAGCAAGGAGCAGAAGCGCTTCCGCGTCGCATGACACTCGGCCTGATGCTCGATCTCATCGAGGGTGGTCAGAGACGCGAGGACACCTCGTTCGAGAGTGAGTTTCGCGCTTCTGTGTATGCGGGCGCGTTCGCGGATGGGTCCACCTGGGCGCTGCCCGACGCTATGAATCTGGTGAGACGAGCGTGGGGCGTCTATCAACGCAACGAACTCCTATCAGTCGTCGCGCAGACGCTCTTCTGGGTGGCGCTGGAGACCGCGATCGCGTCGAAATGTACGCAAGCCCCAAGTTCGAGTGCGCTGGCCGATCTTCTCTCGACCTCACCGGCGGGAAGGGCGCTGCAGCTCACGAGCGGTGAGACCTTCGCGAGTCACGTCGAGCGGGCGCGACGGGAGTTTCCGCCAGTTAGTCACTGGAACGATGAAGGTCACGAGATGCAGGCGGCATGGCGTGTCCTCGATGCTGCACGTGAGCGTTCTCCGGAACCAACCGTTGCGCTGGACGGCGCCGTGCGGGTGCTACTCGCCATCGTGGTCCGAGGCGCCGAGAGCGACCCGTACGACGGATGCACGTTCGATATCGGCTACTTCGACCGATATCCCATCAATCTGCGTTCGGTCCTGGTGCGTGCCACCACGCGCTGGCGCGCGATGAGCCTGGAGCAAGTTCTCCGCGAGTTCACGACCTGGACCATCGAGACGCACTTTCGAGTGGCGATGCAGAAGCTCGCTGGGTTTCCCCCACGCGACACGTTCAAGGTTCGCCCGTTCGACGGTGAGCTTCGCGTCGTCGATGCGCCGGGCCCGTCGTTTACCATCCCTCGCATTCAGAAGGCGGTCGGGATGCTGCACGACCTGGATCTCATCGCGTATGATGACGAGGGGCGACCCTATCTGAAGGCACTGGGCAAAACGCTGCTGGGAGAGATCCGTGGTTGAGCGAATCTCACTGCTCGATGAGCTTCGTGCCGGGCGCTTCGAGGCTTCCATCGCCACGACGTATGCGATTCATTTTCCGTTCTACGAGACGGTCGTGCATCGACGGCTGCTCGGCGCGGGCTGTCTGCATCAGATCGTGCTCGTCGACAGCGCGCAGTGTGGCGCTGCCCTGGCGTCGCCCGACTTGCGGCCCGAGCTCGCCGGGAGCTCGTATCTCCTCGTCCCCGTATCAGCACCGGGCGCCTTCCACCCGAAGGTGCACCTTCTCCTCGGGAAGAAGAGCGGCAAGGTACTGGTCGGCAGTCACAACCTCACGTTCGGCGGATTCGGAGGGAACGCGGAGGTCACGAACCTCATCGCGATCGAACCGCGCGACCGTGGGAGCGTCGCAGTCGCCCGCGCTGCCCTCGAGGCCATTCATGTCTGGACGCACGGCCAACCGGCCTTCGTCGAACAGTTTCTGAGAGCGGTCGAAGACTCGGCCCCGTGGCTCCGCGGTCCGACCCCCACCGAGGCACGCGAGCTTCTTCTCTGGTCTGCGCCAGGGTCAACCCCTTCGCTCTGGGACCAGCTTCGCTCTCACCTTCGAGGCCGATGCTCGCGCGTAACCGTGATCGGTCCGTACTTCGATCACGAACTCACCTTTCTTCGTCGGCTGCTCGAGGAACTGCGCCCTGCGGAGCTCGTCGTCGGAATCGATCCCTCCTTCTCGAAGATCGATGTCGCAACGGCCCGACGCTTGGTGGGCGCCCGGTTCGTCGATGTCCGCGCCGTCCTTGCACAGCTGGCGGGCCGTGGTGCGGACTCCGAGGAGGACGGAGTGCCGCCACTTCACGCGAAGATGCTGTGGATCGAGGGTAGCCAGCGCAGGCTTCTCGTCACGGGCAGCGCCAATCCCAGCCGGGCCGCGTGGCTCGACACGGGATCCAACGCGGAGGCGGTCCTTGCTCGAGTGGACCCCGAAGAAGCGATCCTCGAGAACCTCGCGCTTGGGCTTTTTCAAGCCGCACCGGAGGTGTCGGAGACCCAGTGGGAGCTCGTCAAAGAGCGCATGGAGAGCGCCAGTGATGAGAGGAACGGTACAGAGCGTGTACAGATAGCGGTCGCCGAGGGCGAGACCGTCGTCGTACGAGGCATGCGGACTTCCGTCGAGGTCGCGATGGTCGGGCTACATACCCGGGACAACGGTATCTTCGAGGGCCTTTCGTGGTCTCGAGCGGAGGACATGTTGACAGTGACGGCTGCCGCCGGGGTGGTCGAAGCCGCGTCACTGGTCGAGCTTCGCGGCGCCGCGCCTTCGTTCGCGATCGTTCATCATGTGTCGCGTCTCCAACCGGGGAAGGGCTCGAGTAGCGTGCAGGGTGAGCTGCGTAGCGCGCTCGGCGCGATGGAGGCGGATCCCACGCAACTCGGCAACGTCATGCAGATCATCGAGAAAGCTATCTTCGACGAGGACGGAGTGCGCTTCCGAAAAGGAGAACTCCATGCGCAGTCGAACCGAGACGCGCCGTCGGCAGCGCCAGTCGGAGACCTCTCGATCCCCCTGGAAGAGGTCAAACGACGACGACCGGTTCGCAAGTCAATCGCCGACCGGAACCTCGCCGTCGTGCTCGACCTGTTGATCTATCGCATCGGGCAAAGCCTGAACGAGCACGGCGCCCCAGCGGCTACTCCCGAGGTCGAGGAAAAGGATCTGGAGCGCGTCGAGCCGCAGGACGAGCCGCCGCCCGATCCACCCGGCGAACCGGTTGACGGCGAGGTGACGCTTCGCGCGTGCCACCGCAAGGTGAAGAGGCTGCTGACGCGGATGAGCGAGCGGCTCGAGCAGCTCGAAGGCTCGCCCGAAGCCGCCGCGTCTGTCGTGGCGCAGCTCGCGGCGGTTGTCGGCGTCGTGGGCTGGCTACGACGGTCGGATGCCACATTCAAGTGGCTCCCAAACGGCGAGAGTGTCGTGCCAGAAGAGGCGCGCAACCAGTTCTTCTGGGATGTGGCAGGGCACTTCGCGACGTCGACGCAAACGCCGATAGCGATCGCTCGCAGCGAACTTGGCGATGGTCCGTGGCAGGAGGCCTCGCTGCTCCTCGCGCTGCTCGGGTGGGTCGGCTGGGAATGCGTGATCGATCGACGGACGCTGCGGGCGCACCCTGACGAAGAGGAGGAGTGGGACTACCACTGGGTGTCTCGTCTCGCATGGGTGCTGCGCGAGGTCGCCCTCGACGAAGGCGCGCAGACGATCCTCCGTGAGACGATGACGTCGATGCGCCGCTGGCGGAGCAGTCCGCTCAGCTGGCTGCGCGACCACCAAGGATGGGCCGAGGCGCTTGCGCTGCTCGAATCCGATCCGAAGGGGGCACCAACGCTAGACAGACCGGTGCGCCGCGGCGACTTCGTTCGCCTCGACATGCCCAACGGCAAGTGCGCCGTCGAATATGTACTGAGCCTCGAAGGCCAGAAGATCTTCGTCGCCGATCCTGAGCACGAGGATGGGAGGCCGGTTCTGCGTCGGTTCGCCACGGTTCTCGACTGGGAACGTCTCGCTCCGAGGTTGGTCGCGGCGGCGGCTTCGTAACGGTCTGGGGACCAGGGGCGTGACGCGCCATGCATCCACCGGACTGACGCGCGACGGTGGCGGTGAGCGAAGGCAGCCGGGGCCGTTCGGACCGCGACCTTATGCTGCAATATTGAGGGATTGCCAGCCCGTACAGAAGGGACGATGGACAGTATTACTTGACAAGCGAGCCTGCATCTCGCTACGTTCTGTGGCACCATGGCGAGCGAGCTTGAGCCGTTCTACGAGGAACTCGGAAAAAGAATTCAGGGATATCGGAAGCGAGCCGGCATGACCCAGGAAGACCTCGGGAAGGCAATTGACCCACCGCTGACGCGCGCGAGCTTGGCGAACATCGAGAACGCGAAGCAGCGCGTTCTGGCACACACCATCATCCAGCTCGCCGCAGCGCTCTCCGTACCCGTTCAGGACCTACTGCCCGCGCTCCCGCGTCAGCAGCCGGAGAGGGCGAATCTCGAGAAGGAGCTCGCCGCGAAGTTGTCTCTCTCGAAGACGAAGGCTCGAGCGATGGCGCAGCGTCTTCAGCGGACCGGCGGGCGCACGAAATGAACTTCCATTCGGTTCGTCGAAGAGCCGAACGCCTCCTTGTCGAGTGCGGGGAAGAAGATTCGATCCCGATCAACCTGGAGAAGATCGCTCGCATCCTCGGCCTCGATCTGATCAAGACTGATCTTGCCGATGACGTTTCGGGTCTACTCATTGCGGATGGCGAGCACACGAGGATCTGCGTGCGGAAACAGGACGCACTCGTCCGTCAGCGATTCACGATCGCGCATGAGATTGGACATCACGAACTCGCGCACCAGTTCGGTGACAACGAGCACGTTCACGTTGATCGGGGACACGTGATCCGTATGAGGAGTCCACGCTCGTCAACGGGCGAGGATCGCATGGAGATCGAAGCGAACCAGTTCGCCGCGTCGCTCTTGATGCCGGAGAAGGCGGTCCGTAGCGTCGTGATGCGCGCAGGGCATGCGCCAGTTTCCGACACCGTCGTGACGGACCTCGCGCGAGCGTTCAAGGTCAGCGAACAGGCGATGACGATCCGGCTGACCGTGCTCGGCCTTCTTTAGCTCACGCTTCCAAGCGTCCCATCGTTGGAACCACGCCGGACCTCCGCTCCGTCGTCCGATTGGTCTGCTAGATCGAGGTGCTCCACTCGCGCCTGGTGACCAGGTGACGACTCGGGGGGCAGGTACGAGTAGGCGGATGCTCCAGCGCGTTCCGCTCATGTGGGCACTCTTTCAGATGCACCTGCTCAATGTACCGGGCGGCACGCTCCGCTTTCCGTAGGGACCATGAAGAGCCTGAAGCAATAACCATTTCCGACTGTTGCACGGTAGCCGCGGTCGCGATCCGTGTAGCTGTACGACAGCAGTACTTGACATCGTGACGGAGGTTTGTGGATATTTGAGCGGCGAACGGACATGCACTGAAAGGCAACATCATGATCGACGCAACGATCCGAATCGGCACCGAGGAGCGCGTTCTCGACGCCGCTGACGCGCAGTGGGTGCACCAGAGCATCAACATGAGAAGGAACAGCGGCGAGATGCCGTGCGTCGCGATCCGTCTTCGCACGGACGACATCAACATCCGCCTTTCCACGCCGTGCTGCTCCGGGGGTGGTGGCGGCAGACCGCCGAACAAGGCGGAGAAGGAGCTCTTCGAGCTCTGGCGTGCCTACGGGCTGGACGAGAATCCCCCTGACGTCGCGCAGGTCTGGCCGTTCCTGATGCGGCTTCGGCGCCGCTTCGGTCTTCGTGCCGCGTGAAGGAGGCACCGTGAACGTCTACTCGCATGCGATCACGCAGAGCCCCGTCGCCGTGTCGTTCTCGAAGATCGTCGCGCGAGCGCAGCTGACCTCGCGCGACGTTGCTCTTTTCGATTCGCATCGGTTCACGATTGCTCGTGCGATCGAGAACCGCCTGGACTTCAGCAAGGCGGAAATCATCGGTAGCTTCGCTCGAGATACCGCCATCCATGGAAGCAGCGACGTGGATCTTCTCGTCGTCCTTCGGAAGCGATCTCTCACGTGGGGCGACAGTCTTAAACGCTCGACGACGGTCCTAGCGGATGTTCGACTCGCTCTCCAAGATCGCTTCCCCGGCACGATGGTCGGCAAGGACGGGCAGGCCGTGGTCGTCGGCTTCAACGACGGCCAGCACCCAGTGGACGTGGTACCGGCCTGCTATCTGCAGCAGGGGGGCCCGTACAATCACCCCGTATACGGCATACCGGACGGCGCGGGGGGCTGGCTGGTCACGTCGCCGAGCAGCCACAACCGTCTCGTCGCGGAGGCGGACGGCCGCGCCGGCGGAAAGCTCAAATACGCGGCGCAGATCTTCAAGTACTGGCGATGCACACGGAGTGTCGTCGTTCCCTTGAGCGGCTTCCACGCCGAACTTCTCCTCGCGCACGAGGGTGTCTGCGAAGGCGCCCGTTCGTACGCCGAGATCTTCCGGGACCTCCTCGTGATCCTGTCGAATCGGGGTTGCTCGGCGCTGAACGACCCGTTGGACATTTCCGGGCGAATTGAGGCTGCTGCTACCAGCGCCAAGAGGGCTCAGGCGGTCCGGACGGTCGACGACTCGGCGCGACACGCCGACGCGGCCGTGCAAGCCGAATCGGCCGGCAACTACCGCGAGGCTCTCAGGCAGTGGCAGATGGCATTCAACGATAGGTTTCCCGGATGAACAGTGGGGCAACGACGGCGACAGCGATCGACCTGATGCGCAACGAGTACTCGGCATCCAAACTGCGCTGGGGGCTGGTCCTCCTCGTTCAGCTCGTCGGCGTTGTCGTAGCCGTTCTTGGAACGGGGTTGCGAGGTCCCTGGGTCGCGGTGCCAGCGGCATGCACGCTGGCGATCCCCATCGCGTCGACGCTGCTGAAGCATTGGGCGACCCGTTACCAAGCCCGCGGCGACGACCTTCGGAGAAGTCTTGTGCTCGCTGACGGCCTCGGCCGCACCGTCGACGCCGAGCCGATCCTTATCGGCGCCGCCGAGGGCACCGAGGTCGCCTCTTGGGATCCTGCTCCCATTGGCTCGTACTTCAACTCGCCGATGCCCGCGGGGCCTGGGCGAGTCGTTCACATTGTTCAGCAGTCCGCCTTTTTTTCCACCCGCCATGCGGCAGCCGCTGCGCTGCTCTGCTTCCTCTTTGCGGGAACGAGCACGAGTCTGGGTGTCGCCCTCCTCTGGCTATTCGTGCACGCCGCGCTCGCTATGACCTCTGCGACCGTTGCAAGCGCGGCGAGCGCGCTCCTCGCCTTCGGTGTGGGTGGCGAGTTCCTCGCAGTCGGACTCTCCTTCTGGCGCCTTCAGGATGCGGCTCGCGCGACGGTTCGTGCCTGCGGAAGTCTCCTTCGAACGTCGACGATTGATCAGTCGCAGCTCCTGGCGGTGACCGGCGGCTACGATTCTGCAATCGGCCAGGCGCCACCGGTCCCGGGCTTCCTGTATCGGATCCAACGCCGTCGTCTGGAAAAGGCGTGGCGCCTTACTGACCCACAACGCCCGGCGACGACGGCGCCCGGAGTGCCTCAGCCTTCCCTTCCGCGTATGACGGCACCCAACGAAGGCCGATAGACGATGACAATGGCAAGCTATCAAAGGAACAGCAGGAACATGGCGGACGCCGAGCCGAATCGAACACACGTCGAAGGTCCAATCGCGAACCTGCTCGTGGAACTGGTGTACGGCGATGTTCCGTTCCCCGCCCTGACGTTCGCCCGGATGGAAAGCGGTACTTGGGACTCGCACTCGCTGACGGCGTACCCGGGTCGTCTGCAGTTCGATGGCGATCGATTGAAGCTCCTCCTCGACGTGCCCGACGGTGGATCCGGTGCGCTCCTCGATTTGATGAGTGTCCGGAACAAGCCCGCGACGCTCGTCCTTTCGGACGGAAGTACGGTGACCGCGGAGCTCGCTCACATGGGCCGTCTCGGCACGGTCGCTGACATCGACCTGTACCACTGGACCTGGCAGACGCCGACCCCCGCGCGGTTCTGGCTCGGCAACCTCGGCGGAGCACTCCCCCGTGGTGGCAATCTCAGCATCGTAAGCGACCGCTCAGCAGAACACTGCGCTTACCGCCTCCAGGGGCGCTTCACTTGGTACCTCCTTCCGGCGAAGAGCAACGGGGACAGGACTGTCGTGCTCGACGCCAGGGGTGAAGTTCCGAGCCGGGACGCCTTGGTTTGGGATCTGCTCTCCATGCAGTTCTCCTTCGGGACTTCCTTGACGCTCGATCATTTGGTCGGAGTGGATGGAGATGGTCGTGCCGTGGCGGCGATGACGCCGGGACACCTCGTCCGCCCCGCACGCCGACGACGTTCTCCCGTCCCGGACGATATCTTCGACGCCGATATTTGGATCCCTGAACTCTTCCGGCTCCTCTCTGCGAAGTTCCACGCCGAGGGGTGGGAGCCCGTCATCATTGCGGTCGCGGCGTATCTCGACTCCGAAGCAGACCACCTCGACGGCGCATACCTGAAGGCGCACGTCGGCCTCGAGGCATTCGCGAAACGCCTCGTCGGGGAAGGAAAGCCGGGCATTCTGGTCCAAGACGGGAAGGCCTGGAAGAAATGGGTCAAGACGCTCGGTCCCACAATCCGCCAACACCTCGTCGATCCTACCCGGCTCGACGTCGTGCTCGGGAAGTTCGTGAGCGCCATGTTCGCGCCGACGGGCGACCTCGTCCGGCAAGCGCTTACCGCGTTCGGCGTGACCCTGCCCCCCGACGTGGTCGCCGAAATCAAGAACCGGAACTACCCCGTCCATGGATTTTTGATGAACGGCGAGATGAAACACGACATCGACGTTGATGCGCGCAGAGTCGAGACGATCCAGACGCTTCTCGCCGCGCTGGTCGCGTGCCACGTCGGTTACGGTGGCCCGCTCAAGGGGTACGATGTTGATGCCGGAGGGCACCGACCGTCGCCCGGATGGTGGCCCGTCACGCTCACTTCTGAGCGGACATCGGTGCACTACGTTGCAGGGACCCCTCCGCGGTAATCCCGTACGCTCTCGAGAGGTCCGATGCCCATCGACATCTACACGCGCCGTCCTATCGAGACCCAATCGGATGAGCACATCCTTCCGAGGTCCTTGGGCGGAAAACTGAGTGCGGTGGGACTGATCGACAAGGTGACCAACGACCAGTTCGGCAGCGGCATCGACGCCGCTCTCGACAAGACGCTCCAGGCCCTTCGTGTGATCCTCGACGCTCGGAACGCGGATGGGGATTCGCCGCGTGCTCTCGCCGGAGTTCGCGCCCCCGACGGTGAGCAGTACCTGGTCGCTGCGGGTGGCAAGGTGACGGTCCGACCGAAGATCAAGACCACTCGCATCGGTGACCAGCTTCATGTCGAAGGGACCGTTTCCGATGCCGAGACGCTGAAACGGATGCTCCTCAGGCATGCGCGTAGAGCAGGCAAGAACGTCGATGACATGGTCGCGGCTCTGATGGACGGCGCGAAGGATCGAGCGGACGCCATCCCTGAGTTGACCTTCGCCCTGCCGCTGGGGTGCGAAGACTTCTACCGGGCCACCGCCAAGATCGCTTGCAACCTCTTCGCGTACGAACGCCCTGGGTTCTTATCCTCCGCCTTCGATCCGATTCGCGACTACGTTCTCACTGGCAACGTTCCGCCGCATCATCCGGTCCAAGCAGCGTTTGTCGAGGTAACGTCGAACGGGCTCGGACCACTCGACCATTGCGCGAAGGTCGAATCGACACCCTCCGGCGACGTGCTGGGGCTGGTCGTATACTTCGGCTTCGTCGCCCTCACGGTGCGTCTCGGCTGTCTTCCGGCGCAAGTAACGCCCGTCGTGCTTCGGTCGTACCGCGTCGATCAGGTCAACTTGCAGCATCGGGTGGATCACCCCGACGATCACCGTATCTCGATCCCGTCGTTCTCGGAGGTGGTGGAGACGGCCGACGACGACTTCGCCGCCCGAACATGTCTTCAGATCGAAAAGCTGCTCGGCGAAGCGCTACGCATCCAGCGCGATCACTGGCTTCAGGGCATCATCGCACCTCAGTTTGAACGCCTCCGGGCGCTTCAGTCTGAGCGGGCAACGACCGAGGCCGACCAGCGTGCGTTCTCCAATGCCCTCACAAACGCCATGATGAAGGAAATGGAGCCGCGCATCATCGCTCACTTCCATCGGAAACGGGAGGCCGAGGCTCGACGAGTATCCGGAGAGGCCTTTCCCACCGTGTCTTCAATCGAGGGAAGGATGACGGACATTGTCCGGATCGGTGACGGTGAAGGCTTCACCGTCGTTCGCGGCCACCTTCGACGGCAAGCCCGCCGTCATCATCGACGAAGGAACCTTGCGCGATCTCCTTCCCAACGAGGAGGGGGATGCCGTGCGCGTTCACATCTTCGACACGGAACAGGAGCGTGCGGAATTCCTGTCGGGTCTGCCCCGGTCCCTGTCTCGCCGAGGATGATCCTGGAACCGAGACGCGCGTCTCACGATCAGTCCTCCACCAAGTGCCCGGCGTCACATCAGTCCCAAGAGCTCGCGCGCTGGCGTTGGGCGCGGTCTTGACCGACTGGCAGTTCGATGCGGACGTCGCTTGTCGCTGACGCGACCACGAGAGGAGCACCGTCGACGTCCGTGGCGTCACTTCGCTTCGCTGCGTGCGCCCACCTCCCGTCCGGCCGCGGGTTTCTCATCTGTCCCGCTGCGATCGAGGCAACCGGTACTGCTCCCGAGAATGCGCGCAGGCGGCGCGGGCGATCCAGCTCATAGCTTTACGTCGTAGGTTCGAGCAGACCGAGGGTGCGAAAGAGGATCGACGCTTGCGGGCGTGCGGCTATCGCGCTCTGCGAGTTGCGCGAACCAAGATCGGAGGAGGCGCTACTTCCGACCCCGCGCTGGACGTTCGGTCCAGCCCTCTCGGAGAACCTCGCGTAGCTTCTGTCGCATGAGCTCCTCGGCAACTTCGGAGCTGTTCTTGCCGAACATCCCCGTCCTCGCCAACGCATCCAGGGCGGCCACAACCTGCGGCGTCGTCGAGAGCTGCAGTTTCGCTGTATCCACCGGATTGGGAGCGCGCGCCATGTTCCAGGTAGATACTATCTAGACATCAGTTATGATGCACGGAGATCGGATGGGGCCATGACTCAACTCGATGAAAGTGCCGGAAAGTTCGCTTCGACGGGCGAACCCGCTGAGAGGTTGGGGAAGTCTGGCGCACGGCGCTCGTTGCGCCTTCCAGGAGGAACGACCGTCGTAGTCACGCCGGTCTTCGATAGCTACTGGCGATTCGCACATCTGCGGCAAGAGGCCTTCATGAGCCGAGTTAGCGGGGGCGTCCCTCCGTGGACGGACGACGCAGTGATCGCGGCGCATCGGTTCACGAACGTTTACCGAGCGTCCGACCGCGTGAGCCAGTACTTGATTCGGAACGTGATCTACACGGGTTCGCAGGATGCGGACGAGGTCTTCTTCCGCACGATGCTGTTCAAGCTCTTCAACAAGATCGAGACCTGGGAGCACCTCGTCGCTGAGGTTGGCCCCTTGTCGTCGCGATCGTTCCGCATGGATCGTGTCGAAAGGGTGCTCGATGGGCTGATGAGCGACGGAGCGACGGTCTATTCCGCCGCGTACATCATGCCGTCGCCCGCATTCGGTGAGCAGAGGAAGCACGCGAATCACCTCCGTCTCCTCGCGCATATGATGAAGGACGGCGCCGTTTCCAAGGTGACCCGAGCCCGCAGTCTGGCCGGCGTGTTCGAGACGTTGCGCGGCTACCCATCTCTCGGCGACTTCCTCGCGTTCCAGCTAACGATCGATCTGAACTACGGACCGATCGTAGACTTCTCCGAAATGGACTTCGTTGTAGCCGGGCCGGGCGCGCGCGATGGCATCAAGAAGTGCTTCGCCGACACGGGTGGCTTGAGCGAGCACGAGATCATTCGGGCCATGGCCGAGATGGCTCCGGCGGAGTTCGAACGGCAGCACTTGCCGTTCCGGGATCTGTGGGGTCGACCGCTTCAGCTCATCGACTGCCAGAACCTCTTCTGCGAGGTCGATAAGTACGCTCGCGTCGTCCACCCGGAGTTTTCCGGTGCGTCTGGGAGGACCCGCATCAAACAGAGGTTCGTCCCGGCAGCGCGGCCGGTACCGCAGTGGTACCCGCCCAAGTGGAACATTCACCCCCCGGTCGACATCGCTATCGAGGTGAGGGACGCCCCACGCGGCCGGCCCAAGCAGACCTCCCTCTTCACGGGACTCACGTAGGCACGAACTCCAACCTCTGGGTTCGAAGGTCGCCGCGAATGCGACCACCATCGGCGTCGCGGATCTTCCGCCAAACGTCGAACGCCATGAGGATAGCGCGTTCCCACTCGGCTTCGCTCCGGCGGCTCACTTCTAAGTGGCTCGTGAGGCGCTTCGCGACCCGCAGGAGGTCCCAGTCCACACGGGCTACATTCATGAAGTCATGTCTCGCGGCGTACTCGTAGATCGCCGCCGCGATACCTTCTTCGATTACCTGCGCTCGGCCACCGTCCTCGACCTCGTCGATGACCGCGGGGCTGCGCTGTCCGACCTTCCCTTTCTTTCGCAGCAGCTTGCGGAAGACAGGTGACCAGCCGAGCCCAGCAGCGAAGGCAAGATGCAGTACGTCGTGGAAGCGATACCCATCGTCAATGTAGGCGTTGTCGGTCAGTGAGTCACCGATTGTTTCACCGCTCGCGTCGACGACGACGACGCGACGGACGCCCTGCACGTCACGGTAAACGAAGGTGAGCTCGAACTCTCTTGGGAGTTGCGATCCAGACGCTTGGTCCTCGTCGAGCAACGGCGCGGGTGCCTCAGGTGGAAGCCACCGCCCCCGAGTCTTTGACAGGTTTCGGGTCGCGATGTTGCTGAGCGACGCGCCGCATTTCGTCGCGATGTTGGCGACGTACCAAAGTATGTCGCCCAGCTCCTCGCCCACCTGCGACTGGAAACCACGGTGAGCCTCCCCGTCCCGCATGCGCTTTTTATACTCAGAGAGCAGCGTACCGGCTTCGCCCACCAGACCGAGGAGTGCCATGACCAGAGCATCCTGACTGTCGCCGGGTTTCTGATCCGTCTCCTGAGCCCGAGTCTGATACTCGTCAAAGGCCAACGTCACGCCGCCACCTCCGCGTTCTTGAGGATGCGGTCGACGATCTGGCTCATGGAAGCGAGATCCGTGACGCGCACGTTGTCGTCGCGCTTCATGATGCCCGTGAAGCACGTCATGCGGGTGAGCGACAGGTTCAGCTCGTGGGCAACGAACCGCCCGAGCGCGCAGAGCCCAAGGTAGTTGCCATAGGCCCGCTCGATGGCGAACTGAGTCGCATAAAAAGCGTTGATGCAAAGACCGTCCTTGGTCGGAGCGAAGGTGACGTGCTGCAAGCACGGGAACCCGGCCTGCGCCGCGGCGGTCTGATCCACCTTCGGGTCGTAGATACTGATCTGGAGGGCACTGCGCCGCACGCCTTTCCGGGCGGCGTAGTTGGCGATGACGAAGTCGAGTTGGTTCGGATGCTCGTCCGGACCACCTTGCAGCATCCTCTCGAAGTAGAGCCCTTTGGCGTTCTTCGGCGATGCCTTTCGAAGGCGCGGGAGTACCGACTCGTACCGCTCAAAGAACTTGCTACGCGGGACCTTCGGGTTCCAAAACGACTCCGGGAAGATCGTATTCGCCACCGTTGCGCACGTCTGAAGGTCGAGTTTCACCAACAGCTCGTCCAACGACTTCCTGATCTCAGGGGTCTCCCGAGGAGCGTTGCCATCAAACCCCGTTACTGCGACAATGAGCGGCGCGGTTTCGCACGGCCCCCCACGGGTCAGCATTGGGTGTACGGCTCTCGCCCACGCAACGGAGAGATCCGATTCCTCGATGTAGTGTTCAGTGTTCATCTTCATGGTCCTCAAGGTGCCGGTAGATCGCCAGCCCACCGAAGTCGGCTCGCGACACGCGAACCTGTGCCGACCAGCCGCGGCTTGAGACGGCAGCGATTCCCGCTCGCGCAGCTCTCGCGATCACGACTCGGTCGTCCGCCTCCACAATGATGAGCGGGCCGTCTTCCTCGATACTCGTGTTGGCGGGGAGGACGACTACGTCCCCGGTCGACACGTCCACCGGTCGCGCCGTCCAGAGTAGGTCGACCACCAAGAGCCCAGCAGTCGGACTCGACCCCAGAAGCTGCGCGCGGATGCTCGGCAGCCTGACCTGTTCCAGCGTACGGGCATCGGCGCCAGACAGAAGATGCAACGTCCGAGAGAGGTACCCGATGAGGGTCGTGTACCCAACCCCGAGATAGCCGGCCACGACGTAGACCTGCTGCGGCGTGCAATGAGCGGGGTCCCAGCCTCGCGACGAGAACGCCCGCTGCACGGCCATCTTCGGCATCAGCAACGCCGCCGCAAAGCGGTCGGCGGCGAACTCCTTCATCCCACGGTCGCCGCTGGCGTTCGTGTCCTGAACCAGCTCGTCGAAACTGACGCCGTGCCCGAGCACATGATGGCCCAGCTCATGCGCACAGGTGAACGCTCGCCGCCCCGGCGGACGGAGACCACCGACAACGATCGTCGGGCCGTTCGGGGTGTACATTCCTTCGAGACTCGGCAGCGCTTGAAGATGCACAGTGACCCCAAGATTCTCGGCCATGTCGAATGGGCAGATCGGCACGTCGAGCGCCTTGTTCCGGCTCGTGCGGAGCCGGAGCGCCGCCATCGTGGCGTCGCGTGCGAGGCGCTCTTTCGGGTTCACCGCTTTCGTCCCTTCTCATCGTCCGAACGAAGCGACTTGAGCAGCTTCAAAACCCGGTCGAGGTCCTCGTGCTTGAGCTTGCCCAGCTCCCGAGCTGCTAACTGGATCCTCGCGTCATGAGCATCGTCGTCGCCGGCCTCTCCCGTCAGCCAGCTCACCGACACCCGGTAGATCTTGGCGAACATGCTCAGCTCGTCGAGCTGAACGCGGCGACGTCCAGCTTCGATCTCCGAGATCGTCGGCCTATGTACTCCCATGAGTTTCGCCACCTGTCCCTGCGACAAGCCGGACTGCTCCCTCGCAGCCTTCAGGCGCGCCGCGACACCAACGGGGCCGTCCGTCACGCCGCCCCCTTCTGGACAATCATCGCCTCAACGCGGTCGACGACGCCAGAAATCGTGAGCGCCTTTCTTCCGTCGGGCGTGACGAACGCCGAGCCCTGCGAAAGTTCGCAGCCCAGCTCCTTCTCGATGAGCACCGTGGCTTCCACGCCCGACAAGCTGTCGAATGCATCGAGATCGCCGATGGGTACGACGTTGCCGGACATGTCGGGAGGCGGACGGCCGCTAGCGTCCTGCACCTTCGTGATCGCAGCGACGACCGCAGCCCGAATCGTGGCCTTATCCATCGGTAAGAAAGTATTACCACTGGTAAGAGACCTGTCAACCCGCGCGACCAGCAAAGTGTCGGGCGTGCCATCCGGCGGCCAGCCCGGAGTGAACGGGCAGGCGTGGCCCGGTGCGTCGAGCTCCGTAGGTGGAACCAATGGATGCCTGCATGGACGCCGTTGCCTTTGCGCCGCCAGAGCTGGCGGTCACCCTCCGCTTCGGGCGCGCAACTGCAAGGGCCCGAGTTGACTCACTCCGGCGGCGAGCTAGCTTTCAGGCGTTCGCGGGCTCCATCCCGGGAGTGACCGAGCGGTTAACACGGCACCTGCCGTATCCGCGAACCCTGCGATATCGCTTGTACAGACGCGGCACACAAATCCGGGCAACAAGGCGGACGTTTGTCCGCAGGATGGTGTGCAGATGTCTGACGAACGAGAAGAGATAGAAAACCAGCTACGAGAACGGTTCGAAGCGACGCTCGACGAAAAAGTCGATGAAGCGCTCGAAGTACAACAGGAGAGCCTCGAATCGAGGCTCCGCGCGGAATTCGAGGAAGCACTCGAGCAGGAACTTGAGCGGCTTCTCGACGCGGAGCGCGAGCGGATGGAGGACGTCTTCCGAGACGAATTCGAAGAGTTGCTCGACGAGCAGGTCGACGAGGTTCTCGCAGCGGCTGAGTAGCAGGGTGCGGCGCTCACCCGGGACGCCACGTCTGGGGTGGGCGCCGTTTTGAATCGAGCGTCCGCTGTCCCGCGTCGCTGTTCGCCTCGCGGGAGGAGATAGATGATGCGGAAGCTCTGGAGAACGGAATGAAACAATCTCCGCAACCGCTTTGTCTTCCGGGCTATCGGCGCGTCGTGATGTCTCGCTGATTCGGCCCGACTCAGGAACGGACCACAACCCCCGCCTCCACCAGATTCCGCCATTGCCGTTCCAAGCTCCCCGCAAACGCTCTGTCCTCGATGAACACTCCCGCCTCGAGGTTCCGCGTTTGCCCGCGCTCGGTGAAGTTCGCCGACGTGATCAACGTGCATTCGTGGTCGATCACGACGCACTTGGCGTGCAAGCTCACGGGGCTCGCGTGTTCGGCCGTGCGCGGATCGAAATACACGGTGGGGCCCGGATCGCCGAACGGCCACATGAGCTTGCGGAACAGGGTGACGGTGGCGCGGCCGCGTTCGAGGGGGTCGCGGGCGGCTTGCAGCGGCATGGACAGAAGCGCCCAATCGAGTCCCGCGGTGCGAGCGGCTGGCTTCAGCCGCTCGATGACCTGATGGACGTCGACGAAGAAGTCCGCGGTCACACCATGATCGGCCATGACGCGGTGAAGGGCGGGGAAGAGATCGGCTCCGTGATCGAAGCTGTAGCCAGCGACGAGCACGTGCTCCCGGGCTCGGGCGAAGAGTTCGGGGAGTACGACGCGGGTATGGCGTGAGTGGCTGACGCCCGGGTCGTCGCCGCTCCAGACAAGGGTGAGCTTGGCGGCGCGTCGATGGCGTCGCTCGGCCAGGACGACATCGGCAATGCCGCGCAGGCCGGCCTCGTCGAGACCGAGGTACGGTTCAAGCATAGACACAAGATGGCCAAGCCCACGCGCCTGCAGGGTCGTCTCCGTGAACGGAGGACGAAGCTCTCCGCGGTCGAGCGTCGCCAGCAGGGCTTCAAGGTCCGTGTCGGTGGCCTTGCTGAGGCCGAATCCCCCCGAATGACTCACGGCGGCTCCGTGAAGAATGCGAGCTGGTCATCGTGGCCGAGGGTCGGAAAGACGAGGGCGCGATCGAGGTAGCGGTTGAAGCGCTCGCACGCCGGCTCGGCGACGAACAAACAGCCATGGCACGCCGCACCCTCGAGGTATCGCGCCGAATGGTCGTGCGGAAGGTGGTGGGCGCAGACCGGATCGTTCGAGCAGAGAGTGCCCATGTCCCATGCTCGGCGCAGGTGACGCCGGATGTGTCGCCCCTGCTCGACAAGCCCACCGAGCGTGCCTTCGGCTCCGCTCGTCCCGGTCATGATGAGGATCGCAGCCATGGGTGCCTCGTCGGCGGCGGGGGCACAGTAGATGCGCTCGCCGAGCGCTGCAGCTGAGTAGCCACACAAGAGAGAGATGCTCGACATCAGGAGATGCGAGAGCGAGTGCAGCAGGTAATAGCGAGCGCCGGGGAACGCCGGGCCCCTCGAGTCGGGGAACTCCTTCCCGAACCCGGCGATCAGAAGTTGCTCTCGCTTTTGGACGGCGTCCCGCCCTTCCCACTCGCGCACCTTGTTCTCGTCGAGGCAGACCAAGACGCCCTCGCCGAAGATCTCCGCTGCGGGAAGCCACGTCTGCGTGAGTCCGAGCGGCTGGACTCTGGAAGCGTCTTCGTAGTCACCTTGGAGGTTCGGTGGTGTTGCCGAGAGTCGGGTGAGGCCAATTGGGCTCGCACCTGTCGGAGTTTCTTCGCGAGAACGACGCGCCCGACCTTGGGCGGAAGGGGGTAGCGCTTCGGCGGCAGCTTCGATGCGAAGAAGATCTTCTCGCGCGGAGGGATGTGCCCTTCGACCTCGTCCTTCGCCTCTAGGAAGACCTTGTACTCGGCCGTGCGGAGAGCGTCGCGAGCCGGAGCCTTGCCCTTGCGGATGGACTCGATGGCGGCGAAGACGGCGTCGTCGTCGAAGCCTTGCAGCGCTGCACGCACGGCCGGCACCTTCTTCCGAAGATATGTCACGTCGTCACGATCGGCCTCCTGCAACGTGCCCCAGACCTCTGATTGCCTGACCTTGTCCATTACCTCCCGTGTCTTGTCGGGGATGGACAATGCGCTCATCCACTGGGAGAAATAGGCGCTGCTCGCTGTTCGGACGAGAAGCTGGAGCTTCTCGCCGCAGGTTTTCTCTTCTTTTCCTTCGGGCCCAAGCCAAGGACGCTCCCCGCGACACTGTGGCAAAACCCCTTTGACACGCGCATCGGAGAGACGTCGCTCGCTGCCGCAGGTCCGGCAGCGGACGAAGATATGCGCGAAATCGCCGGACGCATCCTCCTCAAGGTAGAGGTCCGGCTCGCACGGTCCCTCGTGGTTTACATGGACGAAGCGGACCCACGGGAACTCTTCGAGGTGCCCGTTCTTGCACGTCGCTACGAAGCGCACCGGGACGCAGAAGCCCTTCTGCGTGTTGGTGCAGCGGTGCACGTAGCGTCCTTTTTCGCGCTCAAGATTCTTGGCCTGGATGAGCGCCCTGCAGTGCCCGCAAACGAACCAGGCCGGAAACTCTGCAACCTGAATGCCATTGTACGGTGCCGGCGCGTCGTCGTCCCCGGCAGGAGGCAGGCGGAAGGCGCGGTCGATACTGAGCTGGACCCCGAGTGGTTCGAGTCGCTTCGCGACGACGTCGCGCAAGCGCGGCTCGTCGATGAACCCCTGGTCCTTGTGCTTGTCGTAACGCCAGTAGTCGAGGCCTCCGACGAGCACTGCGTGGTCGAGTAGGTCGACCATCGCACCAGGACCGAAGGTCATCACAATCTGACTCAGCCGGACCTTGCCGTCCGGAGGACGGTGGCCTCCCCTTGCCGTCTTTTTTCCTGCCGCCATCAACCGGCTCCTCCACCACCGAGGCGGCGCCCGACGAGCCAGAGATGCGCCGTGCTCTCGACGTCACGCATCGAGGTCGGAGCGGCGAAGCGCTCGTCCGGAGTGCCAGGCAGGGGCCGATCCTCGTCGAGGGCGGTGAAGAGGAGAGGCTTCCCACCGGTCCTCTCGCGATCGTACTTGGAGTACCGGCGCTGCTTGGGTTCGTCTGCGGTCGAACGGACCAGATCCGTCCAAGTATCGAGAAGGTTGGCGCCTCGCTGCCGCAACTCCTCCCGCAGACGTTGCTGGGCGTCGTGCTCGAGCTCCGGCTGGGCGGCACCGCGGTCGGCGATTCGCTGGACGGCCTCATCGGCGACGTCCCGGTGCGCGAGCAACGCCATCGCTCCCTTGGGTGGCGTCATTTCGGGACTACCGAAACGGGTCATCGCCACGAGCGTGCCTGCGAGGCCGCGGTCGAGGGCAGGCCCGGAGAACGGTGTGACGCTGGTGGCTTCGACGAAGCGGTAGAAGCTCTCGTGGTACGCGGTGAAGTGTTCGTAGTGCGATCGATCTCGCGGCTTGTGCACATTGAAGACCGTCACGACGAGGCCCGGCCATTTCTCTTGTCGGCCGACGCGGCTAGATGCCTGGATGTACTCCGCCGTCGTCTTCGGCTGGCCCGCCAAGACCATGAGCCCGAGCCGCTCGATATCGACCCCCACGGAGATCATGTTGCTCGCGAGGAGGACGTTCACTCCCGCGTCGCGCCAAGGTTTCCCAAGGCGATCCTTGGTCGTCTTGACGGCGTCGGTGTGCTCGCGGCTCGTCAGCTCCAGCGGCTCGATTCCGATGTCGCGATTCTTGAACCAGAGATGCGGCAGAACCGAGTTCTTTGGGCGGGCGTCCTCCGCGCTGTTCGTTCTCGCGAGGACTTCGTCCTCGACCAGCCGACGCATGCCGCCGAGCTCGCGAAGGCTGTTGAAGTAGCCGGCGAGCGTCATGTAGCAGTCAGCCGTCTGTTCGGGAGGAAGTGCGGGATCGTAGGTCTTCATCGCTGCAGCAAGCAACGTTCGGTACACGCGAAGGAGAATCGCCTTCATGCTCCTCCCCTGGCCCGCAACACCAACGTAGAGACGTCCTGTCGTTCCCTTGTCGACCGTCGCGAAGAAGGTCTCGGAGTCGTCCACTCCTGGGGGCGGAAACACGCTCACCCGATCCGCGCGACGCCCGTAGAGAGCTTGGATCTGCGCGTCTGCGCGGCGAACCGTCGCAGTCGCAGCAAGAATCTTCGGACGCACCACGCCCTTCGGTGTGGCATGCGAGCAAAGTGCATCGATGGCGGTCTCGTAGAGGCCCACCATCGTGCCGAGGGGGCCGGAGATCAGATGGAGTTCGTCCTGGACGATGAGCTCGGGAGGCTGAAGACCCCCGGGCACAGGCTTGGCCGTCTTCGGCGGCTTCGCATCCATCGGTCCGTAGAACCGTCGCCCCTCGCGCGCCGAGACTTTGCCGAACAGCATTCCAGCCTCGCCACGCCACGGCATCATCGCGAACTTGTCTACAGTCGCGATGACGAAGCTCGGGAGCTCTTGGTACACCTGCTCGTCGACGAACACGACGGGGATGCCGTCCGGGTGGACTGCACGCGAGAACTCGCAACCATCGTTGATGCATCCGACTCGAACTTCCTCGGCCGCCGTTCGGGACGGAAGAAGAGTTAGGCTCGGCGGACTCAGGGGTTTGCCGCACCAGGGGCATGCCGGAAGTGGGCACGGATTACCGGCGATGCCGTTCTTGTAGTTCGTGACCTTCTTCGATACCTCGCTGAGCGTGTTCGCGGTGGCGCTTCGCCCCACCCAGAGCCCAACTGAGAAGCGCGCATCGCCCAAGTCGGCAGTTCGACGCCGCTCCGACTCGAGTGCGCAGATGAGCGTCGCTGCTCGACCGAGCTGGTCCAGGGTCAGCAGACGAAGGGTGTACCGAAGGAGCACCGCCACGCCGAGGCCACCGTCGGGCAACGCCGCGCGCCGCAGACGCCGGAGCACCAGCGCGAAAGCGATGACCCCCAGGTAAGCTTCGGTCTTGCCGCCCCCGGTAGGGAAGAAGATCAGCTCCACGCGCTCGCGGTCATCATGATCGTCGTGCGCAATCCCGTTGAGGTTCAGAAGCAGGAAAGCGAGCTGGAACAGCCTCCACTCGGGGCGACGGTCGCCGCCATATCGGTCGGGGTTGCGCTGCCGTGCCGCCAAAGCCATCGCCTTGTTCGCGACGCAGAAGGCGCGGCGGACCTGTGCATCGGCTACTAGCAATTCGATCCCGGCCGCGATGCGCGACCGGGCGTCCTCTGCCTTGTCCATGAGATTGTCGCGTGTCAGAGCCCGCGGGCCCTTGCCGATGTCTGATCTGGTGCGCTCGCGGACTATCCACTCGGTGTATGCAGCGGGCAGCCGATCAAGCTTCGCGCGGATGTCGCTCTCATCATTCAGGTCCGCGAGATCGGCCATCGCGACCACTACCCCAGCCTCTTCGTGGGCCACGATGCGAGGCACTTGGCACGACGGAAGCCACGTGGTTTTCACACGCTTGATCGGGCTCTGGCCCTCGGGAACTTCTACCGCAACGTTGTGGCCGACCGCGTACTCGCAGCGCTCGCGGAATTGCAGGTCGGCAACTTTTTCGTCCCACTGATCGCTATCTTCGTCGCCCATATTTGGGCGGCGAACGATCCCCTCCGGACACTCGATCTCGAGCTCCACCTGGAAGATCATCTGCTCGTCCCGCCGCCCCGGTTCGCCGGGCGTCCGCTGGTTCACCAGGAAGAGCGCTAACGCTCGCGTGCCTGCGGGGACGCCATGTGCCTTCTCGACGTCGCGAATCTGTCCTGCGACGATCAGCGAGACGGTATTCGGCAGCCGCACGCCGGTCTCGAGCACCTTCGGATCCAGCTGGACGTCGACGGAAATCGTCTGCTTCGGCTTCCTCCTCCACCAGCGCAAAGGCTGTCGCCTCCCGGGTTGAGGGACAGGCTCGATGATGTACTCGGCGAAACGAACGGTAGCGTGCACGGCCCTGGTCTCGGCTGGAACCAGGACGCTCATCCCGATGGAGGCGGGCCAAAGGTTTCTCCGCTTGTTGTCTTCCTCAGCGGCGGCGTTCTGAGTTTCTTCTTCCGGCTCGTCGGAACCTGCGCCGAGCGTCTCGTCCTGGCCAACGTCCTCAGGTTCCCGTTCCTCCTCGGGTGCAAGGAAGCCAGTGAGGTAGTGCCGCGACGGAGGTAACTCAAGCAGCTCTTGCTCCGTGATGACGCTCTCATCGAGCTGGTACGGTCCGATCAGATCGGCTTGGAGAGCGCGCACGAGATGGGTACGGGGGGGGGTTGTCTCAGACATGGAGGAGGAACCAGGAGTCGATAGCTACATGGCAACGAAGATGTACCGATTGGGATCCAGTCACGGTGTCTGTGAACTGGCGTGGCGTTACGAGCGTCGACCGCATCACACCTTTCTCCCGCGGAGCCGCTTCGGCGCGTCCGAGGTCGTCGTCGTCACTTTGTGTGGCCCGGGACCGGCTCGTCCTGCCGCACGCCCCCCGGGTCCGGGCGATGCATTTCGCTCTGCATCGACGCGCGCAGCCGATCGCTCGACGTTGAGCGCGAAGAGCCGCGCGGCAACAGTGTCCTCGAATACCTGGTACTCAGAAGAACCCGCCTCCCAGCTGCAATACGCAGGGACGCGAACATCTCTCCATCCGTACGCGTCGAGGACAGATCGGTCGATCGCCTCGTGGAGCCGTCGCAATCCGACGATCCCCGCCGCTTGGCACTCGGGGTCATGGAGCGCGTTGTATGTCTGCGTGAGGCCCTCCTGCCGCTCCGCCATGACAGCTGCCCGCGAGGCGTGTAGCTCCTCGCCGAGCGCTTCGAGCTTGGGCAGGGTGGCGATAGGTGCGCGCGCGGGGAATGGGAACGGCGTGAAGCAGTCGGTGGCGGAGTAGCGGATACCCTCTCCCATGTGGCTCGCCTGCAGCGTCACCCAGACCCGATGAATGCGCGACTGGAGGACCGCGAAGGCCGTGCCGGTCGGCAGAGGGAAGATGACCACCTGCTCTGAAGGGGTCCACGACGAAGGAACGAATGCGAACATCGTGTGTTTGCTTACACGCGCCGCAGCCAAGAACCGCGGCATCGTTGCCGCCCGCTCTCGGAGCTCCCGCCGAGTGTTGGCGAACCGCCACCAGTGCTTTCGGTGGTCCGCGTCTGCTCCCGTGGTCTTCAAGCGCTCGCGCTTCGGCCGAACGTCGCGCTCGACGATCGCCAGCGCATGTGGGAAGCGCCGCGCTTCGTCGAGGGTCATGTCTCGGAAGTCGATCACGTACCGCTGAGCTCGTTGCTCGGGTGAGTTGTTCAGATCGTCCCCAACGAGGAATGGGCGTACGACGTTTGCCTCTTCCGGGTGCTTGCGTAGGAACGCCAGGCCGTCCTCCTCATCCAGGACGAAGCCGTCGCCTCGCAGAAAGCATCCAACAAGGGCACCTCCTTCATTCTCTGTCAGCGGTAGAGGGTCCGGCCAATCCTCGCCGCTCCGAAGGCGCGAGTTGATAGCGCGCACCCGGCGGTCATCGAGCACCTTTACGTCGAGGCTTGCGGGAGGAAGACCGCGGCCGAGGTGAACGGTCGATACTCGGACCTGCGCGTTGCCCTGCCAGGGGACGCCCGTTGTTGCTCCGTAGATCTCGAACGGTGTATCGGCTTGCATCAGCCGGGCGAGGACCGTGCGACGGTTGTCGCCGTCGGTGATCGCCGCGGTGGCGATAAACCCCACGCAGCCGGTGGGCGACAAGAGCTCGGCGGCCCGGTGGAAGAAGTACCCGACGTAGTCGGTGTCTCCGGTTCCCTTGTAGACTTGGGTCAACCAGTCTGCATAGGCCTCGCCGTGCTGGCTCGCGATGCGTCTGCCGCCGAGGAACGGCATGTTGCCGCCGAAGGCGTCGATGCCGCGTTGCGATCTAGGCACGTTTCCCCCGTGTGGCGGGCGGAGCGCCTGCCTGTGCCGAGTGCTCCGCGGCTGCCTTCTTCACGCCGGGTCGCGGCTCCGCCGCGTGACGTCCCACCGGCGGGGGGTTCGCGCTGCCCCATTTGAGGATCATCTGGAGGGCAGCGCCGCGGACGCCAACCGCATCAGCAACGATAGCGTCGAGCTCGGCGCGCTGTTGCTCCGAGATGCCACTGTTGCGAGCTGCAAGCTGAGCGCCCGCGTTATCCAAACGCGCAACTGCCGTCTGGCCCGGGTCCGGGAGGTTCCGGAGATGGCCGACCTTCACCTGCGGCATGCCCTGCTGCGCGTCGCGCTGTCGATGGTAGTGATACCAGCGAATCGGCGTCGTATTCAGGTAGGCGAGCAAGAACCCAGCTGTATGCGGACCCTTGCCGAATCCGGCGATGATCGAGTTACGGAAAGCTGCGCGCGCCGCCGGCGACGCAATGGGGTACTTCGCCGTCTGTCGGATGAACACATCAACCTCGGCCCACTTCCTCGCTGGCCGTGTGTCCGGGAGTCGCGCCCCGTCTGCATAGGCGGTCGGCGGCAAGAGTTCGAACTCACGGACACTCGTGCCTTCGTACAGCGGGACGTCGAACGGCGGAACGGGTGAATCGGCCTTGGTGAACTTCCCCTTGTCGCCGGTACTGGAACGGTACCCACGTTCTCCAAAGAGCGTCGGCGGAAGTTTTGGCAGTTGATCGAGAATCGCGAGCAGCGCTTGGACGTCCGGGTCCACGCCTGCTTGCGAGAGTTTCCACGGTGCGCCAGTTGCTTCGGAATCCAGCGTCGCGCGCCGGGTCGACGTGATGGCCATGCACGGCTGGAACACGCCAACGAAGGCACCTTCGCCGATGTCGAGGAGGTTCATGTCGGGATCGCAGAGCTCATCGTGAGACCCTCGCACCTCCGAGTAGCGCTCGGCGTCCGCTACCGACGTGGGCATCATGAGGCCAACGCGGGAACCGGGGCGACTCAGACGACCTGCAAGCGTGGCGAACAAGCCGTGAGTGGAGAGCGTCCTTGCCGCGCGACCGAACACCACCTCGAGGAATTCCTTTTCCCGAGCGTCGATGGGCTGGCTGCCTTTCCCTGCGTAGAGAATCCATGGCGGGTTGCCGACCACCGCGTCGAACCCGCTTCGAAGCTGCGGGCCCTTAGCCATCTTCTTCCACCGACATTCCCGGAAGCGCGCCCTGAGCGACCTTGCCACCACCAACCGTCGCCTTGGCCGATCCCCCGCTTCCTCCCTTCGTCGCGCGTCTACCCTTCGGTGGCAACGTCGAGGTCGAGGCGGCGGCCGCTCCTTCATCTGCGGCGCGCTGCGCGTTCAGCTTGAAGAGGCGGTCGATGACGGCATTTTCAAATGCATCGACTCTGGCGGCGGCGGCTGTCGTGAGAGGGCAATAGGGAGGAACTTCGATATCGCCCCAGCCGTACGCCGCTAGAACTGCGCGATCCAGTTCCTCGTGGAGCGTGCGGAGCTCGTGAACGCGCGGCTGTTCACATGCCGAATCCTTCATAGAGTTATACGTCTGCGTCAGTCCGCATTGCTGCTCGAGCATGTAGGCAGCTCTCGCTTCGTAGAGGCGCTCACCATCATGTTCGATCCCCGGCGTGACTGCGTCTGGAGCGTCCGGAAACGGGAATGAATCGAAGCAGGCGGAGGGGGTGTAGCGAAGATCCGTATGGAAGGATGAGGAGAGTTGTCGTGCCCACGTCTCGTGTACTCGACTTTGCAACAAACCGAATCCGGACCAGCTCGAAAGGAGGATGAGCACTATGCTGTGAGAGCACACGACGCCTGACCCCACCCAGCTAAGCGCCAGGTGCGGCGAAAGCTGAGAGAGAATCAAGCAGCGACCGTGCGCAGCGATGTAGCGTCGCGCGTGCGGGGCCCGCGTCACATAGATCCACCACAGTTCTCGGCGATCGCGCTGAGAAATGCCTGCGCGAGCAGGCTTGACCTTCTTCTCCACGATCTCGAACAGTTCCGGCCAGCCTCGAGCTTGAGCCTCCGTCATCTCCTCGAAGTCAATTGCGTACCGCTGTGGCACCAGTTTCGGGAGACGGTTCACGTCCTCTCCCGCAACGTAGCCGAATATTCTATCCGCATTTCGCGGATCGTTCGCGACCAATCGGCGCATTTCACTGAGGGCATTCGCGTCCGGGTTCTCGTCGTCGAACAAGAATCCCGCACCACGCAGGGTGTTGCCGATGGTCGCGATGCCAGCGTTGATCGACAAAGGCTGCGGATCATCATCAGTCCCGACTGCCGCAAGGAATGCCGTTATCTTGGCGACGGGGACGCCGTCGAGGATAGGCGACGACGACACCGAGCCGACAGAGAAGTGCACCACGCTGACCGTCACAGAGGCGTCCCCGGCCCAGCGCATAGCCGTCTCGGCGCTGTAGATCGAGCCGCCTGATCTCCGAAGGTGTGCAAGCCCAAACCGGCGCGTGTCACCTTGCCCAATGCTGTTCGTCGCGACCAAGCCGGCCGCGCCGTTCTTCCCGATGAGGTCGAACGAGCGACGAAAGAAGTACGCGCAGATGTCAGTCATGCTGCTGGCGTCAAAAGTTGCTGCAAGCCAATCTCGGTAGTTGTCACCGAAACTCGTTGTGATCCTCATGCCCCCAAGGAAAGGGGGATTCCCGATGAATCCGTCAACGTACGCCGCCCCATTCGTGCGGCCTCCATCTAAAGGGTCAGGGCGTTCCTCGTAGAAGACCTCCGGGAACTCCACCATCCAATGGAACGGAACCTGCGTCTTCTTCAGCTCCGCCTGCAAATCTCGCAGCTCGCCCTCGAGCTCCGTGACCCTGGCCTCGTCGCTCCGCTTTTCCGCCGCCAGCCATTGTTCGACCAGCGCGAGCCGTCGGGCACGCTCCTTTTCACGGTCCTTGTCCTTGGCCCGCGAGAAGAAAGCGCCGATCACCAGATCACCAACCAGCCTCACCCGGCCCAGCGCATCCTCCGCGTCGAAGAGGAGGCGCTCTTTCTCGCGCTGGGCCGCCCACGTTCCTTCGGCGGCGAGCTCCTTGATTCGCTGGCGGATCCCGATCGCTTCGTCGAGCGCTTCCTTCAGCAGCGTTGTGCTCAGCTCGACCTGCTTCCCCGGCTTCCAGTGGAACGCCCGGATCTGTTCGAAGGACAATCCGACGAGGCTGTCCCCGTGACGGAGCGCGTGGTCGACGAACGTGAACGGCTCATTCCGCGCCATCGTCACGAGCCACAGCGATAGGCGTGCGAGCTGCACCGCGTACTTGTTCTTGTCGACGCCGTACAAGCATCGCTGCGCCACCAGCCGGCGCGCGTGATTCACCACATCCTCGTGCGCGTCGGCGATCACTTCGAGTTTCCCCTCGCGCGTCCACGCCGCCACAACATGGTCTGCTAGATAGCGACATGCCGCTACTAGGAACGCGCCCGAGCCCATCGCTGGATCGCATATCACCAAGTTCAGAAGCGTGTCCGACACTGGAACGTCGCCCATCGCTTTGATGAGCGGGTCGAGTGTGCGAGCAACGATCGGCTCGGTCAGATCGCGCGGCGTGTAGTGACTGCTGGTGCGTCGGCGTTCGATGCCCGGCTGCACGATGAGGGTTCCAGCGGTCGCCGTCTCCGCCCGCTTTCCGCTCAGCGGCTCGAGCGCCGTCAGGGCGGCTGCCGCCGACTTCGCCGAAGCCGTCGTCTCGACAATCTTCGTCGCCGTCGCCTTCTCGAATCCGATCTCATCCTGAAGCCAACTCGCACGCTGGTTCGGCGGGATCGCAAACAGCTTCTCCGCCTCGAGCCACACCCGGGACGACCCCTTCTTACTCCCGAGGCGAATGCGGACCGCGGCTGTTTCCAACCGTTGGACCGCGAACCCCATCAGCGCCTCGTACACGCTGCCGATCTGCTCCACGTCGAGCGCCTTGTAGGAGAGCCGCTGGCCGTTCAGGTAGAGGAGCTTCTGCAGAACCGTGTGGATGGTCAGATCGTCGACGGTCGGCACGACCACGGCCGAGCGTTCCTCCGGCTGGGTGATGGGCGCGCTACCCCCCGGTCCCCATCCCTCGAGGAACGGATACACGTTCGGATCGAACAGCTCGCCGCGCCTTGCTGGAACGTCGAGGTCACTCTGCTTCACACCGAGAAAGACGGCGCGGAACAAGCTCACGAGCCGCGGGTACGCCCCGAACCGGCGGTGCATCGTGTCGGGATAGCGACCGTGGTCCGCTTGGAGCTGATCGAAGAGCCCGAGGAGACTGTAGTGGCTGCCGAAGAGAGGATGTTCCACCGGGAGGAGCGCCCGATCTTCGCAGTAGAGCAAGAAGACGAGCCGAAGCAGAATCGTGAGCAATCCAGCGTAGAGATGCTCGTCATCTCGCTCGAGGGCATCGCGCAGCAGACTCGTCTTGTCCCGATCGCTGGCGGCGGCGAACCCGGCGAGCAACACCTCCAGCGCCTCGAACACCTGGTGCGAGAGCTCGGTGGTGACGTCAGCGTTGCGCTTGCGGCTTTCGGCAAGGAGGGACGGCAGCTGCTCTTCGGTAGCCACGCCGAACCATCGCTGACGCGACAGCAACATCACGAAGGCGTCGAAGATCGGACGCCCGCTGACCGACGCCATATCGGTCACGCGGAAGGCGATCCAACCGCTTGACTCCCCGTGCGGAGCATAGACCAGCCGCAACTCCCAACCATTCGATAACAGCCCGATCGGCACCCGGCATTCGCGAAGGAGTCGCTCGAACTTCGCCTGAGCGGGGTAGTCCCAATCGCCGGTGATCGCCTCTGGCTTGTCGAGGCTCGTGACTTCAGCCGACACCTCCCAGACGAGCATCGCGTACGGGCGTGCCGCGATCGACGCCGGCGTGGCATCTACAGTTGGCGCGGTCGCATCCGGCGACTTGGGCCATTTCAGCGCTCGAGTCGGGCGAAGGAGTTGGCGCCCTTCCGGAACGTACAGGCTCAGTTCTTTCGGGAGCGCAGCCTCGTCGCCGAAACGCTCCGCGCCAAGTTCGAGCACCTCGGCGCATAGTCGGGACAGATCGGCGACGCGATGCTTCCCTCTGTCCGATAGCAAGTTACCGAGAAATGCAACGTGCGCCTCGCGAGGGAGCTTCTCCACGCACTGTGCGTCCAGGAGGACCGGGAGAGACACGACGAGCCCTTCAGCAGGCTGAACCATGCCCAGCCATTGCTCGTGGAAGCGCTTGTCGGCGTCGTTCATCTTTTGCTCACAGACTCGTCGTGGGCCAAAGGTAGACGAGCCCGACGGGTACCAGGCGCTGACGGCTCACTTCGTAGAGCGCCTGGAGCTGCGCAGGTTCGGTACGAATTTCCTCTTCACTGCGAGCAAGGCGTTTCTTCATGTCCTCGCGCTCGCCCTCGAGCTGCTCACGGCGCTGCTTCGCAGCTTCGGCGTCGACATCCTCAAACAGGTCGAGCTGCTTCTTGAGCTGCTTCTCGATCTCGACACGCTGGGCACGTAGTATCTGGCGCAGGTCTTCGGCCTCCTTTGCGCCGCGAGCCGTCAGAAGCTGCTCTGCTGCGTGAGCACGACCATCAGCTTCGTCTCGAACGTGCCTCCACAGGGCAGCGAAATCCCGTTCCGCGGTCCTCGCGAGTCGCGCCTCCAGCGCCGAGGGCGGCGTCACCAAGGTACCGGCTCGTGTGAGCAGCTCCTCCAAGTGTTCGAGGGCAAGTCGATCCTCGTCGGTGCCCGAGGGAACGAGGTGGTCCCCTTCGCCGCTTTCGCGCCACGGGGCCGCGACGGTAACGAGCTCGTCGTGAAGGCGGGCCGCGCCCGGACCGAATAGCGAGAGGCGCCCGAAGGCAATCGCCCTCGGCTCGCCGGCGCGGTCATCGGGGACGATTGTCACACGGGACAGGTCCTGCGCGCCAAACCCCTGCGCGAGAAAACGAGAGAGGATGCGCTGGACGAACGGGTGTTCGAGGTGAAGATGGACGCGCGACTCGCCGATGCGGTCGAGCGGTCGAAACACGACCGGCTGCGGCTTCTCCTTCCGCCATTCCCACTCCGGCTCGTCACGTCGCCGCGTTCGCCGCAGGCTGTCGAGCGTGCGCTCCCAGCTCGCGGGAAGATCCGGGAGGGCGAAGGCTTCGAGCCCTTCCACTGTTTCGGGCAACGGCTCCAACGGTCGAGCGCCAGAAAGCGTCAGGCCCACATCGATGGCATCTCGCAATAGCTCTTCTCGGAACGCCATCACTTTCCGGGAGCGCTGAAGGATGGTTCGCGCGTCGTCGATCTCCTTCCTCAGCGCCTTGGTCTCAGCGCGTTGGCTCTCAAGTTCTTCCTTCGCTGCCGCTGCACCGGCGGGAAGGGCGCGCGTTTCCTCGAGCGCCGCGAGCGTGCTTGGCTCGATGCCCCGGGCGAGCAGCTTCTCGATCTGCACCATCACGACTTCACCCAAGCTCCCGAGCTCGGTTTGAATCGTCTCCACCTTGCTCACGAGCTTCTCGAGAACCACGTCCTCGGCCCGAGACGGGTACACGAAGTAGTGACATCGGACCTCGGAGGATGGCTGCAGCGTGCGGTCGATGCGTCCGTTGCGCTGCTCCATTCGTGCCGGGTTCCATGGAACATCGAAATGGAACAGGTCCGCGCAGTGGTTCTGCAAGTTCAAGCCCTCGCGGGCCGCATCCGTGGCGATGAGAATGCGGACGGGATGTTCCAGGGGGTCTCCGTTGAACGCGGCCTGCAACTCTTCTCGAACATCGTCCCCCATACCCCCATGGAAGACGGCGATGCGTTCGTCGCCGAGGTGCGTGTCCTCGATCGCCTCACCAAGTGTTCGCTGAAGATAGCGCATCGAGTCCCCGTACTCGGTGAACACGATCACGCGCCGCGGCGCCCACTTGTTTCCCGAAAGCAAGTTTGACCGAATCCACTCGCGGAGCGCAGCGACCTTGGCATCCGCCCGGTGTCGGTGCTGACGCGCCAGATCGAGCATCCGGTCGAGCAACTCCCGGGCCCGGCCTTCGGGCGACTGGAGCGCGCCCGTGGCGGCAGCAACATCCGCCGCGTCCTCGGCGTCTCGCAGTTCGTCATCGACCCCGTAGGCATCCTCGTCTTCTTCGCTCTGACGTTGCGCGACGACCGCCGTCAGATCGAGTTGGGCATCTTTTGTGGCTTCTCCCGATTCTACGCGGGCGGCGTGCGCTTGCAGAGTGCGGTGGAACGCTTCGATGCTCGACAAAAGGCGCTTCTGCAGGTTGATGAAGACGAGCCGGCCGCGAGCTTTCTCCGGCTTCATCAGCTTCGTGTAGTCGGCAAGGAGCTGCGAGAGCTGAACCTCCGGATGCTGGTCACCGTCGATGACGACCCGAACAACCTTACGCTGCGGGAAGTCGCTCTTACCGAGTGCTTGGAGGTCGCGCTTCAACCGTCGGACCATGACGGCCGACAGCGCCTTCGACCCGGCCTGGATGGGCACCCCCCGCGTGAAGCGCTGAGGATCGAGCATGGCCATCAACGCCGAGAAGCTGTTGCTGTGGCCGTTGTGCGGCGTGGCCGATAGGAACAGGCGGTTCTCGAACTTGTAGGCAAGCTCGTCGCGAATCATCCGGGTGACCCGAGAATCGATGGCGTACTGGCTCGAGGACGCTGGGGCCGCTGTGTGCGCCTCGTCGAGCACCAGTAGACTCTTCTTCATGCGCGCGCCGAGGTGAACGAGGAGCGGTTCGCGATACTCGGGGCGTCGCAAGGTCTGGTAGCTGACGATGAACCTGTTATGCGTGGCCCATGGATTGATGCTGAAGCCTCGCTCCCGTCGTCGGCGAGCGACCAGCTCGCGCCCCATGATCTCGAAGCGCTGCCCGAAACGCTTCTCGAGTTCGCCCCGCCACTGCAGGCACAGGGACGCCGGACACACGACGAGCACGACTTCGACCCGTTGCCGAAGCTGAAGCTCCTGCATGACAAGTCCAGCTTCGATCGTCTTCCCGAGACCGACGTCGTCCGCGATGAAGAGGTTCGCGCGCGGTAACTCCAGGGCCTTCTTGAGCGGCGTGAGCTGATGGTCGAGCAGCTTGATGCCCGCTCGGAACGGGGACTGGAACAAGTCCGCCCGCGTGGCCGTCACTTGGTTCCATTTGAGCGCATGTAGATAGGCAGCGAAGTGCCGAGGCGGATCGAGGCGCGTTACGGGCCCGAGCTTGCCCGCCTCCGGAGGCAGCACTTTCGCCCCCAGCTCCAGCTCCCAAAGCACCGAGAGCGGCCGTCCCTGAGCGTCATCGTCGAGGCATACGAGATCGACGCGGGTCGCTTCATCCGGCGCCGCGGGCGGCACCACCTCTTCAACGAGGTACTGCCGTTGGCGCACGAGCGCGATGTCGCCGGTGCGTGGCGTCAGCCGATGGATGACACGCGCACCGAACAACGCTGCGGGCGGAGCACTCTCGGGTGCACCCGACGCCTCGAGCAGGCGAGCCGCCAGTTCCGAACGGGCTCGGCTCGCAGCGTCCAGACCGTGGAGTCCGCAAGCGGTTCGGAGCTCGTCTCGCCCCATCCACTCGACGAGCCCGCGAAGGCGGACCTCGTCGGAGCGCTCCAAGGCAGCGGCCAGCTCGGCCTTCGTGCCCTTCTGCGGGACAGCGACGCCGAAGTGCCGAGCGACGTCGAAGAGACGCGCCTTGGTCGGCAGCGCTTCGAGGACGGTGCGGAGTGTGGGCGTAGAAGCGGGCATGGCCGGTGGGAGATACGCGCAGCCCCCACCCCCGAGCGGCTGGACCGGCTCAACATGGAAACGTAACTCCATCGGCCGATGGGTTGAACGACAGAAACGTGCAGCGCCGACTTACTGAACAGGGTTGCTCGTTAGCCCGCCAGAATCTCGCCAGAAGGCAGGCGGGCGCGGCCGAAACCCCGGGAGACGTGGACCCTCCTCGCGGGGTGACCCCTGGCACACGCCACTACCCAGCTGCCTCGAAGGTACCGAACGGTCACGCCTCCAGCGACGCTGCCTCCACGACTTGCTGCAGCGACCCGAGCAGGTCCGGCTTCCGCTGTGCGAGGAACTTCACGACCCTCGCGTTGTCGAGCAGCTTCCTCACGTAGCCGCGGGCGAGCGTGAGCTCCATCACGTTCTTGCCGTAGGACAGACGAGATCGTACTCCCCGTCGCTATCCGGTCGTGGCCGGACGGTCACGGGGCGCTTGAGCCCCAGGGTTGCCACGTTGGTCAACGATCTCCGAGAACTTCGCCATGTGCGTGCCCGTGGATTCACGATGTGGATCTTGGCCACGGGGCTCATCTGCACTGCCTTCATGCTGCCACCTCGATGCTCACGAGCGCCGCCATGCCGTAGAAGTAGTCGAGCGAATCGAACCTGTAGGAGTCGAATCCCGTGCCGTTCTCCTCGGCGACGCGAAGGCGCCTCCGCGCGCACCTCGAGCGACGACAACAGGTAGTAGTCGAGTGGTCTCGCATTCGAGCCGTCGAGACGGACCGCGATCGTCAGGTCGGGCCGCAGGCTCTGATCGAGCTGGATGGTCCACCTCGGAAGACCGCTCCCGGTGACCTGGTACCGCGCGAGCACGACGGATGCGGAGAAGCATCCGTTCACCTCGAGAAGGTCCGTCGCGGGATGACGGGTCACGTGTCCGCCAGCATCCGCGAAGGCCCGGACGACCTCGTCGACGATCTCCGGGTACAGGCGCCGGAGCTGTCGGTTCACCTCCAGGAAGGCGTAGTCCCTCGCAGGCTTGCAACCGACGAGGGGTGTGCGACCGGACCTCGTGGGAAGATGGCGCGTGCGGCGGAAGATCAGTTTCACGACAAATAGAGGGCATGCGCCCCGGGTATGAGATGGTGCGGCTCGCCCTTGGCTGCGCCCCTCATGCCGTTGGGCGCTCCCAAGGATCACGGCGCCCAGGGGTCCAGTGCCACAGGTCGCTTTCACTTCAACTGCCGGGCGACCAAGGCGGAAAGCAGCCACTCGTCAATTGCCTTGTTCGAGAGCTGTGCCGAGCGCAGTTCGCTCCACGTGTTTGCTACGTGCAACCAACGTTTTTCTCGAAGAGGCATCTTCTGCAATGTCGCGCCGATCTTCGCAGCGACATCGCGCTGCCCCTCTTCGAGCGCTTCGTCTCGATAGTGCTCGTTCATCTGCTTCACGTCAGTCCACTTCTCGACGGACGATCGTCGTGCCAGAACGAATTCCGTCAACGCAGCAACAGACAATGTAAGCCCCACGTTTTGCATCGGATCTCGGGCGGCCCATTCCGTGAGGGCGCGTACCAGGGCGACCACGTCCAAACTGGGCGTCTCCAACCTGCTCTCATCAACGTTGCCCGGCAGCATCAGCTCTATCTGAAGACCTAGATCCTCTTTTGTTTCGGTCGCTTGCTGATTGAACCACGCGAGATAGATTTCGATGGGTGACATCTCTGCCGAGAATAGCTCGACTTGCGAACCGCGTCTCGCCGCCGAGCCTGCGGCACGGCTCGACCGGAGCACGTACGCTCATCGGAAGCGCGTAGTCGGTCGCGAGAGCGCTGCGGCGCGGCTCGTTGCCGTGTCCCGAGATCCGGCAAGGCGGCTGTCGTGCGATCGACGACCCACTGCTGGACCGACGCGGCAACCGTTCCACGCGAAGAGCAACGCGGTCCAGGGGCACCCCCGTGGCGAAGTTCAAAGCATCCTCGAGACCGCTTTTCACGGCTAGCCGAACGCCGTATTCTCGGGAAATGCTGAGGGGACTCCTTTTTTCCGTCCTGGCGGTGGTGGCAACGGGCTGCGTGATCAACGTCACCAACGGGGATGGAAGAGGCGGCGTCCAGAACAGGGGTGGAGGTGGCGTCCCTGTTGATGGCGGCCGCTCTTCGGTCGCCGACGGCGACATCACCGGAACGAATCCGACGGAGTGTGACGTCGGGAGGTTCTCGGCGAATGAGCGCAGGGCAATCTTCGATACGGCGAAGGCGAACCTCGAAGCGGCAGGAACTCCATTTGACTCCTCGTTATGGTCGGACGAGGCGAAGTTCGGTGCGTTCGCAACCGAGGTCTACAACGCTGCGGGATGCACCCCAGATTCCACGACATCGCCGCCGGCTGGATCAGACTCCGGAACAGTCCGGCAACAGCTCCTCAACGACAATGGGCCGATCTTCTACTGCGGCCCCGGCCACGGGCTTGAGAAGCTGACGCTGCCGCACGTGAGCTCGTGCGTGAATGAACTCTGCCGAGAGCACGACGCCTGCTACTCGATGTGCTCTGGCCCAACGACGGGTTGCAACTGGTCGACGAACACGGACGCCTGCGACGAGCCCTTCGTCGACCGGCTCGGGATCTGCCCAGCCGAGCCAGACACGAACTTCTGGTCGGCATTTGTTGAGTACGCCGCGTCAGCGTTTCACGTGCTGAGCGCTCTGCGCTCCTGCAACGATCTCACGTGCCCGCCACTCGGAACCCTTGGCTTGGGAGTATGCTCCACCCAGCGAGATGGAACCGACTGCGGGAGTTGCTTAGCTCAGACAGATCGCGGGAGCCTCTGCTACGAGGACGCCTGCTCGACGACGCCGGACGACATCTACTGCTACCCGGCGAACTGTCCCGAGGTTTCCGAGTGCTTCGGCGGTTATGGGAAGGGTGCCCCCGGGGCGGCAGCGCCATCCCCGTCGGTCGCAAAACCGTACTCCATGCTCTGGTCAATCTACGTCGACCGAGCTGTGATACCCGACACGAAGCCGAACGGCGACGCATGGGACGCCGACCTTTTTGGCCACGGTCCGCCCGACCCGTACGTTTTCGTAGATGTTCGCACAAGCCACGCTCAAACCGATACCCAGCAAGACACCTACAAACCGTTCTGGAATCAAGCGGCTCTGAAATCCATGACCGCTGCCGATCTCCGCTTGGGTATCACGTTTGAAGTCTGGGACTCCGACGCCGTCTTCGACGATCGCGTCGGAACCTGCACGTTCACGATGACGGATAGTGACTTCGCCGAGTCGCTGCTCACCGCGATGTGCGATACGCCCGGATTGGACCTCCATTTCTATACGATGCCGACGCAGCAATAGTTGGAAAGAGTCGCGCGCTCGAGGCGGCGCACGCGAGCCGCATCGACGATGCTTCGGAACAAGGCTATCGACGTAAAAAGGCCATGCTCGACAAGGTGTACGCGGTGCAGAAGATCAGCGACCCTCGGGCGCGGCGCTCCTCTGCTCCTCGTCGTCGAGCATCTTCCGTGCGATCTTTTCAGGTAGTTCGATGCGCACCGTCGTGCCGGTGCTGCCGTACGCCTTCGTGAACTCGACCAGCTCCCGAGCGAACTCGGTCGATGAACGCGCAGCGCCATCCAAAGCCGTGACGTAGCTCTCGGTCACGAACCTTTCGAGCGCGTCGAACGAATTTCTCTTTGAGAAGCTGAGCAGCCGCCACAAGATCTCACAACCAGCCTCCACGATCTCCAGATCTGCCGCGTAGAGCGCGCCGTCGTACGCCAGATCCGCTCCGATGCAGGCCGCCATCTGGAGCAACTCGTCTTCCTCATCTGTGGGCTCGGCCTCCGTTCGAACTCGGTGAATTGGACACAGGTCAAGAACTCGGTCACTGATGTTGCTAGCCACTCCGCCGGGCATTCCGGAGCGGGTCTTGCCAGCGACGCGATCGAGGAACGACATGATCGCTCTGCGTGCGTTCGGCCCCATCTCACTTGGGTACGAGGCGATCTCCAGCAGTGACATCGAAATGCCTTCCCACTCCTTGTCTGTCGACCAGTGGAGCTTTCTGACGTCCATGACGATCAGGGCGTCGAGTGCGTCCTGATACGAATGCGAGATGACGCGGTGATGACGCCTCTCGACCTCCACCTTACGAATTAACCGGTCTCGGTACCGAACGATCAGCTCTGGGGTCAATCGTCGAGCTGCCTTGCCGACCTTGCCCGCCTCCTCGTGGTGGTCGAGGCAGAGGTATACAAGATTCGCGACGTCGCCGTTCGACGGGTCGTGATCGAGATGGTGAACCTGACCGTTGCGGATCCTGGCGGAAGTCCGGCAACCGGCTCGCACATGCAGCATCTGAGATCGACGGCGTCCATCACCTCCGTCGCTGTCCGGTCGGAGACCTTTTTCCTCTTCGCCACGGCCTGATGACTGTACCCGAGCTTGTTGCCACCGCCGTCGAGGCGATAGAAACTTCATCCACCTTCGGCATCGAGCGCGATGCGTGAGGAACTGTTGAGAAAACGGGGACTTGGCCGCATGGCATCGCGCGACGTTCGAGTCGCGGTGTTGGAGCGGTTCGTACCCATCGCGCGGGCAGGCGGCGCATGGTCAGTCCGCTACTAGCAGCCGCTCGATGTGAATCCGAAGGCGTTGCGCCTACGTTGCGCCCTGGCGGTATCGACGTGACATATGCTCGGCCGATCCTTTTGGTGAGCGCGCAATGAAGCCCAGTCCGAACAAGATCGCAGGTCGTCTCGGTGTCATGCACGTGGAGCGGGCAGCACTTGACGCCGGCTGCAAGCCCATCCAGGTGCCGGAAGATCTCGATACCGGGATCGATGGGCTTATCGAGTTCTCAGAAGACAACGGCGTCACTAAGTTGGTCGCCTACCAGGTCAAGCGCGGCGCTTCGTTCTTCGACGCACGCGGGCCGCGGCATCAGACGGATGCTCGCCACCTACGCTACTGGATGCACTATGCCGTTCCCGTCCTCCTCATCATCGTTCGAGAAGACGACTCTGAGGCATTCTGGATGGACGCTCGGCAACACGCCACGATGAATCCGCGCATTGTCACAGATGGCCCCCACGTACTTCGCCCACCAATGGATCAGCCCTTCACTGCTGATACGCTCGCCGGAACAATTCGCGCGTGTGCGGAAGCGCACGACTTCGGCGATGCGATCTCCGCCCTGACGGACAACTCATGCGAAACACGCGCGTCGGCCGTCTCGCTCTTTTACCGATTTCGAATGGAGCGACGAACTCCCTTCTGTCTCTCGGCGGCGTTGCGCGTGGAGGGCGATCCCATCGTGCTCGCCGCAGTCTGCGATTTCTACAGTCGTTACCTGCAGCACCCCGAGACTACGTTCGGGGCCGAACAAGCGTTGAGCACGTATGCTCGTTCTCTGCTGACGGAGTTTTCGCATCCGCAGCTGCTGAGCCTACTCACCGCCTTCAATGACGACGAGGAGCACGGAGACTGGGATGGCGCCACGGAGTTCTTCGGACTGCCGGAGGACATGATCTGGGATCGCTACGACATCATCACTCGCGGTACGATCCAACAAGGTGTCGCCGAGGTTGTCGGCGCCGCAGCGACATCGGAGGGCCTCCTTTCTGTCATGTCTGACCCGAACGTCTCACTACAACAGCGCAAGTCAGCGACGGCATTGTTCGGATACTTGCAGTACACGTGCTCGGTCGAACGCCTCGACACGATCGACCCCCGAACAATCGACGCGCCGCTTCGTGCGTTACTGGCCTGGCTTCGGTACTGGATTTTCAAGGAATCGCAGGCGTGACGCAGCGCCGGCTTTCGAGCGCGATGCGAGTTCATGACGTGGATGCGCGCTGAACGCGACAAGCCCCACCAAGACCGCTCCGACAGCGATTGCCGGACCCGAGCTCCTCGACGCAGATTGCCCACTCCGTTGCTTCTCGGAGCCGGATGCCGCGACACGATGTCCATCGATCGGATCGAGGAGCTCCGTGAGTCACGGGATGTTCGCGGTACTCGACGGGACAAGGGAGATCGACGCGGACGAGCCTCCTTGTGCGGCACCTTGACCAGATCGCACGAACTCATCCGCGATCATTTCCCGAGCTGCCGTCTCAGCGCGGTTACCTCAGATTGTCGGCACCGGCGCCGGGTGCGGTGGGCATCGGACTTCTTGCTGATTGGACCGGGCGAACGCCACTCGATTGCGCAGCCGCAGCGCTCTGAGCGGGCTTGTCGTCGAATGCCCCCTTCAACATTTCGTCGACATCGCTTTCAGTCGACCCCGCGGGAACCACCGCCGCCCTCAGCTCGACGGCATCCGGTGCGCCGACATCCTCCGGGAGCTGCGCCCATCCTTCCTGATAGAATCTGGTGATCTCGATGACGCCTGCCTCGCTGGCGTGAGATCCGTACGCGAGGCGCACGATCACGCGGTGCTTCTTGCCGTCCTTGAGGGTGTCGTGGAGGGTCACGGCGTCGGGCGCTGAACGCGACATGTAGCCCTGGATCTCCTGACGATCGTCGTCGGTCAGGTGGATGGAGTAGTGTGTCGGTTTCGCGTCCCTGTAGTCGTAGTTGTAGTAGTCGGACAGTTCCGCAAACAAGCGGAAGCGAGCCGGCTGCCTCGGCTGGTCCGCCCGGAGCACCTTCAGGGAAATGGGGTTCCAGCCTTTTGAACAGAGCCAGTCGACCTTGAAGTCCGCCTGGGTGCGGGCGATGCAGTAGTCCATCTTGCTGTCGTCCTTGAAAACGGCACGGACAGTGCAGTGTGTACCCGGTGCGACGTCCTTGCAGCTAGAAGCGTCAATGGACTTGTACTTGACGGTGCAATCCTTCACGTCCTTGTATGCGTCGATCAAGCGCGGCCCGTTCTCCACGGGGTTCAAGATGAACTGGACGCGGTCCGAACAGTTTTCGACGCCTGCGTACGCCTTCACAAGCTTCTCAGCTCCGGTCGAACAGCCGCTCAGCCCGAAGATTGCGAACGCCGCGGCCATTCTCGATGTGTCATTCATGTCGATGCTCTCCTTCTCTCGAGGGCAAAACGGCGACGCTCACCGGGATCCGGCGGGTCGCGAAAAGACGAACGTGCTCGCGCGCCGCCGCCTACCAGGCGCGCATCGCGAGCGTCAGGACTGGGCTCCAGCGTGGGCGACGAACATCCGTCGTGCCACGGTGCCGATGACGACCGTCGACGTCGCGTCGAATGTCCCGCCAACGATGCCGCCGGCGATCGGGATCATCTTCCCGAGGTTGATCAGGCCCTTCTCTCCGAACTTGGTGACGAGCCTGATGCCGACCTTCTGGTTGATCTTCTTCAGCGCCTCACCCGAGACCTTCTTGATCGCCTGTGCGGCCAGCTTCTCGCCGAGCTGAATGCCGACGTCCTTCATGATGTCGGCAGCGCCGTTTCCGCAGAGACAGGCAAACGCCATCGTCCGGACCTGGTCTGCGTGGAGGTCGAATCCGCCGAGATGCGCGACCGCAGCGATCATGCGGAGCTGAATGAGCAGAACGCCGGTGAGGTTCGCGGGAATCGTGACAGGCAGTGCGAGCGCGCCTCCGAGACCTGCCACGAATCCCACAAGGCCAGCCTTCGCCGCCTGCACGTTGACGAGGCGCCGCGCGCCATTGCCGAGCGGCCCGTCCCCGAGCGGCCCGTCCCCTGGGGGCATATTCGAACCCGCGCCTCCGGCGTAGCTCGCTGCGAGCTCAGCGGCAGACTCGAAGCCCGCGACGTGGACGCCGTTGATTGCCTGGTCGTATGCCCAGTCGAGCGCCTTCATCAGGGTCGATTGATCGAGCTTCGTCGTCATTGGTGCCCCGGTCTGCCGCGTGACCAGGGCAGACAACGCCACATGCTCGCGCATGACCCCCGAGATTGTCGAGACAAACGTTTGTCCAGACAAATCTCGCACGGTTCCGACATCCCTACCGTCGGCGGGCATGCCCCGCAGGGAGGAAGCCGATCCGCGAGCGCTGGCGATCGGTCAGCGCATCCGGCAGCTTCGCGAGGATGCGGGCCTGAACAAGGAACAGCTGGCCTTCGAGGCGGACTTCTCGAAGGGACACCTGTCGTCCCTCGAGCGGGGCCTCGTCATGCCGACAGTTGGGTCACTCGAGAGGCTCGCGGACGTGCTCGGTGTCCTCGTGATCGACCTGATCAACGACCCCTCGAAGGGAGACCGGGAACGACTGATCGACCTCAGCCGGTTCATCTCTTCCGGCGCGTTGAGGAAGCTCGTGCGCGAGATGGCGGGAGCCGCCCCGAAGCGGCGTCCGCCGCGCTAGCCGGTCGCGCCCGGAACCGGCGCCCAGCGACAGGTGCGGTCGCGTTCGGCAGGATCATCCGAACGCCCCGCGTGAGCAGGCGACGCTCCGAAGGCGAGAGGGCGAGCCCGACGAACACCGCCCCCGGCTGCCGTCGCGCCAGCTGCAGGACTCTGTCGAGCGTGGAGACATCGTCCAGGGCGAGCACATTGAGCAACACCTCGCCTTCGCTCGTGATGGCCAGCTCCGCCCGGCAGACTCGACTGCTCATGGCGCACATGCTCCCGCATGCGCGCAGCTCCGGCACTGCCATCCACGGATGCGGTGGTCCACGCCCGCGTCGACGGCCTTGATGACCCCGAGCGCCAGCTCGGCGAGCTCCTTGTAGTCACCGCGACCGCGCACAAGCCGCTCCAGCTGGAGGTCAGGCTTCCTGGACTTCGTCGTGATGACGAGCTCGGCGCCCGCGTCGGCGTATCCGAGCTTGCGGGCTGCTGCAAGGTACGTCGTGATCTGGATGTCGTGCTCGAGCTGTTCGGTCGACCACCGACGCTTCGACGATTTGAACTCCGTCACGACCACGCTGCCGTCCCGTTCGACGAGGGCATCGATCGCCCCGACGAGCGGCACACCGACAGCCTCGCCCGTCGCCGGATGCATGAGTTCCAGAAGAAACGGCTCCTCGATGGCGAGCACCCGATCAGGCAGGCGATACCGGTCGACGAACTCCTCGAACATCTCCCGCCCCTTCGCAACGAGACCGTCGGTGGATGATTCGTCATCATCGAAGAGCACTGGGACGGCATCGTCCGCGAGTTCGGATTCGAGGGCCGTCCTGAACACCTCCCTCAGCTCCTCGACCGTTACCAGCGCGCCGACAGTCGACTTGCCGAGGAAGTGCCCGACCGCCTGATGCCACGCGGTACCGAACGCGAGCGCGACCGACCGGAACTCCGGAGGCACCTTCTCGACGTACCGGAAATGATACTGCCGCGGGCACTGCAGGAACGTTCGGATCTGAGAGCAACTAAGATACGGAACGGTCGATGATGGGTTCGCGATCATTCGTTCTCCGAATGGACGAAGGTCCGCACTCGATTTCGGAGTGCGGACCTTCGCCCGTCTTGTGCGAGCCGTTCAGGCCCGTCCGTTTGCACCGTTGTGATTGCTGCGGAGCTCGTCGATCAGCGAGCTCGCTTCCAACCTCGAGAGCTGGCCCAGCTCCCTCCGACCCGTGCGATCGGCGACAAGCGCCTCGAGATCACCTCGAGCGAAGCCGTGGTCCCGGCCGGCCGCGTGCAACGCACCAAGCTGGCGTGCCGTGACGCGTTCCTGCGGCAAGAGCGGCCGCGCTGGTGCATCGTCACGACTCGCGCGCTCCGGAGCCGGGCTCGCCTCTCGATGACCACCGTAGATCTCGAGCGCGACGCCCAGCATGCTTGCCGACTTCTTGAGAGCGTCGCTGCTCGCCGCCTTCAGGTCGTCGGCGAGACTGACCACGTTGCCAACCCGGTCCACCGTGATGCCCGAACCGCCGAACGCCGCCTTCGTGACGCCGCCGGCCGTGAGCTTCCCGAGAACGATGACCTCTCCATCACGGATCTGGTGCTCGACGATGTCGAACGACCACTCGAAAGCGAAGGTCTCGTTCAGCCGTTCGATAATGCTGGTGACGTCGACGTACCGCAGAACCTTGCCGTGCTGGCCGGGGCGTTCGCGGATCTGGTCAGGTGAGAACGGTTTCGTGAGCAGTTCGTGGTTCTTCATGAGAAGGCTCCGTGGAATCGTGAATGGAACGCCAGCCGCCGCCCCGACCGGCAACGACGACGTGGTCGAGCAACTGCACTCCGATGACGTCGGCAACGGTTGCGAGGGCGCGCGTCATGACGAAGTCCTCGCGACTCGGCGTCGGGTCGCCGCTCGGGTGGTTGTGCACGACGATGAACGCGCTCGCCCCGCAACGGATCAGTGGACGGAAGACATCTGCCGGCGTCACGGCGGCGCCGTGCAGGCCACCCGATGACAGCTCGAGCTCGGCGATGACCTGGTTCCGGCCGTCCAGCGCGACGGCGATCATGATCTCGCGTTCGAGTCCACCGAACCGCTTCGAGTAGACGATACCAACGTCTTCCGAACGGACGAGGCGGCAGATCGGAAGCGAGGCAAACCCCTGACGAACCAGCCGCTGCATCGCCTGTACGGCGCCGAGCGTGCGTCGCGACAGACCAAGCCCCGCAAGCTCGTGGTGAGATGCGCGACGCCACCCGCCCGGCATCCTGGCAAGCGCACACGCAGCGACCGACCCCACGACAGCCGTGAGGTCGGAGAGCTCGGGCGCGAGAAGATCGTCGACCAGCTCGGTCACGAGCTTTGTCCGGTATGCCGTTCCAGCGCCTCTCCTGCGACTGTCTCGAGCTCGAGCCTCCGTGCAGGCTCGGCCTGGCGAGCCGCCGCCGTCACGGCATTGGTCACGTCGTACAGACTTGCGGATTCCGGCAAGTCCGGGACGCCGAGCTCGGCAGTGAGTTCTTCCTCGACGAGGAGACGCTCGGCGACGGTGAGCTGCAAGGACTCGACCATCTCCGACACCTGGTCGATCATCACGTGGACCGAGCGTTCCCACGCATCCATCACGCCGCGTGCCCGGGCGATGCAGCTCGGGATTGCCTCGGCCAACCCGTCCTTCATGCGCTGAATGTCTCCAACATGACGAAAGCTCAGCTGCCCACGGTGCTCTGCCACCCGGAGGCCATTGGTGCAGCGCAGGCGCCAGAGGAGGCCGCGCACATGGAGTGCGGATCTGGCAAAGCATGATGTCGAGATATCCAGGCCAACGGCCGTGACGTCTCCGATCTGGATGGCGCGTTCCTCACCCGGAAATACCAGCCGGAGCACGTCGACGGTGCCGGTCGCGATAGATCGAACGCGGGCTCTTCCGAGCATGTCCTGCCGGTCGAGCACACCTCGGACGGTTCCGAGCAACTCCTCCGGCTCCAGTGGCGTGTAGCGGTCCGAGACCAACGAAGCGATCTCTTCGCCGCGAAGCCGAAGCGTCGCGCTCTTCGTGCTCGTCGACTGCGTCAGCAGATAGTTGACGGTGGCCAGCTGAAGGGGCGCGGGCAACCGGTCGCGCACGAACTCGGCGGGGGCGTTCAGCCGCGTCATCAGGTTGGAGAACGCGCCTGCCCTGAGGACTCGGGCGGGCAGATGGCCAGCGATCGGCTGGAGCGCGAGATGCTCGCCCTTGGCCGTCATCGCCCAGGTCCGCAGTTCCAGGATGGGCTGGTCGCGGGCCTCGCCATCGGCGGAATGAGCCTTCACGATGCGGTCGGCGGCGGTGTCGAAGTCGGTGTCGGCGTCGGACCAGGACGAAGCCATGTCGGGCCGTACCGTGAGCGGCGAGAACCGCGACGGCACGGCGCGACTGGTGTGGGGCGTTGCGAGCATTTGCTGCCTCTCGAGTTTGGAAAGGGCACGGCGGACAGCCGTCGCCTGGAAGTTCGGTAGAAAGGCCGGAGACGTCGGTGACGTCACGGCCACGGATGCAGTACGAGCTCGCCGAACAGGTCGGTCAGCCAAGGTGGTGCTGCTGGCCGTTGAGTCACGACCGCCGCGGGCGTCGGCGTGGCGGAACGAGCCGGCTCCTGCACAAGCGGCGTCAACACAATGTCGAGAACTCGTTCCCGCTGATCTCGAGCGATGCGCTGGGAGCGCAGGATGAGACCGCCGCGTCCATCTCGCCAACCGAGCCGCAGCGCGTCGGAGGCAACGTGAGCCGTCACGTCCGCGAAAGGACTGAGTGCTCGCCGTGCGCGGAGCAGCAGCGATCGCTCGATCGCGACTTCAGCTTCGTATACGCGGAACGCAAGATACAGGACGCGCTCGGCCAGCACCTGACCGAGCAGCAAATCCGGATCGAGCCGAACGTCTCGCTCGCCGAAGGCCGCAGTCATCGCGAGCCGTGCGACGGCTTGGCTGGAAGTGGCTCGAAGACGAGCGTCGCGGTCCGGCGATGATCTTCGACGTTGGCGCTGGACCAGCTCCTCGAGTCGGGCGATTGCCACACCTTCATCGAGGTGCGCGATGCGCTCGACCTCGATCGGGAAAACCCCTAGTTCGCCCCCGAGCGCGCTGGCGTGGTCGGCCAGAAGCGCTCGGAGGTTCTCCATGTCGCGGAAACGGAGTAGCGACGTCAGCTCACGCAGTAGCGACCGCATCGGCGAACGCGGGAGCAGGACCGCCTCCCTCCGGGTCGGGCTCCGGCGTGTCGACGTCCGGCACCGGAAGGCTTGGCGCCGGCTCCGGCGCATTTCGCTTTGCCATGACGTCGCGCACGAACAGCAAATCGGGGTGCTCGGCACGAGCAGCTCGAGCGAGCTTCCGAGCCGCGAGGTACGGATTCATTCGCCGCGGCACGCGGACCGCTTGCGTACCAAGCTGTGACAACATCATCCGACGCTCTGCGAGCGTCGACGGGCGGAGGACTCTTCCAGTGATGCGCATCGGATTCTCCAACGTTGGAAATGCGAAAGCGCTCCACGAACCGGCAGGAGGACCGGAGCGACGAGCGCCTTCGAGGTCGAGGTTATGGGTTCAGCGGTACGTGGGACGCTCTCGCCAGAGCGGCCCGTCATCGGGATACCGGTACGCCTCTGGCGTTCGCGCGTGAGTCGTGGCCGTATGGTGTTCGTGCTCCGGAACATGACGCACGGCGAGCATCGCGATCACGACGTTGCGCTCGAACAGCGCGATGCCCGTGTAGCTGATCCCATCGGTGCTCCGGAGCTCGAGCCCGCGAGGCGGCTCGGCGGCGCGACGAAGCCAGACGAGCAGCGAGTCGATCAGAGACGCGAGCCGACGCCCGCCTGCATCGAGACTGTCGAGCAGCGCGTCGGCGACGACGTCCCTCAGGATGCCGTCGAGCTCGGCCACACGGCCTCGACGAACGCCGAGATCACGGTGCCTGCGACTGCAGCGGCGATGCCTTTTCGGAATGAATCACTGCGAACGACACGGCCGAGATAGTTGCTCATGGTTGATCTCCTTGGAGGGGGATGGTTGGTCCCTCCGGACTTCTTATGCCCGCCGCGCTCTCTCCATTGCGTGTCTCGACGTCGAGCGCATACACCGGCACGGTGGGATGGTCAGAGCGTCCGGCGCGCGCGCCGCCACGGCTCGCCCCCTGCCTTCTGCAGGCTACACGCATCCTGTCGAGCCCGGTTCGACAGTGAAGTTCCCGTCGCGATCGTGGTTGGAAAGGAACGTCCCGAGTTCCACGAACACGAAGATGCGCCCTGGCTTGCTGCAACTGAACCAGCGCTGAGCAACGACGTCACCAACGTTCCCCAGATGTTTGGCGAAGCGCTTCCGAACCCTGCTCGACATGCGGAAAACCGGGGATGCGCCGTCCCAGCCGAGATTTCTCGGTACATCCGCGACGCTCGGATGGACATTGAAGAGGACCACAGCGACGGAGTCATCCTTCACGATTCGAGCAATCGTCTCGGCGTGGGGCTTGATGCCCTCTTCAACCACCCAGCTCAAGATTGCGATGCCATCTTCGGCGCTGACTCTCATGGCAACGGGGCCCACGCCCCTCGCGGTCACGAACCGGGACGATGAGTGGGATGGTTCTGCTATTGCGGATATCCGGCTTTGCCATATCTGTGTTCTCCTTCTCGCCGGTTCCGCAGGGACGTGCGCCCGCTTGCGGTTCCGCGCGAGATGCTCAACGTGGCCATCGCGTAACCTTGGGACGCGCGCATCAGGCGTTGGCGCCGCACGAATCGCCGAGTCCCATCGATTCGCCAAAGCCCGGTGCATGGAGCACCACCGCAAGGAGCCGCTGACGGGCTTGCACCCGGGGCACCGCAAGGGCGCCCTGTCGAGCGGGACCAACCTCCCCGCGAACAGGTGGCGTGGGCGACGTGCGGCCCGAACATGCGTTTGGCACGGATGCGAGCACCGGCGGCGGGCGCTCCAGCACACCGGCCTTCTCGGTCGGCGCGTAACGCCGGAATCGGCACTGGGTGCATCTTCACGATCGACCGTCCTTTATGAGTACGAGCACTGGAACCTCGTGCGCAGCGCGCGTGGACATGTCTCCGAGCATCCTCCAGACGGTTTCGCAGTCCCGACACACATAGGTGCGCCTGAACATGGTGCCGGCGCGCTGCGTCCTCCCCTTTTGCTTGAGCCCGCCGCGGGGGTTTCCGCTCAGATCATTGTTGGGATTGCAGAACTTGCACGGGATCACGTGGGCCTCTTTCAGTGGCGAGACTGTGGCGAGACAGTTCGTGCGCCGCGAAGAGCGCAGACACGGCAATGCGGCTCAGCGCATGGGTTCGGAAGTGGGCCGAACGCTGCCCGTTCGAAAACGACGTTCTCTTCCGCGGCAGCACCCTTCGCGTTCACTGAGCGTTCGGTGCGCAGCAGCGCGTTCGGGTAGCGGTTTGATCTCATTTCTTTCCTCCCGTCGCGGCCGGCGCTACCAGCGATACGATGTGGGCGTAGTCGACGCTCATCATCACGCCGGCCCCGTTGCGCTTCAGGATGGTGTGGACGTTGCCCGCCTGCGGCGCGCTCTCGATTGTTGGATACCAATCCGGTGGAACTCCGGAGCCCTGGCTGCGGAGCCAATCGAGCAGTCCGTCGCCGCGGGGGGCCCAGAACGCGACGAATGGATGCGGGTTCACGTTGCCCTCGTAACTGAGCACCGACTCGACAAAGGTTCGAATGATCGCCCGTGCTAAATCATCGTCGTCATCCGCGTCATCCAGCAGGCCCAGGTGCATGCAGGCCCAGACCGCGCCAACGGCGTCGCGCAGGTCGACGACGACGAGCACGTTTTCTTCGGCCAGCTTGAAGACGTTCGCTTCGCCGTCCAGGAACTGCCGCGCAGCCATCAGCATGATGGCGTCGCTGGTCCGCACCACCGCGGGTCCCAACGCCACCCTGACTCGCCGCCTCAGCCTACGTGCAAAACCCACGGCTACGCTCCGCCGGCTGGCGCCGCATCGTCGGCCTTGGAGATGGAAACCAGGCTCGCCTGCACGGCGGTTGCGTCGGGGACGAGGAGCGGACACGGGGGAGCCACCACTTCGAGGTAGATGCGGCGCGCTTCCTTGTGGGTCAGTCGTTTGCGCTCGAGTAGAGCCTCTGCCAGCACCTTGACCGCATCCCATCGGGATGACAGTCGCAGCGAATCGACGACGACCGTTCGCCGCCACTCGATGTACGCCTCGACCTGCTGGGCACTTCCGCAGCGGTAGCTCGCCATGTCGATCGCGTGAGCACGGTCCGCCGTCGACCCGACCCACTTGTTACGTCCGGTCAGCAGCGCCTCGGCGGCGTGACCTGCGAGGGCACAATCCACGGCGGCTTCGATCGTGCGGTTCGTTCGTGATGAGACGTCCAGTTCGGGATCGAAGCGGTCAGAGAAGGCGCGGTACAGCACATGACCCAGGCTGTCTTCGCCACGTTCGATCGTGACATGACGAAACGGGCGACCGTGGATGAGCGACATGACGACGTGCCCCGCCTCGTGAAACGCCGTGCTCGTGAGCTTGGCGTGGCGTTCACCGGACATGATGCGTCCCTCCCAGGCCAATGACGCTGGCGGCGCGACTCGTGGCGGCAGCGGCGGTCGGTTGCCAGCGACCGCACGACGCTGTGGTTCTGCGAGTGCCTCCGGCGCGTGATGCGTCGAACGCGCACAGGGTCCGGGTGAACAAGAGACGGCTCTCTTGCACACCGATCGCTCGCGGAATCAGGTTGCGTGTTGCGGGTTTCGCTGCGCAAGACCACGAGGTCGCGCGCATGTCAAAACCGTATCCATCCATTGTTTCCATCGATGCAGCTCCTCTTCTTGAAACCGTTGGTCGGACCGACAATCCGCAACCCGAGGTTGCTGTAGGTCCCGGTACGCCAACGTTGGTCACTGCCGGCTCTATTGCGAACAACATGCCTGGTGCTGGAGGCCGGGAATCGCAGAGAATTTCGGCTAGCGCGCACGCGACGAGGGTGATCGCGATCAGTCTCCGAGGGACTCGGGGTGATCGCGATCAGCTGGCGATGACCCCTCTTCCCAGGAGGGGTCCGCAACGGCCTAGAATGAGCTGGATGAGCGGGAACAATGACCGCAGCAGTCGCAGCGTCGAGACAGTGGGGGCTTCCCCTCTGCGAGAGCTGTACGAAGAGGCGTCGTCCCCGACGTTGGTTGTCGCATTTCCGAGGCCTTGCGCCGCGGCGCTACCCGCGACCGCGGAACCTATCGGTCGCGACTGGCTCGAGACCCTCGGCATCGACGATACGCTGGCGTCGAGGTCTCACGCGGTATTCTCGAAGCGCGGCGGCGTGTGCCACGTCGAGGATGTCGGCGCCAGGAACGGAACGTTCGTTGACGGGCACCGGATTCCGCCCGGCGAAAAGACCGCGCTCCGTGACGGAAGCGTCGTGCGCATTGGTCGCACTCTCCTCGTCTACCGTGAACGAGGGAGGGGAGACGTCGCGCCCGCAGATCCGATGGGCGGAATGGTCGGGCCCTACGGTCTGCGCCCATTTCGAAGCGCAGTCACGAGCCTCGCGCAGCGCAACGTGATCAACGTCCTGGTCCAGGGAGAAACGGGAACGGGCAAGGAGCTCGCCGCCCGGTTCATAGCCGAGCAGTTGCGGCCCGGCCGTACCTTCCTTCCAGTGAACGTTGCGGCAGTTTCTCCGGATCTCTTCGAGTCGCAGATGTTCGGCCACATTGCCGGTGCGTTCACCGGCGCCAGGAACACCTCCCCTGGTTTTGTCCGCGAGTGCGAGGGGGGATGTATCTTCCTGGACGAACTCGGCGAACTTCCCAGATCGCTGCAGCCAAAGCTTCTTCGGGTCATCGAGAACCGAGAAGTCATACCGGTTGGTACGGCGCAGCCGACCAAAGTGGATGTCATTGTGATCGCTGCAACGAACCGGGACCTCGCAAAGGGCGGCGCCCCGTGGGGGTTCCGGAAAGACCTGCGTGCCCGCTTCCTCGCCGGAACGATCACCTTGCCTCCGCTCCGTGAGCGGCGCGAGGACATCTTCGCCATCGTGCAGGAGCTCTCCAGAAAAGCGGGCGTACAGTTGAACCCCGAGACTGCCGAGATCGAGGCCGTCGAATTTCTCATGACGCTCGAACTGCAATCGAACGTGCGCGAACTCGAATCCATCGTCACACGAGCATTGGCGGAAACGCCAGGTGGAGAACTGCTCCTCAGGGCTGTTGAAAAGGCCGCTGGTGGCGTGAAGCAATCTGCATCCCAGGTGCTCACCGAGGGGATCGTGAACGACGCACTTGCACGGCATGAGGGGAACAAGGTCCGAGCCGCACGGGCTCTTGGCGTGCCAAGAGGGCGACTGCTGCGTTTCTTGAAGGGTCGAACGTCCGAGTGAGCGGTGTCGAAGTTCGGCCAAGGCCGATCCCTCACGACCTTCTCGCGTCGCTCAGAGATGCCTCCGAGTCGACCGCTCGAATGTCTGTACCTGCACTCACCTGTAGGCTCGAATGTCTGTACCTGCACTCACCTGTAGGTCTCCGTCCTGATTGCGGATATCGGCTTGCTCGAAGCCCGTCGAATGGTCGCCCCCAAGGTCGTCGAGCATGGGCACGGCGGTTTCGTCACTTGTCAACGCGACGCGGCCGAGGTGGTCGAGCATGTCGGTCTGCGGATCACCGACTGCCGTCAAGATTTCACTCACCGAGCGAGCAACCGATGCGAGCCGCTCGGCGGTCCGAGGACGACGGCGAATCGTCGCGTCCAGCGCGCCGACGGCAGCAGCCGTCCGCGTCGACTTCAGTACGCTGGCAAGGTCGAGATTGGTCGGTACGCGGCCTAGTCGGATGCGTGTCATTAACAGCCCGGTCGGGGAACTCCTCGAACGAGCCGCAACAATACGGATGTCATGCTCGTCGACCGGTTCGTTTGGCACGTCGCGACGCTCGTGAAGATAGGCGACCAAGTCTCCGTCATCGACGACGGACGTGTCGAAAAAGAAGTGGCGGAATAGGCCGATCGCCCTGACGGAAACTGTGATTCCGAAACGCTTGGCTTCGGCAATGACCCACGGCACCGGCGCGTCACCTATCATCAGAGCCTCGGCGACTTCGCGGGCTCGAGCAGCACGGAGGAGTCTGACGGCTGCCTGGAGATCTCGATCGCGCGCAAACCAGGACGTGACGCCTTGCGCGCGCACGACCTGCTGACTGGGTAGGTGCGCGACATCGAAAGGCAGGAAGGGGGACGGGAGCGCCGTGTCGGCGCGGACCTCGGACAGAAAGACGTCGTCCACGACGTCGAGTCGGTCGCGTGAGAGCCATCCGTGGATTGCTGCGTTGTCCAGACCTTCCAGGACGAGCGCACGGACAGCTTGCTCGGCAGGGCTTCGGCGCTTCATAGAACCTTCCGACGACGGAGCGCTTCGCGCCGTTCGCGAGCTGCCGTGATCAGCTGGATGATGTCGGCCCGTACCGCGTCGACGATACGCCGGGGTGGCGGGAACGCTCCTTCATCGAGCCGCACCAGCTTCGCTGCCACGCCGGCCTCTCGATTCTCGAAGTAGGATTCGATAGTGGCCATGACGTCGCGCAGAATGGCGGCACGAATCCGTTCCTCGCGGATCCTCGCTGCGGCCTCTTCCACGGTCAGCTGTTCGTCACCGACGTCGTTCATCGTGCTTCTTTTCGGCGAAGAGCATACGACTCGGGGATCGCGGATAGTCCGGGACCTCCTGGCACCTTTGCGATGTTCAATCCGCGCAGATGTTCGAGTCGCTGCTCGAGTTGAGCGAGAGCCGCGGCGAGCTTGGCACGAACACGAACGATGGCGTCCGGGCTTCCGGTTGTGCGAGGGTCGCCTCGTCGCGGCGCGTCGCCTTGTCCCGGAATTCCATCAAGCTCCCTGACAAGCAGCGAGAGCAGCTCCTCGATCACCATCCGCTCGTCCTCGAGCGAGCGTATCTCGGACAGCACGACCCCGACACCGACGACCTCGGGACACGTGTGTTCGACCGCATCGACACGCTCATCGGCTCTGCTCATGCTTCCCTCGTCAGCGGTACGTTGATTCGGAGGAGTCGCAGCGCGAGCGATTCAACGTCGACTAGCTTTTCGTCCAAGACCAGTACTGTCGGTGGCGTCCGGTGATCCGCAAATCGAAAAGCGTGAGGAGTTCGAACTTCGGCGACTCGAACAAGGCGGCCGTCGGCGTCACGGGCGAAGACATGCCAAGTGCCGGCGGCGTCGCGTTCTCGGCCCAGGTAGCCGGTGGTTGCCCGCTCCGTCGCGCGCAGCGCCGCAGCGAGCTGCGTGCACCGTCGTTGCGCTAGGCAACTCCACGAGGCAGCGCGCAATGCGCGGACATTCGCGTCCGCGACGGAGCGACGTCCACCACGGGCGAATGGGGCACCTTCGCGCGCGCGCGTAAGGACGGACGCGGAAGACGTGGAGCCAGCTCGCATTCCAGGATGATGAGGCTTTTTGCGGTTGTATGGGAAGAGTCGGGGAAGCGCGGGTCGGGACGGCTGCTTCGACTTACGTTCCATCCTCGATGGAGCGACCCTCGGCTCGTGAAGAACGGCAGCAGGAAGCGTTCAGGAAAGCGCCGGGCTCCGCGTGCCACGCGCGGCAAGATTGAATCTCCGTTGACCGACGAGACGTTGAAAGAGGCCACACTCTATCTGCTGCAACTCGTCGTGGAACGTTTCGGCCAGCCGTCGGAGCCGAGCATGATCAAACCGTTCGTCCCGGCAGCGACGCTGAATCCCGACAAGGTGCTGGCGGGTGTTGTTCAAGGTCTTCTCGCGCATCGAGACCGGCGACGTTCCTACTCTGACAGAGCCCGACTGGTTGACGTGGTTGGCGACGCCGCCAACCTTCTTCGCGACCGTGGTGCGGACGAAGACGTTGCCCGAGAGCTGGCGCGGCGTGCGGCCGCGATATCCTTCCCGCTCGATGAGGCGGAGGCGCAAGCAGCACTTCGGGCAGTGGAGAAACGGACCGGACGCGAGGAGGCTGAGGGAGTGCTTCGTCGCGAGCTGGGCAAGCTCGTCGACGCGCCGAGCAATCGCACCATTCAACACCTGACCAACATCATGCGCGCCAACAAGGCGGGACCAGCGGAGCTTCCGCAGCCTGGCGATTCGGAGGGCGAGCGCATTCCGAGCGCGGTTGCACCGCCGAAGGGGGGCATCAAGTCTCTCAAGGAAGCATTGAACCTCATCTGCGACATGCCCCCAATGCCTGCGAGTCTTCGAACGTTCGTGAACGAACTGCTCAACCAGGCGGACGTGTTGATTCACGGCAAGCTGAGGGACATCGCAGAGAGCATCGCAAGTCCGGAGCAGTCGGCTGACACGGAGAGCCAGCCCGTGGACGGCGAGGCGCGGGTCGGGGACGAGCGATCTGAACGGAAGCTGTCGACGGACAACGGCGACCAGAGCGCGTGACCTAGGTGCTCAATACTCGGTGAGCAAAGACGCACTGTTCCGCGGCGTTCACGTTGCTGCGAAACGCGCGCGCCCCTCCTTTCGCTTCAAAAGCGCGCGAGGGAGTGAGAAAGAAAAGCGAGAGCGGCGCCCGCTCTTCCAAACGGCGCCGCCCTCGTACCTACGTGTCCGATCATACCACGCGCTCGCGCGATGGAAAGCCCATTGCGTGCTCTGAGGAACGTTCCGGCGTCGGCCCTCTCCCGCGCTCGGCGGCCGGAATCCGTTGCCTGTTTACGGATCCACTGGCGGTCGCGGTCGCCCTCGGTCTGCGCGTCGAGCGCGTCGGCACGAGGTCCGTCTCGGTGTTGTGCGTGGCCCACACGGAGCACAGCGCGAGCTGTGTACTCTTCAGCGGTCGAGACGGCGCCGTCAGGTGGCGTTGTCACGCCTGCGGCGCGCATGGTGACGTTCTCGACCTTCTGGGGCGGCTGCACGGGATTGAGACCAGAGGCCCCGGTTTCGCCAAGATTCGGAACATCGCGCTGAATCTCGCGGCTGGTCTGGATCAGAAAGCCAATTTTCGAGACGCCGACATCGTAGTCGGCGACGCAGTCTTCGACCCGCTGGCGCGAGTTCTTCTCGACGCTTGCCCGATCGGAGCTCAGCACGATTGCGTTCACTACCTGGGTGGACGTCGCCTGCTCACTCTGGCAATCGAGGACGGCTGGGGAGCGTTGCCTGCGAGTCCTGCGTTCCAAGATCAGTGCGCGCTGCGAGTCGTTCACCGATTCGGCGAAGACGCCTGGATGAGATCGGGACTCGCAGGCTCGGACGGCCGTATCACTCATGCCGAGCACAGGCTGCTCATCCCCTGGCGCTCGCCCACCGGCAGCATCACGTGCGTGCAGCGGCGGGTGATCGACGACCGAACGACCGGGCGCTACGTGCTGCCGGCGGAACGTTCTCCGCTCTGGCCCTACGGCGTGGACCGCGCGCGCGACGTCGCGACGAACGACCCCGGTGCGGGGATCGCCTTCGTCGAAGGCGCGGCGGATGTACTCGCATTCCGCGAGCTGGCGGTATCAGGGGGCCACAACATTGCAGTGCTGGGCATTCCTTCGGCAACCGAATGGCGCGCTCCTTGGGCGACGTTCGCGGCGGCTCGACGCGCGTTCATTGCGGTCGACAACGACGACGCCGGCAACAAGCGGGTGCCGACAATGCACCACGACCTTGTCGTGGCCGGCGCAACCTTCGTGGGACGAATCGTTCCGAACGGAACGAAAGATTGGGCTGACCAACTACAAAATGAAGGACAGGAGAATCAGTCATGACGCCGACTCAAACACCGCTCGAGCCGACCGCACCGAAGTTCGTCTTCATCAACGTCGCGTACATATCCGGGCCCGTGCCCTCGCTTGACTACGTTGTTCAGGACTTCGTTCCGAAGGCGACCGTCACAGGCTTCGTCGGTCGACGTGAGGCGATGAAGACTTGGGCTGCCTACGCGGTGGCCGTCGCTGTGTCTCAGCACGACTCGTTCCTCGGCCGATCACTGGCGAATGGTCGCGTCGCCATTATCGATTTCGAGATGGGTTGGTCGGCGGTCGTGCGACGCCTTCATGCCCTGCTCGGGAGCACGCCGATCTTTCCGTGGCTGAGCTTCGTGTCTTTTCCAGAGATCTTCCTGTCTTCACCCGCGTTCGAGCAGGCGGTGCTCGAAGCGATGCAGGAGTGCAGGTTACTGATCATCGACTCGTTTCTCGCAGGTGTTCGTGGCGTCGACGAAAATGGCTCGTACTCGCGCTGGATCATCGACACGTTGAAGAGGTGCGCCGTGGCCACAGGATGCGCCGTCATCATTATCCTGCACGCGGGCAAGGGGGACTCGGCGGAGCCTCGAGGTACGTCGGCGATTGCCGATGCGTGTGATCAGTTATTCGCGTTCACCAAGGTGAGCGAATCGGCTGCGAAGATCGCGATGCTGAAGAATCGACACGGCATCCCTTGGCCCCACGATGTCACCTTTCGACTAGTTCGCTCTCCCGACGAACATGTTCGACTGGAGCTCGTCCCTGACCCTCGAGCGGAGAGTAGCGCGGAGCCAGCGAGTAGCGCGGATCCCGCGAACAGTCCGGCGCCGGATGGTCAACCGGATGTTGCTGCAAGCAACGCGGTCTTGCAGTTCATCACCGAGCACCCCGGTTCCACGGTGACCCGGATCCGCGCGACGAAGCTCGTGCCGAGCCATCGCAATCTCGATGTCGTCCTTGCCGCACTCCAAGATCGCGGCCACGTCGTTCGACGAGGCAAGGGATTCTTCACGACCACGGCACGGGACGAGCAGCAACCCCTCCCGGCCATCCCGCCCCCGCCCTCCGGGGCGGGGCGGGACGAGACGAATATCGAGGACCGTGATCTCGGCGGCCCCGCCCAGCCGCCGCGCCCCCCGGAGGGGGGCGGGCGAGGCGGACCGGAGCAACCCGCCCAGGCCGGCCCGGGGCCGGCCCAGGGCGGGGGCCGGGAGGAGCTCGGCGGTGCCGTCCCGTTCTGGAGGAAGCCGTGAACGCCACCGAGTTCATTCCATGGGGCACGTGTGTGGACTTCGACGACGTCGGCGCCAGCGGCGTCAGCCTGTGCCGTCACCACGTTGGTCCGGGTTGTTGTCGGTTGCCTGCGCATTTCGTATGCGAGCCGCACGTTGATTCCCGACGTCGCGAGCCAGGCGCTAGCGGTACGGGTCTTCACCCAGGCAACGTTGGTCGCGTGGGTCTGACCGGTGTCGAGAACCACGAGCTGTCGGTATGGGGGGGAGCCCTCCGCGAATTCGCGCTGGTCGGGCACAACCTCCACAGAGCGATCGTGAATGGTCAGATCGAGATGCCGGACCCGGAGCATCGCGTCTTCGACACGGCGATCGGGTCAATGTTGATGGATGGTGGGAAGCGTGGGCCGGGCTATTGCGATGTCGCGGCTCGAGTCGGCAAGCACGGAGCGTCTGCGTTGCCGGAGCTCGTCGGGATGTTGGAGCACCTGCTTCAGGAACGCGGGCTCGTGCGCGTCGCCAACCTCGAGTTCGAAGCGCTGGGTGCGATAGCGACGATGGAGCGAGCGGGGCTCCACCTGGACGTTCCGCGACTCGCCCTGCTCCTTCACGACCTGGAGCCCCGGCGAGATGTCTCCCGCGATCAGGCCGTGCGGATGCTTGGAGTTTCGAACCTCGAGGACCAACGTTCGATTCACGCGCGGCTCGAGCAGATGCTCGGGGTACCGCTCGAACGAACCAGGCGGGAGGAGATCGGAGCCTACGCAACGCACCCCGCGGTGCGTGCGTTGCTCGACTTCCGCAAGCTCGACGCATTGGCGAAGTACGCGGCCGACTTCGCTGAACGCATCGGGGTGGATGGACGGGTGCGATGTCGAATCGACCAGTTGGGAGCTGCCACCGGAAGGATGAGCGCGAGCGGCGCGAACTTGATGGGCATCCCGCGGGATCCGAATCTCCGCAGGTGCGTGATAGCGCCCACGGGTCACGTTCTGATCGACGCCGACTATGCAGCGGTCGATCTTCGGGTCGTCGCGCATGTGGCCGGCGATGCGAGGCTCGTGAACCTGTTCCGGCAAGGAGCGGATCCACACGAAGCGACCGCCGCAGTTCTCCTGAGGAAGAGCACGGTGACTAGCGAGGAGCGAAGGCTCGGGAAGCCATTCAATTTCAAGGCCATCTACGGCGGCGGCCCCGACGCGATCGCGGCATATGCAAACACGTCCTGTGGGCTGAGCCTCGATCGTGAGCAGGCATCGGCCCTTCTTCGCGGCTTCTTTGCCGCGTACCCAGGCGTCGCCGAGTGGCAACGTCGGATGCGAGAGCAGTCGCCCGTCGCCGTTCGCACGATGAGCGGTCGCATCCAGTTCTTCGAGGGCGGCGGTGATGACCACTGCGCTCGTCTGGCTCACGAAGGTCAGGGCACTGCCGCTGACGGCATGAAGAGGTCACTCGCCCTGATGTTCGGCGAACTCGACCGCTTCGGTGCACGAGTCGTGCTCACCGTTCACGATTCGGCTCTCGTCGAGAGCCCCACTGAGCATGCCGGTGCTGTCGCGGACCTCATCGAGTCCTGCATGCAGCGGGGGATGTCCGAGTTCATCCCGACGGTGCCCGTCGTTGTAGATGTGAAGATCGGTTCGAACTGGGCCGATATGGAATCGGCGCGTTCATGGAGGCCGCGATGATGAACTGGTCCACGGAAGTTGCAGACGACGCGAACGAAGACGTCTCCGCACACCAGGAGTCGGAGGAAGAGGGCGGGTTGCTCGGCAACGTGTGCGCTGACGACCTGCATGATCTGCCCCCCGTCTACGACGTTGAGGAGGTCCGCGCCGAGCTCCTCCGCGCTCATCAGCAAATGGTCCGAATGGTCCGTCGATGGATTCGGCCCCAGCCGCGGCGGCGGCGGCGGGGCCTCCTTGTGCTTCCGCGACTTGCTCGCCGTCGCGAGCGAAGGGCGCGTTCACGACGCTCATCACGCGCGTCACTCACGGCGCGGCCCGCGCGCCCGCCCGAGCCCGAGCCACCAAGTTGCTCGCTTGCGCCCACCATCGGCATTGCCGGCGTCACGCACATTCCGGTTTCCGTAAACCTGTTCGTGAGCGTGGTCGGCGCTCGGAGGACGTCGCATGTCTAGGCGGCGCTCCAGTGTGCAGGAGCAACCGACAGCCCCGCGGCGTTCGCTCCCGATGTACAAGGTCGAACGAGACGGCGAGCCCGCCTTCGTCGCCGTTCGGCAGAAGGAAAAGTCGATTGGCGTCGAGATCTCCGCGCTCGATCTCGCGACGCTGCGGCAAAGGTTGCGACGACTGTCGCTCCTCTCGGTCAACGCAAAGACAAGCGGATCGCTAGACTTCCCGATCGGACAGACGTGTCGTCCCACGCGGCTCTGCGCTCGCGTCTGCTACGCTTCGTCTCCTCAAGCGCCCGCGCGGTGGAGCAAGAGTCTTCGAAAACGCCTCCGGAACCTGCGGTACTTCGAGCTCGAAGAGCTCGAGAGGGTGGTAGCGCAGCTCACGCGCGACTTCGCACGCGCCCGGCGTAGCTGGCGAAGGAAGGGAGTTCGGCTCGACTACCTCCGAGTGAATGGCACTGGCGATCTTTTCCCAGCCGCCATCCCAGTGCTGAATGAGTTCGCGAGGCAGAACCCGGACGTGCTGGTATGGATCGTTACCCGGCGCTTCGATCTCGCGGTACTCATCGAGCCGCTCCCGAACGTCTACCTGCAGCTGAGCCTGGACGCCACGACCCCACCCGAGCTCGTGGAGCGAGCACTCCGTCTCGTCGCAGTTCACGGCCGTGCTTACCTTTCATTTCTTCGCACCTCGCCGGAAGACGACACGCATGGTGCCGCGATCGTCTTCAACGAAAAGCGAACGCCGGGCCTGCCGTACAACAAGCGCACTGACTGCCCCGTTGATGCCGGCAAGCTGGAACTCGAGAACGTACCAGGCGTCGGTGGCACGGCGTGCGCGCGATGCCGCAAGTGTTTCAGCGAATCGGTCCTTCGTCGCCAGCGTACGTTGCTCGAAATCGGCGATAAGAATCTAAAGGACCAGAGAAGCGGCTCCGGAGCGCAAGCCGTCCGGAAGGCACGCCGGGGGGGAGCGAAGTGAGTGAGCTCGACGGCCTGCTCGACGCCCTCGCCGACCGCGTCGTCGCCCGGCTCGAACCTCAGCTACAAGCCATCGCGGACGAACTCCGCGATCTGCGCCGTCAGGTCTCCCCCGGACTCTTCGACGTTCGCGAAGCTGCTGCTCGTCTCGGCGTGAGCGTCGTGACGGTGCGCAGGATGGTTCGACGCGGCGAGCTGCCGTCGAGGAAGGTCGGTCGAAGCATCCGCGTCGACCTCGACGGGGTTCGCGCACTGGATGCAAACGACGTCGCTCGCCTGGCCAATGACGCGCGAGGGAGACGTTCCGTCCGACTCGTTCGTCCCGAAGAGCGCTGACGGTGCCGCCAAGGCCAGCGGCTTCCCTGGCGACTTCATCTCTCATCTCCGCCGGCACGCGCCGGCGCTTCAACTGGAGGAGCAACGGATTGTGAAGCAACGAAGACGAAGACCCCACCGCATGGGTTGCGTGTACCAACGTGGCCCGAACAACTGGTGGATCAAATGGAAGGAAGGAGGGCATACGCGTTACTCACATGGGTACGCGACACGGGAGCTGGCTCAACAGGTACTTGCCAAGATCGTGTCCGACGTTGCCGCGGGGCGCGCGGGATTGCCACCCGATCCAAGGACGGTGCCTACCCTCAGCGAGCTCGCGGAGGAATGGCTGAAGCGACGGAAGCAGACGCACCGCGCCGCGAGGGACGACAAGATCCGATGGAACAAGCACCTGAAGCGTTTCTTCGGCTCGTGCCGGCCGACGGAGGTCGACGCCGCCGGTATTCGGAGATTCGTGGAGGCGATGCTCATCGCCGGAATGAACGCCGCAACCGTCCGGCTATGCGTGCTTCTACTCAGCTCGTTCTTCGCTGATGTTGTGGAACGAGGTCTGGCGCCCCGGAATCCCGTGCGCGACCTTCCGCGATCCACCCGTCGGCTGATTCGCCCGACCACGGATCCGCGCCGGACTCCGTTCATCGAGACGCTCGCCGATGTCCGCAGGGTGTATCTGTCCCTCGAGGAACCGATCAGCGTCGCGTTCGCAATCGGAGCGCTCGCAGGCCTGCGTCCCGGCGAGCTGCAAGCTCTGGACTGGCGTGACATCGATCTTGGGAAGCGAAGGATCCACGTGCATCAGCAGGTGCATCTCGCACGCCTCGGTCCGCTGAAAGACGACGAGGCACGGATCGCTCCGATCTTGAACCCGCTCGTGCCCGAGCTCACGGAATGGAAGTTGAGGACGGGCGGCAAGGGCCTTGTTTGCGCGCCGAAGTATCCGGCTCGAGGCGGGCGACCAGGACGGCCGACGTCATTCATTCGGCAGCAGACATTGAGCCGCCACCTCGCCAAGGCGCTCGTCGCGTGCGGCTTGCCTGCGCTCACCTGGTACCAGGCCACCCGGCACAGCTTCGCGAGTCAGTGGGTTCTCGCCGGCGGCTCGATCGAGAAGCTCGCGACGATCCTTGGTCACGGGACCACCGCCGTCACCGAGCGGTACGCTCACATGCGCCCGGATCTCTTTCCCGAGGCGGACTACGACACGCTGGAGATCGACCTCGGCGGCGGCGAGGCTCCGGTCACGCGAATCGACCGAAAGGCCCCGTGAGCACGTCCATTGGTTACGCTGCGGTTACGTTGCGCCATTGACACGACGTCCCCGTCTCGCAAGTATCTGCAATCGTTACTCGCGCCCCTAGCTCAGCTGGATAGAGCATCGGACTTCGAATCCGAGGGTCGTAGGTTCGAATCCTACGGGGCGCGCTGCAGAAATCTCGCGGTACGAGCGGAACCCCGCCGTCGCGCTCGTTACTTCGCGTGTGAGAGTAGATACGCCTTCACGGTGTTGCCCCACGCTGTCGGTTGAAGCTGCGTGGCACTGTGATTCACCGTCAAGAGATCGGGCGCGCAGTCGCTGAACGGTTCGAAGTCGAACGCGAGACTCGAGAGGTTCTTTGAATCGACATCGGCGAAGAACGCCGAACCGTCGCCGGACAGCGTCCCATATTCGCCGATGATCACCGGGATGTTCGAATAGGTGTACGAGTCCGTGGACGGGGGATATCCGTGCACCTCGTAGACGACGTTGTCTCGAGCGAGCGGCTTCGAGCCATAGAAGCTGATGTCGCTCGTCCACCCCTGTCCCTGAACCGAGACGATGTGATGCGGAGTGCCGAGCTTGTCCTCTTCCGCGCGGATCGTGGCGACCGCGTGGTCCATCGCAGCGGAGATCGTCGCATTCGACAGCTTCTTGCCGCCGGGCTCGTTCGTGAGCCCGAACATCACGAAGCTCGAGTTCGCGAAGGTATCGACCAGGGCCTGGTAGACCGGGTCTGTGCCCGACGGGAACTTCGCCTTGTCGGGCGTCGTGGTGGAATCCGACGGGATGCCCGTCGCCTCCGGATCGCCGTCGGTTTCGTCCTGGCCGATCATCGACGCATCGCTCCGTAACGTGACGAGCACGTACACGCCGGGATTCGCACCGATGGCGTTGATGACCGCCACCATCGGGTCCTTGTATTTGCTCGGGTTCGTCAGAAAGCTCGAAGTGACCGAGTTGGTGGCCATGGCGAGCGAGGTGCGAACGAAGTTCGGCTTCCAGGCGCTCATCAGGCCGGACACCACGGACTCGAGCGTCTTGTCCGGTGTGGACTCGGTCAGCATCGAGTTATAGCCACACATGTAGATGTCATCGATGTTCACGCCTCGCCCCACCCACTGGGTGTCGGTGCCGCCGGTCGTGAGCAAGATCTTGTTGCCACTCGTGTGCAGCCAGCCGTTCGAGCTCGCGCCGCCCGCGCCGCCGGTTCCACTCGCGCCGCCGGTCTGTGTCGCGCCGCCCGAGCCCGTCGCACCTCCCGACTGAGGGATGCCGCCTGCGCCCGTTCGACCACCGCGACCCGCGCTCCCTCCGGCATCCGCCGCATTCGCTCCGCCCGAACCGTTCCCGTTCCCTCCGCCCGATGCCGTCGCGCCGCTTCCGCCGGTGGTCTGCCCGCCGCTTCCGCCGGTGGTCCGCCCGCCGTTCCCGCCGGTGGTCCGCCCGCCGCCAGTGCCCGTCGTGCTGCCGGCCACGCCCTGGCCGCCGCTCCCGGCTTCGCCGCCGGCAGCGCCCGTGCCGCCGTCCGAGTTCTGACCACTGTTGTTGTCGGAGGAGCAGCCGAGGAGCGCGAGCGCGCAGAGTCCGGACGCCAGCATTGTCGAACGAAGACGAGCCATGGTGTTCTCCCCCTCCAAGGGGCGGTAAATCTGCTGGCCGAGCTCGCTCCACCGAGCGAAGAAGCTCGCTACCCGAGTCTCGGAAGTTCACCTCAATTGGACGGCGCTGTAAAGGCGCGGCGTCGACGCGCCGTCGCGAGTGCGAGCATATGCGACCGTGCGCTCACGAGCGCACACGCTCGGTGTAGATGTCCTGGTCGGATATCACGAGCCGGAACGTAACAGCGGCACCCGGCTCCTGGTCCGAATCGTCGTGCCGGCCGAGCGATCCACCTTACTGGCAGAGCCGTGTGCTGCAGCGACGACACTCGAGATGGCCCACGCTGAGCTCATCAAGCGCTGGCCAGACCCCGGGCCCAGCAGTAATTCTGTCTTCAGCGATGTCGTCGGAGACGGAATCATTGACCGCGCCGCACGGTCCGCCGCGCGCTCCCGGGTCGAAGCGTGCTCCATTACGAATGTCGCTCGCGGCAGGAATCGTGGGGGCAGTGGCGCTTTCGTTTCTTTACGTCGGGGGATGGTTCTCGCCGCACGCGCTCACGCCGTCACGGTTCGTCGACACGTTCGAACAGGTGAACGGAATGCACCCGGGCTTTCGCAGGAACCACGCAAAGGGGGTCGGCGTGAGCGGCACGTTCGAGTCGAACGGACAGGGCGCATCGCTGTCGAAGGCGGTGGTGTTCGAGAGAGGTCGTATCCCGGTCATCGGGCGGTTCGCGCTCGCGGGCGGCATGCCCTACGCGGCCGACGCGGTGAAGGCCGTCCGGAGCCTGGCGCTCGAGTTCCGCCTCCCGGACGGCGAGGAATGGCGCACGGGGATGAACGCGATACCGGTATTTGCCGTACGTACGCCCGACGCCTTTCGCGATCAGCTCGTCGCCATGGCGCAGGCGCCGGGGAAGAACGGACCCGATCCGTCGAAGGTGAGCGCGTTCCTCGCCAGATACCCGGAAACGGCGCGAGCAATCGGCAAGATCAAGGCTTATCCGAGCGCTCCCGGTTTCGCCCAGAGCAGGTACAATAGCCTCAACGCTTTCGTGCTCGTCGCCTCGGACGGGCGTCGGACGCCGGTACGCTGGTCGATGGTTCCGGAACCGGAAGCGGCCTCGTCGGCGCTCCCCTCGTCGTCGAGCGAAACCGGTGCGAACTTCCTGTTCGACGCGCTCGCGGCGCGCATCCACCGTGCACCGCCGAAGTGGCATCTCGTCCTCACGCTGGGCGCACCGAACGATCCCACCAGCGACGCCACCGTCGAATGGCCTGCCGAGCGTCGCACCGTCGACGTCGGGACCTTGACCCTCGATGACGTCGAGAGCGAAGAGACGAGCTCCGCGCGCACCGTGAACTTCGATCCGCTCGTCTTGCCCGCGGGGATCGAGGGCTCGGACGATCCGTTACTCAGCGCGCGGTCGGCGGCTTACTCGGTGTCCTTCCGCCGGCGCGTCGCGGAACCGGCCGCTTCGAGCGCCGTTACTCCCGCCGACGTGCAGGGGAGGGGCGCACCGTGAGCGGTCCTGTTCAGTTCGCGTGGCCCTCGCGCATCTTGCACTGGCTCATGGCGGCAATGCTGCTCAGCATGTTCTTCATCGGAGCGCGGATGGTGTCTTCGGTGGAAGGCTACAGCACGCTGGTCGCCATTCACCGCCCCCTCGGCATTGCGATCCTCGTCCTCGCCACCGTGCGCTGGCTGAATCGCCGCATCCAGCCGCTACCCGATTTTCTCCCCACGATGTCGGGCGTCGAGCGCCGCATGATCCCGTGGATGGAACGCGCGCTCTACACGTTGATGTTCGCGATGCCGCTCGTCGGCTGGGGAATGCTCTCGGCGGCGCGGTATCCCATCGTTCTCTTCGGGGCGCTGCACCTGCCGCCGATCCTCCCGCACAGCGTGCTCCTCTACACGGTGCTCCGCACCGTCCATGGCGTCCTCGCGTATCTGTTCTTCGCGACGTTCCTCATCCACCTCGGCGGAGTGCTCTTCCACACTCTCGTCCTCCGCGACGGCCTCATCCAAAGGATGGTCCCGTGGCGCGCGCGTCCGTCCGACTCCGGATCAGACTGACCGGGGACGTGTCGATTTTCGCCCCGGTGGTGCTTAACGAACCGCCAGGCCGAACCGTAGGCACGGGAAGTGAAACGTAAGAGCGGCCACGACAGTGTGCGCCGAAGAGGAACGTGATTTCATGACCCCGCCTGCAGCCACGAGCCGAAAATCAAACGACTATCTGGAACTCGACGAGACCTCGGAGCGTCGGCACTTGCGCGACTTCATTCAACCGGTGGGCGGCCGAGCGGTCTCTTCCGGGTCGGTCACGGTCGGTGTCGAGCCGCTCACGATCGAGTCGCTCGTTGCCATCGCCCTCGACGGTTCGCCGGTCCGACTCGACGCCAGCACGGCCTACGCGGAACGACTCGAGAGCGGCGTTCGGTTGCTGCGCGAGGCCGTCGAGCGCGGGGAGCGCATCTACGGAATCACCACGGGGTTCGGAGACTCGTGCGTGAACGTGGTCGCGCTCGACGAAGGGGCGGCGCTTGCCCGCAATTTGATTCGCTATCACAACTGCGGCACCGGCAATTTTCTCGATGTCGCGGAGACGCGCGCGGTGATCGCGGCGCGCCTCGGGTCCATCTCGCGAGGTCACTCCGCGGTGCGGCCCGTCGTCCTCCACATGCTGGTGAATCTCCTGAACCACGACATCGCGCCGTGCATCCCCGAGGAGGGCTCGGTCGGCGCGAGCGGCGATCTGACGCCGCTCTCCTACGTCGCCGCGACGATCGCCGGTGAAGGGACGGTTCGTTTCGGCGGCGCCCGCGTCGAAGCGGCGGATGCTCTCCGGCGCGCCGGACTTCGGCCCGTCGCGCTCGAGCCGCGTGAGTCGCTCGCGCTCATGAACGGCACGAGCGCGATGACCGGCATCGCGGCTCTCGGATTCCGCCGCGCGCAGCTCGTGGCGCGCGCCGCCGCGGCGGTCACGGCGATGGCGGTCGAGGCCATGGATGGCGATCCGGGGCAGTACGACGACCGCATCTTCGCGTTCAAGCCACATCCCGGGCAGCGGGCGGCCGCGCGATGGATCCGTGAAGATCTGGATCCGGCGATGGCCGCGCGAGACCGGAGCGCGAGGCTCCAGGACCGTTACTCGCTCCGCTGCGCGCCTCACGTCATCGGGGTGCTCGCCGACGTGCTGCCACTTTCGCGACAGTTCCTCGAGGTCGAGGTCAACTCGGTGAACGACAACCCGATCATCGATCTCGACACCGGAGACGTGCTCCGGTCCGGCAATTTCTACGGTGGTCACGTCGCGCAAGCGTCGGAGATGCTCAAGACCGGCGTCGCGAACATCGCCGATCTCCTCGACCGACAGCTCGCGTTGCTGTGCAATCCCGCGACCAACAACGGGCTGTCACGCGACCTGGTGCGCGTCGAAGGCCGCGGCGCGACGGCGCATCACGGCTTCAAGGCGATGCAGATCACCGCGTCGGCGCTCACCGCCGAGGCGCTGAAGATGACGCTACCCGCGAGCGTCTTCTCGCGGAGCACCGAGAGCCATAATCAGGACAAGGTGAGCATGGGGACCATCGCCGCGCGCGATCTCCGTCGCATCCTCGAGCTCACCGAGAACGTCACCGCGATACATCTCCTGGCGCTCTGTCAGGCCATCGACCTCCGCGGCGGACCTCGCCGCGGTGCACGCACCGCCGTCCTACACGACGCGGTTCGCGCGCTGGTGCCGCCCCTCGGTGACGATCGTCCGATGGACGTCGACATTCGCCAGGTAGCGTCGGCGCTGCGCCACGGCGAGCTGCCGGTGGGCGAGCTGGACTTCGGATGAGCGTGACGTGGGTGTGGAGGCGGTCTTCATCTGCCTTCACACCCCAGCTGCCTCAGCGTCGGCGCTAGTTCACCTTGCCCGCTGCGCGCTCACCTAGACGGCCGAGGGCGCTGGCGGCGTGATTGAATGCGGTACGGGTGGTCGCGAGGAACTCTTGCACGCTGCGTGACGTTGCTTTGCGGATCGCGTCCTGGTGCTGCTGCGTGCCGGGGCGCATTCCGGCGCGGATCTGCCTGCGGGTCTCCGCGGTCCCGACGCCGAGGGCGAGATGGACGAGCGTTCGCACGTCGATCGCGGATTCGATCAGGTCCACCCACGGCGGCGGCGGATCGGGCAGCGTGCGCAGGATGTACCATTTGCCGAGGAGCACCGAGAGTGGGTCGGGTATGCCGCGGCTCACCATCGAAACGATCGAGCACGGCGGGAGACCCCTCGCGAGCACGGAGCTCACGACTCCGCCGAAGGCTACCTGTCCCGCGAGGTCGCCCGCGTAGCCGACCTGTTCGCCGAGCTGAGGATCGGTTGCGAGCTTCGCGAACCACTCCATCGCGTGCGCGTCTTGCCTGGCCTCGGGCGCGAGCCAGCGCGCGATGCTGCGCCAGTATTCGCGGATGCGTGCGTACGCTGCCTGTCCGTCCGCGCTCCCGAGAAACCCCTTGGCCTTGATCGGTTCGTCGTTGGTCCAGGTGTGCGTCGCGTCGTCGGTGTCACCGATCACGTTGACGTTCACGAAATGGTGAAAGGTCGAGTCGACGCTCACGCGACCCGCACCGACGGCGTGCCCGTCCCAGGCGGAGATCTGCCCGAACGTTGCCGCGTCGAGCTTCTCCGCGCGTGCTCCGGCGAAGTAGCCACGAGTTACCGGAGCTGAGCGTGTAGACCTTGGGCTCGTTGTGCTGCGGAATGTCGTCGGACTGGTCGTCGAACTCGAACCGGCCGGCGGCGCTCGCGACGATGGTCGAGTGTCGGTGCGGACCGCCTCCGGGCGGTGCGTTACCTTCGTTCGGATCGTAGAGATTGTAGTTGAGAACGCCCATGTCGAGGATCGCGATGTACTCGAACAACCATTGCCGCATGGAGCGCACGCGCGGCACCTTGCCGCACAGGTCGATCCCGAGGTCGTCGTGATCGCCTACGCCGAAGACGCCGCCACCGGCCTCCATGAAGGACGAAAGCACGGCGAGCTCGTCGTCCTTCAGCGCATGACCCGCCGGGTAGCCGTAGGGCGCGTGGAGCGTGGTCGTGGCAAACCCGAAGAGGAAGACCTCGTCGTAGTGACCCGGCGGAAAATGCTGCGGGTTCGTGAACGAGAAGTTCTTGATGTCGGCTCCGTTCGTGGTGTCCGTCGACGGATCGCCGGGCTTCACGAGATAGACGCCTGGCGCATATCGGTGCGCCGTCGTCACCGCGAAATTCCACAGGTCGCCTGCGTCGGCCTGCAACGTCTTCACGAACTCGGTCAAGGCGAAGCGATTGCCCTTCGCCTGGAAGCTCCCGTCACCATCGGTCAGCACGAGTACGTTCACGGTCGTCATCGGAACCCTCCTTCGTCAGTGGTCACGCGAAGTCGCGCGTGACACTGATCGCGGATTCTCGCACCCCGTCGTGCGCCCGTTCCATGGTCAAAATTCGCGACTTCACCGCCGTCGCGGTCGTATCGCCGGCGCGTCCTTCGGCGTGAGCAAGCCGAGACGGCGCCATGCGACGCGTAGCAGGCGTGTCTCTGCCGGTGACACGGGTGCGTCGTCGTTGTCGGTCGCTGGCGGGACGGCCTTGATGAAGCCGTCGAAGTACGGGGCGCTCGACACGGGATCGAACGGGGTTCGCTGCGGCTTTCCGTGGCTCATGTAGAGCTGCACGAGAGCGTTGCGCACTTCTTCCGCGGTGCGGAGGGGTTTGGCTTCGTAGCGATCGAGGAACACCGTGCCCTCGCGCTCGAGGTGTCCATTGAGTCGCCTCGCGATGCTGATCGCCAGACTCTTGATGCCGTCGGCGAGCGCTCTGTGACGGTCGATCTCGACGATGAACTGAAGCTCGCCCGACTGTATGGAGAAGTGTACGACGCGCATGCCGTGCTGCTCCGTCGCAAGGCGAACCGCGTCGATGACGATGGCCGCCCGCGCGCGCGTACGTAGATCGGGGACGCCCTTCAGCACGCGCAGGGTGACGTGCACCGGGCTCGCGGGATCGAGCTTCGCGCGTTTCCGATGAGAGACGCCGGCGCTGAGGCCGTTCGGTTTGCGTCCGGCTCCTGCTCTTCGACCACCCCACGTGCCCTTCACGACGGGAACGGGTGCGGTCTTTTTCGGAGCTGGGCGACGTACTGCGCGCGACATGATTCGCAAGATAGCGTGCACACGCTTGCACGTCGTGTGCAAAGTTGTGCAACGTGCTGCACGCTCGACGTGAATCGTGACGAGTGAGCTCGATTGCTCGTTCACGCGTCGTTTGCGCTGCGTAGTGTGCGCCGATGATGGGGAATCAATCATCGGGGATAAGTGAACATCGACTCACCGGCACGCGCGTCGCGCGCTGGTTCGCCGCAGCGCTGTCCGCGCTGCTCATCGCCGTGCTCTGCCCGTCGAAAGCGTCGGCCCTTCCGGCGTCTTGTACACCGGTGGATCAGGGAGGTCCGGTGCTCCTTCATCCGGAAGTGTCGCTGTCCTTCTGGGGCAGCTACTGGACGTCGTCCACGCCACCGACGCCGTCGGCCGGCGCGCACATCGGCTCAGTGCAGAAGATCATCAACGGGCCGTATCTGTCGCTGCTGAATCAGTATCGCAACGTCGGGCTCGGCCGCATGGTGCCCGGCGTGAACATGGCGAACGCGACGCAGCCACCCACCACGCCGACCGACGCCGACATCGTGACGTTCCTTCGTGCACAGATGACGACGCCATCGGGTGGAGTCTCCGCCGTGCCGCCGCCGAACGCGAACGCCGACATGGTCTACGTCGTCTACGTGCCTCCGGGCTCCGGTAACTCGCGCCACAGCTACAGCACCTTCAATGGCGTCACCTTTTACTGGGCGATGATCAGTGACGGTGGTTATCCGTTTCCCGGACTCGCCGTGTCGCACGAGCTCGTCGAAACGATCACCGATCCGCTCATCACCGCGCTCGGCCCAGGCACCTGCGAGATCGCCGACGCCTGCGAGGGTAACTATATTCCGAAGCTGACGACCGATCCCAACAACGGCTATGCGGTCACCGCATACTGGTCGGCGGCCGATCAGAAGTGCGTCATCCCGACCGAGTGGAACGGCATCTACAAGTACGACGGCGTCTGGACGCAGATCGACAACCGCAACGTCCGTCAAATCTACTCCGGTCGTTACGGGCTCATCGCGACCGACACGAACGACGCAGTGTCGCGCTTCGTCGGCGTCAACAACTGGCCCATCATCGGCACCACGAAAGCGTCGACATACGCGGTCGGAGACTCCGGCGTCCTCATGCTCGCGAGCGACGTGAGCTCCGTCTCCTATTACAACGGCACCACGTGGTCGACGGTCGGCGGTCCATCCGCGTCGCTCATCGGCAACGGCCCACTCTACGCGACCGATCCGACGGGATACCCCTGGCAGTTCATTCCCAGCAGCAAGACCTGGACGAGCGGGCCCGTCGGCGGCAAGGCCGTTCAGTTCGTGTGTGACGGAACGAACCTCTACGGCCTCGCCTGGGATCACGGCTCGATCTACTCGCACCCGACCATGGGCTCCACCTGGACCCTCGTCGGCGGCAGTGCCGACGAGATCTTCGCGGGCGGGATCTTCGCCAACTACCTCGCTGCCACGACGCTCGATGCGAACAAGTACGTAGCCCTCTGGACGGGTGGCACGAGCTGGATCGGTGCCGGCGGCGCCGGTTCACAGTTCGCGCTCACCAACGACGGCGCCAACAAGCAACTCTACGGCATCACCCCCAGCCGCAGCGGTGGCGTCTGGAAATCGTCCAACGTGACGCAATCGTATCCGACGTGGACCCAGATCCGCACCACCCCCACCGGCCGCATCATCCCTGGCCCGAACCTCCTCTACGCCGCGGGCGGCATTACCTACAGTACCTACTAGGGGGGCCTTGGCCCCCCGCAGCTTCGCCTTTGGCGAACTGCTCCCCCCGCCGCGTTCGCGGCGCCGATTGTCGACTCCGCGCTGGCGCGATACTCTCAACGGCGATGAATCCCACGCGTCGTGAGGTGTTCCAGGCGGGCGTCGCAGGTGCAGTCACGTTCGTGCTCGGCGGTTGCAACGCCGACGGCGCGGCGCTCGCCGGACCCGGGGTCACGCCGCTCCCGAAAGAAGCGACGGGCACCGCAGCCGAAACGCTGTCGCTCGCGACGTTCACGCCGCGCATCGGGAGTCGCTTCGTCTTCGCCGACGCGCTCGGCGCGCGCACGTCCATGACCCTCCTGTCCGCGACGGATCTCGGCATCGGGGATCGTCCCGTGCTCGACCAGGGCGAATGCTTCGCGCTCTCCTTCGCAACCGACGCCGAAGCGCCCCTGGGACAAGACACATATCTTGCGTCGCACGCCGTTCTCGGCGAATTCCCCCTCTTCCTGGTGCCCGGTGCCCTCGCCCCCCGCCGGACCTACTCAGCCATCATAAATCGCCTTTAATCTCGTCCATTGGGTTGAATCCCTCCACGTCGATCCCGTCGGCGGAACGAGGACAAAGGCCACGCACCGGCATTCGCTGCGACCGCGTGACGCCGCGACCGCGTGACGCCGCGACCGCTGCGCACGTGCGCGTCGAGCGCTCACGACGTCGAGCGCTGACGCCTCATTTCACTACGGGGGTATTCACGGAAAAACTTGCGATGTACCTCGCGGGTACACCGCAAAGTTTTCCGTGGAGGGCACCATGAAACCACGCTCGTGAAGCCGCGTTGATTCGGTGAAACGGTCGAGCTCGCTGTATTGGATTCCGCCTTGGCGGAGCCAGTTATTTGCGGCCGAGCAGCGACGACCGATTCGCGTCGCAACGGAGCCAGATATCTGCGGCCCGCAACGACGCGCGGGCGATGACGATGACGGCACTGCCGGCAGCTACCGTGGCGTGCGGCGCCACTGCATTTGCAGCATTGGCGCGGCACCGAGCGCAGGGGCGGACGGCGATGGCTGTGCCGCCGACGACCCCGACGGCAGGGCTACCTCCATGAACCCAAGGCGCTCGTAGAGACGGCGGGCGGGGTTCGTGGGGGCGACGAGGAGCTGCACGACGCGATCGGCGGCGCTGGCTTCGTCGAGCAGCGGGCGCAACGCCCATGTCGCGAGCCCTTTGCCGCGCAGCGCAGGGAGCACGGAGATGTCGATGAGGGCCCAGTCCGCTCCGCGATCGATGATGAGACGGCCGGCGGGAGCGTCCTGGACGAGCAGGATGCGATGCTCGGCGGCGGGGTATTGCATGGCGTACGCGCGCCGCTGCACGCGCGCCTGGTCGGTCAGGAACGTGTGCGCGAAGGCGGCATCGACGCCCCATGCGAGGACCTCTTCGCGTCGCGTGCCTTCGTAGAGCGCGTCGAGAAACGGCTCGTCTCCGTCGCGCGCAGGACGGAAGGAGTTCACGACCTCGACGGGAAGATACCGGAGAGCGCTATGCAGAAATTGAAGACGAGGAACGGAGCCATGTTGTTGTGCGGCTGGCCCCCGCCGGTGGCGGCCACGGCGTTGCCGCTCAGAGCGGCGCTCGCCTGAGTGCCGACGGTGACGTAGCCGGACGAGACGGAGCGCGCCTGCTCGGCGCCGAAGACGGTGGTCGCGCTCGGTGTCGCGGATGCCGTGGTGATGTCGTTCGCGGATACGGCGGCGACCCCGTGATTGTGCGGCGAGATCTGCGCGGTCGTGAGAGTGACGGTCTCGCTGCCTCCGGCTTCCCCGATGGTGCGTGCCGTCAGCCCCGCGCCCTGTCCGAAATGTACGGGCACCGCGCCGCGGAGATCGGGCAGCGCGAACGTGCTCTTGCCGTCGCCGCCGTACATGGTGCCGAGCAGAGAGAACAGCGCCGTGTTCTGGCTGATGGGGAGAAGCTGGCCGTTGCAGAGGGCCCAGCCGTTCGGCGCGAAGGTGTACGGGAAGGCGCGGATCTCACCGAGGAATACGTCGGACATGGCTTCAGCTCCGGGCGGGGAAAATGCCGGTGAGTGCGATGACGAAATTGACCACGAGATACGGCGGCAAGTTCGGGTGCGGCTGCGCTCCGCCGGCGCTGCCGACGGCCGCTGGGCTCATCGCGACGAGGGGAGAAGTGGCAATCGCATAGGTCTGATCGACGGGCTGTAGTCCCCATGCGCGACCGGCGGGCGACGGGTTGTCGCCATTGGCGTGGCGCGCGATGGCGGCGTGAGTGTGCGCGGGCATCTCTGCCGCGGTGAGCGTGTGCTGCGCCTCTCCACCCGCCTGACCGAGGGTGTGCGTCGTGCTCGCGTGGAGCGGCACGCGCGCCTGGAGATCGGGCAGCGCGAACGTCGTCGTCCCGTTGCCGCCGTAGGTGGTGCCGAGGAGCGAGAAGAGAGCCTGATTCTGGTTGATGGCCAGGAGCTGCCCGTTGCAGAAGGCCCAGCCCTTCGGCGCGAAGTTGAACGTGACGGCGCGGATCTCACCGAGAAATGGAGTGCCCATGTTCTTCCCCCGCTCAGTTCTGTGACGGAAACACGCCTTGTAGCGCGATGATGAAGTTCAACGTGACGAACGGCATGAGGTTCGAATGCGGCTGACCGCCGCCCGCGTTGCCGAGTGAGCTCGGGTGGAGGCTCGTGTTCGGTGCGGCGGTGCTGAAGGTGCGCGCGTCGGACTCCGCCCATACCGCGTTCGTGGGATCGGCCGTCGTGCCGTCGGCTGCCGTCGCACGGAGCGGGTGACCGTGCGCCGGAAGCTCGTTCGTCGTCAGGGTGACCTGCTCGGAACCTGCGACCTGACCGATGGTGAACCCGCCGCCCTGATGCACCGGCGCGCGACCGCGCAGATCGGGCAGCGCGAACGTCGTCACGCCGTCCCCGCCGTAGGTCGTACCTATCAGCGCGAAGATCGCGTCGTTCTGCGATATCTGAAGGAGCTGCCCGTTGCAGAACTCCCACCCCACCGGTGCGAAGTTCCCCGCGAACAGTCGAATCTCACCCAGGAACGGCTGTGCCACGCCTCGAGGGTATGAACGTCGCACACTCGCGTCAACGCTTCTCGGTCGTCACACGTGAGTGTGGAGAAGCGAGCCGTTTGACGGCCGAGACGTCGTGACGATATCGTCCCCCCACGATGAGCAGGGGTACACGACTCGCGATCGCATTCATCACCACGGTCGCCGCGACGCTCGCGAGCACGCAGGCATGGGCCGCGGGCGGCGACACCTGCGCGAAGGCGACTGCGATCGCCGCGCTGCCCTTCGTCGATTCCGCCGGTAACGACTGCGCTTTCGCGAGCGACGTGGACAACACGGGCGCTGCCGCATGCGCGGATCTTCCCGGCACGTACCCGGGCCCCGATGCGTTTTACGAGGTCACGCTCGGCACGGGCAACAGCGTCGCGTTCGATCTGACGATGACCGCGGGCGCGACCGGCGATCTCGCGATCTTCCTCATTGCCGAGGCGAGCTGCGGCGCTGCGGGCAAGTGTGCGGCGAGCTCCATCGACGTGAAGGGCGCGGGGCAGGGCCCGGAGCGCATCAAGACGGCGACGTATCCCGCCGGCAGATATTACCTCGTCGTCGATTCGTCGATCGCGACGGGCGCGGGAAGCTGCGGCGCCTACACGCTGAACGTCACCGGTACGCTCGGCGCCGTCACGCCGCCCGACACCGGTGACGCCGGCAGCGACGCGGGCCCCGACGGCGCAACGACGGGCCCCGGTGCCGGAGGCGCAGGCGGCACCGGTGCTGGCGGCGGAGGAGGCGTCGCGACGACCGATTCCGGCGCGACGACGAGCGGCGACGCGAGCCCCGACGGCGCGGTCACCACGAACACCGGCGGCACGAGCAGCGCCGGCGGCACGAGCGGCACGAGCAGCGGCGGTTCCAGCGCGGCGAGCGGCGGAGCCGGCGGAGCGACGAGCACCGGTTCCGGCGGCGCGAAGTCGTCCGGTGGCAGCGTCGGTGTCACGACCGACAGCGGGCTCACCGGCGGCGAGAACCCGGACGCGTCCACCGGCTCGACGTCACACGAGAGCAGTGGGTGCGACTGCGCCGTCGGGCGCGGCACTTCCGAGCCGACTCGTGGCGGCGGTCTAGCGAGTCTCGCCGCCGTCGTCGGAGTCGTCGCGTTCGCTCGTCGCCGTCGGCGCTGAGTCACGGACCAGCTCGAGGTGCGCGCCGTCCACGACGGACTCGAGCTTCTTCTTCTCGAGGCGTTCCCGTTCGCGATCCGCCCGCGTGCGGCCGTGTAAGCGCCGGTTCGTGTCGGCGCGCTTCGTCTCTTCCGCCTTCTGCTTCTGTTTGCGGAACTTGTTCAGGTTGACGATTTTGGCCATGGAGTCCGCCGTCGAGGGTCGCTGTCCGGGATGCGCGACTCCGCGCTTCCGTCACTTTCTTCGTGGGGCTCAGCTCATCCCCGCTGTTTCGAGTCGCGCCATCTTTGCGAGGAGCACGAGTGGATCCGGTGCGGTGCGGTCGCCGCACAGGTCGCGGTAGATCGTGTCGATGTTGACGGCGATGCGGCTCTTCTCGGTCCAGCCGTCGAACGCTTCCATGGCGAGCTCGCGCACTATCTCATCGGTGGACGCGCCGGCGGCTTGCCCCTTCCGTGTGACGTCGACGAGACGCTGCCAGTACTCCCTGGTGCGTCGCACGCCGTCCTTGTTCGTGAGCGGCCCATGCCCCGGCACGATGACGTCCACGTCGAGAGCGAGCAGGCGGTCGCACGCGCGGATCCAGTTCTCCACCGGGCCCTCCCAGATTATGGGATGCGCGCCGATGAAGAGGATGTCGCCCGTGAACGCGACGCGCGCGGCCGGCAGATGCACGAGGACGTCGCCCTTGGTGTGGGCGGGGCCGACCTCGACGAGCTCGACCCTGGTATCGCCCACGTCGAGCGTCATTGCGCCGCTGAACGTCTCGGTCGGCAAGGTGAGCTCGACGGCCTTGAAGTCGAACGACCCGAAGCGCCGGACGATGTAGTTCGCCGCATCGGCCAGCGCTGCGACGCGCGGCACGCCGAGACGTCCGAGAAAGGCCAGGGCACGCTTCGCGCCGGGGCCGCCGCGGTCGATGAGCCGAGCCGCGGACACGATGACCGCCATGAGCCGGGGCGGAAGCTCCTTCATCTCCGCTGCCGCGGCGCGCGACGCGACGATGCGCGCGCCCTTCACGAGCTGGTTACCCCAGCAATGATCGCCGTTGGCGTGCGTGTTGACGACGGTCGTCAATCGTTCGGCGAACGGAGTCGCACGCCGCATCTGACCGAGCATGGTACGCGTGAGGTCCACGTCGTAGAGCGTGTCGACGAGGAGCGAGCCGTCGCGATCGGCGATGAGCCCCGCGTTGCTGAGCCCCCATGACCCTGCCTGGACGTAGGCGTAGATCGACGGCGCGATCTCTTCGAGACGTCCCTCGGGATGCTTCGAGCTCGTCATCGCGTCCAGATCGTAACCCGACTCGCCGCGGCCGACCCGGAAATGCTCAATCCGCGGACGGCACCGGGGCGCTCACGCGGCGCATGATCTCGAGGAAGGTCCGCAGCACGGGCGACGTGTTCGACGTCCTCCAGGCCGCCAGGAGGTCGATGGACGGCGAGCCGATGATGGGACGGAGCTCGAGCCCGGGCCGGTGCACCTCGCGGATCGACTCCGGCATGATGGCGATACCGAAACCGGCAGCGACGAGGCTCACGATATCGAGCTGCGGCGCTTGCTGCACGATGCGCGGCGAGAAGCCCGCGTCGTGACACATCGCCATGATGGTGTCGAAGAACGCCGCGGCGCGCGACCGCGGGAACGTGACGAAGTCCTCGTTGCCGAGCGCGGAGAGCAAGATGCGTTTCTTCGCCGCCAGGGGATGCCCGGTCGGAAGCACGACGAGCAGGCGCTCGCGCCGCACGCACTCCGACGCGAGCGACGGATCGTCTATCGGACCGCGCACGAACCCGACGTCGAGCACGCCGTCCTTGAGCGCATCGAGCTGCGCCGCGGGCGACATCTCGCGGAGCGTCACCTCGACGGCAGGGAGCCGCTCGCGGAGCGCGCGCAGGAGCGCCGTGAGCCCGCTGTACGCGAGCGACGACAGGTACGCGACCGAGATGCGCCCCGTCTCGCCCGTGTGCGCACGTCGCGCCTCCTGGATGGCCCGATCGACGTCGGTGAACAGCACCCGCGCGCGCTCGAGGAGCACCGCGCCGGCCGGCGTCAGCTCGACGCTGCGTCGTGTGCGCTGGAGGAGCGCAAAGCCGAGCTCGGCCTCGAGCGACTGGATCTGACGGCTCAATGGAGGTTGAGCCATGTGCAATCGCTTCGCGGCACGGCCGAAATGCCGCTCCTCGGCGACGGCGACGAAGTAGCGAAGGTGACGGAGCTCCATGGGATGACGGCGCGGGCAGCCTGGGTGCCCTTACTTATACCCTGAAGGTATCAGAACATCCTCCCGGCGTATTGGACGGCGGGACGGGCCGACCCTATGGGATGGCCGCTTCAGATGTGGATCGTTCGGCTCGCCCTCAGACGTCCCTACACGTTCGTCGTGATGGCGCTCCTCATCGTGATCCTTGGGGTTTTCACGATCATGAGGATGCCGACGGACATCTTCCCCGACATCGATATCCCCGTCATCTCGGTGGTCTGGAACTACGGCGGTCTGTCGCCCGACGAGATGGAGAAGCGCATCGTCTCCAACTTCGAGCGCGGCCTCACGACGACCGTCAGCGATATCGAGCACATCGAGAGCCAGATGCTCTCCGGCGTCGCCGTCGTGAAGATCTTCTTCCAGCCGGGCGCAAAGATAGAAGCGGCCACCGCGCAGGTCACGGCGATCAGTCAGCCGCTGATCCGGCAGATGCCGCCGGGCACGACGCCGCCGTTCATCATCCGCTACAGCGCGTCCAACGTCCCGATCATGCAGGTGGCGCTCGAGAGCGACTCGCTCAGCGAGCAACAGCTCTTCGACTACGGCACGAACTTCGTGCGAGCCGATCTCGCGACGATCCCCGGCACGCAGATCCCGTGGCCGTACGGCGGCAAGCAGCGCCAGGTCATGGTCGACATAGATCCGGCGCGTCTCTACTCGCACGGCATCTCGGCGAAGGACGTCAACAACGCGCTCGGCCTGCAGAACGTCATCTTGCCGACCGGCACCGCGAAGATCGGCACCCAGGAATACCCGGTGGTGCTCAACGCGAGCCCCGAGATCATGGACGAGATCGCCGATCTGCCGATCAAGACGGTGGACGGCACGATCCTCTACATGCGCGACGTCGCGAACGTGCGCGACGGGTACGCGCCGCAGACGAACATGGTGCACGTGAGCGGCAAGCGCTCGGTGCTGATGAGCCTCCTCAAGAACGGTAACGCGAGCACCCTCGACGTGGCGAAGTCGGTGCGCGACATGCTCCCGTCGACGCTCGCCCGGCTTCCCAAGGAGCTGAAGGCGAACCTGCTCTTCGATCAGTCGCTCTTCGTGCGCGCCGCGGTCGACGGAGTGCTCAAGGAGGCGACCATCGCCGCCGGCCTGACGGCCCTGATGCTCCTCGTCTTTCTCGGGAGCTTCCGCAGCACGCTGATCGTCATCATCTCGATCCCGCTTTCCATCCTGGTGGCGATCATCGGGCTCGCGTTCCTCGGCCACACCCTGAACGTCATGACCCTGGGCGGCATGTCGCTCGCGGTCGGCATCCTCGTCGACGACGCGACGGTGGAGCTCGAGAACGTCCATCGTCACCTCGGGATGAACAAGGGCATTTTCCGGGCGATCCTCGACGGCGCGGGGGAGATCGCGGTGCCGGCGTTCGTGTCGACGCTCTGCATCTGCATCGTGTTCGTCCCGGTCGCGTTCATCACCGGAGCCGCAAAGTCGCTGTTCGTGCCGCTCGCGCTGGCGGTCGTCATCGCGATGATGACGTCGTACTTCCTGTCGCGAACTCTGGTTCCGACCATGGTCCGCTACCTGCTCCGCGCCGAGGCGCACCCCGACGCCGAGCACGGCGGCCCTGCCGACGCTCATGCCGGCCACGGTCACGGCGCACCGAAATCCGGCAAGCGCCCGCACCTCGGGCTGCGCTTTCTCGCCGCGTTCGAGCGCGCGTTCGAGGCGCTCCGCACTGCGTACGGTCGCTTGCTCGCGCTGGCCCTCGAGCACCGCGGCGTCGCGGTGACCGCGTTCGCGGCCTTCGTCGCCGCGTCGCTCTGTCTCTTGCCGCTCGTCGGGCAAGACTTCTTCCCGACGGTCGACGCCGGGCTCATCAAGCTCCACGTGCGCGGCGCGCCGGGCACCCGCATCGAAGAGACGGAGCAGCGCTTCGCGAGCATCGAGGACACGGTGCGCACCGTCGTTCCCCCGCAGGAGATCGACACGATGCTCGACATCCTCGGAACGCCTTACAGCGGCCTCAACCTGTCGCTCAGCGAGGGCGCGCTCATCTCGTCCGCGGACGGACAGATCTACATCGCGCTGAAGAAGGGCCACGCTCCGACGGCGGAGTACATGAGGAAGCTCCGCGTCGAGCTCCGCAGGGCGTATCCGGACACGACGTTCTTCTTCCTCGCGCCGGACATCTCGACCCAGGTGCTGAACTTCGGCATCGCCGCGCCGATCGACGTGCAGATCCTCGGCGGCGTCGGCAAAGAGGCGGACACCTACGCGCTCGCGCAGCGGCTCGCGGCGCGCATCTCCGAGATCCCCGGCACGGCCGACGTGCACCTCGCGCAGGTCGTCAATCGCCCCGAGTTGCGCATCAACGTCAACCGTACGATGGCGCAGGGCCTCGGCCTGAGCGAGCGCGACGTCGCGAACGACCTGCTCGTGTCTCTGTCGTCGAGCGGGCAGGTGTCGCCGAGTTACTGGCTCGATCCGAAGCGCGGCGTGCAGTACCTCGTCGCGGTCCAGACGCCTCAGCCCGTCATCGATTCGTTCGAGAGCCTCCGTTCGACGCCGCTGTCGACGCCCGGCGTCACCGAGCCGGTGCTTCTCTCCAATGTCGCGACCATCTCCCGCGGCTTCGGGGCCACGAACATCACGCACTACAACGTCGCGCGCACCTTCGACGTGCAGGCGAACGTGGACGGCGCGGATCTCGGGTCGGTCGCCGACGCGGTGGATCGCGTGCTCGCCGACGTGAAGCCGCACCTGCCGCGCGGCACGTCGATGAAGGTGAAGGGCCAGGCCGAGAGCATGCGCTCGTCGTTCCAGGGCCTCGCGTACGGGCTCATTTTCGCCGTCGTGCTCGTCTATCTGCTCATGGTCGTCAATTTCCAGTCGTGGCTCGACCCGTTCATCATCCTGATGGCGCTCCCGGGCGCGCTCGCCGGCATCGCGTGGATCCTCTTTCTCTCGCACACGACGCTCAGCGTCCCGGCGCTCATGGGGACGATCATGTGCGTCGGCGTCGCCACGTCGAACAGCATCCTCGTGGTCACCTTCGCAAATGGTAAGCGCGAGCACGGCTTCGACGCGCGTCGCGCCGCGCTCGCGTCCGGGATGACGCGGCTCCGTCCCGTCATGATGACGGCGCTCGCGATGATCCTCGGCATGCTCCCGATGTCCCTCGGGCTCGGGGAGGGCGGCGAGCAGAACGCGCCCCTCGGGCGGGCGGTCATCGGCGGCCTCACCGTGGCGACCTTCGCCACCCTGTTTTTCGTCCCCGTCATGTATTCGCTACTGCGCGGCAAGGCGCCGACCGCGGACCATGAGCTAGACTCTGCACTGGAGGAATCTTGACGATTCGCAGCGAGCCCGTCGTCGTGCCCCGCAAGGGCGACGGGACCAGGGGCCCCGAGCGCCCCGCTCAGGACGACGAGATCGGCTTCGACCTGCCGGAACCGGCGAAGGTGTCGGGTACCCGCGTCGGTGCGATCGTGCTCGTGGTGGTCGCGGTGCTCGTCGCACTCTTTGCGATCTCGTACCTGCCGCGGATGCACGCGCGCACCGCCCTCGTCGAGTCCGCCAAGGCCGCGCAGGTTGCCTCGCCGCGCATCGAGGTCGTCACTCCGAAGGAGGGGTCGAGCTCCCATTCCATCACGCTCCCCGGCAGCGTGAAGGCCCTCGAAGAGACGATCGTGTACTCGCGCGCGAACGGCTTCGTGCAAGAGTGGAAGGTCGACATCGGCGACCGCGTGAAAGAAAACCAGGAGCTCGCGCTCCTCGAGACTCCCGATCTCGATCAGGAGATCATGCAGGCGCGTGCCCAGCTCTCGCAGGCCGAAGCGTCGGTGAAGCAGGCGGAAGCGAATCGCAACTTCGCGAAATCGAGCCTCGAACGCTACAAGAAGCTCTCCGCCGAGGGTCTCGCGACGCAGCAGGAGCTCGACGAGCGGTCGGCGCAGTCCGAGGTCGATCTAGCGAACGTCGAGGTGGCGGAAGCGACGGTGCGTACCCAGCGCGCGAACCTCGCGCGGCTCGGCAAGCTCAAGTCCTTCGCGACGGTCACCGCGCCGTTCTCGGGCACCGTGACCCAGCGCATGATCGAGCGAGGCGCGCTCGTCGTGGAGAACTCGGCGCCGCTGTTCAAGATCTCCGCGATGGACCCGGTCCGCGTCTACGTCGACGTTCCGCAGGACGCCGCGCCCGGCATCTCGCGGGGCCTCGACGTCGCGGTGACGGTGCGCGAATACCCGGGCCGCGTCTTCAAGGGCACCGTGTCGCGCGACGCGGGCGCGCTCGATCCGGGCTCGAGGACGCTGAGCACCGAGATCCGCGTGCCGAACCCCGACGGCAAGCTCCTGACGGGCATGTACGCCGAAGCGCTGCTGACGCTTCCGACGCCGCATCGCACCTTCGAGCTGCCGTCCACGGCGGTGCTAACCGGTGCCAAGGGCGTCAACGTCCAGGTCGTTCAGCCCGACGACACCATCCGTCTCGTGCCCATCGTCATCGAGCAAGATCTCGGCGCGAGCGTGCGGATCTCGACCGGCCTCGCCGGCGGTGAACGCGTCGTCAAGCTGTCGAGCCCCGGTCTCGCCGACGGCACCAAGGTAGAGGTCGTCAAGTAACGCGCTTGGCCGCGGGCGCGCGCTTCGCCGGCGTCGTTCGAGGCCGCTCGCCGAAGCGTGCGATGTTGCGCTCGCGGGCGCGTATCGCTTCGAGCTCGCGATCCTTGGGCGGCGCGTCGGTCTCGAGCGAATCGACGAGCGCGCGGGCGATCTTCGCGACCTGCTTCACCGAGCGCTCGAACACCGCGGTGTTCGTCTTCGACGGTTGCGCGAAGCCACTCAGCTTGCGCACGAACTGAAGCGACGCGTCGTGGATCTCCGCGTCGGTCGCGGGCGGCTCGAAATTGAAGAGCGTCTTGATGTTCCGGCACATGGTCTTCCGCCAATGGTAACGACACGCTGCCGGGGCGCCAGCGACGGCTGCCCGTCAAACCGGACGGACGACCGCTCCGACGCTCACGAAGGCGTTCATTGCGCCCGTCGTCGTTGTCGCAGCTCCAGTACGAACATCGTCGCCGCCCAGGCCGCCACCAGCGCCACCCTGAGCGCCACCTCACCTCGCGAAAGGTGTTTACCCCCCTCGACGAGCAAGAGCGTCGCCCCGAAAACGAGCGCCAGAACCGGATAAAGCGGCCGATACCGATCGAGACGCGTCCGCCGCGGCGTGTCCTTCAGCAATCGACGAAATGACTTCACGTCCACGAGCCGGAGTGTAGCCGGCAATGGCGGTGGGCGACGCCCTCGATGGCGCTGGTGCCCCCTACGGCCGAAAACTGGGCCTCTCCGAATGGCTGAATCCCGGCAGCCTCATGTCGACAGCCGGCTCGTAGTCGAAGACGACGAAGTGCTTGCAGCTTGCGCGTTCGCTTTCGTCGACTCGAGCGCACTGCTTGCAGTTGTCGCGAGCCCAGTTGAGCGCGTGGCGACGCGACTTGAATCCGGTCTGCTCGTGCGACCCCTTCTCGTTGCTGTCGAACCGCACCCCGAACCGTCGATACCAGCCGGCCTTCCGAAGCAACCAACGAATCATCAGGCTCTCCCCTGCCGTCCAAACGACGACGACCCAGGATGCTCTACGAGCGCGCTACGGACGTCACCAGGAATCGGAAGCCGCGTGGCAGGAGGGCAACGGCGTTCATCGGAGAGGGGTGGTCTCGCGTCAGTCGGCCGACCAGGTGCCGCTGCCAACGGCGAGCGGGGACGGGTTCAGCGACTCCTTGATCGAGAAGGTTCCGCCGAGTGCGCCCGTGGTGTCGATCTTGAAGATGAATGTGCCGTCGATCGGGCCGTTGAACGGCGGGATCACGGTCGTCACGGTGGCACCGTCCAGGAGGGAGACGGAGCCCGTGCCGTCCGTGCAGTCGACCGTTCCGCGCACGCTTCCGACGATGACGCCCATGCCGATCGGCAATGTGAGCACGCCGGTCACGTTGAGGGTCGTGTTCGTGTTCGCGGTCAGGCGGAGCATGATCGAGCCGCTGATCGGCGCGGAGACGAAATTGCCTCCCGTCGACGGATGATGCACGCCGGTGTACGTGCCGTTGCGCGTGCCGGTGGGGCACACCGGCGTTCCCGCGTCGGTGTGCACGACCACGCCGCCGGTGCCCCTCGTGCCGCCGCTCGCGTTTCCGCCGGAGCTGCTCGCGCCGCCGGAGTCGCTCGCGCCGCCCGACGACGTTCCGCCGCTCGCGTTCCCGCCGGAGCCGTCACGGCCGCCGGTCGACGGCCCGCCGCCGCTCTCGACGCCACCGGCTCCCCCATTCTTCCGACCTGCAATCCCGGCGTCGGGAGCGCCGCCACTGGAAGGCATGGTGCCGCCTGCGCCGTCGTCGGTGCCGGCGTTGCCGCCGCCGCCCGCGCCCGCATCGAAGAGCGCGCCGGAGGTGCCGCCGGTCTTCGTGTCGACGGCCTTGCCGCCGGAGCCGCCACCCGAGCTGTCGCTGTGAGCGGTCGAGTAATTGCCGTCGATGCCGAGGAGGCTCGTGCACGCGCTCGCGAGCACGACCGAGAATACGGCTACGCCAGGTAACTCGGCGAACGATGCGCGACGACCCATGAACTCGGCTAGATCGGTGTAGCACACGTGCGCTGCGAGTCTTGCGAAGCAGCGGAAACGGCCGGAAGCGCCGGGGCGACCGCCTGTCCGGAGAAGTGACCGCCCGGCGGTTTCGCGCTTGCGTCGCGAAGTGCTCCACCACCACGTTCCGCTCCGGAAAATGGACAACGTCACTCATTCGCTCGCGGCCGTCTTGCTCGCGGAGGCCATGTGCGACGCACGCGCGCCGTCACCCGAGGCGTCGCGCTTTCGCACCGCCGCGCTGTGGACGTCGCTCCTCGCGAACAACTTCCCGGACTTCGATTTCGTGTACCGCGGCATCACGCCGGGCAAGCTCGGATACCTCCTGCACCATCGTGGACACACGCACACCGTGATCGGCGCATTGGTGTTGTCTGGGGTCTCCCTTCTCGTGGTGTATGCGGTGGCACGGATGCGAGCGGTGCGGTTCGACGCACGAGACTGGCGCGCTCTCGGCTTGCTCGCCGTGGTCGGCACGCTGCTCCACATCACGTTCGATCTGCAGAACAACTACGGGGTGCATCCGTTCTGGCCGTTCGACGACCGCTGGTACTACGGAGATTTCCTCTTCATCGTCGAGCCGCTCCTGCTCGCGGTCGCGATCCCGACGATCGCGCTGCTCGCGGAGACACGCGTTGCGAAGCTCGCCGTCACGGCGCTCTTCGCCGCTGCTCTCGTGTTCGGCGCCGTCGCGCGCGCCGTCCCGCCGGCGGAGATCGTCGGGCTCGTGTTCGTCGCGGTCCTCGTCGCGCTCGCGGCGCGGGCACTCTCGCGTCGTGGCCGGATCCGTCTCGGCATCGGCGGCTGGGCCGTCGTGACGCTCGCGTTCTTCGTCGCGAGTCACTCCGTCGACCGGCTCGTGCGCACGGCGTCCGCGGCGCGATTTCCAGCGACGAAGCTAGTCGACGTGGTGCGCACGCCGACGCCGGGGAACATTCTCTGCTGGTCCATCATCACGCTCGGCGTCGAGGGCGACCGCTACGTCGCGCGCCGTGGGCTCGTCTCGCTCGCACCCGGCGTCTTCACGCCCGCCCGCTGCGGATCGCACGATTCACGTACGGCGACCGCGCCGCTCGCCGGCCTCGAGGTGGGCGACGAACACGTGCTCTTTCGCAGCGAGTTCAGCGGAAAGCTCGCCGAACTCCGCGCCCTACGCGCCTCCAACTGTGGCGTCGCAGCGTTCCTGCGCTGGTCGCGAGCGCCGTTCTGGCTCAGCGGCGAGCCCGTCATCGGCGATCTACGCTTCGACCGTTCCCGCGCCATGGAGTTCGCCGAGATGACGACGAACAGCGCGGCCTGTCCGCCAAACCTGCCACCATGGACGGCGCCGCGTACCGACGTGCTCGGGCCGTAAGGGGGCGCTGCAGCGGCGCCGCGTGTCGCAAGATGCAATCCCGCGTCTTGCTGGTCTCGAAGCTGCTGCAGTCGCCGCGTGCCCTCGCTCTCCCTGCGACGCTAGGCGTGGCTGACGACGCCGACCTTCGATGCGTTGGGCTGCAAACGCAGCGATACGGCCGGTGCACCGACATACCGGCATGGGGGCCGTGGCCGTCGCGCATCGTGGTCGCGACCATACCGGTGCGCTCGAAGTGCCGCGCGCCGACGACCGCGGCGTGGAGGGCTCCCTGAAAAAATGAACGAGCGCTTCCCACCAAGATTTCACCCGGAATCGCGTGTCCGAAATCTGATCCGCGCAATCAAGTGAAGACCGGAACTGCTACGGCGCATTCTTTGTCGGATTCCATCGTTCGAGGCTTCCCACTGTATGGTCGTGAGCTATACTCGAGGAGTGACGCGGGGGAACGTCGTGCGGAAGCGTCATTTATGTTCAGGGCGCTCAGTGCAGCTCGGCTTTGCGTTTCGTAATCACGGCGGTCGTCGCGCGGGATCGGGGCGTAAACCGAAGAATGGGCGAAAGGCCGGCGTTTCGCATGGGCCTCGCCCGGTGCTGAAGGCGCGGCATCCGGTGCACGTCACTATGAAGCTGAGCGCAGGGTTGCCGAATATCCGCCATCATTCCCTGGCGACGGCCGTCTTCGAGGTGTTGCGCAAGGCGAAAGACCGGTACGGAACGCGTCTGGTGCAGCTTTCAGTGCAAGCGAACCATGTCCACATGATCGTCGAGACCGAAGGGAAAGACGCGCTGTCGAGCGCGATGCAGTGGTTGGCGGGCTTGATAGCGCCGGACGAAATGCCCGCATGAGGCGCAGCTGCGCGCGACGCGGCGAGCTCGGTGCTCGCGCCGTGAAGCGCGTCCCGTAAGACTTGACCTCCCTTCTCGACGTGGGGGGCGACGATTTCTTATCGTGCCCCATCGCGCCGTGAAGCACCGGCGGCTCGTTCCAATCGCCGCGGTCCGTGCCCCGTGGCGCGCGGTATTCGTGCACCCAGAGCCGTTTCCGGGTCGCGTCGACCGGCGCACACCGCTGTCCTCCCTGTGTCACGTGCGGGCGCCACGGACGTGGCGCCGCCCGTTCTAGGGTAGTGCGTCGCACGATCCGAGATGAAGGCAAATCCGCGTTACGATTGACTCTGCGCAATCAAGACGGCTCGGGCACAGATGAAGGGATCAAACGTGGTTTCCGCGCCTGTAGTATTCGGCGAGGTCTTCCGATGTCGCCCAGTGAAGTTCCAACACCAGAATTCGCCACAAGCGGTCGCCCAATTGCCAAAGTAACGAATACTCAGCAGAGCGATGAACATTCCGCACCAATCTATTCGTTTGGAGGTCAAAAGCCCTCCATCATCGTCTAGCCATGCCGGCGCGCGCCCCAATCCATAAGCAGTCCACTGTATGTCGGAAAACGAATGATAGCCCCCAGAAATGACGGTAAGAAAAATTGGTAGTAACCAGGTTCCAAGTAAACAACCGCCGTAGGCGCACAACCCCAGCACCAAAAACAATAGCACGGTTGCCTTTAGTGGCAGGCTACGACGAAACACGGTGATTCAATTCTACCAGAGTTTCCACGGCTCTCTCACCGCTCGTAAGCGAGCCGAAAAAATTCGGCGCGCGTGCCGACTCCGCACTTGGCGTAGATCTGGCTCACGTGCTGCCGGATTGTTTTGGGGCTGTTGCTTTCGAGGGTCGCTATCTCGCTGCTCGACAGACCGCGCAATAGATGGCGCGCCACGGTGCGCTCCTTCTCGGTTAGGCGCGAGCGCTCGAAGATGTCCTCGATGTGACGGCGGGCGCCGCCGCCGTCGAGGACGCGCTCGATCGCGGCGACGAGCTCGGCGGCGCCGAAAGGCTTCTCGAGCAGGTGCGCGGCGCCGTCGTTCAGCGCGGTCTTCACCTTGTCGACGTCGGCGTAGGCGGTGATGACGACGGTCGGTGCCGTCACGCCGGCGGCGCGGAGCTCCGTCATGAGCCGAAGGCCACGGCGGTCGTCACCGTCCATGACGATGTCGGTCACGACGACGTCGATGCCGTCCTCGGCGCGCGCGACGCGGAGCGCGTCTGCGCCGTTCGCGGCGGTGAGGGCCCGATAACCGGCGCGTTCCAGGGCGCGCGCGAGCAGGTCGCGCGTGTCGTTCTCGTCCTCGACGAGGAGCACGGTGCGGCTCATTCCGCGCTCTCCAGCGGTAGCTCGAGCCGGAACGTCTTCCGTCCCAGATCTTCGAGCCGTAGATCGCCACGCATTGCGCGGGCGAGGGCGCGCGCGATGGGGAGCCCGAGGCCGAGCCCCTCGCGCTTGCCGCCGTTCAGCGGCTCGAAGAGCGCGTCGCCGGACGCGACGACGAGGGGCGCGCCGTTGTCGGAGACGCGCACGACGGCGCGCTCGCCCTCCGTCGCGATCCGGATCGAGATACGGTCGCCCTGTCCGCCGCGGAGAGAGCGAAGGCTGTTACCGACGAGGTTCTCGACGATGGTCCGCACGTAGGTCGCGTCGGCCCGCGCGTTCACGTGCGCACACTCGACGTCTACCGTGAAGCCCTCGCCGGCCGCGAGGAGCGCCACTTCGTCACCAAGCTCCGTCAGCACGCGGTCGAGCGAGACACTGACGAAGTCGGGTTCGCCGGCGCTCCGCATCGATCTGAGCATCTTGAGGTGGGCGAGCGCGCGGTCGGCCTGGGCGCGCGCCCGGCCGATGAGCGCGGCGCTCGCGGCAGGGTCGTTTTGCGTCGCGGCGAGCTCGTCGAGGAGCAGGCCGAGTGCGTGCAACGGATTATTCAGCTCGTGAAGCACGGTCGCGACGAGCACCCACACCGCCTGATCGCGCTCGACGCGCTGCAGTCGCATGTTCAGGCCTTCCGCGCGCGCGGCCGCTTCTTCGGCGGCGGTGAGCTTGGCTCGGAGGCGGAGATAGTGCGCCGAGACGCCGAGGAGCCCGCCGACCAGGATGGGAAAGGTGTGGTCGACCAGGGTGTGCGCGCGCTCGAGCGAGCCGGTGAGCGTGCCGCGTCCGATCCTCGCCTCCGACACGATGTCGAAGAAAACGTACAAGGCGCCCGCGAGCAGTCCCACCGCGACGTAGGCGACCAGCCGCGCTTCTCGTTTATTGCCGCCGGGTCCCGTCATCCGAGGTCGTCCGAGGGTATCGCATATCCGGCATCTGCCGGATGCCGCGAAGGGCCGGCTTTGCCTAGCATCCGCCCCGATGGTCTCGCTTTGCCCCGCCCGGTCCCCGCGCCTTCGCTCACTGGTTGCATGCGGTTCGCTCCTCGTGGTCGTCGGCTGCGGCGGGGGCGACGGCGGGAGCGGTGACCCTTGCAAGCCCGATGATGCAGACGGCGTCGTCGGCGGCAAGTACACCTTCGACGTCACCATCGACGACACCGCGTTCACGCCGATGATCCTGAAGGCCCAGAACACGGCTGCCATCACGTTGAATCTGCACAACACGGGTGACGCGCCGCACGGCTTCTCGGTCGGCTGTATCAAGACCCCGAACGACAACGGCTGCGCGACGAAGTCCTGCTTCCCCGACGGGGCGACGGTGGATCCCCTGGATCCGGGCGCCGATGCGACGCTGAAATTTACCGTGCCGCTCGTCGAGGGGATCTATCCGATCACGTCGAGCGCGGACGGTGACACCGCGACGGCGCAGTTCGTCGTCCAGTGACACGTATCGCGACGCGGCATCTGGCGGCTGCCGTGCTCGCGCTGTCGTTCCGGACGGGCACGGTCCGGGCGGAGGAGGTTACAGCCCCGGCCACTGACGAGCAGACCGTCGAGGTGCACGGTATGGCTGCGACGGCGCGCGGGCTCGGCGACGTCCGGGTGAGCCGTGAAGTGCTCCAGGCGTCGCCACGCCAGCAGACGAGCGAGCTTCTCTCTGCGGCGCCCGGTTTCTTCGTCGATCACGAGGACGGTGAGGGGCTCGGCAACGACGTCTATCTGCGCGGGTGGGACCTCGAGCACGGCTCGGGCATCGAGATGACCCTCGGGCGCATCCCGCTGAACGCGCCTGTGCACGTGCGAGGCCAGGGCTACGTCGACGTCAATTTCATCATCCCGGAGATCGTGCGGAGCGTGCGGGTGCTCGAGGGCCCGTATGATCCGCGTCAGGGTGACGCGTCCATCGTCGGGAGCGCCGCGTTCGACCTCGGTGCAGCGGAGCGCGGCTCGAGCGTCGGCCTGAGCTACGGCTCGTTCAATCAGGTGCGGCTCGTCGGTATCACCGCGCCGCGCGACGGCGATGCGGACACCTTCGCGGCGTTCTCGCTACGGCACACCGACGGGTTCGGCGTGCTCCGCTCCGGCGATTCCGGCTCCGTGAACGCGCAGTACGGCTTCGATCTGGGACGGCGCGACCACGTGAAGCTCCTCGCGACGGCGTACAGTACCGCGTCGAAGCTTCCCGGCGTGGTGCGGCAAGACGACGTCGACGCGGGTCGTATCGGCTTCTACGGTTCGTATCCGAGCTTCGCCGGCGGTCAGTCGATCGACTCGTCGCGGGTGCTCGTCGCGGCGACGTTCGACCGCACCGCGACCGACGGCTCGCACGCCGAGATCGTACCGTGGGTGACCTGGACGGATTTTCGCGCTCGCCAGAACTTTGCCGGCGCGCTCGAGACGTCGCAGGACGATCCGTCGCTCTCCGGTCTCGGGGATCTCTTCGAGACGAAGCAGCGTGAGGTCGCGGCGGGTCTGACCACGAGCTACCGCATGGCGCCGCTCGCCCTCGGGAGCTTCGGCGAGCTCGTCGTGGAGCCCGGCGTCTTGATGCGCGCCGCGCACGTGAATCAGTCGAAGAGCTTGCTCGTGCCAGACACGCTCGTCGTGTGGGACCGCCGGCTCGACGCAGGGATCGGCACGCTCGACGCGGGCGCCTACGTCGATCTCGATCTGCGACTCTGGAAGCGACTCCGCATCGCCGGCGGACCACGGGCGGATCTGCTCGCGCAGACCGTGGACGACCGGCTCGTGGGCGTGGTGGCGCTCGGAACCGGCGCGCGCCAGCACCTCGACGGCCTCGCCGTGAGCCCGCGCGTCACTGCCGAGCTCGACGTCACCTCCGACGTTGCCGTTGGCGCTTCGTACGGCGAGGGCTTTCGCTCCGTCGACGCGGCGCAGATCCCGGGTACCGTCAGAAAGCCGTACTCCAAGGTGCGGTCCTTCGAGACGGGGATACGCGTCAGCGACTCGAAGCGACGGTACCGGGCGTCGATCGCCGCCTTCGAGACGCTCGTCGAAAATGAGCTCGTCTTCGTCGCGGAATCCGGCGGCCTCGAGACGGAGGGCGCGAGCATCCGCCGCGGCGTGGTCGGGTCGCTGCTCGCGCGCCCGCTCGACTGGCTCCTCGCGTCGACCGCGCTCTCGGTGACGGATGCCACGTTCACGACGCGCATCACGGGCGTCTCGCACTACGTGCCGAGCGTCCCTCCGGTGCTCCTGCGCATCGACGCTTCGGCGGAGCAGCCGCTCGGGACGCTCTTCGGGAAGCCGGTGAAGGGCAAGGTCGGGGTCGGCTACACGTTCCTCTCTGGCAAGCACCTGACGGACACCGTGATCGGTCCAGTGTCCCACGTGCTGAACGCGCACGCGGGTGCGCGCGCGGGCGCGTTCGAGCTCGGCGTCGATGCGTACAATCTGCCGGGCTCGCGTTACGCCGACGACGCCGAGGTCTACATCTCGAACTGGAGCGTCCGGCCCGGGCAACAGCCGGCGTCGATCGCGACGCACCTGACCGCCGCGCCGCCGCGCACCGTCGTCGGCACGCTCACCGTGCACCTCTGAAAACGGTCGGCGCCTGAGCTCTAAAGGAAATCTCATACTGCCGTTGCGCTGACGGCGCCGCCTGCGACGACGTGTCGCACTGAACTTCCTCCGGCGTTCGGGTAGCCTTCAGCGTGGTCCTGGTCGCGCGCTATGGCTGGCCAGTGTCGCCCTTCCGTGCGATGTTCCGCGTCGTGTTCGGCAGCCTGCGGGTGCAGAATTTCGCGCTCGAACGCCCGCGGCGATGGCCCATCGCCGCGCTCTTCTTGCTGGTGACGATGGGTTCCACGGGGTGCGGGCACGTCGCTGCGTACCAGCGCGAACGGCTCGCGCACCCCACGATGCAGCTCGGGGAGATGACCAATCCTGCCGAGTCGCACGTCAACGCCGTCCACGAGGGGGCCACGGGCGGCGCGGTGGGAGCGTCCAGCGGATGTGGCTGCAACTGAGGCTCGCGGGCGTCGTCGCAGCGGCGCTCCTGCTGCCCCGCGTCGTCGCAGCCGCGCCGCCGGCGAGTAGCGACGCCACTGTGACGACGCCGGTCGCGGCGCCAGCGCCGGCACCGGCAACGACGGCCGCGGGAGTCGGTGAGAGCAATGCGTCACGACTTCCGCTCGTTGCCCGCGCTTCGGGCGCGACGACGTTTTACACCGACACCGACCACGTGACGGTCGTCACGCCGGTAGCAACCGCCGAGCTAGGCGATCGCTATTCCACCTGGAACATCCGAGCAGAGTACCTGGTCGACGTCATCTCTGCCGCGTCGGTGGATGTCGTTTCCACGGCTTCGCAGCACTGGAACGAGGTTCGGCAAGCCGGATCGCTCGAGGCTACGTATAAGCCTCATGACGTCGGGATCCACGCCTCGGGCGCCGTGTCGCGGGAGCCGGACTATTCGTCCACGGCGGGCGGCCTCGACGTGTTCTGGGATTTCGCGAAGCAGGGTCACACCGTGTTCCTCGGCTATGCGCGCGACCAGGACACCATCGGTCGGACCGGGACGCCGTTCTCGGTGTTCTCCCGGTCGCTCGCGCAGGATTCCATCACAGCGGGCGTCTCCTTGACGCTCGGCCCCGCGGCGGTGCTCTCGATGACGGGCGAGGCGATCCTCGAGCGCGGCGATCAGTCGAAGCCGTACCGCTATATCCCGATGTTCTCCGCGGAGAACGCCGCGAAGATCGTCAAGGGCGACTCCATCGATGACGTTAATGAGCGGCGCCTGCAGGTCCGCCCGCTCGAGCAGTTGCCGCTGACGCGCGAGCGGTACTCGCTCACGGCGCGCTTCGGCTATCGCTTCGCGCACGCGACGCTGCGCATCGACGAGCGGCTCTACACGGATACGTGGCTCCTCCACGCGTCGACGACCGAGATTCGTTACATCGCGGATCTCTCGCGCCGGTGGACGGTGTGGCCCTGGTTCCGGTTCAACGCCCAGACCCCGGTTTTCTTCTGGAACCGCGCCTACGTCGCGCGCTTCGGCGCCGACGGCAAGTTCGACCTGCCGGCGTATCGCACCGGCGATCGCGAGCTCGGGCCATTGTCGACGTTCGGGCTCGGCGCGGGAGCGAACTTTGCCGTGGGCCCGACGAACAAGCCGTCGTCGGTCGCCTTGCAGCTCCATGGCGGCGTGATTCACACCGAATTCCTCGACGACCTTTACGTGACGTCGCGCAACGCAGAGCTCGCGACGCTGACGGTGCTGGGGGTGTTCGAATGAATACGCGCGCCGTCCTCGCGCTGCTCGCCGGCGTCGTCGCGACGCTGTTCGGTTGCTCGTCGAGCTACGAGGGCGCGACCGCGCAGTTCACCCTGCCGCCCGAGACGGGCTTCGATTCCGTGACGACGCCGCTCGTCTTCTTCTGCGGATCCATCGACTGCCACGGCGGAGTCGGACGCAATCTGCGTCTCTACGGCATGCAGGGTCGGCGGCTCGATCCGACCGATGTGCCGTGCGGCGCGATGACAAAGCAGGCGGAGATCGACGCCGATTACCAGTCCTTCGTCGGTCTCGAGCCCGAGATCCTCGCGGCCGTCGTGAAGGACGGCGGGAAGCACCCCGAGCGGCTCACCGTGATCCGCAAGGCGCGCGGCACCGAGAAGCACACCGGCGGCGTCGTGTTCGCGGCGGGCAGCGACGGCGATCACTGCCTCACCGAGTGGATCGCCGGGCAGACCGATCAGGCCGGTGCCGACTGCAACAACGCGATCCCGCAGAATCCGAGGCCGCTATGCGTACCGTGAGCGGCTTCGCATTGGTCGTGTCGCTCGCCGTCGCCGTGAGTTGCGCGGACCCCGTGCACGATCGCGCCGTCGACGCGCTCGGCGGAGAGAAGGCCGGCGTTCGCCAGGGACCGACGCATCGTCCAGGGCAACCGTGTTTGACGTGTCACGGTGGTGAGGGCCCAGGGGATCTCGAGATGGCGTTCGGCGGCACCCTCTACGCGCAGCAGGACAGTGACGCACCCGGTGCCGGCGCCGTCGTGCGGCTTCTCGACTCGAAGAACCATACCTACGACGTCACGGCGAACTGCGTCGGCAATTTCTGGGTCCCGCGCGGTGCGTTCGCGAGCGTCTATCCGGTGACCGCCGTGGCCACGGTGCAGGGATTTTCCAGGGTGATGACGACCGAGATGCACCGCGACGGCTCGTGCGCCGATTGCCACGTGAACCCGGCGAGCGCGGCGTCTCCCGGTCATCTCTGGGCCGCGCCGGCGGACAGCGACTTGCCCGCGTCGGACTGCAAGGGCGACGAGGACGTGAAGGGCGTCGCGAGCAAGCTCGCCACGTGCACGATGGTGACGCCGAGCTGCGCCGCGCCGTTCCCTACGTACACCAAGGACGTCGCGCCGATCCTCGAGGCGAACTGCGTCGGATGTCACCAGGCCAAGGGTCAGAACCCGAACCCGTCCCTCACGAGCTATCGTCTCGTGAGCGCGCTCAAGACGCGAGTGACGATGAACACGCTCGTCGCGCAGTGCCGCATGCCGCCCCCGCCGCTGGATCCGCTCTCCGACGGCGATCGTCAGACGCTGGCGTGCTGGATCGCCGGCGGCGCGAAACAGTGAAGCCCGTTCCGGTCGCCATTCGACGACCGAAACGGGCTCACGCGACCGGGTCAGGGTCTACGACGTACTCAGGGTACGTCGATGTAGAAGGCGATGTGGCCGTGCGGCGAATCTTCGGGGGCGTCGCTGCAGTCCTCGAAGAAGTGGAAACGCGTGACCCACTTGCCGGCCTTGTCGAAGACGACCGGGCCGATCGTGTACACGCCGGGCGACGTCTCCTTGTACGCCTGCACCGCGGTCGACGCGGAGGGCAGGCCGTCGAGCGTCGTCTCGAGGTACGGGTACGCGCCGGTCGTCGGCTTGCCGTCGGCCGTGTTCGTCACGGTGGCGGTGAACGTCACGCCGTCGTTCTCGCAGATCGCGGGGACGGTGTAGCTGACGTGGTACTTGCAGTCGTCGTCGTCACCCGAGGTTCCGTAAAGCGTGGTGCCGTAGTCGCTGTCGTCCGCGCCGGCGTCGCCCGTGGGCTCGGGCGGGAGACCAGAGTCGGAATCCTGCGCGCACACGCCGGTCGCCTGCTTGATCATGCCGCCGTCGTCGGAGACGCAGTGGTTCGCGTCGTTGGTGCCGGCCGAGGGCTTGCCGGTGCACGTGCCGCCACCGCCGCCCGCGCCGCCACCGCCGCCCGCGCCGCCGGTCGACGTTCCGCCGGTGCTCTTGCCGCCGGAGCCGCCGGTGGACGTATCGCCGCCGGTTCCGCCGTCGGTGCCGCTCGGCGAGCTGTCACTCGAGCAAGCGCTGGCAGCGAAGACGGCACCGAGGGCGGCCGACGCGAGGATGATTCGTGCGGCCAGCGGCGCGCGCAGCGGGCGAGATTCTTTCAGCATGAGGGCTCCATGTTCGTGGGAAGGATTCAGGGTGTATACGTCGCGCGAGGAGACCCGGTATGCGTCAATTTGTCGCTGCCGTTGAGCTCGTTCACGCCTTGCGTAACTGACTGGGTGGCGGCAGCGTAGACACAGCGGACGGAAAAACCTCGAGAGCCGAATAATGCAAAGCGTTAATAGATTGATCGCGTGCGTTGCAGCATCGGCTGCGCTGTTTTCCGCCGTCGCGTGCGGGAGCGACTCCGGCAACATGGGTACGAAGACCGACGTGTCGGGTACCGGTGGCACCGCGAGCGGCGGTGCTCCAGCCGACGGCGGGACGTCATTCCCGGGGGCCGCACTCTCCACATTCATGACCCCCGACAGTGCGCTCAAGATCGAGCTACGTACCTCGCCCGCCCAGCCGATTCACGTCGGCCCGAACAATGAGGGCATGCTCACGATCACCGACGCCACCTCTGGCAACCCGGTCGACGGTCTGTCGATCAGCGTCGCAACGTGGATGCCCGTCATGCGCCACAAGTGTTCCGAGGCGCCCGTGAAGGTAGAGGCGATGGGCAGCGGCATGTACCTCCTCACGCCTCTCGTCGCCTCCATGCCCGGCGCCTGCGAGCTCCAGCTGAGCCTCACCGAAACGCTCCCCGACGGCGGCCCCTCCGCCAAGATCGCCGTGACGACCCCGACGTTCATGGTCGCGCAGTAGCGCGGAAGCGACGGGACATCGTTCATGCGCAACGCCGCACCGGGCCTCGCTCACGACGATTGCGTACGGCAGTCCTCGGGGAAAACTTTGCGATGTACCTCTCGGGTACATCGCAAAGTTTGCGTTGAGAAACCCCGTTTGGCGTTGGTGGGTCTGGCGATCAGCGCCTTTGCACTGCTTCTCGGGTGCAGCAGCGATCGAGCTCCGGTTGAGGGCGGGCACGCTGACGCCAGCTCACCAACTGCGCCCGTCTTTCCCGTGATGCCTCTGTCCACGTTCACGACCCCTGACGGACAGTTCCAGATAGAGCTGCGCACCGCCCCCGAACAACCGCTTCACATCGGACCGGCGAGCTCTGCTGAGCTGCACGTCATGGCAATCGGTAGCGGTCAACCGGCCGACGATCTCGCTATTTCCGTGACGACATGGATGCCAGTGATGGGACACGCGTGTGCCCAAAAGCCCGTGAAGGTGAGTGCTATCGGAGACGGCAACTATGTTCTCGCGCCCATTGCCGCTTCGATGGATGGCAAGTGTGAGCTGATTCTGAGCATCGGGGTTCCTACCGCCGACGGTGGAGAATCACCTGCATTCAGAGTCGCGACGCCCACGTTCGTCATCCCGAAGGGCTGAACGCGGCCAGGGTGCGACAGTAAGCCGCAGGGCGGCGAAGCCCTTAACCCGTATGCTGGGACGTCGATGCAGGCGCCGTCTCGGGAGTACAACGCCGTTGAGCTTGCAGTAAGTCCTGCGGCGCCGCGCGAGCGCGGTGGGGCGGACGACGAGGTTCATCGCATCAACATGTCGTGGCTCGTGCGCCTTCGCTGGGCGACGATCCTCGGGCAAGCGCTCCTCATCGTCGTGGTGCATTTCTGGGCGAAGATACGGCTTCCGCTCGAGCCGCTCGCCGGCATTCTGTCGCTCGAAGCGGCGGTCAACGTCGGCGCGACGGTGTGGCTCCGTCGTGCAGCGCGCGTTGGTGAGGCGGTGATCGCGCTCGCGCTCGCGGCCGACGTGTGCTGCTTCACCGGGCTCCTCTATTTCACGGGTGGCCCCATGAACCCGTTCAGCTTCCTCTACCTGGTGCACATCGCGCTGGCGGCGCTGGTGCTTCCGCCGCGCTGGACGTGGCCGCTCGTTCTTCTCTCGGTGAGCGCGAGCGCCGCGCTCTTCGTCCGGCACGTGCCGCTGCCGATGGATGCGTTCTCCCACGCTCACCATCATATGACGGCGAACGGCGAGCCGCTCAGCATGCACCTTCGCGGCATGTGGGTGGCCTTCGCGACCGCCGCGGCGTTCATCGTCTACTTCATGCATCGGGTGACGCGCGCGCTCGCCGACCGCGAGGTCGATCTGGCGCGGGCTCGTGATCGCGGCGCGCGCACCGAGAAGCTCGCATCGATGGCGACCCTCGCCGCCGGCGCAGCGCACGAGCTCGGGACGCCACTTGCGACCATCGCGGTGGTCGCAAAGGAGCTCGAGCGGCCCGTCGAGCAGCGGAGCGTCGCGGAGGACGCGCGTCTCATTCGCCAGCAGGTCGAGCGCTGCCGGTCGATCCTGAGCCAGATGGCGGGCGACGCCGGAGAGAGCCCGGGCGAGCTGCCGTCGCGGATCGCGCTGTCGGTTTTGGTGCGGGCGGCGATAGAGCGGCTCCCGGCACCGGCGCGGGTGCGCATCGAGTGGGCGCGCGGCGTCGATGCGGACGGCGCCATCAACGTGCCACTCCACGCGGTCACGCGGGCGCTGCGTAACGTACTCAAGAACGGTATCGACGCCTCCGACGACGCGGCCGAGATCGTGCTCCAGGTGCTCCACGGCAAGGACGGCGGCGTCGTGTTCGAGGTCGTCGATTTCGGGGCGGGCATGTCGCCAGAGGTGCTCTCGCGAGCGACGGAGCCGTTCTTCACGACCAAGGATTCGGGCCGCGGAATGGGCCTCGGGCTCTATCTGACGCGCACGGTGTTCGACCTGCTGGGTGGCAAGCTCGACATCGAATCGAAAGTGGGGCGGGGGACACGGGTGCTATGTACGCTTCCGGCAGCGTGCATCGCCATGAGGTCGCCGCTCGTGGCGGGCGCTAGCTAGGATCCTCTTGTCAAACTCCGACCCGTCCTCGCAGCTCGAAGCGACGAGCCCCCGCTCGATCCTCGTCGTGGACGACGACGACACGCTGCGCTCGCGTCTCGCCGCCGCGTTCCGGCAGCGCGGGTACGAGGCGTGGGAAGCCTCGAGCGACGCCGAGGCGCGTTCCATCGCGACCGACGAGAGCCCGGAGTACGCCGTCGTCGATCTGCGGCTCGGCGCCGAGTCGGGGCTCGACGTCGTGCGCGCCCTCCGCGCGATCGACGCCGAGACGAAGATCGTCGTCCTGACGGGCTACGGCAGCATCGCGACGGCGATGGACGCGGTGCGCCTCGGCGCCACCGGCTACATCACGAAGCCCGCCGACGTGGACGACGTGCTCGCGGCGTTCGCACGTAGCGATGTCGCGGCGGTCGCGCCGTCGGCGGGGTATGCAGCGCCGTCGCTCGCGCGCGCCGAGTGGGAGCACATCAACCGCGTCCTCACCGACTGCGACGGCAACATCTCCGAGGCGGCGCGCCGCCTGAAGATCCACCGACGCTCCCTCCAGCGAAAGCTACAGAAGCGCCCCCCCCGCGAGTAACGACGGAGCTTACTTTGCAAGGGGAGCCTTGGCCGGGCCTTGGTCCCCCGCGAGCGAAGCGAGCCCGCGAAGGCGGCGGGGGCAGCAGTTCGCCGAAGGCGAAGCTGCGGGGGGCCAAGGCCCCCCACAAACCAATCCCACGCCGTCAACTCCGTCATCCCGTCACCGGTAATCGCCCCGCGAGCGAAGCGAGCCCGCGAAGGCGGCGGGGGGAGCAGTTCGCCGAAGGCGAAGCTGCGGGGGGCCAAGGCCCCCCGTCAAAGAAAAACGTAGCCGAGCGATACCGAGACGCTCGTCGACTGGCTCGCATTCTTGCCGATGCCGTCTATCGGCGGCGCGTAGTGCACGAGCGCGCCCCAGCGGAGGCGTGACGGCACCGCCTTCAGATAGACGAACGCCCCGACGCCCCAGATCCGCTGGCTGGTGTCGGGCTGCGTGCGGCCCTCGAACCCGACGTCGCCTTCCCAGCCGTAGTCGGTGACGACGCCGACGCCGGTCGCGGGCGTGGGCGCGTAGCGCGCGCCGATCTGCGCGAAGAGACGTGGCCCGAGGTGGCGTGGCGTGCCGAGGTACGTGTCGGAGAAGCGATAGGCGGCCTCGACGTAGGCCGACATCTGCCAGCGAGCGTCGAAGGTGTGCACGAAGGCGGCACCGAGCGACGGTTCCCACGCGCCGAGCCCTTCGCTCGTCGCGGAAGCGCCGACCGAGCCCGTCGTCCCCGAGAAGACGTCCCCCGAGCCGCGTCCCGACGGCGCGGTCGGCGCGCGCACCGAGAGCAGGAGCGTCACTGCCGGCCACGGGATGCGCGGATGCTCGAACGGCATGGGCTCGTCGAGAACGTCCCAGCGCGCGCGGAACGTCATGTCGCCGAAGGCGGTGCGTGCGGTGTGAAAATAGGGCGACGTGAGCGACTGATGTCCGAGCGCGGCCTCGACGCTCACTTCGAGCGGGACGATGGGGCGATAGCCGACGATCGCCGTCACGTCCTCCGCTGCTTCCCGTTCACCGGGAGCGAGCGGCGCGTAAGTGCCGTTGGGACGCCAGAGTCCGGGCACGAAGCGCGTCGTCTCGGTGAGGCTCGCGCCGAGCACCTCGTTCGAGCTGGTGACGCCGGCGGCGGGACCGGACGAGCCCTGGCACGGGCAGGCGAACGCGCCGACGGTCGTGAACCACAGCGCCGCGAAGAGCGGCGCGGCGACGAGCTTCATGGGACGTCGAGAGAGAATTCGACCTTGTCCGCGTCGTCGTCGAGGGAGACGGCGAGGGTCACGTTCCAGAGACCGGGCATCGAGAAGATGAAATCCGAGACGCGATAGCTGTCGCCGTCCTGGGTGATCGTCGGCGCGGCGGGCGTGCCGTGGCCGTGCACGGGCATGAACGCCGACGCCTTGTCGAGCACGGTCGTCCCGGGGTCGAACTTGACGACGAACGTGTTCCGACCCTGCGCGTAGTGATCGCCGTCCGCGGAGATCTCCGTCTTGATGGCGTGCGCGTCGGAGGCGACCGTCAGCGTCGCTCCTTGCTGGAGCTGATCGGCGGGCGCGGCGTCGGACGAACCGCAGCCGACGGCGAGCAGACCGGAGACGGCCGCGCAGGCAGCCGCGACAGTGTAGACACGCGAGAAAATCCGCTGATCGTCCACGTGAAATCGTTTAGCACCGGCACCCGCCGACGGGGTGCGACAGATCGTCGCACCTCCGCGGCGGCACCCGGACGCCGGCGTGATTCAGCGGATCTTCGCGGGCGGCGTGCAGCGCAGGAACGCCTCGGTCACGCCGGAATCCGCCGCGGGCGGCGGCCCCGTCGGGATCTGCGTTCCTACCGGCAAGAAGCACTGGTTCGACGCGAACTGGCCGCACACGCCGTAACCGCTACAGCATCCCCAGATCGGTCCGGAGACGCCGATGAAGCTCGGGCATTCACCAGTGATCGACGGGTCGTTGGGCGGCTCGCTGATCGGCGCGGGACCGCCGTCGGCGCCCGTCGCCGCGGGCGCGAAGCAGATGCCGATTCCGAGGCTGTCGAAGCCGCAATCGCCGTTCGGCAGACAGCACGCCAGTACGCCGCTTGCCGACCTGGGACATGCCGCGAGATCGCAGGTCGTCGCGGGCGGCAGGGAGCAGAGCCCGAGTCCGAGCGTGTCGACGCCGCACTGTCCGTTCGAGAGACAGCACGCCTTCGCGCCGCCGTCGGTGACGGGACACTTCGCGAGATCGCAGAGCGCCGTGGGCGGCGCAAAGCACAGCCCGATGTTGAAGATGTCGATGCCGCACTCGCCGTTCGTCTGACAGCACGCGCGCGGACCGCCCTCGAACGTCGTCGGGCACTTCGTCAGATCGCAGTTCGGCGGCGGGAAACAGACGCCGGTGCCCAGGGTGTCGACGCCGCACTGGCCGTTGGCCTGACAGCATGCCGCGGCGCCGCCGTCGCTCGTCGGGCACGCGGCGGGGTCACACACCGGAGCCGGGGCGCCGCCGTCGGGCAAGTTGACCTGGGCGTTCGCGAGACAGAGCAGGCCGGATGCAAAGGGATCCCAGCCGCAGCTGGCCGTCGGCGTGCAGCATTTGTCGCCGATGAGCGGCGTCGGGCATTCGGCGAGCACGCATTTTCGCGACGAGCCCTCCTCGTCGTTCGGCTGGCACGTGAGCCCGAGCCCCGACGGGTCGCTTCCGCAGTGCGCGTCCGGCGTACAGCAGGCGAGACCCGACTTCGGCGTGGGGCACTTCCCGAGCTCACAGACGCCGGGTGTCTCCGTGAACGAGGGTGCGGCATCGACGGCAGCGTCGACGCCCGCGTCCGCGTTGCGCTGGGTGACCACGTTCGAATCGTCACAGGCCGAGAGCAGCAGAACACCGAGCCACAGGAATCGCTTCACAGGTCTCCTCGGGAGGGGCGCAAAGGTTTCCCACGAGAATATCCCGCCCGCCGTCGCTGCGGAAGTTTCGTGCGGTGTCAATACTCCGCGGCGCTCTTCCGTCGCTGTGCGAGCGCGCATGATCGCGCACGGCGTCAGTGCCAGGGCGACGCGCCCTCGTCGGCATTGGCGGCGGGTGACAATGGATGTTTTCAGTTTCGAGACCGCAAAAAGACGGGACCAGATTGCTAACGCGTCCAAACACGAAGAGAAAAAACAAAACCGGTGGGGTTGAAGTGACCAAGTAAGGGCGATGATCCGATCTGGTGCAATGCCACTGCAGTTTTCGACTGCCTGTCCGCCCAGTCGCATTTATTTCGATTGGCCCTACCTGCCACCGGTACCGAAATGACGCCCATGGATCGGAAGGCGCTCGCCAGCGATCATCATGACCTCCGGCACCGGGTGCTCCAGGCCGACGACGGGTCGATCCCGCCGTCGAGCGACATGTCGCCCCCGCTGCGGAGTCGGGTCCGCCTCGGTTCGCCCCGGCCGCCCAAGCCGGTACCCGCGGGTGAGCTTTCGTATTCGTTTCGCGTCGTGCGCCCGTTCATGCGCGCTCTGCGCGGTGCGCCGCACATCCCGGCCGAGGCGCTCGCCAGCATCGACGCCCTCGAGCCCGACGACCGTATCGCGATCTCCATCGCTCATCAGATGCTCGACGCGGCGCTCCTGTGGACCGGCGACGTCGATCTGGGTCTCAAGGCCGCGCGCGAGTGCACGCGCGGCGAGGCCGGCGCGCTCGACTACGCCGTGATGTCCGCCTCGACGGGCTTCGACGCGATCACCGCCGCGAGCCGCTTCATCCGGCTCGTCAACGACGCGCTCGACATCCGCATCGAGACAAAGGGCGAGCGCGTCCTTGCCCGTCTCGAGAACTGCGTGCCGCTCAACCGGCAGGCAGCGGATTTCCAGATGGGCGGCCTCTACGGCGTCCTCGCTGCCGCGTGGGGCGCGCCGGACTCCGCGCGCGTCACCGTCATGCTCGCGCACCCGATGCCCGCCGACATCACCGAGTACCAGCGCACCTTCGTCGGCGCGAAGCTCGCGTTCGGCACGCCGTCCTACGGCTTCGAGTTCGACGCGGAGCTCCTCCGTGCACCGCTCCGCAGCGCGGACGCGAACCTGCACGACCTCATGCGCCGTCACGCCGAGCGCGTCCTTTCGGAGCTTCCGCAGGCGCTCCCCATCACCCGCCGCGTGAAGGGCCTCATCGTCGAGGAGCTCGCTGACGGCCATCCGGGGTGCGCGCACATCGCGCAGCGCCTGCAGATGAGCCCGCGCACCCTCGAGCGCCGCCTCGAGCTCGAAGGCACGACGTTCACGCGTCTCCTCGAGGAGGTACGTGAGGGGCTCGCGCTCCGCTACGTCGGCGATCAAGAGCTGCCGTTGTCGCAGGTCGCGACGCAGCTCGGCTTCTCGCAAACCACGGCGTTTCACCGCGCCTTCCGCCGCTGGACGGGGCAGACGCCGCTCCAGTACCGGCGCTCGACCCGCGCTCCCACCGAAGGCTGACAGCGCGCGCACCGCGACCGCGGAGCCGTCGTCGCGAAAACGCCGCAGCGATGCGCGGCGGCGATGCGCACCGCGCGCGCCTCTCGCCGGCGCTCGTCACGTCAGGCCGCTCAGCGTGCCGGTGGTGTGCTTCGTCTCGTTCTGGGTGCCGAAGGTGTTCACGTCGACGCCGAAGGCCTGCGCGATCGACACGAGCAGGTGATTGTTCGACACGCCGGAGAACGTCGCGTCACCGGGCGCACACCACGGCGTGCCGTCCGAGCAATCGGGGCCGAGCCGCATGTGGCGGCCCATCTTGAACATGCCCCCCGTACCGCCGCAGAGCACCGTGGGCACGTTCTGGGTGCTGTGCAGGGAAGGGTTTCCCATGTCGCTCGAGACGTAGATGAGGGTGTTGTCGAGCGCGCCGAGCGCGTCGAGCTTCTGCATGAGGCGCGCGACCTTCGAGTAGCTGTAGCGATTGAACTTCGCGAGCGGTGTCCAGGTGTCGGGAGCGCCGTCGCCCGGGCGATTGTTGTCGCCGATCGGGGAAGCGTTGTACGTGTGTGCGACGTTCGCGTGATTGTCGGCGGGGAGCCCGAGTGGGTTGTTCATGAAGCTCAGGTCGTTCATGAAGAGCGTGCCGAACTGGGTCACGCCGCACGCGATCGCGCTCGCGAGCACGTCGATGTGCGCGTCGGTGATCGCCTCGAAGTACGGCTCGCCGCCGTTGTACTGCTTGAGCGATGGGAACTTGGTCGCGTCGGGCATCGACGGCACCGTGCACGAGCTCGGCGCCATCCCCGGCGCGAGCCGCTTCTCGAGCTCGCGGATCGACGTCAGATGCTGGTCGAGCTTTTGCTGCTCCACCACACCGAGGCGCGGCCTGAGGGTGCCGATCTCGCCGGTGACGAAGTCGAGAATGCTCTGCCCGACCTTGCGCTTGCGATCCGCGTCTGCCTGAGATCCCGGATTACTCGGCACGACGAGGTTGCCGAACAGCGTGTTGAAGGCCTCCACCGGGTCGATGATCTTCGGGAGCGGCGCGCCGCCGGGACCGAAAGAGAGAGTGAGCCCGGATGCCGTTCCGTCGTTGCCGACCCCTAGCGCGATGCTGGAGATCGGTGTCGACATGCCGAGCCCCTTCTCGACCGCGAGGAACTGGTCGAGCGAGGAGTTCTGCGGCTTCTGATTGGAGATCGTGCTGCCGGTCAGGATGGTGCCGGCCGAATCATGTCCGTTTGCGTTCGAGAGATGGTCCACCCCTTCGATGACGAGCAGCTTGTCCTTGAAGCTCTTCCCGTAGGTCGCGGCGTCGTCGAAGGGCTGGAGCGAGCAACCGTCGTAGGTGACGTCGAACGACGTCTCGGTCTCGCCCGAGCGGAGCGCCCAGTACTCGGCGGCGATCCCGTGCGGGTGATAGATGCAGATGAAGTTCTTCAGCGCCGTCGGTCCCGACGCGCGCGACACGCCCTCGAGCGCGCGGATCAGTGGGATGCTCGCGGCGCCGGCGAGCGTCGCGCGAAGGAGCTGCCTTCGGGTCAATCGCATGTTCGTCACTCGCTGGCCCTCCTGTTCACGAACGCATCGCTCGCGACGAAGGCCGATAGAAGGTCGTGGACCTTGCCCTGCGCGGTCGGCGCGAGAGCAAAGGCGGTCGTCAGGAACGCGGTCTCCGCGCCGGCCACCGTGGGGTCGCTCCGCGTCGCCGCGTTGCGGAAGAGCTTACGCGCGAAGCAATCGAGCACGTCAGGGCTCGCGCCGAGAGCTTGATCGAGAGCGGAGCTGTCGGCGTAGTTGCCGTCGAAGCTGAGCCCGGTTTGCACGGTCGTCGAGCTGTCCACGGTCATGCCGTTCTCCGTGTGGACGAGCGCGCCGTTCTCCATCTGACGTGGTCGCTCTTGTCCCATCCCGTCGAGGTCCTCGAAGGTGAACCCGATCGAGTCGATGTTCGTGTGACACGACGCACAGACCTTGTCGGAGACGTGCTGGGCGAACCGGTCGCGAGTGGTCTTCGAAGGATCGGCCACGACGGGTACCACGGTGATGTTCAGCGATTGCGGTGACGGGATGTTGAAGCAAGCGACGCGCCGGAGCACCGCGACACCGCGCAGCACCGGGGACGTCTCGGTAGCGTGCGCGTAGATGGAAAGAAACGCGCCCTGATCGAGGATGCCGCGTCGGATCACCGAGCTGAGATCGACGTGATTTCCGTTGCGGGGGATCGCGCCGTTCTGGTCGAGGTTCAGGTACATCCTCGCGAGCGAGTCGTCGGCGATGGTCCAGTTTGCGGAGAGCAGATCACCGACGCTCCCGCCGTTTTTCCACATCACCTCTGCCGTGAAATCGTCAGCCTCTTTCTTCATCGAGTCGCGGAGAGCGGCAAAGCCGGGATAGGTGTTGGAGTCCTTTGCCGTCTGGGTGATGGCGTCGATGCCGAGCCATTCCTCGACGAGGCGCACGACCTGCGTCGAGGCGGGCTGGAGCGCGAGCAAGCGATCGAGCTGGGACTGACGCTTCGCGGGGTCGCTCAGATCGCCGGCCTTGGCGGCGGCGAGGAGCGTGTCGTCCGGCGGAGAGCCCGTGACGAGGTACGCGAGCGCGCTCGCGAGCTCGTACTGATTCAGAGTGGTCTTCGCCTGGAGCGGCGTGTCACCGAGCTCCGTCACGTAGAGGAATCCGGGGGACTCCAGCACCGCCTGGATCGTCGCTTGAATGCCGTCGGCGTACGTCGCGCCGTCGGCGCCAACACGGTACACGGTGAGGAGCGCGGTCACCTCCGCGTCGGTGGCGGGCCGGCGATAGGCGCGCGCCGCGAACGTCGTGAGGAACGTCTTCGCGCACGCTTCGCTGCCGCCCTGGTCGGAGCAGGGTGCGAGATTGTTCACGTTGCCGCGCGCCGTCGTCGCGAGCTGCTGTGCGGCGTCCTGTAGCTGCGAGATGAACACCGGGTCGACCCGCTGCGCGTCGTTGCGCGAGAAGCCGTCTTGCCGTGTGTCGGGCGTGAAGCTCGCGCCGAACGTCGAGTCGAAGCCGAGGAGCGACTTCACGGAAGTGTCGAACTCGGCGTCCGTCAACCGGCGGATGCGCGCCGGGAGCAGCGGCGAGGCCGCATTGGGGTCGACGAGAGTGCCGCCCACGCCGGCGTCCGTCATCGTGCCGGCCGTACCGGTGCCGCTGCTCGTGCCGGCGGAGGCGCCACCGCCGGAAAGTGACGAGCCGCCGCCGGGCCCGCCGCCCAGGGAGCCCCCCTGGAAGCCGTTGCCCCCTGGACCGAGGCTGGCCGAATGATCAGAGCCGCCGATGTTCCCCTCGCACGCCGAGAGAGCGAGAGCGGAGAGGGACAGGGCAGCAGTGAGGCGGAAAAGCGTGGTTCCCATGGGGTTCCCGTCAGCCGTCCGAGTAGTTGCCGACCCCGGACGCGGCGGCTCAGGAAAGCGGTGCCGGGGACGCCTCAGCCGGCGCAGCCGATACGCACCGTGTCGACGGCGATGGCGTCGTACCAGACGTCGACCGGCGTATCGGCGTTCCACGATTGATAGCCGATGCGAATCTGCTTGTAAGCCGGGGACCAGGCGGGGGTCGCGTTGTGTCCGAACTGACCCCAATCGGTGACGTGCAATCGCTCGAGCTCTGCGTCGTCCATGAAGACGCGCAGCTCGTCGGTGTCGCCGTCGAACTCGACTTCGAAGCACGTCCAGGTGCGCACCGGCAAGCGCGTGCCGTCGTCGTAGAACCCGTCGCGCGACGAGCTGATCTGCAGAGCGTCGTTCGGTTCGTAATTCTCGACGAGGATGTCGAACTGCCCGCCGAAGCGAACCTCCACGTCCTGCGACGCGCCGCTCTTCGGCCCCACTCCGACGATCGCGCCCCAGTGTCCCATCGTGCGCGCCCCCGGATCCACGTCGAAGTAAGCAAACGCCCGCGCGAAGAAATGATTGCCGGACCCCGGCAGCGTCCTGGTCTCGAGATAAACCGGATCGCCCGTCTCGGTGTGCACATGAACGGCGTGCGCGCCGCGCAAGTGCTGCGCGCCATCGACGACCACGGAGTTCACCGACGAAGGCTGCCCGCTATAGCTCGTCACGACGTTCCACTTCGCGGAATCCGGCACGCCGCTCCCCGTCTCGAAGTCGTCGCAGAGCGCCGCACCGGACGCGCACCTCGCAGAGAGCGCCGCGCCACTCGCGCCACTCGCGCCGCCGTTCGCGGGAATGCCGGCGTTGCCGGCTGAGCCGCCCATGGAGGTCGCCCCGCCCGCGGCGTTGCCCGCTGAGCCGCCGACGGAGGTCGCCCCGCCCGCGGCGTTGCCGCCCGCGCCGGAAGTGCTGCCGCCCGAGGGGTTTGACGGGGTTCCGCCGGTGTTCGAGCCGCCAGTGTTGTTCGTCGGCGTGCCGCCATTGCTCGTGCCGCCGCCCGCGGCGTTCGTCGAAGTCGCGGTACCGCCGCCGTTGGCCGGTGCGCCGGCAGACGCCGCCGGCGCGGTGCCGTCCTTGCCAGAGCCGCACCCTGCCGTCGCGAGCGCGCCGACGAGCGCCGCGGCGCGCCAGTGTGGTGCTCGCAGCAATCGCATCCCCGCGTAGTACGCCGAGCCGCCCGCGACGGCTCGGCTTTCGGCGCAGCGCGCGCATGAGCCCGCGGCTACGCGTGCCCCTCCAGCAATATTCCAGATCGGCATATAGCCTGGAGGCTATATGCGAAAAACACGCGATCGCGTCGCGTGGCGCGTCGCGCGTTGGCGCGTGAGGCGTGGTCTTCCCGCCCCGCAGAGCCGTCACTCTCGCATGTAAATACTGCGGCGGGGGCGGGCCATGACGTTGCGGACCATGGGCTCGAACTCGGAGAGCTTCATGCTCTCGTAGCTGGGGTCGAAGGAGTTCTGGTCGTAGGCAGCGCAGAAGTGTTCGACTTCGGAGAACCACTCGTGGTCGCGGAACTTGTCGCGCATGTTGCGATCGAGTCCGAGGTACTCGAAGAAGTAGTAGCCCTGGAAGATGGCGTGCTTCTCGACGAGAAAGAGGTTCTGCTCGGTGACGAACGGTTTCAAGATCGCGGCCGCGATGTCGGCGTGATTCATCGAACCGAGAGTGTCGCCGATGTCGTGGAGGAGCGCGCAGACGACGTACTCTTCGTCGCGACCGTCGCGGTGGGCTCGCGTCGCCGTTTGCAGGCTGTGCTCGTAGCGGTCGACGGCGTAGCCGCCGAAATCACCCTTCAAGAGCTCGAGATGCCGGAGCACGCGGTCGGGGAGGTGACGATTGAACTCGAGGGCGTTGCCCGCGATGATCATCCAGTCATCCTGCGTTCCCTCGGTCATCTGGTGGAACGCGGCGCGTCGCTCGGGAGGCATTTCGGTCATCGCTGGGGATCCTTTCGACGGCCGTAGCTAAGCACAGGTTCGAAGAAGGCGCAGGGAATAGGCCGGCGCACGCGACGAGTGCGCCGGCCCGCCGACGTCATCCGCCGCCGATGGCTCCAAGACAATCGAATACGAGGGGCGCCGGGCCGTCGGGGATGGGGCGCGCTTCGTGGTGGATCCGGAGCACGATGTCCTCGAGCTTGGTGAGGTCCAGGTCGGCGTTGGACGGCGCGTCGGACGCGCCGGGGATCGACACCTGCCACTTGGAGCTCGCGACGGCGAGGCCGTGGAGCGAGTCGTTCGGTGGCGCGGTTCCGAAGGTGTTCACGCCGGACTGGAGGACGGCGTGCCCCGACGTCGACCAGCTCATGAGCCCGTCCCCGTCGCACTTGCGAAGGACCCCGCCGCCGAGCAGCTCGACGTGCACCTCGGCCTCGTTGTCGCCGAGGAAGTCGCCCACGAGCTGGGCTTCGACCTGGGTGATGCGGTCGTCGCACACGTTGGACGACCAGAGCTGATTGCCGGGATCGAGCGTCGTGGAGAGCCCGATCGCGACGCCGCCCTTGCCGTCGAGGTTCTGGTTCTGGAGCAGAACCTGACGGAGCTGCTCGCCCTCGGTGATGATCGCGCCGGTGACGTCGTCCTTGCGCGGGCCGTCGATGCCGAGGAGCTTTCTCACCGAGACGTCGGTCACGTACGCCTCGGTCTTGGCGAGAGCGACGCGGCTCTGATCGAAGATGGTCTGGAAGCAGTCCCGCAGGCGCTGCTCCTCGTCGGAGTCGTAGGCGTTCAGCACGGCGTCGCCGAGCGCGTCACCGATGGGGTGATTGAGGTAGTACTCGAGTCCGCGACCGGCCTGGAGCAAGCCCGTCTGTGCGTCGGCGCGCGAACGGATCGCATTGAGCGCCGCGCGACTCTGGAGGATGCGCGCCGTCGGATCGCGGAGCGACGATTGCCCGATTCGCGCGAGCGTCTGACCGCGGAGCAAGAACTGCCGCTTCGCGTCGGCGAGCGCGTTCTCGGCGTCGACGCGCGCCGAGAGCACGCCGATGACGTCTTCTTGAGCCTCGACCTTGGCTTGCGCCATGTCGACGAGGAGCCCCTTCACGGTGGCGGCGCTCTGGATCTTCTCGGTATTCAGCGCGTCTTCCTGGACCTGCATGTCCTGCGCCGTCTGTGCGTCCTGACGGCTCGCCTCGAGCTCGCCCTTGGCGTCGGCGATGGCGAAGGCACCGATTGCCTCCGCGAGCGGCGCGCCGCCGTTCCACACGCTCGCCTGGGACGCTATCTCGAGCGCCTTTTCCATTCCGTCGAGCTCCGCCTCGGAGCGATCGACGCCCTTGAGCTTCTCGCCGGTGCTCAAGGTGAATTCGATGGTGCCCTCGCGGACGCCCACGATGGCGGCGATCCGGTCCTGCTCGATCTTGACGGCCTTCGCCTTGTCCTCGACGCGGCTCTCGGCGCTTTGCATACGCGCGAGCGCTTCTTCGATGGCGATGAGCTTTGAGCCGACGATGCCCGCGTCGTTCTTGCCGCAGGTGGACCAGTCCGTCTTCGTCAGGTCGAAGGAGTCGCCGCAGTCGCTCTTGATCTGCGTCTCGTAACCGCTCACGACCTGACCGAGCTCGTCGGCGAGACGGTCCTCGTCGTCCTCGAACTGACGGGTCTCTGACGTGAAGCTCGTCTCGTCCCGCAGGGCGGCCTGGATGCGTGAGTCGGCGATGTCGAGGAGCTGCTCGAAGTTCGTCGGCTTGCGCCCCGGCTCGTAGACGTTGGGGATCTCGCCGTCGGCGACGCCGAGCGACCCAGCCTTCTCCGTCAGGGCGGAAAAGCCGGCGTCCATCGGCGTGAGCACGTCGACGAAGGCCGCGCCGAGCTCAGGCGGCACCGACTTCCACGAGCTCGCGAGGCTGTAGAGCGTCGCGGCCTCGAGCAGCGCTTCGAGTCCCTTCTTCTGCGCGGTCTGACGTCGCTGGGCGTCGGTGCCGATGCTCGAGCCGGCGTCGATGCGTGCCTCTTCGGCGTCGATCGTCGAGCGGACGAACAGGAAGCGGCTCAGCGTGCGGGCGGCGAGTGACGTCGGCGCCTCGTCTCCCCCGGTGTGATACTTCGGATCGGCGACGCGCAGGTACTCGAGGAGTCGCGGGTGCATGACCCACTGCGCCGGTGCGTGGAGCATCGTCTTTGCGTGCTCGAGCCGCTCGAGCTCGGCGCGGAAACCGCTGACGAAGGACTCCTTCACGGCGACGACGAGGTCGTTCTGAGCGACGAAGAGCGGCACGTCGAGGACGTGAGCGTAGAGCGTACCGAAGGCGTCGTAGAGATCGCTCCCGAGTGCGTTCGCGTCGATGGTGGCGAGCGAGCAGGCGAGCGGCGCGATCTGCGCACACGCCGAGCGCGGATCCGCCGACGTCTTCTTCAGCTCGGCTTCACACGCGGTCGCAAGCTCTCCGATCGGGTCGGCCGTCGTGAGCGGCCAGTCGCCGGACAGCCCGTCGAGGAAGGGCTGGTGATAGACGGCGTCGTACTCGAGCGCGGCGAGTGCGGTGTGACCCGGGTCACGATCCGTCAGCGGGTCGGTGCAGCCGCCGAGCGACCAGCCGGGAAACGTCGCGGCGAAGTCGGGTTCCTGCTTCGGGTCGACCTTGGGCATGGCTGTGACCGCCGTGCCCGACGGCACCTGCGGCGCGCATGCCGCGGCGTCGCCGTTGCACGGCATGCGCTCGAGGTGAGCGTGCCCCGTGAGCGACAGCGGCGTGACGAGCAATCCGTAGATCGTCTCGGTGAAGGTGCCGTCGAGTGCGCCGCGTGCACCCGGGGCGAGATGGAGCCGCACCTCGCGCCCGATGTCGCGATTGAAGAGGTCGTCGGTGCCGGCGAAACCGGCGGGAATCACCTGGCGCATCACGACGTCGACGCCGTCGGTGTACGTGAAGGAGCCGGTACCCGAGACGACGCTCTGCCGGTCGTCGAGGGGAGCGAACAGCAGCGAGCGCTCCGGCACGAACCGCGCGACGAGATTGCCGTTCTTCTCGCTGACGTCGAGGCCGATCTGGGTTGCGCCCATCTGCGGGCCGCCCGCGACGCCGTCGTACGCGAGCGCTCCCTGGTACGAGCCGGTCACGCTGCTCCGCATCGGCGTGTTGAGGACCACGTTCCCGAGGCTCGTCACGACGCGCACCGAACCGGAGAGATCTTTCCCGGCGGCGGCGGTCGCGTCGACTCCGAGCTCGAGGGTGACGTCGCCGTTGAACGAGCCGCGCAGCGCGTCGAGCGATAGATACGGTGCGTTCACCTCGACGCGGTAGCTCACGTCGGCCTTCGCGTCGGAGATGAGATGCACGCGAAGCTTGTCGTCGCGCTCGGTGAGCTGGACGTTCGTGGTGTCGGTGCGAATGGTGCCGGCGCGGGTGGTGACCGGAGCCGGATCGGAGTCGGTCTTCCCGGCGTCGAGGCAGCGCCCGCGTGACGAGCACGTCTGGCCGTCGTCGCACGGCGTCTCAACGTTGCATTGCTGGTAGCACTCGCCGAGGTCGCAGTGCTGCCCGGTCGGGCAATCGGCGCTGAGTACGCAGGGGCCGTTCCCGTCGACGACGGGTGGCGGCTGGCCCTCGCTCACCCCGCCGTCGACGGTCGGGCTCCCGGAAACGGTGCGCCCCGATGGCGCTCCGGCGTCCGCGCCGGGTGACCGGTCGCGCACGCTCTTCGGGGGACTGCTCTTCGTGTGACCACTGGACTGGCCGCAAGAGAGGGTGCACACGGCGCTGGCGCACGCGCACACGAACAGGGACACGATCGTGACGTTCTTCATTCGATGTTCCTCATTGCCCCGCACTCCTGATCTGATCGAGAGAGACACTTTCTCCACCGACGCCGTTCGGCCCGTTCACGCCCGAGGACGTGCCGCCGTACCCGGGCGTCCCGAGCTCGTAGGTGACGGACGCAATGCTGGGCGCCGTCCCGGTCCACACGATGGCGATCGACGGGCCACCGCCGCCGGGACCGCCAGCGCCGCCACTACCGCCGTCGCCGCCGTTGCCGCCGTCGCTGCCTCGGCCGTCGGTCTCCGGCAGCGTCGCTGCCGCGGCCCGTGCCCCTTTACCGCCGGGGCCTCCTTGCTGACCCGATTGACCGTCGCTCCCAGTGCCACCGTCGCCGCCGCGCCCGGTCTGGACCGTCGATTGCTCGAGCAGCACGACGCTATTCACGACGATCAGACCGAGCGACGCGCCGCCGGCGGAGCCGCGATGGCCGCCATGCCCGCCGCAACCCGGGTAGCCGCCCTGGCCGCCGCCGCCGCCGGGCCAGAAGCTCCAGTCGGGTGCACCGTTGCCGACGGGGCCGTCGCCACCGTCGCCGCCTCTGCCGGATTGCCCGCGCGCGCCGTAGCTCCCGTCCTTGCCGTCGTTGCTTGCGACGTAGACGCCGGCCTGGATGTCACCGAAGCCCGCGGTGCTCACGGCTCCCGGATCGCCGTTCACGCCCGGTGCGCCGTCGTGCGCAGTTCCTGAAGACGGAATGCCGTCTGCGCCGGGCGCGCCGTATTGTCCGAAGTCGGTGATCCAGTTGCCGCCGCGGCCGCCCCAACCGCCGGCGATCGAGTCGCCGTTCGGGCACAGACGTCCGGCGCCGGCAGCGCCAGCCGAGAATTGCAGGCAGTCTGGGCCCCCGAAGACCATCGACTTGACGTTCGCCAGCGTCCGGCAATCCTCGACGTCGGGAAGCGCCACCGCGTCGGCCGCCGGCGCTTGCCGGACCCACAACGGATCGGGCAGCGGAGTGCCGGACGCGCCGGTCGTCGCGTTCCCGGCGACGAAGAGCGCGTTGCGGAAACGCACCTGCTTGGCGCCCACGACGGTGGCGGCGACGACGCTCGCACCGTCACTCGTCCCGTCGACGGCTCGGAACGCCAGACGATCGACGACCATCGGCGCCGTCGTGTTCTTCACCGTGAAGGGGACGCCGCTCTTCGGCTTCACGGTGGCGCGATCCCGCTCCCGCATCCAGCCGCGATCACAGGCGTAGCCGCCGTAGAGGCTGACGCCACCGCTCTCGAGATCGACGGCCTCGGCGTATTCGCCGTCGCAGAGATAGACGCTCTTGCCGGCTGCGGTCGCGACGTCGATGGCGTGCTTCAGTGACCGCAGCGGGGACGTCATCGTCCCGTCGGCGCCGTCATTGCCGGATGGCGCCACGAAGACGGCACTCGCGACGTCCCCGTCGATGCCGTCGCAGTTCGAATCGACGAAGGAGTCGTCGGGTTCGTCCGCGCCGGCTTCGGGGACGCACCCTGGCGTCTCCGGCGTCGAGGCGCCCGCCTCGACGATGGTGCCGGCGTCGAGATCAGTCGCCGGCGCGCCAGCGTCTGTTTCAACCGTGGCGAGCGTGGGCGGCGTGCTCGCGTCGGGCAGCTCGACCGGCGCGCGTGCGTCCACCTCGACGCTATGACGACCTGCGTCGGGCCGCGCTGCGTCTCCGTCACCCTGTGTGGATGCAGAGCCGCAGCCGAGGACCGCGCACGCGGTCAGTGAAAGATACGAGAGCCGAGCTACCGCTGAATTCGCCTGGGTTCTTTCCCGCACCCCGCGTCATCGGCGGACCGGTTCGGTGGGTTGCGTGGATTCGAGATCATCGCGCTCTTGCCCGCAACGTCGCGTGACGGCACATTGCGCCGGCGAAATGGCAGGGCCCCCGCAATTCGGACGACGAGACGCGCTCGCGCTGCTCTCGTTGCTCGCGACGACGGTGGTGGTCGCTTGGCCGATCCTCGGGGGCGCTTACCTCACGTACATCGACAACCCGGTGCACCTGGCCGAGATCTACGATCTCGCGCGACCGGACAGCAACGGATGGTCGGAGCTCGCCTTCGCAGGTCTGCCCGTCGGGACGCTGCACTCGCCGATCATCTATCCGCTCCTCGCGCTCCTCACGCGGGCCGGCGTGCCGCTCGGGCCGATGTACGCGGCGTGTCTGCTCGCCGGCGTCGCTGCGCCGTCGCTCGCGCTCTACTACGTCGCGCGGCGTCGCGTGTCGGTGCTCGCTGCGCTCTTCCTCTCTTATCTGGTGCTCGTCCAGCCCTCGACGCTGTGGGGCATCGGCTCGCCGCTCGCCGGCATGTGGACGCACGGCCTCGCGACCGGCCTCCTCATCCTGCTGTTCGACCTGCTCGCGCGACCGGTGCTGACGGCGCGCCAACATTTCGCGGCGTCGGTGCTCCTCGCCGTTGCGACGCTCACGCATCTCTTCGTCCTGCCGCTCATCGCGATCATCGCGGGGGTCACGACGCTGATTCACCGCCAGGCGGGGACGCTGACGCGCGCGGAGTTCACGCGCCGCCTCGTCGGATGCGGCATCGCGGCGCTCGCGTCGGCCAAGTACTGGCTCACGATGATGTGGGTGTCGGAGGTGAGCGCAGCGCCGCACCCGGCGTTCCGTTTCAGCGATATCGTGACTCGCCTCGTCCTGCCGTGCGAGCCGCTCTACCTGCTCGACGCGCGCATCCCGGAGGGCATCCGCTACGACCTGTTTCTCACCGACGTCTTGCCGTCCCTCGTCCCGGTGGTGCTCGGTGTCCTCGCATTCGTCAAGTTCCGTCGCGCCGAGGACAAGCTCTCCGCCGCTGCGTTCTACGTCGGCGTGACGATCCTCGGCTGCCTGGTCGTCCACCGCTATCAGCCGCTGAATTTCCTCGGCCCCGTGAGCTGGCGTCTCATCGACTGGGCGCGCCTCGCGTTCGCCATCGCCGCCATCGACATGCTCGCGTCACCCGCCGTCGAGCGGCTCGACGCGCGCGCCTTCGGCGTCGCGGCGCTCGTCGCGCCGCTGCTCGGCATCTGGTGGGGCACGCCGTTGCGTCACGACAACCCGCCGAGCCTTCGCGACGACGTGGCCCAGGTCGAGACGCTCTGGACGTGGCTCGCCGCGAACGCGAAAAAAGAGTGGGGACGTCTCTATGTCGAGGACGCCTTCGGGTGGAACTGGAATGCGGGCGGACTCAACCAGTCGCACTTCCTCGTGCTCACGCAGAAGCACGTCGGCTTGCCGCAGCTCGGCGCGTACTACGGCGTCGTGCCGTACAAGCTTCGCTGGACGCTGAGCGAGTTCAACTCGCTCTTTTCCACCCGGAGTCCGAGCAAGCAATGGATCCTCGAGGCGATGGGGAAGACGAACGCCGGCGCCATCGTCACCGACGACCTCGACATGGCGAAGCTCCTCACCGACACCGACGCGTTCGAGCTTCTTCACGTGTCGTCGCACTACTCGGTTTTTCGCCTGAAAAACGCCGAAGATAGGCCGATCGCCGAGCTCTCGCCGGCGAATCACGTGCTCGACGTGATGGCGCGGAGCGGCGATCTGGTGGTCAAGGTGCGCACCGAGTTTCCGCGTTCGCGCATCCTCGCGAAGGTCGCTTATCATCCCTTCTGGCGACTCTCCGGCGCGCCCGGCGCGTGGCTCCGGGAGAGCCCCGAGGGCTTCCTCGTCGTGGACGACATTCCCCGGGGTGAGTTCACCTTGCACCTCTGGTACGAGGCGAGCCACGTTCCTGGGTTCATCTCCGCCGTGGGGTGGCTGATGGAAGCCGCGTGGGCATTGGGGCTCGCCCTCGACGCGCGTCGCAGGAGAGAACCCGTGCGAGTCCAGGCGGCATGAGCGCCATCGGTAGACTGACGTCGGCGAAGCCGCGCTGGGTCGTCGCGCTCCTGCTCTTCGTCGGGCTCTTCGTCGTCTATCTCGCAAACGATAGCGTCCTCGACGAGGGCGACGCCGTACCGAGCATCAATCTGCCCGTCGCGCTCTTCTCGACCGGCAAGCTCTCGTTCGACCCCGACGACTTTCCCGAACTCTTCAAGTGGAAGAGCCATCCGCCCTTCATCGAGAAGGACGACTTCTTCTTCACGAGCTGGAACAACCTGTTCGGCGACCACATCGCGCGCGAGTGGCGCGACCTCGGGAAGCTCGAGTTCAACGGGCCGCGCTATTACATCGTGCCCGCGCCGCGGCGGCACACCTACGTGAGCACGTTCGGGCCCATCCCCGGACTCGCCATATTGCCGTTCGTCGCGCCGTTTTATGCGGTGGATCACGGCTTCGTCGGGAACCTGCCGCTCCGGGTTTCGATCGCGAAGCTCGGCTCTGCGTCGTACGTCGCGTTCGTCGCAGTGCTGCTCTTTCTGATCGTGGACCGGCGCGCTTCACGGCGAAAGGCGCTCTTCGTCGCGCTCACCTACGCGCTCGGCACCTGCGCGTGGGCCATCTCGAGTCAGAATATCTGGCAGCAGACCGTCAATCAGGTGCTGCTCGCGGCGGGCGCGTACTTCACGCTCGCGGGCGCGGAGCGGCGGAGCAACGCGGTGCTCGCCGGCGTCATGCTCGGTGCCGCGGCGGCATGCAGGCCGACGAGCCTCGTCGCGGTGTTCGCCGTCCTCGTGTACCTCTACCTGAGCGAGCGGAAGAGCGTCGTG